>NZ_CP046175.1:4236191-5648255 GCF_009708215.1 Occultella kanbiaonis | reverse complement strand
GATCCTGCGGACAGTGAGGCATGGATGTCACCGTCGGGAGGTGCGAGCGTAACCCCGCAGCGCGGCCGGTGCCACCGGTCGTCCACAGGAATGTGGATCGCGGATCGTCGGGCTCCTGCACGTCTGTGGCGCCACGTCGCGGATCGCGCCCGGTGGGTGGGCGAGCCACAGTTCAGGGAATGTGGGGAAGCCCTCTACGGCGGGTTTGACCGGGTAACCCAGCCTCGCGTACCGTGGATCAGTCGTGTGGACGCGCGTGTGCTCCTGCCCGGAGGCCCGTGTTCGAACGGTTCTGCGCCTTGCTTCCCCGGTGATGGCGCCCTTCCCAACATCTTTTGGAGCATTCCCGTGAGCAAGCGGACCTTCCAGCCGAACAACCGGCGCCGAGCCAAGGTGCACGGCTTCCGACTGCGTATGCGCACCCGCGCTGGTCGCTCGATCCTGGCGGCTCGTCGCCGCAAGGGCCGCAGCGCGCTGTCTGCCTGAGCACGGTGCTGCCGGCACAGCACCGGATGCGTCACGGTGACGAGTTCGCCGACGCGATCCGGTTCGGTGCCCGCAGCGGCACGCCACGAGTCGTGGTGCACTATCGAGGATCCACCCGAGCCGAGCCGGCTCGGGTGGGTTTTGTTGTGTCCAAGGCCGTTGGCGGCGCGGTTCAGCGGAACCTGGTGAAGCGTCGCCTGCGCGCGATCAGCGCATCCTGCCTCGGGACGTTCCCGGCAGGGAGCTCGGTGGTGGTGCGGGCGCTGCCGCCGGCTGCCGCCGCGACCTATCCGGAACTGGAACGCGACGTGGTGCGTTGTCTGGACAGGAGCGCACGTGTGGAGGTGAAGCGATGACGCGGCCGCACGGCGAGGCCCCGGAGCCATCCAGCGCGGAGCCCTCCGACACGGAGACGGTTCGTCGACGGGTCTGGAACCCGCTGACATGGTTGCTGACGGGACTTGTCCGCGGCTACCAGTTGATCGTGTCGCCCTGGTTCGCACCCACCTGCCGCTACTACCCGAGCTGCTCCGCCTACGCTATCGATGCGCTGACCAAGCGTGGCCCGATCGTGGGGACTGGGCTCGCGATCTGGCGGGTGTTGCGCTGCAATCCCTGGTCGGCCGGCGGCGTGGACCACGTACCGGCCCGACGATCCAGCGACCATCACGGTCACACCCACCGCAGCACCGACCGACGAGCACGTACCCTCGTCGGTAGACCTGCCAGCCTGGGCTCGCCTCCGCGAGCCTGATATTGGAGATTTAGTAGTTCATGGGCTTCTTCGACAGTTTGCTGTGGCCGATCAAGGTTGCGGTCGCGTGGATCATGGTCCGCGCGCACGACGTGTTGACCTGGCTCGGGATGGATCCGGCGGGTGGCTGGACCTGGCTGCTCTCCATCGTGGCGCTGGTCGTCGTCATCCGAATCCTGCTGATCCCGCTTTTCGTGCGCCAGATCAAGGCCTCCCGCGGCATGCAGCTCGTGCAGCCGGAGATCCAGAAGCTGCAGAAGAAGTACAAGGGGAAGACGGACCCGGCGTCCCGCCAGGCGCAGCAGCAGGAGATGATGGCCATCTACAAGGAGGCCGGAACGTCGCCGTTCGCCTCCTGTCTGCCGATCCTGGCGCAGATGCCGATCTTCTTCGCGTTGTTCCGTGTGCTCGCCTCCCTGGAGGCGGTGGCGACCGGTACGTACGCACGTGACAGCATCGGTCCGCTGACGCAGGATCTCGCCGCCCAGGCGGAGTCCTCCGAGATCTTCGGGGCGTCGCTGTCCTCGACGTTCCTCGGCTCGGACGATCTCGCCGTGAAGTTCGTGACGGCAGCGTTGATCATCATCATGTCGGCCACGACGCTGTTCACCCAGCGCCAGCTGACGATGAAGAACATGCCGCAGTCCGCACTCGACAACCCGATGGCGCGGCAGCAGCGGATGCTGATGTACATCCTGCCGCTGGTGTTCGCCTTCTCCGGTGTGAACTTCCCGATCGGTGTGCTGGTCTACTGGTCCACCTCGAACCTGTGGTCGATGGGTCAGCAGTGGTTCGTGATCAGGAACTCGCCGGCACCCGGTTCCGAGGCCGAGAAGGCGTACAAGGACCGGCAGGCCCGTAAGGCCAAGCGGCGCGGCAAGACGCTGGAGGACGACGGCGCTGCCGCCCCCGGCGAAGCAGGCACCGACACTCTGACCATCGGCACCAGTGGCCAGCGGCAGCAGCCGAAGCGGAACAGCCCGCGTTCCAAGCGGGCCGGCGGCCGCCCGGCCGCCGTCTCGGCAGCCGGGGCAGGTGAGCAGGAGAGCGAGCCGGAGCCCGTGGCCGAGCCGGCTCCGTCGCCGTCGTCGAAGTCCACCAAGCCCAAGAAGTAGCGCCGAGCGCGCCCCACAGCCCGAGAGGTTCGATGATGACGAACGACACCAACCAGGTCGAGACGGCGGTCTCGCCTGCTGACGCGGTGGCCGAGGCGAAGCCCGTCACCGACGAGGTCGCCCCCAGCAACCGACTCGAGGAGGAAGGCGAGATCGCCGCCGACTACCTCGAGGAACTCCTCGACATCGCCGATCTGGACGGCGACATCGACATCGACGTCGACCACGGTCGTGCCGCGGTCGAGATCGTCACCGATTCGGCGGACGCGAACTCACTGAAGCGGCTCATCGGCGACGAGGGCGAGGTTCTCGATGCGCTCCAGGAGCTGACCAGGTTGGCGGTCCAGGCCAAGACGGGTGAGCGGAGTCGACTGATGCTCGATGTGGCCGGCCACCGGCAGGCCCGCAAGGACGAGCTCACTGCGATCGCACAGGAGGCCATCGACCGCGCACGTGCCGAAGGTGCCGATGTCTCGCTCCCCGCGATGAACCCTTTCGAGCGGAAGGTCGTTCACGACGCCGTCGCGGCGGCCTCGCTCATCAGTGATTCCGAAGGTGTGGAGCCGAAGCGCCACGTTGTGGTTCGCGCTCCCGCTGCGGGTTGAGCGGGCACGTGTCCGGTCCGGAACCGGACGGCGCCGAGCCTGTCGAGGAAGCGGACGTGGTCGTCGATGACGCTGCCAGTCGCGCCGTTCTCGGTCTGGCCTGGTCCGGTGCGGCGCGGTTCGCCGAGATGCTCGCAGACGAGGGTGAGCTGCGGGGGCTGATCGGTCCACGTGAGGTTCCACGGCTCTGGTCCCGGCACGTCGTGAACTCCGCGGCGGTGGCACGCTTCCTTCCGGCCAGTGGGTCACTGGCCGATGTGGGATCGGGTGCGGGCCTGCCGGGAGTCGTCCTGGCACTGATGCGCCCGGATCTCGACGTGCACCTGATCGAGCCGATGGAACGCCGGATCGCATGGCTGGCGGAGGTCGTGGAGGAGCTCGATCTCGACAACGTGACGCTTCATCAGGTTCGCGCTGAGGAGCTGCACGGTCGTCTCCAGGTGTCTGCAGTGACGGCACGTGCAGTGGCTGCTCTCGGGAAGCTCGCTCGGCTTACGTTGCCTCTGGTGGAACGCGGCGGGGTATTGCTCGCGCAGAAGGGCCGGCGCGCGCAGGAGGAGCTCGCTGAGGCGGCCCCTGTGCTGCGAGAGCTCGGCGCGAAGTCCTTCTCGGTGCATGACGTCGATCTTCTCGGCGATGGTGAGTCGACCATGGTTGTTGAAGTTCGGAAGTAGGACGTAGAACGTACGTTCTACCCTGGCTGGTTCGTTGTCTGCCCGAGTAGGGCGTTGAACAGAGCGTCGAGCGGGACACGTTTCGGGTGGTGGGCCCGCTGCGGTGTGTTCGTACGCGGGTGCGGCACATCTGCACGTGCCGCTGATCGACCGCTGACTGGTGGGTTCAGGGCGGCGTGGAACGTGTGGTCGTCGTCGCCGTACTCCTCCTGGTCTGCGATGCCGCCTGCATTTCTGAGTGGTGAGAGCCGTTGGGTCTGATTCCGGCTGGGAGTTTCACATGGAACAGCTATGGCCCCGCGTTCTACGCACCGTGGCGGGTGAATGAGGAGCCCGCGCGTGAGGTCACCGTTCAGTGGAACCGTGCATGGTGTCAGCACGTTCTGACGCGGCCCGCGTCGGGGCCTCCGCTGCGACCTACTGAGTTCTGCACGGGGTCAGCGCGCCTGCGGATTCAGCGGTGCTTTGCGGTTCCGTTCGGAACTACCACGCCACCGCTCCCTGGCTGGCAGTTTCACGTGAAACGATGTTGAAGGTCGCCCGGATCCGCAGACCGTTGATGAGCCAGGAGCCGCGCCGTCGGTCTGGTGGCCGAGGCTCGCTCCGAGCACGGGTCTCGAGTCGGTGCGAGTGCACGTGTCGCGGGGCCGGCGCCTGGGCATCGAAGCGGTGCGCCATACTCGTGCAGTTTCACGTGGAACGGCTGGGTGTCGCGAGCGCTGCGTGTGGGCAGCGTCGGACGGTGTGAACGCCAGTCGTTGCTCTGCCGACATTGGGTCTGGCCTCGGATCGTGACTCCAGGTACTGCGCTGGCTGCGGGTCCGGCGACGATGTGCGAAGCGCGTGTGGCGTTCAGGTAGAGATGTTCGACTGTCACGCCGGTGCGTGAGGCCTTGTGGCGGGGCGGGAGTCGGGCCCTGTGCAGAGGTGCGTGCTGACTGGATGGTGTTTCGCCTGGACACGTTTCACGTGGAACGGTCCGAAGGACGTCTTGACCGCGAAGCCTTCGCTCGGGTTCGTGTCACGTCATCCTTCCGCCCGGATCTGATCGAACGGCGCGATCGCTCTCGTCGGCACGATGTCTCGTGAGACGGATCTCGCTGAGGGCGAAGGTCATCCACTCGTCCCCGGTGGCTGCTGGAGCCGACTGGAGGTTCGCTCGCCGCAGTTCGATTCGTGGGGTGCCACGACCGTGGCCCCCTGCAACGTGGACTGCTGATTGTGCCCCCGGATCGGAACGGCGTGGCCAAGGGATCTGTTTCATGTGAAACGGTCCCGGGCGGCTCCGTGGTCGGCCCGATCCAGATCGACGGTCGCTGTCCCGCGGGGCACCGTCTCGGGGGTGATGCCGGCGCGGTGTGTGGGTTGGCGGAACTGTCTCGACACGGAGCTCTCGGTGGGACTGGCGCACGCCCCTCGCCTGGAAGGTGCATCTTGGTTCGATCTGCGAGGTGACTGAGCGGCAGACGTCGGGCGCTACGGCGCTGTGGCGTCGTCGGGCAGGTCGCCGGCTTGCGCCCAAGTCCAATTCCGCGTCTGGACGGGGACCACGTGGGGGGCTCTGTTTCACGTGAAACAGATCTCCGGCTGGGCCCCTGGTCTCCCTTTGAAGTGCGCTACTTGAACAACGCTCCGTTTCACGTGAAACGGAATCTGGCAGCGGCCCGTTTTCCGTCGAGATGTACTCGTGAGTCAGCCGCTCCTTCTCACGTGAAACGGAACCCGGCAGGGCGCTTGTCCTCGTTCGAGATGTACCCGTGAAACAGCCGCTCCGTTTCACGTGAAACGGACTTCCCCGGGTGCGTTGCGTTCTTAGTCAGGTGGCGCAGCGAGGGGTCTCGCTGCGGATCCTTGGCTTCCGCGGCGCGCAGTCCCTCCGCCGCTGATCGCGGCGTCGTGTGGGTCGAGGCCACTGCTGCGTCGGTAGCTCAGGCCCGTCCCTCGGTAAGGGCGCTCGATGAGATTGCCGTGTGTGCGGTCGGAGGTCGCCTGGTGGTTCGACCGGCGTCGGGCAGCACAGTTTCACGTGGAACGCCGCGAGACTTGTTGACAGGTCCCGTTGCTGGGTCCGCCACCGTGTCCCTGGGCCGTGCCCAAGATAGCCACGGCGTGAGGTAAGGCCCTCGACCGGGATCACAAATTCCGGCTCTCTCTTGCATTGGGCACCGAATTGCGCGATCTTCTCGGACGGGTTTCACGTGAAACGTTCGCTCCCTCCAGGAGGCCGGCCCAAGATCGGTGACCCGTCGCGTTGAATGCGTGTTCCTCACGCGTGTGGCCGCTTGTGGCGGTCGCCCACGCCAGCTGGTGGACGGGGCCTCCGTGGTGGCATTGGCATGTCGGGCCGTTGATGCACCTGCTGGTGCTGGTGCTCGGCCGGATGCTGTGAGCTGCACCCATGCCAGGGCTCTGAGGGCGCATCCATGACCTTGTTCCACGTGGAACGACGTGTCCTCCCTTGCTGGGGATCAGCGAGAGCGCACAACGTGCGGTGCTCGTTCCATCGCCCTCGCCGCACAGCGTCACGTCGCCGCATGTACTGAGTTCGCGCGCCGCGGACACCCCCGTCGGATCTCTGGCAGCGACGGTTTCCGCAGACCGGCCGGGCCGCAGCGAAGGCCGACCGGTCCTGAGTTCCTGCCTGCCGGGTTCGTCCCGTTTCACGTGGAACGAATCCCCGGGCCCGGCACCGACACGTGACGATGCGTACACGACGCGCGGGTGTGGATGGTCTGAGCGACACCGGATCACGCTTAGGCTGGGACGGTACGCCAATCCCCCTCGAATGGACGCTCCACGTGGACCAGGAAGACACCGGTGTCGTCGGTCAGACACCCACGGATGTCACATCACCGCTCTCGCCCGAGGAGGAGCGCCGACTCGAGCTGATGTCGGCAATTCCGGTCATGGACGAGACGACTCCTCTCGCGGCCGAGCTTGCGCTTGACGCACGCCGGCGGATCGAACTGGCAGGCCGGAGGTTCCCTCCGCCGTGGCAGACCCGAGTCTTCACCGTGGCGAACCAGAAGGGTGGCGTCGGGAAGACCACGACGACCGTGAACCTGGCCGCGGCGCTCGCGAAGGCCGGCCTGAAGGTGCTCGTTATTGATAATGATCCTCAAGGAAACGCGTCCACGGCGCTTGGAATCGAACACCACAGCGGTATCCCCTCGACGTACGACGTCCTCATCAACGACGTGCCGATCTCCGAGGTCATTCAGGAGAGCGAGGCGATCCCGGGCCTGTACTGCGTCCCGGCTACGATCGACCTCTCCGGTGCGGAGATCGAACTGGTCTCGGTCGTGGCGAGGGAGAACCGCCTCCGCAACGCGCTGGCCACTTATCTCAAGGAACGGTCACGAAAGGGTCAACCACGGATCGACTACGTCTTTGTGGATTGCCCGCCCAGCCTCGGATTGCTCACCGTCAACGCGTTCGTCACGGCACGCGAGGTGTTGATCCCGATCCAGTGCGAGTACTACGCACTGGAGGGCCTCAGCCAACTCCTGAACAACATCAACCTCATTCGGGCCCACCTGAACCCCGCACTGCACGTGTCCACGATCCTGTTGACGATGTTCGACGGTCGCACGAACCTGGCCCACCAGGTGGCCGAAGAGGTCCGCGAGCACTTCCCGGACCAGACCCTCCACACCTCCATCCCGCGGTCGGTCCGCATCTCGGAGGCGCCCAGCTACGGGCAGACCGTCCTGACCTATGACGCGGGCTCCTCCGGTGCGCTCGCCTACCTCGAGGCAGCTCGGGAGATCGCGAAGCGAGGGGCGCTGCCCCCGGAGCAGCCTCTTGGTCAGGCGTCCGGCGAGGCGTCCACCGCGGAACCGTCCGTGGACCAGGGAGCCGGCGAAGCGTCCACCGAGGCGCCCGAGGTAGAAGGAGCGAACCGATGAGCGAGCGTCGACGAGGGCTTGGCCGAGGGCTCGGAGCGCTGATCCCGACCGCACCCCCCTCGGGCAGCGGCGGCCCAGGCCGCCCGGTCGATGTGTTCTTCCCGGACTCCCGCGGCGCGGCCACGGCCGTTGCGACGCCACCCGAGCCCGTTGTGGATCCGACGACGAGTCCGCAGTCCCCGGCGGCCCCGAGCCCGAACGACCCACCCGTCGCGTCGGTCTCCGACTCGGTCGACTCCGAGGCCGCCGGGTCCGCATCGGAGCTCGAGTCCTCCCTCGGCACGGACGAACGCCCGGTGGACTCGTCCGAGCCGGTCACAGGCCCGGTGGGCAAGACCTCAGAAGGAGCTGACCGGGCCACCGAGGCCCCGGCGCCCCAACCTGCCTTCGATGATGGTGACCTGCAGCCGGTCCCCGGGGCGAGGTTCGCCGAACTCCCGCTGGATGCGATCCGGCCGAACGCGAGTCAGCCCCGTCAGGTGTTCGATGAGGACGAGCTCGAGGAACTCTCGGGCTCCATCCGTGAGGTCGGCGTCCTGCAGCCGGTCGTCGTGCGCCCCTCGGGCTACGACGTCGAAGGGCGCCCCACCTACGAGCTCATCATGGGTGAGCGCCGGTGGCGCGCATCCCGGCTCGCCGGCAATGACACGGTTCCCGCCATCATCCGGGACACCGCCCAGGACGACATGCTCCGGGATGCGCTCCTGGAGAACCTGCACCGGGCACAACTGAACCCGCTGGAGGAGGCGGCCGCGTACCAGCAGCTCCTGGACGACTTCGGCTGCACGCACGATCAGCTGGCAACCAAGATTGCCCGGTCGCGGCCGCAGATCTCCAACACCCTTCGGCTGCTCAAGCTGCCGCCGCTGGTGCAGCGACGGGTCGCGGCCGGGGTCCTGTCCGCGGGCCATGCTCGCGCCCTGCTCGGGCTGCCCGACGGTGGTGCGATGGAGCGGCTCGCGCAACGGATCGTGGCCGAAGGGCTAAGTGTCCGGGCGACCGAGGAGATCGTCACGCTCGGCGACGATCCGACTCAACCGGAGATGCGCCGTCGACCGCGGGCGGGCGAGCACAGCGAGGCCCTCGACAACCTCGCGAGCCGGCTCTCGGACCGGCTGGACACGAAGGTCAAGGTGAACCTCGGTCAGCGTAAAGGCCGGATCAATATCGAGTTTGCAAGCGTTCAAGACCTCAATCGCATCCTGAACGCGCTCACCCCCGACGATCCGGGCGTCCTCCAGCCGACTGCAGACTGAGGCTGCGGGGCTGACCGCCTCGCCGTCAGTCCCGCTGGGTGACCCGGGCCGCGGCCACGATGCTCCGGTACAGGTCACCCAGCGGCTGGGTGCCGGCCTGGGCCGCCTGCGGGAGCAACGAGGTCTCGGTCATACCTGGGGCGACGTTCACCTCCAGGAACCACGGCACGCCGTCGGCGTCGACGATCATGTCCGTCCGGGAGAGGTGGCTCAGGCCAAGGGTGCGATGGGCCAGGACCGCGAGGTCGGCCGCCGCGCGCGCGGCCTCCGGGGTCAGCCGCGCCGGCGCGAAGTACTCGGTCCGGCCAGGGTTGTACCGGGCGTCGTAGTCGTAGGCACCCTCGGTGGAGATCTCCACCGCGGGCAACGCGACGGGACCATCACCCACATCGACGACGGACACCGCCAGCTCGGTACCGACGATCACCCGCTCGAGCAGGGCGTTCTCCCCGTAGGAGAAGCAGGTGACCATCGCCCGCGGCAGCTCCATGGCGTCGGTCACCACGGACACGCCAAGCGCGGAGCCCCCCTTGGCCGGCTTGACCACCAGCGGGAGCGCGAGCTGCTGGAGCACGATGTCGAGAACAGCCTGTGCGCCGACCTCCCGGAACAGCGACTGGGGCAGGCTCGCGAACTCCGGGGTGTACGCACCGGCCCGTGCCATCAGCGTCTTCGAGACAGGCTTGCTCCAAGCGATCCGGGAGCCGGCCGAGTCGGTACCCACATAGGGCACGCCGACGAGCTCGAGCAGGTCCCGGATCGAGCCGTCCTCGCCCGTGGCACCGTGCAGGATCGGCCACACGACGTCCGGCCGCGCCGACTCCAGGTAGCCGAGCAGTCCCGCGTCGACGTCGCGAACGCTGACGGACATCCCGAGCGCCCGAAGCGCCTCCGCCACCCGACGGCCGGACCGTAGCGAGACGTCCCGTTCATGGGACAGACCCCCTGCGAGGATCAGCAGTTCGAGGGGTGCTCCGGCAGCGTCGGGTGCGGCGGCGTCCATGGTGTTGCGTCCTCAGGCCTGGTTCGGGGAGGGGGCTTGGGTCCCGCGGACCACCTGGGTGGCGGCCCCGGTCCCGAACATCCGCACCAGTTCGTACTCGTCGTTGACGACGGTCGCGAGGCGGCGGACGCCCTCCTGGATGCGTTCGGGTGTGGGATAGCAGAACGAGAGCCGCATGTGGTCCTGACCCTGACCATCCGCGTAGAAGGCCGTGCCCGGCACGTAGGCGACCAGGCCGGTGACGGCGCGCGGAAGCATCGCCTGCGCGTCGAGGCCCGCGGGCAACGTGACCCAGGTGTAGAACCCGCCGGCGGGCACCGTCCAG
Source organism: Occultella kanbiaonis (assembly GCF_009708215.1). Taxonomy (NCBI): domain Bacteria; kingdom Bacillati; phylum Actinomycetota; class Actinomycetes; order Micrococcales; family Ruaniaceae; genus Occultella; species Occultella kanbiaonis. The sequence continues at coordinate 5,638,129 of NZ_CP046175.1, read as the reverse complement.
GTGGCGGCCGGCATGTGCTCGGCCAGGGCGGCGAGCATGGCGTCCCGACGTTCCCGGTAGACCTCCCGGAAGGACTTGACCTGCCCCCGCCAGTCGCAGGTGCTCAGGTAGGTGGAGACCGAGAGCTGGCTCATCATCGACGGGCACAGGATCGCCGACTCGCTGGCCAGCACGAGGCGTTCCCGCACGGCGTGCGGGGCCACGGCCCAGCCCACGCGGTACCCGGGGGCGAACGTCTTCGAGAACGAGCCGAGGTAGACGACCGCCTCGGGGTCGTAGGAGTGCAGTGCGGGCAACGGGTCGCCGTCGAAGCCGAGGAGACCGTACGGGTTGTCCTCGAGCACCAGGACGCCGTGCCGCTTGGCGATCTCGACGATCCGCGGGCGTCGTTCGAGGGAGAGCGTGACCCCGGCGGGGTTGTGGAAGTTCGGGACCGTGTACAGCAGCTTGACCCGGCGCCCCTCCGCGTCGAGCCGGGTGAGGGTGGCCTCCAGGGCCTCGGGGATGAGCCCCGCGTCGTCCATGTCCACATGCACGACATCCGCCTGGTAGGCGCGGAAGACGCCGAGCGCGCCCACGTAGCTCGGGGCCTCGGCGACGACCACGTCGCCCGGGTCGACAAAGATCCGCGTCACCAGATCCAGTGCCTGCTGGGAGCCTGTGGTCACCACGACGTCGTCGGAGTGCGCCTTGATGCCCTCGAGGGACATCACCTCGAGGATCTGCTCACGCAGTGCCTCCTCGCCCTGACCGGAGCCGTACTGCAGGGCGACGGCGCCCCGCTCGGTGAGGAGCCGCTGGGTGAGGTCGGCGATGTTGTCCAGCGGCAGTCCGGCCAGGAACGGCATGCCACCGGCAAGGGAGACCACCTCGGGGCGGTTCGCGACGGCGAACAGGGCCCGGATCTCCGAGGCCTTCATGCCGTGGGTCCGGTCGGCGTAGTTGCCGAGCCACGGGTCCAGGCGAGTGCCGCGGGCGGGTGTGGCGCCGCGGATGGCCGCGGCCGCGGGTCCGGCTGCGGGGGCGACGGCAGCAGCAGCAGCGGCGGCGGCGGCGACGGTGGTCGTCGGCTCGACGGGTGCCTGCTGGCTGCGTTCGTTCATTGCTGTTGCCTTCCGGAAAATGGGTCGCCGGTCCGGAAACGACCGACCCCCCGAGTGTTTCACGTCTCGGGGGGTCGGAGTGCTAACGGCTCGGCGGGCGCCAGCGCCCGGCCCGTCAGGCGATGTACTCGGAGATCTCGTCGAGGAACTTCTTCTTCGGGCGCGAGCCCACCAGGGACTTGGACAGCTCACCGCCGGTGTAGACGTTGATCGTGGGGATCGAGACCACGTTGTAGTCCCGGGCCACGTCGGGGTTGGCGTCCACGTCCACCTTGACGACCTTGATCTTGCCGGCGTACTCGTCCGCGATCTCCTCGAGGATCGGTGCGAACTGGAGGCAGGGCGGGCACCAACTGGCCCAGAAGTCGACGATCACCGGCTGGTCGGCCTGCAGTACGTCCTGGCCGAACGAGTCGTCGGTGGCGTGGGTGACGTTGTTGCTCATGCGTGTCCTCGGATCTCGAGTGTGGGAATGGGGATGGTCATTCGGCCAGGGCCGCGGCTAACGCACCGACGGGGTCCCCGGAGTTCGTCGCATCCAACGCGGCCAGGTAGCGCTCGGCGTCCAGGGCCGCGGCGCAGCCGGTACCGGCTGCCGTGATGGCCTGGCGGTAGTGGTGGTCGACGACGTCACCCGCCGCGAAGACGCCCGGCAGGTTCGTGCGGGTGCTCGGGTGCTCGACGTCGACGTAGCCCTCGCTGTTCAGATCGATCTGCCCGGCGAGCAGCTCCGTGCGGGGCAGGTGCCCGATCGCCACGAAGATGCCGCTGGCGCCGACCTCGCGCGTCGCACCGGTCACGGTGTCGCGCAGGGTGGCCCCGCTGACCTTGGCGTCGCCGTGGATGGCCACGATCTCGCTGTTCCACGCGAAGGTGATCTTCGGATCGTTCAGGGCCCGCTCGGCCATGATCTTCGAGGCGCGGAGTTCGTCGCGGCGGTGCACCACGGTGACCGTCCTGCCGAACCGGGTCAGGAACAGTGCCTCCTCCATCGCGGAGTCGCCGCCGCCGACCACGAGGATGTCCTGATCCTTGAAGAAGAAGCCGTCGCAGGTGGCACACCAGGAGACACCGCGACCGGAGAACTGCTTCTCCTCGGGCAGGCCCATCTCCTTGTACGCCGATCCGGTGGCCAGGATCACCGCACGGGCCAGGACGTCCTCGCCCTCCTCTGTGGTGACCGTCTTGATGTCACCGGCGAGCCGCACCGAGGTCACGTCCTCGTAGCGCACGTCCGCGCCGAAGCGTTCGGCCTGCTCCTGCATCTTCTCCATGAGCTCCGGCCCGAGCACGCCGGTGGGGAATCCGGGGAAGTTCTCGACGTCCGTGGTGTTCATCAGCGCACCGCCCGCGGTCACCGACCCGGCGAACACGATCGGGGCGAGGCCGGCGCGGGCCGCGTAGACGGCCGCGGTGTAGCCGGACGGCCCGGAGCCGATGATGACGACGTCGTGGACGGTGGGCGTGGCTTCGGTCATGCTCGGTCCTTCGGTGGGTGGTGGGTGCTGTTCAGGTGAACCACGGCCGCCCCGGCATTGTTCCTTCGAGCGGCTCAGCCGACCGTGATCTCCGCGAGTTCGATCCGGTTCCGGCCGTCGGACTCCGCGACCGGCAGTTCAGGGAACCACAGGACGATCGAGCTGAGCTCGGTGGGTGTGGACAGGGTGTACGTCGTGTTCGGTCCCATCGGGCCCTCGGCGAGGACCTCGCCGCCGTTGGGTGCGCTCGGGTCGGTGTTGCGGATCTGCACGATGCCGCCGCTGCCGTGCACGTCGAGGGTGACGGTCGTGATCAGCGTGGGCGCCTCGAGCTCGACGGCGAACCCGAGGCCGTCCTTGATCCCGTAGTTCGGGTTGTTGTACCGGAGCGAGTTCCAGGTGGTCTCCGGGTTGCCGTCGATCGCCCGGCCGGCCGTGTCCTCGTTGTCGCCGACACCGGAGGCCGGGTCGAGCGACTGCGCCGAGACGAACGTGGCGACGACCGGTGGTGCTGGCGTGGTCGGTTCCGGGGCCGGCTCCGTCGTCGCGGCGGGGTCGGTGCCGTCGGCCGGCACCGTCGCCGTCGGGTCGGTCGAAGGTGCGTAGGACGTGCGTGCCTCGTTGAGCGAGTTGAAGGCGAGGACCCCCGCGAGAATGACGAGGGCGATCATCAGCACGATGACGATCGGGGTCGGATTGAATCGTGGGCGGGGCTCGCTCGGCTCGTCGTCGGCGTCCTCGTGGGCCTCGGGACGTCGGAACCGGTCTCCGACCGCTCGCGCGTTCTCCTTCAGGGCACCGATGGCCCGTTGCGAACCGGCGACGGCGGCCACGGCCCCGGCGCCGACGGCGGAGCGGGACCGGTCAGCGTCCGAGGCACCGTCGAGGTCGTCGTCGGTGCCATCGTGGGGCAGGTCCCAGCCCGCCAACGGCGCGCCGAGGGTTGGCAGCGGTCCGGCGCCGATCGCAGGAGCGAGTGGTGCGTCGTCGATCCCGGCCTGAGTCGCATCGACGTCGGCACCGCCCTCGGGTCCGGCGGGCAGGTCCCAGCCCGCCTGCACGGGAGCCGGGGCAGGGCGCGGTCCGGCCCCGATGGTGGGAGCGCCGTCGATGGCGGCCGGCCCGCCGTCGAACGCCGTCGTGGCGCCCGCGATGCCGGACGCGCCGGCGGCTTCGGCTCCGGTCTCGGCAGCGCGGGTGCCCGCGCCTGCTCCGACGCCCGCGAGCGCTCCGGTGACCGCACCGACGAGGGCACGGCCCTTGGCGCCGAGACGCTGCCACAGCGACCCCTGCGACACCGGCCCCGTCGGGCTGCCGCCCGCGTGCTCATGACGGGCGTGGTAGCTGTCGATGATCTGGGTACGGTCCGGGTTCTGCTCGTCCACTCGCACCACATCGTCGAAGGGTCGCTGCCGGCCAGGCTCGGGCGGCGGCTTCAAGGTCCACGTACTCGGGTCCACGGGTCCACGCACCGGGGACAGCTGGGTGGTCGCGTCCGGCGGGCCGACGTTTCCAGGGTCCCCGTCGGGCACCGGAAAGGCGGCGTCGGTCGGCCCGGCGTCGGCCCCGGTTGCGTAGCGCGCGGTGGTCCCGGATCCGACCGTCGCCCCCGCGCCAGTTGCGGCGCCGGAATCGGCCCCGGCCGCTCCGGTGGCCGTGGAGCCAGCGGCAGCCGCGGAGCCGGCACCAGCGGCGGCAGCCGCACCCGCGGCGCCGGCCACGGCGGCCGCACCAGCCACCCCGGCCGACGATGACCGATCCGGTCCCGCGCCCTGCGGCGCGGCTCCATGACCCACGCCCGACGGCGGCACGGAAGTTCCGCCGTCGTCCGCGGTTCGAGCCGCCGCGAGCACGCTCGGGTCGAGGTCGTCCCACGGCGCGAGGTCACGGACCAGCTCGCCCGGGGTGTACGGGCCGTCCTCGTGCGGACCGAACGTGACGGAGCACAGCGTGTCGAGGTCGTGCGGGATGCCCTCGACCACGTCTCCGGGCGGCACCGGCGCACCGCCGTGGCGCGGCGCGAGTGGCAGCCCGCCGGCACGAGCGGGTTCGCCCGGCCAGGTACCGGTCAGCGCCGTGTACAGCAGGGCGACGAGGTCGACGCTGTCCGTGCGTGCCGCCGCGCGCGCGTCGCCGCCGTCGATGCCGAGCTGGGCCGCGTCCACGGCGAGACCGGTGAGCACCACGCCGCGCTCGCCGACCAACAGTGAAGCCGGTCGCAGGTGCAGGTGGTGGACGCCGCGCTTGCGGGCGGCCTCCACGGCTCCGGCGGCCTCTCCGACCATGGCGCGCGCCGCGGCCGCGGGCAGCGGACCGGAGCGGACGAGATCGGCGAGGGACGGGGAGTCCGACAACTCGGTGACGAGGTAGCCCAGACCGTCGGAGGTTCCCACGCGCAGGATTCGGGCCAGGCGTTCGTCCCCGACCAGCGCGGCGCGGCGGGCGGCGTCGAGCGCCTCCTCGCGATGGGGCCCGCCGAGGGTGACGATCCGGACCTCGCGCTGCAGGATCTCGTCCCGTGCGGTCCAGTAACTGCTCTGTGCCAGGGGGGCCGCGAGCCGCGCGAGCAGGACGTACCGGTCCGCGATGGTTGATCCGACCACCAGGTCCGTGGCGGTGCCTCGATTCACGGGGGCGCCTCCGATACGCTGTGGAACTCCGCTGATCTTTCCCCACATGGTACGCAACGGCGCGGGTATCGGGACGCGCGCGGCCAGCGCGGCGAGTGGCCGGGTTGCGGGGGCCGCCATCGTGGACACCCTGCGCATCAGGGCATCGAGCTCTCCCACCCGCAGCCGGCGCAGCAGGATCAGGTAGATCGCCAGCATCAGCGCACCGAGCACGAGCACCCGCAGCAGCGCCCCGGCGAACCCCGTCTCGACGCCCCACAGGTGCAGCAGACCCCACCCGATCAGGGCGGCGGGCACGGCGGCCATGAACACCCGCAGGTGGGTCAGGAAGACCCGGCTGCCGTCGAGGCTCGGGAGCCGCCGGCGCAGTGCCAGGTAGGCGACCAGGGCGCCGACGGTGTTCGCGACGGTCGTGGCCGCACCGGCACCGGCGACCCACCACTGCACGTCGAGCAGGAAGTAGCTGAGCACGCTGCCGACGATGAGGATCACCGCCATCGGAACCTGGATGCCGAACAGCGACTTCGTGTCCTCGAACGCGAAGTAGACCCGCTGGGCCATCGTCCAGATCGCGATCGCCGGCAGGCCGGCGAGCATCGCGACGAGCACGCCGCCGACGGCCCGGTACGCCGGGAACGAGGCGGTGTCGAACTGGATCACCTGCGTGACCGGGATGGCCAGCACCATCAGTGCCGCCGCCGCGAAGACCGTGAACACGGCCAGGGTCCGCAGCCCGAAGGACAGGCTGTCCCGGACCGCGCGGGTGTCGGCGGACGCGGCCTGCTCCGACAGTCGGGTGAACATCGCCGTCACCAGGGACACGGTGATCAGCGACTGCGGCAGCATGAAGATCAGGAACGCGTTGTCGTAGGCGGCGTTCCCGGCCACGCCGAGGTCGTTGTCGCTTGCGACACCTGCCGACGCCGCCAGGTTGGACACGGCCAGATACCCGACCTGGCCCACGGCGAGTGCGGCGAACGCCCATGTCGCCACGCGGCCGGCGGTGGCCAGGCCCGTGTTGCGCAGACCCCAGACCGGGCGGAACCGGAAGCCGCTGCGGGCCAGCGGGATGATCAGGACGAGTGCCTGCACCGCGACGCCGAGCGTCGCGCTCCCCGCGAGGAGCGCGATCCGGCCGGCGTCCCAGGCCTCGACCGGGGGCGGGTTGGCCTCGTCGAAGCCGCCGAAGATGATCAGGTAGGTCACGAGCCCGGCGATCGCGATGACGTTGTTCGCCGCCGGGGCCCACATGTACGGGCCGAACACCGAGCGGGCGTTCAGGACCTGACCGAGCAGCGCGTACATCCCGTAGAAGAAGAGCTGAGGGATGCACCAGAACGCGAACGAGACCGACAGCGCTCCCCAGGGCCCGTTCTGGAACTGTGCCGCGTACAGGGTGACCAGCAGGCTGGAGGCGAGGGTCAGCGCCACCGTCACAAGGAGCAGGAACGCCCCGGCGAGGGTGAGTAGCCGGTTCACGTACTCCTGGCCGCCGTCCTTGCGGCGCATCGCCCGAACGATCTGTGGCACCAGGACGGCGTTCAGGATCCCGCCGGCGAGCAGCATGTAGATGATGTTCGGAAGCTTGTTCGCCACCGAGAACGCGTCCGCGGCACCGCCGGCCGAGAAGATCGCCGCCACCAGTAGGGCGTTGCGGATCAGGCCGAGGATCCGGGAGACGAGCGTCCCGGAGAACATCAGCGCTGCCGAACCGGCCAGTCCTCCGCGCGGTTCGCTCATCGGGGGTCCTCGGTGTCTGTGGGTGATGGGGTGTCGGCCTCGGCGAGTGCGGCCGCGGCCTCCGGTGGGTACCGCCGCCCGCCCCGGCGGATGGTGCGGAACAGGCCGAACACGAACGCGACTCCGAGCACGACGACGGCTGCCGTCAGTCCCGTGCTCTCCCAGTCCGCGCGGACCCGGACGTCGAACGACGATGGCTCGGCCACGGGTGTGCCACCCGCCTCGGGCAGCACAAGGACCACCACGGTGACGTCCCCGTTCGCGACCGCCGTCACCGGGATCCGCACCGTGGTGGTGCCGTTCGCCGGGATGGTCGCCGGCACCACCTCGTCGGCCTGCAGGCGCGGGTCGTTCGGGTCGAGCTGGATCACGACGTCCGCGTCCGCGTCGAGCGCGTTGTCGATCGTGATCGGCACCTCGCTCGCGTCCGAGATGAGCAGCACGCTGCTCCCGGCCTGGACCGTGATCATCGAGCGCAGCTCGGCGACGGCGTCCGCTGCGCCGTCGGCGAGCGTGGTGCGGACCCTCGGCACCTCGATGAGCGCGGCCGAGGGCGTGCTCAGCAGGGCGACGGCAGGCCCGTTCGTGAGGGCGCCCGGTTCGGCGAGGACGTGGTTGAAGGCGTCGAGTTCCGTCCAGGTCTCGCCCAGCCGGGCGAGCTCCGCGGTGGTCAGACGGTCACCGTCGGGTGGGGCCGGCTCGTACGACCGGCCCTCCGTGCCGACGGAGCGGCCGAGCAGGCTGCGCAGGCTGGTGACCTCGAGCCAGGGCGCCTCCGCGAGCGAGTCGAGGATGGTGCCGAGGCGCTCCATCTCGGACGGGTCGGTGCCGAGATCGCGCGGCATTGCGGCCATGAGCCCACGCGGGTCGTTCGGACGTTCCCGCGTGATCACGGCGGTCTGCGCGAGGAAGGACTGCTGCGCCTCCGCCGTGGTCAGGTCCGGGTCGGTGAGGGTGTCGGAGAGCGGTCCGTCCCAGAGCACCGCCTCGACGTCCCCGCCCACAGTGGTGATCTCGGTCCGGCCCGACGGCGTGTAGGTCAGGTCCCCGGTGGTCGGCACCTCGTCGGCGGGGAGCACGACCGTCGCCGACCCGGACCGGGCGATCGCGGTGAGGGTCGACTCGTCGGTGGCCGCCGGCCAGATCACGTCGTCGAGGACGGTCACCTCCCGTTCGGCGAGCAGCGCGGCGGTCCGGTCGGTGGCCGCATCGATCAGCGTGCTGTCGTCCGCCCGGGCCATGGTGATGGCGTCGGCGTCCCCGTAGGACAGGGCGACGACGTCCCGCTGGGCGCTGGCGTCCACGAGCAGCTGGACGAACGCGGGGAGTTGCGCCGCGGTCAGGACCGGGTCGTCACGTTCCTCGTCGTCACCCTCGGTGGCGTCGTCGTCGGGCGCCGTGCCCGACGGCGGGGGGTCGGTCGTCGCATCGTCGTCCGGGGTGCCGGTGCTCTCCTCGTCCGCCGGCTCGGTCGGGCCGGCGTCCTGGGTCGGCTCCTGCCCGTCGGGGCCCTCGCCGGACGGTACCGGGCCGGTCGGCAGCTCGAGGAGGACGGGGTCGAGGCCCCACGCGACCGGCAGGTCCCGGGTCGCCTCGACCAGAGCGGTGATCCGACCCGCGGCCACCTGCCCGACGAGGACCCCCTCCTCGGCGGCGGTACTCCACTCCTGCGCCGTGGGGGTCAGTGGGAGCAGCACGGTCAGCTCGGTGGGTCCGGCGGACTCGATCGCCTCCGGGTACCAGAGCAGGACGGATCTGGCCCGCCCGGTGACGCCGCCGTCGGACACGACGATCTCGAAGCCGCGGGGACCCCAGGCCGGGGTGCCGCCGAACGGTGAGCGGTCGGCCGGGATCGAGACCGTGAAGGGTGCGGTGGCGCCGGGTGCGACGTCCTGGCCGAGGTTCGCCAGGGTCAGGGTCTCGACCCGGCCGGACGTGGAGTCATCGTTCAGCCACCGGGCCAGGCCGTTCCGGGAGTCCGGGACCTGCGTCTGCATCCGCAGGCGCACGAACGGATCCGTGAGGACCTCGTCCGTCTCGTTGGTGATCGTGCCGGTGACGACGAGATCCAGGCCGGGTCGGAGCACGGCCGGGGTCGTGCCGGTGATGTCGACGGTGACGTCCCCGGGCGCGGCATGCGCGGCCGGCACGGTCACGGCGGGAGCGAGTGGGCCGACCGCGGCGAGGATCCCGAGCAGGCACGCCACGAGCGCGGCCCGCACGTGGAAGGTGCGGGGTTCTCGGCGCGTCATCCCAGGCTCACGCGGTGGATCGTCATGAGCGCCCGGTGAGCATGTCCCGGGCGGTTGCCACGACCCGGCGCTCGTTCGGGTAGGCCAGCCGGGCCGCGACATCGGTCAGCGCCACCCAGGCCACCGCCTCGGCCTCGTGGTCGGGGTCGTTCTCCGTGGTGAGGTCGCCGCCGAGCGCCTCGAGCAGATAGTGGTGGACCACCTTGTGCACGCGCCGGTCCGAACCCGCGAACCAGTAGTCGATCGTGGCGAGGTGACGAAGCACCTGTCCCTCGATCCCGGTCTCCTCGGCGATCTCCCGGACCGCGGCCTCCTCGGCGGTCTCGGCGCCCTCGAGGTGCCCCTTCGGCAGGCACCATTCCAGCCGGCCCGCGCGGTTGCGGCGCGCGATCACCGCGGTGTACGCCTCGCCACCGACGACCCGCACCACGAGGCCGCCGGCGGAGGTCTCGTCGACCACCGGGAGCGAGTGCGCGTGGGTGCGCCGCAGGCGCGTGACCGGGGGCCGTGGCGCCCGTGGTCGAGGGGTCGGAGCTGCGGCGGACATAACGACACTGTAATCAAGGCCACGCGAAGGTGGGGTACTCGGCACGCGTCTTCGGGCCGGGTGGGCACCGAGCTGCGGCGGATCGGCGGGCACCGGCTGGCAGCGCCGGGCCCGCACGTGGCACGCTTGACAGTTGTGCCCCCCACGTCACCGATACCGCCCCGAGAGTCTCCCGCGGAACTGCTGCGCGTCGCGCTCGGTGTGCTCGCCGAGTACGCACCGGACGCGATCGAGCTCGGGACGGCGTTCGCGGACGCCGGCCATGAGCTCGCGCTGGTCGGCGGCCCGGTGCGGGACGCCTTCCTCGGCCGGGCGGGCGTCGACCTGGACTTCGCGACCTCCGCGCGCCCGGACGACACGGAGCGGATCCTGGCCGCGTGGGGGGATGCCCACTGGGACATGGGCCGGGAGTTCGGCACCATCGGAGCCCGGCGCGGGGACGTCATCGTCGAGGTCACCACCTACCGCACCGAGGCCTACGACCCGACCTCCCGCAAGCCGCAGGTGGCGTACGGCGACTCGCTCGACGGCGACCTGTCCCGCCGGGACTTCACCGTCAACTCGATGGCGGTCCGGCTGCCGGACCTGACGTTCGTGGACCCGTTCGACGGGCTCACCGACCTCGCGAACGGGCTGCTGCGCACCCCTGTCACCGCGGAGCAGTCGTTCGACGACGACCCGCTGCGGATGATGCGCGCGGCCCGGTTCACCGCCCAGCTCGGGTTCGACGTCGATGAGTCCGTGCTGAAGGCGATGACGGCGATGGCGGAGCGGATCACGATCGTCTCGGCCGAGCGGGTCCAGTCCGAGCTCGTCCGACTGCTGATGTCGGCCGCTCCGCGGCGCGGCCTCGAGCTGATGGTCTACACCGGGCTGGCCGAGCACGTGCTGCCCGAGTTGCCCGGCATGCAGCTGACCATCGACGAGCACCACCGGCACAAGGACGTCTACGAGCACTCGCTCACCGTGCTCGACCAGGCCATCGACCTCGAGACCGGTCCGGACGGCCCGGTGCCTGGGCCGGACCTGGTGCTGCGCCTCGCGGCGCTGCTCCACGACGTCGGCAAGCCGGCCACCCGGCGGCTCGAGCCGGGCGGTGGCGTGAGCTTCCACCATCACGAGATCGTCGGCGCGAAGCTGGCCACAAAGCGGTTGCGGGAGCTGCGCTTCGACAAGGCGACCATCAAGGCCGTATCCCACCTGGTCGCGCTGCACCTGCGCTTCCACGGGTACGGGGAGGCGGCCTGGACGGACTCGGCTGTGCGCCGGTACATCACCGACGCCGGCGACCAGCTCGAGCGGCTGCACCGGCTGACCCGGGCCGATTGCACCACCCGGAACCAGCGCAAGGCGGCCCGGCTCTCACACGCCTACGACGATCTCGAGCGCCGGATCGCGGCGCTCTCCGCCGAGGAGGAGCTCAAGGCGATCCGACCGGACCTCGACGGCACGCGGATCATGGAGATCCTCCAGATCCCGGCCGGCCGGGACGTCGGCGCCGCGTACAAGCACCTGCTCGCGCTCCGGATGGAGCACGGCCCGCTCGGCCCCGAGCGTGCCGAGGCCGAACTACGCTCCTGGTGGGCGGCCCGCGGGGCCGACTGACCAGTCCACGAGGCGTGACGTCGCGCCCCCGGACCGCCAAAGGAGACCGGAATGGCTGCACTTCCCCCCGCTGTGACCGACTTCATCGATCGGGCCACGACGCTCGACGGCACCCGCTACCAGGCGATCGAAGACGCCCACCTCGACTCCGACGAGGTGGCCGAGCTCTACGGGACACGAGGTCCGCTGCTGTCCGCGTCCGAGTCCGCGGCGCTCGACACGTACGTGCGCGGCCGGCTCCGCCCACGCGGCGATGAGCTGAGGACGCTGGCCGGGGTCGCGACGATCAGCGGTGCCATCGCAACGACGATGCTGGCTGCGCGGCTGATCTGGCACCGCGACCGGGTGGCGCCCGAAGTGTTCGAGATCGCGCTCGCGCCCTTCCGGGACGCCGGCGTGGACGTGTCCTGAGAGCGTCGGGCCGCCTCACTCCCAGCGGACGGACTCCTTGCCGTCCTCGCCGACGACATACTCCGCGCGCGCCGGTGCGGCGGCGCTGGGCTCGAGCACCTGGTAGACGCCGCCGGTGGAGGTGATCCGGGTCTCCAGCACGGTCAGAGCCGTCGGGTGGTCCCCGGGCTCGAACAGTCGCTTGCCGGCGCCGACCAGGACCGGGAACGTGATCAGACGGTAGGTGTCGACGAGCCCGGCGATATGCAGGGACCGGGCGAGCCGGTGACTGCCGTGCACCTGGAGCTCACCCTGGCCCGGTCCGCCCCTGAGTGCGCGGACCGCTTCGACGACGTCGGCCTCCCCGACGGCGGGGATCGGTTCGGTGTTCGCCCACTGGGCCGTGGTTCCGGACGAGGTGACCACGTACTTGCGCAGCGTGTTCAGGGCGACGGCGACGGCGTTGTCCGGGTCGGTGATCCTCGACCAGTACTCCTGCATCATGTCGTAGGTGGTCCGGCCGAGCAGGAAGGCGCCGGTCCGGGCGAACCAGCTGTCGACGATGGTGCCGAAGTCCTCGTCCCCGAACGGCACCATCCAGCCGCCCTGGGTGAAGCCGCCGGTGGTGTCCTCGTCCGGGCCACCGGGCCCCTGCATCACGCCGTCCAGGGTGAGGAACTCGTGCACGGTCAGCCGCATGGTCATCCTGCCTACTCTCGATCGGGTCGGTTGTCGAGGTAGACCGATCGAGCGCGGCGAACTCATCGTCGGCCGCGCCGTGCGTACACCGCGGTCGAGGTGCGGCGTCAGACCGGGGAGCGCTCGCCGTCGAGCACCGGCACCGGACGATCGTGCACCCGGCGCACCCCACGGCGGTAGGCCACGGCGATCACCACGTAGGCGACCGCGAGGGCCGCGAACACCGGCCTCGACCAGCCGGTGTCCGGCAGCGCGGCCGCCGCCAGCGCCGCGGCCCCGGCGAACGCGGCGTTGTAGAGCATGTCGTAGAGGGAGAACGCGCGGCCGCGGAACGAGTCGTGGGTATCCCGCTGCACGATCGTGTCGACGGCGATCTTCGCCCCCTGGACGGCCAGGCCCATCAGGACCGCTGCCGCCGCGATCACGGCGAACTCCGGCGCCGCCGCCATCAGGACCTGGCTGGCGGCGCCCAGGCCGAGGCAGACGACGATCCACGTCGAGGGTGACATCCGCTCGTGCGCGATCGGGGTGGCCACGATCGCCAGTCCGTTCCCGGCGAACGAGACCGAAGTGAGCACGGCGAACATCGCGAGGCCGGCGGCCGCGTCCGTCGGATCGGAGAGCAGGTTCCGGGAGATCAGGATCAGCGCGATGAAGTTCAGCCCGTACAGGAACCGGTGCAGCGCCATCACCGCGAGCGCCATGCCCGGAGTGCGCCGTCGGATCAGGTAGCCGGCACCGTCGACCAGGTCGCGGAGCGTGGCCCGCACATCGGCGGAGAACGCCGCGAACCCGGTCAGGGTGCGTGCCGCCCGCGCGGGGCCGAGCAGGTCCGGGGCCATGCGCAGCGCGAGCAGTGCCGCACAACCGAACAGCACCGCCGCGGTGGCGAGCACCAGCCCGTCCTTGCCTGGGCCCGCCGGGACGAGCCATCCGAGCCCGAAACCGAGCCCGGCGCCCACCACCGCCGAGACCGCCCCGAGGGTCGGCGTGAGGGTGTTCGCCATCAGGAGCTGTTCGCGTGGCACCACGCGTGGCAGCCCGGCCGAGAGCGCTGCGAGCAGGAACCGGTTCACGCCGAGCGTGAGCAGAGCGAGGATGTACACCGCCGGGCCGACACCCTGGGTGGCCATGATGACCGCAAGCGCGAGGGCGAGCACCACCCGGATCGCGTTGCCGACGGCAAGCACCTGACGCCGTCGCCAACGGTCGAGGAGCGGCCCGGCGAACGGCCCGACGATCGTGAACGGGAGCAGCAGCACCGCGAAGGCAGCGGCGACCGCCCCGGCGGTCGCGAGGTTCTCCGGTGAGAAGAAGAACAGTGTGGCCAGCCCCGCCTGGAACATGCCGTCCCCGCACTGCGAGACGAGGCGGACCGAGAACAGCTTGCGGAAGTCCCGGTGGACGAGGACGGTGCGGAGGTCCGCGATCACACTCACCAACGCAGGCTATCGCGGTCGAGGACGCTCCCCTCGGGGAGTACGTCGGCGCGCGGGAGTGCGGGGCCGGTCCCGAACTCGGGACGACGTCGACGGCACGGTGTCCGGTCCCTGACGTCAGGTGAACGTTGACGGAACAAGCGGTCGGATGCGCTGCGGACGGTCGACCCCGCGCGAACGCCAGGGGTAGCGTCCTCTCTGGAATTGCAGGCGCGCATTCTGACCGCCGCGCCACCAAGAAACGCCACCGTCACGATCGGAATGCATCTCCATGAGTTCGCATGCGCTATCCAGTGCTGCCCCGCCGGGGCGGCGGACGGCCCGAAGAAAGAAGCTGTGGCGCAATATCGGCGTCTTCGCTCTGCTCGCGGGACCGAACCTTGCGCTGCTTCTGATATTCACTTATCGCCCGATGTTCCTGAGCTTCTACTATTCGATGCTCAATTGGAACGTCGGCTCGGACTTCGCACAATTCATCGGGTTCGGGAACTACGTCGAGTGGTTCAACGACCCGGAGTCCGCCCGGATCGTCGTCACGACCCTGCTCTATACGGTCGCCACCGTGGCGGGCGGCATGGCGATCGGCCTGGCCCTGGCGCTCGCCCTGAACCGCAAGCTGTTCGGACGCGGGATCGTCCGCACGGTCACGTTCGCCCCGTACGTCCTGTCCGGGATCGCCGTCGGGTTCCTGTGGATGTACATCTTCAACCCGAACATCGGTCTGCTCCGCACGGTGCTCGGCTGGTTCGGGCTCTCCTCGCCGCCGTGGTTCACGCAGGAGCCATGGCCGCTGATCATGATCGTCATCGTCACGTTGTGGAAGCACGTCGGGTACGTCGCGCTGATCTACCTGGCGGGCCTGCAGTCCGTGCCTCAGGACCTGCGTGACGCCGCCGCACTCGACGGCGCCGGCACCTGGCGGGTGTTCCGGGCGATCGTGCTGCCACTGCTCGGGCCGATCACCTTCTTCCTGCTGATCACGCTCACCCTCAGCGCGCTGCAGTCCTTCGACCTGATCCGCTCGATGACGAACGGTGGCCCGCTCGGCTCCACCAAGACGCTCATGTACCAGGTCTACGTCGAGGGCTTCCAGATCGGCCGCGGCGGGTACGGCTCCGCGGTCGCGACGATCCTCTTCGTGATCCTGCTCCTGGTCACGGCCATCCAGATGAAGTTCGTCGAGAGGCGGGTGCACTACCAGTGAGCACGAGCACCACCGACACCCCGGCCGCTCCGGTCGTGCCGGCCACGGCGGGCGACCCGAGCCCCCGCGGGCAGGCGCCGGAACCGCCCGAGCCGCCCGAGCGCCGTCGACGTCGGCGCAGCCCGGGCGCGATCGCCCTGGACGGCGGCCTCTACGTGACGCTCGTGCTGGCCGCGCTCGTCATGGCGTTTCCCCTGATCTGGATGCTGCTGGCGAGCTTCAAGTCGAACCCGGAGATCTCCACCTGGCCGATCCAGTGGTTGCCGCAGGAGTGGAACTTCGACAACTTCATCGCGGTCGCGAACTCGATCCCGATCGGCCGGATGATCTTCAACAGCGTGTTCATCACGGTGGTCAGCACGTTCCTCAAGGTGGTTCTCGGCCTGGCCTGCGCCTACGCCCTCGTCTTCGTGGACGTCCCGTTCAAGAAGCTCGCGTTCATGCTCGTGCTGTTCACGCTGCTGATCCCGGGCCAGATCACGATCATCCCGAACTACGTGCTGGTGGCCGGCCTGGACTGGACGAACACCTACCTGGGCATCATCCTGCCCGGCCTGGCCAGCGCGTTCGGGACGTTCCTGTTCCGGCAGCAGTTCATGCAGTTGCCCCGGTCCCTGCTCGAGGCCGCGGAGCTGGACGGGGCCGGGCACCTGCGCCGGCTGTTCCGGGTGGTCGTTCCGATCTCGGTCCCCACCATCGCCGCGGTCACCCTCGTGACCCTGGTCGGCGAGTGGAACGAGTACCTCTGGCCCTCCCTGGTGGCCAAGAGCCCGGACCTGATGACCCTGCCGGTGGGCCTGACCCACCTGCAGGACCTCGAGGGCATCCAGAACTGGGGTGTGCTGCTGGCAGCCACCACGTTGCTGAAGCTCCCGATGCTGGCCGTGTTCCTGGTCCTGCAGCGCCGGCTCGTGGCCGGCCTCACCGCCGGGGCGGTCACCGGCTGAGCCGGCCACCCCCTCGAACCCCTCCCAACCCCGAGCAGAAACCCCCACAAGGAGTACTCCCCCATGCGTTCTCGTAGCGGTCTCATCCTGCCCGAGTCCCTCCGCCAGCCCTCCCGCCGAAGGCTCCTGCAGTTCGGTGGGCTCGGCCTCGGGGCCGGGTTCCTCGCGGCCTGCTCCGGCCCGTCCGTCGGTTCCAGCGAGGGTGGCGGCAACGCCGAGACCGCTGCCGGGACCGACTGGTCCACGGTCGAGCCGGCCGAGCAGATCACGTTCATGTCCCTGCAGCAGGGCACCGAGCTCGAGCAGGAGCTGGTCGCGGAGTTCTCCGCCGAGACCGGCATCGCCATCAACCACATCTCCGGCGGCGGCTCGTACGAGGAGCTTGCGCAGAACTTCCGTGCCTCGGCCGGGACGTCCGAGCAGCCGGACGTCGCACAGGCCTCGGACGTGTTCTGGTTCCAGTACCTGACCTCCGGCAACACGATCCCGGTCGACGGGCTGCTGGAGCACCTCGAGGTCGAGGTGGACGACTTCCAGGAGGCTCTCTACGGCGACTACGAGTTCGACGGCCAGCACTGGGCCGTGCCGTACGGTCGCTCGACGCCGATGTTCTACTACAACAAGGCCGTGTGGGAGTCCGCGGGCCTGCCGGACCGGGGTCCCGACACCTGGACCGAGTTCCAGGAGTGGTCGCCGCAGATCCAGTCCGTGCTGCCGGCCGACGGTGCCGCGATGGGCTGGAGTGCCCCCGGGCCCTCGAACACCGCCTGGTTCGGCCAGAGCATCCTGTGGGCGCACGACGCCGCGTTCTCCCACGAATGGGAGTGGTCCCTGGACACCGAGGAAGCCCTCTGGGTCGGCAACTTCTACCGCGACGCGTTCAACGGACCGGACGCCTGGTCCAAGGTGGCCGTCGACCAGGCCGCCGAGTTCGCCGCCGGCCTGTACGGGGCGATCATGGGCTCGACCGGCGGCATCGTCTCCTACCGCGAGATGCTCCCGACCCTTGGCGTCGCCTTCATGCCCGGCGGCACAATCCCGGCTGACGCACCCCGGGTCCCGACCGGAGGGAACGGGCTCACGATCTCCGGGCCGACCCCGGAGAAGCAGCTCGCCGGCGGAATGCTCCTGCGCCACCTCACCACCCCCGAGAACTCGGCCAGGTGGGCCGTCTTCACCGGCTACATGCCGACCCGCAAGGCCGCGATCGAGACCGAGACCATGCAGGCGGCCATCGCCGAGGTCCCGGACCGTCAGATCCCGATCGACCAGCTCGAGATCACGAAGGTCCAGGACTACGCCCGCGCCCTCCTGCCCGGCGGCGACCTGCTGATCTCCGAGCACTTCGAGCGGATCATCCTCAGCGGCGAAGACGCCGAGCCCGTCTTCGCCGACCTCACGAACGAGCTGCAGCGGGCCTTCGAGCAGAACGTCGAACCGCACCTGTGACACCGCTCGTCGTCGCCCACCGCGGGAACTCGTCGGTGGCGCCGGAGAACACCGTGGCGGCGCTCGTCAGCGCCGCCCGGACCGGCGCCCACCTGGTCGAGATCGACCTGCAGCTGACCGTCGACGGCGTCGGGGTGGTCTTCCATGACCACTCGCTGGGGCGGACCGCGCCCGGGTCCGGGCTGCTCCGGGACCTCGACCTCGACGGCGTCGCTCGCCTCGAGGTCGGGTCCTGGTTCGACCCGGCCTACTCGGGCACGCCGGTGCCGCTGTTGGCGGACGTGCTGGGCGTCCTCGCTCGGTACGACGACCTCGGCCTGCTGCTCGAGGTGAGCGGTCCGTGGACGGCTTCGGCGTTGGGCCGCGAACTGGCCACCATCGCCGACGCCGGCCTGGCCGGCCGGGTGATCGTGCAGAGCTTCAGCGCCGAGTCGTTGAGCCTCGCGCGCGACCTCGCCCCGGATCTGCCGCGGGGGTACCTGACCGCGACCTGGTCCGACGACGTCCTCGAGACGTGCACGGACACCGGCGCCCGCTGGTGCAACCCACGGGCGGATGTCCTCGAGGGCGGGTTCGGCGCGGTCGACGCCATCCACGACCGCGGTCTGCGCGCGATGGTCTGGACGCTGAACGAGCCCGACGGCTGGGCCGCGGCGCTCGAGGCAGGCGCGGACGCCATCATCACCGACCGGCCGGACCGGCTGCTCGGCTGGCTCGCCGGGACCCGGCGGACCTGACCTCTGCCTCGCCGGGACCCGGCGGACCTGACCTCTGCCTCGCCCGGCAGGAATCCGCCCGGTGCGCCTGGCCGGCGTCGAGATCGCACCTGCCGTGCTGACCTCGCACCCGCCGTGCTGACCTCGCACCCGCCGTGCTGACCTCGCACCCGCCGTGCTGACCTCGCACCCGCCGTGCTGACCTCGCACTGTGTGATGGTGCGAGGTCAGCGGCATGGGTGCGATCTCAGCGGGCCGGCGACGGATCAGGTCAGGCGGTTGCCGGTGCGGCGTCCCGGGCGGTCAGGATCTCGCGCGGGGCATCGGTGCAGATGGCGTCGGCTCCCATCGCGGCCACCTCCAGGGCGCGCGCCGGATCGTTCACGGTCCACACCCACGCCTCCATGCCGGCCGCGTGGATGCCTTCGATGATCTCCGGCGTGAGGTTCTGTTCGTAGATCGAGATCCCGGGCGCGTTCACGCTCCTGCCGAACGCGACGGCGTCGGTCCAGTCCCGCGCGATCCGTTCCAGCGCGGCGGCCTGCTCGGGAGTGACCTGGTCGCGGTACCGCTCCAGCATCGCCTCGGCGTTCTCCTTCGTCCCGATCGTGAGTGGGTACACCTGCGCACCGGTCCGCTCGTGGATCTGCTCGAGGGCGTCCCAGTGACCGGACGAGGCGAACCAGTCGAGGTCGTCGAACGCCGCGACGGCGGCGATCACGCCGTCCACCGCCTCGGGGTCCTTGATCTCGATGTTGACGCGCATCTTCCCTGTGACCAGGGCAAGAACCTCGTCGAGGGTCGGCACATACTCACCCTGGCCGGCATCGACCTGACGCAATTCCTCCGACGTCCGCTCGTTCACCGGCCCGGTGGCATCGGTGGTGCGGTCGAGGGTCTCGTCATGAATGACGACGACGCGGCCGTCCTTCGCCCTGTAGCAGTCGAGCTCGATTCCCTCGGCGCCGTATTCGAGCGCCTTTGCGAAAGCCGCCAGAGTATTCTCCGGAAGCTCGATCGACGCGCCGCGGTGTGCATAGACGTGCATGATGCTCCTGACCATGTGGAATGGATGACGCAAGCACCCTATGTGGTGCCGCTGAACCGGCGGTGGCAGGCGGGTGAACGCTCTTGCTCACTGATCCGAGGTCGGTTCCGGGGCGGTCCCGACCGCATCGTCCGTGCCGGCCAGGTCCCAACAGATCACGCCCAGCAGCACGGCGTTGGAGATCCAGTTCAGCGCGAGCGGCGTGAGCACCACGTGCGCGGCGTACAGCAGGGCGAGGGCGGCCACCCCGGCGAGGTGCGGGCGCGACCAGGCTCGTCCGGTGGCGCGGCGGAACAGCACGTTGCCGACCAGGAAGACGGCCGCGGCACCACAGATCAGGCCCGCCGTCCACGGATCGGCGTGACCGACGCCGTCGTGCCCCATCGGGTGCAGCAGCACCAACTCGTCCGCGACGGCGGTGCCGACGATGCCGAGGACCATCAGCAGGGGTACGTAGGTGTAGCCGGTCTGCGCGATCATCCCGGTCCGCTCGGAGCCGGCGAAGTAGGCCGTTGCGCGGCCCTCCGCGCGGTCGAAGTAGAGCAGCCACATCAGCACCGTGCTCGCGAAGGCCGCCAGGAACGCGGCGACGGTGACCGGGGCGAGGTCCAGTTCCGCGAACGCCGAGCCCGTGATGATGATCGACTCGCCGAGCGTGATGATCATGAACAGCCCGACCCGCTCGGCCATGTGCTCCCCACGCACCGTCCAGGTGGCCGGGTCCGTCGCGCCGAGGACCGGCACCCGGAACATCGCCCGCGGCCCGCAGTAGTCGATCACGACCGCCAGTGCCCACAGGGCCAGCTGCAGCCGGTCGTCGCCGACCAGGGCGCCGACGATCCAGAAGACTCCGGACACGGCCAGCCAGATCGTGATCCGCGCGAAGTTGACCGCATTCACGGGCCAGTGCCGGGCCAGCGCGAGGACCGTGAACAGTGAGCGGCCCACCTGGATCGTCACGAACGTGACCGCGAACAGGAGCGCCTTGGGCCCGAATGCCTCGGGGATCGCGCCGGACATCACCAGCCCGAACAGCATCATCGTGATGAGCAGGGCCCGCACCGGGAGCCGCTCGGGGTCGAGCCAGTTGGTCACCCAGGTGGTGTCGATCCACATGTACCAGACGGCGGCCGCGAGGATCAGGGTGTGCCCGAGGGTGGTCAGGTCCGGGTGCGTGATGAGTGAGTGCGAGAGCTGGGTCACCGCGAAGACGAACACCAGGTCGAAGAACAGCTCGATGTATCCGACCCGGTTCGAGTCGTGCCCCTGGCCGCGCCGCAGCACGTTCGTGCGCATGCCCCAGGTGCCGCGGGTGACGGGTCCGTCCATGGCGTGCATCCTGCCACCAGCACCAGGGCCCGACGGCGAGGGTTCAGTCGGTCGGACGGGCGCGCCGTGCGCGCAGCAACGCGACCTCGGCCGTGTTCGCGCAGCGCTCGATCGCCAGGTCGAACTCGGCTCGGGCACCGACGACGTCACCGAGCCGGCTCAGGAGCTCGCCACGGACGGCGGGCAGGCGGTGACTGCGCGGCAACCGGTCCTCGAGTCCCTCGAGCAGCGCGAGACCGTCGGCGGGACCGCGGGCCTCGGCGACGGCGACGGCGTGGTTGAGCCGGACCACCGGGGACCCCGTCAGCTGCTCGAGCTCGGCGTAGTGTGCGGCGATCACGCCCCACCGGGTGGCCGGCGCGCTCGGGGCAATCGCGTGCTCGGCCGCGATCAGCCCCTGGAGCAGGTATGACTGCGCCGGCCCGCTCACCTCGGTGGTGACGAGCGGCGTCAGGATCGCGAGTGCCTCCTCGATCTCGGCGCGGTGCCAGCGGCTCCGGTCCTGGTCGGGAAGCAGCACGAGGGTGCCGGCCGCGTCGGTGCGGGCGTCCCGACGCGAGTGCTGGAGCAGGACGAGCGCGAGCAGGGTCTCCACCACGGGCTCACCCGGCATCAGCTCGCGCAACGTGCGGACCAGGCGCACCGCCGCATCCGCCAGCTCACGACGGATCGCGGCCTCGCCGGTGGCCGGCGCGTACCCGGCCGTGAACGTCAGATAGGCGACCTCCGCCACGGTGTCGAGCCGCTCGGCGCGGGCGGGTGCCTCGGGGACCACGAACGGGACACCTGCGTCGGCGACCCGGCGCTTGGCGCGGGTGAGACGGGCAGCCATGGTGGCCTCGGGGACGTGGAAGAGGGCCGCGACGTCCGCCGTCGGGATCCCGAGGACCAGGCGCAGGGTCAGGGCAGCGGCGTTCTCCGGCGCGAGCACCGGGTGGGCGCACAGGAACACCAGCCGCAGCCGCTCGTCGGCGATGAGCCCACCCGGGTCGGCCATCACCGGTGCGCTCGCGAGGGCGGCGTCGACGACCAGTAGGCGCTCCTTGCGTGCCGCGACGGACTCCGCGCGGAGCCGGTCGAGGATGCGGCGCCGGGCCGCCGTGAACAGCCAGGCGGGTGGGTTCGCCGGCACCCCCTCGGCCGGCCACGTGCGGGCCGCCGCCTCGAAGGCGTCCGCGAGCGCGTCCTCGGCGAGATCGAGGCGACGGAACCGTACGGCCAGCAGGGCCAGCAGCCGGCCCCACTGAGCGCGCAACGTCTCCTCGAGAACCGTGGCGACGCCGTCGGGCATGTCGAACCGGCCCGGCTACGCCGCGGCCGCGGCGGATCGTAGGTGGCCCGCGCCGCCAGGAGCGAGCGGGCCGGTGACGTCCGGGCCCAGCGGCACGCTCGACATGATCCCCCTCGGGTTGGCTCCGGTGTCCACGCTAGCGATCGACGGCGTCCGGCGCACTGCCCACCGACGGTCGGGACTCCGCGTCGGGAACCTGATGGCCGCGGCGCTCGTTGGACCACGGAGTCGAGATGAGGAGACCGAGATGAAATGCCCGAACGACGACGCGACGCTCGTGATGAGCGACCGTGCCGGTGTCGAGATCGACTACTGCCCCGTGTGCCGCGGGATCTGGCTGGACCGGGGTGAGCTCGACAAGATCCTCGACCGGGCGACCGCGGAGCTCCCGGCTGGACCGCCGACGCCCGCGGCCCCCTGGGGTCAAGAGCCCAGGCCCGAGGCCTTCCCGGCCCCACGGCGGGACCCGAGTCCCCCGCGCCCCGGGTACGACGGCTACCAGGAGCCGTACCGCGAGGACCGTCGGCGGCCGCGCAAGCGGCGGGAGCACTGGCTGTCGGAGCTGTTCGACGACTGACCGCCGTGGGCCCCGTGCGCTGCGACGAGAACGCCACGGGGTCGGCTGCCCGGGAGCATGCGCACCTGACCGACGCGTGCCGCCTCGGCGGTCAGGTCAGCTCGGGTGCCGCGGCCGGGAGCGGACGGGCGCCCTCGGGCCGTAGGCCGTCGAGGATCACCGCGAGGTAGCGGCGCCACAGGTCCGGGGACGCGTTCGGCACGTACCCGGCGACGTAGTTCGGGGCGCACATCAACAGGAACACGTCGGTGCCGGTGATGTCGTCGCGCACCACGCCCTGCGCGCGGGAACGTTCGACGAGGCGGTCGATCGCATCGAGCATCCGCTCCCGCGCGCCGGCCACCTCGGCGCTCGACTCGCTCGCGGCGGCGAGGAAGGAGAGGTCGCGCTCCTGCCGCTGGCGCGCTGCCGCCGTCAGGAACTCGCGCAGCCCGGCTTCGGCGTCATCGGCGTCGAGGAGACGCTCGCCGAGGTCGCTCAGCTCCGCCATGCGGTCGATGAGGATCGCGGCGATGAGATCGTCCTTGGTGGCGAAGTGGCGGAAGACCGTGCCCTTGCCCACCCCTGCGCGCCGGGCGATGTCGGCGACGGAAGCGTCCAGGCCGTGCTCGGCGAACTCCTCGGCGGCGGCGGCCAGGAGTAGCCGCCTGTTGCGGGCGGCGTCGGCGCGTGGGAGACGGGTGCTGGTCACACCCGCAGCCTACTAAGTCGACCGCGTGGTCCGGTTGGTGCTAGCGTGCCCAACCGAACCTGACCGCGTGGTCCGCTTAGAGGAGGATGCTCCATGAAGGCAGTCGTCGCCAATGACTACGGGTCGCCCGAGACGTACACGGTCGCCGAGATCCCGGCCCCGAGCCCGGGACCTGGCCAGTTCCAGGTGCGGATCCGGGCGGCCTCGATCAACCCCGCCGACGTGAAGGTCCCGAGTGGTGAGTTCCGTGACGCGTTCCCGCTGGAGTTCCCGCACGTCCCCGGCAATGACTTCGCCGGCACTGTGAGCGAGGTCGGCCCCGGGGTGAGCGGCTATCGCGTGGGCGACGAGGTGTTCGGCCAGGCGCTCCCGCGCGCGCTGAGGGACATGGCCGGTGCCGCGCGACCGTCGCTGGGCACCGGGGCGCTCGCCGAGTACGCCGTCTTCGAGGCGGACACCCCGTTCATCGCCCACCGCCCGTCGGGTCTGGACGTCGAGGCGGCTGCCGCGCTGCCGACGGTGGGTCTGACCGCGCGCGCCCTCGTGGCCTCCGCCGGGGTCCGGCCCGGCGAGACGGTGCTCGTCGTGGGTGCGACCGTCGGCGTCGGCACCACCCTCCTGCCGCTGCTGGCCCCGGTCGCCCGAGTGATCGCCACGACGAGGCCCGAGGATGCCGAAGCGATCCGCAGACTCGGCGCGGCGCAGGTCATCGGCTATGACCCGGCCGAGTACCCGCGTGACGTCGATGCCGCCTTCAACCTCGTGCGACCGGGTGACCGGCTCACCGAGCTGGCGACCGCGGTCCGCGTCGGTGGTCGCCTGATCAGCATCACCTTCCCCGTCACCCGACCCGAGTGGCTCGGCCGTGATGACGTCGACCTGCGTTTCGTCCTCGACATGGACGGCCGCCTCGGCGGCATGGCGGAGGTCGCCGATGCTGCCGCCCGCGGCGAGCTGAGCGCCCACATCGGTCGGCGCTACACGCTCGACGAAGGCCCACGGGCGGTCGCGGACTTCGCCACCCGCCACACCACCGGAAAGCTCGTGGTCCGGATCTAGGGGCCAGGGCCGGCGTGCGAACGCCCACCGCCGGAGGACTGCGGCGGTGGGCGTTCGGGCGTGCGTGGGGCGCCGGCTCAGCGCTCGATCTCGCCGCGGATGAAGGCCTCCACCTTCGCCCGGGCGGTCTCGTCGTCGTACTGCTCCGGCGGGGACTTCATGAAGTAGCTGGCCGCGGACAGGATCGGGCCGCCGATGCCGCGGTCCTTGGCGATCTTCGCGGCCCGGAGCGCGTCGATGATGATGCCGGCCGAGTTCGGAGAGTCCCAGACCTCCAGCTTGTACTCGAGGTTCAGGGGGACCTCGCCGAACGCACGGCCCTCGAGGCGCACGTACGCCCACTTGCGGTCGTCGAGCCACTGGATGTAGTCCGAGGGGCCGATGTGCACGTTCCTCGCACCGAGGTCGTGATCCACGTTGGACGTGACGGCCTGGGTCTTGGAGATCTTCTTCGACTCGAGCCGGTCCCGCTCCAGCATGTTCTTGAAGTCCATGTTGCCGCCGACGTTGAGCTGGTACGTGCGGTCCAGGACCACGCCGCGGTCCTGGAACAGCTTCGCCATCACGCGGTGGGTGATGGTCGCGCCGACCTGGGACTTGATGTCGTCGCCGACGATCGGCACCCCGGCGGCCGTGAACTTGTCCGCCCACTCCTTGGTGCCCGCGATGAAGACCGGCAGCGCGTTCACGAACGCCACGCCGGCATCGATCGCAGCCTGGGCGTAGAACTTGGCGGCGTCCTCCGACCCGACCGGCAGGTAGCAGATCAGCACGTCCGCGCCGGACTCACGCAGCGCAGCGACCACGTCCACGGGCTGCGCACCGGACTCCTCGATGGTCTCGCGGTAGTACTTGCCGAGGCCGTCGAGGGTGTGCCCGCGCTGTACCGGGACGTCCAGCGGCGGCACGTCACAGATCTTGATGGTGTTGTTCTCGCTCGCCAGGATCGCTTCGGAGAGGTCGAAGCCGACCTTCTTCGCGTCGACGTCGAATGCGGCAACGAACTCGATGTCACGGACGTGGTACGGCCCGAACTCGACGTGCATGAGGCCCGGCACGCTGGCGGACGGGTCCGCACCGGCGTAGAAGTGCACGCCCTGGACGAGGGAGGCGGCGCAGTTCCCGACGCCGGCGATGGCCACGCGGATGGTGCTCATCCTTGCTCCTTGCTGTGGGTGGTTGAAGTCGTGGTGAGTGGTTCGGCCCCGGTCCGTCCGGGCCGGGTGGGCGGTGGGCCGGTGGTGTCCGACGGCGTGGGTGCGGTCGGTGTGTCCGGGTGCCGTTCGGCGTGGATGAGGTCCTCGAGCCAGCGGACCTCACGCTCGATCTGGTCGAGGCCGTGCTGCTGCAGGGCCAGGGTGTAGCGGTCCCGGCGCTCGCGGCTGCGTTGGGCGTGCTGGCGCATCACCTCGTGCCGCTCGACCATGCGCATCCGGCGCCCCTCAAGGATGCGCAGCCGGGTCTCGGCGTCGGTGTCGGAGAACAGGCTGAACCGGACATCGAAGGTCTCGTCGTCCCACGCCGCGGGCTCGGCCCGGGCGAGCGAGTCGCCCAGCCGGTCCCGCCCGGAGTCGGTCAGCTCGTAGACGATTCGGGTCCGCTTGCCGGCCAGGGCGTGCGGTAGTGCCGCCGTGTCGACGGGTTGGATCCACCCCCCGCCCTGCAGCGCACGCAGGCACGGATAGAGGGACCCGTAGGACAACGCCCGGAACATCCCGAGCGTGGCGTTGAGGCGCTTGCGCAACTCGTATCCGTGCAGCGGTGAACCGCGCAGCTGGCCGAGAATGGCCAGCTCCAGCACCTCACCACGTGACGCCATATGCACCTCCGATGTATCGAATTGATACATCGAACCCGCGTTCGGCGTCAAGGACCAGCGTGGTGCCGGGTGCCGCGGGCGGGTCCTCGACGTCGGCTGTGGCGGCGGTCACCGGCGAGTGGCGGATCCTGTGTGGGGCCGGTGAAACCGGCCTGGATCCGGCGTTCTCCCAGACTTCGGACGCATACTGGGAGGCGCTTGTGCCCGCCGGATGGGTACCGGCGTGACCCATCAGAGAGGTTCGAACGTGGCAGAAGGACGACGTCCCGGCGCTCCAGACCCCCGCGACCCGGCGACGCCGCCGACCCGTCGGAGCGTGCGTGGCCGCCAGGGGTCCAGCCCTGCCGAACCCGCCGCGACCCCTTCGAGCGGCACGCGGCCGCCCGTGATCCCGCCGGCCTCCGGGGCCGGCTCCGGTGCACAGTGGAAGAAGACCGCCACGGCGCGCTCGGAGCAGCCCACGAGAAGGACCACGACCACGAGGAGCGCCGCTGCGCCGTCGGGCCGTTCCGCGAAGAGCGGTAGGAAGGCCAGGGCGAAGAAGGGCTACAAGGGCCGCCCGTACCAGCAGCCCCGCCGGTTCTGGAACTACCCGCGCCCGAACAAGGGCCCCATCCACCGCTGGCTGCCGAGCTGGCGGTTCGTGCTCGGCACGTTCGTGACGTTCCTCCTGCTCGGCGTCGGTCTGTTCGTGTACGCCTACCAGATGACCGACGTGCCCGAGCCGGAGGATGTCGCGCTGGCCGAGGGCAGCACCGTCTACTTCGCGGACGGGACCACGCCGATGGGCACCTTCGCCGAGGTGAACCGGGAGATCATCGACGATCCCTCGGCGCTGCCGGACCACGTCGGCCAGGCCATCGTCGCCTCCGAGGACCGTCGCTTCTACTCCAACGCCGGGGTGGACCCGATCGGGATCGCCCGGGCACTGTGGAACAACCTCCGCGGCAACCCGACCCAGGGCGGCTCGACCCTCACCCAGCAGTATGTCGAGCGGTACTACACCGGTCAGACCTCGAGCTACGCGGACAAGTTCCGGGAGGCGATCCTCGCGATCAAGATCGACCGTGAGCAGAGCAAGGACGAGATCCTCGGCAACTACATGAACACGATCTACTTCGGCCGGGGTGCCTACGGCATCGAGCGGGCCGCGCAGGAGTACTTCGGTCACTCCGCCGCGGAACTGACCCTGTCCGAGTCCGCGCTGATCGCCGGGATCATCCCGTCGCCGTCCAACTGGGACCCGGCCATCAGTCCGGAGCAGGCGGAGGTGCGCTGGAACCGGACGCTCGACTTCATGGTCGACGGTGGCTTCATCACCGAGGCCGAGCGCAACGCCCAGGAGTTCCCGGCCACGATCGAGCCGACCCGCACCGACACCTACGCCGGACCCACCGGATACCTGCTCGAGATGATCCGGGTCGAACTGCTCGAGGCCGGCCTGACCGCAGACCAGATCGACGGCGGCGGCCTGGACATCGTGTCCACGATCGATCCCGAGCTGCAGCAGGCGGCCATCACGGCCTCGCAGAACGTGCCGGAGGACACCCCGGAGGGGGTCCGGGTGGCGCTGACCTCGATCGACAACGAGACGGGCGCGATCGTCGCGCTCTACGGCGGCGCGGACTATCTGACCATCCAGCGCAACGCGGCGACCCAGGACGTGGCCCAGGGTGGCTCGACCTTCAAGGTGTTCGGGCTGATCGCCGCCCTCGAGAGCGGTGTCTCACTGGAGGAGCGGTATGCGAGCTACTCACCGATGGACTTCGACGGCTACGAGGTCCGCAACTTCGACCGGATCAACCGCGGCAACATCGATCTGGTCGAGGCGACCGAGAACTCGGTCAACACCGTGTACGTGCAACTGAACTCGGACGTCGGCCCCGAGCGGCTGGTCGACGTCGCGCACCGGCTGGGGATCCCGGAGGAGACCGTGATCGACCCGGTGCCCGCCAACGTGCTCGGCCCGGCGGCCCCGCACCCGGCGGACATGGCCGAGGCCTACTCCACGATCGCCTCCGGCGGCGTCCACCGGGACCGTTTCATCGTCGCCTCGGCCACGACCGGTGACGGTCAGGTCCTCTACACCGGGGGCTCGGAGGGCGAGCAGGAGTTCGAGGCGGACGTGATCGCGGACGCGACCTACGCCATGCAGCAGGTCGTGGAGAGCGGCACCGGCGAGACCGCCAGCGAGATCGGTCGCCCCGCAGCCGGCAAGACAGGCAGCTCGAACGACTACAGGTCGGCCTGGTTCGTAGGCTTCGTCCCCCAGATCACCACCTCCGTGGCCATGTATCAGGTCGGCGAGAACGGCGAGGAGGTCTCGATGGTGGACGGGTTCGGCGGCGTCAGTCCGATCTCCGGCGGGTCGTTCCCCACCGACATCTGGACCGAGTACATGACCACGGCGGTCGCGGACCTGCCGGTCGAGGAGTTCCCGGAACGCACCGAGCCGGAGCGGCCGACCTGGCAGCCGACCCAGGAGCCGACCACGCCGGAGCCGACCGAGGAGCCGACCACGGAGGAGCCCACGCAGGAGCCCACCACGCCGGAGCCGACCGAGGAGCCGACCACGGAGGAGCCGACGGAGGAGCCGACCACCGAGGAGCCCACCGAGGAGCCGACCGAGGAGCCGACGGACGAACCGACGGACGAACCGACGAACGGCACCGGCCTGCCGGGCTGGGGTGACCTGTTCACGCCGCCCGGCCGCACCGACCCCTGATCCCGCCCCGCCGGCACCGTGACGTTGTCCACACCTGCGACCGCGCGTCGGTCGGGGTCGTGACGGTCCGGTAGGCTGGTCGGGTATTCCCCCTCGTCCGGAACCGTGGTCATCCATGTGTCCGGGCGGACCCGGGGAGCACGCAGCACCCTCCTGTCACGGAGAGACCGTGACCGTAAAGTCCGAAGGAGGTGGGTTCAAGCATGCGTCAATACGAACTGATGGTGATCCTCGACCCCGAGATCGACGAGCGCACCGTTGCTCCGTCCCTGGACAAGTTCCTGGGCGTCATCACCACTGGTGGTGGCAGTGTCGACAAGATCGACATCTGGGGCAAGCGCCGCCTGGCTTTCGAGATCGCGAAGCGGTCCGAGGGCATCTACGCCGTGGTGAATCTGACCGCGACCTCCGAGCTCGCTCAGGAGCTCGATCGTCAGCTCGGGCTCAACGAGTCCGTGCTTCGCACCAAGCTCATCCGTCCCGACGCGCACTGAGCGCGACTGACCGCCAACCGAAGAAGGAGCGTTCATGGCAGGCGACACCGTCATCACAGTGATCGGAAACCTCACGGCCGACCCCGAGCTGCGGTTCACGCCGTCCGGTGCGGCCGTGGCGAACTTCACGATCGCCTCGACCCCCCGCCAGTTCGACCGCCAGTCGAACGAGTGGAAGGACGGCGACACCCTGTTCATGCGCTGCTCCATCTGGCGTGAGGCCGCGGAGAACATCGCGGAGTCCCTCACCAAGGGGATGCGCGTGATCGCTCAGGGCCGGCTCGTCCAGCGCTCGTACGAGACCCGCGAGGGCGAGAAGCGCACGGTCGTCGAGCTTCAGGTCGACGAGGTCGGCCCGTCGCTGCGGTACGCCAGTGCCAAGGTCACCCGCACCCAGCGTGGTGGCGGCGGTGGCGGCGGCAACTTCGGTGGCGGTGGCGGTGGCGGCGGTTTCCAGGGCGGCGGCGGTGGCGGTGGCTACAGCGGCAACAGCGGCGGTGGCAACGGCGGCGGCGGTACCAGCGGCGGCGGCAACGCCCCCGCGGACGACCCGTGGGCAACGGGCGGCTCGAGCTTCGGCGACGAGCCCCCTTTCTAGATCATCATCTGATCGCGCGCGGCCCCGGCCTGACGCGCGAGTAGCGAAGGAGTACCACCATGGCGAAGCGTGAGTCGCGCAAGCCCATCATCAAGAAGAAGGCGAACCCCCTCAAGGCCGTCAAGCTCGAGGGACCGATCGACTACAAGGACACCGTGCTGCTGCGGAAGTTCATCTCGGACCGCGGCAAGATCCGCGCGCGCCGCGTGACCGGTGTCAACGTTCAGCAGCAGCGTGAGATCGCCCGGGCCGTGAAGAACGCCCGTGAGATGGCTCTGCTGCCCTACTCGAGCTCTGCTCGCTGAGGCTGGAGGAGCACACCATGAAGCTCATTCTCACCCACGAGGTCACCGGCCTCGGCACCCCCGGCGACGTGATCGAGGTCAAGGACGGGTACGCCCGCAACTTCCTCCTCCCGCGTGGCCTGGCCACAGGCTGGACCAAGGGTGCGCAGAAGCAGATCGACCAGATCCAGGCGGCTCGACGCAAGCGCGAGATCTCGACCATCGAGGACGCCCGTTCGGTTCGTGACTCGCTGCAGTCCAAGCCCGTGGTCGTGAAGGTCCGCGCCGGCAAGGGCGACCGGCTCTTCGGTGCGGTCACCACCACGGACATCACCGAGGCCATCGCGGCCGCCGGTGGCCCGTCGGTGGACCGCCGCAAGGTCGAGATCGGCAACCCGATCAAGTCCCTCGGCACCCACTCCGTCAAGGTCCGTCTGCACACGGACGTCTCCGCGACGGTGGACATCCAGGTCGTCCCGGCCTGACGTAGTACCCAGCAGTACCCGCGAGGGCCCGGCGTTGCGACGCCGGGCCCTCGCGTGTTCCACGACGCCCGACGGCGGAGGGTCCCGTTGCTGGGGCGGGTCGAGCCGGCGCGGGTGGTCAGCCGCCGATGATGACGGTGAGGCAGCCGGGCCCGGGGGCGATCGGTTGTCCGTGCATGGTCAGATCGCCGAGCCGGGCGGCGGGGAAGTTCCCGATCATGACGGTGACCGAGCCCATGGCGATCCCGTTCGGGGCCGGCGAGACGCAGGCGACCCCGCCGGGAACGTTGTTCGCGACGGCCGCGGGCATGCCTCCGATGAGCACCGTCGGGACCGCGGCCGCCGGCGTGATCGGGCCGCCCACATGCGGCTTCGGCCCGTCGAACAGGGAGCAGAGGGCCACGTCGCCGGCGCGCAGCGCGGGTCCCATGGGCATGGCGCCGCCGCCTAGGGTGTGGCCGGCGGCGCGGGCGTGGCGTTCGTGCCGCCGATCAGGACGGCCGTGTCGCAGGTGGCCGGCGGATCGACGGCGGGCGGCGCCCCCACCTGACTGCACGTGACCGTCACATCCAGAGTCTCGCCGTCGGCCACCACCAGCGGCGACTGGAAGTGGAAGTCGACCGTGCGGAAGTTCTCCAGGGCGAGGTCGAAGACGATCGTCTCCCCGTGCCGGACGACCACCCGGCCGAAGTCGCCCTGCGGGTTCGAGAACACCCAGTCGGTGACCCGGAGCGTGGTGTTCTCCGGCACGGTGTGCGAGGTGGTGGCCGTCGCGCCCTGCCCGGTGTCCACCTGGAGGCGCAGGCTCGCCGGAACCACGATCTCGGAGCCGCCGAGAATGTTCGTCACCGCCTCCTCGACCTCGACGACGCGCTCCTCGGCCGCGGCGGCGGAGTTCCCGGCCGTCTCCGCGGCGGTCTGCGCGCCGGCGGCGGCCTCCTGGGCCTGTGCCGCTGCCTGCTGGGCCTGCTCGGCCGCCTCGACGGCCTCCTGGCGCTCCTCGGCGACGGCGGCCTGCGCGGCGGACTCGATGGTCGGGCGCAGCACCGTGAACCAGAGCAGCGCCAGCAGCGCGAGTAGTGCGAGCAGCGCGAGCAGGGCCTTGAAGAACCACTTCGGCAGCATCGCCGTCTGCACGTGCGAGCCGTCCAGGGCCACCGGGGTGGTCGCGTCCGCGGCGGCGGACACCACGAACGGGTGGGTCACGTCCGGGCCACGCCAGAACGACTTCACCGGCTTGACGTGCACCTTCGCGAAGGCGGCCTGACCCGGCTCGACGACCAGCTGCGGCGGCTGGATCCTGAACACCAGCTGGGACTTGTCGTCGGTGCCGGCCAGGTTCACGGTGACCGGCACGTTCCCGCGGTTGTCCACGGCGACCTGGTGCGTCGCGCCGCGGCGCCCGTGTGAGGAGCGGGGCACCAGCTCGGCGGTCGTGTCCAGGTACGGCAGTACCTCGACGACCCCCTCGGGGATCACGGCCTCCTCGGGGTGCTCCATCGGCACCACGCGCACGCCGAAGTCGAAGGAGCCGGCCGGGACCGTTCCGTCCTTCGGTGGCCGGAACGTGATGGAGGCCGTGGTGGAGGTGTCCGGGTAGAGGCCGTCGATCTGGGCCGGCTCGACCGTCGCCCAGGCGCCGGGGGTGCCGAGCACCTCGATCCGGTAGCCCTCCACGATCGTGCCGGTGTTGCGGATGCTCAGCGGCACCACGGCCTCCGAGCCGGCGGCCAGCCGCAGGCTCGTGGAGTCGAGTTTCGCCAAGGTCGTCATGGCCTCGACCGTATTCCCGCGCGGTCGTCCCCGGACCGCCCGGGAGGCGGGCCATGCGGGCAACGCTGCTGCCCGGTGAGTCAGCGTTGATTGCACGATCAGTGCGCTGAGCACACTGGTACCCGAGCACTCGGTATCAGAGATCGGGTGGGGGATGGGACAACTGGACATGGAACGCGTAGAAGTGTGGGTGAGTGCCCGCGATCCGATCTCGGAGGCGGGCGTGGTCAGTGCGCTCCGGCCACGACCCGAGGTTCGGGTCCTTCGGTCGGATGAGGCGGATGATGCGCGGGTGGTCGTGGTCGTCACGGACGCAGTCGATGAGGACGCGCTCCGGACGATCCGGGTCGTGCATCGTCGGGGACTGAGCAGGCCGGTCCTGGTGGCCGGCACCCTGGACGGCACGGACGTGGTCACGTCGGTCGAGGCCGGGGCCGTCGGTCTGGTGCGTCGCAGCGAGGCGACGCCGGACCGGTTGGTGCAGGTGATCACCGGCGCCGCCGTCGGGGAGGGCAGCGTGCCGCCGGACCTGCTCGGGCGGCTGCTCGACCAGGTGGGGACGTTGCAGCGTCAGGTGCTGCGTCCCCGGGGCCTGACCTTCACCGGTCTGGCGACCCGCGAGATCGAGGTGCTGCGGTTGATCGCGGACGGTCTGGA
Organism: Occultella kanbiaonis; assembly: GCF_009708215.1. Taxonomy (NCBI): domain Bacteria; kingdom Bacillati; phylum Actinomycetota; class Actinomycetes; order Micrococcales; family Ruaniaceae; genus Occultella; species Occultella kanbiaonis. The sequence goes on along the minus strand of NZ_CP046175.1, from coordinate 5,605,100 downwards.
CACGGCCGAGATCGCCCAGCACCTGGCCTACTCCGAGCGTACGGTGAAGAACGTGCTGCATGACGTCACGACCCGGCTCCAGCTGCGGAACCGGTCGCACGCCGTCGCGTACGCGCTGCGCGAAGGCCTGATCTAGACGGGACCCGGTGGGCGCAGGCGCCTGCCCGATCGGGCAGGCACCGGTGCGCGCAGGGCGGGCCCGGTGCCGCTGACGTGGGCGCCCCGACTGGGCACCGTGGGGTTGGATGCGGCGATCGGCCTGTCCCCCGAGTAGGACGAGCCGGATTCAGGGAAGAGGGACATGGCACGCACGTTGGCGGTGACCGCGGCGCTGGGGCTGCTCGCCCCGGCCGCGGTCGCCGCCGTGCCCATGCCCCCGGTCACGGCGCAGCTCCCGGCGCCGGACGCGGTCGCGACGCGGGTCGCGTTCACGCAGGGGTCCGGGGGTCTCGTGGAAGCCGCCTACAGCATCGGCTCGGCCGGCGGGGTCGAGTATCTCGCCGATCCCGACGTGGAACCCGTACCCGGGTCCGAGGGCGACCGCGAGCTCTCGACGACGTTCACGGTGAGTTCCGCCGCGACGTCCGCCTCCTCTTGGGTGGGCACCACGGAGTCCCCGGTCGGAGATGTGTACGTGCGCTACGACGAGGGCGACCCGATCCGGATCACCTGCGATGACGCGCGGGTCTCCCACCCCGTGGTCTCGCCGGACGGAACCCGGGTCGCGTACGCCACCAGGAGCGGCGACGAGACCTGGCACATCGACATCGCCACGATCGGGGCTCCGCCCTGTACCGGTGGGACCGTCGACACCGTGCCTCGCGGTCCGGGCGACGACGTGTGGCCGACCTGGTTGCCGGTGGGGCTCGGGTTCTCCTGGGATCTCGCGTTCTCCTCGACGCGGGAGGATCCGCTCGGCGACCTCTACATCGTCGACACGGCGCAGCCCACCGCGGAGCCGATCCGGATCACCGACGATCCCGGCGCGGACGTGCAGCCCAGCGCGACCGGGCTGATGTGGGAGGAGCAGGCACAGGTTCCGGTCCTTGCGTTCGGGACCAGCCGTTACCGTCCCGACGGATCGATCGCCCTGATCTACCTCGTCGGGTCGCCCGAGATGTGGGAGGACTCCGTCGAGGATCCCTGGGCGAACACGGGACTGACCACCCTGCAGGGCAGCGAGCCGATCATCGTGGAAACAGAGGGAGGCTTCCAGGGCGGTGAGGCGGTCCTGACCTTCACCAGCGCCGAGTACGACCCGTACGGCGACGTCCTCGCGACCGAACTCTCGATCGATCTCTTCGAGTTCGAGGACTTCGAGGCGTCACTCGGTGAGTCCTACCCCGTGCTCGCCACACCCGGCGTCGCCGAGTCCCACGCGGCCTGGACCGACCCGCCCTCCGGGTTCCCCGCGCAGGGTGAGATCGACACGATCCTCCGGGCGACCGCCGGCTCCACTCCCGACGATGTCGGGGACGTCGGGGCAGCAACCGGTGCGAACCCGCGCGTGTTCCCCGGCTCCACCGAGCAGGACGACGGCGGCGCCGCCTATTCACCGGACGGCGCCTGGCTCGTGTTCAGCACCGAGGTCGTCACCGAGAGCGAGCAGGTGGGCCGCCGCCTGATGCTCGCCGCAGCCGACGGCAGCACCGTCGCGCCGCTCGGCTATGCCTGGGACCCAGGCACCGGCGACGGGTCCGGACCACCTGCCGTGGACGTCAACCCCGCATGGTCACCGGATGGGACCCGGATCGCGTTCGAGCGTCGCTACGCGGGCGAGGGGATCACCGAGCAGATCATGGTGGCGCAGTTCGTGACGGACGGCTCCGTGGGCGAGACCGTGCTGATCACCGATCCCTTCGAGGACGGCTACTTCGCCGAGCCCAGTTGGGCGCCGGACGGCCGCACCCTTGCGGCGACCGGGTGGACGGCCTTCTCCACCGCAGCCGTCGGCGGGATCGACCAGCGGCTCACCCTGATCGACCTCTCCGATCCCAGCGCACCGGTCCTGACGCCGATCAGTCATCTTGCCGAGGACTGCGAAGGATCCGGGTGCATCCCGGTGCCTGTCGCCGGACGCTCCCCGGCGTGGTCTCCGGACGGCACCGTCATCGCGCTCGCCGATGCGAACCTTCCCTTGTTCGGCTCGTCTGCCGAGGACGCGTTCGACCTTCGCGGCGGGATCGGCCTGGTCACCCTCAACCCGGACGACCGGACCGGGCCCGTGTCGACGGTGACTCCGCTCGTCGGGTTCGGGCCCGACGAGTTTGCGACGCCGAGCCGGGAGGTCCTCAGCGCAGCGACCGACCCGGCCTGGTCCCCGGACGGGTCCGAGATCTACCTCGCGGGGCAAGCGGCGGGTGTCGCCAACGACTGGGGCATCTATGCCATCGCGCCCGACGGCACCGGGCTGCGCGAGGTCACCCAGGAGCCGGGACCGGAGACCGAGCCGGCCGTCCAGCCCGACGTGGATCTGTCCCTGACCATGACCGCCAGCCCGAACGTGGTCCCGGTCGGTGGCGCCAGCGAGCTCACCCTCACGGTCCGCAACGAGGGGCAGCGCCCGGTGGGCACGTATCGGGTGCTGCTGGAAGTGCCGGCGGAGCTGCAGTTCGGGGAGCTGCCAACCGGCTGCACCCTCGATGACCTCGTGCTCACCTGTCTGCCCACCGAGCCGCTCGGCCCGCTCGGCGTGAGCATCCTGACCATCACCGTCCTGGGCCGGGTGCCGGGCACGAACCCGGAGGTCACCGCCGTGGTCCTGCCCGGTGGGCCCGACCGGGACGTCGACAACAACTCCGTCGCTACGACGATCAACATCTCGGGTGTGCCCGGTACGACGGACGGCCAGGTGGACCTGGCCGTCACGCTCACCCTGAGCGCCCCGACGGCGTGGGTCGGCGGCCAGCCCGTGCTCGCCACCTACACGGTCACCAACACCGGAACCGCGCCCGTGACGGAGGCGACGGTCACGACCGGCTACCCGGCCGCCGTCGCCCCGTCGGTCTCGGCGACGCCTCCGGCGACGCCGCCACCGGTCGCCGACCCCGCGGCGGTGGCCTGCCTGACCGGGGCCGGGGTGTGTACCGTCGGCCCGCTCGCGCCGGGCGAGTCGGCCGTGCTGGTCGCGGGCCTGCTCCCGATCGGGCCGGCGCAGACCGGGGAGGTCACGGCGGTCGTCGCGGTGGGGCCGGGCTCCGGCGCCGGCGTGGACGTCGACCCGACGAATGACGCCGCGCGCGCCGTCGTCACGGTCCTTCAGCCGGAGATCCGGCTGCTGCCGTCGGTGGCCCGCCCAGGCGACGCGGTCCTGGCCTACGGCGAGGACTTCCCACCCGGCCAGGCGGTCACGCTGACCTGGAGCCAGGGCATCACGGTCAATCCGGGACCGTACGTGGTCAGTGCGGAGGGCCGGCTGGTCATCCCCCTCGTGCTCGTCTCCCGCGACCTGCTCGGGGAGCGGGACGTCATCGCGCTCTCACCGGCCGGCGCGTTCGGTGAGGTCCGCGGCCCGCTGCTGGTGGTCGCGAGGTCCATCCAGGCGCCCAACTTCCTGTTCAGGGGGTGACCATGATCACCGAGATCGACACCGCCCTGCGCGCGATGGTGCGTGCGGCGCTCGGCGGCGCCGAGGCGGAGGTGGTCCTCGACGCGCCGACCACCGAGTGGGCCGCGCGGCGCAACGCCCCGACCGTCAACCTCTACCTCTACGACCTGCGCGAGGACCTGCGCCGCCGGACCCGGGGAACCATCCAGACGCGGACGCCGGAGGGGGTCACCCGGTCCCACCCGCCGCGGTACTTCCGCATGTCCTATCTCGTCACGGCCTGGACGCAGCGGCCCGAGGACGAGCACCGGCTGCTCGAGGTGGTGCTCGCCCATCTCGTCCAGCACGAGGTCCTCCCGGACCATGACCTGGTGCTCCCGCCGGGCGCGGACCCGCTCGTGCAGCTGCTCGTCGGGCTGCCGCCCCCGGAGGACCGTGGCTTCGCCGACGTGTGGAGTGCGCTCGGCGGGGAGCTGAAGCCGTCGATCGACGTGGTCGTGGTGGCGCCGCTCGCGGTGCGGCTGGGGCCGGCGGCCGGCCCGCCCGTGCGCGAACCGCTCGTCCTCGATGCGCGGGATGTGGTGCCCGACGGCGGAGCGGACGTCGGGCGGCGCAAGCACAGTCCGCCGCCGCGCACCGAGGTGACCGCGCCTGCCGGCGCGGAGGAACCGTCGGCACCGACGTCGCCGAAGGCCCGGGCGCGGCGCCGGTGACGACGACCCAGGACCCGGCCCGGGTCGAGTCGTCGCAGGCCGAGCGCCTGACGGCCGATACCGAGCGTTCTCCGGCGTTGGGAGCGCTCGCGCCGGGCCGGAGCGCCGGGGAGGAGCCGAGCATCACGCATCTGCTCGGCCGCCTCGGCGTGATCGAGGAGCGGATCCGCGGCCTCGTCGCCGAGCGGCGGGCCCATGACCCACAGCCCGACGATCCCTTCCGAGGCCTCTATCTCAGCGACGAGGCGGTCGAGACGATCCTCGAGCGCCGCCCGGAACCGCCGGTGGCGACCACGGCGTCCGCACGCCTGACGGAGTGCGAGCGGGCGGCGGACACCGCGCAACGGTCCGGTGCGCGGCTGCGGCTGCGGGAGGTCGCGGACCGGTTCGGTCTCGACGCCCTCGACGTCGACCTGCTCCTGCTCGCGCTGGCCGCCGACGTCGATCCCCGGTTCGGGCAGCTCTTCGGCTACCTCAACGATGACGTGACCCGGCGGCGGCCGACCGTCGCGACGGCGCTGACACTGTGTGGCCGGCCGCTCGGCTCGGGCGCGGCCCGGGCCCATCTCGTGCACGGTCCGCTCATCACCGGGCGCCTGGTGCAGGTGGACGACGCCGACCAGCCGCTGCCGGTGCGGACCCTGCGGATACCGGACCGGGTGGCCGCTCATCTGCTCGGCGATGACAACCCGGACCCGACACTGGCCGGTGCCCTGATCCCGGCCTCGGACGCCGTGTGGGGGGACGTGGCCCCGCTGGCCCGCGCGCTCGACGCCGGGGTGGACCTCATCCACGTGCACGAGGCGGCCACGGGTTCGGGCCGGCTGCTCGCCATCGGTGCGCTGCGTGCGCTCGGCCGGGACGCCGTCGTGCTCGACCTGCAGCACCTGGCCGCGGGGGCGGAGCCGGCCGAGCTCGTGGACCTGGCGGTGCGGGAGGCCATGCTCGGCGGGGCGGGCCTGGTGGCCGGTCCCGTGGAGGCACTCGGCGAGGCGCCCGCGGCGCGAGCCGGACTTGCCGGCCTCGCCGGATGCCCCGGTCTGCCGGTGCTCCTCGTCGGTGCCGCCCCGTGGGATCCGGCATGGGCGCCGCGGACGCCGCTGCTGGTCGACGCGCCGGCCAGCACGGACGCCGAACGGGCCCGGCTCTGGGCGCTCGCCCTGTCCGATCCGGGTGCCCCGGCGACCGACGGGCCCCCACCGACCTCGGGCGAGGGGGATCCGGACGACGGCGCGGCGTTCGACGCACAGACGCTGGACGTCGCGGCCGCCACCTCGCAGTACCGCCTGAACCCCGAACAGGTGGTCCGGGCCGCGCGGGCGGCTCAGGTCCAGGCGCGGCTCGACGGCGGCCGGATCGCGGCCGAGCACCTGCGCCGGGGTGCCCGGGCGGAGAACGGAACCGCCCTTGACCGGCTGGCCCGCCGGATCGAACCGGCCGTCGGGTGGGAGGACCTGGTGCTGCCACCGGCGACGCTGACGGGTCTGCGGGAGCTGAGCCTGCGCGCGCGGCACCGCGAACGCGTGCTCGGCGACTGGCGGATGCGACCCGGCGGTGGCCGCGGGCACGGCGTGGCCGCCCTGTTCGCGGGGGACTCCGGCACGGGGAAGACGATGTCCGCGGAGGTCGTCGCCGGGGACCTCGGCCTGGAGCTGTACGTCGTGGACCTGGCCACCGTGGTGGACAAGTACATCGGTGAGACGGAGAAGAACCTCGAACGGATCTTCGCCGGCGCCGCCCGGATGAACGCCGTGCTGCTCTTCGACGAGGCGGACGCCGTCTTCGGCAAGCGTTCCGAGGTCAAGGACGCCCACGACCGGTACGCGAACGTCGAGAGCGCCTACCTGCTCCAGCGCATCGAGAGCTTCGACGGTCTGCTCATCCTGACCACGAACCTGCGGTCCAACATCGACGACGCGTTCACCCGACGGCTCGACGTGCTCGTGGACTTCCCGCTCCCCGACCCCGGCCACCGGCTCGCGCTCTGGGACCGCTGCCTCGGCACCGTGGTGCCCCGGGCGGACGACCTCGATCTGACCTTCTGCGCGGAAGCGTTCGCGCTCGCGGGCGGGGCGATCCGCTCCTCGGCGGTCACCGCCGCCTACCTCGCCGCCGCCGACGGCGCCCCGCTCGGCATGGGCCACCTCGTCACCGCCGTGCAGCGTGAGTACCGCAAGATGGGGCGCCTCAGCCTGCCCGCCGAGTTCGGCAGGTACTGGGATCTCATCGGTTGACCGCGCGCCGCGCCCGGCGTGCTCGGGACCCGGTGCCCCAGCGGGCCGCCGACGGCGCGGAGGGACCCGGCCGGGCTGCCCGGACGGTCCCCTCGCGGTGCCCGATCGGGCGCACCGGCGAGCATGCGCCGCAGGGCCAGGAGGTGGCAGCATCGCTGTCCACCGACCCGGGACTCCGCGTCTGAAGAGGGGTGTGTGATGCACAGCCACGACCACGCCGACGAGATCGGCCCGGTCCGGCCGGGCTCGACCAGGCGCACCAGTGAGGACGCCGGCGCGTCCCCGGTGGCCGCGCGACCCGGCCGGCCGGACCGGCTCGGTTCCGTGGGGCTGCTGCGCCTGCAGCGCGCGATCGGCAACGCGGGCGTCTCCGAGCTGGTCGAGCAGGAGCGGTCCCCGGTCCTCGACGTCATCGGGTCGGGTGGCGGGAGCGCCCTCGACGACGGCGTCCGCACCGACATGGAGGCACGCCTGGGGCACGACTTCAGCGACGTGCGGGTGCACACCGACGGGGCCGCCAGCGACTCGGCCGCCGCCGTCAACGCGCACGCCTACACGGTCGGCTCGAACGTGGTGTTCCAGCGGGACCGGTACGACCCGGGCTCCCAGGCGGGCCGCACGATGCTCGCGCACGAACTCACCCACGTGGTGCAGCAGCGCACCGGTCCGGTGGACGGCACGTCCACCGGTGACGGGGTGCGGGTCAGCGACCCGTCCGACCGGTTCGAGCGGGAGGCGGCGGCGAACGCGGAGCGGGTCATGTCCGGGCCGGCGCCGGTGCAGCGCGACGGCGCCGAGGAGGAGGAGCTCCAGGGCGCGTTCGTGCAGCGCGAAGCCGAGGAGGAGGAGCTCCAAGGGGCCTTCGTGCAGCGCGAGGCGGAAGAGGACCAGCTCGAGGCGTGAACCGGGGGTGCCCGTTCGCGCACCCGCTGCTTCCCGACTGCTCGTCCGCGCGGACACTGTGCCCGCCCGCTGCGCCCGGCAGGCTGGCCTCTCCACCATCGAAGCGCCCGAGGAGGCGACATGCCGACGTATCTCTCGCCAGGCGTATATGTCGAGGAGGTTGAGGCTGGGTCACGACCGATCGAAGGGGTCGGTACCTCAGTCGCAGCATTCGTCGGCCTGGCTGCGAAGGGCCCGGTGAACGAGCCGACGCTCGTATCCAACTGGACCCAGTTCTCCGAGACCTTCGGGGACTTCATCTCGGGGTCGTACCTGGCCCACTCCGTGTACGGGTACTTCCTGAACGGCGGCGGCAACTGCTACGTCGTCCGGATCGGCGCGGACAACGGCGCCAAGTCGGGACGGTCGCGGGCGCCGAAGGCGTTGCCCGCAGGGCCGGCCCATGCGCAGATCGGCGGCTACCGCGTGGTGGCCAAGGACGACGCGCCGAAGGGCAAGAAGGTCAGCGTCCAGGTCGCCGACGCCGGTGGGGAGAACCCGCCGGACGACCAGTTCAAACTGGTGATCAACGTCGAGGGCAAGGAGACGGAGACCTTCGACAACGTCACGACCAAGCGCGGCGCGGACAACGTCGCCACGAAGGTGAACCAGCACTCCAAGCTCATCACGATCGAGGAGGTCGCCTCCGGCAGTGCCCTCGCCAAGCCGGACAAGGGCTCAGCGGACCTCGTCGCCCCGGAGCCCGAGCCGGTGCCGCCGTCGACCACCGACCTCGGCGCCGACGACTACATCGGTGACGCCGCCGACCGCACCGGGTTCAGCGGCCTCGAGGCCATCGACGAGGTGACCATCGTGGCCGTCCCGGACCTGGTCGCCGCGCTGGAGCAGGAGGCCATCGATCTGGAGACGTTCCAGGCCGTGCAGCTCGCGATGATCGCCCACTGCGAGCTGATGGGCGACCGGATGGCGATCCTGGACCCACCGCCGAACCTCAATGCGCAGCAGGTCAAGGACTGGCGGGTCGGCGGCGCCGGCTACGACTCCAAGTACGCGGCGCTGTACTGGCCGTACGTCAAGATCTTCGACCCGGGCGACGGCTCGACCAGGTTCGTGCCGCCGTCGGGCCACATGGCCGGCATCTGGGCCCGCAGCGACGGTGAGCGTGGCGTGCACAAGGCCCCGGCGAACGAGGTCGTGCGCGGTGCCATCACCCTGCAGACGCAGATCACGAAGGCGGAGCATGACCTGCTCAACCCGGTCGGCGTGAACGCGATCCGGACCTTCCCGGGCCGGGGCGTGCGGGTCTGGGGTGCGCGGACGCTCTCCTCGGACCCGGCGTGGCGCTACATCAACGTGCGGCGGCTCTTCAACTACCTGGAGGAGTCGATCCTCGGTGGCACCCAATGGGTGGTCTTCGAGCCGAACGACCGAGCCCTCTGGGCCCGGATCCGGCGCACGATCTCGGCGTTCCTGGTGAACGAGTGGCGCAAGGGCGCCCTGTTCGGTAGCACCCCCGACGAGGCGTACTTCGTCAAGTGTGACGACGAGACGAACCCGGCGGAGGGCATCGATGCCGGTCAGGTCGTCTGCCAGATCGGGATCGCGCCGGTGAAGCCGGCGGAGTTCGTGATCTTCCAGCTGTCGCAGTTCTCCGGCGGCACATCACTCGTGAGCGAATAGAAGGAGCCGAACAATGCCACTCGCAGACGCACTTGACTCGTCCTCCGCCTACGCCTTCAGGGTCACCATCGACGGCATCGAGATCCCCAAGGTGATCGAGGTCGGTGGCCTGAAGTCCGAGGTGGACAAGATCGAGATGAAACAGCAGATGAAGGACGGCAAGTACGTCGTCCGTCAGATGGTCGGCCGTCCCAAGCCGGGGGAGTTCACCGTCACCCGGGGCCTCACCGACTCCAAAACGATCAGCGACTGGCTGAAGACCGTGATGCAGGGCGACATGGCCGGCTCACGCAAGACCGCCGCGGTCGAGCTGCTCGACTACCAGGACGGGCTGCTCATGACCTACAACTTCACCAACTGCTGGGTCCGGAGCCTCGAGGTGACCTCCCTCAAGGCCGGAGCCACGGAGCAGGCGACCGAGAAGGCCACCGTCTGCTACGACGAGGTCGCGATCGCCTGATGCAGCGCACACACGCGACGTTGGCGCCGGCCGATCCGGACCAGGAGGCCGTCCAGCCTGCTGGTCCGGATCGCTCGGCGCTGCGCACCGAGTTCGACTTCGAGTTGCCGCGCGGTTTCATGGACGGCGACGGAACGGTGCATCGTCGGGGCACGATGCGCCTCGCCACGGCGCGTGACGAGCTCCTGCCGCTCTATGACGCGCGCGTGCAGGAGAACCCGGCGTTCACCACGGTGGTGCTGCTCGGGCGGGTGATCACCTCCCTCGGCACCCTCGGGGTCGTCAACGCGAACGTGGTCGAGAACATGTTCGCCTCCGACGTGGCGTTCCTTCAGGACTTCTACCGCCGCATCAACGCCGAGGGGCACACCCGGGCGGCGGTCACGTGTCCGTCGTGTTCGCACCGGTTCACCCTCGACCTCTCGGGTGGCCGCCTGGGGGAATCGTGACGTACGCGGCCGATCGCATCTACCAGGAGGTCGCGTACGTCGCCTACCACTTCCACTGGTCCCGTGACGAGATCCTCGATCTGGAACACCCGCAGCGGCTGCGCTTCGTGTCCGAGATCGCGGACATCAACCGGCGTCTTTCCGAGGACAGGTGAGCCATGCGATGGCCCTGGCAACGAGCGAAGGAGAAGGCACCACCGGCGCTGCCGTCCCCCTCGCCCGGGCCGGCCAGGCAGGCGCCGGCTGAGCCCGGGCCGGCCGGGTGGGCGTTCCTCCCGCCCCTGCAGCGCACCATCGAGCCGGTCCAGCTGGTGCACCGCCCGACGGCGTTCCCACACTCCCTGAGTTCCTGGTCGTCGCCGTCGTTCATGGGGCCGATGACCCACCTGGTGGACGCGTCCGCGCCGTCGGGGGTCGTCGACGGCGATCGCCGTGGCCTCGCGGACACCGGTGCACCGACGCCGCGTGCCGACGCATCGGACCTCCGGTTGCTGCCGCCCCCACCGCCGACGCCGCACGTCCAGCGGGCCGCCCTCGGCGCCCCGGGCGCAATGACCCGGACCGGCGCCGAGGTGCGCGGGCTGCCGGTGTCCCGCCCCGCCGTCGTTCCCGATACGACCGCACCGGTCGATCCGGGGCCTGAGCACGGGTTCGGCGATGACGTCGCCAGTGACCCGGCGGCGCTCCATACCGGACCCGAGGAGCCCGAGCCGGTCGCCGACGATCGGGTCGGCTACACCGAGGGGGGTGCCACGTTCGTGCCGATCGTCGCCGAGCCGCAGCCGTCGAGTCACGAGGGGATCGGTGCCGCGGGCATGCCCCTGCAGCGGACTGGCCCGGCGGCGCCCGCGCCCCTCGCGCGGTCGGCGTCGGAGGTGGTGCCCCCGCGCCTCGGGCTCGGTGCACCGCTGCCGACGGCGGACGCGCGGGACACCGCCGTCGCACCTTCGGCTCCGGTCGGGTCGAGCCCAGGACCGACCGTGGCACCGGGCGTGGCGCCGGCGCAGCCACCCGGCTCCGGGCCGTCGCCGACTGTCGCGCGCACCGTCCCCCGGGGCGATGCGACCCGGGTCATGAGGTCACCGGCCACGGTCGAGCCAACCGTGGCCGGGGCATCGACGGGCGGGTCGACGGCGTCCGTCGGCGTCCTCGGGCCGACGCCGGGCACGCTCGGGCCGCCACCGGGTGGCGCGACGGGCGGTTCGGCACCGGGTGGCGCGACGGGCGGTTCGGCACCGGGTGGCGTGACGGGCGGTTCGGCACCGGGCGGCGGTACGGGCGGTTCGGCACCGGGCTCGATCGGCTCAGCTGGGCCCGCCGGTCCTGTCGCGGCGCCGCTGCCACTCCAGCGGTCCACCTCGGGGTTCGGGCCGGTCGGCTCGGATGGCGCTCCCTCGCTCGGCGCGAGCCCGATGGGCACGGAACCGGTCGGTTCGGCGACCCCGGACGACTCGACGTCGACCGCGACACCGGGCATCGTCGCGGCGCCGACCGCGACACCGGGCATCGTCGCGGCGCCGACCGAGGTCCCGATCGTGGGCAGCGTCGGTCCCGAGCCGCGTGCGGTGGATGTGCCGACCGTCCCCTCGGTCGATCCACCGCACGCCCCGATGCCGCTCGCCCCGCCGGCCGCCTCGCCGGCTCCGGGCGGCACGCCGGACGGGGTCGGAGCCGGCGCACCCGGTGGCCCGGCACTGCGCGGTGACACGGACAGGGCGCCCGTCCAGCGGGTCGCGGAGACGGGTGCCACACCGGCGCCGACTGAGAGTGCAGCGGCTACGGGCGCGGAGCCGGCACCGAGTGCGGCGCAGGCATCGGGCCTCGACCGCGCAGCCGGGACCGGGTCCGTGACTGGTGCCGGGTCCGCCACCGGTGCCGGGTCTGTGATTGATGCCGGGTCTGGGACTGGTGCCGGGTCTGTGATTGGTGCCGGGTCTGGGAATGGTGTCGCGTCTGCGACCGGTGCCGGGTCTGGGACTGGTGTCGGGCCCGGGACCGGCGGACTCGCGGCGGATCGGCCGACGCTCGCGCCGCTGCAGCGGGTGGCCGACCAGCGGAACAGTGGAGCGGGCGCAGTCGGGGCCGGTGCACCGACGCAGGGTCGTACGCTGCCGGATCGCGCCGCGCAGCATCCACTGGTCCAGCGCGCGGCCGCGTCCGAGTCCGCCGCCGCCCCGGGTGCTGCGGCCTCGGGTCCTGTCGCCTCCGGTCCTGCCGCCTCAGGTCCTGTCGCCTCGGGTCCTGTCGCCTCGGGTCCTGTCGCCTCGAGTGCCGCTGCCTCGGGCGCTACCGCCTCGGGCGCCACCGCCTCGGGTGCTGCTGCCTCGGCCGAAACGCACCATGCACCGTCCGTCCGTGCGACCGGTCCCGCGGGGACCTCGGACCCGCGAACGGCGCCGGGCCCGGCCTCATCGCCGAGCGGCGCACTCGCGGCGAGCTCGTTCGGCGAGGCATCGAGCGCCGTACCGGAGCCGAGTACGCCGAGTTCCGGTGACCCGATGAGCACCTTCAGGGACACCGGGATCCTCGCGCAGCGCGCCGCGATCGGCCCGGTCGGGTCGGATGCGGCCCTCGACCCGACCCTTGACCCGATCTCCGGTGGCTCCGGCCGCGGTGGACCGGGAGTGGAGCTGCCCGTCGCGTCGGTCGACGGTCCGGCGGCCGCCGGTGGCGGGTCAGGTCAGCCGTCCGTTGGGGCCGAGTCGTCGACCGGGCCGTCGATGGGGACCGGGTCGTCGGTGGGGTCGTCGGTACAGAGACAGACGGCGGTGGGTGCTCGGTCGCCGGTGGGCGACGATGCGTCATCGGCTGCCTGGGTATCGGGAACCCTGGCGCCGTCGCGGACCCACGAGTCGGCGAGAACCCTCGGCTCGGTGGCTCCGGTGGCTCCGGTGGCCCCCGTGGTCGCCCGGGCCGTCGCCTCCGGGGCGGCCCGCTCCGGCGCGCCGGCTACAGGGCTTGGGTCCGCAGGGCTTGCGCTGGCCACGACGAGCCCAGCGTCGACCCCGCGTCCGATCGGCCTGATCGGGGACAGCGGCCGTGGTCCGTTGGCCATGCTCTCCCGGACCGCCGCCGACGGCATGTCCGCCTCCGGTCCACCCGCCTCCGACCAGGCCCGGGCTGCGGGCGGCCGGGCCGCCCCGTCGCCCGTCGCGCCGGACTGGGATCCGGCGTCGGAGGACTGGTCCTCGCCCACCACGGTCGACGGCCCGGTCGTGTCCCGGACAGCGGTCGGCGCCGACGAGCTGCCCGTCGCGCGGGCGGTCGGCATCGACGGGATCGAGACCAGCCTCGCGCCGAACCGCCCACCCAGCCGTCCGTCCCCGCGGGCGCGGTCCAACTTCCTCGGCGGCCACCGCGGTCGCGGCGCGGCGCCCGGCGCGACCGTGCCGGACGACGGATCCGGCGCCGCCCAGTCCGCCGCGATGCCGCTGAACCAGTCCGCGGCCCAACCCGGCCCGCCGTCGACCGCAGCCCCCACGGCGAACCCGACCCCCGCCGTCGCCCCGGCTGCTGCCGCAGCCACGCCCGAGGTGACCACGGTCTCCCGCTCGGAACCACCGCCCGACGGTGGGTCGGCGGGCCTGCGGGACCTGTCCGCGGGCGCCGTCGACGAACTGGCAGATCGGTTGGCCGGCCCGATCCTGCGACGGCTTCGGACGCAACTGCTCGTGGACCGTGAACGCCGCGGCATGCGCACGGACCTGCGGTAGGGAGAGGACGAACATGCTCGAAGACATCGAGACCGGCATCGGGGTGCAGTACACCGTCAAACTCGACGGAGTCGACCTCGGCTCGTTCAGCTCGTGCAGCGGCCTGGGCTGCGAGGTCGTGATCGAGGTGCGCGAGGAGGGCGGCAACAACGGCAACCCGTGGCAGCTGCCGACCCGCCTGAAGTACCCGAACATCACCCTGTCGCGGCCGCTCGGCAAGGACACCACGAAGGTCGCCGAGTGGTTCTCCTCCATCGCCAAGGGGTACAAGCGCCGCACCGGAGCCATCGAGGCGAAGACCGTCGACGGGCGGGTGATCGCCAGCTGGGGGCTCATGGACATCGTTCCGGTGCGCTGGTCCGGCCCCACGTTCAACCCGGACTCCCCGGCCGTGCTGACCGAGTCGGTGGAGATCGCCCACCACGGGTTCCTCGCCCCTGGATCGAAGTGAGGACGTCATGCCTCCCGCACCCGTAGCGTTCGAGGCCGCCGGGGCCGGCGGTGCCGGCTCCCCCGCGCGGCTCGAGCACGCCTACCTGCAGTTGCACGAGCCCTCCCTGGACGGATCGCTGTCAAAGCCGGGGCCGAAGCTGGACCGGATCGACTTCCAGTTCAACCCCAAGGAGCTGAGCCTGTCGAAGCGTGCGGTGTGGAAGGAGAGCCCCGCCACCGGCAACAAGAAGGCCGGACCCCCGCAGTACACCGGGCCGCAGCCGACCTCGCTCACCCTGGAGATGTTCTTCGACGCCTCGGACACGCTGGACTCCTCGGTGGTGAAGAAGGTCGAGAGGCTGTTCTCCTGCTGTGTGCCGACCTCGGCGTCGTTCGGGCAGAAGAAGGCCTCACCTCCGTGGGTGCTGTTCCGGTGGGGCGCCCTGACCGGGTTCCTCGCCTACATCGAGTCCGTCACGGCGACCTACACCCTGTTCACGTCCGCCGGGTTGCCGGTCCGGGCCACGTGCGCGGTGACCCTGAACGAGATCGCCGGGGAGCAGCCCGGGCAGAACCCCACCTCGGGCGGGCTCGTGCCGCGCCGGGAGCACGTGCTCCGGGCGGGGGACACGCTGGCCGGCATCGCCTACGCCGAGTACGGGGACCCGTCGCTGTGGCGGGCGGTGGCCGAGCTCAACGGGGTGGACGACCCGGTCCGGCTCAGGCCCGGGCGCCGGCTCCTGCTGCCCGCGGCCGACGAACTGCCGCGCGCGGTCCTGCCTGGCGGCGAGCGAGCGCGGGAGGTGGCCCGTGCCGGCGACTGAGACCTTCACCTCGGCCCTGATCGTGACTGTGGACGGGTCGCCACTGTCCCCGCTCCTCGCGGCCGCGCTGGTGTCCGGGCACATCGAGGACGCGATCCGCCTGCCGGCCGTGTTCTCGCTGCGCTTCGCCGACCCGCAGGCCGACCTGATCGAGAAGGCGGGCCTGAAGATCGGGTCCAAGATCGCTCTGAAGGTGCAGACCAGCGGTCCCGGCGGACCCACGGAGCTGCTCACCGGTGACGTCACCGCCCTCGAGACGGAACTCGGGCCGACCGGCATGTTCGCGATCGTGCGTGGGCTGGACGCCTCCCACAAGCTCCAGCACGGCACCCGGATCAAGGCCTACCTGAACGTCGGTCCCGGCGACATCGTCAGCACCATCGCCGGGGCGCACGGGCTGAGCGTGGGGAAGATCGACGTGCGCAAGCCGATCTTCACGCACATCACCCAGGACGGGATCAGCGACTGGGACTTCCTCGCCAGGATCGGGGACCGGGTCGGCGCCCGGGCGAAGGTGCGCGACGGCGCGCTGGACTTCGTCGCCCCGACCGACTCCTCCTCCGCGCCCGCGCCCGGTGGGCGCGACAACCCGCTGGTCATCGAGCGGGGTGTCGACCTCGAGTGGGTGAGGGCCACGGTGACATCCGCGGGTCAGGTGCCCAAGGTCGAGGTCCGCGGCTGGGACCCCGGCCAGAAGCGCGAACTCGTCGGGCTGGCCACGGCCCGGACCCAGGTGGCCACGCTCGCCGGTGCGGACAGCCCGGCCAAGCTCGCGTCGACGGTCGGTGCCGCCAGCCACGTGGTCTCCCGCGCCGCGCTGAGCACCCAGGCGGAGTGCGACGGCGAGGCGGCGGCGCTCACCGAGCGGATCAGCGGCGGGTTCGCGGAGATCGAGGGCGGCGGGTTCGGCAACCCGGCGCTCGCGGCCGGGGTCGCCGTGCGCGTGGCCGGGGTGGGGAAGACCTTCGAGGGGACGTACACGCTCACCCAGGTCCGGCACGAGTTCACCGCGGAGGGGTTCCGCACGTCGTTCACCGCCTCCGGTGCCTCCGAGCGGTCCCTGTTCGGGGTCACCCGCGGTGAGGACCGCTCGGAGGTCCGGTCGGGCGTGATCCCGGCGATCGTGACGAACCTCAAGGACCCGGACGGCCTTGGCCGGGTGAAGATCAAGCTCCCGACCTACTCGGGCGACTACGAGAGCGAGTGGGCCCGCCTCGTCCAGGTGGGCGCGGGTGCGGCGCGCGGCACGGTGGTGCTGCCCGAGGTCGGCGACGAGGTGCTCGTCGCGTTCGCCGAGGGGGAGTTCGGCTCGCCGTACATCCTCGGCGGCCTGTACAACGGCCCGGACCGGCCGGACAAGGCCTGGTCCCAGCACGTCGGCAGCGACGGCAAGGTCACCCGGCGGGCCTTCGTCTCGCGCACCGGGATGCTGGTGGAGTTCCTCGAGAAGCCCGGCGAGGAGTCCCTCGTGATCAGCACGAACGCCGGCCAGCAGCGCATCACCCTCACCCAGAAGCAGCAGGCGGGCATCGAGATCTTCTCCGAGGGGCCGGTGCGCATCAAGGCGAAGCAGGATGTGGCCGTCGAGGCGCAGAACAACATCTCGGTGAAGAGCGTCGGCGGTGACATCACCATGGAGGCGATCAACATCAAGCTCAAGGCCAGCGCCGGGTTCGAGGCCGGGGGCGCCACCGTGAAGGTCGCCGGCCAGGCGACTGCGGAGCTGACCGCCGCCAACGTGAAGGTGAACGGCCAGGCCTCGGCCGAGCTCTCCGCCGGCGCCATGGCGACCATTCGCGGCGCCCTCGTGAAGATCAACTAGGCGGGAGGCAGGCATGGGTCAGGAGTTCATCGGGGCCGGCTGGTCCTTCCCGCTGCGGTTCGACCGGACCGGCCGGGTCGCGCTGGTCCGCGAGACCCGCGAGATCGAGGAGGCCATCCGGCTCGTCCTGGCGACCTCGCCGGGCGAACGGCCGATGCGCCCGGAGTTCGGGTGCGCCATCCACGACTATGTCTTCGCACCGGCGAATGCCGCGACGGCGGGCGACATCGCCTACGTCGTGCGGGTCGCGCTCGAGCGGTGGGAGCCACGCATCGACCTCGAGGACGTGGTGGTGCGGTTCGACGCCGTCGACGATGGCGTGCTGTACGTCGACGTCGTCTACTCCGTCCGCGGCACCAACGAGCCGCGCAACCTGGTCTTCCCGTTCTACGTGATCCCCACCCATGACGAGGCCGGAGCCTGACATGCTGCCCACCCCGAACCTCGACGACCGCCGTTTCCAGGACCTCGTCGACGACGCCAAGCGGATGGTCCAACGGCACAACCCGGAGTGGACGGACCACAACGTGTCCGACCCCGGGGTGACGCTGATCGAGACGGTCGCGTTCATGACCGACGAGCTGTTCTACCGGCTCAATCGGGTCCCGGACCGCCTCTACCTCACGTTCCTGGACCTGCTCGGGATGAGCCTGCTCCCACCCACGGCGGCCACGGCGGACGCCACGTTCTGGCTCTCCGCCGAGCAGCCGGAGACGGTCGTGGTGCCGGAGGGGTTCGAGGTCTCGACGCTGCGCACGGAGGACGACCCGGCCACGAGGTTCGCCACGGTCCGCCCGCTGGAGGTGCCGCCGCGCCGCCTCGCGCACGTGCTGACCCACGGCGCCGACGGCGAACCGCTGTCACGCGACGATGACCTGCTCGGCGGGGACGGGTTCGAGGTCTTCTCCGGGAAGCCGGTCGAGGACGATGTGCTGCTCCTCGGCCTCGACGAGCCGGCGCCGTCGTGCGCGGTGGTGCTGCGCTTCGAGTGCGACGTGCAGGGTGTGGGCGTCGACCCGCGGAACCCGCCCCTGGTCTGGGAGGCCTGGGACGGACGGCGCTGGGTCGGGTGTGACCTGGACAGTGACGGGACCGGCGGGCTGAACCGGGCCGGGGACGTCGTGGTGCATGTCCCCGAGACCCACACGGCCTCGGTCATCGGGCGGATCCGCGCCGGCTGGCTGCGGTGCCGGGTGATTCCCGCGGACGAGGGCTACCCGTTCTACAGCGCCTCCCCGACCATGAGCGCCGCGAGTGCCTTCACCATCGGCGGCACGGTGGCGGTGGTCCACGCGGAGACCATCGACGAGGAGGTGCTCGGCCTGTCCGAGGGGACGCCCGCGCAGGTGTTCCCGCTCGAGCACCGCCCGGTCGTGGCGGGGGGCCCGCCGATCGAGCTCGATGTGGCCGACGGCGGTGGCTGGCAGCGCTGGACGGAGGTGGACTCGTTCGCGGGTGCCGGCCGGGATGACCACGTCTTCTGGGTCGACCGGGCGCAGGGGGCGGTGCACCTCGGTCCGGCGGTGCGTCAGGTGGACGGCTCGCTGCGCGGGTACGGCGCGGTGCCGCCCAAGGGCGCGCCCCTACGGGTGCGCAGCTACCGCACCGGGGGCGGCCCGGCGGGCAACGTGGGCGCCCGGACGATCAGCGTGATGCGTGCCACGGTCCCGTTCGTGGACCGGGTCGAGAACCGGCGCCCGGCGCTCGGCGGGGTGGCGGCGGAATCGGTGGCCGAGGCGCGCCTTCGTGGACCGCTGGCGCTGCGGACCCGGGACCGGGCGATCACGGCCGAGGACTACGAACAGCTCGCCCGCGCGGCGGCGCCCGGCATCGCCAGGGTCCGGTGCGTGCCCGCGGTGGGGGACGCCGACGCCGGCGGTGTGCGGGTGCTCGTGGTCCCCTCGGCGGTTCCCGACGACGAGGGTCAGCTGCGGTTCGAGGACATGGTGCCCTCCACCGATGACCTCGCCGCCGTGGCCGCCTACCTCGACGACCGGCGGCCCGTGGGCGTGCGCGTGCTCGTGGAGCCACCGTTCTATCAGGGGGTCACCGTGGTCGCCCGGCTGAGTCCGCGACCACGGACGACGGCGCACGTGCTCGAACGGGACGCCGTCCGGGCCCTGAACAGGTACTTCGACCCGCTCACCGGAGGGCTCGACGGCGAGGGGTGGCCGTTCGGGAGGCCGGTCCAGGCGGGCGAGGTGTACGCGGTGCTGCAGCGGCTGCCCGGCACGGAGCTGGTCGAGGACGTCAAGCTGTTCGCAGCGGACCCGATCACGTCCCGCCGCGGGGAGCCGGTGCAGCGGATCGAACTGGACCAGCACGCGCTGGCGTTCTCCTACCGCCACCAGGTCCGCGTCACGGCGGGGGACTGAGATGCGCGGCATGATCCCAGGGCTCGTCCCGGTGGTCCCGGTGGGCTCCCGGTTGCCCGGCGTGTACGGCGACGACGAGATGATGCAGCTGTTCACGCGGGCGCTGGACGAGGTGCTCGCGCCGACGTTCACCACGCTGGACTCGTTGTGGACCTACATCGACCCGCACCTGGCGCCGGAGGACTTCCTGGACTGGCTCGCGGACTGGGTGGGGGTCGAGGTCGACGACTCGTGGTCGGTCGAGCGCAAGCGCGAGATCGTCGCGCAGGCCGCTCAGATCCACCGCCGTCGCGGCACGGTGGCCGGAGTGGAGCTGGCCGTGCGGCTGGTCACCGGTGGCGAGGTCACCGTGACCGACTCGGGCGGCACGATCTGGTCGCGGACCCCGGGCGCGGACCTGCCGGGGCGCTCGCCCGCGGAGCTGACGGTGACGGTGGAGGTGCCCGACGTCGACGCCGTGGACCTGCGTCGGGTGGATCGCGTGGTGCGTGACGTCAAACCGGCGCACGTGCCACACGTCGTGGAGATCGTGGAGGTGGCCTGATGGTGATCTGTCCCGAATGCGGCACCCGCAACGAGGTCGGGGAGCAGTTCTGTGGTGGCTGCGGCACCTACCTGGAGTGGGAGGATCCCGCAGCCGACGAGCATGGACTCGAACCTGAGCCCGAAGTCGAGCCGGTGCCCGTGCCGGAGCCGGTGCCAGTGCAGCTGCCTGAGCCCGCGCCGGTGCCCGTGCAGCTGCCTGAGCCCGCGCCGGAACCGGAGCCCGTGCCCGAGCCTGAACAGGCTCCCGTTCCTCCACCGGTTACCGTCCCGGAGCCGGTTCCTGAGCCTGCACCCCGGGCCGAGCAGCGCACGGCGGTCGAGCCGGCGCCCGGGACCGGGCAGGAGGCCGCGGCGACCACCGCCGCCACGGCTGCCAGCGCGGGGACGGTGCCAGCGGCGCGACCCGTCGCCGAACCCACGACCGCCCCGACGGCGGCGGTACCGCCGGCCACGAACGAGGTGGCCACGTCGGGAATTGGCGGGGGTGCGCCGTCGGGCACGAACGAGGCGGCCACGTCGGGAATTGGCGAGGGTGCGCCGTCGGGCACGAACGAGACTGCCCAGTCGGGCACTGGCGAGACGGCCACGTCGGGCACTGGCGAGGCTGCGCCGTCGGGCGTCGAGGACGGCCCGGCCCGCCGGGCGGACCAGCCGCACCCGAACGGCACCCCGACCCGCGAGACCATCGAGCAGGCGAAGCCGGCGGCGGCGATCGCGCCCGCGCTCGTCGCACCGCCGGCGCAGCGCAGGCGCCGAACCACCCGGAGCTCCGCCGACCCCTCCACCCCCGCCGTCGGGCAACGCCCCGGCGCGCCCCGCCCGACCGGCGCCGACGAGCCCGCCGCGAGAGCACCGGGCGCACCGATGGCGGTGCGGCCGGGGGCGGCAAAGCCCCGACCGGCGCCGCGACCGGTCCCCGCGGACGAGCCGCCGCCCGCGCCCGGTGATCTCATCTGCGGCAGCTGCGGCACCGGGAACGTGCCCACCCGCAAGTTCTGCCGCCGGTGTGGCACCAGCCTCGCCGAGGCGAAGGTACAGCCGAGCAGGTCCTGGTGGCGGCGACTCCTGCGCCCCGACGCCAAGCCCGGGCCGGTCGCCGGTACCCGGCCCAAGACCCGGCGACGCCGGTTCCCGACGAGGCTCGTCAGCACCGTCGTCATCCTCGGCCTGCTCACCGCCGTCGGGCTCTACTTCCGGCCCGAGCTCGAGCGTGCCTACGAGGCCGTGCTGGACCGCGCCCAGGGCAACGCCGCCGTGAATCCGACCGGATTCACAGCCTCGAGTCAGGGCCCCGAGACACCCGTGACGAACCTCGGCGACGGCACCTTCGACCGGGCCTGGACACCGGCGGCGCCGGGACCCGGGGCGGGCGAGTGGGTGGACATGACGTTCGCTCAGCCGTTCCGGATGGTCCGGATCCTGATCACGCCGGGCGCGTCCACGGTGCAGGAGGACTTCCTGGCCGCGGACCGGCCACAGACACTGACCGTCACGACGACCACGTCCACCGGTGCCCAGGAGAGCGAGGAGATCGTGCTCGAGGACCGGGCCGGGGCTCAGAGCATCGAGCTCGTGGCCGAGAACGTGGTCGCCGTGCGGCTGACCATCGTCGACACCTTCGCGCCTAGCCCCGAGTCGTTCGTGGCACTGGCAGAGGTAGAGTTCCGAGGACGCGAGTAGTGTCCGCGGGGACGCCGAGGGTGGCGAGCATCCGGGCGTAGCCACGTTGCGCGCGCTGGGCCTCCGCGGCCGCGCCGGACCGGTGCAGCGCGTCGATCAGCAGTTGCCAGGACGCGTCGCGGAAGGTGTTCAGCTCGATGCTGCGGTTGGCCGCCGAGGTCGCCGCCTCGAGGTTGCCGGCGGCGAGTTCGAGCGCGCCGAGCGCAGCGGCGGCCTCCGCGGCCTGGCTCCGGTAGCGATCCCTCGGGTCGGTCACCCACTCGGCCGGGCCGTCCTCCGGGAGCAGGTCCGCGGCGTACAGGTCGAGGGCGCGCCGCAGCGCCGCGGCGTGCGCGACCTGGTCGGTGTTCCGGGTTTTGTTCGCGGTCCGGAGCGCGGCCTCGAACTCGACGACGTCGCATCGGGAGGAGCTGCGCAGGCGGAGCGTGTAGGCCTCCCCGTCCCGCACCAGCAGGGTGCTGCTGCGGGCCGGGCGACCCGGTTCCAGGCACCGCCGGATCGTGGAGACGCTGACCTGGAGGTTGTGCATCGCCGCGGCCGGGTCGAGGTCGCGCCACAGCGCCTCGGCCAGCCGTTCCCGGTGCACCGGCCGGCCGGCGCTGAGGGCGAGGATCCGCAGCACCGCGCGGGCCCGGGGCCGCATCTGGCCAAGGTCGACGGCGCGGCCCCGAACCGTGATCGAGAACGCGCCGAAGCAGTGCACGTCCAATTCGGCCACCACGTGGGACGGCGGTGCGGACCGGTCCGGTGGGTCGGCCGACGCGGCAGCGCCCGATGCCGGCTCGGCGGCGCGGCCGGGCCCCGGCTCGGCGTCATGGGCCTCGACGGCGGTGGGAGACAGCCACTCCCACGGCCGGGCGAGCAGTCCTTCCGCCTCGGCCGTCGAGGTCGCCAGGTGCATCATCTCGGCGGCGTGCGCACCGTCGGCGGCGCCGCTGCGGGCCAGCGTCGCGTACGCGATGGCAAGGGCGCCGGGCACCGCGAGGGTGCGAGCGAAGGACTCTGCCGCCACCGCGTCGGCCGTCGCATCCGGGAGCCGGGCGGCGGTGGCGGTGAGCGCGTACAGGGACCGTGCCCACGCCTCGAGCGACGTGGCGCCGAGGGTCCGGAAGCGTAGACCGAGATCGTCCCACTCCTGCGGATGCACGCCACCGGCGCGTAGGCAGGACAGCGCCAGCGACCAGGCGATGATCGCCGCTCCCCACGCGTCGCCGATCCGGTCGCAGTGGCGGATCAGCTGCTGGGCGCGGCGATGGGACCGCTCATCGCCGTCGAAACTGACGATCGCGCCGTGCGCCAGCCGGGCCAGCCACGTGTGCCCCGCCTGTTCGGCGGCCACGTACACCCGATCGATCGCGGCGAGGGTCGGCAGCGTCGGGCGGGTGGAGGCCATCGAGACCTCCGCCAGCCGCGCGGCGAGCGCCATCTCATCCGGCGCCTCCGGGTCGGACGCGCACCGGTGCAGCACCTCGGTCGCCGTGCGTTGATCGCCGGCGATCAACAGGCTGATGCCCTCCGCGAGGGTGGCGCCCGGGCCTCGCTGCCGGGCCGCTCGCCGGGCTGCCTGCAACGGGTCGCGCCTGCTCGCCTCGCGGACGCAGTGCTCCCACCCGTCGGCGTGATCGCGGGCGGGCGCCGTCGACCAGACCCCCGCACCCGCAGAGATCAGCCGGGTCGCGGCACGCTCCGCAGGGCTCGTGGAGTCGCTCAGGTCGTTCAGGAGGTTGCGCACCCGGTCGAACTGTCCCTCGAGGTGCGCTGCGCGGGCGCGCGCGATGGTGCGCCAGGGTGGGGGGCCGATCCGGTCCACCGGCAGCGGGTCGGTCCACAGCCGACCCTGGATGTCGACGGATCCGGACCCGACGTCCTCGAGGAGGTCGGCCAGGTGCCGCCAGTCCTCGGCCAGGCAGAGTGCGCGCAGCGCCTCGTGGGTGGCGCCCTCGGTGCGCAGGATCGTGGCGGCACCGGAGAACCAGGCTGAGGTCCGCACCGGACCGAGCTCCGCACGGGCGGCCGAGATCAGATGACGGCGCAGCACGCGGTGCATCCGGAAGCGGCCGTTGCCCACATCGATCAGCAGCGGCAGGGAGCGGGCCACGGACCGAAGGTCCTCATGCCCGGTGCTGGTTCCACGGTGGGCGTCCACGCGGGCGGCGCTGAGGTTCTCGAACACGGCCACGTCCGACAGGAAGTCGCGCTGGTGCGCCGGCAGCCCACGAAGCACTGTCGCGTCAAGGTAGCCGGCCGCGTAGTCGGCGTGCATCGCCAGGGCATGGACCGCACGCCGGCGCTCAGCGGGGAGACGGCCCTCGATGGAACGCTGGAACAGGCGCACCGCAGCGGCCCAGCCCTCCGTCTCCCTCGTGATCACGACCAGGTCGTCGAGCGGGAGCGGCTCGTCCCCGGCCGAGCGCATGAGGGCGTCGGTGTCCCAGATGCGGAGCCGCAGATCGCGTCCGGTGAGCACGACCGGCGCCGGGATCTCCGAGCGGGTCAGGTTCAGGGTGGGCATGGTCCGGGACCCGAGCAGGATCCTCAGACGGTCACCGGTGCCGAGGATGAGGGTCTCCAGCTCGGCCTCGGCGGGGGTGCCGACGATGTGGTGGACGTCGTCGAGGACGAGAAGCAGCGGCGCCGGGAGCAGGTCGACGAGGTGGAGCACGCCGTGCGCGCTGGTCGGTTCGACGGCGGGGTGTCGGCTGGTGCCTTCGCGCGGCCTGTTCGTCGGTACGGTCACCGCGCGCGGCTCGGTTCCGGGCACGGCGCGCGGCTCGGGTGCGGCCACCGCTCCGGGCTCGGGTGCGCCGGCCGTCCCGACGGTGCGGACGGCGACCGCGAGGGTACGGATCAGCGCGCGCGGGTCCGCGTCTGCGAGTGTCAGCCGGCACCAGGCCACGAGTCCGCCCTGGCTTCGGGCCCAGCGCGCCATCAGGGTGGTCTTGCCGGTTCCCGGCCAGGCCACGACGAGCCCGAGGCGCGCCGCCCTGATCCCGTCGAGGGCCCGGAGCAGAGCCGGTCGGGGCACTCCGCCGGCCGTGGGGACGCGCGACAGCGAGGCCGGTGCCAGGTCATCGAGTCGGACGCCTTCGGCCACGGGTAGCCTCCCGGTCGGAACGTTTCTGAGCATAGGCCGGTCGGGCCCGCCGGGGTGCCCGTTCGGGCGCCCCGTCTCACCCTGAAGAGAGGCCGAAGCGGCTGTCGTGATACCCGAGGTCGTGCTGGGCGCCGGGCGCACTCCTGCTCGGTGTGCCGACCGAGCGTCGGCGTGTGCGCTATGCGCCAAGCACCATCCAGGCGGTCCCCCGCGCTCGCAGACCCGTGGTGATGGCGCGCGCCCCGATGAACCCACCCGCGAAGGCGACCCACAACCACGCGAGCCCCGCTGCGCCGTCGGGCGCCCAGAGCCAGACCGCTCCGACCATCGGCAGGTACGTGACCAGGGTGATCACACCGGCCCATGCGAGGAACCGGCCGTCGCCCGCGCCCATCAGCACGCCGTCGAGCACGAACGGCCACGCGGCCAGCGGCAGCAGGAGACCGATCACCACCAGCGAGATGGCCGCGGCTCGCTGTACCTGCGGGTCGGAGGTGAACAGCGGCGTGACGAGCCATCCGAGTCCGGCGATGGCGACGCCGATGACGGCTCCGGCGCCCATGCCCCACTGCAGGCAACGCCGGGTGACCGCGCGGACCTGGCCGACGTCGCGGGCGCCGAGGCCGTGCCCGACGAGTGCCTGGGCGGCGATCGCGAGGGCGTCCAGGGCGAACGCGGTCAGCCCCCAGACCGCGTTCACGATCTGGTGCGCGGCAAGCGTGGCATCGCCGAGCTTCGTGGCGGTGGCCACGGTGAGCAGGATCGCCGCGCGCAGCGTGAGGGTCCGGATCAGCAGCGGGGTGCCCGCGCGGGCGTTCGCCATGATCCCGGCCGGGTGGGGTCGCAGCCCGACGCCGCGGGCCCGGGCGCCCCGGAGCACGATCGCGGCGAGGACCGCTCCCATGCCGAGCTGGGTGAGCGCCGTCGCCAGGCCGGACCCGGCGATGCCCATGTGGAAGCCGTACACGAGCGTGATCGACCCGATCGTGTTGACGACCGCGCCGACCACCGCGACGACGAGCGGGGTCCGGGTGTCCTGCAGGCCCCGCAGGGCCCCGGTCGCCGCCAGGACCACGAGCATCCCGGGGATCCCCGGCGCCGACGAGCGCAGGTACGCGACCGCGTGGGGAGTCACGTCCGCCGAGGCGCCGAGTGCCGTGACGATCGGCTCGGCGACTCCGATCGCGACGGCGCAGGTCACCGCGCCGAGCCCGAGCGCAAGCCAGATGCCGTCCAGCCCGACGGCGAGGGCGCCCTTGGTGTCGCCCGCGCCGAGGCGCCGGGCGACGGCGCCCGTGGTGGCGTAGGCCAGGAAGATGAAGATGGAGACGATGGTGACCAGAACCGTCGAGGCGATGGTCAGCCCGGCGAGTTCCGCGGTGCCCAGGCGGCCGACGACGGCGGAGTCGATGAGCACGAACAGCGGCTCGGCCACGAGCGCGCCGAGTGCGGGGACCGCGAGGGAGAGGATGCGCCGATCGAGGGCCCGACGCTCATCGGCGTGTACGCCCGGCGTGTCGTCCACCGATCCTCCGAGTAATTGTTATGCACACCGTGGGTACAGCGAATCCGTTGTAATTCCAGCGATGTCAGAAGTTATCCACACCAGTGGATGGAGCCTGTGCACAACCTTTTCCGCTGTGATCCACATGCTGTCCACAGCCTAGGGGGTGTTCGTCCCCAGGCTGGCGCACCATCGAGTTGTGGGGGGCACGGTGGGAGGCATACGGTCACGCGGGTGTGCCGGAGTGGCCATCGCCGCAGGCGGTGGGGCAGGCGTTGTCAGGGGTCACCGATACACATGTTCGACAGGGCTCGAAGAGCCGGTTCTGAAGAGGCAGGGGAGGCGGTCCACACGATGGCTTTCGAACCGTTCGTCGGAACTGACCAGGTTCGGGCGGTGACCCGGTGAGCGTCACCGAGATGTCGCCGGCACGGGAGAGCTTCGAGCGCACCCCACCGCAGGACGTGGCAGCCGAGCAGAGTGTGATCGGCGGCATGCTGCTGTCCAAGGACGCCATCGCCGACGTGGTCGAGGTACTCCGCGGCACCGACTTCTACCGGCCCGCGCACGAGGTCATCTACGACGCGATCCTCGACCTGTACGGCCGCGGCGAGCCGGCCGACGCCGTCACGGTCTCCGCCGAACTGACCAAGCGCGGCGAACTCACCCGCATCGGCGGCGCCCCGTACCTGCACACGCTGCTGTCCTCGGTGCCGACGGCCGCGAACGCCGGCTACTACGCCCGGATCGTGCGCGAGCGCGCGGTGCTCCGGCGCCTGGTCGATGCCGGTACCCGGATCGTGCAGCTCGGCTACGCCACCGACGGCGGGGACGTCGACGAGCTGGTGAACACCGCCCAGGCGGAGGTGTACGCCGTCACCGAGCGGCGCACCGCCGAGGACTACGTCCCCCTCAAGGATGTCATCAACTCCACCATGGAGGAGATCGACGCAGCCTCCCACCGCGGCGAGGGGATGGTCGGGGTGCCCACCGGGTTTGCCGACCTGGACGCACTCACCAACGGTCTGCACCCCGGGCAGATGATCGTGCTGGCGGCCAGACCGGCTGTGGGCAAGTCGACCATGGGACTCGATGTCGCCCGTGCGGCATCAATCAAGAACGGTCAGACCTCTGTCATCTTCTCCCTGGAGATGAGCCGTAACGAGATCGCGATGCGCATGCTTTCCGCGGAGTCACAGGTGCCGCTGCAGAACATGCGCAAGGGCAACATGCGCGACGAGGACTGGACCCGGATGGCGCGCGCCATGGGCCGGGTGTCCGAGGCGCCGCTGTTCATCGACGACTCTCCGAACATGTCACTGATGGAGATCCGCGCGAAGTGCCGTCGCCTCAAGCAGCGTCACGACCTCAAGCTCGTCGTCATCGACTATCTCCAGCTGATGAGCTCCGGGAAGCGCGTGGAATCCCGGCAGCAGGAGGTCTCGGAGTTCTCCCGTGCACTGAAGTTGCTCGCGAAGGAGCTCGAGGTCCCGGTCATCGCGATCTCGCAGCTCAACCGTGGTTCCGAACAGCGCACCGACAAGAAGCCGCAGATGAGTGACCTTCGCGAATCGGGCTGTCTGACCGCCGACACCAAGATCCTCCGTGCGGACACCGGCGCCGAGGTGACCATGGGCGAGCTCTTCTCTGGGGGCGTCAAGGATGTCCCGGTGTGGGCACTCGACGACCGGCTGAAGTACGTGCGGCGGCACCTGACCCACGTGTTCTCAACGGGTACCAAGCGCGTCTACCGCCTGAAGCTGGCCTCCGGCAAGGAGATCACCGCGACCGCGAACCACCCGTTCCTCACTTACGAGGGCTGGAAGCCGCTCGGTGAACTGGAGCCGGGCTCGCGGATCGGTGTGCCCCGACACGTGCCTGCTCCTGAGCAAGAGGCCGCATGGGACGACCGGCGCGTCGTGATGCTGGCCCACCTACTCGGCGATGGTTCCTTCGTCGCCCGTCAGCCGATTCGGTACGCCTCAATCGATGAGGCCAATCTGAAGGCGGTCTCCTACGCGGCGGCGGCGTTTGGCATCACACCGGTCCGCGACGAGTACGCCGTGGCGCGGTGCACAACCCTCCGCCTACCCGCTCCGTTCAAGCTCGCGCGGGGTCGCCGCAATCCGATCGCCGCGTGGTTGGACGAGTTCGACCTCTTCGGGCGTCGTAGCCACGAGAAGTTCATCCCCGAGGCGGTGTTCCAGCTCCCGAAGCGGCAGATCGCCCTCTTCATTCGACACATCTGGGCAACGGACGGTTCGGTCACCGTGAACAAGAACGGTCGAGGCGGTCGCGTCTACTACGCCTCGACGTCTCGCGAGTTGGTGGACGGACTGAGCCGGTTGCTCTTGAGGTTCGGGATCTCGACCCGTACCCGGAAGGTCGTGAAGGGGGACTATCGGCCCGGCTACACGCTGGATCTCTCAGGCATGGACGATCAGCGTCGGTTCCTCCAGGAGATTGGTGTCCACGGCGAACGGGGAGAAAGCGCGGCTACCTTGCTCGGCATCATCCGGGACCAGCAGGCGAACCCCAATGTGGACACCGTTCCCAAGGCGGTCTGGCAGGACGTCCGCCGCGTCCTGGCCGACCGAGGCATGTCGCACCGACAGTTTGCTGCGGCGATGGGCACTCAGTTCTGCGGAAGCACGATGTGGAAGCACGCGCCTTCACGTGCACGTCTCGGCCGGATCGCCGACGTCCTGGAGAACGAGGACCTTGAGATCATGGCGGTCAACGACCTGCTCTGGGACTCCGTGGTCGCCATCGCTGACGAGGGCGAGCAGGAAGTCTTCGACGCGACCGTCGTCGGCACCCACAACTTCGTTGCCAACGGGATCGCCGTCCACAACAGCATCGAGCAGGATGCGGACGTCATCATCCTGCTGCACCGCGAAGACATGTACGAGAAGGAGTCCCCACGCGCGGGTGAGGCGGACATGATCGTCGCCAAGCACCGTAACGGTCCCACGGACACGATCGTTGTGGCCTTCCAGGGGCACTACGCGCGGTTCGTCGACATGGCGCAGTAGCCTGCCGAAGTTCGTCAAGACCGAACATCGTGATCGAACTGCAAGCGCATCGCCGTGACTCGGCAGAACGACGAGAGGCCGCGACGAACGGCGCGGCGGCCAGCAGAGTTGCCCCTGTGTGGAGCTTTCCGATCCATCAGACCGAGGCGATCGCGCACTGGCCGGCGTAGGTCATGCTCGTGACGATCCAGTCGCTTTGCTGGTGGTCGACGAGTATGGGCGTTGGCGGGTCAGCGCCGGGTGCGTGGCATGTCGAAGCAACTACTCTTCGTCGCTGTCGTAAGCGAACTCCGAACTGTGGTCGCGCCCCCAGGCGATCTCGGCCGCCTCCCGATCCAGAGCACCGTCGGCCACCCAGGTTCGCTGCGGCTCGCTACCCGCCTGTGCGAGCCGGCGCATCAGATCTGAGGTGGCTTGCATTCGGGCGCTGACCGCCTCGCCAACATCGAGTCCGGGAAGGCCGCCGTAGGCCCGGACGAAAGTTCGCACCCGTAGCCGCCGGTCGGGAACCACCGGAAAGTGGTGCCAGTCGAGGGCGAACTCGTCCCGGCGTAGCGGTGCGAACCAGCGCAGGGCGTAGGCGACGTCGTCGAGTCGCGGTGCAGGGTGGAGATAGTCCCAGTCGATGAGCCCGACGGCTTCCTGATCTCGCCAGACGAAGTTCCACGGACCGGGGTCGCCGTGGCAGAACACGACCTCGTCACCAGCCACTGGCGCGGCACCCCAGACCGCCGTCGCGGGCGGATTCCAATCGCGCCCGGCGTCGTGGATGGTGCGCAGCAACCGGGCGGCCGACATGAGTCCCTGTTCGGTGTGCTGGTGATACCAACCGTCACCACCCGAGGCTCCATCGATGTAGGACAGGGTCTCCACACCGTCGCGGACGGAGAGGGGGTCTGGCACGCAACGAAGTCCCTTGCCACGGAGGTGAGTGAGGTAGCTATGGGCCGTGTCGCTGACCTCCGACGCGGGACGGGTGACGATGCCGTTTCCGACCGTCACCGGGCGAAAGTCTGCGTTGGTCTCTGCGGCCCGCCCAGCTGCGTCCATCGCCTCCTGTGCGTCGTCCACAGTCCGAACATCGCATGCGTAAATGCCCGGAAGCAACCGAAATCTTGCCCGGCGGCATTAGTCACTCGGGTTGCGTGGCGCATCGTGCCGGTGCTGCTGGGCACCGGGTCAGGTCTCACGCGGGTGACACCCACGATGCCGTGTAGCGCCAGAACAAGCGTCGGCGCATCCGGACACCCGGGAGCACCTCGCTGGCGACGGTGCGGATGTCATCGAAGGAGTCAGTCGCCTCGGCTGTCGGTGCCCGCATGTGCGCGGGAGGCCGGGTGGCCCGCGCGGGATGGCGCATCACGCCGACGACGGGGTTGAGCACGAGAGATGTCAGGGACCGCAGGGAGTCGCCGGGCGCCTCCTTCGCGACCCCGACGATGACGATCCGTCCGCCGGGTCGCAGTGCCGATCGGGCCCGGCGAAGCGATGCTCCGAGCGGCATGTGATGGAGCGATGCGACGAACAGGATCAGGTCGTACTGCTGGTGTGACTCTTCACCGAAACGGTGCTGGGCGATCCGAACTGTGGTCGAGTCGCGGAATCTGCGGGCAGCGATCGCGCGAGTCTCGGCGTCAGGTTCGATTCCGATCACCATGGGAAATACTCCGGCGAGACGCTCCACCATATTGCCGGTGCCGCATCCCACGTCCACGGCGGCGGTACCGCCTCGGCGGCGGGCGGCTCGCGCGTGCTTCAGCACGAAACCCACGAAAGCGTCGTTGTGCGACCACGGATGAGCTGCGTTGAAGTCGTTGAGGGCTGTCAGCAGTCGCATCGCAACAGGGTAGGGAACCCAGCCCGCGGAACCGCGGCCTGCGATCATGGCGGCATGGCCGACGTCGACGAGGTGAAGTCCGCGCTGCATGACGAGCTGCGGTGGGCGCGTGAGGCGATGGTGGCAAAACTGGAGGGTCTGAGCGAGTACGACGTGCGTCGCCCGATGACGGGCACGGGCACCAACCTCCTTGGGTTGATCAAGCACCTGTCGATGGGCGAGTCGAAGTACCTGGGGGAGGTCTTCGGCCGGCCGTTCCCGGAGCACCTGCCCTGGTGGGACGCGGATGCCGAGCCCGACGCGGACAAGTGGGCAACCGCCGAGGAGTCTCGCGCGGAGATCGTGCAGCGCTACGAGCGCGTGTGCGCTCATGCGGACGCGACCATCGATTCGCTTGAGCTCGGTTCGCCGGGTCACGTGGCGTGGTGGCCACGACCGCAAGTGAGGCTGGTCAATGTCGTGGCCCATGTTCTGTCGGAGACGAACCGTCATGCCGGGCACGCCGACATCCTGCGGGAGCAGCTCGACGGCGTCACGGGCGATGCCGGTGCTCGTCCGTCGCTGCAGGATGCCCAGCGGTGGCGCGCCCACGTCGCCACTGTCGAGGCCGCTGCGCGGAAGGCGAGTTCAACCGCGGCGGATGGCACCTGACCTGGAGCCAGGGACAGCGGCAAGTCCGCTCACCTTCATGGGCGGACCCTCCTAGATTGACCGCATGGCTCTCGAGCGGACTCAGCAGCAGACGGTCGACCGGTGGTTCCCTGGTGCCGAAGTCGTTGCGGACATGAGTTGGGGCCTGGTGGACACGGTCGTCCTGCACCTGAAGACCCAGGTCGGTGAGGTGGTGGTCAAGGCGGCCGGACCGGGCAACCGCCACATCGGCCGCGAGATCAGCGGGCACCGCGACTGGGCCGGGCCATGGCTGGCCGGGGGTCACGTCAACCGCCTCCTGCACGCCGACCCTGAGCGCAGTCTCCTCGCCCTCAGCTACCTTCCCGGCACGCTGGTCCAGGGCACCCCCGCTGCTGCTGACCCGGGGACGTACCGGCAAGCGGGCGAGCTGCTCGCTGCCTTCCATGGGCAGGCCTCGACGGTCAGCGAGGATTACGAGGCCAGGATGGACACGCCCAGGCGCTCCGCTGGCTCGACGGGGAGCATCGGATCGGTGCCGAGACCGAGAGTGGCCTGCGGAGCATCATCGCCACTCACGATCACCCGCCCGCTGTGCTCGTGCCAACACATGGCGACTGGCAGCCGCGCAACTGGCTGGTGGACGACGAGGGTTGCGTCCGCGTCATAGACCTCGGGCGGGCGGCGTGGCGCCCGGCCCTGACCGACCTTGGCAGACTCGCGCGACAGGAATGGCAGGGACGGCCAGACCTCGAGGCCGCCTTCCTGGATGGCTATGGAGGCGACCCCAGAGAGCAGTCGGCCTGGCAACGGACTCTCGTGCGTGAGGCCATCGGCACGGCCGCCTGGGCCTACCAGGTGGGCGACGAGCCTTTCGAGCAGCAGGGGCACCGCATGATCCAGCAGTGTCTCGAGGTCACCAACGCCTGAGTGACGAAGTCCAAGCGTGCAGGGACGGACCTGCCGCATGCTCTCGATCGTGCAGTGGAGGCGATGCGCTCCTCGGAGCAGATCCCGAGTGGGAGTCCCTACTTCTGATTCGAACGACCCGTTGCCCTCGGGGGTGCGATCCGCGTCTAGGAGTCTCTCGTCGCCAGAGCGACCGACTTCCTGAATCGCAGATCGTCGCCTGCGCTGCTGAACCCCAACTGCTCGTAGAAGGCGCGTGCGCCGACGGGGTCATCGCCCTCGGTCTCCAGATGAACGCGACCTATCCGACGTCGCCGCGCCTCAGTGAGGATGCGTGCGAGGAGGAAGGTACCGATACCCTGCCGACGCCGCGCGGGACCGACCTGGATGTCGTCGATGACCAGTTCGCCCTGCTGCTCGAAGGTTGCGACGTAACCCGCGAGGCCGTCGCTGGTGCCTGCCAGGAGGAAGAGCGCGGGATCCGACTCGCGGACCCAGGCACGATACGACTCGATCGAAGGCATCATGAAGTAGCTGCGGTCACCCCAGACGGTCTGCGTCAACTCGTGCATCGCCGTTGCATCGGCCGGCTCAACCTCCCGGACATCGACTCCGGTGGGACGGCGCGCCGCGATTGGGGCAGTGTCGCGTTCGAGTCGCACCATCGAGAACGTACGGCTGTACCCATGAGCCTCCAACTGCGTGATCCGGACTCGGTCGTCACTGAGGGCATTAGCGCCGAGAACCGCCCCTGGCTCAGCCGCAGTTGAGGCACGCCGTTCGCGATCCCTGAGATCGACGATCAGGCCGCGCCCGCTACCGGCGACCAGCCACACCTGGGTGCCGTCCGTCTCCCACCACATGGGGATCTCCGTCGAATAGGGCATCCCAACACGCTAGTCATCGGCTGCCCATCGAGGCACTTGATTACAGGTCGCACTGGGTTTGGGTCGAGCGCTACGTCACGTGCCCGGAGTCCCGAAGACGACGGAGCGTTCCGGCAACTGCCCGGTCAAAAGCCTGCTCGGCACCGTAGGCCCGCAGGAGGGCGAACGCGTTGTGGACAAGGTCCTCGACCTCATCAGCGAACTGCTGCACATCGGGCTCCCCATGCTTGGCGACCTTCGCGCCGTGCCGTTCGAGGTGCGCAACTGCGGAAGCAACCTCGCCGAGTTCCTCGGTCATGCGGGCCAGGATCCGCAACGGGTCGTCGCCATCGGGAAACGCTGCCGCGTATCCCTCGGCGATGCTCAGATAGTCCGCACCCGTGGTCTCGACGCACGCCGAGCGTGACTGGACACTGCCCTCGGCACGGTCGATCCCGGCTATGACGTCATCGAGTTCGACGGGACCGGAGGTGTTCACGAGAACGGTCGGGCAAAGGCCCACTGGACGGGCCTGTTCGGCCCACACGTCCCACGCGCTGGCGAGTCGTTCGCGGTCTCCGTGCAGGGCATGCCGCTGACGCTCCGAGTAGCGCGCACGTGCGAGTTCGACGGACGCGTCGCACCAGACCTCGACGACCTTGTCGGCCCCGACCCGCTCCAGCCCGGCACGGAGATGGTCGGTGTCGCGCGGAGCGAACCACCACGACTCGACGATGACTGCTCCCGGCATCGCCGGGGCGAGTGCCCAGGCCATCTCCATCGCCGCAGCCCCCAGGCGTCGGCCCGTGACGCCGTCGAGCCCGACGGCGTCGGCGACCGTCTCCTTGATCGTGTCCTTCGAGATCACGACGGCGTCCAGTTCGTTTCCGAGTTGGTGCGCCAGGGTCGTCTTGCCCGCCCCCGGAAGTCCGTTCACAAGGATCAACAGACGTGTCACGGTTCAGCACGGTAGGTGAACGCGGCGTCGATGTCGACGCCGCAGCGGGACGAGCATGGCGCTGCGCCGGCGCCGTGCGGAAGGCAGCGTCCGAGTCGGGACTCGGCGTCGGCTATGTCCACCATCAGGTCGCGTCGCGTTTCGAAGCAATGCTGTTGCTCGCCCGGTGCCGTCGCGGCTAGCGTCCGCAACCATCTCGTTGGTGAGAGAGGGGCCGACTCCTTGCGTGTCTTGACGACGACCCATCAAGAACGGGTGCTCAACCCGCTGGCGGGATCCGACGCCGAGGCTGTGCACGAGTTGCTCCAGGCCAACCGCGATCACCTGATGCGATGGAGCGACTACTCCGGAGAACTCGGCATTTCGGTGCAGCAGTGGCGTGACGAACTCGGCGACGGGAGCGATCTCGACTTCGGGCTCAGACTCGACGGCACTCTTGTGGGCCGGGTGCGTCTCATCGACCACCAACCCCGGTATGGGTTGGGCTACTGGGTGGCCCAGCCGCACACGGGCAGAGGGTTGGCTGCTGCGGGAGTGCGGGCAGTGATCGTTCATACGCGCGACGCGTTGGGAGGCAGCGACATCCTCGCCGGCGTATCGCTGGGCAACGCCGCGAGCGCGCGAGTGCTGCGGCGCAACGAGTTCAGGTCGGTCGCGGTGTTCGGTACCTACGAGCGCTTCCATCTGCCGCTCAACAGTCGCGGACTGAGTACGATCGCCGCCGCACAGCTCTGATAGCTGTGTCCAGCCGGCTACAGCAACGTGCAGCCGCGCGGGAGGGTCGGCAGCTGCCATGACGGGTCGGGACGCCACGTCGCCCATGCCTCCGTGAAGGGTTCGGAGCCACGTTCAGCATCGCCGGCCACACGGGTACCCGTGTCGCGAACGATCTTGGCGAGGTCGGGTTCGACGATGCCGTCCGCGCATGCCTCGTCGAACTCGGCCTCGTCCTTCCAACTCCACGACCGCAGGTCGGGCTTCACGATGACGTCGAGGATCAGATCCTCCAGATCGAACCCGAACGAGGTTCGCCGCAGCGGCGTATGCAGGTTGACGTACCAGTGGTCCAGCGATCGGTCCGGTCCGGCATCGGTCCAGGAAGCGCGCACCGAGTGCCAGCCACCCTGCGGCCAGACGAACGCCGGGCCACCCCAGGAGTTCCAGGACACCTCGGTCAACCGGTCCACCCGTTCGGTCTTCACGGGTTGACCGTGGACATCCCCAGGCAGCAACAGTGGGCTGCCCAGGGGGATCCACGTGACCAGGCGCTCCGGCGAATGCTCGACGACGACGGCCGCCGAGACCGCACGCACCACACCACCGCGCACGTCCCGTATGGCAACGGAGTCACCGGGCACGAAGGGCTCTGCGTCCTCGACCAGCATCCGAGCACCGTAGCCTGCCGCACCCGGCGTCAGATCCCTGGGGTCCCTCCGTTACGGTCGTCGTATGAACGCCTCGATCTCGCAGCCGTGGCGCGCTCAGGCCGCCGTGATCAGCGACCTTCTCATCGCCGAGCTGACCACGGTGGTTGGGATCTACCTGCACGGGTCCGCAGCGTTGGGCGGGTTCGGTCCCACGTCGGACCTGGACGTGCTGGTAGTCGTCCGCGATGAACCTGAGGCTGATTGGACCTCGGTGGGAGGTGCGCTGCTGAGCGCGGCCGAGGGCGGACGTGCACTCGAACTCTCGGTGGTCCGGTCGAGCGAGGCTGCGGCGCCGTCACCGCCATGGCCGTTCGTGCTCCATGTGAACAGCGGTGCGCACCTCTGCGTCCTCGGTGGAGACGGCGGTGGCCCGGACCTGATCGCCCACTACGCCGTCGTGCGCGCCGCCGGACTGCCGCTCTACGGCCCTGACCCCTCCGCCGTCGTGGGTGGCATCGAACGCGAGATTCTCATCGGCTACCTCACCGGGGAACTGGAGTGGGGGCGCGACGAAGCGGATCAGCGGTACGCGGTGCTGAACGCGTGCCGTGCGGTCGCATACGCGGATCACGGAGCGTTGTTGTCCAAGGTCGACGGCGGCCGGTGGTGGCTCGGGCGGTTCGGCCCGGCTCCCCTGGTGACCTCCGCCCTTGAGGCACAGGCGGCCGGCGCGGACCTCGGGCCGTGCTCGCCGAGCGCTCGCGCGTTCGTCGAGACGGCGATCGCGCGCCTGCGTCCGCGTCCCTGACGGGGGCAGTGGTCGTCTCCGACTTCAGCCCCGGGCGTCACTCGAAGGCGACTGCCGTCAGCTGCTCCGATACCGTCCAGATGCGCGACGCGTTCTCGGTGCTGCGCAGCGGTGGCCAGAGCTTCTGCGGACCGGGAGGTCCACCGACGTTCCCGAGCCACTGCGGCCCGTAGAGCGCGCCGTCCGTCGCCTCGGGCGAGGTCGCGGCCATCAGGGCCGGCAACTTCGCGCTGTCCACGGTGCCCACGATGAGGCCACGGGCCGAGAGCCAGCGGATCAGCCGGACACTGGTGGTGTCCTCGGTCCGCCCGACCTCGGAGCGTGCTGCGAGCAGGCTGGTCGGGGCGACGCCGGGATGGCAGATGTTGCTCGTGATCCCCCAGCCGGCGGCGCTGCTGCGACGACCGAGCTCGAGTCCGAACAGCCCGAACGCGATCTTGGACTGCCGGTAGGCACGCATGCCGTCGTACTCACGTTCCCAGTTCACGTCGTCCCAGTTGATCGCGCCGCTGCGCGCGGCGACGCTCACCTGCGAGGTCACCCGTGCGCGGCCGGCCTTGAGGAGCGGCAGGAGCCGGCCGGTGAGCGCGAAGTGGCCCAGGTGGTTCGTGCCGAACTGCAGCTCGAACCCGTCGGCGGTGGTCTGCCGGTCGGGCGGGGTCATGACGCCGGCGTTGTTGATGAGGAGGTGGATCGGCGCTCCATCGGCGAGCAGCTTCTCGCCGAGCGCCGCGACCGACGCGAGCGAGGACAGGTCAAGTTCTTCCAGGGAGAGTTTCGCCTCGGGGTGTTGCTCGCGGATCCTCGCGACCGCCGCCTCGCCCTTGCGTAGGTTCCGGACCGGCATGACCACGTCGGCGCCCGCGGCTGCGAGCCTGGTTGCGATGCCGAGCCCGACGCCGTCGCTTGCGCCGGTGACCACCGCTCGCCTTCCGGAGAGGTTGGGCACGGAGATGTCGAACTGCCTGCGTGGCATGGTGTTACTCCTACGTCGTCTGGTGTCTGCACCGGTTCCGGGTGCCTGACGAACAGACTCCCCCGAGTCGAGGACGTTAGCCACGGCCTGATGATCCGTGGCTGAGCGATCCGATGCGGGAGAGGATGCTCACATGATCGATCGAGCCGGACTGGCCGAGTTCCTTCGCCGTCGCCGGGAGGCGTTGCAGCCGGAGGATGTCGGGCTTCCCCGTGGGCAGCGCCGTCGGACCAGCGGACTGCGACGGGAGGAGGTCGCGGCGCTCAGCCACATGTCGACGGACTACTACTCGCGCCTGGAGCGGGAGCGCGGCCCGCAGCCCTCGCAGCAGATGATCGCCTCGATCGCGCAGGGCCTGCACCTCTCCCGCCACGAGCGCGACCACCTCTTCCGGCTCGCCGGGCACGAGCCGCCGGCGCAGGGTTCGGGAAGCGACCACGTCAGCCCCGGGATGCTCCGGATCTTCGACCGGCTCACGGACACCCCGGCCGAGATCGTCACCGAACTCGGCGAGACACTGCGTCAGACTCCGCTCGGGGTCGCCCTCGTCGGCGACCTGACTCGATACACCGGGCCGTCGCGCAGCATCGGGTACCGATGGTTCACCGACCCAGCGGCCCGCGAGCTGCACCCGTCCGAAGACCACGAGTTCTACTCGCGGATGTACGCCTCAGGGCTGCGGGGGGTGCTGACCCTGCGTGGCCCCGACTCGAAGGCCGCCCAACTGGCCGAGCTGCTCACCGCGAAGAGCGAGGAGTTCCGCAGGGTGTGGCAGGAGCACGAGGTCGGCATCAGGCCGCGAGCCATCAAGCGATACCAGCACCCCGCCGTCGGGCACCTGGAACTGAACTGTCAGATCATGCTGGACCCCGAGCAGGCGCACACGCTGCTCGTCTATACGGCGGTGCCCGGGAGTGAGAGCTACGAGAAGCTGCGGTTGCTGGACGTGATCGGCGCGCCGTCGTCGGTGTAGGTGCGGGTCACGGGGCGGTCCGTGGATCCTCGGGCGGCCAGCCCGCGTCGACGAGCACCCTGTCCAGCGCGGACCGGAGCGAGACCGTGGCGCCGAGACTCGTCTCGTCGAGACCGTGGACCGGGTCGGCCGCGCGGTACCAGGAGCGGACGGCATCCTCCGTGACCTCGGCTGCGAGCGGCTTGGTGCGGTGCCGGCGCAGCGTCTCGTCCAGGTCGAGGTCGTAGCGGTAGCAGCGGGTCATGCCCCGGTGATCGGCACGCAGGCTGGTCAGCATCGGGCCGTAGCTCTCGGAGTGCAGGATCCCCTCGATGACCACATGCAGGCCGTGGTCGAGGGCGAATCGTGCGGACAGGTCGATGTACGGCACGCTCAATGCGCCCGGGTGATCCCGGACGTGGAGGATCTGCCGCCGGAGCACGTCGTGCCCCACGATCGCGATGCCGCGCGGACGGGCGTCGCGGATCGCCTGGGCCAGGTGGGACTTGCCGCTGCCGGAGTTGCCCCGGATCACGATGAGTCGAGAGTCCGTCGATCCCGTCCGGGCCATGCGTTTGAGCCTTCCGATGGTGCGCGCGTGGGCCTCTGACCGTACCGGGACCGATGAGTTTCGCCGTTGTCGCGGGTCGGACGTGTCGGAACGCATGCAGCGGGAGCCACCAACTGAGGAGTACCGAGATGTCTCTCACCCGGATCCACAACATGTCGATCTCCCTCGACGGCTTCGCCACCGGCGAGCCGCAGTCCGCCGATGCGCCGTTCGGCCATGCTGGCGAGCGGCTGCACGAATGGATGTTCGCGACCCGGTTCTGGGGCGACGGCGGAACCGTCGGCGTCGATGACGCCTTCGCCGCGCGCCACAGTGTCGGCTTCGGCGCCGAGATCATGGGCGCCAACAAGTTCGGTCCACCCGGATGGCAGGACGACCCGGACTGGAAGGGCTGGTGGGGTCCGAACCCGCCGTTCCACACGCCGACCTTCGTGCTCACCCACCACCTGCGGCCCCCGATCGAGATGGAGGGCGGGACCACGTTCCACTTCCTCCGGGGCACGCCGGCCGAAGCGCTGGCCGCCGCCGCGGAGGCAGCCGGAGGCCTGGATGTTCGCATCGGCGGCGGTGCCACCGTCGTCCGGGACTTCGTCGCCGCCGGGCTTGTCGACCACATGCACCTGGTCCAGGTCCCCATCGTGCTCGGCCGAGGTGTCCGCGTCTGGGACGGGCTGGAGGCCCTCGAGGACAGTTACGACATCGAGGCGGTCTCATCCCCGAGCGGGGTCACGCATCTGACCTTCGCGCGTAGGGCGGCCTGACCTCGATCCTTCCGGGCGGGCCGGTCGGCTCACCCGTTGGCGGCGGCGTAGCCCTCCTCGTACTCGGCGCGGATCGTATCGCCGCCCTTCGACCGCCAGTCGGTGACCACGTCGTCCCACGACGAGACCGGCTCTCGGCCCAGCAGGATCGCGTTCGTCGCATCCCCGAGCGTCGTGTTGAGTCGGCCACCCATGGTGCCCTGCGTGGCCGAGTACAGGCCGACTGTCGGGTTGCGGACACCCGTGGGGACCACCTCCTGCATGTGGTCATAGATGTCCTGCGCGACCTGGGGACGACCCGGGTAGTAGTTGGGCCGCGGCCCGTCGATGAGGTACTCGATCGGGAAGGTGCCACCGGACGCCTCGGTCTCACCGAGGTCGGTGAGCACCGGGTCGTTGTTCTCGTCCAGGTTGTAGTGCACGCCCTCGACCCCGTACTTGCGGAACAGGTGCTCCGCGGTGCCGATCGGGGCCGCCAGGAAGTTCAGCACTTCCAGCAGCATGCGAACGCGAGCCTCGTCCCCCTTCTTGATCGCCGAGATGGTGTTGTTGGGGTTGCCGAGCCAGAGGGGCGCCGGGTCACCGCTCTCGCTGGGAGTGACCATCAGACCGACGACGTATCCCTCGCCCTCGGTGCTCCCGACGTCGTACATGGAGCCCATGCCGGAGTAGGTGTCCTGATGGATGACGCTCGACCCGGCACCGAACCAGGACTTCTGGTCCGCCCCGGAGGCGTCGACGCTGTCCGGGTGCACCAACTCGTCGGCCACCAGTTGACGTCCGAGCTCGAGCGCCTGCTTGTAGCCCTCGGACTCGATCGCGTGGGTGAACGCCCCTGCGCCGTCGACGCCCCAGGTGTTCGGGAGCCCGTACATCTGCTGGAGCATCGACATCGGCGCGTTGGTCAGCGCCCAGGTGTTCGCCCGGGTGTCGGTCATGTCCCGGCACGCCTGCACGAACTCCTCGATGGTCGTCGGCCGGGGATCGACACCGCGGGCCTCGAACAGGTCGTTGCGCGTGTACAGCAGTTGGGAGGACTGCACGCCGCGGCTGATCGGCAACCCGTAGATCGCTCCGTTGTAGATGGTGCCGCGCCAGGAGTCGGTGGGGAGATTCGCGAGGAACGGATAGTCCGCGGCAGCGTCACCGGACAGGTACTCGGTGAGGTCCTGGCACTGTGCCGCCAGGAACTGCGGGAGCTGGGCGAAACCCATGTCGATCGTGAAGACGTCGCCGAGGCCGTCCCCGGCCACGGCCGTGGCGAAGCGCTGCGGATAGTCGGCGCCCGGGGTGATGGTGAGGCTGAGCTCGGACCCGATGCGGTTGTTGAGCTCCTGCCAGTACGAGTTACGGTCCATGCTCGGCGGCACGGCCTTGTTGACCGGCACCGACCCCTGGATGGCCGAACCGTCGGCCGGGTGTCCGCTGGTCGCGGCCTGCGGGTTCGCAGGGTAGGAGAAGAACGTGTCCGGGATGCCGTCGTCGGTGCCCGGGAGATCGGCCGCGACTCCCTCGAAGCGGACGTACGTCGGCAGTTCGACGCCGGCGTCAGCGACGCCCCCGCCCGTGGCGGCAGGGGGAGTGGAGCTCGACGAGCAGGAGGCTGTGGCAGCCACGGTGACGAGAGCGGCCGCGCCAACTCCGGCGGAGAGGAAGGTGCGTCGAGACACAGGCATGGTGAGTCCTTTCGGGTGGTGTCGGCGTCGATGCCGACGGCGAGATCAACCTTTGACCGCTCCGGTGAGCACGCCCTTGGCGAAGTGGCGTTGCAGGAACGGGTAGACGATGAGGATCGGCACGATGGTGACCACAAGGATCGCCATCTGGATGGACGGCTGCGGTGGCAGGTTCTCGGCACCGGTACCCAGGTCCGTGGCGCTCATCTCGGTGTTGTTGATGACATAGGTGCGCAGCACCAACTGCAATGGCCACATGGCACTGTCGTTCAGGTAGATGAGTGCGTTGAAGAAGGCGTTCCAGTAGCCGACGGCGTAGAAGAGGCCGATCACGGCCAAGACGGCTTTGGACAGGGGCAGGACGATTCGCGCGAAGATCGTGAGATGGCCCGCGCCGTCGATGCGCGCGGAGTCGGTGAGTTCGGTCGGGATGCCCATGAAGAAGGCACGCAGAACGATGACGTTGAACGCACTGAGGGCGGTCGGCAGGATCAGTGCCCAGTAGCTGTTGAGTAGCCCGAGTTCCTTGACCACCAGGTAGTTGGGGATCAGACCAGGTGAGAACAGGAGCGAGAACAACACCAGCATGAGCATCGGCTTCTGACCGAAGGAACCCTGGCGGCTCAGCGCATAGGCGAGCAGGGTGGACACCGCGAGGCTCACCGCCGTCCCGACGATGGTCACCCCGAGGCTCACCAGCATGGCCTGGCTGACCACCCCGCCGGCGAAGATCGTCCGGTAGGAGTCCAGCGAGACGCTGGTGGGCAGCAGGACGAAGCCACCCGAAGCGCTGACCTGCGCTCTGGAGGCGACGCTGGTGGAGACGATTCCGACGAACGGAAGAACCACGGCGGCGCACATCACCACGAGGACCACGCCCTTGACGGCGCGCGCTGTCAGGCCGGGCGCATCGACCGGGTGCCGACGCTGCGGCGAACGTGCGGGAGTGGCACTCATGACTTGTAGACCCCGTTCTCACCCAGCAGGTGGGCGATCTTGTTGGCGCCGAGCACCAGCACCACGCCGACCGCGCCTTTGACGAGTCCGACGGCGGCCGACACACCCCACTGACCGCCGACGATCCCGTTGTTGTAGACGTAGGTGTCCAGGACCTCGCTGGCAGCGAGTCCGACGCCGCCCTGCTGCAGGATGATCTGCTCGAAGCCGACCGTGAGGGAGTCACCGAGGCGCAGGATCAGCAGCAGCACGACGATGCCGCGGATGCCAGGCAGGGTGACGTGCCACATCTGCCGCCACCTGGACGCGCCGTCCATCTTCGCGGCCTCGTAGAGCGAGGGGTCGATCTGGGAGAGCGCCGCGAGGAAGAGGATCGTGGCCCAGCCGGTGTCCTTCCAGATCACCTGGCTCGTCAACAGTCCGACGAACAGGTCGGAATTGCCGATGATCGACATCGTCTCGAGACCGTTCGAGCGAAGGAGATTGTTGATCATGCCGGAGCCGCCGAGGACCTGCTGGAAGACCGCCACGACGATCACCCAGGACAGGAAGTGCGGCAGGTACAACACCGACTGCACCACGCGCTTGATCCGCTCGGACAGCAGGCTGTTGAGCAGCAGTGCGAGCGCGATGGGGGCCGGAAAGACCAGGACCACCTGGACCAAGGTGAGCACCAGGGTGTTCCGCAAAGCGTTCAGGAAGGCCGGATCGCCGTTGAAGATGACCGCGAAGTTGTCCAGTCCCACCCACGGGCTCTGCCCGAGCGGAAGGAACGGGACGTAGGCCTGGAACGCGATGACGTTGCCCAGCAGGGGCAGGTACTGGAACAGCAACAGCAACGCCATGCCCGGCACCGCCATGAGCAGCAGCGTGCGGTCCCGGGTCAGCCGGACAAGCCAGGGAACTCTCCGATGCGTGCCGGCGGGCGGCCGCGATCTGCCGGGTCGGCGCCCGGTGCCCTTACGGACCGGGTGCGCGCCGGGCGGCGTGTCGACCCGGGCGACGTCAGTGTGACTCACGCATTGGCTCCATCTCGGTATTACCGCGCTGTAACACGAGGAGTATCGCCACGTGTGACGCGATGTGTCAAGCGTGACCAGGAAGCGTCTGACGATCGGCTGTTCACGTCGGCCCTTCGTGCAGGAGCCGTGTATTTGCAGTCAAATTGGCGAGAGTCGGTACCGGAGGACCGAACTGCGTGGTCGTCGACCGCCCGTGATACCGCCATCGCCGCAACGGAGTCGGACTCACCACTTTTACAGCGCGGTAAGGTACCGTTCGAGCCACAATGGCCCGATTCCCAACGAGGAGAACGCGAACATGACGCAGTCGCCTAGCGCCACGCAGCGCCCGACCGACGCCACCCCCACCACGCCGCCCGTACTGCTCGGCGAGCCCTGGGCCGTCGGGAGAGCGGACGGTACGCCGTTCTCGAAGGACCCCTCGGTGGTCCGGCTGGGCGAGCGCTACCTGATGTACTTCACCCTGCCGCCCGAGCAGCCCGGGGCACGTGAGGGTTGGCATGTCGGGATCGCCGAGAGTCACGACCTCCGGTCCTGGGAGCTCGTCGGGCACCTGCGTCCGGCCGGTGGTCATGAGTCGCGCGGACTCGCTGCACCTGGCGCGGTCGTGCTCGACGGGGTCGTCCACCTCTT
Organism: Occultella kanbiaonis; assembly: GCF_009708215.1. Taxonomy (NCBI): domain Bacteria; kingdom Bacillati; phylum Actinomycetota; class Actinomycetes; order Micrococcales; family Ruaniaceae; genus Occultella; species Occultella kanbiaonis. The sequence continues at coordinate 5,561,166 of NZ_CP046175.1, read as the reverse complement.
CTACCAGAGCTACGGCAACGGACCGCTCGATGCGATCTGCCACGCGTGGTCTACCGACGGCACATCATTCACGCGGGACGCGTCGAACCCGGTGTTCCGCCCCACCGGAGCCTGGAACTGCGGCCGTGCGATCGACGCCGATGTGATCGTCGACGGCGACCGGCTGCTGCTGGCGTACGCGACGCGCGACCCGCAGATGCGGGTGCAGCTGCTGGGCGTCGCCGAAGCCCCCCTCGACAGCGACTTCGGTGCCGGCAGCTGGCGTGACCTCAGCACGGACGGTCCGGCGCTGGCGCCGGAGCTGCCCTGGGAGCTCGAGTGCATCGAGGCGCCGGCATTCGTCCGGCGCGGGGACCGACTCGTCATGTTCTACGCCGGCGGCTACAACAACGAGCCACAGCAGATCGGTTATGCCCTGAGCGACGACGGCGTGCACTGGACCCGAGGGTCCCTGGACCCGGTCCTCCCGAACGGTGCGCCCGGCTCCTGGAACTCATCCGAGAGCGGCCATCCCGGTGTGTTCACGGACTTGGATGGGCGCACCTATCTCTTCTTCCAGGGCAATGACACCGGGGGGCGCACCAACCACTTGGCGGCGACCGAGATCCTGTGGGAGAACGACCGCCCACGGCTGGGCGGTCAGCGGGACGCCTAGGAGCGGGACACCGTGCTCTCTCGCACCACCAGCCGGTGACCGATCACGGTCCGCACCGGCGGTAGGTCGGCGCCGTCCGGGCGAGAGCGGGCGAACAGGCGTCCCACGCAGCGCCGCGCCAGTTCCTCCAGATCCCAGGACACGCTGGTGAGCGGCGGCGCCGTGAAGCGCGACTCCTCGTTGTCGTCGAAGCCGGCCACGGCGATGTCGGTCGGCACGTCGACCCCTCGTTCGCGGAGCCGAGCCAGCGCGCCGCTGCCCACCAGGTCGTTGAAGCAGAGGATCGCATCCGGCGGCTCCGGCAGCGCGAGCAGTTGGTCGACGGCTTCGGCGGCCTCCGGTCGACGACTCCGGGGCAGGCCCTTGAGATATTCGGACCTGACCGGCACGCCGGCCGCGTCGAGCGCCTGGCACAGCCCTCGATAGCGAAGTTCGGATGCATCGGCACGGTCGTGTGGCTGAATCCCCAGCGTCGCGAACCGGGTGCGTCCCTGGGCGAGCAGGTGCTCGACCACCTCGCGTGCGGCGGCGACCACATCGGTGGTCACATGGTCCGACGAGGCCGTCGCGCCACCTTCGCCGATGAGCACCAGGTTCTGATGGGCGAACCGGTCGGAGAGGTCGGCCTGGCTTATCGAGTCCGGCTGCAGGATCACGCCATCGACCAGTCGCGCCCCACCGCCGTGGACGACCGCCCGCTCGAGGTCGGCCGATGACCGGGTCTGCTCGATGAGGACGATCCAGTCGTGCTCGGCTGCGGCGTCCATGACGTGGCCAGCGAGCTGGGCGTAGTACGGATTGTCGAGCCCCGGGATCGCAAGTGCGATGAAGCCGGTCCGGTCACTTGCCAGGGCGCGAGCGGAGAGATTCACCCGGTACCCGAGGGCCACGAGCGACGCCTCGACCCTCGCTCGCGTGTCCGCGCTCACGTAGGGGTGGTCATGCAGCACGTTGGACACGGTCTTGGCCGAAACACCGGCGTGGGCGGCCACGTCCGACTGCCGCACCCGGCGACTCCTGCCGGGCACGGGTCCAGTCCCGGCGGCCGCCCTGTCCACGCCTCGATCGTAGGGGCACGGAGCCCGGGGTCCGGACTCAGCGGTCCCGACACGCGCGGTCGATCTCGCTGTCGTGGGCCTTCACGGCCCGGCGCCTACCGGACGGCTCGTCCGAGCACCGACTCGGTGAGCGAAGGCTCGACCCGTCCCGACGCCCAACTCCGAGGTGATCGGAGAGTCGACACCGGTATCGGTGGCACGGAAGGCTGTGGCCGTGAACATCTATGTGGTGACGCACCCGCAGGCGACACATCACGTCGACGGGCTGGTCGGCGGGTGGTTCGACTCCGACCTGACCGATCTGGGCCGGCGTCAGGCCGACGCGATCGCTGCCGAGCTCGCGCAAGAGATCGCCGGGGAGCCCGTTGACATCGTGTCCTCCGACCTGCGGCGCGCGAGCCGGACGGCGCGGACCATCGCCGCCCGGCTCGGCACCGAGCCGAGACAGGATCGCGACCTTCGTGAGAAGTCCTACGGCGAGGCGGAGGGCCGTCCGCAGTCCTGGCTGCGCGAGCGTCAGATCCCACTGCCGCCCGTCGGGGACCGACTGCGTCACGACGAAGGCATCGTCGGTGCCGAGACGCGATGGCAGCTGGCCGAGCGGGCATACGCGGCCATGCGCAGGATCGAGACCTCGGGTGCAGCCGACACGATCGTCGTCACCCATGGCGGGGCCGCCACCCTGCTGCTGGCCGCGTGGATCGGGATGCCGATCGAGTCCTCGGGTCAGGTCCAGTTCGGCCTGACCTCAGGCGGAATCACGAAGCTCCACGGCGACGCGCGAAACCACAGCCACGTCATCGCCTATCTGAACCGGACCGCGCACCTCGCGGCGTAGCGTCGATACGCGTTGTCCCTCACATCGCGTCGGGCATCAGAGCTCGACGATCTGGACGCCCTCGTCCGGTGACGGCTCCTCCATCAGCACGGCGAGGTGCTCGTTGCCCTCGGCGGTTGTCGGGTGCGCGTACGCCTGGCCCACCCGCATCCGCGCAAGGGCGCGGGCCGAGGCGACCTCCGCCGGGGTGGTGAGCTTGTGCAGAACGACCCGGGCTCCCACGCGGCGCGCGTGCTCCACCGCCCAGCCTCGTCGCTCAACCGACCAGCTGTTCCAGTCGAGCACCACGTCGGTGCCGGCCGCGAGCACCTGCTCGGCGACCGACCAGATCAGCTCCTTCACCTGCTCGGCGTGGTCGCCGTACTCCGGCGAGTCGAATCCGAGTTCCGGATACAGGAGCAGCATCCACTCGTCGAGGGTGAACCGCACCGCAGGACCGCCCTCGGCGAGGGCGCGAGCGAGGGTGGACTTGCCCGAGCCGGCCAGCCCGTAGAACAGGTGAACCCGCGGAGTCGTCACCCCGTCACGCTAGCCGCATCACGTCGAACGCCCGACGGCGGAGCCCGGGTGGGCTCGTCGGTGTCCGGTCGTCCGTCGGTACAGGTCGTAGGCTCGACAGTGCCATGACGACCGTCATCTTCTGCCCGATCACGTTCAACCTCGCTGAGGTGACCCGGATGATCGAGGTCGCCCGTGCGCTGGACCCGCGGCACACGCCCGTCTTCATGGGGTACGAGACCGACTTCGCCGATCTCATCACCGACGCCGGTTTCGACTACCGGGCCAGCGAGCCCGCCTTCACGCGGGCCGAGCGGGATCAGGCCGTGCGCTTCGACCAGGGCCGGACCCTGCGCTCTCCCTTCGGCTACGGGCTCGTGTCCGAGCGAGTGCACGCCGAACGCGAGCTCATCCGCGCGACGGGAGCGGCCGCCGTCGTCATCGGGACGAACCCGACCTCGATGATCTCCGCACGCGCCGAGCGGGTGCCGCTGCTCTACCCGGTGCCGTTCGCACTGACCCGGCCCCAGGTGGAGCAGACCCGGCGGCTCGGGCTCGTCCGGGGGACCGGTCGGTCCGCGCGGGCGAGGGACGCGATCGCGTCGACGCTGTTGCGGTGGGCCTACAACCACGCCCCGCTGGCGCCACGTGCGTTCACGCGCGTTGCCCGCGAGAACGGCGTGGCACCGCTGCGGAACGTGGTGTCCCTGATCGAGGCCGACCTGAACCTGCTCACGGTGATGCCGGCCGAGCTCGACGGGTACACGCTGCCGCCCGGCTACGAACGCGTCGGCCCGATCTTCGCCCGTCTGGACACGCCGCTGCCCGATGTGGTGGAACGGCTCGCGGCTGCCCCAGAACCGCTGGTCTACCTGGGACTCGGCTCCTCGGCGGACCGTGAGCTCGCGCTCGCCGCCGCGCGCCGGCTGGGCTCGCTGCCGGTCAACGTGATCGCCCCGATCAAGCACTACCTCGCCGATGGCGACCGGCTGCCGTCCAACGTGCACGTCACCGGCCTGATCCCCGCGCACCGGCTCGGCGGACTCGTCGACGCGGCGGTGCTCCACGGCGGGCAGGGCACCGTCCAGACCGCCTGCTCGGCTGGGATCCCGTTCGTCGGCATGGGACTACAGCCGGAGCAGGTCTGGAACGTGGACGTCTGCGTCCGCCAGGGCAACGCCCTCGCCCTGGCTCCGAAACAGGCGGACACCGCGAAGCTCGCTCGCGCGGTGACCCGGCTGCTCGAAGAGCCCGCATTCCGGGAGGCGGCCGAACGTGTCCGGTTGGCGTACGCCGCCGAGGACGGTGCCCGCGCGAGTGCACGGGTCATCGACCGTGAGGTCGGCGTCAGCTGATCCTGTGCCGGTACCGGCCGATCGCGAGGGCGTAGGCGACGACGAGGATGCCGACGAGCCAGGCGAGGGCGATCCAGATGTCGTTGCCGACCGGCTCCTGCGCGAACAGGGCGCGCAGGCTGTTCACGATGGAGGTCACCGGCTGGTTCTCGGCGAACCACGCGACGGGGCCCGGCATCGACTCGGTGGGCACGAACGCCGAACTGATGAAGGGCAGGAAGATCAGCGGGTAGCTGAACGCGCTCGCGCCGTCGACGGTCTTCGCCGACAGCCCGGCGATCACGGCGAGCCAGGTCAGGGCGAGGGTGAACAGGATCAGGATGCCGGCCACGGCGAGCCATGCCCCCACGGAGGCGCTGGTGCGGAAGCCCATGATCAGCGCGACGCCGATGACGATCGCGACCGAGACCAGGTTCGCGACCAGGGAGGTGAGCACGTGGGCCCAGAGCACGCTGGACCTCGCGATCGGCATGGACTGGAAGCGTTCGAAGATGCCGTCCTGCATGTCCAGGAACAGCCGGTACGCGGTGTACGCGATGCCGGACGCGATCGTGATGAGCAGGATGCCGGGGAGCATGTAGTCGATGTAGGACTGGTCGGACCCGGTCTCGATCGCGCCGCCCAGGACGTACACGAACAGCAGCATCAGCGCGATCGGCGTGACCGCGGTGGTCACGATCGTGTCTGGGCTGCGGAGGATGTGGCGCAGCGAGCGGCCGGTGAGGACGCCGGTGTCGCCGAGGACGTGCGCGGTCATCGGGGTTCCTTTCCTGCTGGGGCGGTGTCGGCGATCCGGTCGGAGGCGTCGCCGGCTGTGTCGGCACTGTCGGTCTCGCCGGTGTCGCCGACGAGTGCGAGGAACACGTCCTCGAGGGAGGGTTGCTTCTGTACGTACTCGACCTCGGCGGCCGGGAGGAGCTGCTTGAGCTCGGCCAGGGTGCCGTTCTGGATGATCGTGCCCTTGTGCAGGATCGCGATCCGGTCGGCGAGCTGCTCGGCCTCGTCGAGGTACTGCGTCGTCAGCAGTACCGTCGTGCCACCGTCGGCCAGCTGCTTGATCGTCTGCCACACCTCGATCCGCGCCTGCGGGTCGAGCCCGGTCGTCGGCTCGTCGAGGAAGATGATCGGCGGGTCGCCGATCAGACTCATCGCGATGTCGAGCCGGCGGCGCATGCCGCCCGAGTAGGTGGCCGCCCTGCGGTTGCCCGCATCGGTGAGCGAGAACCGGGCGAGCAACTCGTCGGCAATCGCACCCGGGTTCGTCATGTGCCGCAGCCTGGCGATCAACACCAGGTTCTCCCGGCCGGTCAGCACACCGTCGACCGCGGCGAACTGGCCGGTCAGGCTGATCGACGCGCGCACCTCACCGGCCCGCGCGGCGACGTCGAGCCCGTTGACCGTCGCGGTGCCCGTATCGGCCTTCAACAGCGTCGACAGGATCCGCACGAGGGTGGTCTTGCCTGCGCCGTTCGAGCCGAGCAGCGCGAAGATGCTGCCCGCCTTCACGTCGAAATCGACGCCGCGCAGCACGTGCAGGTCCTTGAACGACTTCTCGATGCCCTGCACTCTGATGGCTGATTCCATGGTCAACCCTGTTCCTTTCGCTCGGCGTCCTCGATCGCCTTGGTCAGGCGCGAACGCTCCTTGTCGATCCACCGCTGACCGGCATACGACTGCGCGAAGGTCTCGGCGAACTCGACCGGGTCGTCGCCGACGATCTCCCGCACCGGCGTCCCGTCGACGGCGGCGCGCTCCCACAGGTCGGCGAGGTCGCCGAACATCGTCATGAGGGTGTCGCCGTCGGTGACGCCCCCGTAGTACATGAAGTAGCGGTGCATCGCCTTCGCCGCGGTTGCGTACGGTTCGGGGAGGGCTTCGATCCGCGCCTTGTCCTGCTTGTACTGCTTCTTCTGCTCAAGCGACCCCGTGAGGGCCTCGATCCATTTGGCGACCATGATCAATCTCCTTCTGTGTGTGGCTGTTCGGTGTGGTGGTGAAGCTGTTCGATCCGTTCTGCGAGGAAGTTCCAGGTCCTCCAGAACTCCTCGAGGTACTCGCTGCCCTGCGCGTTCAGCGAGTAGACCTTGCGTGGCGGGCCCTTCTCGGACGGGACCTTCACCACGTCGACGAGGCCGCGCTGCTCGATCCGGACCAGCAGTGCGTAGACGGTTCCCTCGACGATGTCGGAGAAGCCCTGCTCCCGCAGCCGCGCCGTGATCTCGTATCCGTAGGCCGGTTGCCCGGCCAGGATTCCGAGGACGATGCCCTCGAGCGTGCCCTTCAGCATCTCGGTCATCTGTCTGCCCATGACGTTCCTCCTTTCGCTACTCAGTGGTGCTGACTACCGGTAGATAGTAGCACTCAGTAGTGATCGCGCAAGGGGCAGATAAGGTCGGGTTCCAGAGCGTCGCGATGCCGTCTTGGACGGCCAGTTCACGAACCGCAGAAGGGGTCCGCATGGACGACCGCCCGGACCGATGGAAGGTCACCACGCACGACTGGTCGATCGCCGTCGACCGCGCCCACCTGGCCACGATCCGAGCGAACCCGCAGACCTACCTCGCAGGCGGCGTGCAGCACTGCGTGCTGGAGGTGCTCGCGTACGCGGACGAGGAGGCAGCGGCCCTCGGCCGTGCCGGGGCTGCCGTGATCACCCGGCACCGGGACGGGTCGGTCTCCGTGGCCGACGACGGACGTGGCACGGACACCCGCCGGGACGACCGCGGCCGAATGATCCGCAAGCCCGTCATGGCGACCGAGGACGTCCGGTTCTTCGACGCGGCTGAGCCGCCGCTCCTGCCCGACGGACTGCCCCGCCGCGGCATGTCCACCGTCGCGGCCCTGAGCCGGTGGCTCGAGCACACGAACCGTCGCAGTGCGGGGTCCTGGACCCAGCGCTACCACCACGGCGTCCCGTCGAGCGATCTGGTCGAGCTGCCGCCCGAAACCGGCACCGGGACCACCGTCCGGTTCCTGCTGGACCCGCGGCTGGGCGCGCCGACGGTTCTCGACGCCGAACTGGTCCGTGGCTACGTCCACCTCACCGTGGAGCTCCGGGATGAGCCCGGTGCCGTGGACGGGGGACCGGCGGCCGCTGACCCGGTGTGATCGGGGTCATACCCGATCCTGCCCACCGGCGGGCGGCGGATCGGTACCGTCCCTCGCATGTGCGCTTGGGCAGGGCGTGCCGTGCCGTCGTGCACGGCTGACATAGTCGAGGTCGGTGCCGCGGTCCGCTGGTACGAGACCTGCCACTGCAGGGGCACCGACCCCTGTCCGGACTGGCTGAACCTATCCATGCGTGCGCTGCATCCGATGGACGGGTGGGCCGTCGAGGCGCACGAGCCCGACGGCGCGGCGGCAGCCGGTCGCCATCTGCGCGGCTATCGCTCGGCGCACCTGCTCGTCGCCCGGTACTCCGGCGATCCGGTCACTCTGACCATGTTCCCGACGAAGGGCCCGCACCGGCAGGTCGCCATGACGGTCTACCTCGCCGAGGGCAGCGCGCGGGTTGTCGGCGATGGGGGGGCCGCGGACCTGCACCCCGGGGATCTCGTGGTCGTGCCTCCGGACGGCTTCTGCGCGATCCACTTCAACGAGGTCAGCAGCGTCCTGTTGATCGGGCTTCCGCACCCGGAGCCGGACCTCGTCCGCCCGGGTCTGCATCGGCTGGTGCCACTGGCGGACGCCGGCCGTGCCCTCGCCGATGCCCTCGTCGAGCCGCCGGTGCAGCCCTTCGACGTCGTTGCCGCCGGATGGGCCGAGGGCGCGCTGCGCGAGCTCGTGATGGGTGTCATGGCAGTCGATGCCGCACCCGCCGACCGGAGCGCCGAGGTACGGGCCCGGGCTCGGGCGTACGTCGACGTCCACTTCGCCGATCCGAACCTGAGCGCACCGGACGTCGCGGGTGGACTCGGGATGAGCGTCAGGTCGTTGCACGAGGCGTTCGCGGGGACGGACGAGACCGTGGCGCGGATCATCCGTGCGCGACGGGTGATGGCCGCAAAGGCGCTGCTCGCCGCCCGGCCGAACCTGAACCTCGCGGGAGTCGCCCGACGCAGCGGGTTCGGCGGCCCGGACCAGTTCCGACGCGTCTTCCGCGCCGAGGTCGGCTGCCTGCCCGGCGCGTACCGCGCCGGCACGCTCGCTCCCTAGCCGCGCCGCCGCGGCGACTCTGCGCGCGCGAGTCCGCGACAGTTCGCGCGGATCCGGCCGGTGCGCGGTTGTTCCGGCCGAGACTCGCCTTGGACCCGGTCCCTGTCGTGCCATCGCGCCGTGGGGCCCATCGGCAGGGGGCCCGCCGTCGCGGGCATGAGCAGGAGCGAGATAGTCATGCAGGGATACCGTTCGCGCGCCATCACCAGGTGGCGTCTGATCTGGGCTGCGGTGCTTGCCGTCGTGCTCGCCGCACCGCTGGCCGGCCTGGGCATGGGAGCCGCGCTCGCGGCCCCGGGCGATCCGCAGTACCTGACCGTGAACAAGACGGTCGCGCCGGAGGTGGTCTCCCCGGGCCAGACCTTCACATACACGATCAGCGTGAACTGCTCCGAGGCGTCCTGCCTGGACGCTCGGCTCACGGACTCGTTGCCGCCCGAGCTGGCCGGCTACACCGTGCAGGACGTCGCGATCGCGCCGAACGAGAGCTCCATCCCGCGCGAGGTCACCTGGACGGTCGACGGCGCTGCGAGTTCCGTCGCACCCGCCGAGGTCACCGCCGACACCCACCTTCGGGTGGACTTCACCGGCCCCGTCGTCAGCCCGGTCGGGACAGGGCTGGAGAACGGCCTGACCCTGTCCGTCACGATCACCCTCCAGGTGCCCACCACCGTCGGTCCCGGCGACCACGTCGTCACCAACACCGCGAACACCGAGGCCACGAACTCCAACCCGGACACCGACGACGCGACCGTGACGATCCGGGTGCCGGAGATCATCGACGTCGATGTCACGAAGGCGTGGAGCCCGTCCGAGCAGACCTTCCAGCCCGGGGCGCCCTCCACGATCGACCTGAGCATCACGAACACCTCGAACGGCCCGGTCGAGACCCTCGTGCTCACCGAGCCCGCCGCCGCCGTGGACGGCGCGGCCACCCTCGACCCGAGCAACCCGTTCACCATCACCGACTTCACCGGGTTCACCGACGCGAGCCTGCCCGCCGGCGCCGACACCGTCCGGGTGGACGTCTACGTCCAGCAGGCCGACGGGACCTGGGCGTGGCAGCTGGGGGAGGCCGCCGGCACGGCCGAACTGCCCGACGGCGTCGACGCCGCCGATGTCGGTGGCGTCCGGCTGACCTACGCCGGCGCCGCCATCGCGCAGGACGCGGTCGCCACCGTGGGCCTCGGGCTGTCCCAGCGTGCGACCGACCGCGACAGTGGCGGCGACCTGTCCACGGCCACGCACCCGGTGACCAACGTGGTCGGTGCCGAGGCCGCCGTCGACGGCCGGGACCCGGCCACCGACACGGCGAACGCCGACTACGTCGTGCGGCCCCTCCAGCTCGGCGTGAGCACCGACAAGGACATCAGCCCGAACCGGATCGCCTCGGGCGACGAGGCCACCGCCACGATCGGCGTCACGAACGAATCCGCCGGCGGCGTCGACGAGCTGCGCGTCTCCGACCTCGGCTACTTCACACAGACCATCACGTTCGGCGGCTTCACCACCGCGCCCTCCTGGCCGGTCGGCGCCACCTCTGCTCAGGTGATCTACCACCCGCTCGACGGCGGCGACCCCGAGACCATCACGTTCGCCCAGGGCGCCGTGCCAACAGGCCCGAGCGGCCCGATCTCCGGGTTCGAGGTCGTCTTCACCGCCGAGGCCGGCGGCATCACCTCCGGTGCGACCAGCGTGTTCGACGTCCTCATCCAGACGTCCGAGGACGCGGTCGCCGAGGGCGAGACCCTCGACACCACGAACACCGTCGACGCCCGGGTCGTAGCGCCGAACGGGCTCACCGAGAACGACTCCGACTCCTCGACCCTGACCCTGGTCTACCCGGCGATCGACATCACCCTCGCGAAGTCGGTGCGGCCGTCGGCGAGCGTGCAGCCCGGCGAGAGCGTCGTCACCGCACTCGAGACGAACCTGACGACCACCTCCGACTACGTGACCGCGACCCAGATCGTGGTCGAGGACGCGGCCACCGGCGCCGACGGCGACTTCTGGGACGCGTTCGACCTCTCCTCCGTCGCCCCGACGCAGGTGCCCGGCAACACCGCCCTGACCATCGAGGTCCAGAGCGCGGACGGGAGCTGGATCGAGCTCAAGGTCTTCGTGGCTCAGGACGGCCCGTTCCTCGCCGCGATGACGACCGCGGAGATCCAGGACGCGTTGCCTGCGGGCACGGACATCACGGACCTGACCGGGATCCGGTTCATCTTCGACAACGCGACCGGCTTCCCGTCCGACACCACGGTGACGCCGTACTTCTCCGCGCAGGCCCGGGACACCCTGCGCTCCGGTGCGGACATCCCCGAGGACGCGACCGACTACGCGAATGTCGCCACCGCGGACGGCTCGGGTCAGACCGAGGTCGGCACCGAGATCTCCGACTCCGAGGTCGGCGAGGGCGTCGCGACCGTCGAGTCCGACCCCGGCACCGGACCGGTCGGGATCGAGAAGTCCTGGAACCAGGACTCGGTCCCTGCGCAGTCGAGCGAGCAGCGCTCCACGAACCTGTCCTGGTCCGTGGGCAGCGGCTACGGGACCGTGCAGATCAGCGACCCGACGAACCCCGCCACGCCGGCGGACTCGGTCTTCGAGGCGTTCGACCTCGTCCGGATCGAGCGCATCGCGGCCAGCAGCGACCCCTACAGCAACGGCTGGCAGCTGCGTTACGACCTGATCACCGACGTCGAGCTGTACCGCGCAGGCGCCTGGGTGAGCGTCCCCGCGCCGGGCGGTGGCTGGATCCAGAACGGCGCGTTCGTCGGTCACGCGCTCAGCGATGACGAGCGAGCCGACACCACCGGGGTCAGGCTCACACTCACGGAGAACGGCCCCGCCCGGGCCGCGGCGAGCCAGACCGGTCCGGCCTACGACCCGTACGCCCCCGCCGTCGGCTCCGGTGTCGGCTTCGCCGGACCCGACCGCGTGTTCACGATGGCCTGGCAGGTCCGCGACCAGATGCGCCCCGGCGGTGAGTGGGTCACCGGCGAGGCGACCTACAACACCCCCGATCCCGGCGTCGTGAACAACACCGCCCTGCTGGCCGCCACGCCGGTCGGCGGCGGCACCGCGGCGACGGACACCGCCGACGACACGATCGTCGTGGTCGACTACGGCCCGGGTGTGGCCGTGGCGAAGACGGCGGCGCCCAACACGAACCTGTACGTGCCGGTCGCCGGCGCCCCGGCGGACAGCTATCCCGCGACGACGTTCACGATCACCGCGAACAGCGACTCGGTGGCGCGCGCCTCCTACGTGCGCGTCACGGACCCGCCCGCCTGCACCGACGCCGACGAGGTCTCCGTGTGTCAGAGCCCGGCCACCGCGGCCGGCGCCACGGCGGACCCGTTCACGGCCAACGTCGACTGGCTCGGCGACGCCGGGATCGGCAACCCGTTCGACCGGTTCGACGTGACCGCGGTCCGCATCGGGACCTCCGTCCCGGACCAGGTCGACCTGTCCGCCAGCGTCGTCTGGCTGCTGCGCCACGACGGTGCCGGCTACCTGAGCGAGCAGAGCACCGCCGCCGCGGTGAACGCGATGAGCGCCGCGGATCTCGCGGACGTCGTCGGCATCTCGGTGACCTTCCAGGGCACCGATCCCGCCTCGACCGGCGGCACGATCACCGCAGCGAACCGGCTCACGGTGACGATCGACGCGCGGGCGCGCACCACCCTGCGCAGCTCTGGGGCCGACCAGGTGGTTGCCGCCGGAGCGCGGCTGGACGTGCCGAACCGCGTGTTCGCCCAGTCCTACGACCCGATCCTGGCCGAGGGCACCCCCACCGGCGACCAGGCCGCCGCCCCGGTGCAGCTCACCGGGGGTGACATCAACGTAGGTCCGACGAAGACCGTCGCCCCGGCGGCCCTCACCGAGCCCACGCGGGACGCCCCGGTCACCGTGACCCTCGGCGCCAACCAGGGCGTGGACCCGGTCAGCACCCTCTCCCCGGCGCAGGTCACCGTGACCGACGATGTGACCACGTCGCCGGAGTTCTGGAGCGCCTTCGCCTTCACCGGGCTCGGCGACGTCGTCGCTCCGGCCGGTGCCGACCGGGTGCGGGTGGATCTCTACGGCCCGTTCGGGCCGGACGGCGAGAACACCTGGATCGAGGGCGAACCCGTCGCGGTCGCCGACGCGGCCCTGCCGATCGGGGCCGACGCCCACGCCGACGTGCAGGGTATCCGGTTCGTCTTCTCCCGGGCCGACGGCTCGTTCTTCTCCGATCAGCTCCCGGCGCCGCAGTGGTCGGCCACCGCAGCGTTCACGGTCCAGCTGCGCGAGAACCACTACGGCACCGAGGATCCGGTTCTGCTGGAGGGCACCGTGACCAACACGGTCACCGCCGTCAGCGACCGCCTGAACGGTGAGGCGTCCCCGGAACGGACCACCGACGCCGTCATCTCGCTGTCGGCCGGTGTCCACCAGATCGCCGTCAACAAGCTCGCCAACAACGGCGACCGGTTCGCCAGCCCGGGCGCGCTCGTGCCGTGGGACCTGACCTTCACCAACACCGGCACCGGCTACCTCACCGTCACCGAACTCCGGGACGCGCTGCCCTCGTCCTTGCTGTATCTCGGCGACGAGCCTGTCTACACGCCGGACCCGGACGGCCTGCTCTCCGATGACGTGAGCGTCACCCAGGACGGGCAGGAGCTGATCTTCACCTGGCCGGACGGCGGCAACCGGATGACACCGGGTGAGACGTTCACCATCAGGCTGCTGTTCGAGCTCCAGCCCGGCCTGTCCGCCGGTCAGCGAGCTGAGAACACGATGACCGTGCGGACCGCCGAGGAGCTGGCCTCGTGCGCGAACATGGTGGCGGGCGTGCCGATCACGGATGCCTGGGCGCAGGACGGCACCACCTGCGGCACCACGGACTACGTGTCCCCGGCGCCCGGGCCCAACCTCTTCACGGTCAAGGGCGTGCGCGGCGAGCTCGCCGGAGCGATCAACCCGCTCAACCCGAGCGCCGTGTGCAGCCAGAACCTGAGCGCCACCGGCGGGGACTACTTCCGTACCCCGTGTGCGGCGAACAGCATGATCGGCGGCACCGACGAATGGGTGCTGCGCACGCTGAACGCCGGCACCGTCACGGTCGAGGAGCTCACGATCTTCGACCAGTTGCCGAACGTCGGCGACCAGCAGCTGATCTCGGGCACGTCCCGCGGCTCCGTGTACCGTCCCGAGCTCCTCGACGACCTGCTGGTCACCGCGCCGGAGGGAGCCACCACCACCGTGGAGGTCACCACCAGCGCCGGAGTCTGCGTGGGGACCTGGGCGAACCTGACGAACCAGGAGGTGTGCGAGCAGAACGGTGAGGAGTGGACCCCGGCCGCCGACGACACCGACTGGGCCGCGGTCACCGGTCTGCGGATCGTCGTGGACTTCTCGACCACGGCAGCCGGGGTGTTCAGCCCGGGTCAGTTCGTGGACGTCACCTACTCCTCGGTGAACGTGCCCGCCTCGGCGACCAACGCCGACGGCGCACCGTCGGACGTTCCCGCCGTGGACTCCTTCGCGTGGAACCAGTTCGGCGTGAAGTTCCTCAACACCGGGGCGAGCGGCTACAGCAAGGTCGCACCGTCCCGCGTCGGGGTGCACCTGGTCTTCGGCGCCATCGAGATCGACAAGCTCGTCACCGGCCCGGCCACGGCCTACGCCCCGGACGAGTTCACCGCGGACCTGCGCTGCACCGTCGAGGGCGTCGAGCTCGGTCTCGGCGAGCACGAGGTCGTCGAACTGGGCGACGCCAACGGCTACACCCAGCGGGTCGACGGCATCCCGGTCGGCGCCGAGTGCACCGTCACCGAGACCGGCGCGGTGGGCAGCTTCGGTGAGACCAGCCGCACCGGCACCCCGGTGACGCTCGACGTGAGCGCACCCACCGCCGTCGGACAGGACGTGCCCGCCGCGCAGATCGCCACGATCACGAACGACTACGCCTTCACCGGCCTGTCCGTGACGAAGCTGGTCGAGACCGAGGCGAGCGAGGGCGACTTCGGGCCGTTCGATTTCACCCTCACCTGCGAGAGTGCGCTCGGCACCCCGGTCACGTTCGGCTCCGGCGTCACCGAGGTGGCGTTCACGCTGGCCGCCGGTGAGACCTACGTGGCCCCGGCGAACACGATCCCGGCCGGCGCGCTCTGCGTCGTCACCGAGGTCGGCAGCGCGCTCGCGGACGACATCGTCATCGTCGGCACCGGCGTGACCGACAACGGTGATGGCAGCGGCGCGGTGCAGGTCGGCGCGACACCTGGTGAGGTCACGTTCACCAACGGCTACGACGCGGGCATCCTGCGCGTGGTCAAGGTGGTCGACGGCGACGGGGCGGACGCCTACGGCGCCGGACCGTTCACCTTCACGGCCGTGTGCACCTACGCGGGCGACCAGGTCCTGCTGGACACCGAGTTCCAACTCGACGCGAACACCGACCGCACGTTCGGGACCTACCCGGCCGGCACGGAGTGCGTGGTCACCGAGACCGCGACCGGCGGCGCGAACGTGAGCGTCATCGACCCGGCGGACGGCGTCACCACGATCAGCGCGGGCGACGAGGGCGTGGGCGAGTCCGTGGTGACCGCCACGAACACGTTCCGGCTCGGCGCGCTCGAGATCGTCAAGGTCGTCGAGGGCGACGGGGCCGAGCTCTGGGGCGGCGGACCGTTCACCGCCCGGGCCACCTGCACCTGGGACTCCGGCGGCGAACGGGTCACGATCGACCTCCCGAACGATGGCACCGTGACCCTGAGCGCGGCGAACGGGTACTCGGCGACCGTCGAGAACCTGCTCGTCGGCAGCGAGTGCGTGGTCACCGAGACCGCCACCGGCGGCGCGACCAGCGCCACGATCGCCCCGGCCGACGGGCTCGTCACGATCCCCGACCCGGGCGATGGCGACGAGGTCGCCACGGTCACCCTGACCAACGTCTTCGACCTGACCTCCCTGGACGTCGTCAAGGAGATCGACGGCGACTGGGCCGCAAGCGGCTCCGACGGCCGGTTCGAGGTCGCGCTGCAGTGCACCTGGATGGTCGACGGCGTCGGCACGGAGATCGAGGTCCCCGGCGGTGCGGTGCGGGTGCTGCAGGCGCCGGACGCGCTGGCCGCGACCTATGCCGACCTCCCGGTCGGGGCCGACTGTGAGCTCACCGAGACGGTGACCGGAGGTGCCGACGGCACCTCGATCACGGTCGCGGTCGAGGGCACGTCGAGCGCGACGACCGATGGTGCCACCGCGGCGGTGCCGCTGGCGGGCACCACGGAGCCGGGGCAGGCATCGGTGACGGTCACGAACGTCTTCGACCCGATCCCGCCGTCGCCGGCGGACGGGGAGACCCAGATCCCGGTGACCGGCTCCGACGCGGGCCTGCTCGCCGGGGCGGCGCTCCTCCTGCTCGGAGCGGGTGCGTTCCTCGTGACGCGGCGTCGCCGCCAGACCCGCTGACGACGGGTCTCGGCCCAGTCCCAGCACCCCCGTTCGGTCGCTCAAGTGGCGACCGAACGGGGGTGCGCTTCGTTCGGGCCGGCGAGTGACGCAGCACACCGTGCTGAATAGTTGACACTTCAAGTAATGCGCACGCATGATGGAGAGGACGCCGCACCCAAGACGCCATCACCGTTCTACGAGAGGGACATTCACATGAGCACCATCAGCATCGTCGGCAAGGGCAACATGGGCACCGCGATCGCCTCGATCGTCACGGCCGGGGGCAACGACGTCGAGTTCGTCGACCGCGATACACAGGACATCAACGGCGACATCGTCATCCTCGCCGTCCCGGTGCACGCCCAGGCCGAGATCGTCGCGACCCACGGCGCCAAGCTCGCCGGCCGGACCGTCGTCGACATCTCCAACCCGCTGAACTTCGAGACGTTCGACTCCCTCACCGTGCCGGCCGACTCATCGGCCGCGCAGCAGCTCGCCGCGCAGCTGCCGGATGCCACGATCCTCAAGGCGTTCAACACGAACTTCGCCGCGACCCTGTCATCCAGGACAGTCGGTGGCGTGCCGACAACGGTCCTGATCGCGGGGGACGACGACGCCGCCAAGGGTGCCCTGAACGCCGTCCTCACCGCCGGTGGCGTCAAGGCCGTCGACGCCGGTTCGCTGAAGCGGGCCCGCGAGCTCGAGTCGATCGGCTTCCTGCAACTCACCCTCGCTGCCTCGGAGAAGATCAGCTGGACGGCCGGCTTCTCGTTGCACGCCTGAGCTGGGCCGATGGCCGTGGGTGGGGGACGCCCGCCCACGGCCGCCAGGCGGATCGTCCGGGACGCGTTCCGTGCGATGGGGCCTCGACGCATGCGGCGGATCCTGGTTGACTGCTCGGACGACTCGATGTCTGGAGCAGACCCGTTATGCCTGAGTTGTCCCGCCGCCATGTCCTTGCCCTGATCCCGGCCACCGGCCTGCTGACCGTCGGCCTACCGCTGCGTGCGCTCGCCGACGAGGCCACCGACCACGCCCGGTTGCTCGCCAACACGGTCGCGATCCTCGCCGGCACGGCGGAGGTGAACGCCCGCCCGGAGGCCGCGGTGAAACTCGCCGCGATCCACACCACGGCACGGACCTACCTCACCCAGCTGGACCAGGCCGGACCGGACGAGCTGTTCGCCGGCGTGCCGCTCGGCGAGAACGACGCCAACATCACGCAGTCCTACAACCGGCTGCTCCAGATCGCCGTGGCCACGCGGACCGACGGGGTGACCGGCGACGACACCGACCTGGTCGGGAACGTCGAGGTGCAGCGCCGCGTCATCGACGGGCTCGAGTGGCTGCACGCGAACTACGTCGGGGACCAGTCGGCCGGCTACTACGGCAACTGGCACAACTGGGAGATCGGCTTCCCGTCGCACGCGACCCGTACGTTCGTGCTGCTCGCCGAGCAGGTCGCCGCGTACCGCCCGGAACTCGTCGGGACGTACGTCGCCACCATGGACGCATACCTGCGCAACGGCATCGACGGCGACGTCGACCTGGACTCCAGGTTCCACACCGGCGCGAACCTGGCCGACATCACCACGAACCGCTTCCTCCAGGGGGCGCTGCTCGGTGACGACGCCCGGATCGGCAAGGCCATCGCCGATCAGTCGACCGTGTTCGCGACCATCGACCCGTACCACCTCCAGCACGGCAACACGGACGGCTACTACGCCGACGGGTCCTTCATCCAGCACCACTCGGTCGCCTACACCGGGTCCTACGGCAAGGTCCTGCTCGGCCGGATCGCCCAGACGATCAAGATGCTCGACGGCGCAACCTCCGCGGGCGGTGCCGATCTGGTCTCCGTGGTGCAGGCCTGGGTGACGAACGGCTTCGCGCCGCTGATCTTCGAGGGCTGGATGATGGAGGTCGTCAAGGGCCGAGCAGTCTCCCGGACCACCACCGGCTACGTGGACGTTCGCGCCGTCGCGGAGGCCGTCGTCGACCTCGCCGGGTACGCCGCCGGTGACGACGCGGTGGCCCTCAAGGGCTACCTGAAGTTCCTGAACGACTCGTCCCCGGTCTCCCTCGAGCCGAACTCGTTCGCCTCGCCCGTGAGCGTGGTCCGGTTCGCCGACATCCTCGCCGACGCGACGGTCCCGGCCGCGGATCTGAACGCCGCGGAGCGCAACGTCGCGTTCAACGCGATGGACAAGACGGTGCACCGGCGCCCCGGCTACGCGTTCGCGCTCGCCCGCTCCTCGGACCGGATCAGCAAGTACGAGTACATGAACGGCGAGAACCTCATGCCCTGGTTCCAGGGTGACGGCGCGCACTACCTGTACCTGGCCGGCCAGGACCAGACCCGCGCGTTCGGCGTCGACTACTACACCGCCGTCTCCCCGTACCGGCTCTCCGGCGTGACCGCCCCGGACGGCGAACGCAGGACCGTGCCGGAGCTGTACGGACAATTCTGGTACGAGAATCCCGGTCACCCACTCGAGTTCACGTCCTCGTCCGAGTCGCAGAACACCTACGTGTACTTCCCGCGCGGGACGAACCCCCAGTCCGGGGGAGTGACCCTCGGAACCTACGGGGCGGCCGCGATGGTGTTGTCCGATGACGTCGCCCACGTCGACAAGCGAGCCGGCGTCCTCCCCGACGATTTCGTCACATACCCGAACGCGGGCGCGACGAAGTCGTGGTTCATGCTCGACGACGAGATCGTCGTGCTGGCCGCCGGTATCTCCGGTCGGGCCGGGCGGTCCGCGGTGACCACGCTCGAGAGCCGGATCGCCGAGCCCGCGGACGGGGTCGCGGTCACGGGTGCGCTCGCGGACGGGACGCCATGGACCGGTGACGGCGTCGGGCCGCTCGCGTGGGTGCGCTGGGAGAACCCGGGCGAGCAGACCGCCGTCGGGTACGTCCTGCTCGACGAGCAGGAGATGACGGTCGACGTGGAGCGGGTGACCCGCAGCCGACGCGCGGTCCGTGTCTCGAACCCGAACACTTCGGTGACCAAGGACGTCGTCACGGTGTCGGTGGCGCACCCGGCCGACGGCGAACACGCGCTCGCCTACGCACTCGTGCCGAACGCGCAGGCCGACCAGCTGGCCGGCTACGCCGACGGCCCGGTGCAGGTCCTCGCGAACACCACAGACGTGCAGGCGATCACGCACACCGACCTCGGCATCGTGGCCGCGAACACCTTCACGGACGGCCGGCATCAGGCGGAGCGCCTGACCATCGACGGCCCGGCCTCGGTGCTGCTGCGCCAGAGCGGTCGCCGCCTGGAGGTCGCCATCTCCGACCCGACGATGACGCGTGATCGGGTGCAGGTGGTGATCCGCGGCCGCGACCGTGGCCTGGAGCGCGCCGACGACGGCGTCACGGTGGGTCAGGTGACCGGCGGCACCTCGGTGGTCGCGGACACGCGGGAAGCCTACGGGCGGACCTTCACGGCGGTTCTGCGGGTCTGACGCGTGCCGGCGGGTCCACGGTCGGCAGGTTTACGCTCAGGCGAGCGCCTTCGCCTTGAGGACGGCGAACTCACGTTCATCGATCGCCCCGCTGTCGAGGAGGGCCTTCGCCTCGCTGACCTGAGCAGTCGGAGAAGCGGCCGGGGTCGAGGCTGCCACGTTGCGGATGTAGGCGTCGGTCTCGGCGCGGCTCGCGGACATCTGCTCGGCTTGACGTTGCCCCATCCCACGTCCGCGGGCGATGAGATAGATCGCGCCGGCGAGGAACGGGAGGATGATCAGGAAGATCATCCACAACGCCTTGAGCCAGCCGTTGAGCTCTCGGTCTCGGAAGAGGTCCGCGATGATCTGGAACAGGACCACCAGGTACATCACGAAAGCGAACCACCAGACCATCAGCCAGAACCATTCCATGAAACTGTTCACCGGAGTTCCTTTCGTCCATCTGGGCGCGGCGTCGGCCGCGTGAGCCAAGGTTCGACCGACCCAACCTGGGCTGTCGTCACGCAGAACACATGAAGTTGACAGCGGGCGCCAGTTCATCCGATCCGCGTGATGCGGTGGAGGTGGTCTGCATGTGTGAATGCGTGCAGCAGCCATGGTGCCGACCTAGGCCCGGCACCTGAACAAGGGGTCTGGAGTGAGTTACAACGACCGATTGCGCCGCTTCGCCCTTAACGACGCGAATCTCGAGACCGAACTCGCGGTGCCACCGACCGCGCTTGAACCCAGGACGGTGGCCCTCGTCCGGCTGGCTGCCCTGTTCGCCGTCGGCGGTGCCGAGCCGAGCTATGGCAGCGAGGTCGATGATGCGGTCTCGGCAGGGGCGACCACGGCGGAGATCGTCGACGTCCTCGCTGTGGTGACCCCGATAGTGGGTCTACCGATCGCGGTGGCCGCGGCCTCAAAGGTGGCGTTGGCGCTCGGGCTGGATATGTTCGGCATGGATCAGGAGTGAGGCTCACTCGCCGAGCAGGCCCCGGGCGATTGCCTGTCGCACGGCGTCGCCGCGCGAGGAGACGCCGAGTTTGCGGTAGATCGCCCCGATCTCGGTGCTGGCGGTGTTCCGGGAGATGAACAGCCGTTCCGCGATCTCGCGGATCGTCAGATACGTCTGAAGGTACGGAAGCAGCCGGAGTTCCGCAGGGGAGAGTGGCGACATCACGCCGTCGGAGACGGCGCTGGTGGGACGGGCCTCGAAGTTCTTGTGGAACTCCAGGACCTCGTCGCCCAGCACTCCGAGGTTGGGCCGATGCAGCATCAGGTCATCGATCTCGCGGAGGAGATGTCGCACGGTCACGTTGTCACCGAGAGCCCAACTCGTCCGCGCGAAGTTCAGCCTGGTCCGCACCGCGAGCGTCGGGAACGCAAATGTGCAGGACACACGGACCCGCATGCCGCGGGTCAGTTCGCGGCGTGCGGTCGTCAGGTCGCCGTCGTGCACCGCGAGTCGAGCGGCCGCAGCGAAGGCAGGCGCGCTGGTCGGGTAGTCCTCCATCCGGTGCATGGCGATCTCGCTCGCCGCGTGCGCGACCCGCGGCCGGGCGTCCTCCCATCGGCCGGCGTCCATGGCCGCCTGTGCGAGCCGGGCCTCGCTCAGTACCAGGGCATCTGCGTTGCCCCCGACGTCTGCTGCCGCGACGGCCGAGGTGAAGTGGTCGGTTGCTGCGGCGACGTCCCCGACCAGCAGCGCGGCTTCGCCGCCGAGGGCGAGGGCGGTGTCGCGCCATGTGCTCAGTCGCGGCTCGCTGTCGATCGCGAACTGGGCGTCCGCGAGCATCTGCTCGGGGCCGTCCGGGCATCGGACGGCGCGGAACATCGACCGGGCGGAGGCGAACGAGGCGGAACCGTCGAGACTCTCGCCCTCGAAGGAGGCGCGGTCGACGATCTCACCCCAGCGCTCGGCCTCGGCCGCGTGCCCCTGGTAGAGAGCGACGTATCCGGCGAGCACGGCGAGCGGCGGGTAGCCCGCGATGGCGTCGGGCCCGAGGGCAGCCAACCAGCGGTCGACCGTGGAGAGCCGCCCGGACTGGAACAGTGACATCACGACGCGAGTCACGAGCCGGATGCAGCGGTCCCGGTGCGGCGTGGGCAGCAGCACCTCCACCGCCCGATGGGGGAGGCCGTGGGCCTCGTACCAGTCGGCCGCGCGCAGTCTGAGGGTGTCGCTCAGGTCGGGTTCGGCCGTCAGGAGTTCACCGAGCAGGAACTCGCGGAACAGGGCGTGATAGCGGAACCACTCACGGTGCCTGTCCAGCGGGATCAGGAACAGGCTCGAGGCCTCGAAGTGCCGCAGCAGCCGCCGCGCGTCGTGCCCCCCGAGCACGGCGTCACACAGTGATGCGGACATCGACTCAAGCACGGCCGTGCGACGCAGGAACCGCCGGGTATCGGCCGGGAACCGCAGATAGGCCTCGCGCTGCAGGTAGTCGGCGACGTACGGGTCGTCACCGGACACCATGGCCGTCCCGTCATGGTCATGCCGGGCGATCAGTGACGCGAGGTAGATCCCGACCGGCCACCCCTCAGTCCGTTCGGTGATGGCCTCCAGGGTCTCGCGCGAGGCAGCCACCCGGGTCGTCGCAAAGATCTTCTCCGTCCCTGCGACGTCCATGGCGAGGTCGGATGCGCCGATCTCGACCGCTCTGGCCTGGGCGCGGAGCCGCGGTAGGTGGGGCTGTTCGTACCGGCTCGCGATGACGACCTGCGACTCCGGTGGGATGGCGTCGATCACCAGGCCGAGCACGTCATGGCAGGCCGGGGAACGTAGCACCTGCAGATCATCCAGGACGAGCAGGAACGGCTCGTCGAACCTTGCTATCACGGCTGCGAGGCGCGGAGCGGCGCGTCCGAGTGCGGACACGCCGGCTCCGAGCATGTCCTGTGCCAGACCCAGTGGAGCGCCGTCCACTGTGCCGAACGCGGAAGCCAGCACGACGAGGAGGCTGAGGGGATCGTCGTCCCAGCTGTCGAGAGAGACCCACACCACCGCCCGGGCGTCACGGTGGGCCCACTGGGCCAGGAGCGTCGACTTGCCGTACCCCGGGGGCGCGGTCACGCTCACGATGCGTTGCCCACTCCGGATCGCGGCGTCGATCAACACGGCCCGGCTGACCGCTGCGTCCAGCGGGCGCGGCACGTCGAACTTGGCTTCACGGAGAAGGCGTTCGAGCCCCCCGTTCGCCGACGCCGTGCCCGGCACGTGGCTCACCCGTCAACGATAGTGCGGCCGGCCGGGGTGCGGAGCAACTTGACGGTCGGGTTCATGCGGCGCGTCGCCCGGCCGCGCGGGTGGCGTTTCACGCGGTCCGCGTGATGTGGCCGCGCATGCGGGCTCCATACCGTCTGAGGCACCCACCCGGCTTCCAGCGGAGGAACCGCCATGCGTCCCGACCGGCATGCCCGAACCATGCTCCCGATACCGGACCGCCCAGCGCCCGGCCTCACGACGTACGACGCGAAGGATCCGGCCACGTCCTACCCGCCGATCGAGCCGCTCCTGCCCCCCGAGGGAGCGCCGAACGTGGTCGTGATCCTGCTCGACGACGTCGGCTTCGGAGCATCGAGCGCCTTCGGCGGTCCGTGCCGCACGCCGACCGCGGAGCGGCTGGCGGGCAGTGGGCTGCGGCTCAACCGGTTCCACACGACGGCCCTGTGTGCGCCCACCCGGCAGGCACTGCTCACGGGCCGCAACCACCACTCGGTGGGCATGGGCAGCATCACCGAGACGGCCACGTCCGCTCCGGGGAACAGCTCGCTGCGGTCGAACACGAAGGCTCCGCTCGCCCTGACGCTGCGTCTGAACGGCTACTCGACGGCGCAGTTCGGCAAGTGTCACGAGGTGCCGGTCTGGCAGACCTCCCCGATGGGCCCGTTCGACGCCTGGCCGACGGGCGGTGGCGGATTCGAGAAGTTCTACGGCTTCATCGGAGGCGAGAACAACCAGTGGGATCCCGCGCTCTACGACGGGACCACCCCGATCGAGCCACCGGCCACGGCCGAGGAGGGTTACCACCTCACGGAGGACCTCGTCGACCACGCGTGCTCCTGGGTCAACCAGCAGAAGGCGCTGATGCCGGACCGCCCGTTCTTCGTCTACCTCGCCCTCGGTGCCACCCACGCACCGCACCACGTCGCGCCGGAGTGGATCGAGAAGTACCGGGGCCGCTTCGACGATGGCTGGGACGTGCAGCGCGAGCGCACCTTCGCGCGGCAGCGGGAGCTCGGGGTGGTTCCGTCGGATGCGGAACTCACCGCACGCCACGACGAGATCCCGGCCTGGAGCGAGATGCCCGAGGACCTCAAGCCGGTCCTGGCCCGGGAGATGGAGACCTACGCAGGCTTCCTCGAGCACTCCGACACCCAGGTGGGTCGGCTGATCGACACGCTCGAGGATCTCGAGATCCTCGATGACACGATCGTCTACTACATCATCGGGGACAACGGCGCCTCAGCGGAGGGCACCGTCAACGGCGCGTTCAACGAGATGGCGAACTTCAACGGCATGGCCGCGCTCGAGACACCGGAGTTCATGCGCAGCAAGATGGACGAGTTCGGGTCGCCCACCTCCTACAACCACTACTCCGTGGGCTGGGCGTGGGCGATGGACACGCCGCTCCAGTGGACGAAGCAGGTCGCCTCACACTGGGGCGGCACCCGGAACGGGACGATCGTGCACTGGCCCCACGGGATCGCGGAGGCCGGCGGACTGCGGTCGCAGTTCACCCACGTGATCGACATCGCGCCGACCATCCTCGAGGCGGCCGGGATCCCGGAGCCCACCTCGGTCAACGGGGTTCTGCAGTCCCCGATGGAGGGCACCTCGATGCTGTACGCGTTCGAGGACGCGGATGCGCCGGAACGCCACGACCTGCAGTACTTCGAGATGTTCGGCAACCGCGGCATCTACCACCGCGGCTGGAGCGCGGTCACGAAGCACCGGACGCCCTGGGTGATGACCGGCGCCACGGTGCCCCCGTTCGACGACGACCTGTGGGAGCTCTACGACGGTGCGACGGACTTCAGCCAGGCCCACGACCTGGCCGCGGAGCGCCCGGACCTGCTCGCCCGGCTGCAGCGTCTCTGGCTCATCGAGGCGACGAAGTACAACGTGCTGCCGATGGACGACCGGACGGGTGAGCGGCTCGAACCGACCCTGGCCGGCCGGCCCACGCTCGTGCACGGTGCGTCGCAGCTCTTCTATCCGGGCATGGGCCGGTTGAGCGAGAACAGCGTGGTCAGCATGAAGAACCGGTCCTTCTCGCTCACCGCGGAGATCGAGGCGCCGGGGTCCGGGGTCCACGGCGTGATCATCGCCCAGGGTGGCCGGTTCGGCGGGTGGAGTCTGTTCGCGCGCGATGGCCGGCTCGCATTCGCCTACAACGTGCTCGGGATCCACCTCTACACCACGGCGTCGGACACACCGATCCCGTCCGGCACGCACCAGGTGCGGATGGAGTTCGCCTACGACGGAGGGGGGCTCGGCAAGGGCGGTGACGTCACGCTCTACCACGACGGGACCGCCGTCGGAGCCGGCCGGATCGAGTTCACCCAGCCGCTCGTCTTCTCGGCCGACGAGACGACCGACATCGGATACGAGTCGGGCACCCCGGTCTCTCCCGACTACACGGCCCGCGAAAGTACCTTCACCGGAAAGATCCACTGGGTCCAGCTCGACACCGGGGCGGACGACAACGACCACTTCATCAGCCCGGAGGAACGCCTCAGGGTCGCCATGGCCCGGCAGTAGGAGCCAGGCCGGCACCGGATCACGGGAGCTGGGGCCGCCGGCCGACGCACGCGCGCCGGCCGGTTCGGCCCTCGGTGCTCACGCGGCGAGCAAGCCGTCGATCTGGTTGATCGCGGAGGTCGCGCCCTCGACGACCCCCATGTCGAGCACCTGCTGCAACGCCTCCGCGGTGGCGTAGGTGGAGACGTATGTCGCCTTGGTCCCGCCGTCGGTGGCCACGAAGGCATACGAGTTCTGGCTCACGGGCAGATCCGTGGACACGTTGAAGTCCGCGTCCGAGAACGCATCCTCGAACGTGAAGCCGGACGGTTCGGTCACGGTCTTGATGTCCCAGATCCCGGCGTGCTTCTCACCCTCCGGGCTCGTCATGAAGTACGTCGAACGGCTGCCGGGGATGAGCGCGTGGTCCACGAACGTGGCCGGGTACGTCGGCGGTCCGAACACCCGCTCGAGCTGGCGTGGGTCGGCGTACACGTCCCAGACGCGAGAGACGGGGGCGGCGAACTCGGCCACGATGGTCAGGGTCAGGTTGTTCATGTCGTGCTGGACGTCGGTGACAGGCATGTCACTGGTTCCTCTCGGTGGATGTGGGTTGTGCGATCAGTTCGTCGATGCGGGCGATCCGCCCGCGCCAGAGCGATTCGAGTTCGGTGAGCAGCGAGCCCACCGACCGGACCGCCTCCACGTCGCCACTGGCGAGGGCCTCCCGGCCCGCGCGCCGCTTGTTGATCAAGCCGGCCCGCTCCAGTACGGCGACGTGCTTCTGTACCGCGGCGAAGCTCATGTCGTACTTCGCCGCGAGGGTCGTGACCGAGTGCTCTCCGGCAAGCACCCGGCGCAGGATGTCGCGCCGCGTGCGGTCGGCCAGCGCGTGGAACATGGCATCGGCCCTGTCCTCGTTCTGGCTCTCGGTTCCGGTCATACCCAACAACCTACAACCAAACGGTTGTAGGTTGTCAAGACCCGGCGTGCGGGTCGGGTTTCCTCACCCACAATGGGTGGGGCTCCTCGGGGCGGTGCGGGCTAACGTCCTACGTGTAAGAACCGGGAACCGCTGGGTCGACGCCAGCAGGCGCTCGCCCACCGGCCGCGCCACGTTCGAGGAAGAGGGCACGGATGGACACCGACCACGAGCGTTCGGGTGCCACCGGGGCAGTTCCGGACGCCGACCCGTCTGCGCTGGCTGAGCGCCTCCGGGCCCTGGAGGAGGAGAACGCCGTCCTGCGGCACCGCCTCGACGTGGCGGCCGCACCGCGCGACGCCGGCACGGACGGGCCAGGGGGCCCGCGGGCACCGGGGCGGCTGCGCGCCGTGGGTGCCGTCGTGCTCATCACGTTGGGTGCCCTGCTGGCACCCGTCGCGGTCATCGCCGCCTGGGCGGAACGGACTCTGACCGACACCGACCGCTACGTCGCCACGGTCGCGCCGCTCGCAGCCGACCCCGTGCTGCAATCCGCCCTCTCCGGCAGGCTGACCGGCCTGGTCATGGAACAGATCGACGTGGGTGCGCTCCTCGACGAGATCTCGACGGCCATGGACGAGAACGGGATCGCCCCGCGCGCGTCCGCGGCGCTCGGCGCCCTCGAGGCACCACTGACGAGCGGGGTCCAGAACTTCGTCCGGGAGGCGGCGGACCGGGTCGTGCAGAGTGATCAGTTCGAGGCGGTCTGGGAGCAGGCAAACCGGACGGCTCACGAGCAGATGGTCGCCGTCATGCAGGGTGCCGACGGTGCGCTTCTCCAGATCGGCGACGACGGGCAGCTCTCGATCCAGCTGGCGCCGATGATCGAACTCGTCAAGGAGCGGCTGGTCGAGGCGGGCCTCGGCATCGCGGCGAGCATCCCACAGGTGAATGCGTCGTTCACCATCATGCAGACCTCACAGCTGGTCGAGGTCCAGAACCGGTACGCGCAGGTCGTCGCGCTCGGCACGTGGCTGCCCTGGATCGTGCTGATCCTGCTGGCGGCCGGCGTCCTGGTGGCGAACAGGAAGATGCGTACGCTGGTCGTGGCCGGGCTCGCACTTGCGGCCTCGATGCTCGTGCTCGGGCTGGCACTCACCATCGCGCGTGGGCTGTACCTCGACGCTCTCAGCGGCGTGGTGCTGCGGCTTGACGCGGCAGAGGTCGTGTTCGACCAGGTCGTGTCCTTCCTCCGGGTCACGCTGCGCACCGTCGGCGTGCTCGGCATCGTCGTCGCGATCGCCGCCTATCTGGCCGGGTCGGCCAAGTCTGCGCGGGCGCTGCGAGCGGGCCTTGGCCGTGGTCTCGACGGAGCCCGCGGGTTCGCCGAGGGTCGTGGCGTCTCGACCGGACCCGTCGGGCTCTGGCTCGGCCGGCACAAGGGCATCCTGCGCGCGGTCGTCGTCATCATCGCGGCACTGGTGATCCTGCTCGCCGGCAGCCCGACACCGGCCCTCATCCTCTGGGTCGCGATCGTGGCCGGGTTGCTCCTCGTGCTCCTGGAGCTGCTCAGCCGGCAGGCACCCGAGATGAGTGGCGACGACACGCATGCGCGAGCGTCCACCTGACGTCGGGGGCCGCGATGGCGCGGACCGGCGAGCCCGGAGCCGGTGGGCGTTGCTACGGCCGGCACTGTCGGCGGTCGCGGTGCTCGTCGTCTACTACGCGCTCCCCCTTGACGGGACCTCGGTGGGCACCCTGTTCGCGCTCGCGCTGGGGCTCACCGCGCTGGCCGGGATGCTGTCCTGGCAGGTCCGGGCCATCGTGCGTTCGAAACGGCCGAGGCTGCGTGCCATCGAGGCGCTCGCGACGGCGGTCCCGTTCTTCCTCGTGCTGTTCGCGGCCGTGTACGTCGGTCTGTCCCGCAGTGACCCGGCCGCGTTCACCGAGGCCCTCGACCGCACCGATGCGCTCTACTTCACCGTGACGACGTTCGCGACGGTCGGATTCGGTGACATCGCGCCCCTCGCCAGGGAGGCGCGCATCATCGCCATGATCCAGATGCTCGCCGGCATGGCGCTGCTCGGTGGCGGCCTGAAACTCCTCCTCGGCGCGGTCCGGGTGGGCCTGAACCGTGAGCCCGGCCGGCCCGTATCGACCGGTACCGCCGGCCCGGCCGGAGGCGGCGGAGCCCGGCCCTCGCCGCCCGAGTAATCCGCTCGCCCGCGACGCCGGGCGTGACGTACGGTCCGGGGACCATGGACGCTCTCACCGACGACGAGCTTGCGGCCGCCCTCGGTCAGGCGTTGCCGCAGCACTGGCCGCAGCTCGGCGAGGCGATCGTCGCGCCGCTCGGCGGCGGGATGAACTCGGCGACTGCGCGCGTCCGGGGCAGCGCGGGGCGATATGTGGCCAAGTGGGTGCCGGACGGTCTCGGTGCGGCCCTCCGGACCGGCGGCGAGCGGGCGCTCCACGTGCAACGCGCGACCGGTATCCCGACCGGACCACCGGTACCGACCGCCGCGGGCGAGGTGGTCGCGCCGACCCTCGGCGGCTGGGTCAGCCTGCTGAGGGAGGTCGACGGGACCCCGTTCGACGGAGCCACGGGGGTGGAGCAGGAGCTGATGGCGAGGACGCTCGCCGCCGTGCACGGGGCCACCACGCTCGGCCGGCGCCGGGGTGCGTTCCTGCCCGAGCCGTTCTGGCACGGGCCCCAACTGGACGTGGAACCCTGGGTTCGCACCGCCGTCGGGCAGGTCCGGGCCGAGTACGAGACGCTCGCGCCGCAACCCTGGGCGACGCTCCACACCGACCCGGCGCCCGAGGCGTTCCTGCTCGACGGCGGCCGGCCGGCGCTCATCGACTGGACCGGCGCCACCGACGGGCCGGTGCTCTACGACGTGGCCTCCGCCGTCATGTATCTCGGCGGGCGACGCCGGGCTGATGCCTTCCTGCGTGCCTACTCCGATCGCAGCGGGGTGGACCTGATCCACCTCGACGCCATGCGCCGGTACCGCCAGGCAGTCCAGGCGGCCTACTTCGCGCAGCGGCTGGCGGCCGCCGACCGGACCGGGCTCACCGACCCGGGAGGTAACCGGAAAGGGCTGGACGATGCGCGGCGCGGCCTGGTCGCACTCGGTGTGATCGACACGCCGTGACCGGGCGGCCAGGGCGCGCCGACCACGAAAGTGTGAGCAGGATCAGGGACGGCAGATCGTGCGTCCCGGTGGCACAATCGAGCGTGGCCGTCCTAGGGGCGGTCCGAGCGTGCATCGCGACGCGCCGCCTCACCAGCACGAAATGGACGGTGCCCGCGTGGCTCACGTGCCTGCGCCCGAAAACACCACCAGGTCGACCCAGGAACCGGTCGCGACGTCGACCGTGAGGCTCTGGAGCCGCGAGTTCGTACTCGCGTGGATCGTGAACTTCTTCCTCGCCTTCGTCTTCTACTTCCTGATGACCACGATGGCCGTGTACGCCATCAAGGAGTTCATCGCCGGCGAGACGGCGAGCGGCCTCGCCGCCAGCATGTTCGTCATCGGCTCCACCACGGCCCGGCTGTTCGCGGGCAACCTCGTCGAGCTCGTCGGGAGACGACGCAACCTGCTCATCGCGCTCGTCGTCGGTGCGCTGGCCTCGCTGGCCTACTTCCCGGCGTCCTCGTACGGTTCGCTCCTCGTGGTGCGCTTCCTGCACGGGGCATCCTTCGCGATCGCCTCGACCACGGCCATGACATTGGCCCAGTCCGTGATCCCGCGCGCACGCCGGGGTGAGGGGACCGGCTACTTCACGCTGAGCATGACGCTGGCGACGGCGCTCGGCCCGCTGCTCGGTCTGCTGCTGGTGGACCACGTCGGCTACGGTGCGCTGTTCGCAGGCTCGGCCGTTGCGTCGGTGCTGGCGCTCGTCATCGCCCTGTTCCTGCGCACGAGGGACCTCGCGCCCGATCGGGAGGCCCGGGCGCGGCTGCTGCGGTTCCGGCCCGCGGACATGCTGCACCCGGCCGTGCTGCCGGTCGCGAGCTTCATGCTCGTCCTCGCGATCTGCTACTCCGGCGTCCTCACCTACCTGCAGCCGTTCGCCGCCGAGGCCGGGCTGGCCGGCGGTGCGAGCATCTTCTTCCTCGTCTACGCGGCGTCGATGCTGCTCACCCGGACGATCATGGGACGACTGCAGGATCGGCGCGGCGACAATGCCGTGATCGTCTTCGCGGTGCTTGCCTTCGCCGCCGGGCTGGCGCTGCTCGGGCTGGCCGGCAGCGACGCACTCGTCATCGTCGCCGGAGTGGCGATGGGCCTGGGCTTCGGGTCGCTGCTGGGTGCGCTGCAGGCGGTCGCGGTCTCGAAGGTGCCGATGCGGCGGGTGGGTGTCGCGATCTCGACGCACTACTTCATGGTCGACCTCGGCATCGGGATCGGACCGGTGCTGCTCGGGCTCGGTCTTGGCGTGTTCGGGTTCGACACGATGTACCTCGTGCTGGCCGTCGTCGCCCTGGTCTCCCTCGGACTGTACGAGCTCGTTCACGGCCGGTACGAGCGGGCCCGGCGCCGGGTGCGGGCCGAGGACGGTGAGGGAGCGGCCGCCGCCGACAGCGATCTCGTCAGGCACTGACCCCGCCGATAGCGGTCGCTTCTGACGCTGGGTCGCTTCGCGCCCCTGAGCGCGGGTCCACAACTACGCTTGCGTGGGTGTTCACCGAAGTAGGCGCGACGCGGAGCGTTCTCGGCGCTCTCCTGTTCAGTCCCGCCGCCCTGTGGGTGGGGTGCAAAGTGCCGTGACCGTAGAGCTCAGGGATCTACGACGGGTGGTCGAGGTTGCGCTTCGGGACTGCGGCTTCGAAGGTGCCAGGAACAGCTGGCAGTACTCGGGTTCTGACATGCGGTGGCTAGTCGGCTACGAGAAGCCCCCATGGTTTACCGCGCTCCATGTTCAGGTCGGCGCCGACATCGACGCGCCGCCTCTCGACGCGCCTCGCATCAAGGGGGTCGATTCCGCTCAACTGCGACCACCGCCCGGACCGCTGCGTGCCAACGACTGCGTGATCAGTGTCCCGGTCGAAAACTTCGTCGGGCTGGACAGGTACGACCTCGCGACCTCCCTTTACTTGCGGTCTGGCCTCGACCTCGCCACACGGCGACGAAACATCAACGACGGGTTTGCAGCACTACACGAGTACTTGTGCCTGCACGGCTCTCGTGCGCTGGTGAGCGCGGCTCTGGATCGCGGAGATTTTCGTGGCGGTTTCGTCCGCCGAGACGTGAGGCAGCTCCTCTCGCGGCGGCCCACGGTCTGAGCGCGTGAAGCGTTGCCACCTCGGGAGGATCTCTACTCGTCTTGAGAGTGCCCGTCTCGTTCAGATGCTGCGCGCGCACTGGATGCGCGGTGCCTCAACCGCCTCCGCAGCTGACCTTTGAACCGTCGTTGCGCGGTCTCAATCATCACGAACCGCGGGTCGTTCGCGCTCTCGAAGTAGGAGTTCTCAGCGCCGTCGCTGGCGCCGTCGGCATCGATGAGCCGAGCCAGGCTTTCCCGCAACGGCGGTCCGTCAGAGAAAGGCCTGGCCCACGCAGCCTTCGGCGTGTCCGGCCCGTTCCCTCCTTCGGTCATGGACCCAAGTGTGAAACCCAGGCGATCGCGACCGCCAGCTCTTCCTCCGTGAGGCGTGCGTAATGGCACAAGCGAGCCCACAATCGACGGCGGTCTCAACCGGTCAACGCACCACGTGATGGTGACACGGTAGGCGTCAGGGCTGAGCCTCGCTGGCTCGCGGCAGGTGGTGGTGCGGGAGACGCTGAACAGTTCGGGCGTACTCGGCCCGGAGTAGACGTCGGCGCTGGGAGGCGGAGAGCTTCGATGTCTTGCCTGGAGCCGGCCCTTGGTGCGGGCGACGGCCATCCCTTCGCGGGTGCGCATGCGGATGAGGTCGGCGTCGAGGTAGGCGACCTTGCTGAGCACGTTGAACAGGAGTCCCCGGCGGGCGGGTGGGGCGTAGACGCTGCCGCCGAGTCTGAGGGCAACCCCATCAGCATGCTGAGGACGACAGCGAGCGCCCGCGAGGGGATCCAGTGGCTACGCCGTGAGGCGATCCGCCTCGGCCAGCAGCAGCCCGCCGAAGGGTTGGAAACCGATACTGCAGGCGTAGACGCCGCTGACGACGCGGTGGATGGTTCCCCACTCCCAGATCGCGGTGGCATCGACGCCCGTCAGTGAGGCCAGCCGCTCGGTCCGCGCCCGGAGGTCATCACCGAGGTCCGGATTGCTCCGCACGATGGTGCCGAGATCGCACGCCGGTTCGGCCCGCAGTCCGGCCGGATCGATGAGCTTGTAGGTACCATCGCGCGCCTGCAGGGCGTTCATCTCGTGGATGTCACCGTGGACCAGGACTGCGGACCGGTCGTCGTGCGCGCGGCGACGCTGTTCCATGCAGTCCAACGCGTCAGCCACGGTCGCTGGCGAACACGGTTCACCCGCCTGCTCCCACAACCGTGGCAACTGGTCGGCGTACCGCTCAGCCACCCTCGCGCCGGTGGGAAGGTCGACGTCGGGACCAAGCGGACGCCACAGGCGAACAGCCAGCTCGCACAACAGGAGGTGGCGGCTGACGGGGTCGGCCACGACGGCTTGCATCGGAGCACCCAGGCGCTCCAGTAGAAGGGCCTGTCGCCGCCTGTCTTCGCCCAGAAGCCTGGCGCATCCTGCTCCGTTCGCCAGGCGCAGTGCCACGGCCTCTTGCCCGACGTCCCGATCCGGCACGCCGATCTTGAGGACCGCTGCGGATCCGTCGCCCATCGTCACCTCGACAACCAGGGCGGCGTGACCGCCCGCGAGGCTGCTCCCGATCCTCAAAGACCAGTCCTGGGCCAGCGATTCAATCACGCCCGGCAGCTCGTCCAGCCAGGACTCGTTCCCGTCGGCCACGACCGTCTGACGGACCTGGTCGGGGATGTCGAGCCTCACCGCAACAGCCTAGAGCGGGCAGGAACTCAGTCCTGATCGGCGCCGATCCCGAGTCGTTGATTCGGGCGTGGGAATCGTCCTTGTCCGTATAGCCGCGGTCCTGACGCCCACCTCGGTCGAATGATGGCTCATCGCCGAGCGTTCTGAGGTTCGGTACCGAGGCCAGAGGCCGCGCTCGGGCGCACGCTGAGGGATCCCTCAGCGAAACGCGCTCTGGGTCGCAGGGCCGTGTATGTTGGCCTATTTGGTCCTGAGATTCCGGAGCCAGGCGTCGCGTCGGGCTTCTTTCTGCGGGATCAGCGAACTGGACTCGTTCGGGTAGGACACCGCGAAGGCGTGCATGATCAGCGCATCGGCGATGACGTGGCTGGCGCCGTGAGTCCGCATGACCATCGTGGCCAGGCGAAAAGTGTCGAGGAACCGCTCCCGGCCGACGAGGTGCTGCGTCGCGCACGACAGCCCGACCTCGTCGACCACCCTGCGGAACAGCTCTGTGTTGCGAACCAGGGCGCACGCGGGATGCAGCCGATCCCGGTAGATCTCAGGATTGGCAGCCAGGTCGGGCGCCATCTCGCTCTCGCCGTCCCACGACATGCGCGGGCCGGCCCCGAACGCCGTCGGATTCCGCTCCAACTCCTCTCGCAGGATGCGGATCGTTCCGGGACTGGTGAAGCAGACGTCGGCGTCGAGGAAGAGCAGGTAATCAAGCTCTGCGTTCCTCGGGTCGAGCACGAACTTGCTCAGCACCTGACCGTGGGAGTTCGTGGTTGTCGTGGTGTCGAACCCGGACTGCTGAATCTCCGCGCCGTACTGTGCCGCCGCGTCCAGCATCGCGGACCGGTCGTCGATCGAGCCGTTGTCGTAGACCGTCAGTCGGCCGAAGCCAGGGTTCTGAACGAACAACGAGCGGATCAACACCTCGGTCCAGGCAGAGGTGTTGTGGTTGACGACGATCGCACCGATCTGAGCATCTGACTGCTGGGAGTACACCGTCCATCTCTAGCACCACGCCAGCCACGTCGCGATGGGTCGGACCACCGCCCGGTGATGGATCCCCTACCGTGCGCGCCGGGTACGGGCATGCAGGAACACCTCCGCGGCGGATGACCAGTCCAGGACGCGTCGGGGACGGTGGTTGATGCGGGCAGCGATGTCGTCGAGGTCGCGCAGCGAGAAGGTGCTCAGGTCGCCCTTGGGCAGGTACTGGCGCAGGAGCCGGTTGGTGTTCTCGTTGGAGCCGCGCTGCCAGGGCGAGCGGGGGCCGCAGAAGTAGACCTGTAGCCCCAGGCTGGTGGCGAGGTGGGCGTGCTCGGCCATCTCCCGGCCGCGGTCCCACGTCAGGGTCTTACGCAGGGCGGACGACGCGCCCACCGCCGTCATGCTCCCCGGTGGTCTCTACTCCGTCCAGGGTCCGCTGCTCTACTGGTGCGCCGAGTTGCTGCTGCAACGTGGGTGGCGCGTGATCGCAGTCGAGTGGGCGCCGGAGGTCTCCGTCTCGGCGGAACCTCGGAGCCACGTCGAGGCGGAGCTCGGCGCTGTCACTGCCGCATCCGGATCCCCGGACCTCGTCGTCGCCAAGTCGCTGGGAAGCCACGCGCTCCCGTGGACTATCCGTCAGGGTGTCCCTGGGGTCTGGCTGACCCCCGTGCTCACCGACCCCGCCGTGCATGATGCCCTGGCGCGTGCGGGGTCGAGCCACCTGGCGATCGGAGGCACCGTCGATCCGATGTGGGCCCCCGCGGCCACTCTGACGACGCGTGCCGGTATGGAGACCATCGACGGCGCCGATCACAGCATCCTGATCCCGTTCGACTGGGAGGGGTCCATGCGGGCCCAGCGGGCTCTGATGACCGTGATCGCGGCGCACGTCGACGGCGCTCGCTGACGGGTTCAATCGGAGCCGGTCGGACCTTCTCGGTCACGCCCGGCGTCAGGGTCCGGCTTGCCCCGCCCCGGGCGCGAACGCGTTGTGCAGGATCGTCAGGATGCGACTCGCGACCGCGTCGCGCTGATCCGGATCCGTCCTGGAGATCTCGGTGGCCAGCATGCCGGTCGAGATCGTGATGTCCTTCGGCTCGACGTGCTCACCCAGGCGCCCTGCTGCCTGCTCCCGCTCGAGCAGACGCTCGACGACCTCCAGGAAGCGCGCCCCGAGCGCCTCGACCCGGGGATCGTGGCGGCCGCTCTCGATGAGCGCGATGAAGCCCATCGAACTGGCGGCGTGCGTGATCGCCCGGGTGAACAGGTCGTCGAGCGTGATCCGCCCCGCCCGCGCATACGCTTCCAGCTCGGCGAGATTCTCCTCATAGACCGCGATGGCGAGCGCCGTCCGGTCCGGGAAGTGCCGGTACAGGCTGCCCTGACCCACGCCGGCACGCTTGGCGACCGCGCTGAACGGCGCGTCCGGGCCGTCGTCGGCGTAGATCTCCCGTGCCGCTGCGATCAGCGCGCGCCGGTTCTCGGGTCCGGCCGCAGGTCCCCGGTTGGTCCGGGGCGGGGCGCTCTGAGGCGGCAGTGGCACAGACGCAGTGTAGGACCACGCCCTGGCGCCGTCCCGGGAACGGAGGCCGCGGCCCGCCGGTCCGCCTCAGACCGCGACGCTGGCACCGCGCGGCAGGACGGGACCGAGGGTGTACCGGGAGTTCGCCCAGGCCGCGTACAGCAACGGGGTCGCGGCCAGCCCGAGGGCGAGGGCGGGGTGCAGGCTGAAGAGCCCGGCGAGCAGGCCGAGCGTGATCAGCGAGACGATCGTGAGGTACCAGCGGCGCACACCCAGGTACAGGCTCGCCTTCAGCACATCGCGCAGGCGCGCGTCCGGCCGCTCCACGCTCGCCACCAGCGCGATCAGTGCGGTGATCAAGGCGAGCACGAACAGCACCACCA
This sequence comes from Occultella kanbiaonis, assembly GCF_009708215.1. Classification (NCBI taxonomy): domain Bacteria; kingdom Bacillati; phylum Actinomycetota; class Actinomycetes; order Micrococcales; family Ruaniaceae; genus Occultella; species Occultella kanbiaonis. The sequence goes on along the minus strand of NZ_CP046175.1, from coordinate 5,525,201 downwards.
GGAGCGGCGTGAGCACGGCACCCGGGCGCGTACCGCTGATGGCGACGACGTCCACCGCGAGCACCACCGCCGTCGAGATCAGCAGCGTTCCGACGGCGAGCGAGCGCCGCAGGTGCCGCGCCCAGGACCGCCAGAACGTGCGGACCACGCCCGCTTCACGGGCCAGGGTGTTCGCGCGGAAGACGGCGAACGCCGCCGTGACCGCGGGGGTTGCCGCGACGCCCGCGACCGCGAGCGCCGGCCAGGAGGAGACCGGATCCGTGGTGATCAGCAGGAGCACCAGCGGCAGGGCGCCGAGGACGAGCATCAGGTTCGTCATCGCGACCAGGTAGGCGACGCCGAAGACCGTCTCCCAGGTGTCCGCCGAGAGGCGAGGGAGCCGTCGCCGGGGGCCGGGTCGGGTCGGGTGAGCCATCGTCCTCAGCCCTTCAGCCCGGCGGTGGCGATGCCCTGCACGAAGTACCGCTGCCCGAGCATGAAGATGATCGCGATCGGCAGCACGGACAGGACCGACCCCGTCATGATCAGCGCGTACTCGGCGTTGTACTGGGACACGAACGTCTTGAGGCCGATCTGGATCGTCCACAGGTCCCGGTCACGCAGGTAGATCAGCGGCCCGAGGTAGTCGTTCCAGGTGTTCACGAACGTGAGCAGGGTCAGCGTGGCCACCGCGGGACCGGAGAGCGGCAGCACGATCCGGCGCCAGATCGAGTACTCGGACAGACCGTCGATCCGGGCCGCCTCGGAGAGCTCCTCGGGGATCGAGTCGTAGTACTGCTTCATCAGGAACACCCCGAACGCCCCGAACGCCTGCAGCGCGATGATCGCCCAGAGCGTGTTCGAGAGCCCGAACCTCGACATCAGGATGAACTGCGGGATCATGTACGCCTGCCACGGCACCGCGATCGTGCCGATGTAGGCCAGGAACAGCACGTCCCGGCCGGGGAAGCGCATCTTCGAGAAGCCGTACGCGGCGAAGCTGCCGGTGAACACCTGCAGGAACGTCACGGTCACGGACAGGATCAGCGTGTTCCGCAGCCAGGTGCTCATGTCCGACTTGGCCCAGATGTCGACGTAGTTGCTCCAGACCACCGGGTCCGGGAACCACTGGATCGGCACCGTGAAGACCTGGTTGTTGGTCTTCAGGGAGGACGTGACCATCCAGAAGAACGGCAGCATGATCACTGCGGCCGCGGCGATCAGGACCACGTACAGCACGATCGTGCCGAGGACGCTGCGACGTCTGCGCGCGTCCCGCTCGGGCCGGGGCGTCGCCGCCTGCGGGCGGTCGAGGGTGAGGGTGGCCATCAGCGATCCCTGCGCTTGTTGATGAGGAACTGGAACACCGTGACGGTGATGCAGATGACGAAGAGGACGATCGCGACCGCGGACGCGTACCCGAACTGCTGCTCCTCGAAGCCCTTGCGGTAGATGTACTGGGACAGCACGAGCGTGGCCGTGCCGGGCCCGCCGTCGGTCATCACCAGGATCAGGTCGAAGATCTTGAAGCTCGCGATCGTCAGCATCACGGTCACGAAGAACGTGGTCGGGCGAAGGCTCGGGACGGTCACGTTCCAGAACCGTTGGATCTTGTTCGCGCCATCCACCCGCGCGGCCTCGTACAGCTCGCCCGGGATCGCCTGGAGGCCGGCGAGGAACAGCAGCATGTAGTAGCCCATGTCCCGCCAGGTGCTCACGAGCGCGACGGCCGGCATCGCCCAGGTGGTCGAGGTGGTCCAGCCGGGCGGGTTGTCGATGCCGAGCGCCATGAGGAACTGGTTCACCGGGCCGGTCTCGGGCGAGAACAGCATGTTCCAGACCACCGCGATGGCAACGATCGAGGTGATGTAGGGGAAGAACGCGACCGTCCGGAAGAACGCGACGCCGCGCAGCTTGGTGTTCAGCAGGAGCGCCAGTCCGAGGGACACCGCGAGCGTCAGCGGGATGTGCATGAGCGCGTAGTAGCCGGTGTTGCGCAGCGCGGTGTGGAACGTGCGGTCGGTGATCAGGTCCTGGAAGTTCTCCAGGCCGACCCACTCGGCGGCACCGAACACGTTCCAGGACGTGAACGCCAGGTAGAACAGGATGAGCACCGGCACCAGGGTCAGCACCGCGAACCCGATGAAGTTCGGCAGGATGAACGTCCAGCCGATGAAGGTGTTCCGGAGCTTCAGGCGGCTGCCGGGCGGGCGCTGCCGCGGCGCCCGGGTGGGGGCCGGCGCGACGGTGGTCGCCATGGGTTCTCCTTGGTCGAAGGGGGCCCGGTGCCGGCCGGACGGGGCCGGCACCGGGTCGAAACGCGGTTCGGGTCAGCCGATCTCGGACGCGGCGCGGTCCATCGCCTCGGCGATGCCGTCGGCGGGGGAGACGCTCCCGGACATGATCGCCGTGTGGGCGTCACCGAGGATGTTCTGCAGCGCCACCGTGTTGAGGTCCACCGGGTTCTCCGGGCGCACGTCGTGCGTGGAGAAGGTGAACTGGGACAGCTCGTCGGTGGGGATGCCCTCGATGCCGAAGAACGTCTCGGTCACGGCGTCGTTGGTGATCGCCGGGGTGATGCCGATCTCGGCCAGGGCGGACGCCGCCGCCTCGCTGCCAACGAACGTCAGGAACTCCATGGAGGCCGCGGCCACCTCGTCGCTGACGGCCGGGTTGATGCCGATGCCGGTCGGGTCCGCGAACGTGACCGGCTCGCCGGTGGTGGAGTCATCGAGCTGGGGCGCCGGGGCGAAGGCCCAGTTGAACGCGTCCGCCTCGCCCGAGGCCTGCTGCGCGAGCAGTGTCGCCACGTACCAGGAGCCCATCGGCATCATCGCGGCCTGCTGGGTGCCGAACTGCGACTGGTAGGTGAGCGAGTTGGTGGTCAGCGTCCCGAAGTCCACCTGGGCGCCGGCGTCCTGGAGCGCGACCGCACGCTCGTAGTAGGGCATCAGGTACTCCCAGTCGCCGGAGAGCAGGTCGGCGCCGTCGGCCTGGGCGTTCGCGAAGCCCTGGACCACGGACTGCCACCCGTGCTGGTAGGTCCCCTTGGCGTCGCTGCCCGCCGCGCTCAGGCCGGCGGTCAGCGCCTCGGCCGCGGTGGCGTAGTCGTCCCAGGTCCACGAGCCGTCGGGCTGGGCGACGCCCGCTGCGTCGAACAGGTCCTGGTTGTAGTAGAGGTACCAGGCGTCCTGGCGGTAGGGGATCGCGTAGGTCACGTCGTCGACGGTGTAGGCGTCCACACCGTTGACGTCGTCGCCGAGCTCGGCCGCGACGCTGGAGACGTCCAGGAGCTGGCCGCCGTCCTGGTACGTGACGAAGTTCTTGAGGTTCTTCAGCACGTACATGTCCGGGGCCGTGCCCGCGGCGAGGTCCGCGATCATCTGGGTGTCGTACTCGGTGGCGTCGTACTCGAGGACCTCGACCGTGATGTTCGGGTTCTCCTCGTGGAAGGCGTCCGCGAGGACCTGGAACTCGGGCGTGGTGGTCAGGCTCCACCCGGCCAGGGTGATGGTGACCTCCCCGGTGACCTCGCCGCCGCCGCCGGAGTCGTTGTCCGTGCCGCTGCTGCAGCCGGCCAGGACGAGCGTCGCGGCGGCGACGGCCGCCGCGCTCATCATGATGGTGCGCTTCATTGCGTTCTCCCTCTCGAGGGTTGTGCCCAATGGGCTGGGTTTGTCTGTTCTCTGGTGCCGCCGGGGGCGACGGCGGTTGGTTCAGGCGCTCAGTTCGCTCGCCTCCGGGGTCACGGCGCCCGGCAGCGGCTCGCCCGCGGCGTACGCGGCCAGTCCGTCGAGGGCGAAGTGGGACAGCCGACGCGTCTCGGATCCGAGCGAGCCGGCCAGATGGGGCGTCACCGTCACGTTCGGCAACGCCAGCAGGGGGTGCCCCGTGGGCAGCGGCTCGGGGTCGGTCACGTCGAGGATCGCGTCCAGGCGACCGCTCGCGCACTCGGCGAGCAGCGCCGCGGAGTCGACGATGCCGCCCCGTGCGGTGTTGATCAGCGTCGCCCCGTCGGGCAGCAACGCCAGCTCGGCGCGGCCGATCAGGTGCTGCGTGCTCGGCAGCAGCGGCGCGTGCAGCGAGAGGATCTCGGCCCGGCCGAGCACCTCCGGCAGCGGGCGCAACTCACCGCCGGCGGCTCGCACTCGGTCGGGGTCGGCGAACGGGTCGGCCACCAGGACCGGGCCGGTCTCGAGCACTCGGAGGAGCTCGAGCACCCGGCGTCCGATCGTCGAGAACCCGACGATCCCGATCGTGCGTCCGAGGTTGGACAGGCTCCGGGTCGCGAACGAGTTCTGCCACCCGGTGGGCTGCGTCCGGCCGACCTGGGCCAGGGGCAGGGCGCGCTTGCCGGCGAGGATGACGGCAGCGAGCGTGTACTCGGCGACCGGCACCGCGTTCATCGTCGCCGCCGTGGCGACCTGCACCCCGCGGCCGTGGAAGTCCGGCGGCACGAGGCCGCGCACGCTGCCCGCGGCGTGCAGCAGCACCCGCAGGTGCGGCGCGGCGTCCAACTGGGCCGCCGTGATCGGGGGGCACCCCCATGAGGTGATGAGCACCTCGGTCTCGGCGAGCCGGCCCGGGTCGACGTCGGCGAGGCCGCCGACCACGACCGGGTCGCCGAGAGTGGCCAGCTCGGCGAGGCGCGCCTGCTCGTCCGGGCCGAACTGCAGCGCGAAGGTGGCCTGGTCCATCACCAGCAACACGCGCGGCCGCGTCATCACGGAGGCAACTCCCTTGTCGAGGTTCACGGCACCGACTGTCGAACGGGTCAAGGCATCGACTGTCGAAATGCTCAGGCTGTGATCGATTAGTGATCGATTGTGCGTTACGATCGAAAACAGTAAGTTGGCACGCGTCGAAAGTCAACACGCGAGCATCGTGGCTGGTCAGCGCCTACTGGCACGTGATCGAATTGTGATCTACTTTGCTGACGCATCGAAGGGACTCACATGGACGTAGTCGGGCAGCCGGGCGGGCCGGTCGCGGGCTCGCGCCGCGCCGAGGTACTGGCGGCGGTGGCAGAGCGCGGGATGATCCGCGTGACCGACCTCGCCCGCGAACTCGGCGTCACGCCGGTCACGGTGCGGCGCGACGTCGCCGAGCTCGCCGATGCCGGGCTGGTGCGCCGGGTGCACGGCGGGGCGACGGCGATCGAAACCGCGGACCAGCACCGGTCGACCACACCGTCGTCACGGGTGGCGCCCGGGCGGGTTCCGGTCGTCGGTGGCGCCGTGGGCATGCTCGTGCCGTCCCTCGACTACTACTGGCCGGACGTCGCTCGGGGGGTTGAGGAGGAGACCCGGGCGCTCGGCCTGCGGATGGCACTGCGCGGGTCGGTGTACGAGGCCGCCGACGAGCGCGGCGACGTGCAGCGCCTCCTCGAAGGCGGCGCGGACGGCCTGCTGCTCGCCCCGACCGTCACCGGACCGGGCGGAGACCTGATGCGGGCCTGGCTCGCCGAGACCGAGGTGCCGGTCGTGCTCATGGAGCGCAACGCCGTCGTCGGCGACGAACGGCGCGCCGTGGAGTCCGTGACCACCGACCATCGGGGTGGCATCGCGATGGCCGTGCACCACTTCACCAGCCTGGGCCACCGCCGGATCGGGGTGGCGCTCAGCCAGCACTCCCCGCACGTGGGGCAGCTCCACGCGGGCTGGCACGCGGCGTGCACCGACCTCGGATTGGACACCGCCGGCGTCGTGGACCTACCCGTGCCGGACCGGCCGGATCCCGGCTTCACGGCCGCCATCGAAGCGGTCGTGGATGCCGTCCTGGCGACCGGGACCACGGCGCTCATCGTGCACTCCGACCCCGAGGCACTACGGGTGGTGCAGCGGGCCGCCGAGCGTGGACTGAGCGTGCCCGGTGACCTCTCCGTACTCGCCTACGACGACCAGGTGGCGCCGCTGGCCACGCCCGCGCTGTCCGCCGTCCGCCCGCCGCGGCGGACCATCGGGCGCACGGCCGTATCGCTCCTGGCCGCTCGGATGGCCGATCCCGGCCGGCCCGTGCACCGGGTCCAGGTCAGCCCGACCCTCAAGGTCCGGTCCTCCAGCGGGCCGCCGCGTACGACGTAGCCCCACCTCGGCCCGCGCTCCGTCGCTCCCGCGGCATCCGGCCAAGGCTCGAACGTGGAGTCGCGAGGGGTGAAACGTTGGACCTGCGCGTTCGGCGGCAGGAGGCGCCAGGGACCTCACATGAACCGCGGGTGAGCAGCAGGTAGCCGCTTGACCCACCAGCCCACCGGGCGCGAGGCTCGGCGGGAGCGGCGTCTCCCGCTCGGTCGGGAGCTGGTGATGGGTACGGATTCCACGGCGGGCGCGCAGCCCGCCCTGGCGCGTCGGCTGGGTACCGCCGACGCGGTGATGATCGGGCTCGCGTCGATGATCGGCGCGGGTGTGTTCACGGTGTTCGCCCCGGCAGCCCAGGCCGCCGGGGCCGGTCTGCTCATCGGCCTGGGCATCGCGGCGGCGGTGGCCCTGGCCAACGCGACCTCGTCGGCGCAGCTCGCCGCCGTCTACCCGACCTCGGGTGGCACCTACGTCTACGGCCGCGAACGGCTCGGGCCGTGGTGGGGCTTCGGAGCCGGGTGGGCGTTCGTCATCGGCAAGACGGCCAGCTGCGCCGCGATGGCGCTCGCGGTCGCCGAGTACGCGGCGCCGGAGGCCTGGCGCAGGCCGGTCGCCCTCGCGGCAGTGATCGTCCTCGCCGCGCTGAACTACCGCGGCATCACGAAGACGATGCGGGCCGCCCGGGTGATCGTCGTCGCGGTCCTGGCCGTGCTCGTGCTCGTCCTCGTGGCGACCCTCGGCGTCGGCGACCCGGACGCCGCCAATCTCGACGGGTGGGCGACGCCGTCCGCCGGCTGGTACGGGGTGCTCCAGTCCGCGGGCCTGTTGTTCTTCGCGTTCGCCGGCTACGCGCGGATCGCGACCCTCGGCGAGGAGGTCCGCGACCCGACCCGCACCATCCCGCGCGCGATCCTCGGGGCGCTCGCGGTCGCCGTCGGGCTGTACGCGCTCGTCGCGGTCGCGGTGCTGACCGTCCTGGGGCCCGACGGCGTCGCCTCCTCGGTCGCGCCGCTCGCCGCCGCGGTGGAGGCGGGTCCGTGGTCGGCGGCGGTACCGATCGTGCGGGCCGGGGCCGCTGTCGCCGCCCTCGGGGCGCTGCTCGCGCTGCTCACCGGGGTCGGTCGGACCACGCTGGCGATGGCGCGGGGCGACGACCTGCCCCGGTGGCTCGCCGCGGTCCACCCCCGGTACCTGGTGCCCCATCACGCGGAGGTCGCGATCGCCGTCGTGATCGGTGTCCTGGTGCTCACCGTGGACCTGAAGGACGCGATCGGGTTCTCCTCGTTCGGGGTGCTGTTGTACTACCTGATCGCGAACCTGTCCGCCTGGACGCAGACCGGCGCCGACCGCCGGTATCCGAGGTGGCTGCAGGGGCTCGGCGCCGGAGGGTGCGCCGTGCTGGTGGCCACGCTGCCACCGCCGACGATCGCGGTCGGGGTGGGCGTGCTCGCCGTCGGGGTGGCCTACCGGGTGCTCCGGCACCGGGTCCTGCGGCGGACCGCAGGGTGACGTCCGAACCGGTCCGGCGGCTCGTGGCGCGGCGTGGGGGACCTCGAGGATCGCGGTGATCGTCGCCGTCGGACGGGTCCGGCGTGGCGACCCTCACGTGCGCTGGTGCGGCGCTGGGGGGCGAAGGTCCATAGGGTGGGAGCCGAATGACCGCCTACCGGGCCCGCGGATCCCGGCAGACCGGGGGAGAGCGACCGCCGAGGAGCACCGATGAATTTCGACAACGTCCCGCCGCACCCTCGGGTGTCGGCGACGATCGACCCCGACGGCGTGGCCGAGGTGATCTTCGACGGCGTACCCCACTACCTGCGCAGCGGATCCCTGCCCGGCGCCCGGCGGGACGTCACCACCTACGTCGCCCAACGGGCCCGGGACGTCCTCGGCCGCGCCGTGCTCGTGCACGTGAGTGAGCCGGAGGGACGCTTCGAGCTCGCTGTGCACCCCGACGGCAGCGTCGACGAGCGGGCGAGCCGCGACCAGGCGCCCGAGCCGAGTGCGCTCATCCACGACCCGCAGTCGGACGCCACCGTGATGACCCGGGTCCGGCCCCCGGCCGGGCCGGCGACCCAGGAGTCCGCGCCCGAGCCGGCCGAACGGTCCGACGCGGCGGAGCCGGCCGCGTTCGCCGACCCGGCAGCGCGAGCTGAACCGCCCACACCGGCAGTGCGACCTGAACCGGCTGAACCGGCAGCGCGAGCAGAACCGCCCACACCGGCAGCGCCGGCTGAACTGGCAGCGCCGGCTGTACCGGCAGAACCGCACGCACCCGCGACGCAGGCTCCGGCAGGTCGGGCCCCGGCGGCGCCGGACCACTGGGCGCCGCCACCTCGACCCGCCGAACCGGCGGCCGAGCAACTGCCGCCGAGCCCGCACCGGGCTCAGCCCGGCTCGTACCCGACGCAACCCGCCCGCCAGGCGCCGTTCCCTGCTCCTGGGCAGTCGCCGTCGTCCATGCCTTCGTTCTCACCGTCCGCCCCGCAGCCCGGCGGCCCGGCGTACCCGCCGCAGTCGGGCGGCTCCGCGTCCGTGCCGCAGCCGGCAGGCCCGGCGTACCCGCCGCAGAACGCGGGGCCGGCGTATCCGCAGCAGACCGGCGAGCCCGCGCTGACCCGGCGCCAGCTGCGTGAGTCCTTCCTCACCCAGGAGCAGGTCGAGGCGCCGGCCAGCACCGGGCTGCGCGGTGTCCTCGCCCGAGCCGGCATCAAGACGGCTCCGAGCGCCGCCGAACGCTCCGAGCGGTCCGACCGCAACACCGTCTCCCAGCACTGGCCGGGGGTGCGCACGATCGCCATCGTGAACGGCAAGGGCGGGGCGAACAAGACCCCCACCACGGCCCTGCTCGCCGCCGTGTTCGCGCGCAACTCCGGGGCCGCCACGCTCGCCTGGGACAACAACGTCACCCGCGGCACGCTCGGCTGGCGCACCGACCAGGGTCCGCACGATGCGACGGTGCTCGACCTGTTGCCCGAGGTGGACAACCTGCTCTCCCCGGGCGCGAAGGCGGGGGACATCTCCCACTACGTGCACCACCAGCCCGCGGACAAGTACGACGTACTCCGCTCGAACCCGAACCTGCTGTCCTCCGAGACCCGGATCAGCGCACCGGACGTGGACGCGATCCACGACGTCGCCGGCCGCTACTACCGGCTCGTGTTCGTCGACTCAGGCAACGACGAGTCCGCCGAGAACTGGCTGCGGATGATCGACAAGGCCGACCAGCTCGTGGTCGCCAGCATCGCCAAGCCCGAACACGCCGAGGCGGGTGCGCTCCTGCTCGAGGAGCTCGTCGCCCGCGGCGGCCGGTCCGCGGAGCTCGCACGCGGCGCCGTCGTGGTGGTCTCCCAGGCCCGCGAGAAGGACACCAAGCCCGCTGCCTCGGACATCGCCAAGGGCTTCACCGGCTGGGTCCGCGAGACGGTCACCATCCCGTACGACCGGGCCATGGTCGAGTCCGTGCTGCGGTTCGACTCGCTCGCCCCGGCCACCCAGCGCGCGTGGTTGCGCGCCGGGGCGGCCGTGGCGGCGGGTCTGTGAGCGGTGCGTCGCCCGGCGCGCGCCGCCGCGGTCAGGGCAGCCGGTTCGCCTTGGTGAGGTTCTCGGCGAGCTCGATGGCGTTCTGCCGCACCACGTAGGCGGGGCGGTCCCGCTCGACGCGCCAGGACTCGTCGAGCGACCCGATGTCCACGGTGTCGAAGCCGAGCTGGTCGTAGAGCGCGGTGACGAACTCGACCGCTTCGGGAAAGTCGCTGGCGGTGGCGAGCGCACGCCGGTTCGGGGTGCCGGCGGGGGTGCCGTCGGTGTTGATCTGGTCGGCGACGATGTGGTTGAACGCCTTGACGACCCTGGACGTCGGCAGGTGCTGCTGGAGCAGGCCGGAGGTCGTCGCCTCACCATCGTCGAGCGACTCGATCTGGCCGTCGCGTTCGTAGTAGTAGTTGTTGGTGTCGAGCACGATCTTGCCCGCGAGGGGCTCGACGGGGATCTGGTCGATCGCGTGCAGCGGCACCGTGACCACGACGACCTCGCCGGCCCCCGCCGCTTCGGCGGCTGTTCCCGCCCGCGCCCGCGGCCCCAGGTCGTCGACCAGGCCGGCCAGGGTCTGCGGGTCGCGGGAGTTCGCGATCACGACGTCGTGGCCCGACTCGATCACCGCGCGCGCCACGTTGCTGCCGATGTTGCCTGCCCCGATGATTCCGATCGTTGTCATGCCTGTCCCAACGTCCGGTCGAGCCAAACATTCCGGCGCTCGCGCAGTTCTCGGACAAGTCCGCGATGTGAGATCGCGGCGGCGGTGACGCCGACGCGACCGGCCCGTACCCGCGGGAGCTGGACCGCTAGGTGAGGTGGTCGAAGTCGCCGCGCACCCAGGCGATGTGCCGGTCGGCGCTGCGGCGCAGGACGGTTCGGGCGTCGGTGTCGATCCGATTGTCGAAGTTGCCGATGAGCCGGTCGAAGGTCAGCGTCTCGAGCGCCGTCGTGAGTCGCTCCACCACCGCACCCGAGAGCGGGATCTTGTTCGGGTAGCTGCGCAGGAACCCGATCGAGGTGCGGTCCGGGTTCGGGAACACCGAGTCCCCGGTGAGCAGGACACCGCGCCCGTCCGCGCCGTCGGCCCACAGGGCCACCGCGCTGCCGACGAAGTGGCCGCCGACCTGATGCAGCGTGAGCGAGTCGGTGATCACCCGCTCGCCCGACCAGAACTCGATCCGGTCGTCGCGGCGACCGAGCCACTGCGCGTCCGCCTCGTTGACGAGCACCGGCGCGTCCAGGGCCCGGGCCCAGTCGACCTGCACCCCGAACATGTGCGGGTGGCTGGCCGCGATCGCCAGGACCGGGCCGCGCTCGCGCACCCGGGCCACCGTCTCGGCGTCCAGGTATCCGGTGGGATCCCACAGCAGCGAGCCCTCTGGCGTGGTGACCAGTTGCGCCGTCTGCCCGATGCCGACCCTCGGGTCGGTGGCGATGCTGACCAGGCCCGGTTCGGTCTCGGTCCAGGTGAGGTGCTGCCCGGCCGCGGCCAGTTCGGCGAGGCTGGTCCAGTGCTGGCCGTCCGCCGGCACCCACTGCCGCTCGTCCGCGCAGATCGGACAGACATCGGGCGCCGGCTCGTCGTACTCGACGGCGCAGGTCGCGCAGATCACCATGGCGTTCCTTTCTCGAAGGGACCGGCCGATCTACGCTGACGCGGTGGTGACCACGACAGCGGTTCTCGACATGGCCCTGGTGGCACTCGGCATGGTACTCACGCCGGGTCCGAACATGATCTACCTCATCTCCCGCAGCATCGGGCAGGGGTGGCGCGCCGGCATGGTCTCACTTGGCGGGACGATGGTCGGTTTCGTCGTCTACATGACGATGGCCAACGTGGGCCTGTCCGCGGTGTTCGTGCTGGTGCCTGGCCTGTTCGTCGGGCTGAAGCTGGTCGGCGCCGCGTACCTGCTCCACCTCGCCTGGAAGACCCTGCGCCCGGGCGGGCGGTCCCCGTTCGAGACCGTCACCCTGCCGAGGGACTCCCGGTCCAGGCTGTTCCGGATGGGCCTCGTCACGAACCTGCTGAACCCGAAGGCGGCCATCATGTACCTCGCCCTGGTCCCGCAGTTCGTGGACCCGTCCCGTGGCGCCGCGATGGCCCAGGCCTTCGTGCTGGGCGGCGTGCAGATCACGGTCAGCGCCGTGGTGAACACGGCGATCGTGCTCGCCGCCGGCGGCATCGCGGCGTTCCTCGCGGGTCGGCCGACCTGGATGGCGTGGCAGCGTCGGGTGACCGGGACGCTGCTGGGCGCCGTCGGGGTCAAACTCGCTCTGGCTGCGCCGGCGCCCGCGAACGCCTGATCCCACCGCTCGGCCCGTGTCCGCCGTGGCTGTGGACAAGTAGGCTTGAGCGGGTGGAACAGTTCTGGGACTTCATCGGCTCGTTCTGGTGGTTGGCCTTCCCGTTGGCCGGCATCGTGGGCGGCTGGGTCAAGGGCGCCCAGAAGTGGGATGAGAGACGACGGCACGAGCGCTACCAGCAGGAGCTCGAACTGGAGCGGATCCGGCACGGGCAGGTCGGGCCGGCTGGTCAGGGTCAGGGCGGGCAGGGTCAAGGCGGGCAGGGTCAAGGCGGGCACGGGCAGGGACACGCGGGTCACGGCGCGGGCGTGGCGGCCGGTGGGCAGGCGGCCGGCGCGGCGGGTGTGGCCGGGGTGGGACGTGCGAACCCGGCCGTGGTGTTCCAGCGCGACGTCGACCGGATCGTCACCGCGCACGACGACGTGAACCGGCGCTGGCTGGACTACGAGCTCGACGTCGCCAAACTCATCGACTTCCCGCTGATGTCGGACATGCGCGAGCCACTGACCGTGGACTTCCACCGGGCCAAGCGGGACGCGGACTTCCTCCGGCCGGAGGACCCGGCGAAGCCCGAGGAACTCAGGGATCCCGTCCGGCTCGCGGAGTACCGCGAGGCCGTCCGCACGTTCGAGGTCGCCTTCGACGTCGCCGAGCGGGAGGCGAAGCGACGCCGGCGCTCGGACTTCAGCGAGTCCGAGCGGTCGTCCCTGGCGCGGGCGCGCAAACTCATCGCGATCGCGGACGACAACGGAGCCACGCACGCCGAGCGGCAGGTCGCCTACCGGCGCGCCAAGAGCGAGCTGGAAGGGCTGATCGTCCTCCCGGACGTCGCCATGGACGCGATGGAGCAGCGCATCGCCGGCGCCCTCGACGCGGCGCCCGCCGGTGGCGGCACGAGTCCCCTCGACCTCGGCAACCTGTCCGGGCAGGACCCTCAGGATCCGACCGTCGAGTCCCTCATCGACCCCGAGTCGGCACGGCAACGCCGCCGGCCCACCGCCGGCTAGGCGGTCCACGCACGGAAGCGAGCACGATGGCCACCGAACTTCCCGATCTCCTGCTGCCCGACGCCGCGGCCTGGCGCGACTGGTTGGCCACGAACCACGACTCCTCGCCCGGTGTCTGGTTGCGCCTGGGCAAGAAGGGCGGCGACGCCACGGCGCTGACGTACGCCGCCGCCGTCGAGGAGGCGCTGTGCTACGGCTGGATCGACGGCCAGGCAGCCCGGCGTGACGAGGCCACCTCGGCGCAGCGGATGACCCCGCGGAGCTCGCGCAGCAGGTGGTCGGCGGTGAATGTCGCGCGGGTGGCCCGGCTGGAGCAGGAGGGGCGGATGCAGCCGGCCGGTCGGGCCGCCGTCGAGGCCGCGCAGGCCGACGGCCGCTGGGAGGCCGCCTACGCCGGGCCCGCCACCGCGGTGGTGCCGGCGGATCTGGTCGAGGCGATCGCCGCAGACGCCGCGGCCCAGGCGATGTTCGAGGTGCTCACGTCTGCCAACAGGTTCGCGCTGATCCACCGCCTTGGCGCCGTGAAGCGCGAGGAGACCAGGACCCGCAAGATCGGGGAGTTCGTGGCGATGCTCGCCCGGGGCGAGACCTTCTACCCGCAGAAGCGGCGTCCGGCCGAGCCCGAGTAGCGGGCTCCGGGCCACGGGCAACCGATCCGGTGCCCGACCGGCCCGGACGGCGTCAGGCAGGGGCCCGGTCAGGCCCTGCGGCCGAACAGGTCGGGCACGCCCACCTCGACCAGGCTGACGGTGCCGTCAGGGGCGATCAGCACGAACGAGTCGGCGTAGTGGTCGTCGTTCGAGGCGACCACGACGATGGTGCCACCGGGCGCCGTCATCACCCGGGTCGCCCGCTCGCCCATCGGCGTGGAGCCGACGACCGTTCCGGTGGCCGCGTCGAGGACGTCCAACCGGTACTCGTCACCGTTGGCCGTCACCGTGCTCTGCAGCAGCACGAGTCCGCCAGGCGCACCGGCCGGGGCGTAGCTCAGATAGCTCCGGTCGCTCGACGTCGGCATCTGCTCACGCTGCTCAGGGCTCAGCAGGCCGGCCGGGGTCTTCGTCACCTCGAGCAGGAACTCCCCGTTGTAGATGGGTCCGGGCAGCTCGACGGTGCCGCTCGGCCCGGTCAGCCGGACCGTGCCGCCGGGAACCCCAGGGGACAGCGGGCCGTAGTCGAACCGGCTCTCGCCGACGACCGCCGAGTCCGTGGTGTCGTCCCAGTCGGAGTCCAGATACATCCAGGAACCGCTCGAGTCCGCGAACACGGAGAACTGCCAGGCGTTGATGGTCGGGGCGTCGGACGGGGTCGCGGTGAGGCTGTCCACGGGCAGGGTGCGGTACTCGCCGAGGCTGGTGAGGATGATGATCGCGTTCAGGTTCCGGTCGTACCCGTAGGCGGCGTATGCGGCGAGGTAGTCCGCCCCGAGGCCCTCGATGTCGTCCGGCCCGGCCTCCCGGTGGGCGTCGGCCACGGATCGGATCTCGAGCCCGTAGTCGGTGACGACGTACAGGTACTGGCTGCCGGCGGCGATCACGCCGGCCGCTCCGATCAGGTCCTCGTTCAGTTGCACGTCCCAGATCGGCTCGCCGGCCACCACGTCGACGGCGGCCAGCCGGATCTGGAACACGTCGTCCCAGATCCAGATGCCATCCGCCTCGTACGGCATCAGGACCACGTCGCGCCCGTTCACCTGGGTGAACGCGCCGACCGGCAGCAGCTCGTTCGAGCTGGTCGAGCTCATCGCGATCCGGGGTAGGCCGATCACCATGAAGCCGACGAACAGGATCGGCAGCAGCGCGCCGAGCCAGCCGAACCGGAACCGGCGGCGCCGGCGCGGCGTCACCGGGTCGCCGAAGTCCCCGAGGACGGACCTCGGCCGCTCGGTGCCCGGCGTGCCGGAGCCCGCCGTACCGAAACTGCTCGACGGCGAGGGGTACCCGCCCGCGCCGCTCGCCCCGGACCAGCCGCCGCCGGTCCCGGTGGTGCCCCAGCCGGGCACGGGCGTCTGCTGCCCCTGGTGGCCGCTGTGCTGGCTCATCCGTGGGATCGACATGGTGCCCTCCTCGGTCAGGTGGGTGGCGCCGGGCCCGATGCCCTCACGTCCACGGTCGGACCCAATCACGTCGGGTCACCACAACCGATCTCAGGTTGCCCGACCCGACGCGAGGTCAGCGAGGTCGCTCCGGCAACCCCGCGAGCACCTCCGGGACCGGACCGAGGTGGACCAGGCCGAGCCGCGTCGTCGGCCGGGTCATCGCCACGTACAGCGCCCCGAGGCCGCGAGGACCGGAGGCGACGGCCTCCACGTCGATCACCAGGACGCCGTCGAACTCCAGGCCCTTGGCCTGCTCCGGGGTGAGCACCACCACGTCGGCCGTCAGCTCCGGGTCCGCGCCGAACGAGACGGTGGTCGCCTCGAGCGCGGCATCGAGCGCGCCGCCGAGCTCGCCGGTCCGGGCCGCGGGAGCGACGACGGCGAGGTGTCCGCCGTCGAGGGCGTCCAGTTCCGCTCGGGCGAGGCCGACGACGTCCGTGGTCACCGTGTCCGGCGTCGAGCGCACCCGCCAGGGGACCTCGCCGCCGGCGCGTGCCGCGACCGGGGCGGGCGCGTCCGGATCCAGTGCCCGCAGCACCGGGGCGGCCGCGTCCAGCACGGCCTGCGGCGTGCGGTAGCTGACGCTCAGGTCCACCCGCCGCCACCGGCGCCGGGGGTGCGCCGCCGCGAGCGTGTCCCAGGAGGTGGTGCCCGTCGCGGCGGAGGTCTGGTGGACATCGCCCACCACCGTCAGGGAGCCGGAGGGCACCCGGCGCAGCAGCATCCGCCACTGCATCGCGGACAGTTCCTGCGCCTCGTCGACGATCAGGTGCCCGTACGCCCAGGTCCGGTCCGCCGCGGCCCGCTCGGCCAGGGAACGGGAGTCCCGCTCGCGGAACCGGCCGGCCAGGTCCTCGGCGGAGACACCCTTCACGCCGGACGCGGCGAGCACCTGCTGGGCGTACCGCAGTTCCTCCCGGCGGCGGGCGCTCAGCCGTGCGTCGGTCACGGTGTCATCGACGCCGAGGAGCTCGGCGGCCTCGTCCAGGAGCGGCACGTCCGCCGCGCTCCACCCCGCCCCGCGCTCGCGGGCCAGGGCGCGCCGGTCCGCCTCGGTGAGGTCGGGTGCCAGCTCCGCGCGGTCGGCGATCTGCTCGAACAGGTCCTCGAGGAGGTCCTCCGGCGTGAGCGCCGGCCAGAGCCGGTCCACGACGGCGGCCACGGCGAGATCCTGTTCGAGCTCACGGCGCACATGGGTCACCTCGTGCTCACCGGCCGTGCCCGTGACCTCGGTGCCCGCGCCCTCGACGGCCGACGGCAGCCGGTCGGCCTGCTTCGCGATGGCGGCGTCGACGCTGCGCAGTTCCGCCTCGAACCCGCGCTCGGTGTCCTCGAGGAGCTGCCGGTCGCGGTCGAGCACGAGTTCGGTCAGGTGGGACCAGATCTCCTCGGCGAAGACCAGCCGGGCCAGGTTGTGGCCGAGGCCGGTGCGCCGGGCCTGCTCGGCCGCGCCGGCCAGGACCGGACCGGTCACCCGCAGCACGTCACCCGAGAAGGTGACGTCGACGCCGTCGGGCATCTCCTGCCGTGCCCGCACGGCAGAGGCGACCACACCGGCCATCGCGACGTGGCCCTTGACGACGGCCGAGCCCGGGTCCTCGGTGGCCGTCACGGTCGTGCTCGGCAGCACCGTGTTCGGTGTGGCGAGCACCACCTGGGTCTCCCCGAGCGAGGGCAGCACCTGCTCGATGTAGGCGAGGAAGACCGGGCTCGGGCCGACCACGAGGACGCCCTGCTCGGCGATCCGCGGGTAGGTGTAGAGCAGGTAGGCCGCCCGGTGCAACGCGACCGCGGTCTTGCCCGTGCCGGGCCCGCCCTGGACCACGAGGACACCGTCGGCATCGGCGCGGATGACCTCGTCCTGCTCGCCCTGGAGGGTGGCGACGATGTCCCCCATGCGACCGGTCCGGTGCGCGGTGAGGGCCTCCATCAGGGCGCCCTCGCCGACCAGGTCGCTGGCGGGGGCGTGGTCGAGGTCGAGGAGCTCGTCGTTCACACCGACGACGGTGCGGCCCGTCGTGCGGATGTGCCGGCGCCGCTGCACGTCCGTGCCGGACGCGGCCGTGGCCGTGTAGAAGTCGGAGGCGACGGGCGCGCGCCAGTCGACCAGCAACGGGTTCAGGTCCGCGTCCCGCAGTCCCATCCGGCCGATGTAGGTCACCGAACCGTCCCGGCGGTCCAGGCGCCCGAAGCACAGGCCGTGCTCGGCCCGGTCCAGGCCGGCGCGGCACTCACTCAGCCGGGCGGCGTGCGCGTCCCGGTCGACGAGGCCGCGCGGCCCGTCGGCGCCGGCCAGGTTGGTGGCGGTCAGCGCGGCCAGGGTCTCCTCCCGCAACTCCTCCACTCGGGCGTAGAGCCCATCCAGGTACTGCTGTTCGAGCCTGATCGCGTTGGACGGCACGGATCCCCTTCCGTTCTGTCGGGTGGACTCGTTGACCAACGACGGCGGCGGCGCGGTTGTTCCCGACGGCGGAAGTCGGGTCGGGCTGCTTGGGGGACCGATGAGTTCGGGCACCTGCCGGCGTCTGTCGCAGTTGAGCGAACCCGTTCACCTGCGCGTGGATCGCGATCCGAGTGCGGGAGGTACCAGCAGTGAGGACGCCCATCATGCCGAACATCACCCCGAATCTCTGGTTCGAGAGCCGGGCCGAGGAGGCGGCGGAGCTCTACACGTCGATCTTCCCGAACTCCTCGATCGGCCACGTGGAGCGGTACGGACCGGGGGCGCCGATGCCGGAGGGCACGGTGATGACGGTCGCCTTCAGTCTCGACGGCAAGCAGTTCGTGGGCCTGAACGGGGGACCCGCGTTCGCGTTCACCGAGGCGATCTCGTTCATCATCGAGTGCGCGGATCAGGCCGAGGTGGACCACTACTGGGGCGCACTCACGGCGGACGGTGGCCAGGAGAGCCAGTGCGCCTGGCTCAAGGACCGGTTCGGGGTCTCCTGGCAGGTGGTGCCGAGGCGACTGATGGAGCTGCTCGGCGACCCCGATCCCGAGCGGGCCGGGCGGGCCATGGAGGCCATGCTCCTGATGCGCAAGATCGACATCGCGGCGGTGGAGCGCGCCGCCGACGGCTGAGCGGGCGCTGACCGCCGGCGAACAGGGTCAGTCGCGGGCGTCGTAGTCACGTTGCGCCGAACTCACCTCGGGAACGGAGTCCTCGAGCACCTCGATGAGGCCGATGAGCCGGTCCGCGATTCGCTCGCCGAGCTCGGAGAGCCGGTACTCGACGTGCGGGGGCAACGTCGCCCTTGCCTCGCGGATGACGATCCCGTCGCGCTCGAGTGCCTGCAGGGTCTGGGCGAGCATCTTCTCGCTGACCCCGTCGATGCGACGCCGGAGCGCGTTGAACCGGATCGCGCCGTCGCGCAGGCCGGCCACGGTCAGCACGCCCCAGCGGCCGGTGACGGTCTCGAGCACGTGGCGGGAGGTGCAGCCGCGCTGGAACACGTCGGCGATGAGCTCCGCGGACGGTCCGGTGTCGGGCTGGGTGGACATGCCGGCAAGCGTAGTCGGGCGGCGCTGCGTTGGCACTGTGAGATACACCGCACTGTGGATTCCATTGCACTAACGAAAAGTTAGTGCAAGCATGGGCGAGCCCGATCGGACCGATGGCCCGCGGGCAGGCTCGGACCACGGCGAGCCGAGATCGAAGCGGGTCCGGATCGAAGCACGTCCGCACCACAGCCCGTCCAGATCACAGCCCGTCCAGATCACAGCCTTGTCCAGATCACAGCACGCCCAGATCGCCCCACCCATGTCCCAGGAGGATTTCCACATGATTGCTGTCACCGGAGCCACCGGCCACCTCGGCCGTCTTATCGTCGAGGCGCTGCTGGAGCGCGGCGTCGAGCCGTCCCAGGTCGTCGCCGCCGTTCGCACTCCCGCCAACGCCGGCGACCTCGCCGACCGTGGCGTCGCCGTTCGGGAGGCGGACTACGACCGGCCCGAGACCCTGGCGCCGGCGCTCGACGGTGTGGACGTGCTCGTGCTCGTCTCCGGCAGCGAGGTCGGCCAGCGGGTACGCCAGCACGGCGCCGTGATCGACGCCGCGACGGCGGCCGGTGTCCGGCATCTCCTGTACACGAGCATCCTGCACGCGGACACGACGCCGGTGCTGCTCGCTCCCGAGCACAAGGCGACCGAGGAGCTGATCGCCGCCGCCGGCATCCCCGCCACGTTCCTGCGCAACGGCTGGTACACCGAGAACTACGTGGCCAACCTCGACCAGGCACGCGAGAGCGGCGAGATCCTCGGCAGTGTCGGCGACGGCCGGGTCGCGTCGGCGACCCGCGCGGACTTCGCCGAGGCGGCCGCGGTGGCGGCGATCAACGCCGCGGCGAACCCCGCGCAGGCGGGCGTGTACGAGCTCAGCGGCGACGAGGCGTGGGACTACGCGACCCTCGCCGACGCCGTCGGGCAGGTCATCGGGCGCCCGGTCGGCTACCGGAACGTCACGTCCGCCGAGCACGAGGCGATCCTGACCGGCGCCGGCCTGGACGCCGGCACCGCCTCCTTCGTGGCCGGTCTCGACGCGAACATCCGCGACGGCCTGCTCGCCGAGACGAGCGGCGACCTCGCCCGGCTCATCGGCCGCCCGACCACGCCGCTGCTGGACGGCCTGACCGCCGCCGTCGAGCCGTCCAAGGTCTGACGGGCGCGTCCGCGGCCGGGTTCAGTGACGCTGGGCCCGGCCGTCACGTCTCGCCGCGGGCGCGGAGGGCCGGCCCGATCCGTTCAGAGGGCCGGGCGGAACGCTCGCTGGTAGAGCGTGCGCATCTCGTCGGCGAGCTCGGGGGCGGGGCCGTCCGTCTGAGCGGTCGGGACCACGGCGGTGACCGGAAGCGTCGCGACGGGTCCGGGCGCGACACCCCACTCGGCGAGCCAGCCCGCGAGCTGGGCGGAGGAAGCGGCGTAGACGATCCTGCCGAGCCCCACCCAGCCGTGGGCTGCGGCGCACATCGGGCAGTGCTCACCGGAGGTGTAGACGACGGCGGTGCGGCGCGCCTCGGGCGCGAGGTTCGCCGCCGCCCAGCGGGCGATCTCGAACTCGGGGTGGCGGGTGTGGTCGCCGCCGGCGACATGGTTGTGATCGGCGAACAGCTCGGTGCCGCGGCGGTCCACCAGGATGGAGCCGAACGGCTCGTCGCCGCCGTCGAGGGCCTCGGTCGCCAGGCTCACGCACCGGCGCAGTCGTGTCAGATCGTCGGTGGAGATCATGCGCACCACCCTGACACACACGGCCGGCGGCACGGAGGAGTCAGGCCGGCTCGGCGATGCCTCTCGAGTAGGCCCAGACCACCAGCTGCACCCGGTCCCGGGAGTCCGTCTTCGTCATGATCCGGGACAGGTGCGTCTTCACCGTGCTCGCCTCCAGGTGCAGCGCGGCAGCGATCTCGGCGTTCGACGAGCCGCGGCAGAGGAGTCCGAGGATGTCGTGCTCGCGTGCCGTCAGGAGTCGGGCGGCCGCGACGTCGCGCGGGGTCGCGGCCCGGCGCGTGGCGAACTCCCGCAGCACCCGCCTGGTCAGGCTCTGGTCCACCAGCCCCTCGCCGGAGGCCACCCGCCGGACCGCGTCGACCAGGACGTCCGGGTCCGCGTCCTTGAGCAGGAACCCGCTCGCGCCGGCCTCGAGGGCGCCGAACACGTAGTCGTCCAGGTCGAACGTGGTCACCACCAGCACCGGGATCGGGTCGGCGACGTCCGGCCCGGCGAGCGCGCGGGTGGCGGTGATCCCGTCGCCGCCGGGCATCCGCACGTCCATGCAGACCACGTCGGGGCGCAGCTCCCGAGCGATCCGCACACCCTCGACGCCGCCGGCCGCCTGCCCGACCACCTCGATGCCCTCCGAGCGCAGGATCACCTCGAATCCAGCCCGCACCACGGCCTGGTCGTCGACGAGCACCACTGTGGTCATGAGGTTCCTCCCGGTCGGGGGATGGTCAGCCGGATCTGCCAGGCGCCGCCGGCAACGTGGCCCGCGGTGAGCTCGCCGTGGAGCATCTGGGCGCGTTCGCGCATCCCGACCAGGCCGTGCCCGGATGAGCCGGGCGCGCCGGTGGTGCCGTCGCTGCCGGGCCGCCCGGGCGCGGGGTTGCGGACCGTCAACACGCAGGCCGACGGCGTGTACTCGCGGTGGATGTCGATGCTGCGGCCGGGCGCGTGGCGCCGTGCGTTCGAGAGCGCCTCCTGCAGCACGCGGTACAGGGTGAGTTCCGCCGTCGGCCCCAGGTCCCACGGCTCGCCGTCGACCCGGTCGGTGACCCGGGCGCCCGCGGTGCGGGCGTCGTCGATCAGGGTGTCGAGGTCGGCCAGGCCGGGTTGCGGGGTCTGCTCGGCGCCGTCGGCGCCGCGGAGCAGGCCGACGACGAGGCGGAGGTTGTCGAGGGTCAGGCGGCCCTGGGTCCGGATCCACCGCATGGACTCACGGGCCCGGTCCGGATCGGCCGCGATCAGACGCTCCGCGGCGGCCGCCTGGACCACGATCCCGGAGAGGTGGTGGGCCGCCACGTCGTGCAGCTCACGTGCGATCCTGGACCGCTCGGCGGCCACCGCCCGCTCGGCCCGGCTCTGCTGCTCGGCCGCCGCCGCGTCCACCTGCGCCCGCAATGACGCGAGCAGCTGCCGGCGGGTGCCGACGTACACCCCGATGAAGCACGCGATCGCGTACACGGCGACCGCCGACGCGAGCGAGGCCAACAGGTTGACGGCAGGTCCGCCGTCGGGAATCGGGTCCGGCCCGCCGAGCGCGACGGTGAGCAGCGCCTCGGCAACGGCGCCGACCCCGATGGCGACCGCGGCGACCCGTCGAGGTGCGTACGCGCCGACCGCGTACGCAGCCACCAGCGTTGCGAGCCCGCGGATCGAGACGAGGTCCGGTAGCAGCGGGGTCATCAGGATCTGGGCGAGGACGGCGAGCGCGAAGCACAGCACCGGCGCCCGGCGGCGCAGGATCAGTGCGGCGGACTGGGCCACCAGGAGCGCGTACACGCCCGCTCTGGCCGGCCCGGTGATGGCCGCGACGTCCAGGCCGAGCTCTGCGGCCGTTCCGCCGGCGAGGAGGACCTCGAGTCCGGCGAACCCGATGACGTTCAGCGCCGCGACCACGCCGGCCACGACCACGTCGCGGCCGGTGGCGGTGCGCGGGCGCAGGGAGAGGAGGCGGGCGCGCAGCGTGTTGGTCACCTCAGCCCCCTCGTCGATCCGATCGGCTCAGCGTAGTGAGGTCCGGTGCCTCGGCTCACGCGAGGTCGCGGCGCCGGAAGCTCTGCAGCCCACCGAAGCCGAGCACGAGCACCCACGCGGCCAAGGCCGCGAGCCCGCCGAGGGCCCCGAGGCTCGCCGGTCCGGCGAGCACGCCCGCGCCCGGGCCGACCGAGGCGAGTGAGCCGAGCCCGAGCGGCAGCCAGTCCGTGATGGCGGCGCCGCCACCGCCGATGAAGCTGACGATGCCGCGCAGGATCGGCTCGGCGATGATCAGGGCGCCGACCGTGATCAGGGTGGCGACCTGTCCGCGGATGAGGGTGCCGATCGCCTGACCGAGCCATGTGAACAGGACCAGGACGGCCAGGCCGCGGCCCCAGATGCCGAGCACCTCGCCCGGCGCGAGGGCCAGGTCCGCACCCGGGGTGATGGTGATGGCGACGAACAGTCCGAGCGCGGTCAGGACGATCAGCCCGACCCCGATGATGACGGCTGTGGTGGCGCCGGCGGCGGCCTTCGCGGCGAGGATCCGGGGCCGGGACGGGGTGATCAGGGCGGTCGGCACGATGCCGCCGGTGCGCAGGTCGGTGGTGGCGATGAGGGCGCCGAGGACGAGCATGGCCATCACGGTGAGGCCGACGTTCGAGCTGCCCGGCCCGAGTGCGAGCAGGTCGAGGATCGAGCGTTGCAGGGTCGGGCTGCCGAGGTCCGTGAGCGCGGAGAGGTCCGGGATCAGCTCGGCCGCGACGTCGGGCGGGAGGTCGCTCGACCCGGTCCCCAGGGACTCGACCAGGCGCGGCAGCGAGACGGTGAGGGCCTGCACGGCGATCATCCCGATCCACGCGACCGCGGCGACGATCCAGGCGGCCCTGGTGGTGCGGAGCTTGAGCAGTTCGGAGCGGAACATCAGAACATCCCTTCGGAGGCGGCGGTCAGGTCGAGGTAGGCATGCTCGAGGGTGTCGCCGGCCATCACGTCGGCGAGCGGGCCATCGGCGAGGACGCGGCCCTCGCCGATGACCACGAGGTCGTCGGCCACCTGGGCGACCTCGGCGAGCACGTGAGAGGCAAGCAGGACGGTGCCCCCGCCGTCGGCGAAGGAGCGCAGCATGCCGCGCAACCAGGCCATGCCCGCCGGGTCGAGCCCGTTCGCGGGCTCGTCTAGGACGAGGATCCGGGGCTCGCCGAGCAGCGCAGCCGCCAGGCCGATCCGCTGGCGCATACCGAGCGAGTAGGTGCCGACGCGTCGGTCCGCGGCGCGGGTCATGCCGACCTTCTCCAGGGCGACGGCGACAGCCGCCTCGGGCAGGTGGGCGGCGGCTGCGAGGACGCGCAGGTGGTCGCGGCCGCTGCGGCCGCGGTGCAGGCCGCCCTGGTCGAGCAGGGCGCCGACGACGCGGGCCGGGTGGTCGAGGTCGGAGTAGGCGCTGCCCGCGATGGCGGCCGTGCCCGAGGTGGCCCGGGCGAGCCCGAGCAGGATGTGGACGCTCGTGGACTTGCCGGCGCCGTTCGGGCCGAGGAGGCCGACGACGCGACCCTCCGCGGCCGTGAAGCTGACGCCGCGCAGGGCTTCGACGGGGCCGTACGACTTGTGGAGATCGGTGATCTCGATCGCGTGCATGGGGGTCCTCCGGCGGTGGTGTGGTTGATGCCTCCAGCCTGTCCGGGCCGGCGTGCGGAATCGTCTGGCGCAGGGGGGAACCTGGGCGCCAACCTTTGGGGGACGGACGGCCGCAACCGCTGACCACTATGTGGACGTGGGCAGTCCGTCTCGGTCGCTCCGAGGGCCGGGTGTCAGGATGGACACAACCCACCGAGCAAGGAGTTCACGATGTCGCTGCTCTTCGACGACGACCCGAAGTTCACCGCCTACGCCAACCCGGAGCGGCTGGTGAGCACGCAGTGGCTCGCGGATCACCTCGGTGACGAGGGCCTCGCCGTCGTCGAGAGCGACGAGGACGTGCTGCTCTACGAGACCGGGCACATCCCGGGCGCCGTGAAGGTGGACTGGCACCTCGACCTGAACGACGCGGTCACCCGTGACTACGTGGACGGCGCGGGGTTCGCCAAGCTCCTCGGTGGCAAGGGCATCACGCGGGACACCACCGTGGTCATCTACGGGGACAAGAACAACTGGTGGGCCGCCTACGCGCTGTGGGTGTTCGCGCTGTTCGGCCACCCGGACGTGCGCCTGCTCGACGGCGGCCGGGCCAAGTGGGTGGCCGAGGGGCGCGAGTTCACCACGGACGTGCCGAGCCCGGCGCCGGTCGACTACCCGGTCGTCGAGCGCGAGGACGACGGCGTGCGCGCCTTCAAGGAGGACGTGCTCGGCTTCCTCGGTGGGCAGCTCGTGGACGTCCGGTCGCTGCCGGAGTACACCGGCGAGCGCACCCACATGCCCGACTACCCGGACGAGGGCACCGTGCGCGGCGGCCACATCCCCGGTGCGCAGTCGGTGCCGTGGGCCAGGGCGGCGAACGAGGACGGCACGTTCCGCTCCCGCGCCGACCTGGACGCGATCTACCGTCAGGAGAAGGGCCTCACCCCATCGGAGCCCGTGATCGCCTACTGCCGCATCGGCGAGCGTTCCGCGCACTCGTGGTTCGTGCTGCAGCACCTGCTGGGCTTCCCGAACGTCCGCAACTACGACGGTTCCTGGACCGAGTGGGGCAACTCGGTGCGGGTGCCGATCGCCCGTGGCGCGGAGCCCGGGGACGTTCCCGCTCCATGACAGACTTGGCTGCATGACCGACACGTCCGACCTGACGGCTGCCCTGAGGGGCATCGTCGACGACTTCAATGCGCTCACGACGGCGGACCGGTTGCAGCTGCTGCTCGAGTTCTCGACCGGTCTGCCGGAACTGCCGGAGCGGTACGCCGCGCACCCCGAGCTCCTCGAGGGTGTGCCGGAGTGCCAGTCCCCGATCTTCCTGGTCGTCGAGGTGGACGGCAGCGGCCCGGACGCTCCGGTGCACCTGTTCTTCTCGGCGCCGGCCGAGGCGCCGACCACCCGCGGTTTCGCGGGCATCCTGTACGAGGGCCTGAACGGGCTCACCGCCGCAGACGTCCAGGCCGTGCCGAACGACATCTCCGACCGGCTCGGCCTCGCCGAGGCCGTCAGCCCGCTGCGGCTGCGTGGGATGGCCGGGATGCTCGGCCGCATCAAGCGGCAGGTGCGGGAGAAGTCCGGGATCTGAGCGGGCCGTCGTGAGGGCTCGAACTCGTCAGCCCGGTTCGCCGACCCGGGCCAGGACCGTGCGGGCCTGACGCAGAACCGGCTCGTCGATCATCTGACCCTTGTGCCGGAACACTCCCGGCTGGTCGCTCGCGGCCGCAAGGACTTCCCTTGCCCACGCGACCTGACCCGGGCCGGGGCGATACGCCGCGCGGATCGTCTCGACCTGCCCGGGATGGATGCAGGCGGTCGCGCTGAAGCCGCTCGCGTTGGCGTCCGCGGCCTCGGCCGCGAGCCCGTCGAGATCGGCGATGTCCAGATGCACGGCGTCGATCGCAGCCTTGCCGTGCGCGCCCGCGGCAAGTAGCACCGCCGAACGGGCCGCCCGTGCGACGTCCCGGTAGCCGCCGTCGCCGGCTCGACTCGACGTACCGCCCAAGGACGCCAGCAGATCCTCGGCGCCCCACATCAGGGCGCGCACCGCCGGAACGGCCGCGATCTCGGGCGCCGCCAGCACACCGAGTGCGGTCTCGCACAGGGCGACCACCTCGAAGCCGCCGAGCCGGGCGACCTGCGCCGGCGACTCCGCCTTGGCCAGCATGACCGTGCGGTAGTCGGTGCCGACGACCGCCTCGAGGTCGGCCTCGAACTCCGGGCCGCCGACGGCGTTGACCCTCACGATCGTGCGGGTCGGGTCGAGCGGGTGCGCGCGCAGTGCGTCCCGGGCCTGCGCCTTGCGCTCCGGGGCGACGGCGTCCTCCAGGTCCAGGATGACGGCGTCCGCCCGCTCGGCCGCCTTGGCGAATCGGTCCGGCCGGTCGGCCGGGCAGAACAGCAGCGCCGGCCCCCAGGCGATGCCGGTCCCGCTCTCGGGGACTGTCGGGCTCACTGCGGGGCCTCGCCGATCGCGTCCTCGCACCACACCAGCGTGGACCTGACGGCGGTGGCGACGATGGTGCCGTCCTGGTTCCGGCCGGTGTGCTCAAGGGTCACGATGCCCTGGCCCGGGCGCGAGGACGAGAGCCGCTTGCTGCGCACCCGCGTCTCCGAGTAGAGGGTGTCGCCGTGGTAGAGCGGATGGGGGAACGTGACCGCCTCGAACCCGAGGTTGGCCACGATCGTGCCCTGGGTCAGTTGGGCGACCGACGATCCCACCAGGGTGGCCAGCGTGAACATCGAGTTCACCAGGCGCTGTCCGAACGGCTGGCCCGCGGACCAGGCGGCGTCGAGGTGCAGCGACTGCGTGTTCATGGTGAGGGTCGTGAACAGCACGTTGTCCGCCTCGGTGACGGTGCGCCCCGGGCGGTGCTGGTAGAGCACGCCCGTGTCGAACTCCTCGTAGTACAGGCCCCGCTGCACCACGACGGCGCGCGGCTCGGTCGGGTCGCTCATGTCGAGGTCGACCTCCGCGGAGCCGGGTCGGCGAGGTCGTCCGATCCGGCGCGGCTGCCCAGGAGGCGCCAGGTGCCGGGCAGCAGGAGGGCGACCGCGGCCGCCTTGAGCGCGTCGCCGACGAGGAACGGGAGCACTCCCAGGGCGATCGCCTCGGGCAGGCCGACCCCCAGCGCGACCATGAGCCACGGGACCCCGAACAGGTAGATCACCGCGCCCGCCGCCGCGTACATGGCGGCCGCACGCCACACGGAGCGGTCCGCGCCGCGGGCGGCCAGCCAGCCCGCGAGGGCGGCGGCCGGCAGGTAGCCGAGCGCGTAGCCGAAGGAGGCTGCCTCCCATCCGGAGCCCCAGCCGGCGAACACCGGCGCGCCGATGATCCCGGCAGCCAGGAACAGGCCGAGGCTGAGCGTGGCGCGGACCGGTCCCAGCGCGGCCCCGACGGCGAGCGCGGCGAACGTCCCGAGCGTCAGTGGGACCGGGGTGAACGGCAGCGGCACGGAGATCTGGCCGACCAGCGCGACGGTGGCGGCGCCGCCGACGACGAGGGCAGCGTCACGCAGGCGGGTCGCGGGGAGCAGATCGCCCAGCACGGGCGGACTGAGGGTCATCGACATTCGGTTTCTCCGTTCGGGGGCGATACGCGTTGACGTGGTCGATCATGGCGCAGGTACGCCGGTCGCCACAGTGCCGGCGTCGTCCGTCTCACCGCCGTTGGTGCCAGGGTCGTCGGTGCCGCCGGCGTCGGTGCCGCCGGCGGTCACGGTGAACAGTTCCTGCCCGGTCGTGACCTGGGCGCCGGGGACCACGGCGACGGCGCTGACGGTGCCGTCGTGCGGCGCCGTCAGCGTCACCTCCATCTTCATGGCTTCGAGCACGCCGAGGTGCGTCCCTCTGGTGACGACCTGTCCCGGGAGGACGACGACGTCCAGGACGAGGCCGGGCATCGGTGCACGGACGAGGTCCTCGGTGGGCGCGGCGTGTTCCGGGGCCAGGCTGCCGGCAGGCCGGATCGTGTAGTTCTGGCCGTGCAGGCAGACGACGGCGGCCCCCTGGTCGAGCTCGTACGTCACCTCGTGCACGACGCCGTCGATCTCCAGCCGGGCGCGGCCCGGCGGGGCGAGCATAGGGCGCACGGTCGCGACCCGGGCGCCGCCCGCTCCGACGTGTTCTCCCGGGCCGGACCGGCCGGCGTCTCGAGGGCGGACGTCCTCCACGTGCACCTCGCGTGCGCGCCGGTCGACCCGGACCGCGCGCCGATCCCCGCCCACGGCGAAGGTGCGGACGACCGGGGCCGCCGGTCCACCGTCGCGCCAGCCGTCTCCCGCCACGAACGGGTGCGCAGGAGGCGTACCGTCGGCCAGCAGCCACCCCGCCACGACAAGTGCGAGGTCGGATGACTCAGCCGGGAAGGGTGCGTCGGCGCGGTCCAGCCAGGCCGTGTCGAGCTCCGCTGCGGTGAACTCGGGGCTCGCGACCAGGCGGCGCAGGAACCCGAGGTTCGTGGTGAGCCCGACGACTGCGGAGTCGTCGATCGCCTCGACGAGCCGGCGGCGGGCGGCCTCGCGCGTCGGTGCGTGGGTGATGATCTTGGCGAGCATCGGGTCGTACCAGGTGCCGACCTGCTGACCGCTGGCGAGGGCTTCGTCGACCCGTGCCCGCGTGGACCAGCGCACCGTCCGGGCGGACCCGGCCTGCGGCAGGAACTGGGCGTCCGGGTCCTCGGCGTAGACGCGGGCCTCGATGGCGTGCCCGGTGACCGTGACCTGGTCCTGGGTGAACGACAGGGCCTCGCCCTGGGCGATGCGGAGCTGCTCGGCGACCAGGTCGATACCGGTGACGAACTCCGTCACGGGGTGCTCGACCTGGAGCCGGGTGTTCATCTCGAGGAAGTACGCCTCCTCGCCCTGTACCTGGAACTCCACGGTGCCCGCATTCACGTATCCGACCTCGGTCGCGAGCCGGATCGCGGCGCTCGTCACACTCTCCCGCACGGCGGCGCTGATGGTCGGCGCCGGGGCCTCCTCGACGACCTTCTGGTGACGTCGCTGCACCGAGCAATCCCGGTCGAACAGGTGCAGCACGTTGCCATGGGAGTCCGCGAGCACCTGGACCTCGATGTGGCGGCCGTGCTCGACGTAGCGCTCGATGAGCATCGAGTCGTCGCCGAACGCTGCCTTCGCCTCGCGGCGAGCGGCGGCGAGGGCCGCGGGCAGCGCGGACGCATCACGGACGATCCGCATGCCCTTGCCGCCCCCGCCCGAGACGGCCTTGACCAGGAGCGGGAAGCCGATCTCGGCGCGCGCGGCGGCCATGAGCGCCTCGTCGTCGGCGCCCTCGACCGCGGGCAGCATCGGCACACCGGCCGTCGCGGCGATCCGACGCGCCTCGTCCTTGCGGCCCATCAGGTCGATCACCTCGGGCGAGGGGCCTACGAACACCAGACCCGCGTCGCGGCAGGCTGCCGCGAACTCGGCGCGTTCGGAGAGGAAGCCGTAGCCGGGGTGCACCGCGTCGGCTCCGGATCGGGCGGCGGCGTCGATCAGGGCGGGGATCGACAGGTAGGACTCGGCAGCTGGTGGCGGGCCCAGCCTGACCGCGGTGTCGGCGACGCGCACGTGCGGTGCGTCTCGGTCCGCGTCGGAGTAGACCGCAACGGTCCGAAGCCCGGCCTCGCGGGCGGCGCGCAGGACCCGCACCGCGATCTCGCCCCGGTTGGCGACCAGGAGGGTTCCGAAACTCATGCGCGCCTCACATGCGGAAGATGCCGTAGCGAGGCTCCGGAATCGGGGCGTTCGCGGCCGCGGCCAGCCCCATCCCGAGGACCCGACGGGTGTCGAGCGGATCGATGATGCCGTCGTCCCAGAGGCGCGCCGTCGAGTAGTAGGGCGAGCCCTGCCGCTCGTACTGCTCGTGGATGCCGGCGACGAACTCCGCCTCCTCCTCGGCCGGCCACTCGCCGCCGCGCGCCGCGATGCCGTCGCGACGGACGGTGGCCAGCACGGACGCGGCCTGCTCGCCGCCCATCACCGAGATGCGGGCGTTCGGCCACATCCACAGGAAGCGCGGGTCGAAGGCGCGTCCGGCCATGCCGTAGTTGCCGGCCCCGAAGGAGCCTCCGATCACGACGGTGAACTTCGGTACGACGGAGCAGGCGACGGCGGTGACAAGTTTCGCGCCGTCCTTGGCGATGCCACCGCGTTCGTACTCGCGCCCGACCATGAAGCCGCTGATGTTCTGGAGGAACACGAGGGGGATGCCACGCTGGTTGCACAGCTCGATGAAGTGCGCGCCCTTCAGCGCCGATTCGCTGAACAGGATCCCGTTGTTGGCCACGACGCCGACCGGGAAGCCCCACACGTGCGCGAAGCCACAGACCAGGCTCTGCCCGTAGAGCTCCTTGAACTCGGCGAACCGGGAGCCGTCGACGATCCGGGTGATGACCTCACGGACGTCGTAGGAGACGCGGGGATCGGTCGGGACGAGGTCGAGCAGGGCTGCCGGGTCCTTCGCCGGTTCCTCGACGGCGATCTGCTGGATCGACGGGTCCGCCGGGCGCTCGAAGGTCGCCACGATCCGCCGCACGATGGCGACGGCGTCCTCATCGTCCTCGGCGAGGTGGTCCACGACGCCGGAGACCCGGGCGTGCACGTCGCCGCCGCCGAGCTCCTCGGCGGTCACGACCTCGCCGGTCGCCGCCTTCACGAGCGGCGGCCCGGCCAGGAAGATCGTGCCCTGGTTCCGCACGATCACCGACTCGTCGGACATCGCGGGTACATAGGCCCCGCCCGCGGTGCACGAGCCCATCACGGCGGCGATCTGGGGGATGCCACGCGAGGAGAGGCTGGCCTGGTTGAAGAAGATCCGGCCGAAGTGGTCCCGGTCGGGGAAGACCTCATCCTGGAATGGCAGGTAGGCGCCGCCCGAGTCGACCAGGTAGATGCACGGCAGTCGGTTCGCCGCCGCGATCTCCTGGGCGCGCAGATGCTTCTTGACGGTCACCGGGTAGTAGGTGCCGCCCTTGACGGTCGCGTCGTTCGCCACGATGACGCAGGTCCGCCCGGACACCTGGCCGAGGCCGGTGACGATCCCGGCAGAGGGGACCTCGCCGCCGTACAGGTCATAGGCAGCGAGGGGCGAGAGCTCGAGGAACGGAGAACCCGGGTCGAGGAGTCGGTCGATCCGGTCGCGGACCAGCAGCTTGCCCCGAGCGAGGTGCCGCTCGCGGGAGGACTCGCTGCCGCCCGTCCGGACCGTGGCCAGGCGGTCGCGCAACTCGGCGGTGAGTGACGAGAGCGTCGTGACCGGACCGGCCTTCGCCATGACGGCACTCCTGTCGCGAGTTAGCAATCGATAACGTCGACGTTAGCAGTCGCTAACTTCCGCGTCTAGACTCCCGAGCATGAGCGAGTCTGCGGGATCCGCCGCCGGGTCCGGTGCCGTGGTTGCCGGGTCCCGACGCGAGGAGATCCTCGCCGCGGCTGCGGACCTCTTCGCCCGACACGGCTTCCGAGGCGTCTCCATCTACGACATCGGCGCAGCGGTCGGAATCTCCGGGCCTGCTCTGTACCGGCACTTCCGGAGCAAGGGTGCCCTCCTCAGCGAGATGCTGGTCTCGATCAGCGCCACCCTGCTGTCCGAGGGCAGACGGCGCTCCGAGGCAGCCGAGGACCCGACCGCCGCGCTTGCTGCCCTGGTCGACTGGCACATCGAGTTCGCTCTGGATCATCTCCCGCTGATCACCATCCAGTACCGGGACCTCGACAGCCTGGCCGAGGCGGAGCGCGACGAGGTCCGCCGGTTGCAACGGGAGTACGTCGAGATCTGGGTCCGGCTGATCCGCGAGCTGTACCCCGAGGTCGAGGAGCGCACCGCGAGGTCGGGGGCGCACGCCGTGTTCGGGCTGATCAACTCGACGCCGCACAGTGCCAGGCTGGCCCGGGCCGACATGGAAGCCCTGCTGCGCACCATGGCTCTCGCGGCGCTGGCGGGCGTGGCGACGACCGTCCAGGGGTGATGTCCAGAACAGGAGGTCGGTCAGCCGCGGTGTCAGCTCCGGGCGCGGGCCCACCGGCGGGCGTGGGCACGGGCACGCCGGCGGGCGTGCCGGCGCCTCATGGCCCGGGGCCGATGCGCTCACCGTCGGGGGTGTAGAAGGCCCACTCGTTGCCCTGCCAGATCATGGCGATCTGGTGGGTGTCCACGAAGCGGTGATGGTAGAAGCACAGCAGCGCGCCGTTGGGCAGGTCGGTGTTCCCGCCGGCGGCCCAGTGGACGTTGGAGTGGTGACCCTCGCACATGGCCGGAGGGGCCTTGCAGCCGGGGTAGGTGCAGTGCCGGTCGCGTGCGATCATTGCGCGGCGCTGGGCGGAGGTGAAGCGGCGGTGGGCCCTGCCGGTGTTGATCACGGCGGAGTCGGGTCCGAAGATGACGCGGTAGATCTCGCCACCGCAGGCGATCCTGCGCAGCACGGAGGGTGGAACGGGCCCGGTGCCGTCGGCCCAGGTGGCCGGTGGTTGGGACAGGATCGCCCGCCAGTCCACGTGCTCGAGGGCTTTGAGGTTGGTCAGACCGCCGGTGCCGGGCCGCAGGGGTGGGAGGTCACGGCCGAACACGGGCCGCGCGTCGCAGGCATCGGGGTCGGCTGCGCGGGCCCAGTCGGGGATGTCGGAGGCGGGCACGGACGTGGCGTCGCCGCCTGCCCAACCGTGCATGGCGCTGGTGGCGACGATGTGTTCGAACTCCGGTGCGCTGATCAGCACGCCCATGTGTGGCCGCACGGACTGGCCCTTGCCGGCAAGGCCCTGGTTGAGGATCAGCTGGGCACCGTCGGCGAGGGCCTGGGCGCGGCGCTGGCTGGCGCTACGGGTGTCTCCTGCGGCTGGGACGGGCGTGAGCGCGGCCAGTGTCTGCTTGACCAGTTGGCCGTGCTCCTCGGTCAGGAACCCGGAGAGGTGGAACCCACCGGTGGTCGAGGCCAGGTCGAAGAACTCGCGTTCGCAGGCCTCCTTGTAGCCGCGTTCGTCGGACTCGGCGTCGGAGAGCGCGGCGAAGTACTTGCAGACCACGCGCAGGTCCTCGAAGGACCCGGTACTCGCCAGGTGCAGGATCACCGACTCCGCGGTCGCGTCCTCGTCGAGGACCGCCTCGCCGGCAGCACCGGATTGCGTAGGCGCACCCGAACCCGTCGGGTCGGCCTCGGCCGTCTCGCCAGGTTGGCTCGGGTCGGCGTCGCCGGGTTGGCTCGGGTCGGCGTCGCCGGGTTGGCTCGGCTCGGCGTCGCCGGGCCGGCTGAGGCCGCGCGCGGGGAGTCGGAGGGCCGCGCGGCGGGCGGCACTGGAGGCGGCGACGGTGGCGATCAGCCCGGCCTGCTCGACGCCCAGCTCCCCGCGTCGGAGGGCCTCGCGGGCCTCGGGCAGGTCGTTGCTCAGCCGCTCGGCGAGCCGGACCTCGCGTGAGGCCCGAGCGAAGGACATCTTGTGGGTGCGGGCCACGTGCTGGGTGTAGGTACGCACGCGCCCGGACAGG
This sequence comes from Occultella kanbiaonis, assembly GCF_009708215.1. Taxonomy (NCBI): domain Bacteria; kingdom Bacillati; phylum Actinomycetota; class Actinomycetes; order Micrococcales; family Ruaniaceae; genus Occultella; species Occultella kanbiaonis. The sequence goes on along the minus strand of NZ_CP046175.1, from coordinate 5,491,899 downwards.
TCCCACATGCCCTCGGCCTTCTCCGCCGCAAGCCAGTCCAACCGCCGCCCGGTCAGGATCTCGATGTCCCGGTGCGCCCGCACGCTCGCCTCACCCAAGGCCCGGCCGGTGTGTTCGTGCTGCTCGTCGAGCCGGTCCACATCGGCCAGAGCGGCCGTGACGGCGTCGAGGACGAAGAGTCGATCGTCGAGAGAGCCGGCCAGCAGCTCGGACAGGTCGGCGTCACGCCGAGGGTCGGAGGCGACGTCGACCGGCCGGACACCGTCCTCCTCCGGGCGCCCTTCGCCGGGTGTGTGTCCCGTGGTCCAGTCCATCGATCGTCACCTCCCATCCGTCGAACGTACGTGCGATCAATGGCAACGTTACGCGTCGGATCAGAGGTTGCAAGGGTCTGTCAAGCCGATGTGGACGACCGGGCATCAGGCGCGCCGGACGGGACCTCGGCCCTTGAGAAGGGTGCCGCGATGACACTCCATCCACAGCCTGAGCTGGCCCGTCCGGCGATCCACAGCCGGTGGCGTGGGCTCAGTGGTCGTGTCCGGCCGACCCGGCCCCGCCCGACCCGGCCCCGCCCGGCCCGCCGCCGGCCGACGTCCCCTCCGGCGGCTGCGCCACCTCACCCGGTGCCAGCACCACGAACTGCCCCATCAGGCCCTCGTCCTCGTGTCGGAGCAGGTGGCAGTGGTACATGTACGGCATCGCGGGATCGGTGTACTCCTCGAACCGCATCACCAGCCGGTAGGTCCGCTGCGGCTCGGTGTAGATGGTGTCCTTGCGCCCGGCCAGCTCCGGCGGCGGGGCGTCGCCGTCGATGTCCACGATCTCGAACTGCACGTCGTGCACATGGAAGTTGTGCGGCGACAGGTCCTGGTTGCGGACCTCCCAGATCTCGGTCGTGTCCACGTACACGGACTCGTCGATCCGCCCCATGTCCATCAGCTGCCCGTTGATCTCCCGGTCCTGCAGCTCGAAGGACCGGGTCGTGGTGGCCGTCGCCGCGTCCAGCCCGAACTCCGTGAACACCGCCGCCGGCTCCCCGGACGGCGCGAGCGACTCGGCCGCCCGGAGCCGCAGCACGTCGAACTCGTCGTTCCCGCCGACGGCGAACGGCACCACCACCCGCCCGAGTTCCGGTTTGAAGGAGTGCAGCATCGTCTCGGTGCCCGGCTCCATCCGGACCAGGATCTCGGCGCGCTCGGCAGGCGAGAGGCGGATCCGGTCCAGTTCCACGGGCGCCCGCAGCAGTCCGCCGTCGGTGGCGACGAGCGTGAACGACCGGTCGTCGAACCCGAACGAGTACGTCCGCGCCGTCGAGCCGTTCAGGATCCGCAGCCGGACGATCTCGGTGGTGACGTCGAGGACCGCCCCGATCGTGCCGTTCACCAAGACCGTCGACCCGAGCAGCCCCACCTCGTTGCCGCCGTCATCGATGGTGAGTTCGCCGTCGTCGAAGCTCTTGTCCTGGACGATCACCGGGATGTCGTCCACCCCGTACTCGCTCGGGAGTCCGGCCGCCTCGGTCTCGCCGTCGTCGAGCAGGAACAGGCCGGCCAGGCCCTTGTAGACGTGCTGCTCGGTGCGGCCGTGCGGGTGCGGGTGGTACCAGAGCGTGGCGCCGGGCTGGTTGATCGTCCACTCCGGGCGCCAGGTCTGGCCGGGCTCGACGCTCTGGTGCGGCCCGCCGTCCATCGCGGCCGGCAGGTGCATGCCGTGCCAGTGCACGCTCGTGCTCTCCGGCAGGGAGTTCGTGACCTCGACGGCGACCCGCTCGCCGCGCTCGGCCCGCAGCGTGGGGCCGAGGAAGTCCCCGTTGAAGCCCCAGGTGGCGGTCGTCGCCTCGTCGAGGAACCGGGAGGTCCCCTCCCGCGCCTCCAGGGTGAACACGCGGGTGCCGTCCGCGGCCACGGTGGACTCGGCCAGCGGCGGGATCGTCAGCGGCCGGTCGAACGCCGACGGCTCGGTGACAGGGCTGACGCTCGCGCCGCAGGCGGCCAGGCTGCCGGCCGCGACGACCGCCGGTGCCCCGGCGGCAAGGAGCAACAGGGTCCGACGGCGCAGGCTCCGTCGGTCGGGTGCGCTCGCCTCGGTCGGTGTGGCGGCTTCTGCCTCCCGACGGCGCGGGCTGCGTCCGGACGGCGTGTTCGCCTCGGTCGGTGTGGCGGTCTCAGCCGCCCGACGGCGCGGGCTCCGTCCGGCCGGCGTGTTCACCCCGGTCAATGCGGGGGTCTCAGCCGCCCGACGGCGCAGCCCCGCTCGGTCCGGCGTGGTCGCCCCGGTCATCGCGTCAGTCTCTGCAGGCCGAGGGCGATCAGGCCGGTCACGGCGCCGAACAGGGTCTGCGTCGCGAGGATCGGGATCGCCGCGAACGGGAGCGCGGTCAGGCCGCTGCCCAGCCCTGCGGGGGAGAGCAGGACGTCGACGCCGACGGTGATGACGCCGGCAGCGAGCCCGGCGAGCGTCAGCGTCGCCAGCGGCCGGGCGACCCGGGCGAGCAGGACCACCAGGATCCAGGCGAGCGCGATGACCGAGCGCACCGCGATGGCGCGTTCGGGCCCGCCGAACTGGTCCGCGATCGGCGTGGCCGCGGTCAGCGGCCAGAGCAGGGTCAGGGCGCCGAGGCCGATGATGAGCGCCCAGGACAGCGGCGCCGTGGCGGGCCCCTGATCACCGGGCTGCGCAGGGCCGGTCCGGCCGGGGCTCGTGGCTGTGCCGGACTGCCCGGCGCCGACCCAGCCGGAGCCCGTGGGCGCTCCGGCGTGCGGGGTGCCGGCCTGGTCGGCGTGTGTCGGCGTGATCGGCGTGGGCATGTTCGGCGTGGGCGTGGGCGTGGGCGTGTGCGGCGTGTGCGGTGCGGCCTGCTGCGGCCCGCCGGTGTTCGTGGGCATCGCGTCCGCGGTCGGCGCCTGGTACGGCGCCGGCGCAGTGGCGCCGGGGGTGTGTCGTTCGGGCTCTGTCGTCATGCCCTCGACGCTAGGAACTCGCGGCCCTGCGCACATCGGCCCGCGGGCGCGTGCGGCCGTCGCACGTTGTTGGCCGTCGGTGTCGCCTCCAGGCGACACCGATCCGCGACCGATGCGGGATGTCCCCCAGGGGGACTTCTTCCTAGGGTGGGGTCCATGCGAACCGGCAGGCCGACCGGCGACGTGGACCCCCGGGTCCTCGACGTGCTCCTCGGCGTCGGCATCGCGATGGGCGTCGCGCTCGTGATCCTGGCCGATCCGGGCCGGATCGACCCGGCCCCCGCCCCGGCTGCCGCGTACCTGTTCGCCGTCGGCTTCGGCCTGCTGATGGCGGGCCGACGGCGGTATCCACGGCTGGTCCTGGTGCTCACCGTCGTCGGCATCTTCGTCTACTACGCCATCGGCTTCCCGCCGATCGGGATCGCGCTGCCCGCCTCCGCTGCGCTGTACTCCGCCGCCGAGCAGGGCCATACCTGGTGGGCCGTCGTGCTGAGTGCCCTGCTGACCGGCGTGGCCGCCTACTTCCGCATCGCCGAGGGCCAGCCGACGGCGTACCTGCTCGGGTACGAGCTCCTCACCAACGTCGCCCTGGTCGCCGCCGCGATCGCGCTCGGGGTGAGCGTGCGAGCGCGGCGGCAGGCACGGGCCCAGGCCGAGCGCATCGCGGCGCTCACCAGCGCCGAGCAGCAGCACCGCACCGATCAGCGGCTGCAGACCGAACGGGTGCAGATCGCCCGGGACATCCATGACGTCGTTGGCCACACGCTGTCCGTGGTCGCCGTGCACGCGAACGTCGCGGACGAGGCGATCGGCCACGACGACGCGGCGGCGCACCGGGCAGTGGCCCAGATCCGGGCGACCACGGCGCAGACCATGGGGGAGTTGCGGGCGACCGTCCGGCTGCTTCGCGACCCCGGCACGGTCGCCCCCGGACTGGCCGGGTTGGCCCGGCTCACCGATCCCGCACGCGAGGCCGGACTGACGGTCGAGACCACCGTCGACGTCTCGAACGGCGCCCTCTCGGGGGCGATCGATGCCGCCGCGTACCGGATCGTCCAGGAGTCCCTGACGAACGTGCTCCGGCACGCGCACGCGCAGCGGGTCGAGATCGGCGCTCGGGTCACCGACGGCACGCTGCACCTCGACGTGATCGACGACGGCGTCGGTTCCGTTCCCGCGCAAGCGGCCGGGAGCGGTGGACACGGCATCGCCGGGATGGCCGAGCGGGCCACCCTGCTCGGCGGCACCCTGACCGCGGGCCCGCGCGAGGGTGGCGGGTTCGCCGTTCGGGCGCTGCTACCTGCGAGGCTGGACCGATGACGGTGCCCGCCCGCGATCCCGCGCCGATCCGCGTCCTCATGGCCGACGACTCCACCCTGGTCCGCGCGGGCCTGCTCGCGCTCGCCACCCACGAGGGCGACATCGAGGTCGTCGCCCAGGCCGGCAACGGGCGTGAGGCGCTCGCCGAGGCCCGCCGCACCCACCCCGACGTCGTCCTCATGGATCTACGGATGCCCGAGATGGACGGGATCGAGGCGACCGCCGCCATCGGAGCCGACCCAGGCCTGGCCGACGTCCGCGTGCTCGTGCTGACCACGTTCGACGAGGACTCCGACATCCTCGAGGCGATCCGCGCCGGGGCGAGCGGCTACCTGCTCAAGGACGTTGCGCCGTCGGAGCTGCGGTCCGCGATCCGCAGGGTCGCCGCGGGGGAGGCGACACTCTCCCCGGCGGTGGCGCGGACGCTGATGCGCCAGGTCGCGGACGCCCCGGTGCAGCGGACCGCTCCCGGCGTGCTCGACTCCCTCACCGAGCGGGAGCGGGAGGTGCTCACGCTGATCGGCCGTGGGCGGTCGAACCAGGAGGTGGCGGCGGAACTGTTCCTCAGCCCGGCCACCGCCCGCACGTACGCGAGCCGGTTGCTGAGCAAGCTGCACGCGCGCGACCGCGCCCAGCTCGTGGTGCTCGCCTACGAGTCCGGCCTGGTCAGCCCGGGCTGGGACTGAGTTCGAGGGCCGGGCGGGGCTGCCTCGTCGGGACGACCGGGCTACGGGTCGATGTCACCGTCGACGTAGACCCAGCGCCCGGCCCGCCGCGTGAAGGTGCTCCGCTCGTGCAGCTCGCCCGGACCCGCGACGGTGGAGTACCTGGCCCGGAACTCGACGACGCCGTCACGGTCGTCCGGCCCGCCGGCGTCGGTGGCCACGATCGTCAGGCCGAGCCAGGTCAACCCGGCCGTGGGCTCGATTTCCGCGGGCCGGGTGCGCGGGTGCCAGGTCCGGAACACGTGGTCCAGGGCCCCGACGGCGTACCCGCAGTACCGGGACCGCATCAGTTCCTCCGCGGTGCTCGCGTACCGCTCCTGCCGGTGCAGTGGGCCGCAACAGGCGTCGTAGGCCGCGCCGCTCCCGCACGAGCAGGCCCGTTCGAGACTCACCCGCTCGAGTCCCTGCCGCGGTGCTCGGCGCTGCCGAACCCTTCGCGCAGGAACGCGAGCAGGGCGTCGGGCAGCCCGGCCAGGGCCGTCGCCGCGGAGTCGACATGCACCGAGGTGGCGCCGTTCCAGTCGCTCAGCTCGACCCTTCCCTCGACCACCCAGTGCGTGCCGATCTGCTCGCGATCGACCACCACGCCGTAGCGCCTCGCCTCGAGCGGGGTGCCACCGGGTGGGGTGACGGTCTCGGTGCCCTGCCGCTCGAGCGTGGCCCGATCGGCGCCGCCGACCGGGTCGGAGTCATCGAGGCGGATGTAGCGCACGGCCGGCTCACCGGAGGCGATCAGGTCCGCGAGCAGCACGAACTCCCCGTAGCTCGGCATCGTGTCCGCGTCCAGGCCCGCGCTCACCCGGTCCACGTTCGAGTGCCGTCCATCCGGCTCGGACCGGAACGTCGCGGACTCCCACGTGCGCGCGCCGTGGGCGAACCGGATCACGGACTCGGCGCGGTAGTGGGCGCCGCCGGCGAGCGGGAACGCGACCCGGGTCCGCAGGACCAGGTCGTCGAAGGTGCGGTGCAAGGCGCCGTCGGGCGCCTCGGGCGAACTCGCGGTCCCCGAGCGGAAGGTCTCCCAGCGGTCCATGCACCCAACCTGCCAGACCCCTACGCCTCCAGCCACCCGCCGTCGTGCACGAGCAGCGCGATCTGGGTGCGGTTGCCCACCCCGAGCTTGGTCAGGACCGTCGAGACGTACGCCTTCACGGTGGCCACCGACAGGAACAGCGCGCCCGCGATCTCCGCGTTCGTGGCGCCGCGGGCGATCTCGCGGGCCACCTCCGCCTCCCGCTCGCTGAGCCGGTCCAGTCGCTTGCGGGCGGACTCCCGGGGGCCGACCTCGCCGACCGTGCGGGCGATGAGATGCCGGGTGACCTCGGGCGAGAGCACCGCGTCGCCGTCGGCCACCCTGGCCAGCGCGGTCACGATCTCGGCGGGCGGCGTGTCCTTGAGCAGGTACCCGCTCGCGCCGGCCCGCAAGGCCCCGACGATCTCGGCATCGGTGTGGAACGTCGTCAGCACGACGACCTCCGGCGCGTCGGAGGCCGAGCGCAGCCGCTCGGTCGCGGTGATCCCGTCCACCCGCGGCATCCGCAGGTCCATGAGGACCACGTCGCAGGGATGCGCGGCGAGGGCATCGGGGACCTCGTCGCCGTCGCCCGCCTCGCCGACCACCCGCACCGTGGTCCCGGCCGCGGTGGTGCCGTCGAGCATCATGGTCAGCCCGGCCCGGACGAGTGCGTCGTCGTCCACCAGCAGGACCCGGAGCGTGCGCTCCGGCCCTGATCCCTGCGTTCCTGGCTGCGCGCTGTGGGTCACCGTGGCCATGGTAGCCAGGCGACGACCCGAAAACCCTGGGCGTGCGGCCCGTGGGTGAGCCGGCCGTGCGCGAGGTCGACCCGCTCGGCCAGGCCGATCAGGCCGGCCGAGGAGCCCACGAGCGTCGCGTCGGCGGACCGGGTCGCGGCGTCGTTGCTGACCTCGATGTTCAGGCCCTCGCCCGGCTCGCCGGCCACGCGCACCCGCACCGGGGCGCCGGGTGCGTGCTTGCGGGCGTTCGTCAGGGCCTCCTGCACGATCCGGTAGCCGGTCCGTGCACTTGCACCGGGCAGGCTCGTCGGGTCCGCGTAGCCGGCGGAGTAGGCGATGTCCATGCCCGAGGCGCGCGCCGTGGCGATCAGCCGCCCGATCTCGGGCACGTCGGGCTGCGGCCGGGGCCGGTCGGGTCCGTCGCCGTCGGGCAGGCGGAGCACGCCGATCACCTCACGGAGGTCCTCGAGGGCCTCGTGGGTGCCCGTGCGCAGCACCCCGGCGGCCCGGGCGACCTGCTCGGGCGGGGCGTCCGGCCGGTACTCCAGCGCACCTGCGTACGTGGCCAGCAGCGATAGCCGGTGGGCCAGCACGTCATGCATCTCCCGGGCGATCCGGGACCGCTCGGCGAGCCGGGCCTCGTCCGCGTGCCGATCCCGGTCCGCCTCGGCGAGGGCGGCCCGCTCCAGCAGGGATCTGATCAGCTGCTCGCGGGAGCGGAACAGGGCGCCGACGCCGAGCAGAGCCGCGTGCGCGGCGGCGTCGAGGAGCACGAACCAGAAGGTGTCGATACCCGGCATCGGCCGCCACAGGAACTGCACGAGGTTGGCGCCGAACCCGATCACGGCGATCCCGACGGCGTCCGGCAGCGGGGCGTTCCGGGCCACGTAGTACGTGCCCATGGTGGACCCGGTGGTCGCGATCGGGGACAACGTCGCCAACAGGGCGAGCGCGGCGGCGCCCGGCACCGGCCGGCGCGCCAGCAGCGGCACGCACAACACCGACGCCACGGCGACGCCGACGTCCAGGACCACGAACGCCGTCGACGACGCGTTCGAGATCATGCTCACCAGGGTCAGGCCGGCCAGCGCAGCCAGCCCGACCATCATCACGGCCGTGACCTCCCGCGGCGGACGCCGCGGATCGACGGCGCAGACATCGTGCAGTGTCCTCATGGCCTTCAGCGTAGGAATCGGCGGGCCGCGGCGGATACGGCCGAAGGTCGGTACCCCTCCCGCCCGACGGCCGGGCCCGGGTGGACCCACGGCCGGTACCGGCGGCGCCCCGCTGGCGCGACGGTGGAACCGGTGGCCGCACCGTGCGGCACCGACGTCACCGAAGGAGTGATCCGAGATGAGCACCACGACCTCGCCCCCAGCCACCACCGCAACATCCAGGATGTCGACCTCGGCGCGCCGGCTGCGCCGGACCCTCGCGGTCGGGGTCGCCACCGCCGTCGGGGTGGGCACCTGGCTGATCGCGGTGCCCGGCCGCGGCGTGGACCTGTCGGTGACCATGGCCGAGGCGACCACGCAGATCGGACTCGGCTCGGTCATCGTCGCGTGCGTGGTCGCCGGCCTCGCCGGATGGGGCTCCCTTGCCCTGCTCGAGCGGCTGACGGCGGGCGCCCCGAAGCTCTGGGTCCTGATCGCCGTCGCGTTCACCGTGGTCTCCCTGCTCGGCCCGGTCGGGCAGGCGCAGTCGCTGGAGGCTGCCCTCACCCTCGGCGCCATGCACCTGGGCGTCGGCGCCGCGCTGATCGGGCTGCTGCCGGTGCGCGGAGCCACCCGGACGAACCGCGGGAGGTGACCGGTGCTGACCGTGCGGGCGGACGTGGGTCCGCACTGTCACGCGCGTCCGGGTGCGTTCCTGCGGCCCGCGGCGGCCATGAGCCGTAGCAGGACACCCGGCCGGGCGTCGCCAGGTGGACGACCGTTGAATGCGCGTGTAGCATCCTGAACGTGCGTTCAACCACGACCGGTTCGGACCGGTCCGTAGATGACCTGACCGCCCGCGCTCGCATCCGCGACGCGGCGGTCAGGCGTTTCGCGACCGACGGACTCACCGCACCGTTGCGGACCATCGCGGCCGACGCAGGGGTCAGCCCGGGCCTGATCCTGCACCACTTCGGCTCCCGGGACGGGTTGCGTGAGGCGTGCGACCAGTTCGTGCTGGACGAGATGTTCCGAGCCGATGATGAACTGCTGCGTGACGGCGGCGCGAGCACGGCGGCGGCGTGGCTGTCCGGCCTCGGTCAGCACAGTGCCATGGTCGGCTACATGCTGCGCCTCCTGCAGCACGGCGGACCGGTGCTGACCGCGTTCGTGGACAGGATGGTCGCCGCCACCGCGGACTACCTCGAGGCCGGGGTGGCGGACGGTTCGATCCGGCCGAGCCTGGCGCCGAAGGCCCGGGCGCGGTACGTCGTCGAGTCCAGTCTCGGCGCCCTGCTGCTCCGGATGCCGGCGGCCCGGGACCGTCTCGATCTGGACGCGCTCGCGGGCCTCCTGCAGGCCTACACCGAGGAGATCACGGTGCCGAGCCTCGAGCTCTACACCGAGGGCCTGCTCGTCGACCGCAGCCTGCTGGACGCGTTCGCCGCCAGCCTGCCGGGCGAGTCCCCGGCCACCGAACCGGAAGATGGAAGGTAGACAGATGACCGCGATCCGCACCGAGAACCTCGTCAAGACGTTCGGCACCACTCGCGCGCTCGACGGGTTCGATCTGACGGTCGAGACCGGGCAGGTGGCCGGCTTCCTCGGCCCGAACGGCGCGGGGAAGTCGACCACGATCCGGGTCCTGCTCGGCATGCTGCGCGCGGACTCGGGCACTGCGACCGTGCTCGGCATGGACCCCTTCCGCGACGCCGTCGCCGTGCACCGCCGCCTCGCCTACGTGGCCGGTGACGTGAGCCTGTGGCCGAACCTGACCGGAGGCGAGGTCGTCGACCTGCTCACCCGGATCCACTCCGGGTCGGCACGGCGCGATGCCCGCCGGTCCGACCTCCTCGAACGGTTCGAGCTGGACCCCACGAAGAAGGCACGCACGTACTCCAAGGGGAACCGGCAGAAGGTCGCGCTCGTGGCCGCCCTGTGCACGGACGCCGAGCTGTACCTGTTCGACGAGCCCACCTCCGGGCTGGACCCGCTGATGGAGGCCGTCTTCACCGACGAGGTCCGCGCCCTGCGCGAGGCAGGGCGCACCGTGCTGCTGTCCAGCCACATCCTGGCGGAGGTGGAGAAGCTCTGTGACACCGTCACGATCATCCGCTCCGGCCGCGCGGTCGAGACCGGCACGCTCGCCGACCTGCGTCACCTGACCCGTTCGTCGGTGACCGCGTCGACGGCAGCGGATCCGGCCCGCCTGGCCGGTCTGCCCGGCGTGCACGACCTCGTAGCAGAGGACTCACGGCTGCGGTTCGACGTCGACGACGCCCACATCGGCGCCGTACTGGCCGTGCTGACCGAGGCGGGCGTGTCGCACCTGACCGTCGCACCGCCGTCGCTCGAGGAACTGTTCATGCGCCACTACGGCGACGAGACCGTCGAAGCGCGGGTCTGAGCCATGACCGCGACCACGGTCACCGACCACCGCCACGCCGCACACCGCGCGCCCCGCGGGCAGCGCCGGGGAGGGACGTCGGTGCGCGAACCGTGGGCCGGTACCGGGGACCTGCTGCGGCTGGCCCTGCGGCGCGACCGGGTCCGCATCCTCATCTGGTTCGTCGCGATCGTCGGGACCGTCGCGGCCACCGTGCCCGCGCTCGAGGTCGCCTATCCGGACGAGGCGGCCCGGCAGGCCCGCGCGGCTCTGCTCACGAACCCGTCCGCGGTCATGATGACCGGGCCCGCGTTCGGCCTCGAGGACTACACGCTCGGCGCGATGGTCGCCAACGAGCTGAGTCTGAGCCTGTTCGTGGCGGTCGCGGTGATGAGCATCCTGCTCACCGTCCGGCACACCCGGTCCGAGGAGGAGTCGGGCCGGACCGAGCTCCTGCGCGGACTGCCCGTCGGGCACTACGCGCCGGCGACGGCGGCCCTCGTCCATGTCGCCGCGGTGAACGCCGTGATCGGGGCCGGGACGGCGCTCGCGCTGCTCGGCAGTGGCCTGGCGGCCGCGAGCAGCCTCGCGATGGGACTGGCGACGGCGGTCACCGGACTCGTGTTCGGCGCCGTCGCCTCGGTCACGACCCAGGTGACCGCGCACGCCCGGGCCGCGACCGGGATGGCGATGGTGGTCCTCGCGGCCGCCTTCCTGGCTCGTGGCGTCGGCGACGTGATCGACGCGCAGGGGTCCTGGCTGTCCTGGCTCTCGCCGCTCGCGTGGGCCCAGCAGACCCGGCTCTTCGTCGACCTGCGCTGGTGGCCGCTTGGGCTCTCGCTCGCGCTGACGGTCGTCCTGCTCGCGGTGTCCGTGCGGCTCGCGCGGCACCGGGATCTCGGCGCCGGCCTGCGCCCGGAGCGTGGCGGCCGGGCGGTCGCGAGCCGTGGGCTCCTGAGCGGACCCGGCCTCGCCCTTCGGCTGCTGCGCGGCACGATCATCGGCTGGGCGATCGGCCTGGTGCTGATGGGGATCACGTTCGGCAGCCTCGCGAACTCGCTCGAGGACATGCTCGCGGAGGTCCCGGACCTCGGTGCCTGGATCGGGATCGGCAGCGGCGACCTGATCGACGCGTTCGCGGCCGCGATGCTGTCCTACCTCATCTTCGGGGTCGGGGCGTTCGCCGTCGGGGCGGTGCTGCGGCTGCGGACGGAGGAGGAGGCCGGGCGCGGTGAGGGCGTGCTGGCCACCGGAGCGTCCCGGCTCGGCTGGGTCGCGAGCTGGTTCGGCGTCGTCATGGTGGCGGCCATCGTGATGCTGGTGCTGTCCGGGTTCGGTCTCGGCCTCGGCGTGCAGGCCGCGACCGGGTCCGCCGACGCCACGGTGCGGCTCGTCGGGGCCGCGCTGGCGTACCTGCCCGCCGTGCTGGTGATGGCCGGCCTGGCGCTCGCGCTGTTCGGTCTGGTGCCGGCGTTCGCCGGGCTGGCCTGGGCCGGCGTGGCGTGGGTCGTCTTCGTTGGCTGGGTGGGCGCCCTGCTCAACCTGCCCGGCGTGCTCGTCGGCCTCTCGCCGGTGGACCGCACGCCCACGGTGCCGGTCGAGGCGGCCGACGCCGGTCCTCTCCTCGCGCTCACGGCGATCGGTGCGGTGCTGACCGTCGCCGGCCTGCTCGGGGTCCGCCGTCGGGACATCCGCTCGAACTAGTGCCCGACGGCGGTCGCGGCGTTCGCGGGGCCGGCCGCGCTTCGGACGTGCCCGGCCAACGACAGCAGTGCGCCGACTCCGGCCCAGAGGCCGAGCGCGAGCCAGGCCGCGCCGGCGTCCGCCGCCGGGAAGTAGGACACATCACGCAGCAGGGTGCCGCTCGCGCCGGGCGGGAACCACTGGCCGATCGCGCCCCAGTGCCACGGGAGGAACTCGGGCGGGACGGCCACGCCGGAGATCGGGTTCGCGACGAGCATCATGAGCACGACCCCGAGGGCGACCCCCCGCGCGACCCAGGAGCGCGACGAACCCGGTGATCGGGGCCGCGATCGCGGCGAGGGCGAGGGCGATCACGCCGGCGTTGAGCCACCAGTCGCCCTGGAGTGAGCCGAACCAACTCTGCAGGACGCCGGTGAGCAGGAGGCCGCCCGCGCCGGCGTAGGCGACGACCGCGACGACGCGGCGCAGCGGGCCCGCGACGCCGAGCGAGATCGCGACGCCCCCGGCCAGGCCGCCGAGCACGAGCGGGAGGTGAGGACCTCAGGCTGCTCACCGATGACCACGGCGCCGTAGACCTCACGGGCCTCGACGGCCGCCACGGCGGCCTCCCGGTCGATCACGGGGATCAGCTCGAGGGCGCCGGGCTGGGCCTCGTCGGCCGTGGCACGCAGCGCGCGCTGCTGGAGGACTTCGACCCGGACGCCTACCTCGCCGCGGCGGAGGCGATCCTGCCCCACTGACCCGACGGCACCGTTCGTCGCCGGCTTGCTCGGGCGCCGTCGTCGGAAGGTCCGCTCGGCAGTGCGCCGCCGTGCCCGGCGCTCCCCGTCGGTGCTCGCCTCCGGACCCGGCCGCCCTCTACGGTGGGAGCGGGCGCCGCGGACTCCGGTGTCGTGAGGCTCGGCGCCGAGGCCGGTCCCGAATGTCGAGAGCGAGGACGTGCGGGTCATGAGGCAGCAGGAGCAGGCCTTCCGCCCGCGGCAGCGCGGAGCGGCGGTGACCGCGTTCATCTGCGCCGTCGTGCTGACCCTCGCCTGCGTGGTGGAGGCGGGCCTCGCGAACTGGGTGTCGGGCCGGTCGATTCCGCGGCCCCGCTCGGACGGCGCCCTGGAGTTCCTGCGCGCGCACGACGAACTACTCCTGGCCATCGGTGGCCTGTACCTGATCGCGGCCGGCGCCCTGTTGGTGTTCGGTCTGGTGGTCCCGCGCGCGGTGCCGTCCGAGCGGCGGCTCGGGCTGGCCCACCTCGCCGCCGTGGCGGGCCTGGCGATCGCGGCCGGCGCTGGGCTCGCCCTGGCGTTCTCCGGCGCGATGGGCAGCGAGCGTGCGGTGCACCTGCTGCACTCGACGCTCACCGTGGTCGGCGGCCCGGTGCACGTGGCGACGCTCGGCCTGTACGTCCTGGCGTTGTCCCGGTCGCGGGCCTACGCGCCGCCCGAACGGGTTTTCGGCGTGGTCGCCGCCGTGGTGTCGGTGATGGGGCTGCTCGCGCTCCCGATCGTGCCGTGGGGCATCGTGGCCACGGGCGGGCGCATCCTCTGCCTGGTGTGGCTGCTGATCACCACGAACCGGCTGGCGCTGCGCAGCCCCTACTGAGCGGTCGAGCTCGCGGGCGTCGACCCGCGAACTACAGCGCCTTCGCGAAGCAGCGCGAGTCCTCGGAGTCCTCGTACGGCTCGTAGTTGTCGATGATCCGGTAGCCCTCGGAGGAGTAGAGCCCGATGGCCTCCTCGAGCAGGACTCCGGTCTCCAGAACGAGTTGAGTGACCTTGCGCTGCACGGCGATCGCCTCGAGCTCGCGCAGGATCACCTTGGCCAGGCCCTTGCGGCGCTGCTCGGGCACCACGTACATCCGGTTCAACTCGGCGGTACCTGCCTGGAACGCAGGCGCCGGATCGCGCAGAACTCCGCAGCCCACGGCCACGCCGGCGTCGTCGCGGACCAGCAGGCCGACGGACACCGTTCCCGGTTCGAGGGGCTGCGCGGCCATCTCGTCGCCGTACCGCTCGATCACCTCGGCCTCCTGCGCGGTCACGAGCCGCTGCAGGTCGTTGTCGGTCCATTCGACGCGTACCAACGTGGTCATGTCCTACCTCCGCGGGGAATCGGGGTCACCGAGCGACCGGATGCCTTGAACGTTACCCCGAGCGTGCGTCCGAGGGCACGGATCCTGATCCGTCGACCATCCCGCGGGAGGCTGCAGGCCTCGGTCCCGCGCCCCGGAGTCAGCCGCCGGTCAGCGTGAGCACGATCAGACCCAGGTTGAGGGCCACGACGGCCACGACGATGCCGGTCAGCAGCCACCGGATGACCGGGCCGTTCGCCGACTCGCCCATCAACGTGCGGTCCGAGGTCAGGCGCAGCAGCGGAACCAGCGCGAACGGGATCCCGAAGCTCAGCACCACCTGCGAGACCACCAGCGCCCAGGTCGGGTCCACGCCGGCGGCGAGCAGGATCAGCGCCGGCACCAGCGTCACGGCGCGCCGGGCCAGCACCGGGATCCGGCGATGCAGCAGACCGGCCATGATGGTGGCCCCGGCGTAGCTGCCGACCGACGTGGACGCGAGCCCGGACGCGAGCAGCCCGATCGCGAACACCATGCCGATCGCCGGGCCGAGTGCGTCTGTGACGGCGGCGTGTGCGCCCTCGATGGTGTCCGTCCCGGGTACCCCCTGCAGGCTGGACGCGGCCAGGAGCAGCATCGCGATGTTCACGCACCCGGCCACCCCGAGCGCGGCGACGACGTCCCATCGGGTCGCCCGGAGCAGCGTCGGGAGCCTCCCCTCGGCCTTGCCGTGCCGGTCCCGGGCCAGCGCCGAGTGCACGTAGATCGCGTGCGGCATCACGGTGGCCCCCAGCATCGACGTCGCCAGCAGCACGCTGTCCGCGCCGGCGAAGCGGGGCACCAGGCCGCTGACCATCTCGCCGCCGTCGGGCGGGTTGACGAACAGGCCGGCGACGAACCCGACGGTGATCACGGCGAGCAGCGCGACGATGACCGACTCGAACCGGCGCTGGCCGTGCCGGTCGGCGACGAGGAGCATCAGCATCGAGATCACCCCGACGATGAGCCCACCCAACGGCAGCGGGAGCCCGAACAGCAGGTTCAGTGCGATCGCTCCACCGATCACCTCGGCGAGGTCCGTGGCCGCGGCGACGAGCTCGGCCTGCGCCCAGTACGCGAGGCGCGGTTTGCGGCGCAGCCGGCGGCCGAGCAGCTCGGGCATCGTGGCGCCGGTGACCAGCCCGAGCTTCGCGGACTGGTACTGGACCATCACGGCCATCAGGTTCGCCGCGACCAGCACCCAGAGCAGCAGGTACCCGTACCGCGCGCCGGCGGTGAGGTTCGCGGCCACGTTCCCCGGGTCGACGTAGGCGACCGCGGCTACGAAGGCGGGGCCGAGCAGCGGAAGCAGGTGACGCCGTCGGGCATTGGCCTGCTTGTCAGTGGTCGCGGTGGCCACCAGCACCTCCAGGTGAAAAGTTCGGGTGTCCGAACTTTAGCCCACAACGGGTCCCTGGGTGTGACCAACGGCTCACTCCATCCGCGCCGTGTCCGACTAGGGTTGGGAGGGTGACTGGACACTATGACGTTGTTGTTCTCGGCGCCGGACCCGGCGGATACGTGGCTGCCATTCGCGCGGCGCAGCTCGGGCAGAGCGTGGCGATCGTGGAGAAGCAGTATTGGGGCGGTGTCTGCCTGAACGTCGGCTGCATCCCGTCCAAGGCGCTGCTGCGGAACGCGGAACTGGCCCACATCTTCAACCATCAGGCTTCCACCTTCGGGATCACCGGTGAGGTGAGCTTCGATTTCGGTGCGGCGTTCGACCGGAGCCGCGACGTCGCCGACGGTCGCGTCAAGGGCGTCCACTTCCTGATGAAGAAGAACAAGATCACGGAGTACGACGGGCTCGGCTCCTTCGCGGACGGCAAGACCCTGAACGTCGAGCTCAGTTCCGGCGGCACCGAGCAGATCACGTTCGACAACGTCATCATCGCCACCGGCTCCACCGTGCGGCTGCTGCCCGGTGTCGAGCTGAGCAAGAACGTGGTCACGTACGAGGAGCAGATCCTCACCCGCGACCTGCCCTCCTCGATCGTGATCGTCGGCGCGGGCGCGATCGGCATGGAGTTCGCCTACGTGCTGAAGAACTACGGCGTGGACGTGACCATCGTCGAGTTCCTCGACCGGGCGCTGCCGAACGAGGACGTCGAGGTCTCCAAGGAGATCGCGAAGAGTTACAAGAAGCTCGGCGTGAACATCCTCACCTCCACCAAGGTCGAGACCGTCACCGACGACGGCTCCTCGGTGAAGGTGACGTACACCGACGCCAAGGGCAACGCCGGCGAGCTCGTCGCGGACAAGGTCCTGATGTCGATCGGGTTCGCCCCGCGCGTGGACGGCTACGGCCTGGAGCGGGCCGGCGTGCAGCTCACCGAGCGCGGCGCGATCGCGATCGACGAGCGGATGCGCACCAACGTGCCCGGCATCTACGCGATCGGTGACGTCACCGCGAAGCTGCAGCTCGCGCACGTCGCGGAGGCGCAGGGTGTGGTCGCCGCCGAGACCATCGCGGGCGCCGAGACCCTGGAGCTGGGCGACTACCGGATGATGCCGCGCGCCACGTTCTGCCAGCCGCAGGTGGCCAGCTTCGGCCTCACCGAGGCCCAGGCCCGGGACGAGGGCTACGACGTCAAGGTCGTGAAGTTCCCGTTCACCGCGAACGGCAAGGCGCACGGTCTGGGCGAGCCGACCGGGTTCGTGAAGCTCGTCGCCGACGCGAAGTACAACGAGTTGCTCGGCGGGCACCTCATCGGCCCGGACGTCTCCGAGCTGCTGCCCGAGCTGACGCTCGCGCAGAAGTGGGACCTCACCGCGAACGAGCTGGCGAGGAACGTGCACACGCACC
Source organism: Occultella kanbiaonis (assembly GCF_009708215.1). Classification (NCBI taxonomy): domain Bacteria; kingdom Bacillati; phylum Actinomycetota; class Actinomycetes; order Micrococcales; family Ruaniaceae; genus Occultella; species Occultella kanbiaonis. Next base: position 5,474,985 of record NZ_CP046175.1, on the reverse strand, counting down.
CGACGCTGAGCGAGGCGCTGCAGGAGGGCTTCCACGGGCTGACCGGGCACATGATCAACTTCTGACTTCGCTGACGCCCCACCGCCTGAGTCGAGTGCGCGCAAACCCCCGGTCCCGGGCGATCGGACCGGGGGTTTGCGCGCGTTCGTCGCCGTCCGGCCACGCCGCGAGGCATGATGGTGCCACGGCTTCGGCAGCCGGCCGCCTGCCTCGCACCGTCGGTGCGAGTTGGTGAATGCCGATCACGCACGGTCAAGGTCATCGAAGACGACGAACACCGCGCGGAGGACGTCGGCAATGCAGGCACCGAGTGATCGGCTCCGCCGTGAGGATTCGTCATGAACGCCGTGCCCACCTCCGATGAGGCGAAGGCCCAGGCCAGGCGCCTGCGCACGGCCCTCGCCGCCGCAGGGATCGAGATCGGCCACTCGGCCGCGCTCGAACTGCTCGCGAAGACCCACGGGCTCGCGGACTGGAATACCCTGGCCGGCACCGCCGGACCCGCCGGCGCGGCCGGCTCCCGCCCGGGTGACCCGAGCGGGACCGGAGCCGACCACGCGCCGGCGACCTCCGCCGTCATCCCCATCCTGCGCATGTTCGACTGGGACAAGGCGCTGGCCTTCTACGTGGGCTACCTCGGCTGGACGGTGGACTGGGGGCACCGGTTCGCCGACCACCTGCCCCGGTACGTGCAGGTCTCATCCGGCGACGGCGCCCGGCTGCACCTGTCCGAGCACCACGGCGACGGCACACCCGGAACCGCCGTGCTCATCGAGGTGGCCGACGCCGCGGCAGTCCATGCTGCGTTGTCGGCGAAGGACTACCCGTACGCGGCGCCCGGTCTTGACCAGGAGCCGTGGGGGCTGACCGTCACCGTCAGCGACCCGTTCGGGAACCGGCTCACGTTCCTGCAGACCGACGGCGAGCAGGCCCGAGCGGACCGGGAGCTCCCGCCGATCGTCACCGAGGTCAGGGTGCCGCTCGAGCCCGGCGCCGCCTACGACCTGTTCACCTCGTTCGGATGGTGGGTCGAGTACGGCCGGGAGGGGGGCGCCGCGGTGACCGTCGCCGACGAGGTGGTCTTCGAGAACAGCCGGGGCCGGCTGCCGATCGGCCGCGTGCTGCACCGCGGCCGGCCCTCGCACTGGGCGATGACGTTCACGCTCGCCCAGGATCCCGCGATCCCGACGCGGCTGGACGCGCACTTCACTGCTTCCGACGGCGGCACCCTGGTCCGGCTGGAACACGGCGGCTGGGACGCGCGCAACGCCGAGGGGCGTGCGAAGTTCACCGACTGGCCGGTGATCCTGGGGCACTTCGAGGCCGCGGCGCGGGCGGGAACGGGCCGATCCTGAGATCCGCAGCGACGGGATGGCCCGGTGGCCTGGGGCGCGACTCGTGCGATTCCGCGGAAGCGTGGAGCCCGCTCGGTTCGCCGACCTAGCCACTCCACTGTCGAGATCGTCCCGAACTTCTGGCGATCTCGACGCCGCGCCGACTAGGTCGCGGGGAGTTCCACGCGTCCGCGAACGCCCAGTGCTACCTCAGCGGCCGCCGGCAATGACGGTCGACTCGGCTCTTACACTCCGCTGGTATCCCGCGGGAGGAACCGTGCCGCATTCTCCTTCGCCCATTGGACGAACGTGCGTGCCGGGCTGCCCGTGACGTCCCGGACGGTGGGAAGGACTCTTCCCGCGGTCGCAGGTGGGTTCGTCGCCAGGTTGATCCCGAACTCCACGTAGTCGTCGTCGTATCCATAGCCGCGCAGGCGTACACGCTCCTGCGCCTCGGTCAGTCGCACGAACGTGAGATCCCGGCCGGTCTGCTCCGCGAGGACGCGAACTCGCTCCTGCGGGGTGAGCGCTTCTGGGCCGGTCAATGGATAGGTGCGGCCCGCGTGCCCCTGCTCCGTGAGGACGCTGGCGGCGACGGCGGCGATGTCCGCCTCGTGGACCATCGCGCTCGGGTAGGTGGCGAGCGTGGACAGGGTGCCGTTCGTGCTGAGCTCGTCTGCCCAGTCGAACGTGTTGGCCATGAACTCGACCGGGTGCAGCAGGGTCCATCCGATCGCGCTGCCCTTGAGCGCGGTCTCGACGCTGGTCCGGGACCAGCTCCCGAGCACGGACGCACGGCGGACCCGCTTCCGCTCGGCCAGGTCGACGATTTCAGTGCCGTTGGTCAGGTCACCGAAGTCCCCGCCGAAGGTGATGAGGTGGATCGCGTCGACTCCTTCGAACGCGTCGCCGAGGGTCTCGACCTCGGTGAGGTCGCCGCCGACGACCTCGACGCCGTCCGGGAATCCGGCGTTCTGGGGGCTTCGGGTGAGGGCCCGGACGTGATGTCCGCGCCGGTGGAGTTCGTCGACGAGATGGCGTCCGACCTGTCCGGTTGCTCCGGTGACCAGGATGCGCATGCTGATCGGTCCTTTCTCTTCTGGTCGGGTTGTCAGCGCGTGCGGGGGTCCTGGAGCGAGGACATCGCCTCCATCAGGGTCGCGTGGATGTAGGCCAGCTCCGGCGTGGCGGCCGACTCCCAGGACTGTTCGTCCTCTCCGCCGGCGTCGCCCCCTGACCAGTCGCTCTCGGCGCCGTCCCAGGTGGTGGCACCCGGGTTGTGCTTGTAGACCCACCACAGGTGGCCGAACGGGTCGGCGAAGCGTGCGAGCACGTCGCCCCAGAACTCCGTCGGTTCGGTGACCGTCCGGGCTCCGCCGGCCACGGCGCGTGCCAGGACGGCCGCCGGGTCGTCGACGTACACGCGCACGAACGCCGGGGTGTACGGCCAGCCAGGCTTGCGGTCGGCGATGGTGACGCTGGAGTCGCCGATCTGCAGCTCGGAGTGCAGGACCAGCCCGTCGGTGTCGGCGGTACGGGCTTCCGGAACCTCGGCGGCGCCGAACACGTCGACCAGGAAGGCGATCAGGCCGGGAGCGTCGTCGGACCAGATGAACGGGTCGACGGTCGCGGAGCCGGCGGGGGCGGCGGGGACGGTCGACGGCGTGGGAGCAGACATGGGACTCCTTCAGTTCGTGTTGGTCCTCCAAGTCTCGCGTGACTTCCGGTCGGTATCTGGCCACAAGTGAAACTAGTCTGGAGGAATGTCGACCAGCACCCGGGCCCTTGACCTCCTCGGGCTCCTGCAGAGCCGGCGCCACTGGCCCGGAACCGAACTCGCGCGCCGGCTCAACGTGAGCCAGCGGACCCTCCGCCGCGACGTCAACGGCCTGCAGCAGCTCGGCTATCCGATCATCACGACCCGGGGGACCGGCGGCGGCTACCAGCTCAGCGCCGGGGCATCCCTTCCGCCACTGGTCCTCAGCGAGGACGAGGCCGCGGCCACGGTGCTCGGGCTGAAGGAGATCGCCACGGGTGCGCACCCGTCCTCGGCCGAAGCTGCCGTCAGTGCGATGGCCAAGATCGTGCAGGTCCTCCCGCCCCGCATCCGAGGCCGGATCGACAGCCTGCGGGCCGTCGCGGTCCCGGCCGGTGGCCCCGGGAACCGCGCTGCGATCGGCGACATCACCGCGCTCACCACGCTGGCCCTCGCCTGCCGCGACGCCGATACGGTCGAGTTCGCCTACAGCTCCCGAGCAGGCGAACCTTCTCGACGTACGGCGCAACCACACCGGATCGTGAACGTGGAGAACCGGATCTACCTCGTCGCGTGGGACCTGGACCGTGCGGACTGGCGGACGTTCCGGGTCGACCGCATCACGGAGCCCCACCGGACCGGGAACAGGTTCGCCCCGCGCCGTCTGCCCGATGACGATCCCGTCGCATTCGTGCGCGCTCAGCTCGGCGTCCTGCCGTCACGCCACCGCGTGCACGCGACAGTCCAGGCGCCCGCCGAACGGATCGGGGCCGAGATCGTGCACCACGGGACCGTGGAGCCCTTGGACGAGACCTCGTGCGAGGTCCACATCGCCGCCGAGTCGCTGGACTGGGCGGCCTTCTGCCTCGTCGCGATCGGTGCGCCGTTCGTGGTGCACGGTCCCCCCGAGGCGATCGCCTACATGAGGGCGTGGGGGCGTGGACTCCTCGACGCCACCGAAGCGGGTTAGCGGGCGCTTCCGCGGAAGCGCGTGAGCGCGCTGGTCATCGAGGAGATCGAGAACTGCGGCGGCGGGAAGGCACGTCCTGGCATTTTCAGGATACGTCCGGCACGGGGGCTTGCCGCAAGACCCCCTCACCGCTCTACGCTGCTTGGCCGTGCCCATCAGCGGGTACGGCGAGGGGACTGTGATGGCAGACGTGATCGTGGTGGGGAGCGGGCCGACCGGGATGATGCTGGCGGGTGAACTCGCCCTGGCAGGGGTCGACGTGTCGATCGTGGAGCAGCGCCCGACGTCCGAGCTGACCGGCTCGCGTGCGGGCGGGATCCACTCACGGACGATCGAGATCCTCGACCAGCGCGGGATCGTGGACCAGTTCCTGGCGGAGGGCCGGACCGTGCAGGCGGCGACGTTCGGCACGACCGTGCTGGACATCAGCGACTTTCCGACACGGCACCCCTATGTGCTCGCTCTGTGGCAGAACCGCATGGAGCCGATCCTGGCGAACTGGATCGAGGAGCTCGGGGTGCCGGTCCATCGTGGGCGGGAGGTGGTCGGCCTCGGCCGGGGTGACGACGGCGTGGGTGTCGAGTTCTCGGACGGCCCGCCCGCGCGGGCGAAGTACCTCGTCGGCGCCGACGGTGGGCGCAGCGTGATCCGCAAGGCCGCCGGCATCGACTTTCCCGGGTCGGATGCGACCCGCAGCAATCTGATCGCCGAGGTCGAGGTTGCCGAGGAGCCGCCGAGCGGCATGCGTCAGGACGAGTCGGGCGTCCACGGCCTCAGCCGGCTGGCGGACGGGCGCACCTATCGGGTCGTGACGACGGAGCAGCAGCTCGGTTCCGGCGCCGATCCGAGCCTGGCCGACCTCGGGCGGGCCCTGTCGGCGGTCTACGGAACCGACTTCGGAGTGCACAGCCCGATCTGGATCTCCCGGTTCACCGACGCCACCCGGCAGGCCGCGGACTACCGGGCTGGGCGGGTGCTGATCGCCGGGGATGCCGCACACATCCACTATCCCGCCGGCGGGCAGGGGATCGGTCTCGGGATCCAGGATGCGGTGAACCTGGGCTGGAAACTCGCACAGGTCGTCAAGGGTGTCTCGCCCGAGTCGCTCCTGGACACCTACCGCGACGAGCGGCACCCGCCCACGGCCCGGGCACTCAGGTACTCGATGGCGCAGTCGGTCCTGCAGCGCTCCGACCCGCGGACCGCTGCACTCACCGAGACCGTCGACGAACTGATGACGATGGACCAGCCCCGCACGCGGCTGGCTGCCCGGATCCATGGTCTCGACATCGCCTACGACTTCGGCGAGGGGCATCCGCTGCTGGGCCGTCGCATGCCGGACCTCGACGTCGACACGAGGGACGGTCCGACCCGGGTCTACTCGTTGCTCCATCAGGCCAGGCCGCTCCTGCTCGACCTGGGTGAACCGGCCCGGATCGACATCACCCCCTGGGCCGACCGGGTCCGGCTCGTCGACGCCCGGTTCGCCCGCACCTGGGAACTGCCGGTGCTCGGCGAGGTGAGCGCCCCCTCGGCTGTACTGGTTCGCCCGGATGGGCACGTCGCGTGGGTTGGACAAGGAACCGACGAGGGGCTGACCGCCGCACTCGCCCGCTGGTTCGGTCCCGAGTCACCCACCGGGTGACGAGGCCCAGCCCACCGTGTGGTTCAGGCGGCGCGCCCGGTCAACCGGATCACCGGGATGGTGCGGTCGGTCCGGGTCGCGTACTCCGCGAAGCCGGGCGCCGCAGCGGTGATCTCCTGCCAGTGGTGTTCGCGCTCGGGGCCGTGCAACTCCTCGGCGGCCACCGGAAACTCCTCGCCGGCGAGGACGACCCGTGCCTCGTCGGGGTGCGCGGCGAGGTTGAAGTACCAGGACGGGTGCTTCGTCGCCCCTCCGGCCGAGGCGAGGATCAGCCAGGACTCGTCGGACAGCGGGAAGTAGGCGACCGGGTTCTCGCGCTCGAGCCCACTCTTCTTGCCGCGGGTGATCAGGACGAGGGTCTGCATGCCCGGCGTGGACCCGCCCTCTCGGATGGTGGCGATGGTGGGTTCGTTCCTGGCGTGCAGCTCCTCGGCCGGCGGCAAGCTGATGCCGTAGGTGCCGTTGGGCGTGTTGAAGGTCATTCGGACTGCTCCTCCGTGGTGGTCACTGCGGCTCCTGCATGGTTCGTCATCAATACTGTACGCACTATTAACTATCGTCAACGCGTACGATGTTTCCCGTGAGCGAACCGGCGGACCGTGCGCCAGGGTGCCCAACCCTGGGGGCCACCGGGCTGCCCGCGCTCGCGGATCTGGCGAACCTGGTGCGGTCAACCATCGGCGCCGTCGCGGACCGGCATGACCTGACCCCGAGCCAGGGGCAGCTGTTGTGCGTGCTGATCGACGGTCCGCTGCGCATGGCGGACCTCGCCCGGCGCCTCGGCGTCGAGAAGGCTGCGCTCACCGGGCTGGTCGACCGCGTGGAGCGCCGCTCCCTGGTCGAGCGCCGGCCGGTCCCGGGGGACAGGCGTTCCGTGGACGTCGTGCTGACCGACGCCGGAGCCTCGGCGGTCGACGTGTTCCACGCCGACGTCGCGCGGGCGCTCGACGGCCTGTTGGCCGGACTCACGGACGCTGAGCGCTCGGCCTTCCAACGAATCACGGAGACCGTCATCGCTGGGCACCGCCCGCCCGAAGGAGTATCGACCGCTGGGACCATCGACCCGGCGATCGCCTCGTCGCGCCCGTAAGGTCAAGCCCATGAGGCAGACGTGAAGCGGGCCATCGCCCGGCTGTACTGGTCGTTGAGCCGGTGGACCCAGCGCTCGGAGCCGGTGGACCCGCGCGGCGCGGGGATCCTGCTCGGTGCGCCGCACACGTCCAACTGGGACTTCGTGTTCATGCTCGCGATCGCCTGGCAGGGCGGCTACCGGCTGAGGTTCCTCGGCAAGCACCAACTGTTCAAGAAGCCGTTCGGCACGATCATGCGGGCACTCGGGGGGATCCCGGTGGACCGGCGGGACCCGTCGACAGTGGTCGCCGAGGTCGTGGACCGGGTCCGCGCCGGCGAGAGGTTCCACCTCGTCATCACGCCGGAGGGCACCCGGAGCGGTGCGCCCTACTGGAGGTCCGGGTTCTATCGGATCGCCCAGGAGACCGGACTGCCGGTGACGCTCGGCTATGTGGACCGCAGGACGATGACCACCGGACTCGGCCCCACGCTCGAGCTCACCGGGGACGTGGTCGCGGACATGGACGTCATCCGCGCGTTCTACAAGGGCAAGACCGGGGTACGCCAGACGGAGACGATCGAGCCGCGTCTGCGCGACGAGGAGGGGTGAGCGGGTTCGGCCGGGTCTGCAGCCCCGGCCGATCAGCGACTACTCGCCGCTGAACGTCGCGCCCTCGGCGTACGCGCGCATCGCGTCCCGGACGAACGTGGCGCCGTCGGTCCCGCCGTAGTTCGCTGCGAACCGGTCGTCCGCGACGTACATGTCGGCCAGTCCGAGGAAGTAGCCGCGGGACACCTCGTTCGAGGCCACGCCGAGCCATTCGTGGTGCCGGGCGCTGATCGCCCGCACCCGCTCGTCGCCGGGGTCGAGGCCTTCGGCCGCCGCCCGGGCGTAGTCGGCACCGATGTCGGCCTGGCGCTGCTGGAACGCCTTCTTCTCGGAGTCGCCGAGCGAGCGCCACCAGGCGTCGCTCTTCGCGTAGGCGTCGCGTCCCCAACGCTGCTCGACCTCGCCCTTGTACCGGGTGTGGTCGAAGCCGTCGAACATCTCTTCTGCCATGAGTTCTTCACCTCCTTCCCTCTTCATCACGGTGGTCCGAACGGACTCGATCCGTCGATCGAGCCGGTCGCGCTCCTGGTGGAGCAGTTCCAGGTGCGTCCGCAGCGCCGTGGCCTCGTCCTGCGACCGGTCGAGCACCTCGGCGATGGTGCCGAGGCCGAGACCGAGGTCGCGCAGCATCAGGATGCGTTGCAGCCGGACCAGGGCCTCGCCGTCGTAGTAGCGGTAGCCGTTCGCGCCGATCCGGGACGGTTCCAGTAGTCCGATCTGGTCGTAGTGACGCAGCGTGCGACTGGTCGTCCCGGTGAGCCGGGTGATCTCGTGCATGGACCACTGCGCGTCGGTCGACGCGGGGTGGTCGAGCACTGCTTCGTTCCGGTTCATCGGTCCCTCCTGGGGTGTCGGTGAGACCAGTCTGGACCTTGACGTCGCGTCAAAGTCAACAGCCGATTCCGGATCCGTTCGGGGCGCTCCCTCGCCGCGCTCGCGCTCGCGCCGGTGCTCGCGCTGCACCGGTCACGCGGCGGCGACCGGCTCCCGGGTCCGCAGCAGGTGCCGCACCACGTACCCCGCGTCCCGGCCGGCCCCGCCGATCAGCATCGACGCGAACGCGTACTGGAACGGCACCCCGAGGAAGTACAGGCCGGGGAACGCGGTGATGCCCCGGTCGCTGATCGGGAAGCCCGCCTCGTCGGTGACCGGCAGGTCGATCCAGCTGTAGTTCGGGCGGTATCCGGTGCACCAGATGATGCTCGCGACGTCCAGCTCCCGCCCGTCGGCAACCGGCAGTCCGTCGGCGACGCCGGTGATCCGCCCCACCCGCTGTACCCCGGCGGCGTCCAGGTCCGATCTCCGCACGCGCAGCAGCGGCGCACCGTGGGCGCGGACCTGCGGGCGCATCTTCCGGCCGATGGGCGTGCGCATGGTGAGCAGGTGCTGGGTGGCGAAGAACCAGATCGGCAGGATCACTCGCGCCTCTGGGCCCTCGATCCGGAACGGCATCTGTCCGTTCACGGTGCCGGCGAGCGTCGTGGCGTGGCTGGCGGCGGTCTCGTAGGCGATGTCCGCACCGGAGTGGGACGCACCGACCACCAGGACGTCCCCGGCAGGCAGGTCCGAGGGGCCCCGGTAGCCGGTCGAGTGCCACTGCCGAATACCCGGGTCCAGCTTGGCGGCGAAGTCCGGCACGTGCGGCTCCTGGTGCGGCCCGGTCGCGACCACGACGTTCGGAGCCTCGAACCGCTGGTCGCCGGCCTCGGCGACGTAGGTGTCCCCGGCGCGACGCAGCGCGTCCACCCGCACGCCGGAGCGCACCGGCGCAGCGATGTGCTCGGCGTAGGTCCGCAGGTACCCGGCGATCTCGTCGCGGTCGGGGAAGTGCCTGGGATCGCCCGGGACGGCGAGCCCCGGCAGCGAGCTGTACCGCGCGGGGGAGAACAGCCGCAGGGAGTCCCAGTGCCGCTCCCAGTGCGCGCCGACGCGGTCCTCGGCGTCGAGGATCACGAAGTCCACGCCGGCCTGCGCGAGGTGGTACCCGGCGGACAGGCCGGAATGGCCGCCGCCGATGACGATGGTGTGGTGCGTGCTCATGGTCGTTCCTCTCGTCGTGTCGTGTCTCGACGCTAGGAAGCCGGTACGGCGCGCACATCGACAGTTCTGAGCAATGCCCGACGGCGGAGCGTGGGTAGTTCTGCCGCGGCGCCGCCGCGATGGGGAGGGTCGGGTGCGGCCCTTCGGGCCGTGGGTGCCGCGCGGGCCGGGCCGTCGGTGCCGCTGCTGCGGCGGCGCGCCCGGCCGCGGGCGGCACTCGGGCTAGCTCGGGGTGGCCCCGGCTCGGATCACGCCGTGCTCGTACGCCCACGCGGTAGCGGCGGACCGGGACGGCAGGTCCAGCTTCGTCAGGATGTTCCCGACGTGCCGAGCCACCGTCTTCTCGCTGAGGTGCAGCGCCGTCGCGATCGCCCGGTTCGTGTGCCCGGCGCTGATCAGCTTGAGCACCTCGATCTCCCGCACGGAGAGCGGGTGGCTCGACGGCTGAGCAGGTTCGGGTCGCAACAGCGCCCCGACCCGCGCGGCATCCGGCCCGGCACCGAGCCTGGTGAACGTCTCCTCGGCGCTGCCCAGCTCCAGGGCGGCGCCGGCGTCATCGGCCAGGACGCGGCAGGCCAGCCCGATGAGCTCCCGGGTGCCGGCCTGCTCGTACGGCGCGTCCAGGCTCGCCCACACGCTGAGCGCCGCCCGCAGCGGCGGCAGCGCACCCGCCGCGTCGCCCTCGGCCAGCGCCGCGGCGCCGACCGCATGACCGGCGAGCGCCGCGAGGTACTGGCAGGGCCGTCGGCCGGAAAGGGACACCAGCTCGTCCGCCGCCGAACGCACCGCGGCGGCGTCCCCGAGCTCCCGCGCGATCGTGACCTGGGCGGCCAGCAGCAGCGGCCGCGCGAACGGGTCGGCCGTCTCGTCGAGGATCCGGGCGATGGTCCCGGCCGCCGCCGCGCCGTGTCCGCTGGCCAGGAGCAGCAGGGCGTGCCCGGGCTGGGGTTGGCGCCCGAACGTGTTCGCTCGCTGGTAGTCCTCCTCCGCGCTCGCCCAGTCCCCGCCCAACCGGTGCAGCTCACCCTCCTGGTACCAGGCATCCCCCGCCGCGGCCTGCCCGGGCGGGTCGCTCAGCCGTTCCCGCGCGAGGCGGGCCTGGATGGCGGCGTCGGCCCAGGCGCCGTGCAACTGGAGCACCTGGGCGCGGTGCACGAGGCACTGGCCTCGATACGGGACCAGTTCGGGCTGGTCCTCGCACCAGCGGGTCAGCGCGGCCGTCCACTCCTGTGCCCGGCGCACGTCGAGCAGGATCCGGCACGCGTCGATCACGGCGCAGTAGGCCAGGCCCGCGATCATCTCGGTGACCTCGCCGGCGGTCACGGCGAGCATCACCTCGTCCAGCTGCCCGACCGCCGCGACGGCCTCAGCGGTCGTGGCCATCCCGGGCATCAGCGCTGCCCGGCCGGTGCCGAGCCGGGCGAGGGCCAGCAGGTCCGGGTCGCGGTGCTCGCGGCCGAGGTCCAGGGCACGGGCGAACAGGCGCGCCGACCCCTCACCGTCGCCTGCGAACGCGCGCTGGAGACCGAGCGGCACGAGCAGCAGGCCACGCTCGGGACCGTCCAGGCCGGCTCGGTCGAGGACCGCCGACCCTCGCTCCAGCCACGCGCCCGCCTCCGACCACCGGCCGGCCTGGGTCAGGACGAACCCGAGCCAGAACGCGCTCCGCGCCGCCGCCCGTGGGTCGGTGTCGACGTCGAGCTGGAACGCGCTGGTGAACGCGGCGATGCTCTCCGGCTCGTGCCCGCTGAGGTAGGCGGACTTCGCCAACCGGTCCAGGTCCGCCGACTCCAGCGGGGCGGCGTCATCCGCCTGCCGCAGCGCCCGGAGCGCGCCCGCCCAGGCCCGCCGCTGGAACAGCGTCCGGCCGGTCTCGAGCGGTTCGGTCGTCGGCGCGGACACCGGGACCTCACCGGCCCGGTCGTCGCGTCGAGCCGAACCCGACGGCGTCTCTCACCTCGTCGATGCTACGCGCGTTCGGCCCCGTCGGCGGTCGACCGACCGCCCTTACTCGGGCAGTCGCACGGCCTGGGCCACGAGGAGGTCTGCCGTGCTGCGCGGTGGGTGCTTCACGGGGCCGCGGAACCTCGCCGGCCTGCGCGCGGATCACACCGGCTGCCAAGGGAATACGTGTCGTCGTCGGCGGTTGCACACGGCATGAGCCTGCTGCTGAGCCCGTTCGACCTTGGCACCACCACCTTCCGCAACCGGCTGTGGGTCGCACCCATGTGCCAGTACTCGGCGGTCGAGGGTGTCCCGAACGACTGGCATCACGTGCACCTGGCGCAGTTCGCCTCGGGCGGTGCCGGCCTGGTCATCGCTGAGGCGACCGCCGTGGTACCCGAGGGACGCATCTCGCCCGGCGACACCGGACTGTGGAACGACGCGCAACGCGAGGCCTGGGCGCCGATCGCTGGGGCCATCCGTGCCCGAGGGGCCGTCCCCGGCATCCAACTCGCCCACGCCGGCCGCAAGGCGTCGACGTTCGCACCGTTCGCCAGCGAACGGGGTTCGGTTCCACGCGATCGCGGCGGCTGGCAGACGGTGGCGCCGTCGGCGATCGCCTTCGAGGGCTTGGCCGAGCCGGCGGCCCTGGACCTCGCCGGCATCGATGCCGTCGTGACCGCATTCGCCGATGCCGCCAGGCGTGCGGCCGCCGCGGGATTCGGAGTGCTCGAGGTGCACGCCGCGCACGGCTACCTGCTGCATCAGTTCCTCTCGCCGTTGTCGAACCGCCGCGACGACCACTACGGAGGCTCGCTCGAGAACCGGGCCCGATTGTTGCTGCGGGTCGTGGAGGCCGTGGCCACGGCCGCGCCGGCCGCGACCCTGTTCGTGCGGTTCTCGGGCACCGACTGGGCCGACGGAGGTTGGGACGTCATGCAGACTGCGACCGTCGCCAGCTGGGCGGCCGACCGCGGCGCCCAATTCTTCGACATCTCCAGCGGTGGCCTCGTCGCCCACCAGCAGATCAGGGTCGGGCCCGGCTACCAGGTGCCGGTGGCAGCCCAGGTCCGCCGCCTGGCCGGGCTGCCGGTCAGCGCAGTCGGCGAGATCACCGACGGTCCGCAGGCAGAACAGATTCTTCAGGCGGGCGACGCCGACGCCGTCATGGCAGGCCGTGAGTGGCTGCGCGATCCGCACTTCGCATTGCGCGCGGCGACCGAACTGGGCGAGCCGGATGCCGCGAGTTGGCCGCAGCAGTACCTGCGGGCCCGCCCACGTGCCGCCCTAGCGCACGACGCAAGCGCCGCCGTCGGGCGTTGACGGCGGCGCTCGCGACTACGGACGCGCCACGAAGTAGGCGTTGAACGGATCGGCGGGCACGTCCACGATCTCGACGTCGGTGAACCCGGCCTCACCGAGCATCCGCTCCGCGAGCTGGGTGCCCCAGACCGTGCCGAGACCGTCCCCGCCGAGCCCGAGGGAGACGCTCATGCAGTGGAACATCGAGATCGCATAGAGGTAGCTGCCCCAGGGCAGGGCGGCGTTGTCCTCCACGTTGCTCGACGCCTTGATGTCCACCATCAGGAACACCCCGTCCTCGCGCAGCGCCGACCGCACGTTGCCGAGCACCTGCGCGGGGTGGGCCTGGTCGTGGATGGCGTCGAACGCCGTGACCAGGTCGAAGTGGCCCCGCTCGGCGATCCCGGCGACGTCGACCACCTCGAACCGGGAGTTTGCCAGGCCCCAGGCCGCGGCCTCGGCGCGGGCGGCCGCGACGCCCTCGGACGAGAAGTCGTACCCGACGAAGGCGCTGTTCGGGTAGGCCCTGGCCATCAGGTTGATCGCGTGACCGGAGCCGCAGCCGACGTCGAGGACGTCGATCCCCGCTGTCAGCCGGCCCGGGAGCCCGGGCACGAGCGGCAGGATGCCGTCCACCAGGACCGCGTCGTTCACCGTCGCCGACTCCTGCGCCATGGTGCGCTGGAAGCCCGGGTACTCGGAGTAGTCGAGCCCACCGCCGTGTTGCAGGCTCTCCAGCACCCGGGCCTCCACGCTGCCGAGCATCGGGATGTACTGCATGAGCTGGGCGAGGTTCTCCGGGCCGGCCGCGCTGGTGAGCACGGCGGCGTGCGAACGGGGGAAGTGGTAGGTCTGCCGGACCGGGTCGTAGACGACGATGCCGGCTGCCGACATGCCGCCCAGCCACTCGCGCACGTAGCGCTCGTTCAGGTCGGCCGCGTCGGCGATCTGCTCGCTGCTCGCGGGTGGGAGCGTCGCCAGGGTCTCGAACAGCCCGGCGCGGTGGCCGATGCTGGTGAGGATGGCGATCGCGCTCGAGTTGAGGATCTCGAGGTAGCGGGCCGCGAGGGCGGCGGTCTCCTCAGCCTCGGTCGCCGACGGTTCCGACGAGCTCGGTGCCGTCGCGGGGGTCGGGTAGGTGGTACTCAAGGGGGTTCTCCTTGTCGATGGAAGCCACCGGCTCCGGCACCGAACGCGCGTGGCGCAGGTACAGGACCAGCATCAGGCCGGTGGTGATGAGATAGAAGCCGTGCAGCGCCCAGATCGGGCCCGCCGGCAGGCTGTACACATAGATGGAGTGCACGACGTTGCCCGTGTTCGCGAGCAACAGGTTGCCGAGGCTGTAGGACGCGAGGTCGCGCGTGCGGACGGCCTTGAGGACCATCGGCAGGACGCTCCCGGCGAAGATCACGCTGGAGATGCTGCCTGCCAACACTGCGAGGCTGAGGTCCATCGTGATCCTCCTTCGGACTCGGTATGAACCGGTGCCTCAACGCTAGGAATCCGCGCCGGCTCGCGAATCGGGCGAATCACCCAATCGCGCGGTCGGGCCATGGGGTGTTCGGTGCACGGCGCTTCCGCGGAAGCGCCCCCTGGCGCCGGGCCCGGGCGATGACCGGGTCGAGACAGCAGTCGAGTTCGTCACCGACACCTCGAGCTAGTGCTGAACTTCTGGCTAGTTCGAAGGCTTGGCGTCGAACTCGGCGGGGTTCGAGGGCCGCGCCCCTAGCGACGGCCACTCAGCCGGTGCTCGTGGGCCCAGGCGGCGGCCGCGGTCCGGGAGGAGACGTCGATCTTGGCGAAGATGTTCGCCAGGTGCCGGTCCACCGTCTTGGCGCTGATGAACAGGGCGGCGGCCGCGTCCCGGTTGCTCGCGCCGGCGGCGATCAGCCGCAGCACCTCCGCCTCCCGTGCGGTCAGCCCGCCGGGCAACGGGCCTGCGTCGAGGCGCGCCACGTCCGGCGCCGCGCCGAGCTCGCCGTAGATGGCGACCGCCGTGGCCAGGTCGGACTCCGCGGCCGCCTCGTCCCCGAGGCCGGTGTGGGCGAGGGCGCTCAGTTCGTAGATCCGGGCGGTCTCGTACCGGGCCTGCAGCGCGCGATAGCCGACCGCGGCGCGGCGCAGCACGGGCAGTGCCTCCTCGTGGCGACCCTGGGCCACCAGTACGGCGGACCGCGCGTGCACCGCCCAGGTGCGGAAACCCTCGGTGGCGAACTCGGTGGCGACGGCCTCCAGCTCGCCGCAGAGCCGGTCGGCCTCGTCGGTGCGGCCCTGGGCGAGGGCGATCTCCACGGCGGGGCCGAGCAGCCGGGCGGAGGAGAGCCGGTCCCGGCCGGCGAGCGCGGCCCGCAGCGCGGCCGAGGCCTCACGGACGTGCCCGCCCGCCAGGTCGAGCAGGGCCGCACCCGGCTGGGTCTCCGCACCGAGATCACGGGCCCGGTCGAAGGCGGCCCGGGCGCCGCCTGCATCTCCCCGCAGCCGCCGGATCTCGCCGAGCTGGTAGTACGCCTCACCCGCCACCCAGTTGTTCAGACCCGTCAGCTCTGCGCCGCTACGCTCGATGCCGGCCTCCGCCGTCGACCAGTCCCCTTGCGTGCACAACAGCTGCAGGCGGTGCACGCGGCAGATCCCGGAGTAGACCACCTCGCCGTGGAACTGCTCGCACCACTGCTCCGTGGCCGCGGTCCAGGCGCGCATCCGGCTCAGGTCACCGAGGCTGTGGCAGGTGTGGATGACGGTGCAGTAGACGTCGCCGGCCCATTCGGCCGGCAGCTGGCCGGCGAGCACGGGCAGCATCGCCTCATCGAGCTGCGCGAACCCGGCCGCCGGATTGCCCGTGTGCGCGTCGGCGAGTCCCGAGAGCACCAGGCCGAGGGAGGTCAGCTGTGGGGCGTGCAGGCGCTGTCCCATCTCCCTCAG
This sequence comes from Occultella kanbiaonis, assembly GCF_009708215.1. NCBI lineage: Bacteria > Bacillati > Actinomycetota > Actinomycetes > Micrococcales > Ruaniaceae > Occultella > Occultella kanbiaonis. The sequence goes on along the minus strand of NZ_CP046175.1, from coordinate 5,459,394 downwards.
GGTCACGGCGCTCTCGCGGGCCGGGCCGAGCCCGTAGAAGTCCAGCTCGACGATCGCGTCCAGGTAGCGCAGATAGCCGTGCTCGACGCCCTCCGGCAGATCGGCCAGGATCCGACGGGCGCGGTTCACCCATCCCGAGGCGATCACCAGATCCCCGCGGATGAACCAGAGCAGCCCGAGGTTGAGCGCCTTGTTCGCCGCACCGGGCAGATCGCCCTCCTGCTCGAACCGGTTGTAGACGTCCTCGGAGAGCTCCAGCGACTCCCGCGCCCTGCCGACCCACCAGCACACCCGGCTGAGCAGGTCCAGGTCCGCCGTCGGGAGCGTGCCGAGCTCCCGGGCCCTGGACAGGTCCCGATGCGCGCCCTGCCAGTCCCCGTGGGCGAACGCCAGTCGCCCCGTGTCCAAGACCGCCGTGAGATCGTCCATGATCTGCTCCGCACCAACGGTACGCGCGTCCGACGGCGGACGGTCGCCATTCTGCGAAGCCGTCACCCTGGTCGTAGGGGACAGGTCCTGACCGCTATCGCGCCTAACCTGGGGTCAACACGACGGCGAGGGGAATCCGATGACCGCACGAGGCGACGACTGGGACCGGCTGCTGGCGGCCCGGCTGGCGACCCACCGCCTGCTCGAGACGGTGCCGACCGGAGCCGACCGCTCGACGGCGATCACCGCCGTCGTCGACGCGATCCTCGGGGCACACGCCCAGGTGATGGTGGCCGGCGAGACCTCGATCGGGCTCCGGGTCGGCGGCGCCACGCGCTCCGACGTGCGCCACGCGCTCGAACAGGACCGGACCCTCGTCAAGGCCCACGGCCCGCGCGGGACGGTGCACCTGCTCTCCGCGGACGGCCTGTCCCGGTGGGTCGGCGCGATGGGCTGGATCGGGACCGCGGGGCCGACCCCGCCCCCGGCCATGCGGCTCACCCCCGAGCAGGCCGACGCGGTCCTGGCGGCGCTCGGTACGGTCCTCCTCGACGTCGAGCTGACCGTCGACGAGCTCGACGAGGCGGTCATCGGCGCAACGGGACCATGGGCCGGTGACCTCGTGATGCCGGCGTTCGGCGGCTACTGGCCGCGCTGGCGGCAGCTGATCGGGATCGCCGGGCACCGCGGCCTGCTCTGCTTCGGGCGGCCGCGGGGCCGGAAGGTCACCTACACGAGCCCGCGCACCTGGCTGCCCGGGTTCGACCCGCAACCGGGCGTGGGCGCCGCCGTCGACCTCGTGCACACCTACCTGGCCGCCTACGGCCCGGCCACTGCCGCCGAGTTCGCGAAGTGGCTCGCGATCCGTCCGGGCCGGGCCGCGGACCTGTTCGCGCAGGCGGAGGCGGACCCACGCCTGGAACGGGTGGACCGGGACGGTGCCGGGTGCCTGCGCGTGGCCGGCGCGCCCGACGTCGAGCCACGGCGCGACCAGGTCCGCCTGCTCCCGCTCTTCGACGCCTATGGCGTGGGCAGCCAGCCGCGGGAGCGGATCTTCCCGGGCCGGGCGGCCGAACGGGCACTGGCCGGCGGGCAGGCCGGGAACTTCCCGGTGGTCCTGCTCGACGGCGTGGTGGCCGGGGTCTGGCACCAGCGCCTCAGCGGCAGCCGGGTCAGGATCACGGTGGAGATGTTCGAGGGGCCCACCGCCCGACGGCGGCGCGCGATCGAGGAGCAGGCCGACCGTGTGGCCGCGGTGCTGCAGGCGCGCCCCGAGGTGGCGTTCGGCGATATCAGCGTCGGCGCGCACGCCTGATCCGGACCGGCTACCCCGACGAGGCGGTGGCACGCTAGCGTTCGACCTGCTTGCCCGCGTGGTCCGCCGGACCGTGCCGTCGGCGGGCCGGACGTCGCGTGGTCCCAGAGGCGAGAGGTGGGCATGATGCTCGATCTGGTCGGTGCGATCCTGCCCTTCGGGCTCGGCGTATCGGTGAGCCCGATCCCGATCATCGTCAGCGTGCTGATCCTGCTGTCACCGCGCTCGCGGGCGAACGGGATCGCGTTCCTGCTCGGCTGGGCGGTCGGGATCGCGGCGGTGGTCACGGTCCTCACCCTGCTCGCGGGCTACCTGCCGACCGATTCCTCCGACGGACCGAACCCCGTGGCCGGTGTGCTGCAGCTCGCGCTCGGCGTGTGGTTGCTGGTCATGGCCCGGCGCAAGTTCCGGCCCACCGAGTCCGAACCCGGTCCCGAGGCCGAGATCGACCCGGACACGGGTCTCCCGGTCCCGCAGCTGCCAGGATGGATGTCCTCGATCGCGAGCACCACCCCCGTGCGGTCGTTGCGCAGCGGCCTGCTGTTCGCGGGCGCGAACCCGAAGAACGTGGCCTTCGCGGCGGGGGCCGCCCTCACGATCGGTACGGCCGGTCTTGGCACCGGCGACGTCGCCCTGCTGCTCGTGATCTACACCGTGATCGCGTCACTGACCGTTGCCGTTCCGGTCGGGCTGCACCTGCTGTTCCCGGTGCGCACGGAGCAGCCGCTGCGCGCACTCGAGGTGTGGCTGATGCGCAACAACACCACGATCGCCGTGGTGCTGCTGCTCGTCTACGGTGTCCTGCTGATCGGGCAGGGGATCGGTAGCTTCTAGGCGCCACACGCCGGCGATCGCGGCAGCCGATGGTCGCCGCCCGGATGGCCCGGTCGCACCCGCGTGGCCACGGCCCGGCCCCGTGAGGGGCCGGGCCGGGCGTGACTAGTTCAGACCAGTCGGTTGCGCTGGGCGTTCTCGGTGTCGAGAAGCCCGTGCGGGTCACCCAGCAGCGCCGTCGAGGACGAACCCGGGGCGGGTCACCGACTGGTTCTCGGTGGTCCGCTCGTTGGTCCGGGTGCCGTTCTCGTCGGTGATGGCGTCAGCGGTGTGCGTGCCGGACGCATCGACGATCTCGGATGCGAAACCCGAGTCCCCGATCGCGAACGGGAACGCGTAGCCGACCATCTGCGCGGTGTTGCTGTCCGAGCCTTCGCTGTCTCCGGCCGAGGCCGACGCGTCGGACCGGGTGTCGGTCAGCCAGACCCACGGCTCACCGGCGATGTCACCGGTCTGCCCGATGAACGAGGTGCGGGTGGCGTCCCACGACTGCTCGGTCGAGGTGACGGTGCCCTCGTCGTCGGAGACGGTCGAGGTGGCTTGCCGCTCCTCGGCCTGAGCGGACTCGCCCGCCGCGGTGATGCCACCGAGGTGGAACGGCGCGCCGGCCCAGATCGCGGTGTCGGACTCGGACGCCGAGCTCTCGGCGCCCTCGATCCCGCGCGCCTGGGTGGCGGCCGAGCCGGTGCTGTTCCAGACGCTCGCCATGGGGTCCACGGCCAGGTCCAGACCCTCGACGCCGACGGCGTTCGAGGAGGCCTGCGAGACGGTCTCGGAGGTGGTGGCGGTGCCTTCGGAGTCAGTCACCGTGGATCCGATCTCCCGCTCCGAGGAGCGCTCGTCCGTTGCCGTGGCGGCGATCCCCTCGAAGGTGATCGGCGACGAAGCCTCGAGCGAGGTCTCCGACGAGGACTCGGCGTCGTTCACGCCGCCCTCGGTGGAGGTGGTCTCCGACTCGCGGTCGTCGCTCAGAGCGGCGGCCGGGTCGATGTCGAGCTGGCCGATCTCGAGCGCGCCACCGGTGGCGGAGGACTCCGACGTCGACTCGGAGGTCGACGCGCTGCCCTCGTCCGTGGTGGTCGTGGTCGACTCCTCGGTGGTGCTCGCCGACTGCTGGGAGCCGGTGACGGTCACGCCACCGAGGCTGACCGGGGCCTCGACCTCACCGCTGGTGAGCTGCGAGCCCTCCGTCGAGCCACTGTCGCCGGCCTCGACGGACGACGTCGAGCTCTCGGTGGCGAGCATCGCCGCCGGGTCGATCGAGATCTCGCCGACGTCGATCCCGAGGTCGCTCTGTGAGGATGACTCCTCCACGCTCTCGGTCTCGGTGGTGTTGCCGTCCGAGTCGGTGTACGACGAGGACTGCTCGACCGAGGATCGGTCCTCGGTCTCGACACCGAGCGACAGGCCGCCCAGTTCGATGGGTGCCGCGACCGAGGACTCGGTGGAGCTGTCCTGCTCGTGGCTGGCCGGGTCATCGGCGTAGGCGGCGATCGAGCCCGCGAGCCATAGCCCGCCCGCCAATCCCGCTACGCCAAGGCTTCTTTGCATCCAGGTCTTCATGATCTCTCTTCCGATTGGTGGGCAGCCGGCCGTGGCCGGTCCGCCCGGGATGGTGCGCGGCGGTCGCCGGCACCTTTCGGAGCGAGAGGGAATCAGTCCGGGGCGAAGCCCGGACGGGTGTTCAGCGGGTCTGCGACGAGCGTGTCCTCGCCGCGATCGCTGGTCATCGTCATGGGTAGGAGGCGAGTCGTCCCCGCCAGCACCGCGTGCTCGGGCGAGTGCTGCGCGGGGCCGCCGGACCCGGCGGACGGAGCGGGCGGCCGCGGGGGAGACCATGGCTGCCGGCGCTCGTCCTCGGGCCCGGGACCGTCGGCCGTCGCGAGCCACGCGGCCGCCTTGTCGTCCCCTGCGGTGGGCGCGGACCGGGACTGGACCGGCGCGACGAGGCCGGCATCGGTCGACGTCACGATGGCGCCGGCTCCGACGGTCGCGATGACCGGAGCCGTCGGCGAAACGGTCTCGCTCGCGTCCGGCGCGACCGGGGCGCTCGGCTCGGCCGGGCCGGTCGGGACGGGGTCGGCGCCGGGCAGCGGTGTGTCGGTGATCGGGGCGAGGGCGCCGGTGACTGGGGCGAGGGCGCCAGTGATGGGGGCCAGGGTGTCGGTGACCGGGGCGAGGACGTCGGTGATTGGGGCGAGGGCGTCGGTGATCGGGGCCAGTGGCTCCGCCGCGAGGCCGAGGGTCGGGTCGGTGAGCGGCGCGACGGCCGCTGCGACCGGCGTGGTGACGGCGGCCACCGTCTCGGCCACGGGTTCGACGACTGTCTCGGCGACGGGCTCGGTGACCGCCTCGATCGCGGGTTCGACGACCGTCTCGGCGACCGGTGCGACCAGGTCGTTCGTCACGGGTTCGACGACTGCCTCGGTGACCGGTGCGACCAGGTCGTTCGTCACGGGTTCGACGACTGCCTCGGTGACCGGTGCGACCACCTCGTTCGTCACGGGTTCGGTGACCGTCTCGGTGACCGGTGCGACCACCTCGTTCGTCACGGGTTCGATGATCGTCTCGGTCGCCTCGGTCACCGGCTGCACGACCTCATCGATGAGGCCGCCCAACGGGCCGCCGTCGGGCTCCTGGTCGTCCGCGGAGGCGGGGCCGGCAAGCAGGACGCCGACGGCGAGGGTTCCGCCGGCCAGCAGGAGGGCCCGCAGTAGGGTGCGCGGCAGGCGGGAGACACCGTGGCCCGCGGGGCGCGCGGAGGACGGCTCGGTCGTCGGCGCCGGTTCCATCGGCCCACCTCCCCGTCCGGCCCTCGCAAGGTCTCTCGCGAAGCGCCGTCCTCACTCGTCCGTCACCTGGTCTTCGGAGACGTGCCCAGTTCGGATGGGTGCGGATTCAGAAGAGATTCAACTGCGGCCGGGCAGGTGGGTGCGCACGGCCATTCGCGGCCCACGGCGTGGCGGCGCCACCCCGCTGAGCATCACGAGGCGTTGCACCCGGCCGCGATGCGGACGGAACGGTTCGAGCAGAACCGCCAGTTCGCCGTCGTCCACGATTCTCCCGGTGAGCGCCCACCCGACGTTCCTGGCCACGTGATAGTCGCCGAAGCTGACCGCGTCGGCGTCGCCGAACACACGCACGCGCACCTCGGCGCTGGTCCACACGCCCACGCCCGGCAGCGAGCGCAGGGCGCGATCGGCGTCCGCGGAGGTACCGCGGGCGAGCCGTTCAAGCGACGGTGCGACGCGGGCTGCCGCGACGATGGCGCGGGAGCGCGCCGGGTCGATCCCCAGGTGCAGCCACTCCCAGCTCGGGATCGCCGCCAGCACGTCCGGCGTCGGCGGCACCCGAAGACCGTGCCCGCCGGCGGGCCCTGGTGCCGGTTCGCCGAAGCGCTGCACGAGCGCCCGCCATGAGCCGAACGCCTCCGCGCCGGTGACCTTCTGCTCGATGACGGTCGGGACCAGCGCCTCCAGTACCTGGTGGGTGCGGGTCAGCGGCAGGTGCGGGTGCCGGCGTGCGAGCGGGCCGAGGGTCGGGTGGCCGGTGACGTCGAACCCGGCGGGCTCGTCGAACGCGCCGAGCATCGCGGGGACGGCGTCCAGGACCCAGGCGGCGCCGTCGCCCCAGGCCATCGCGAGCACGGGGCCGCCTGCGTCGGACCGGCTCACCCGGAGCGCGGCCGGGCCCTGCGGCGTGAGTAGCCCGCGCCAGTAGGTTGCGGTCCCCTCCCGTTTGAAGCACGGGTCGTGGGCGCCGCGGCGCAGCGCGGCCAGGGTCGGCCCGAGCGGGGTCGGCCGGGTCGGCTGCCAGGTGCGCTCCAGCCCGCTCACTCCGCGAGTGTAGGCACGCCGGACCCGGCCGGGAGCAGCGGCGCCGGACCCGGTCGGACGCGGCCAGGAGGTGATCTCCCTCGGGGGAGGGATCCCTGGCCCGGGCCGCCGGTGCCACGCTCGATGACATGAACCTCGCCGACCGCTTCATGCCGACCGCTGAGTTCTCCGAACGGCACGCACGTGTCATCGACGCGCCCCGTGACGCCGTCTGGGATGCCGTCTCGGACTTCAGTTTCCGGGACCTGCGGCTCGCGGCCCCGCTGTTCGCGGCCCGGGCGGTGATCGGGATCGCGGCGAACGGTCGGCGGTACCGGACCCCGAAGGGCGAGATGTTCATCCCCCTCGCCGAGGACCGGGGCCGGCAGCGGGTGCTCGGGCTGCTCGGCCGGTGGTGGCGCTTCGGCGGCGCCGACTCCCGGGCCGACGTCCGCGACGCCGAGACCTTCGATGCGTTCGACGAGCCCGGCTACGGCAAGGCGATCCTGGTCTTCGAGCTGGAGGACGCCGGGCCGGGGCGCACGCGGGTGGTGACCCGGACCCGGGTCGTGACGACCGACGCCGGCGCGCACCGCGCGATGGCGCGGTACTGGCGGCTCATCCGGCCGGGCAGTGGGTTCATCCGCCACCTCATGCTCGCCTCGGTCGAGCGGCGGGCGCGGGCCGCGGCATCGACGGCGAACGAGCCCCGGTCCTCCGACGTCGTCTGAGGGGTGGTCGGGTCGGCCGCGCGGGGGCGCCGAGAGCTACGGTTCGGGGCATGGATACCTCGGACGCCACGGGCGCGCCGCCCACCACCATCCGCTGGGGCATCATCGGCGTCGGGAATGTCACCGAGGTCAAGAGCGGGCCCGGGTTCCGCCAGGCCGACCGGTCCGACCTCGTCGCGGTGATGCGCCGGGACGGCGCCAAGGCGGCGGACTACGCGCGCCGGCACGGCGTGCCCCGCGCCTACGCCGACGCCGACGCCCTCATCCACGACGACGAGGTCGATGCCGTCTACATCGCCACCCCGCCGGACTCCCACCGGGACTACGCGGTCGCCGTCCTCGAGGCCGGCAAGCCGGTCTACGTCGAGAAGCCGATGGCCCGCACGACCGCCGAGTGCGAGCAGATGAACGCCGCCGCCGAGCGGGCCGGTCTGCCGCTGTTCGTCGCGTACTACCGGCGCGCGATGCCGCGCTTCGCCAAGGTCAAGGAACTGCTCGACGGCGGCGCGATCGGTTCGTTGCAGGCCGTCGCCGTCCGCAATCAACAGCCAGCGCCGATCTCCGAGGGCGGCGACATGCCCTGGCGGGTGAACCCCGAGATCTCCGGTGGCGGCCACTTCGTGGACCTCGCCTCCCACACGCTGGACCTGCTCGACCACCTGCTCGGGCCGATCGCCCGGGTCAGCGGCTACGCGTCGAACCGGTCCGGGCGCTACCCGGCCGAGGACCTGGTCAGCGCCGCGTTCGAGTTCGAATCCGGCGTCGGCGGGACGGGGCTGTGGTGCTACGCGGCCGGGGAGTACCGCGACGAGGTGGAGATCGTCGGAGACGCCGGCTCGCTGACGTTCTCGACGTTCGCGCAGGAGCCGCTCCGGCTGGTCCGCGGTGACGCCGAGGAGTCGATCGAGGCGCCGTACCCGGCCACGGTGCAGCAGCCCCTCATCCAGGCGGTCGTCGACGAGCTCACCGGGGTCGGCGTGAGCCCGAGCACCGGGACCAGCGCCATCCGCACCGCCCGGATCATCGACACCCTCCTGGCGGAATACCGCGCCGAGCATGGGCTGACGTTCTCCTGATGCCCGCCCTCACCGACTTCACCGCGCTCGCATGGGCGCTGCTCGTTCTCGGCGCGGCCATCGTCGGGCTGTCCAAGGCGGCCCTGCCCGGCGGGAACACGATCACCATCGCCATCTTCGCGGCGCTGCTTCCGGCGCGGGAGTCGACGGCGGTACTGCTGATCCTGCTCATCGTCGGGGATGTCTTCGCCGTCTGGGCGTACCGCAAGCACGCCGACTGGCCCACGTTGCGCCGGCTCGTGCCCACCGTGCTGGTGGGGGTCGCGCTGGGGGTGGTGTTCCTCGCGCTCGCCGACGACGCCTGGGTGCAGCGGGTCATCGCGGTCATCCTGCTGCTCGTGATCGGCGTGACGCTGTTGCGCCGGGCCGTGGGGCGGCGCGCGGAGCTCCGGGCCGCGGCGCTGTCCGCGACGTCGGACACCGGGGTGGCCGTGCCGGGCGGCGACCCGGTGGTGACCGGCGAGGTCGCCGGAGGGCCGGCGGCACCCCAGGATTCGCCGGCCGCAGGCTCCGGCCGGCTGGCCCGCCGCGTCCAGACCGGCATCTACGGCACGCTCGGCGGGTTCACCACGATGGTGGCCAATGCCGGCGGCCCGGTGATGAGCATGTACTTCATCGCATCCCGGTTCTCGGTCAAGCGGTTCCTCGGCACGTCCGCGTGGTTCTTCGCGATCGTGAACGTGACGAAGGTGCCGTTCCAGGCAGGGCTCGGGCTGATCACCGTCCCGGGCCTGCTGCTCAACCTGGTGCTGATCCCCGCGGTGATCGCCGGCGCGTTCTTCGGCAGGTGGCTCGCACCCCGGATCGACCAGGCGTTGTTCGAGCGGCTCGTCATCATCCTCACCGTGGTGGGCGCCCTCTACCTGCTCTTCTGACCCGCTGTGCGCGATGATGGCGCCATGGACGATCGGGATGAGCAGGTTCGACGGCGGATCCGGGCCTCCACGCTCTGGTTCGTCGCCGCGATCCTGACCGCGGCGGCGGCCCTGATCGTGTGGGCGCTCACCGTCGGGTTCCCCGTGGTCAACGACGCCCGGACCGACGCCGTGGCGGTCCAGGGGGACAGCGGCCGCGAGATCCTGGTCCGATACACCGGCGGCAGCCCCGGCTGCGGCGACCCGCACTCCATCGAGGTCGAGGAGACCCAGACCACGGTGACGATCACGACCCACGTGGTGGCGCCGCACGGGACCCAGTTCAACTTCGGTTGCGACGACGCCGGATACCCGATGTTCCAGACCATCCGGCTCGAGCGGCCGCTCGGGGGCCGCGCCGTGTTCGACGGGCCGACCGGCGCAACGGTCGAGGTGGCGGCCGACGTGGCGACCCTGGTGGCCGCGGACTGACGCCCCCCCAGACGCGCCCCGCCGTCGCCGGCGTGCCCGGCGTGCCGGGCGTGACGCAGAACCTGGTGCCTGAGGCAGAACGTGACAACCCACTTCCTCGGGCGGGAGGGTCTGTCTCACGGCGGGAGGGCGGGCGCCTTCGGGCTCCGGCCTAGGATGGCCCGGTGACCGATCCCCGCCGTGGCCTGCTGCGCCTCCTGCGCGCGGCTGCGGTCTCGGTGAGCGTCCTCGGCCTCGCCCTCGGGGCGCACCTGGCTGCCGGCGGCACGCTCGGCGACCCGCTCGTCGTGGCCGCCGCCTGGGCCTTCACGATGCTGATCGCGGTCGGAGTCTGCGGCGGTCGCCTGAACGCCGGCACCGTGGTCGCCCTGCTCGGGGCCGGACAGTTCGGCCTGCACCACGTGTTCACCGCCACGGCCGGCCTCGGCGCGACCTCGGGCTGCTCGACCGGCGTCGTCGGCGCCGGCCACGCCCACGGTGTGGCCCTCTCCGAGACCGTGCAGCACTGCGTCGGCGCCCCGGGCGGCGGTCACACCCTCACCGCCGCGATGCTCGGCGCGCACGTGCTCGCGACCGTCCTCAACGCCGCCCTGCTCTGGCGGGGTGACCGTGCCCTGTTCGCGCTCTGGACCTGGTGGGCGCCGCTGCTGGCGGTGCTCGTCGAGCGCACGCTCCCGGCCGTCGAGGCGAGCCGGCGGCCGCACGGCATCGCTGCCCTGCCCCGGGTCGCCCGCCCCCGGATCGCCTGGTTGGACCTGGCTCCACGGCGGGGACCGCCGTTGCTCGGCGCCACCGCCTGAGCCCGCCCGCGCAGTTGCGCCGGGGACTCCGGGCCGGTGACGCAACCCCAGCGATCCCGCCCGGCGGCGCACCAGCGCCCGGGCCCCATCACCAAGCCCTGTGAGGTTCTCCCATGTCCCTGTCCGCACGCGCTCTGAACCTGCGCGCCCTGGCGATCTCCGCCGTCGCCCTGTTCCTCGGCCTGACCCTCCACGCGGGCGCCGCCCAGGCGCACGACGTGCTGCTCTCCTCCGCCCCGGCGGAGGGCGAGACCCTGTCCGCCGCACCCACCGAGGTCCGCCTGACCTTCAACAACGACATCCTCGATCTCAACGCCGCCATCGTCCTCACCGACGCCGAGGGCACCGTGCTCACCGAGGAGGCGCCGGTGGTGGACGGTACCGAGGTGGCACTGCCGGTGCCCGACGGCGTACCGGCCGGGGTCTGGACGGTCACCTGGCGGGTCGTGTCCTCGGACGGTCACCCGATCTCCGGTGCGTACGAGTTCACGGTGGACGCGCCCGCGGTGACCACCGTCGAGCCGACGGAGCCGACGGAGCCCACCGAGTCGGGCACCACCGACGCCGGAACCAGTGACCCCGAGCCCTCGGACAGCGCCTCCGCCGTCGACACCGGCGATGACGGGTCCGAGTCCGGAGTGGGCCGGATCGTCGCGTTCGTGGTGGTCGCGATCGCGGTCGTGGGCGCGGTGGCCGCGGTCATCGTGCGGCGCAGCCGCTCCTGAACGAACCGGTACCGGGTCGCGGCGCTCGCCGCCGCCCCGTCCACGCGGGCGGGGCGGCGTAGCCTGGGTGGATGTCGCCCTGGCTCGTCGCCGTGCTCGGTCTGGTGGCCCTCGCCGTCGGGATCGAGGCGCTGCTGCGCGCCGAGCGGCGCCCGCGGGACCGCCGCGGCGAGGGCTACGGCGGCGGCACCTTCGGGATCATCGACGAGGTCTTCGCCCCCACCCGGCACGAGGCACTGCAGGAGCTGGAACAGCAGCGCGAGCTGCCCGCACCCTCGCCCACGCCCGCTGACCCGCCGTGGGGCACGTTCGTGTACGGCGAGGACGGTGCGATCGTGGCGGTGGAGCTCGCCGCACCGGCAGCCGTGCCCGAAGCCGACGCCGGCACGGCCCGCGGGAAGGATATCCACGACCGCTGAGCACGTGTCCGGCCCCGCGGATAGGGTCACCGCGTGACCTTGTTCCTGCACCGCGCGGCCGCCACGGGCACCTTGGCCGACGGGCTCGCCGAGCTCCTCGCGACGCCACTTGCCGACCCCTTCGCACAGGAGGTCGTCGCGGTGCCCGCCAGGGGCGTCGAGCGGTGGCTCGCACAGCGGCTGTCCCACCGCCTGGGCACGGGCGCCCGCGGTGGTGACGGCGTCTGCGCGGGCGTGCGGTTCCTCAACCCGCACTCGCTGGTCTCCCTGGTGCTCGGCATCGAGCGCGACGACCCGTGGCATCCGGACCAGCTCGCCTGGACGGTCCTGCGGGCCGTCGACGAGTCCCTGCGCGAGCCCTGGGCCGGTGCGCTCGCCACCCACCTCGGGGCCGACGGCTCGCTGGACGAGACGGAGCAGGGCCTGCGCCGGGGGCGCCGGTACGCCGTGGCTCGCCGGCTCGCCGGCCTCTTCTCCGGTTATGCCCTGCAGCGCCCCGCGATCGTGACCGACTGGCGTGCGGGCGGCGGCGGCGACGGTCTCGGCGGCACCCTCGCCGAGGATCTGGCCTGGCAGCCGTACCTGTGGCGGGCCGTCCTCGAACTCGTCGACGCCCCGCCACCGGACGTACGGCACGCCGAGGTCCTCACCGCGGTGCGTTCCGGCGGCGCGGACCTGGAGCTGCCGGGCCGGCTGTCCCTGTTCGGGCACACCCGGATCGCCGCCAGTGAGGTGGAGGTCCTGGGCGCGCTCGCCGAGCACCGGGACGTGCACCTGTGGCTGCCGCAGGCGTCGCCGGCCGCGTGGGACGCGCTGCGGGACGTCGTCGCGGCGGGGCCGACGCCCCGGATCGAGGACGCGTCGGTCGATCACATCCAGCATCCGCTGCTCGCCTCCCTCGGCCGGGACGCGCGCGAGCTGCAACGCACCCTGGCCACCGCGCCAACGGTCGACGCACTGCTTGCCGACGGCGGTGACGCGCCTTCCGAGCCCGCCTCGCTGCTGCGGTGGCTGCAGCAGGACCTCCAGGCGGACCACGTTCCCACGGCGGCGGAGCGCGCCGCGAGGGTGGTCCCGGCCGGTGACGCCTCCGTCCAGATCCACGCGTGCCACGGCCGCGGCCGCCAGATCCAGGTGCTCCGGGACGTCCTGACCGGGCTGCTCCAGGACCACCCCGACCTCGAGCCCCGGGACATCCTGGTGATGTGCCCGGACATCGACGCCTACGCGCCCCTCGTGCACGCCGGATTCGGACTCGGCGAGGTGGTCCGGACGGCGGGGGAGGGCGAGGCGGGGCACCCGGCCCACCGGCTGCGTGTCATGCTCGCGGACCGGGCGCCCGGGACCACGAACCCGCTGCTGGCCCTGGCCGCGCGCCTGGTGGAGCTGGCCGGCGGGCGGCTCACCGCCGGCGAGGTCCTCGACCTGGCCCGGTCGGCCCCGGTGCGGCGCAGGTTCTCCCTCGATGACGACGACATCGACCGAATCGCAGGTTGGGTCGACGAAGTGGCGATCCGGTGGGGCCTCGACGCCGACCACCGCGCCGCCTACCACCTGGGCAACTTCGAGCAGAACACCTGGCGGACCGGTCTCGACCGGGTCCTCACCGGCGCCGTCCTCGACGGGCAGGACACGACCTACCTCGGCCGGACGGTCGCGCTGGACGATCTCGACAGCGGGGACATCGACCTCGCCGGCCGGCTCGCCGAACTGCTCGACCGTATCGGTGCCACCCTCGGCGCCCTGCACGAGTGCCGTGCCGCCGAGGACTGGACCCGTACCCTGCGCGAGGGTGTGCTCGGACTCGCCGACCTGGCCCCCGCCGACGGCTGGCAGACGACCCAGCTCGAGCGCGAGCTCTCCCGGATCGAGGCGGCGGCCCGGCGCGGAACCGCCTCGACCGACCTCGCGCTCGCGGACGTGCGCACCCTGCTCGCCGAGCACCTGGCCGGCCGAGCGACCCGGTCGAGCTTCCGGACGGGCACGCTGACCGTCTGCACCATGGTGCCGATGCGGTCCGTGCCGCACCGGGTGGTCGCCCTCGTCGGACTCGACGACGGTGTGTTTCCCCGGACCATCACGCCCGACGGCGACGACGCCCTCTCGAGGACCCCCGTCACCGGGGAGCGGGACACCCGGGCCGAGGATCGACAGCTCCTGCTCGATGCGGTCATGGCCGCGGAGCGGGCCCTCGTCATCACCTACACCGGCGCCGACGAGCACAGCGGTGCCGATCGCCCACCCGCGGTGCCGCTGGGTGAGCTGATCGACGCCCTCGGTGAGACGGCGGTCCGAGCCGAGGACGTACCGCTGGTACGCCGGCATCCGCTGCAGCCCTACGACGCGCGCAACCTCGGCGCGCCCGCGGCGGGGGAGGACTCGCTGCTCCCGGACCACCGCCCGTTCAGTTTCGACCCCAGCGCGCTCGCCGGTGCCCGGGCCCACCTGTCCCGCCCACTGGTGACCGGCACCGAGGCCGTCCTCGAGACCCTGGTCCCGGAGCCGCTGCCGCCGATCACGGGGGAGGACATCGACCTCGCGAACCTGCAGCGCTTCCTCGCCCAGCCGGCCCAGGCGTTCCTGCGCCAGCGACTCGGCCTGATCCTGCCCGACGAACCGGAGGAGGCGGCCGAGGGCATCCCGATCGACCTCGACGGCCTCGAGAAGTGGAAGATCGGCGACCGCATGCTCGAGGCCGTCCTCGACGGCACCGACCTGACCCAGGCGCGCCGGGAGGAACACTGGCGCGGAAGCGCACCGCCGGGTGAACTCGGCAACGCCATCCTCGCCGATGTCGCCGGGAACGTCGACGGCATCGCCCGGGCCACCCTCGACCTGCGCGGGGGTGCCGCCACGGCGGTGGACATCGACATCGAACTCCCCGACGGACGCCGGCTCACCGGCACGATCGGGGACCTGTACGGCGCACCGGTCAGCGCGATCACGTCGACCTACTCCTCGATCAGGGCGAAGCAGCGGCTGCGCTCCTGGGTCACGGCGCTCGTGCTGTCGGCCGCCGGACACGACGGTGCGACCAGCCAGGTGCTCGGTCAGCTCAAGCTGGGGCGGCGCACCTACGTCGGGCACTACACGCACGGGCCGGTGGACTCCGGCACCGCGCTCGCGATCCTCGTCCAGCTGATCGACCTCTACGACCGCGGCCTGGCGCAGCCGCTTCCGCTCGGGGTCCAGACGGCCAACGCGTTCGCCGAGACCTTCCGCGCCCAGGCGGGCGACGAGCGTGCCGCGATGGAGGCGGCCGAGAAGAAGTGGACGACCGTGACCGGTTGGTACACGAGCACAGGTGAGCAGGACGACCCCGCGTTCGTCCGCGTCTTCGGCCCGGGGGCGGGCCTGTCGGACGTCGCGGGCGACCCGGGCGAGGACGAGCGCTGGCGCGCGGGCGTCGGCACCAGGTTCGGGCAACTGGCACTCCAACTGTGGGAGCCCATGTTCGTCCTCGAGGCCGAGAGCATGGAACGGCTATGACGTCCCTCGACTTCTCGATCAGGGACCCGCTTCCCTCCGGCACCGTCATGCTCGAGGCTTCCGCCGGTACCGGCAAGACGTGGACGATCGCGGCGCTGGTCGCACGCTACGTCGCCGAGGGCCACGTGCAGCTGACCGAGATGCTCATCATCACGTTCGGCCGGGCCGCCAGCCAGGAGCTGCGCGCACGGGTCCGCGAGCAGCTCGTCCAGGTCGAGCGGGCTCTACACCACCCGGACACGGCGGCCGGCGCCGGGCCTCTGATCGACCTGCTGGTCGACGTCGATGACGCCGAGCGGATGCGCCGCCTCGGCCGGGTCCGCCGGGCGCTCACGTCCTTCGACGAGGCGACGATCGCGACCACGCACCAGTTCTGCCATCAGGTGCTGCGCTCGCTCGGGGTGGCCGGGACCTCCGACGCCTCCGCGCAGCTGGTCGAGGACCTCGACGATCTCCTGGTCGAGGTCGTCGACGACCTCTACCTGCGCGGGTTCGTGGGAGACAGGAACACGCCGATCTTCAGCCGGAAGGTGGCCCTGAGGATCGCGCGGGCGGTCGTCGACGACGTCTACGCCGAGTTGCGCCCCGACCCGGCGACCGGTGACCGGCGCAGCGACCCGGTGCGCCGGGCCCGGTTCGCCCAGGCCGTCCGGGACGAGCTCGAGCGCCGCAAGCGACGGCTGCAGGTGATGCACTACAACGATCTGCTGACGCAGCTCGCCGACGCACTCGCGACCCCCGACTCCCTCGCCGCCCAGCGGATGCGCACCCGCTGGAAGGTGGTGCTGGTCGACGAGTTCCAGGACACCGACCCGATCCAGTGGCAGGTTCTCGAGCGCGCGTTCGCCGGCCACGCGACCATGGTGCTCATCGGCGACCCCAAGCAGGCGATCTACGCCTTCCGCGGCGGGGACGTCGTGACCTACCTCAAGGCGGCCTCCCACGCCCAGGACAAGCGCACCCTGCCCACGAACCACCGCAGCGACGCGCCCGTCGTGGACGCGCTTCAGGCCATGCTCCGTGGCGCCGCGCTCGGCGACGACCAGATCTCCGTGGTGCCGGTCCGGGCCCGCCACGAGGGCTCCCGGCTGCACGGCCTGCCGCACCCGGGCGCGGTCCGGTTGCGTCAGGTCCTCAAGAAGGAGCACCTGGGCGGCAGCGCCGCGATCGCGGCGACCCGGGACCACATCCCGCGGGATCTGGCTCTCGACATCGCCGAGCTGCTCGCCTCCGGAGCGACGTTCGACGACGCTCGCGACTCCGGCGGCAACCCACTGCCGCCGCGACCGATCCAGGCCCGCGACGTCGCCGTCCTGGCCCACACGAACCGGGACCTGCTCGCCGCCCAGGCCGAGCTACGGAGGCTCGGGATCCACGCCGTCAGCGCCGGCGGCGGCAGCGTGCTGCGCAGTGCGGCCGCCCGTGACTGGCTCGCTCTCCTCGAGGCCATGGCCGCACCGCACCGAGCCACGCTGAACCGCGCCGCGGCCCTGACCGATCTTGGTGGGATGACCGCCGCGGACCTCGACGCCGGCGGTGACGACCTCGATGACGACCTGTCCGCACGGCACCGGCGGCTCGCCGACGTCTATGACCGGCAGGGCGCCGCCGCGGTCCTCGAGGCCCTGAACATCGAGGGGCGCTCCGCCCACGTGCTCTCCTCGGTGGGCGGGGAACGGACGCTCACCGACCTCCAGCACGTCGGGGAACTGCTGCACGAGACCAGCCAGCAGGCCGGCTCCGGCCGGTTGGGACTGGCCGGCCTGATCGAGTGGCTCCGCGCGCAGATGGCCGACGACGCCGTGCAGGCCTCCGGGGCACGGAGCCGCCGTCTCGACTCCGACGCCGCGGCCGTGCAGCTCGTGACGATCCACTCGAGCAAGGGGCTCCAGTACCCGATCGTGTACTGCCCGGCACTGTTCGACCGCCACGTCGCGAAGACACCCGAGATCCCGCAGTTCCACGAGGCGGACGACGCGCGCACACGCTGTCGCGACGTGGGCGGCGAGACCGACAACCCGGGCTGGTCGGAGTCCGTCGCCCGGCACAAGGCGGAGGAGGCCGGCGAGGCGCTGCGGCTGCTCTACGTGGCGCTCACCCGGGCCCAGTCCCAGGTGGTGCTGTGGTGGTCGCCCACCAACAACACCCCGAACTCCGCGCTGCACCGGCTGCTGTTCGGACGGGAGCCCGACGGCGCCGCGATGGTGCCGGATGCCGTCCCGACTCCCCGCACCGACGAGCTCGCCACCGCCCAGCTGAGCACGTGGGCCGACCATGGTGCGTTCACGCTCGAGGTCGCCGACCACGCGGCCGTCGCACCCGTTCCACCGGAGGCCCCGGTCCCGGAACTCTCGATCCGCCACCTCGACCGCGCGATCGACAGCAACTGGCGGCGCACGTCCTACACGGGCCTGAGCACGCCGCGGGAGGCCGACGCCCACGAACTCACCGGCGGTGTCGGCAGCGAGCCGGACCTCACGCCGCGCGACGACGAACCGGAGACACCCCAAGCGGTGGTGACGGCCGAACCCACGCTGCCGGGCCTGGACGCCCTGATCCCCGGCGCGGACGTGCCATCGCCGATGGCGACGCTCCCGGTCGGGGCCACCTTCGGGTCCCTCGTGCACGGTGTCCTCGAACACGCCGACCCGCAGTCGCCCGACCTGCGCTCCGAGCTGCTCCGGCACATCCACGAACAACTCCTCTGGTGGCCCGTCGAGCTCGATCCCGAGGAACTCGCCGATGCGTTGGTCGCTGTCTGTGACAGCCCGTTGGGACCGCTCGCGCCCGGGGTCACGCTGCGCGCGATCGGCAGGCGGGACCGGCTGTGTGAACTCGACTTCGAGCTGCCGCTCGGTGGCGGCGACGTCCGCGGTGCCGCGTCCCGGGCCCGCTTGGGTGACCTCGCCCCGTTGCTACGCCGGCACCTGAAGGAGGGTGATCCGGTCCGTGCGTGGGCGGACGTCCTCGACGCCCAGCCGATGCTCGCCCAGCAGGAACTGCGCGGCTACCTGACCGGCTCCGTCGACGTCGTCCTGCGCGCTGGTGGCTCCTATCTGGTGGTGGACTACAAGACCAACTGGCTCGGCCCGTTCAACGATCCGGAGCAACCGCTCACCGCGGCCGCCTACCGTCCGGAGGCGCTCGCGGAGGCGATGGGGCACTCCTCCTACCCGCTGCAGGCCCTCCTCTATGCCGTGGTGGCGCACCGGTTCCTGCGCTGGCGGCTGCCGGACTACCAGCCACGCAAGCATCTCGGTGGCGTGCTCTACCTCTACGTGCGGGGCATGTGCGGGCCGCAGACCCCCATCGTCGACGGCGAACCCTGCGGTGTGTTCTCCTGGCGCCCGCCGGTCGCGCTCGTCCAGGGCGTCTCCGATCTGCTCGACGGCCTCGAGGAGAGCGCGGCATGACCGGGACCACGGCGGCGCCGCCGCTCGAACTGTTCGAACCGGTCGACGAGCGCGACCGGAGGCTGGCCCGCGATGCGAGCGGGCTCCTCGGGGAGCTGAACGCGGCACACCTGCTCACCGCCGCGGACCTGCACGTGGCGCGGACCCTCGGGCGCGTCGCCGGGGGCATCGAGGTGACGTCCGCGGACGCAGCGCTGCTCGCCGCGGCGCTCGCCACTCGCGCCGTCCGGACCGGTTCCGTGGCCGTCGACGTCGCCCAGCTCGACGCGGCCCTGCGCGCGCTCGACCCTGCGCCGGCACTGCCGTGGTCCGGTCCGGGCGACTGGCTCGAGCAGCTGCGGGACAGCTCACTCGTCCGCAAGGGCGCGCTGGTGCTCGAGCACGGACTGATCTACCTGCAGCGCTACCACCACCAGGAGGTGCAGGTGGTCGCCGACCTGGTGGCCAGGGCCGCCCAGCCGGCACCGGTGGTCGACGGCGACCTGCTCGAGTCGGGCCTGAGGCGCGTCTTCGGCGCCGGCTGGGAGGAGCAGCGGGACGCGGCCCGGGTCGCCATCGGCGCGTGGACCAGCGTGCTCACGGGCGGGCCCGGCACGGGCAAGACCAGCACCGTTGCCGGCGTCCTCGCGCTGCTCGCCGAGCAGGCCGGGCCGGGCCGACAGTTGCGGGTGGGGCTGGCCGCGCCGACCGGCAAGGCCGCCGCCCGGATGCAGGAGGCGGTCACCGAGGCGCTCGAGGTGATCATGAGGACCACCGACGACGCCGGCACCCTGGCCCTGATCGAGCCGTTGGGTGAGGTGCGTGCGGTGACCCTGCACCGGCTCCTCGGGAGGCGGCCGGACTCGGTGACGCGGTTCCGTCACGACCGCGACCACCACCTGCCCCACGACGTGGTCCTCGTCGATGAGACATCGATGGTCTCGCTGACCCACATGGCCCGGCTCCTCGAGGCGCTGCGCCCGACGACCCGGCTGATCCTGGTCGGGGACCCGGACCAGCTCGTCTCGGTCGACGCCGGTGCGGTCCTCGCCGACCTCGTCGCCGGGGCGCAGCAGACAGCCAGGGTCGAGCATCCGGACACGGCCGTGAGCACCGGCCAGGGGCCCGTCGCCGTCGTCCGGCTGCTCACCCCACACCGCTTCGGCCGGACCATCGGCAGGCTCGCCGACGCCGTACGCCTCGGCGACGCCGATGCCGTCCTCGACGAGCTGCGCACCGGCGGAACCGAGGTCGTCTGGGTCGAGGATCCCGAACCCGCGCGCGCCCTGCGGCCGATCCTGACCGAGCACGCCCTCGCCGTCTACCGGGCCGCCCAGGACGGCCGCAGCCGCGAGGCGCTCGACCTCCTCGGCCGGCACCGGCTGCTCTGTGGCCACCGCGAGGGACCGTGGGGGGTGCGGACCTGGAACCGGCACGTCGAGAGCTGGCTCACCGAGGAGACCGGCGACGGGCTCTACGACCCGATGTACGTGGGACGCCCGCTGCTCGTCACGGCCAACGACTATGCGACGGGGGTCCTGAACGGGGACAGCGGCGTGGTCGTCGCGACGAGACGGGACGACGGCACCCGTGGCCGCGTCGCCGTCATCCGGGGCAGCGCCGGCGACCAGCCGTTCGGCCCGAGCCGTCTGGGCGACCTGGACACGATGCACGCCATGACGGTGCACAAGGCGCAGGGTAGCCAGGCGGACGAGATCACCGTGCTGCTGCCGCCGGAGGACTCGCCGCTGCTCACCCGTGAGCTGTTCTACACCGCGATCACCCGGGCGAGCCGCAGGGTGCGGATCGTCGGCAGCGAGGCGGCCGTCCGGGTGGCGGTCGGGCGGCAGGTGCAGCGAGCCAGTGGCCTGCGGCAGCGGCTCGTCGCGGACTGACGGGGCCGGCGCAGGGCCCGAGATCAGGCGTGCGGCGGCCTCAGCGTGCGGCGGAGCGCCTGCAGTACCCGCTCCAGCCCGCCCCGGCGGGAGTTCATCTGCGTGGCGTACAGGTGCCCGGCGGCGAGCGTCATCCACAGGTACAGCTCCACCCAGGCGGGATCGAGGCCCGGGTCGATGGATCCGTCGGCCTGCCCGCGCAGCACCGTGTGCGGTACCGGCTCCTGGGGCTCGCCGGTGGCGCCGGCGGCGAGCGCCACGGACGGATCGGCCAGGGCCTCGTCGGTGATCAGTGGGTTGTCGGCGAAGAGCAGGGACAGTACGGGGCCGAGCTCGAACAGGTGCTCACAGAGACGCTCCAACGCGCTCAGGCCGGTACCCGCGCTCAGGTCGGCGGCCACGTGGGCGGCGATGATGCGGCGTGCCCCCTCGGTCTGGACCCGGGCCAGCAGCGAGGGCCGGTCGGAGAAGTGCCGGTACAGGGACGTCCTGCCTACGCCCAGGCGGCGGGCCACCTCGCTGAGCGAGACCGAGGGGTCGGTCGCGAGGATCTCGATCGCGCCGTCGATCATCGCCTGCCGCGAGAGCGCACCGACGCCCTGGGCCCGGTGGTCGGCATCCCGCGTCCTGGTCATCGACGGAACTCTACCGTACCCGCCTGGTACAGTACTGTTCCACCACTCGGGAGGGGACCATGGCACGCGATTTCAACGCAATGGACGACTACCGGCGACGTCTCGCGGAAGGCGCCGCCGACGCGCCGGAGCCGAGCGCCGCCGTCGGGCAGCAACCGCCGACCGGCGGCGAACCGGCCACCGTGCTCGCCATGGGCGCCGAGGACAAGTGGCTGGTCGCGGTCATCGGCGCCGTGCTCGGCGTCGGGGTGGGCTTCCTGCTGCCCTGGCTGGGCACGCTCGCCGCGCGGTTCCCGATCCCGTTCGCCGGGCCGATCGAGTTCCTCAGCTCCTTCGAGGCGCCGGTGCTGGTGGTGCTGCGTCCGGTCATCGGCGCCGTCGTCGGCCTGGTCGTGGCCGCGGTCGTGATCGCAGGCAGTCCTCGCATCACCGTCTCCGACGGCGAGATCCTGATCGCCAAGGGCGATGACGAGCGCCGCATCGAGCGGGGCCAGGTGGCGGGCGTCTACCGCGAGGGCAGCACGCTCGTCATCGACTCCGTCGAGGGCAGGCAGCTCTACAAGGGTGACGTCGAGGCACCACGGGCGGCCGTCCGGGACGCATTCGTCGCGCACGGCTACCGGTGGGAGATGGTGGACCGGAAGGCCTGACGCCGATCAGGGGCCGGTGGCGGGCCATGCCGCGCGCCGGGTGTCCCACTCCTCGCGGAGCGCGCCCATGACCACCGAGTCGTGCACCCCGCCGGACCAGCGCCGGGCCTTGCGGAAGCGGCCCTCCTCCACGAACCCGAGCCGCCGGCCGACGCCGATCATGCCCTCGTTGCCCGAGTAGGTGGCGAAGTCGAGGCGGAGTGCGTCGGTGGCGTCGAACAAGTACGTGGTCCACAGTGCCATCGCCTCGGTGGCCAGGCCGCGACCCCAGTACGCCTCGTCGTGGATGCCGATGCCCAGGCGCCGCCAGTCCGTCTCGCGACTCTCCCAGTACCAGGTCACGGCGCCGACGAGGGTGCCGTCCGAGCGGTCCACGACGGCGAGCATGCCGCGGGGATCGGGGCGATCCGCCTCATCCATCGCCGCCAGGGCAAGGATCCCGGCCCGCATGGCCCCCATCGACTCCGCGGTGGGCGGGCCGAAGTACGGGCCGTTCGTCAGGTGCCACGGGCGGGCCGGGTCCAGCAGTGAACGGACCCGCGGGTCGTCGGCCACGGTCCAGTCCCGCAGTTCCACGCGGGTTCCGGTGATCTTCATCGGTGCCCACCGTAGGGCACGGTTCGTCCCGTGCCCGACGGCGGGGGCGACCCGGTGGGTCGGCCGGCGGTTCGCCGCGGCGCGCTTCCGCGGAAGCGTGGGGACCGACATCGCACGTGGCGCCCTGACCTCGCACGACCACACGGTGCGAGGTCAGGGCCGCACGTGCGATCTCAGCGTTGAACGCGGGTCGGTCAGTTGCGCCGCTGGTCGGCGACCCGGTCCAGGATCGCCTCGCCGACCCGCCCGAACGTGGCCAGGTCCTCGGCGCTGACGGCGTCGACCACGAGCGTGCGCGCGTGCCGGACGTGACCGGGTGCGGCGGACTCGACGCGGGACCGGCCGGCGTCGGTGAGGATCGCGTTCGTCGCCCGGCGGTCATCGGCGCAGGTCTCGCGCCGGACCAGCTCCTGGCGCTCGAGCCGCTGCACCACGTGGGACAGCCGGGACAGCGACCCGTTCGTGAGCTCGGCCAGCGCGCTCATCCGCAGCACGCCGTCGTCGGACTCGGCGAGCATTGCCAGGACCATGTACTCGTAGAAGCTCAGGCCCGCGTCGCGGGTGAGCTGGGCATCGAGGGCCCCCGGCAGTTTCGTGATCAGGCCCGTCAGGGCGAGCCAGGTCGAACGCTCCTCGCGGGTCAGCCAGAGTGGCTCGGACATGTGCACCCCAATTTGTTTACGGTTCAAGTAATTCTAGCCGGGGCAGGAGGTTTGTCAAGACGGGGCCGAGCGGGGCGTGCGTCAGCCCTCGTCGGTCTCCCGTCGGAAGATCACGATGAGGACGCGCAGCACGAGGATGATACTGATGCACAGCAGCGTGCTTCCCAGGACGTGGTAGACCCCGATCTCGGGTGTGACCAGGGGACCGGGTGCGACGGCGAACAGCACGACCGACATCAGCCCCGCCGTCGCACCCAGGACGGCGAGCAGCGCCTGGTGCCACAGTCCGGTCACGAACCGTCGGTCGCGCGGATCGGCCAGGAGCCGGACTCCCAGCGAGAGGCGCCCGTGCTCGGCGGCGTCGGCCAGCCGGTCCATCCGGCGGGGCAACCGGCGCAGGATCGGAAGCGCGGTGGCGACCTCGTGGACCACGCGGGTCCGCACCGCCTCCGGGGTGAGCTCCCGGGCGATCCGGCTCACGCCCGCGGCCCGGGTGGCGCCGAGCAGGTCGTAGCCGGGGTCGATGGTGGTGACGGTCCCTTCGAGCGTGGCGACCGCCCGGAACACGGCGGCGACCTCCGGGCGGATGCCGAGCCGCTGCGTGGCGACGAGGCGGAACAGGGCTCCGAACGCGGCGGCGCCGTCCGTGCTGCCGGCCGTCGTGAACCGCAGGATGATGATGCCGATCTCCTGTTCCAGACCGCGCTCGTCGACGTTCTCCGGACGGTCCACCAGTTCCAGGAGCGCGTCGGTGGCGGCCTGCGAGTCGCCGGAGCCGAGCGCGGCCACCAGGCGGCCGACGTTCGCGCGGGTCACGGACCCGAGCCGGCCGACCGAGCCGAGGTCGAGCATCGCCAGGGTCCCGTCGGTGTCGACGAGCAGGTTCCCGGGGTGCAGGTCGACGTGGAAGATCCCGCTCGTCAGCAGTTGGTCGATCACGACGCGCAGGAGCGTGTCCGCGATCTCCCGGCGCCGCTCCTCGCCGAGGGCGGCCAGCGTCTCCTCGGCGCTGCCGAGCGGGATGCCGGCCATCCGCTCCATGACCAGCACGCGGGGCGTGCACAGGTCCGTGTGCGGGGTGGGCACTCGGATCCCTTCGGTGCCCGCCGAGTGCAGCGCGGCTGCCACGGAGCGCATGTTGCCGGACTCGATGGTGAAGTCGAGCTCTTCGGCGAGGGCCTCCGAGAAGCCGTCGACGAGCCCTTGGAGCCCGAGGGAGGCGCCCCACTCGGTGCGGTCGGCAAGGGTGCGGGCGAGCCGAGCGATGATGTCCAGGTCGCGCTCCACCTCGGCGCTGATGCCCGGCCGCTGGACCTTGACGACCACCTCGGAACCGTCCAGCAGACGCCCCGCGTGGACCTGCGCGACGGACGCGGCGGCCAGCGGCTGCGAGTCGAGGAACGTGAACACGTCCTCGACGCTGCGGCCGAGCTCGGTCTCCAGCGCGTCCCGGACCTGCGGCCACGGCACCGCGGGTGCATCGTCCTGCAGTGCGGCCAGCTCGGCGGTGAACTCCGGGGGCAGCAGGTCGCGGCGGGTGGACAGCTGCTGCCCGAGCTTGATGAAGGTGACGCCGCCGTCCTCGAGGGCCCGGCGCAGGGACCGGGCCAGGTCACGCCGTTCCGGGGCGGTGCGCAGTCCCCGGTGCACCCGTCCGCGCAGGAACCGGGACAGGCCGTGCTTGGCCACGACGCGCAGGATGTGCAGGTAGCGGCGGGTGCGCGAGAGCCGGGCCCGCGCCGAGCGCCGCAGTTCCAGCGGTCCGGGCAGTGAGCCGGTCGGGACCAGCGCCTCGATGACCACGAGGATCGCCATCGCGACGATCAGCACGAAACCGGACAGGAGCGCGACGTACAGACCCAGGGTCAGGAAGTCCTGGTCCTGAGGTGGCGCGGGCAGGATCGCCTGGAGGACCGTCGGCCCGAGGGCGCCCGCGATGAAGGCAGCCACCATGGTGCGCAGCAGGCCCATCCGCACGCCGAGCAGCCGCCGCACGAGCAGCGCGAAGATCAGCACCGAGAAGATCACGCTGGCGACGGTGAGCGAGCTCCCCAGGAAGTCGACCATGGCCACGAGTCTCCCGGCAATCGGAGCGTGGCACCAATCCCCGGGAAGGGTGAACGTGCGCGCGTGGACTCACCCGGAAGGTGGAGACGCGGCGTCCCATTCGGCCACCAGGCGGGCCGGGCTGACCTGCCGGTAGGAGGCGTCCACCAGTTCGAACACCTCGTCCCAGTCAACCTGCTCCGGGGTCGCGCCGTCGTGGGCGAGGTGCCAGCCGATCCAGCCGTACGGCCCGTAGTAGGCCGGCAGGTAGTAGTGCTCGTCCTGCTCGAGGGCAGGGCGCTCGGCGGCGTCGGGAAGGACGATGATCGAGCGGTCGTAGCTCTCCCGGGTGCCGCTCGGGCCCTTCGTGCCGCCGCCGTAGGTGACGAAGATCTTGGCGGTCCTGAAGGTGGGCCGCCCGTGGCTGACGGTCTCCGTCGCGCCGGGGAACCGGGCGCAGATCGCGCGCAGGCGGGCCAGGTACGGATCGGCGTCGTCGAACATCTGCGGGTGTCCCATGGTGCCTTCCGGGGCCGGGCCGGTCGGAGTGTCGGTCCCGATCGTGGGGACCCCCCACCACGTTACCGTTGCACCATGCGCGGGACGTTGAGCGAGCGGGCCCATGCGGCCGTCGAGGAGGTGCAGGAGAACCCGGTCAGATTCGCCGACCGCGTGTTCTTCACCTTCGCGACCGTCGCCGCCGCGTGGCTGGCGTTCCTGCTCGTCAACCAGTTCGTGACGGCGGGCTGGCGCCACCTCTGGGCGTTCCTGCCGTTCTGGCTGATCGTCGCGTACCTGTTGCTGCCGCGGATCCACTCACTGCTGACCAAGGTGTACGTGCCGGACTACTTCATCGGCCGTTCCCGCACCCGTGAGGGGCTGCTCGGGGATCCGGTCAACGTCGGCTTCCGGGGCCGGCAGGACCGGATCCACGAGGCCATGCTCCGCGCCGGCTGGCACCGCGCCGACGAGATCAACCTGACCAGCAGCCGCCGGATGGTGGTCTCGACCATCATGCGCCGGTCCTACCCGGACGCACCGGTGAGCCCGCTCTACCTGTTCGGACGCCGGCAGCGGTTCACCTATCAGCAGGAGGTCGAGGGCAACCCCGCCAAGCGCCACCACGTCCGGTTCTGGCCATGCCCGAAGGGCTGGCGCCTGCCCGGCGGACACCGCGCGAACTGGCTGGCCGCGGGAACCTACGACACCGCCGTCGGGCTCAATCTGTTCACACTGCAGGTGACGCACCGGATCGACGCGGACATCGACGCCGAGCGGGACCACATCGTCGCGACGCTGACCGCGCCCGAGGCCGGCAACGACGGCATCCGGGTGAAGCACCTCAAGAACTTCTCCACCGGCTACCACGCGCGCAACGGCGGCGGCGACGCGATCCGCACCGACGGGGACCTGCCGATCGTCGACGTGCGGGCGCTGCCGCCGGCGACGCCGGAGATCCTGGCGGCCGTCGAGGCCGATCACCGCGAGGCCGAGCAGAGCCGTGCCGTGCCGCTGACCGTTGCCCTCGGGCTGTTCCTGATGTTGCTGCGGGTGGTTGCCGGAGCGTTCTCGCTGAACTGGGTGCTGCACCTGGCCCGTGAGTCGATCGACGAACTGTGGATCCTCGCCCCGATGCTCGACCTCGGCTTCAGCCTCGAGCAGGGGTACGTCCTCGTGCGCGGCGTCATCATGGGCTACCTGCTCGCCTACCTGTTGCTGTCCTACCTGGTGTACCGGGGCCGCAACTGGGCCCGGATGGTGACCATGGCGATCAGCGCGGTGAGCATCATCGTGTACGCGGTGCTGTGGCTCACGGCGGCCCCGGAGAGTGCGCTCTCGAGCAACCTGATCGGCTCCTCGCTCGAGATCCTGGTGCTCCTGGCGTTCTCGGGTGAGACCGCGCGGCGGTTCACCAGCGGGAAGAACCCGGAGAACCACCCGATCGACGGGGTCTGAACCGCGACGATTAGGCAAGCCTTGCCTAGTTTAGGTTAGCCTCTCCTGAGAACAGGGAGGTGGGCCCGTGCGGTCACGTCGATCGGTGGTGCCGTCAGCGCGGCAGCCGGGTAGCAGCAAGGGTCTCGGTCCCGCGCGGATCCTCGCGGCACTGCTCGCGGTGCTCGCGCTGGTCGCAGCGTGCTCCGGTAGTGCCGGCGGCGCCGGAGGAGCGCCCGACGGCGGCGCGCGGCTGGCCGAGGTGGAGCCGCTCACGGACCCGGGGGCGTACGTCGGGCCGAGCTCGGCGGTCCTCGCCGACTCCGCGATCGTGCCGATCGCGGCGGATCCGCAACCGGTGCTCCCGGTCACGCTCACCGACGCCCAGGGCACCGGGGTGACCGTGACGGACGTCAGCCGGATCCTCGCGCTGGACATCTACGGGTCGACCTCCCGCACCGTCTTCGAGCTCGGCCTGGGGGAGAACCTGGTCGGCCGGGACACCTCGTCGGCGTACCCCGAGATCGCCGACCGGCCCCTGGTGACCGCCAACGGGCACGAGCTGAACGCCGAGTCGATCCTCGACCTCGCGCCGACCTTGATCATCACCGACACCAGCCTGGGACCCTGGGACGTGGTCCTGCAGATGCGGGACGC
Source organism: Occultella kanbiaonis (assembly GCF_009708215.1). Taxonomy (NCBI): domain Bacteria; kingdom Bacillati; phylum Actinomycetota; class Actinomycetes; order Micrococcales; family Ruaniaceae; genus Occultella; species Occultella kanbiaonis. The sequence goes on along the minus strand of NZ_CP046175.1, from coordinate 5,431,946 downwards.
CGGAATACCCGTCGTGGTGGTGGACTCACACCGCAGCCTCGAGGGCGTCGGACCGCTCATCCAGCAGGTGGCGGACGCCGTCGGCCTGAGCGCCGAGGGCGCAGAGCTCGCGGCCCGCGCCACCGCCGACATCGAGGCCACCGTCGCGCAGATCGCCGCCGTGGCGCCGCCCGAGGGGCAGCGCCTGCGGATCGCGTTCCTGTACGTCCGCGGCCAGTCCGGGATCTACTACCTGTTCGGCACCGGGTCAGGGACCGACTCCCTGATCACCGCCCTCGGCGGGGTGGACGTGGCCACCGAGATCGGGTGGGACGGCATGCGACCGCTCACCGACGAGGGACTGATCGCCGCACAGCCGGACCTCGTCCTGGTCATGAGCAAGGGCCTGGAGTCCGTCGACGGCGTGGACGGGCTGCTCGAGGCCGTGCCAGCGCTCGCCTACACCCCGGCCGGGGAGAACCGGCGCGTCGTGGACATGGACGACAGCCAGATCCTGTCCTTCGGGCCGAACACCGCCGACGTGCTCGACGCGCTGGCGGTCGCGATCTACGCACCCGAGGCGAACCGGTGACTGCCTACACCCCCGTGCGGCTGAGCCGCCCGGCGCCGCCAGACCCGGCCGGTGGGGCACGGACGGACCATGGCGACCCAGTCGCGGTCGGCTCAGCCGGCGACCTCGGCGACGCCGGCGGTGCGCCGGGGCGGACCTCCGTGGCGCACGCGCCGTCCCGGGCCGGCCGGGTGGTGGTGCTCTTCGTCTCGCTCACCGTTGCGCTGGGGGTCCTGCTGATCCTGTCCGTCGGCCTCGGGCAGATGGGGATCACGCCGGCCGAGGTGCTCGGCTCGATCCTGAACCGGCTGGGCCTTGGCGTGCTGCCCGGGCCCGCGCACCCGAACGCGGAGTCCGCGCTCTGGGCGGTCCGGATGCCCAGGCTGCTCCTCGCCGCCATGGTCGGGGCCGCGCTGGCCACCGGGGGCGTGCTCATGCAGGGTGTATTCGGCAACCCGCTCGCCGAGCCCGGTGTGATCGGGGTCTCCTCCGGTGCGGCGGTCGGCGCCTGCACCGTCATCGTGCTCGGCGTGAACACCCTGGGCACCTGGACCGCCGTGGTGGCTGCCTTCATCGGCGGGCTGATCACGACCGCGGTCGCCTACTCGACCGCGCGACAGGAGGGGCGCACCGAGGTCGTCACCCTGGTCCTGACCGGGGTGGCCGTCAACGCCGTGGCAGGGGCGATCATCGCGTTCCTGACCTTCCTCGGGGACACCTCGGCACGCGAGGAGATCGTGTTCTGGCAGCTCGGTAGCCTGAACGGCACCCGGTGGGAGCACGTGCTGGTCGCGGCGCCGGTGATCGTGCTGGGGGTCGCCGCCGCCGGGTTGTTCGCGCGCCGGCTCGACCTGCTCGCGCTCGGCGAGCGGCCCGCCCGGCACCTCGGCGTGGACGTCGAGCGGCTCCGGATCGTAGTCATCGTCGGAGTCGCCGTCCTGACCAGTGCCGCCGTGGCGTTCTGCGGCGTGATCGCGTTCGTCGGGCTCGTGGTGCCGCACCTGATCCGAATGCTCGTCGGCCCCGGGCACGCCGTGCTGCTGCCCGCCAGCGCGCTCGGTGGTGCGGTCCTGCTGCTCGCCGCGGACCTCGCCGCCCGCACCGTGGTGCCCTACGCGGACCTGCCGATCGGCATGCTCACCGCCCTAGTCGGCGGCCCGTTCTTCTTCTACCTGATCCGCCGGACCCGGCGCGGCGCGGGGGGCTGGTCATGAGCCAGGCGGTGCGGGCGCCGAGCGCGGTCCACCCGTGGGACGACCCCGAGCCCAGGCCGGCGCTGATCGGCTGCGAAGGCCTCAGCCTGCACCTGGGCGGGCAGCCGGTGCTGGTCGACGTGGACCTGCGGGTGCACGCCGGCGAGGTCGTCGCCCTGGTGGGCCCCAACGGCGCGGGCAAATCCACCCTGCTCGCGGCGCTCGCGGGCGACCTCGACCCCGAGCAGGGCCGAGTGCTGCTCGGCGAGTACGACCTGAGCGCCGTGCCCGTGGCCGAGCGTGCCCGGGCCCGCGCCGTGCAGGTCCAGGAAGCCCGGCTCTCGTTCGCGTTCCGCGCCGAGGACGTCGTCCGGATGGGCCGGGCGCCGTGGCGGGGCACGCGGTTCGCCGACGACGACGACGCCGTCGTCGCGGATGCCCTGCGAACCAGCGAGGTCGAGCACCTGGCCGGGCGCCTGTTCCCGACCCTGTCCGGCGGTGAGAAGGCCCGCACGGCCTTCGCCCGCGCCGTCGGGCAGGAGACGGCCGTGCTGATGCTCGACGAACCCACCGCGGCCCTGGACATCCGGCACCAGGAGCGCCTGCTCGCCGAGGTCCGCGAACGAGCCGCTGCCGGGGTGGGCGTGGTCGTCGTGCTGCACGACCTCACCCTCGCCGCCGCCTACGCGGACCGGATCGTGTTGCTCGCGGACGGACGGGTCCGCGCTGACGGGCCCCCGCGAGCCGTGCTCACCGCGGACCTACTGACCGAGGTCTATCGGTACCCGATCGCAGTCGTGGAGCACGAGGACTCCGGCGCGCTCGTGGTACTCCCGCTGCGCGATCGGCGCAGCCCACAGAAGGAGGAGTCATGAACGCAACGGCCGACCGGTGGCGCACGGCGCTCGCCGCGACCGCAGCGGCGGTCGCACTGTGCGCGGCGTCCGTGCTGACCGCCACCCCCGCGGCCGCGGCCGGTGGCGTCACCGTCGACAGTGACCTCGGCGGGGCCCAGGTGTCGTTGACCGAGCCCACCACGATCTCGGTGACCGGGTCCGGGTTCCAGTCGATCCAGAACGGCTTCGGCGGCATCTACGTGCTGTTCGGGTGGGTCACGGACCCCGGTGGCGGGTCCTGGCGTCCCAGCGCGGGGGGACACACGGGTGACACCTACCTGTACGTGCCGGACACCGAGGCGCTGGACAACAACGGCTACCAGCGTTTCGTCTCGTTCCCCGGCTCCAGCACCGCCTCCGCGGCGAACGGCGGCCTGCTCGCCGCCGACGGCACCTTCTCGCTCTCAATGGTCATCCCGGGCCCCACCTTCACCGCCCAGGACCGCGAGGGCAATGCCGCGAGCGTGGACTGCCGGGAGGTCAGCTGCGGCATCATCACCGTCGGCGCGCACGGCGTGGTCAACGCGAACAGCGAGTCGTTCACGCCCGTGACCTTCATCGACACCGCGGGTTCCGCGGGCTCGAGCGGCACGAGCGGCACCGACGCGGCGACCGAACCGGAGGCGACCGGCGCCGGGGCCACAGACGCCGAGACCCCGGCCGGGGGCTCCGAGGAGACCCCGGTCACCACCGGTCCAGCCACGATCGGGGTGGATCAGACGGCGGTCGTGCAGGGCCGGGTGGTCGGCTTCACCGGGCAGGGCTTCACGCCGGGAGAGCAGGTACTGGTGACCCTCGCCGGTGGGCTGGCCGCGGCCGGTCCCTTCACCGCAGGCCAGTTCGGGGAGGTCGCCGGGACGCTGGCACTGCCCGCGGACATCCGGCTCGGCACCCATGTGCTGCGCATGTCCGGCGCCGGGTCCGGGCAGGCGCCGGAGATCACGCTGACCGTCATGCCCGATCCCGACGCTGCCGCACCGCTCACGCAGGAGCAGCCGGGACTGTCCTGGGCGTTCCTCGCGGCCGTGATCGTCGGGGCGGTGCTGCTGGTACTGATCCTGTCCTCGCTGATCGCGGCGCTGGTGCGACGACGGCGCAGGAAGCGCGCCGCGGCAGAAGCGACTACAGCGGCTTCCGCTGCCGAAGCGACAACAGCGGGTTCCGCGGCCCGTTCGGGCAGTGACGTGCCGGTGCCGTGGTCGCCCGTCGCCGGTGGCGCAGGCGGGCCGGAGCGCACCGGCGCAGGCGGGCCGGAGCGCACCGGCGCGGCCGGCCCGGTCGACGACACGGCCGTGCTGCCCCCGGTACGCCGGACGACCCGTCGTGAGGTGGGAGTATGAGTCGGCGCATCCTCGGGGCCCTCGCCCTGGCCGCCGCGCTCGCGTTCTCGGCGGTGCCTCCCGCGCACGCTGACGACGTGAACGTCACCGTGACCATCCCCGGCGCCGGCGGTCCGGTGACCCTCAGCGACGCGCAGCTGCGTTGGGGGCTCAACGACGAGACCGGCAGCGGAGCGTTCTTCGGCGGATGCAACTTCCTCTCGGCGGGGATCGCCGGGGACGCCGGGAGCTCGCACGTGTGGGTCAACGGCAACCCGCACTACCACTCGTCGGACGGGAACGTCACGATCGAGCGCCCCGTCGGGTCCGGAGCGGGCACCAGCTACCGGGAGGCCACCTGGGACGAGCGATGCCTGGACCCGGCGGGTAACCGGCTCAGCTCCTCCGGGTTCAACTCGAGCGGCCAGCAGGTGGTGATCGACGGCGGCACGGGCGAGATGGACCCGGATGAGGGCACGGCGACCGTCCGCTGGGAGGGGTCCTTCACGGTCGCCTACTACGGCGGCATGACGTACTGGTGGGCGTCCGACCCCGTGCTCACTGTCGTCGACGGCATCGGCACGCTGACCGCCACCGCGGGTGGGTTCGGTGCCTCGATGGAGGACACCTCGAAGTGGGTCCCGCTGCCGGAGCGCCAGATCGTGCTCGCGAACCTCGGCGCCGTCGACCTGGATGCCGAGACCGGGTTCGCCGCACTGCCCGCCTACTCGGGGGTGACCGTGAACGTGCCGGGCGGTGCCACCGCGCAGGTGCGCACCGGTGACGCCTGGGGCTCGTTCCCGCAGCCCTTCATCGATTTTCAGTTCCAGACCGGGCAGGGCTCGTACTGGTACTCCTCCGGGGGGCTGCGCGACCGAGCGAAGCCGGCCACCACCGTCTACGTGTCCTACGACGCCCAGCACCCGGTCATGGTGCCCCCGCCCGTGCTGGTCGAGCCCCCGAGCGGCATCGGGCCAGGGTTCGGCGGCGGGAGTGGCACGGGCGCTGCGGGCGGCAACGGCAGCGGGGGATCCGGCGGAGGTCGAACCCCGTCGAGGGTCGCGCCGACTGCCGTGGCGCCGCTGGTGACCGATTCGCCGTTCGTCAGCACGGCAGCGCTCGCTCCGGACACGCTGCTGCCGTCCACCGGCCTCATTCCGGACGTCGGGGCACTGCCCGGCATGGACCCAGCCGAGCAGCTCGCGTGGGCCCTGTCCGGCGTGTTCGCGCTCTCGGGGGCAGCTCTGGTCGGGTTCCGCAAGGGCTGGCTCATCCTGCCGTGGCTCATCTCCAGATGAGCCACGGCGTCGTCTGGCGGGTCGCCGAGTGACCGCGGAGTGAGAAGCCCTGGATTGGTAAGGCAAACCTAAGTAAGGTAAGGCTCGCCTGAATTGACAGGTTCTTCCCCCTCACAACAAGAGAGGCATCACATGCACAGCACATCCGCGGCAGGATCGTCCGGCCGCCGCGTCCTGGCAGGGCTGGGGGCCCTGGCAGTCGCACTCTCGGCGGGCATCGCGATCGCGGCGCCCGCCCAGGCCGCAGCGACCGAGGTCGACGACGTCACCCTGCGCTGGGCCATGAGCGAGGAGGCCGGCGGCGGCGCCTACTTCGGTGGCTGCAACTTCCTCGTCGCCGGGGCCGCCGGCAACGCCGGCAGCAGCCGGGTCTGGACCGAGGCCGACGGCTTCTACCAGACCGAGGTCGGCAACGTGGCGATCGAGAAGCCGACCGCCGACGGCGGTTGGGCCCAGCCCACCTGGTCCACCAAGTGCCAGAACGCCAGCGGCGCAGCCGTGGGCACCGGCGCCCGCAGCACCACCGGAAACCAGGTGGTCCTGTCCGCCGGCACCGGCACCGTGGATACCGAGGCCGGCACCGCGGAGATCTCGTGGGACGGTGACTACACCGTGGTCTTCTACGGTGGCCTGACCTACTGGACCGTCAGCGACCCCACCCTCACGGTGGCCGCGGACGGTACTGGCACCCTCACCGGCACCGGGTCGGGCTGGGGAGCCTCGATGGAGGACCCGACCCTGTGGGAGGAGCTCACGCCTGCGGTGATCGAGCTGGCCACGTTCACCGGGCTGAGTGTCGACGCGGACGGCTTCACTGCGACGCCGGAGTACCTGGGCGTCGAGGTGGACCCGGGCGGCGGCGTCAGCCCGCAGGTCCGGACGGGCGCGAACTGGGGATCGTTCCCGCAGTCGTACGTGACCTTCCAGTACGCGACCGGTCAGTCCTCCTACTGGTACTCCTCGGGTGGTGCCGCCGACCCGAAGAAGCCGGCCGCGCCGGTCTCCGTGGCCTGGACCGTGGACGACGAGGGTGAGCCGGGCGAGCCCGGCGACGGCGACGTGCCGATCGAGGTGATCGTGCCCGAGCCGAGTGAGCCCGAGCCGGGTGTGTTCTCCTGGACCATCCAGGGCAGCGGCGCCGTGAACCTCGGTACCGCCACCGCGAACGCGAGTGGCTTCGCAGCCAACGGCAACCTGCACTCGATCGCGATCGAGGACACCCGCGAGGGCGGCCAGCAGTTCTCGATCTCGGGTGTGGCCGGTGCGTTCAGCTCCGGGTCGAACACCTTCGCCGGTGGCGCCCTCGGCTGGACCCCGGCGCTGACCGGTGAGCTCGCGGGCGTGCAGCCCGGGGCTCCGGTGGCGGCGGGCAACCCGGGTCTGGGTAGCACCCAGACTCTCGTCTCCGCGTCGGCGGGTCACGCGCTCGGCACGGTCACGGTGGATGCGCAGCTCGCGCTGCTCGCCCCCGCGAACACCCCGGCCGGGGCCTACACCTCGACCCTGACCCTCACCGCGCTGGGCTGAGCAGTACCCGTCCAGCATCCTCCGAGCAGTACGGCGACCCCGGTCGGCGGAGCCCAGCGCTCCGTCGGCCGGGGTCACCGGCGGTCGCCCCCGCGGCCGGAAGGAACCGACATGTACAGCGCCTCGCCTCGATCCCGCCCCGCGCCCTCAACGGTGCGCGTCCGGCGTCCGGATGCCGGCACCGCGGCGGCGGCGCGCGCCCGGCCCATGCTGTGGGTCCTCGTCCTCGCGCTGCTGGTGGGTACCACCGTCGGTGGTCAGGCGCCGGCGGCGGCGGACGTCGCGACCGATGAACTGACCTGGAGCGTGGCCCCGGCCGACAACGACCAGGGCACCGGACGCCCGAACTTCAACTACGCGGTGAGCCCGGGTGACGTCATCGCCGACGCGTTCGTGGTCACCAACCTCGGGACGGCGGAGCTCCCCCTGGCCATCTACGCCGCGGACGGCTACACCACCCCGCAGGGCCACCTCGACCTGCAGCCGGCCGACGTGGCGCCCGCGGATCTCGGCACCTGGGTCACCCTCGAGACGACCGAGGTCACGCTCGGGGCGGGGGAGAGCGTCGAGGTGCCGTTCACGCTGGCGGTGCCCGTGGACGCGAGCCCCGGCGACCATCCTGGCGGCATCGTCGCCGCCTACACCTCGTCGGCGGACGGCGGCACGGTGCGGCTGGATCGACGCCTCGGCTCACGGTTGCACGTGCGCGTCGCCGGCGAGCAGCAGGTCGGACTCGAGGTCTCGAACGTGCGGCTGAGCCAGGACCTCGTGATCAACCCGATCGCCGCGGCGCCGACGGTCCTGACCTACACCGTCACGAACGTGGGCAACGTGCGAACCCTGGCCCATGAGTCCGTCACCCTCGGCGGCCCCGGCGGCAGCACCGTGACGGGCACCGTCGAGGAGATCATGCCGGGCTCCGCCGTGGAGCGATCGGTGGTCCTGAGCGGGTGGCCACTGATCCGGGTCAATGCCGACCTGGTCCTCACACCGGAGGCCGTCGACGGCGTGATCGGCGCCGATGTGGCCGCCGGCGCCAGCACCTGGGCCGTGCCCTGGGGATGGCTCATGGTGCTCTTCGTGATCCTGGCCGTCGCCGTGGTGATCGGTGTGCGTCGCGGCCGTCGCGAGAGCGCGGCCTGAGCCACCGGGCCGGTCAGGCAGCCCGCTCCAGTTGGAGCAGGGTCGCCTTGGCGTCCGGACCGCCCACATAGCCTCCGAGTGAGCCGTCCGCACGCAGGACCCGGTGGCACGGCACGATGACCGGCAGGGGGTTGGTCGCGCAGGCGGATCCGACGGCCCGGACGGCGCCCGGGTTCCCGACGTGGATCGCGACCTCGCGGTAGGTCTCGGTGTGTCCGTAGGCGATGTCCGGCAGGTGCCGCTGGACCAGGCCGCGGAAGCCATGGGACAGGCGACGGTCCAGCGCGACGTCGAACGAGGTCCGGCGACCGGCGAAGTACTCCTCGATCTGGCGGGCTGCGAACTCCAACCGGGCCGGGGCCCGCAGGACGCGTGGGCCGATGCCGGTCGCGAGCTTGGTGAGGACCTCCTCGAAGCCCTCACGTTCGTAGGCGACGCGGACGAGGCCGACCTCGGTGGCGGCGAGCAGGAGCCGCCCGACCGGGGTGTCGACCTCCGAGTAGGCGACGTCCAGGAGGCCCTGCTCCTGCGCGGCGTCCTCCAGTCGGCGGTGCAGGCGGGCCAGCACGTCATCGTCGGGGGTGGTGCGTGCGATCAGGAGGGCGGCATCGTCGTCGGGCGACATGGCGGTCGCGTTGGTGTTCGTGGTCATCGGTGATGTCCTTCCTCGGCAAGTCCGATCAGGTGCGGGTTACGACGCAGCGACTGCAGCCCGTCCGCGGCGGCCCGGCGGACGGCCGCCGGCGTGCCGCCGATGAGCTCGGCGGTCTGGGTGTGGGCGAGGCCGCCGAGGTAGTGATAGGCGACGGCGAGGCGTTGCCGCTCGGGCAGCGCGGCCACGGCCGACCAGACGTCCGGGTCCGTCCCGCCCGGGACGCCGATCGTCGAGGCCCGGTCCGGCACTGCCCCGGTGGGGATCGCGTGCCGCGCTCGCGAGCGGGTGACGTCGATCGCCTTACGATGCGCGACCCGGACCAGCCAGGCCTGCACGTTGGTGTCCTCCGGGAGGTCCGGCCACTCCCGCAGAGCCGCGAGGAACGTCTCGGACCAGGCGTCGTCGGCGTCCGGACCGGGGCCCAGGACGGCGCGACAGACCCGCAGGACGGTGCCGCCGTGGCGGGACACCGCTTGCTCGAAGGGCTGTTTCATCGTCATCACCCAGGTAGACGCGCATGGAGCCGAGAATGTGAGGTCTGCGGGTAAGCCTAGGATCCGACCATGGACCCGCTCTCCGAAGCAGACACGAACGCGGTGATCGCGATCGTCATGGACCTGGCGCGTGCCGGCAGCACCGACGAACTCCTGGAGTTCCTCGATCACGGGCTCGACGTCGATGTCCGCGATGCCGACGGCAACACCGCTCTCATGCTGGCCGCCTATCACGGTCACGGACCAGCCGTCGCCGCACTCATCGAGCGGGGCGCGGACGTGGACCTGCGCAACAACCGGGACCAGTCACCGATCGCCGGCGCCCTGTTCAAGGGCGAGGACGAGATCGTCGCCGCCCTACGCGCGGCCGGCGCGGACCTCGACGCCGGGACCCCGAGCGCCCGCGCGACCGCCGAGCTGTTCGGCCGGGCCCACCTGCTCTCCTAGCCCCGCCGTCGACCGCGAGGTTGTTGGCTCGGCAGGCCCGGGACCAGCCAACGATGTCGCGTTCGGCCCGACCCAACATGGGAGCGGCCCGATCACCTCAGGAGGTGACCGGGCCGCCGTGTCGAGCAGGATCAGACGAGTTCGCTGATCCGGTCGTCGTCACCGAGCGCACCGGCCTTGCGGGCCTCGATGGCCCGGCGCACGCCCTCGCCGTAGGCCGGGTCGGCCAGGGTGCAGTGGTTGATGTGCCGCTCGATCGTGGTCTCGGAGGCCCCGTCGATCGCCCGGGCCGTGTTGGCGAACAACGCCGACCGCTGTTCCGGCGTCATCAGCCGGAACAGGTTGCGCGGCTGCTCGAAGTAGTTGTCGTCGTCCTCGCGGTAGGAGAACCGGTCCGCCGCGCCGTCCAGGGCGAGTGCCGGCTCGTTGTAGGCGGGCTGGTCCGAGAACCGGTCGTAGCTGTTCGGGGTGTACCCGGGCACGCCGCCCTGATTGCCGTCCACGCGCATCTGACCGTCGCGGTGGTAGGTGTTCACGTTGGCGGCCCCGCGGGGGTAGTTCACCGGGATCTGGTGGTGGTTCACGCCCACGCGGTAACGGGCGGCGTCACCGTAGGAGAACAGGCGGCCCTGCAGCATCCGGTCCGGGGACGGCCCGACGCCGGGCACCATGTTGCTCGGCGCGAACGCGGCCTGCTCGACGTCGGCGAAGTAGTTCTCCGGGTTCCGGTTCAGCTCGAACTCGCCGACCTCGATCAGCGGGTAGTCCTTCTTCGACCACACCTTGGTCAGGTCGAACGGGTGGAACCGGTAGTCGCGTGCGTCCGCCTCCGGCATGACCTGGATCGAGAACGTCCACTTCGGGTTCTCGCCCCGCTCGATCGCGTCGAACAGGTCCCGCTGGGCGGACTCCCGGTCCCCGGCCACGAGCGCGGCCGCCTCGGCGTCGGTGAGGTTCTTGATGCCCTGCTGCGTGCGGAAGTGGAACTTCACCCAGAACCGCTCGTTCTCGGCGTTGATGAAGGAGTAGGTGTGGGACCCGAACCCGTGCATGTGCCGGTAGCCGTCCGGGATGCCACGGTCGGACATCACGATGGTGATCTGGTGCAGTGCCTCGGGCAGGCTCGTCCAGAAGTCCCAGTTGTTCTCGGCCGAACGCAGGTTCGTGCGCGGGTCGCGCTTCACGGCGCGGTTCAGCGCCGGGAAGTGGTGCGGGTCGCGGTGGAAGAACACCGGGGTGTTGTTCCCGACGAGGTCCCAGTTGCCCTCCTCGGTGTAGAAGCGCAGGGCGAAGCCGCGGATGTCCCGCTCGGCGTCCGCGGCGCCACGCTCACCGGCGACGGTGGAGAACCGGGCGAACATCTCGGTCTGCTTGCCGACCTCGGAGAACAGCGCAGCCTTGGAGTACCGGGTGATGTCCTGCGTCACGGTGAAGGTGCCGAACGCGCCGGATCCCTTGGCGTGCATGCGGCGCTCCGGGATGACCTCACGGCTGAAGTGGGCCAGCTTCTCGAGGAACCACACGTCCTGGAGCAGCATCGGGCCACGCGGACCGGCGGTGACGGCGTTCTCGTTGTCCGGAACGGGGGCACCGGCCGCGGTCGTCAGGGGCCGGGTGTTGTCTTGGAACTGTTCGGTCATTCCGTGATGCTCCTTCAGTGGTGGTGGGAAATCTCTGAGCGGGGCGCGACCGGATCGGAGGTGCCGACGGCCCGGCAGGCGGGGCAGATGCCCCAGTAGGTGACCTCGACGGCGTCGATGATGAAGCCGGGCGCCTGGGGAACGGCGAGTGGGATCGCGCCCGGCGCCACGTGGACGTCGGTCAGCGTGCCGCATCGCCGGCAGACCGCGTGCTGGTGGTCGTCCCAACGCAGCCCCTCGTAGCGCGCCGACGAGTTCGGGAGATCGATCCGCCGCGCCAGATCCGCGTCGACGAGCGTCTTCAGGACGTCGTAGACGGCCTGCGTCGAGCAGCCGCCGATCCGCTCACGGACCAGCCCGACGATCGTCGCGGCGTCCTGGTGCGGGTGCTCATGGATGACCGTCAGGACGGTCACCCGCGGCCGCGTCACCCGCAGTGACGCCCCCCGCAGGAGCTCCTCCGCCTCGGACCCGATCACCCCCGCAGTCAATCACCTTTTCTGGATTCATTCCAGAAAGGGTCCGGGTGTCCTGTGTCACAGCGTGGCCCCGGACGCCCAGGACATCAACCGAGAATGATCCAGAGCAGCGCGACGAGGATGAGCACCGCGCCGCCGGCGAGGATGCCGGGCAGCGCCGACATGGCGGCGGTCGTCGTCGGGGGTGGTTCGAAGGAACGGGCGACGGCGGGGGTTGCCACCCGGGGCTCGTCGCCCTCGGTGGGGGGTGGGTCGGGCGAGTCGGCCACGGCCGCCTCGTGGTGGTGGTCGTGGTCGTGGGCCGCCTGGTCGTCCGTCGGGCCGAGGTCGTCGCCTGCGGCCGTCGGGCGGTCGAGCAGGGTGACGCCGTCGTCGGAGTCGAGGTCGACCGTGTCGTCGACGTCACCGGTCCCGGTCGACCCGGCCGTCACGGGCCGCGGCGTGCGCACCTGGGCGCCGGCCGCGGGGTTCGCGGGATCGATGATCATGGTCGGCAGCGACTCGCTCAGGGCCGAGCCGGCGTCCGGGGAGAGCGTGATTCCGTCGGTGACGGCACCGGCGAACACCGGCGCCACCTCGAGCGGGTCGCTGTCGCCGTCGGGCTCGGTGACCACGTCGGCCACCACCACGGTGACGTTGTCCCGGGTCCCCAGCACGAGCGCCGCGTTGATCAGGCCACGGGCCGCCTCGGCCAGGTCCGGCCGGGTCAGCAGTTCACCGATGTGCTCCGCGGACAGGTAGTCGGAGAGGCCGTCGCTGCACAGGAGCAGCCGATCCCCGGGGGTCACCGTCAGGGCGATGATGTCCAGGTCGGCGCCGCCGGGCTGGTCGTCGAGGGAGCGGAGCAGCATCGACCGGTAGGGGTGGGTGCGTGCTCGCTCCGGGGTCAGCTGACCCTGGTCGATGAGCCGCTGCACGTGCGTGTGGTCGGTGGTGACCTGGTAGAGCGAACCCTCGTGCAGGCAGTACACGCGGGAGTCCCCGATGTGGCCGATGGTCAGCTGCTCGCCGTCGCTGGCCACCGCGATCAGGGTGGTGCCCATCGACTCGAGCATGGCGTCGGCCTCGGACATGCCCTGGAGCGCGTGCCGGGAGGCCCGTCCCGCGTTCAGGAACTGGGTGGGGATGTCCGAGCCGGGGGAGTGCTCGACCTCGGCGAAGACCCGCACGGCCACGCTCGAGGCGACCTCGCCGGCCGCGTGCCCCCCCATGCCGTCGGCGAGCACCAGCAGCCGCGGGCTGCCGAGGGCGGAGTCCTCGTTGTTCGTCCGGACGGTCCCGAGGTCGGTCTGCACGGCGTAGCGGAAACTCACCGCCATCGTGTGCACCGCCTCTGACTGTCAGCCGCCTTCGGGGGCGGGGGCTTGGGAGCGAGTCTCACCCTACAACGCGGAAGGGGGCCGAATCTGCATCACAATGGACCGAGGTGCCCATGTCCTGGCGGCGGACCGCCGGCGCCGACGCCGCTCCCGAGCGCTGCGCTCGCGGCTGGGTCACGCCGTCGGGTCAGAGCGCATTCTGCTTCTGCAGGTACCGCAGTGCCGCCCAGCCGAGGGGTACCCGGATCCAGAACGTCAGGACCCGGAACAGCACCGCCGTCGACGCCGCGGTCGCGGTGGCGATCCCGGCGGTCCGCAGACCCGTGGAGAGCGCGAACTCCACGGTCCCGATGCCGCCCGGGGTGGGCACGGCCGAGCCGACCGCGGTGCCGGTGAGGTAGATGATCGCGAGGGTCGTGGCCGGCAGGGTCTGGCCGAACGCTGCCAGCGCGGCGGCGAAGGACGCCAGGTAGCCGAGGGTCTGCACCAGGTTCCCGCCGAGGGCGAAGGCGAGCCGCTGCGGCTGACCCACCACCCAGACCAGTCGCGGCCAGACCTGCTTGAGCGTCGGGGTGACCTTCGCGATCACCCAGCGGCGCAGCGCGGGCACCGCGAACGCGACCCCGACGACCACGGCCAGCGCCGCCGCGACGATCAATGCGGCGCCCGAGGGGAAGCCCTGCAGGGCCCCGGAACTGCCGGTGAGCAGGGCGATCGCGATCAGGAGCAGCACGGTGGTGACGAACTGGGACACCTGCAGCAGCGCCACCGTGGCCAGGGCCACCGGCGTCTCGAGACCCCGCTTCTGCATGTACCGGAGGTTGAGTGCCGCCGGGCCGACGCCCGCCGGCGCCACCAGCGTCACGACGGAGGCGGCGACCTGGACCAGCGTGGTGCGCCACAGTCCGAGCTTCTCGGGGGAGAACCCGACCAGCCCCATCGCCGAGCCGACGTAGGTGACCAGGCCGAGCACGAAGGCCACGACCATCCAGAACGGGTTCGCCTCGCTGATGACCTCGGCGATCTCCTGGAAGTTCAGGGTGGTCAGGAGCGCCCAGCCGGCCACCACCGCGATCGTCAGCGTGATCACGGTGCGGGCGCTGAACCGACTGAGCCGGATCGGCTCGACGACCCCCGCCGTCGGGATGAAGTCCACGAGGTGCGCCCGCAGAGCAGCCATCCCGGCCTTGTCCGCGCGGGCCTCGGCGCGGGTCTGCATCGGCAGCGCGATCGGCTGCAGGAGCGGCGCGATCTCCGCGAGCTGCTCGATGGACAGCACCCGGGCGGCGGCAGCGATGGCCCGCTCGGGCCCGACCCGCAGCGCGAGCAGTGTCAGCAGCTGGGTGCGGTCCACCCGCCTGGCCAGCGAGCCGGACGCGATCTCGCCCTCCTCCCAGCCGTTCAGCCAGACCTCACCTGCGTCGGGGCCGGCGGCGTCGGCGATCATGAGGGTGTCGGCGGTCAGGTTGCGGTGCGCGAGGCCCGCCTCATGCGCGATCTGCAGCTGCTTCCACGCGTTGATCATCACCTCGTCGGTGAGCGCGCTGTTCGGGAGGTCGGAGAGCTGGCGGGCGTGGTCGATGTGCTCGCCGAGCAGCAGGACGGAGTCCTCGGTCTCGGCGATGCCGCGCAGGCGAGGGCTGTTCACCCCGGCGGCGGACGCGGCGTAGTACATGAGGGCGGCGCGCTCGGCGGCCTGCCGCAACGAGACGGCGGTCCGGCGGGCCAGCCCGCGCCGCACGATCGTCGAGATCACGGCGCTGAGCATGCCGATGACCTGCCGGTCGCCGTCGAGCACCACGGCGTCCCAACGGACGCCGTCGGAGTCGATGACGGCGTACACCCGGTTCGCGCCCTCGCGTTCGTTCGCGATGGTCGCGGACTCCGGCAGCTGGGCGAGCAGGCTGGTCTCGGTGTCGCTCGGGCCGGCGAGGACGTCGGTCGCGTTGCCCGGTGCCTCGACCGGGCCGCCGAGTGCCTCGCCCCGGCCGTCGAGCGGGTGGGTCGCGGCGCCGAGTGCGTCGGTCGCGGGGGTGGGTTCCGCCGCCGCCGTCGCTTCGGGCTGCCCGGCGGTCGGTGGCACGCTCCCGGTCCGGGACGGGGTCGCGAACGACGGCGCCGTGTACCCGATCGGTCCCGCCGCCTCGACGACGTCCTGGCGCAGGTCCTCGGCGAGGGTCGAGTCACCGATCCGGATCACCCGGATCGGGTCCACTCCTGCCCGCCGGATGCCTTCGACGAGCTCGAGTCCATGGGCCCGCTGGCTTAGGACCCCGGACAGGTACCGCATGCCGAGGCCCGTCGCGCGGCCGATGAGCACGGACACGATCGCCGCCACCAGCGTCGCGGTCCCGGTGATCACCGTGACGATCAGGACGAACCACAGCAGGTTCCAGGAGATCCGCACGATGCGCCGGCGGTCACTGGTGCCGACCGCCGTCAGGAAGGCGCCGAGCGCGGCGACCGGCGCGGAGATCGTGATCACCCAGGCGCCGTCCTGGAACCGGAGCAGGGACCGGGCCAGGGCGTTCGTGGCGAATGAGTCCAGCAGCCAGATCGCGAGCAGGGCCACGACGTAGGCGACCGCTGCCGCGGCGATGGCGTCCAGCACCGCGCGGACGTTGCGCCGGACCAGTTGTTCGATGACCACGATGATCGGCAGCACGAGGATGAGCAGGCCCTCGATCACGTTGACCGGGACGAGCAGGATCGTGCGGACCACCTGGGCCAGTGCGGACTGGACGTCCTCGGTCACGCCGGTCGTGGTCGCATAGGCGTACACGGCCAGCGCCAGGACGGCGGCGATGCCGAGCAGCGACAGCAGCATCAGGACCAGGTCGACCGGGCGCCGGACCCGGGTCAGCGGGATGTCCAGGATCCGCACCTGGCGGACCGGGCCCCTCGGGGTCACCGGCCCTGCGGAATCGGTGGACATGTCCCCGATAGTAGGTGAGATGCTCCCTGGGCCGTCGCTGCGTCCAGGCGCGGCGCCGACCACTCGATCAGGCCAGCCCGAGCGCAGCCAGAGCGGCGGCGGGAAGCAGGGCGTAGCCCACAAAACCCACGACATCGATCAGGGTGTGCGCGATGACCAACGGCGCCACCCGCCGTCGGCCCCATTTCGAGCAATAGAACAGACCGAAGACCACCCCCATGATGACGTTGCCGAAGAACGGCCCCCAGCCCTGGTACAGGTGGTAGGAACCGCGGATCAGCGCCGAGACCACGATGATCGACCAGAGTCGCCAGCGCTTCTCGCGAAGCCGCTCGAACAGGTACCCGACCACGAGCACCTCCTCGAGGAGGCCGTTCTTGAGGGCCGCGAGGATCAGGATCGGGACCGACCACCAGTACGGGTCGAGCGCGGACGCCTGCACGGACACGGTGATGCCGACCGCGCGCCCGGCCAAGTACAGGCCGAGCCCGGGGATGCCGATGATGGCGCCGAGGGCCAGACCCCAGCCGAAGTCGCGCCCGGGGCGGCTCAGGTCCAGGCCGATCCGCCGGAACGGATTGCGACCGGTGTCGCTGAGCAGGTACAGGGCGAGGGCGACCGGTGCCAGCGCGAACGTCAGTGAGAGCACCTGGTAGAGCAGGTCCCAGTACGGCCGCTCGGACAGCGGCGGGTTGAGCGTCGCGGTCTGGTCCCCGAGTGGGCCGCGGGTGAGGCGGTCGAGGATGTTCACGACGGCGTACACCCCGGACCGGCCGAGCGAGAGGCCCATCACGATCCAGATCTCGACCGTCAGGCGACGGGACCGGGCCCGGGCCGACGGCGGCGGCGCGGTCAGGGAGGGTGTCGACGGTTCGCCCTGGGTCGCCATACGCCGGTTATAGCGCATCCACCTGCGCACCAGAAGGGGTCAATGGGGATTGACCCTCCCGGCATCGTCAATGTAGATTGACGGTCATGAACGATTCGGAGGTGAAGTCGATGAGTGCACTGTCCGCCGCCGCCGAGGACGACGGCGACATCTTCGCCGGGCTCGCGGCTCTCGTGGAGCTGCGTCGCCGGGCCGACGCACGCGAGGAGGTGCTCGTGCGCCGGGCGCGGGGCGAGGGGCTGACCTGGGCCGAGATCGCGGTCCTGCTCGGGGTGTCCAAGCAGGCCGTGCACAAGAAGTACGGCGGCTCGCGGTTCGAACGTCGGGGGCCCGGTGAGATAGACCCTCCCGCCTGAGGAAGAACGTTCTACCGTTCTGACTCGGACGGGAGGTTCTGCCTGACGACAGAAGGTTCTGTCTGACCGACGCTCAGCCCGCGGGAACGGCGTGCCCGCCGGTGAGCTCTACGAGGCGTGCCGCCACCAGGTCCAGGTCGGCGCGGGCCGCCTCCCGGTCGCGCGTGGGCAGGATGTCGCCCCAGTGCGAGAGGAACGTGCCCCGCAGCTGCAGCATCCCGGTCGGTCGCGCGAAGAGCCACCAGTGCAGGTGCTCCTGACCGTCGCCCCACCGGGCCACCTGGATCCGGGGCACCTCCAGGACGTCGCACGCGGCCCGCTCGATCGCGGCCAGGAGTTCGCCCATGCGGGCGGCGGTGGCCGGCGGCAGATCGCCCAGGTCGGCGTACTCGCGGGGCATCAGGAACGCCGCGAACGGCAGCGACTGTGCCTCGTTCGGCACGCCGAGCAGGGCGTGCTCGTCGTGCCAGAAGACGTACGAGGAGTCGCCGGCCTCGGCCGCCACGCAGATGAAGCAGTCCACGCCACCGGCGCCACCGCGCGGGGTCTCAGCGGCCGGCCCGGTGAGCGGGCGCGGGCGCAGGTCGCCCTCGAAGGGCCAGCTGCTCCAGGTCGCCCAGTCCAGGTCCCGGTAGCCGTGCGCCTCGAGCTCGGCGCTCACCCGTCGGTACCACTGCTGCGCGGACTCCGGCGGGCCTGGCACGGTCACCCTCCGCAGCTTCAGCGCTTCTCGATCAACCCCACGACCTCGCAACCGTAGTGCTGCGACGCGGTCATGGAACCGCGGAACCACAGCACCGCGCGGGTGGCGGGGTCGCCGGGGACCACGATCGGGCGAAGGTTGTCGACGTCGGAGTTCTCAGTGATCGGCGTCCAGTCCCAGGACGCACCGCCGTCGGTGGTCCGGCCGTGGAAGATCTCGTGGTGGTCGAGCGCCGAGTCGTCGCGCGGGTCGATCGGGGTGGAGGCGTAGACCGAGCCGAGGTCGTAGGGGTCGATCGCGACCAGACCGGTGTAGTCCTCCTCGTGCGGGAGCAGAGCAGCGCCGGCCTTGGCGAGGTGGTGCACCTGCCAGACTCCGCCGTCGAACGTGCCGTAGAAGAACCGGTGGTCGGAGAAGTTGCTGTTCTCCGGGTCGTCGCCGGCGCGGCCGGTGAGGATCGCGGCGAGCCGGCCGTCCGGGGCGCGACGGATGTCGGTGGTCCACGCGTGGGTGATCGTGGCGCCCTCGAACTCGGAGCCGGCGGCCAGGATCGTGGTGAGCTCGACCTGGGACGGTGCGTGCTCGTCGAGGACCGGGCCGCCGACGACGGTCCCGTCGCTGCTGTGCAGGGCTCCGCCGGAGATGTACCCGTGGTAGATCGAGTTGTTGTAGTCACGCGGGTGGTGGTCGGTGGTGATCAGGTCGATCCGGTCGGTGCCGTTGCTGACGTACCGGGTGTAGCCGTTGACGTACCCGATCTTGGGGCGGGTGAACAGCTTGCCGCCGAAGTCGAACGTGGTGCCGTCATCGGTGGAGACCAGGATCGAGGGGTCGTCGTTGATCGCGCGCGCGAAGTTGTAGAGCCGGCCCTCATCGGCGAGGTGGTGCAGGTTGGAGTAGGTGACGCCGCGCCCGCCGGTGAGTTCGGTCCAGTCGAAGGTCTGCTCGGGGTACCACGTCGTCGCGTCGTGGGGCGCGGACGAGATCCGCCACCGGGTCAGGTTGTCCGTCTTGTGCTTGGTGTACACGGCCAGGTAGCGGCCGTCCGGGCGGATGAACAGCGCTGCGGTGTTGTGGTCGTCGGTCTCGAGGTGCTCGTGCAGTACGACCACCTCGCTGGCGCCCGTGGCCAGATCCACGACGGCGATCTCCACGTTGCCCGCGCGGGTCTCGCCGCCCGGCCCCTCCGGCGCCGGGATCGAGCCCACCAGAAGCGTGTTCGTGACCGGGTCGATGAGGGCGCGCTCGTCCTGGAACCAGCACCACGCACCGTTGTCGTTGATTAGTTGCACCGTCGCCATGAACCCGATCCTATCCACTTGGATAGCCCTTTCCGCGCCTCCGTGACCGTCCTCCCTTGCACACGCGATGACAGCGTGGCAGAGTACTTTGCAACGCAAACTACTCTGCAAGGGAACCCATGTCTGTCGACGAGCCCGACGCCACGAACGCTCACCGGGCCACCAAGGACGCCGACGCTCACGCGAGCGACGGCGCGCTGGACGACGCGCCGCCGTCGGATCCGGCGGCAGTGCTGGCCATGATCGCCGCGCAGCGCGAGTCGACCCGCAGGAGCGTGGAGCCGAACGGACCCCTCATCTTCGGTGCCTGGGGCATCGCCTGGGTGATCGGCTACCTGGTGCTGTACTCCACCTACGACGAGACGCTCGCCCGCTCCACCGCCTGGGGCTTCGTGGTGTTCGGCCTCCTGCTGATCGGCGCACTGGCGTTCACGGCCGTGCACGTCGCGCGGCGGGTGTCCGGGGTGCGCGGCGTGTCCGCCTCCGCCGGGGCGATGTACGGCTGGAGCTGGGTGATCTCGTTCGCGATGGCGTCCATGCTGTTCGCCGGCCTCTCCCGGGCAGGAGCCTCGCCGGAGGTGATGGCGCTCGCCTCGAACTCCGTCAGCGCGCTGATCGTGGCCGTCATGTACATGGCCGGCGGCGCGCTCTGGCGCGAGTGGCGGATGTTCGGGCTCGGTGCCTGGGTCGCTGTGGTCGGCGGGACGGCCGCCCTGGTCCCCGCGCCGGGCACGTACCTGGTGATGGCACTCGCTGGCGGCGGTGGCTTCCTGGTGGCCGCACTGGGGGACCTGCTCCTGTCCCGGCGCCGGGCGAGGCGGTCGCGGCCATGACCGATCCCGAACTGGATCCGGTGATCCACGCCCAGGCGCGGCTGCGGGTGGTCGCGACCCTCGCGACCCTCGACGAGGGGGACCGGATGGCCTTCCCGAAGCTCCAGAAGCTCCTCGAGATGACCGCGGGCAACCTCTCCACCCACCTCCGCAAGCTGGAGGAGGCCGACTACGTGGCCATCGACAAGCGGTTCGAGGGGCGCAGCCCGGCCACCTACCTCGAACTGACGAAGAAGGGCCGCCGGGCCTTCGAGACCTATACCGAGACCCTGGAAGCACTCCTGAGAGGAGCGCAGTGATGGAACCGATCGTCAGCGTTCGAGACGTCCACCGCAGCTTCGGCGACGTGGTGGCCCTGGACGGCGTGAGTCTCGACGTCCACCCGGGCGAGATCGTCGGCCTGCTCGGACCGAACGGCGCCGGCAAGACCACCCTGTTGTCCCTGATCAACGGGCTCCGCAAGCCGGACTCCGGCACGGTCCGGCTCTTCGGCGGTGACCCTCGCATGGCCTCGTCCCGCTTCGGGCTGGGCACCACACCGCAGGAGACCGGGCTGCCCGCCACCCTCAAGGTCGGAGAGGTGATCGACTTCGTCGGTGGCCACTACACCGACCCGATGGGACGCGACGAGCTCCTGGACCGGTTCGACCTGCACGACCTCGTGACCCGGCAGACGGGGGGCCTGTCCGGGGGCCAGAAGCGGCGACTCGCGGTGGCGCTCTCGCTGGTCGGCCGCCCGTCGCTGGTGCTCCTCGACGAGCCGACCACCGGCCTGGACGTCGAGGGCCGGCGCGCCCTGTGGCGCGCTCTGCGGGACTACCACGCGGAGGGGTCGACGATCATCCTCACCAGCCACTACCTGGAGGAGGTCGAGGCCCTCGCCGAACGGGTCGTCGTGGTGGGCGGAGGTCGGATCCTCGCGGACGACCGCCTGGACCGTGTGCTCGCCCGTGTGAACGCCCGCCGGGTCAGCCTGCGCACGGGCATCGCCGAGACCGACCTCGCCGCCCTGCCGACCGTCACGAACGTGCAGGTCGAGGGCGACGTGGTCCACCTGCTCGTCTCGGATGCCGACGCGTTCGTCCGAGAACTGGTGACCTCCGGCTACGACTTCTCCGGGCTCGAGGTCCGCGGCGCCTCCCTCGAGGAGGCCTTCCTCGCCCTCACGTCCGCCACCGGCAGCACCGTAGAGTCCGAGACCGAGGAGGTCGCAGCATGAGCACCGCCACCGCACCGGCGCCGATCGGTGCCATTACCCGCTCCGGGCCGAGCCTGCTGAGCCTCACCCTGCTCCACGCGAAGTTCTCAGTTCTCGAGACGATCCGGACCCCGATCGCCGTGGTCGGCAACCTGCTCTTTCCCACGCTCGCGATGTTCTTCTTCGTGGTCCCTCAGGCGTCGGTGGCCGGCAATCCGCTGTTCGCGACGGCCGCCGTCGGGCAGTTGGCGATGTTCTCGGTGATGTCCACGTTCCTGTTCACGTTCGGCTCGGGTGTGGCCGAGGACCGGGCCCTGCCGTTCGAGGGCTACATACGCACGTTGCCGGCCGGCGCCGCGCCGAGGATGCTCGGCCGGGTCCTGGCCGGATGCCTGTACGCGCTGGTCAGCCTGATCCCGCTGGGAGTGGTCGGCGCCCTGTTCACCCAGGCCACCGCACCGCCCGCGACGGTGCTGCTCGCCGCGCTCATGGTGCTGGTGGTCGGCCTGCCGTTCCTGATGCTCGGCCTCGCGATCGGCTACCGGATGAGCAGCAAGGCGGCGATCGCGGTGGTCCAGGCGGTGCTGTTCCCGCTCGCGTTCGCCGGCGGACTGTTCCTGCCCGCCGAGATCTTTCCGAGCTGGCTGAACACCCTCTCCCAGGCCCTGCCCAGCCGCGCCGGCCGGGACCTGCTCATCCAGGTGCTGACCGGGCAGCAGGCCTATGCGCTGGCCCTGCCGGTGCTCATCGCCTGGGGCCTGCTGTTCACGGCGCTCGCCGTGCTGGCCTACCGCCGGGACGAGGGGCGCCGCTTCAACTGACCGAGATGGCCCGCGTCGGGGCACGGGTGGGAGAATGGGGCAATGGTTCGCAGCGGACCCGCAACGATCGGGCCGATCGTCGAGAGCGCCACCGTCAGGGCCATGGCGCGCGTGGTGCGGCGCGAGTCGGCGGTACGGGCGTTGTCGGTGGACCGGGTGGCGGACTCCGAGCGCGCGGTGCACAGGCTGCGCGTGGCCGTGCGGAGGTTGCGGGTCCTGCTGGCAGCGTTCGGGCCCTACCTGGATCCGGATTTCTCCGGTCCGCTGCGCCGCCGCCTGTCCACCTTCTCCGACGCGCTCGCCGCGGTCCGTGACCTCGACGTCCAGCTGGTCGGAGTCGACCGCGAGGCGACGGCGGATCCCGGGTTCGGCACGGATCTGGCACCGTTCCTCGACTCGCTCCGATCCCGTCGCGCGGACGCGCTCCGGCGGCTCGAGGAGCGACTGGTCGCAGGGGAGCACGCTGCGCTGATGGCTGACCTGCGCGCGGACCGGATCCCGGTCCGCCACGGTGACGTCCGTGCCCGCCGCGCGCTGCGCCGGTGTCTGCGCAAGACCTGGCGCCGGACCCGTGACCGCATCGCCGCCGCTGAGGAAGGTCCAGGCTCCCTGCACGAGGTCCGCAAGTCCGTGAAGCGGCTGCGCTATCTCTCCGAGGTCGCCGCCGATCCGATCGGACGGACCGCGAAACGGCTCGCCACCCAGGCCGAGCGGACGCAGGACCTCCTCGGGGCGCACCAGGACGCCGTCGTCCTGGACCAGATGGTGCGCACCTACGTCGCGGATGCAGGAGCACCGCCGCCCGCCACAACATTCGCGCTCGGCGAGCTCGCCGGCGCGGCGCGGGAGCGGCGCCGACGGATCGAGCACGCCTGGGTGCATCGCCGCGATCGGCTGACCTACCGGGCTGGCCGGCTCCTCGATTGAGCGGTCGGCTATCGGCCGTCCACCGGAACGGGAGCGGACCCGGGGGCTCCGTGGTCATCACTGGGCTGCGGCGTGGGGATGGCGCTGTCGATGAGGACGGCGGCGATGGCGGCGGCGGTGGTGAAGGACTCGCTGTTGAGGACTCGGGTGCGGGCCGAGGCGCCGTCGAGCAGGAGCGCCAGTTGCTCGCCGAGCTGTTCGGGGTCGGTGGCGCCGGCTTCGCGGGCAGTCTCGGCAAGGCGCGCGGCGACGGCGGTCTTGTAGTCGCGCGCGTACTGGGATGCGGGGTGTTCTGGGTCGTGTAGTTCGACGGCGGCCGCGATGTAGGGGCACAGGGGTGTGGACGGAGGCATGTCGAACGCGGCGATGAGTCGTTCGCGCGGCGTGAGGTCGGTGCGGTCGAACACGCCGGGCATGACGTCGGGATCGAACCGGCGCAGGTACTCGGCGACGAGCTCGTCCTTGCTGGTGAAGTGCTGGTACGCCGTGCGCTTGGACACCTGGGCCACTGCGCAGAGTTGGTCCATGCCGGTGCGGTTGATGCCCTGATCGCGGAACAGTTGCTGTGACGCGCCGAGGATGCGCTCGCGTGCGCCCCTGCCTCGGCGTCGACCCAGGGGGCCCATCTCCAACTCCGTCATCTCCCGAGTGTATCCCCCGGGTACCTATCGGTGTACATAGCTTGTGCCCACGGTCGATCATCGGATAGGTTATGCAAACAGAGCGGTATACATAGACGCCGGCTGTCCCGTTTTACGAACCCAGGAGGAGTGATCGTGGGAAAGCTCGATGGCAAGGTGGCGGTGATCACCGGCGGATCCACCGGTATGGCATTGGCTGGCGCGAGGCTGTTCGTCGATGAAGGAGCTCATGTCTTCATCCAGGCCCGCCGGCAGGAAGCACTGGACGACGCCGTCAGCCTGATCGGCCGCAACGTCACCGCCGTGCAGGGCGACGCCTCCGTGCTGGACGACCTGGACCGCTTGTACGACACCGTCAAGCGGGAGAAGGGCTCGATCGACGTGCTGTGGGCCAGTGCCGGGATGGGTGAACCCGCCGTTCTCGGCGAGATCACCGAGGAGCAGTTCCACCGCGCCTTCTGGCTCAACGCTCGCGGCACGTTGTTCACCGTGCAGAAGGCACTGCCGCTGATCAACGACAACGGCTCGATCTTCATGACCGGATCCAATGCCTCCCTCGGCGCGTTCCCCGGCTGGAGCCTCTACGCGGGAAGCAAGGCCGTACAGCAGGCCTGGGCTCGCGTCTGGCTCAACGAACTACGTGACCGCAACATCCGGGTCAACGTCCTCACGCCCGGCCAGGTCGCCACCGCAAAGCAGGAGGAACTGTTCGACGAGGAAACGCGGGTTGCATTCGAGTCCCTCATCCCTCGGGGAAAGATGGGCCGCCCCGAAGAGATCGCCACCGCCGCCCTGTTCCTTGCCTCAGACGACTCCAGCTACGTCAACGGTTTGGAACTGGTCACTGACGGCGGCACGACTGCCATCTGAACCACTACCGCAACCGCGGCACGCGCGCTCCGGCACGAACGAGACAGACCGACACCCAACACGAAGAGGCACACCTCATGAGCAACATCACAATTATCGGTACGGGAAACATGGCCCGCACCATCGGGACGCGCGCGGTGGCGGGCGGCCACACCGTCGAGGTCATGGGACGCGACAGGTCCAAGGCCGAAGTTCTGGCCACGGCTCTCGGCGGCGGCGCGACCGCGGGAGAGTGGGGCGCCGTCCCGGCCGGGGACATCGTCATCACGGCCCTGTTGTACGACGGTGTCGTGCCGGTCGTCGCCGAGTACGCAGACGCCCTCGCGGGCAAGGTCATCGTCGACATCAGCAACCCCTTCAACGCCACGTTCGACGGCCTGGCCCACGGCGAGGAGACCTCGGTCGCGCAGGAAGTGGCCAAGGTGGCCCCTGCGGGTGCGAGTGTGGTGAAGGCGTTCAACACCATCTTCCGCAACGTCCTGGAGAAGGGCCGACCGAACGTCTTCATCGCCGGTGACGGGGCGCGGGCGAAGGCGAGCGTGGCGGCCTTCATCGAGAGCATCGGGCTGCGCCCGCTCGACGTCGGCGGCCTGAAGATGGCGCACTGGCTGGAAGGGATGGGCCTGGTCACGGTGGCGCTCGCCGGCAACGGGGTGGGCCACTGGGACTTCGCGCTCGGTGTCGACGAACTTGCCGGCTGAGCGGCCCGCCACGGTAGGGATCGAGAAGCAGCGTTCGCCTTGAGCGAAGGTGACTCAACTTCGGGAACGATCCCCCGCCGTCGGGGGTTGAGGCTTGCATGAGGGACCGGCGTAGGGCAGGTCCCAGTCAGACGAGGAGATTGACATGGCTCTCACCTTCGACCCGTTCCGCGAGACCGACCGGCTCGCGTACCGCACCTCCACCCGCGTGCCCCGGTGGATGCCGATGGACCTGCACCGCAGCGGTGACGCGTTCATCGTCGAGATCGATCTGCCCGGCGTCGCGCCGGAGAGCATCGACCTGGACGTCGACGGCAACACCCTGACCGTCCAGGCCGTGCGCGCCTCCAGCCTCGGCGAGGGCGAGCGGTGGATCGCCAAGGAGCGCGCGACCGGCACGTACCGCCGGCAGCTCAGCCTCGGCGACGGTCTCGACGCGGCCGCGATCCAGGCCGACTACGCCCACGGCGTGCTGACCGTGACCATCCCGGTCGCGGAGCAGTCCAAGCCCCGCAAGATCGAGGTGCGCACCGCGGAGCCGGTCATCGAGCCGGCCACCGAGGCCTCGACGGACGTCCAGGAGGACGTGGCCGCCTGACCTGCCCGCCGAGGCGGATCGCCACGAACAACGAGCCCCGACCGCCGCATCGCGGTCGGGGCTCGTTCACCTCCGGGCCGGCGCCGGGCCGGTAGCGCGTCAGGCGCGGATCGCCGCCACGTCGTAGCCAGCCTCGTCGACGGCCGCACGGATGGCGGTCTCGTCGAGCGGCACGTTGGAGACGACGGTCACCGGCGAGGCCTCGCCCGTGCGGAGTTCGACGGAGACGTTGAGCACGCCGTCGACGCCCTCGAGCTCCTCGGTGACGTGGGCCACGCAGTTCGCGCAGGTCATGCCCGTGACGTCGATCGTGGTGGTGCGGTCCATGTGGGGTTCCTTCCGGGTTCTGTGGTCAGGAGCGGACGAGCCGGGCGATCGCGGCGGAGGCCTCGCGAACCTTCTCCTCGCCCTCCTCGGAGGACGAGCGGGCCGCGTCCACCACGCAGCTGGCGAGGTGATCGTCCAGCAGGCCGAGGCTCACCGCCTGCAACGCCTTGGTGACGGCGGAGACCTGGGTCAGGATGTCGATGCAGTAGGTGTCGTTCTCGACCATCTTCGCGATGCCGCGAACCTGGCCCTCGATGCGGCGCAGGCGCTTGAGGTAGGCCTCCTTGTCCGCGACGTATCCGTGGTCGTGTCCGTGCTCTTCCATAATCCGAGTATACCCCCAGTGGGTATCGGTGTGACCAGAGTGTGGGCACTCGACAACAGAACGGTCACGATCGGGGCCCTGCGGATATCGATCCGATATCGACCCGCCTCTCGGGCGCACTCGGCCCATACCGTGATGGCCATGACCCCAGACCGCCTCGCCCGGCTCCGTCGCGGCATCGTGCTGACAGCAGTCGGCATCGTCGCCGCGCTCGGTGCCGTCGTGGTCCCCACCCCCGCGCAGGCGTGCGCCTGCGGCGGCTATGTGGCGGCCGACGGCTACGAGGTCGCGGTCAACCGCGAGGTCGCGGCGATCACCTGGGACGGTGAGACCGAGCGGATCCTGCTCGAGATGGACGTCCTCACCGACGCCCCCGACGCGGCGCTGCTGATCCCCACCCCGGCGCCGGCGGACGTCGCGCTCGGCGACTCCGAGATGTTCGACGAGCTCCTCGACGTGATCGCCCCCGAGGTCGAGGTCAGCTACACCTGGTGGCCCGAGGCGTCGTTCGGCGACGGCGCCGGCGCGGCACCCGGGGCGGGCGCGCCCGACCTGGGGGTCGACGTCCTGGAGACGGTGGACCTCGGGCCGCTCGAGGCCAGCGTGCTCTCCGCGGACGACGCGGACGGCCTGGCGCAGTGGCTCGACGAGCACGAGTACGTCATGCAGGACGGCCTGGCCACGGCGCTGCGGCCCTACATCACCGAGGGCTGGTACTACGTGGCGATGCGGCTGACCACCGATGCCGCCGACCTCTCCGGCGAGCTGCAGCCGGTCGACCTGACCTTCGCCTCCGAGTCCCTGATCTATCCGATGCGACTGTCCGCGGCGGCGGCCACCGATCAGTTCGTGCGCACCTACGTGTTCGCGGACCGGCGGATGGCGCGCACCGACGCCAGTGAGGACACCGCCTCGGTCGATCTCAGGTTCGCCGGTGCCGTCGACCCGGCGGCGGTGGAGAACCCCACCCTCGCCGAGATCGCCCGGACCACGCCGTACCTGACCGTGATGGACCAGTGGTTCCACGAACCGGCCACCGAGATCGTCTCGGACTTCACGTTCTCCGCGTCCACCCAGACCGGGGACTACCGCGAGGTGATCCACGAGACCCGCATGCGGGAGATCCTCGGCATGCCGGCCGGACCGGTGCTCACCTTCCTCGGCCTGGTCGCGGCCGCCCTCGCGCTCCTCCTCGGTGGCCGGGCCGTGAGCCGGCGGGCCCGCCGTCGCTCCGCCGTGCCGGCAGGGCCGCGCCCGTCGACCGTGAGCGAGCCCGAGCCGCGATCGGCACCGCCGGCCGGTGTCGGCGGTGGTGGTGGCCAGGCGCGGCACCCCAGCCACCTCTGATCCCTTCCGGCTCGAGGAGGGTCGCCGAGTAGACTCGCCCGGTGCGACTGGGCGTCCTGGACATCGGCTCGAACACGGTTCACCTCGTCGTGGTCGACGTGGTCCGCGGCGCCCACCCGAACCCGGACCTGGATGAGCGGGTCACGCTCCGGCTGATGCAGTACCTCACCGACGACGGTGCGATCAACGACGTGGGGATCGCCGCTCTGCTCGAGGCCGTCGACGGCGCCGTCCGGGTCGCGCGAGAGCAGCGTGTCGACGAGGTCCTGACCATGGTGACCTCGGCGGTGCGCGAGGCCACGAACGGCGAGGCGGTGCTCGCACTGATCCGCGCGCGCCTGGACGGCGATCTCCAGGTGCTCTCCGGCGAGGAGGAGGCGGCCCTGACGTTCCTCGCGGCCCGCCGCTGGCTCGGCTGGGCCGCCGGGAAACTGCTCGTCCTGGACATCGGCGGCGGCTCGCTCGAGGTCGCCCTCGGCGTGGACGAAGTCCCGGACCTCGCCCTGTCGCTGCCGCTCGGCGCCGGCCGGCTGACCCGGACGCACCTGCGCCACGACCCGCCGCTGCCGGACGAGCTGAAGCAGCTGCGGGCGGTGGTCCGCGCCGAGCTCAAGCCGCTCGTGGCCCGGGTGCGAGCCGAGCCGAGGCCGGACCACGTGGTCGCGACCTCCAAGACGTTCCGGTCCCTGGCCCGGCTCGCCGGGATGTCCGTCGCGGGTGTCGGTCCGCACCAGCGCTGGCAGATGAGCACGTCGCTGCTCTCGGATTGGGTGCCGCGACTGGCCCGGATCCCGGCCGAGCAGCGCATGGAACTGCCCGGCATCACGCCCGAGCGGACCTACCAGATCGTCGCCGGTGCCGTGGTGGCCGAGGAGGTCCTGCGCGGCCTGCGGGTGGAGATCGTCGAGATCTGCCCGTGGGCGCTGCGCGAGGGTGCGCTGCTGCGCCGGCTCGACCAGGTGTGAGCCCGGCCGGCGGAGCCAGGCTCCGCCGGCCGGGTGGGGACCGGGGTCAGCGTGCGCCCGTGGTGAGCACCTGCGTCGCGTCCTTCGCGTCGGTGCTGCCAGCAGGATCGGTCGGCCGGAGCGGTAGTGCCAGCTCGGCGTCATCCTGCCGCGCGCCCCGACGCAACGCCACGCCGACCCCGACGGCGGTGACCGCCAGCAGGGCGACGCCGGCGGCCGCGGTCACGGCCAGGCCGGAGGCGAACGCCTCCCGCGCCGAGTCGAGCAGGGCCGCGCCGACGCCCGGATCGCCCTGCGCGCCGGCCACCTCGACGGCGCCGCCGAGGGTCTCGCTCGCCGTCGCCCGGTCGCCTGCAGCGATGGTGTCCGGCAGTACCACCCGATCCCGGTAGATCGCGGAGGCGACGCTCCCGAGGACCGCGACCCCGAACGCCGAACCCAGTTCGTAGGCCGTCTCCGAGATGCTCGAGGCGGCACCTGCGCGCGCGGGCGGCACGGCAGCGAGGATGGCGTCGTTGGTGAGCGTCTCCGTGAAGCCGGAACCGGCGCCGACGAGCACGAAGACCGCGACCGCGACGCCGATCCCGCTGTGTCCGGTCAGCATGGTGCCGACGGCGTAGCCGACGGCCGAGACACCGATCCCGATCGGCACCAGGACGTGCAGCGGTGCCCGATCGGCGACCGCGGCCGCGACCAGGCCGAGCGCCACCGTACCCACGAGGCCGGGCAGCAACCACAGGCCCGCGACCATCGGGCTCAGCCCGAGCACGAGCTGCAGGTACTGCGCGAGCAGGAACAACAGTCCGGCCATGCCCAGCGCGGCGACGAGGTTCGCGACCACGGAGGCTGCGAACACCGGCCGCTGGAACAGGCGCACGTCCAACAGCGGCTCCGGCCGGCGCAGCTGACGTCGCACGAACAGCCAGCCGGCGGTCGCCGCCACCGCGAGCAGCGCGAGCGCGATCGGGACCACACCGTCGTGTGCGACGGTCTTGACCGCGTACACCAGCGGCACCATCGCGAGGATGGACAGGGCGACGCTGACCAGGTCGAACCGACCGGCGCGTGACCCGCGGGACTCCGGAACCAGCAGCGGCGCCGCGATCAGGAAGATCACCAGCACGGGCACGTTCAGCAGGAAGACCGAGCCCCACCAGAAGTGCTCGAGGAGCCACCCGCCCACGATCGGGCCGAGCGCCGCGCCACCTGAGAAACCAGCGGCCCAGACCGCGATCGCGAACCGGCGCTCGCCGTCGTCGGTGAACACGTTGCGCAGCAGCGCGAGCGTGGCCGGCATCAACGTGGCGCCGAAGATCCCCATCGCGGCACGGGCCGCGATCAGGTGCGAGGCGTCGGCGCTGAACGCCGCCCAGACGCTGACCACACCGAAGCCGGTGGCGCCGATGAGCAACAGCCGTCGCCGGCCGAGCCGGTCACCCAGGGTGCCCATCGTGACGAGCAGGCCGGCGAGGACCAGCGGGTAGATGTCCACGATCCAGAGCAACTGCGTGGCGGTCGGCTGCAGGTCCCGGCTGAGGGCGGGCACCGCGAAGGAGAGCACCGTGTTGTCGATGCTGACCAGCAACACCGGCAGCATGAGCGCGACGAGTGCGAGCCAGCGCCGCCGAGTGCTTGGCGACGGGGTGTGGCTCGACTCTGCGACGTTGATGGACACGGTGGTACTCCTGGCTGAGGTTCGGACGATCATCGCTACTGTACCGTCTGGACGGTTTAGTAGGCGATAGAGTGTGATCATGTCCACAGCCAGGCATCGAATCCTCGACGCACTCGAGCAGGTCCTGATCGCCGAGGGTCCCGCCCTGGCGACGATCGAGCACGTCGCCGCCACGGCCGGCGTCTCCAAGGGCGGCCTGCTGTACCACTTCGGCAGCAAGGAGGCCCTCTACGAGGGGTTGCTCGCGCGCCTGACCGACGCGGCCGAGCAGGTGCGTGTCGGGACCGACGTGAGCGCCGCCGTCGGCGAGTACCTGCGCCAGTCCTCGGTGGCCGACGACGCCTACAGCACCACGATGCTCGCCGCGCTGCGGCTCGTCGGGGCGCCCGAGGTCGACGTGCCGGCGGCCCTGGCGGACGCCAGTGACCGGTGGTTCGCCCCGGTCGGCGCGCTGATCGCGGACCCGGTCACCGCGCGGCTGGTCCAGCTCGTGGGTGACGGGCTCTATCTGAACGCGTTGGTGGCCGGATCGGCCAGCGAGCACGACCCGGCCGTGGTGGCCCGGTTGCTGGCCTCGCTCGAACCGGCGCCGGCGGGTGAGGCAAGCGGGACCTGAGCGCGGTCCCGCCGAGCGGATCAGGCCAAGTGGTCCACGAGTCGCTGGGCCAGTCCGGTGTACGAACCGGGGGTGAGGTCCAGGAGCCGGTGTGCGACGTCGTCGGGCAGTCCGAGCCCGCCGATGAACTCGCGCATCGCGGCTCGGTCCACCCGGCGCCCGCGGGTCAGCTCCTTGAGCCGCTCGTAGGGGTCGGCCATGCCCTCGGCGCCGGCGACGGCGGCCGCGCGCATCGCGGACTGCACGGCCTCGCCGAGCACCTCCCAATTGCCGTCCAGGTCCCGGGCCATCGCCTCGGCGTCCACGTCCAGCCCGGCCAGGCCGCGGCGCACGTTGTCCAGGGCGAGCAGCGAGTGCCCGAACGCGACGCCGATGTTGCGCTGCGTGGTGGAGTCGGTGAGGTCGCGCTGGAGGCGGGACGTCACGAGGGTCGAGGCGAGCGTGTCCAGCAGCGCGCAGGAGATCTCGAGGTTCGCCTCGGCGTTCTCGAACCGGATCGGGTTGACCTTGTGCGGCATCGTCGAGGACCCGGTGGACCCCTGCGCGGACAGCCGCTGCTTGAAGTACCCGAGCGAGATGTAGGTCCACACGTCGGTGGCGAGGTTGTGCAGCACCCGGTTGAACCGGGCCACGTCCGCATACAGCTCGGCCTGCCAGTCGTGGCTCTCGATCTGGGTGGTGAGCGGGTTCCAGGTGAGCCCGAGGCCGGTCACGAACTCCCGCGCCACGGCCTCCCAGTCCGCGCCGGGCACCGAGATGGCGTGCGCGCCGTAGGTGCCGGTGGCGCCGTTGATCTTGCCGAGGAACTCCGCCGAGGAGATCCGGCGCAGCTGGCGGCGCAGCCGGTGCGCGAGCACGGCGAGCTCCTTGCCGAGGGTCACCGGCGTCGCGGGCTGGCCGTGCGTGCGAGCCAGCATCGGCACCGCCGCGTTCACGCGGGCCAGGTCGGCGACGGCGTCCGCCACCGTGTGCGCGGCCGGCAGCCAGACCTGCCCGACGGCGGAGCGCACCGTGAGCGCGTAGGACAGGTTGTTGATGTCCTCGCTCGTGCAGAAGATGTGCACGATCTCGGTCACGTCCGGCAGCACCGTCTCGCCGAGCACGTCCGGGGCGGCGGTGAGGCGCCGCTTGAGGAAGTACTCGACGGCCTTGACGTCGTGCAGGGTCTCCCGTTCGATCTCCGCCAGCTCGGCGATCTCGGCGGAACCGAAGGAATCGACGACGCCGCGCAGATAGGCGACCTCCGCCGTCGACAGCGTCGGTGCGCCGGGCAGCACCCCACCGGTGGTCAGGTGGATGAGCCACTCGACCTCCACGTGCAGCCGGGCCCGGTTCAGGGCCGCCTCCGAGAGGTGGTCCACAAGCGGGGCCACGACGGGTCGGTAGCGCCCGTCCAGGGGGCCCAGGGCGATCGGCGGGGTCAGGTCGGCGAGGTCGGTGCGACCGGAGCGTGAGGGCATGGGGCAATCATCCCAGAGGCGGGCGACCTCCCCCGAACCGTCTCGCGCGACCGGCACCCGGGTCACCGCGGAGCCGCGTCCTGCTCCGGCACGAATCGCACGGCATCGAGCCCGTACCGGCGTACGCGGTCGAAGTAGGCGGTCGGGGTGAGTCCGACGAAGCGATGGAACGCGCGGTTCAGGTGCGACTGGTCGTAGTACCCCGCGGCTGCGGCGAGGTCGCTCCAGACCACCCCGGCGAAGGGCTCGCCGCCCGGGTCGAGGGCCGCCGCCGTCAACCGATCCAGGAGCCCGTGCAGCCGCCGCAGGTCGGCGAACATCTTCGGCGTGACGCCGCACGCGCGGCGGAACCGGGCGACGAGCGCGGGGGCCGAGACACCTGTCAGAGCCGCCACGTCACCCACCCGTGGTTGCGGGTCGTTGCCGAACGACTCGACCGCCGCCCGCACGACGGGATCGGGGTGCCAGGCCGGATCGAGCCTGGCGCGCAGCGCCGCCACCACCGCCGCGAGCGCGAGCTCGGCCGTGACGTCCGGATCGAGACGGTCGAGGCCCTCGAATCCGCCGACCTCGTGCACCCCACCGGCGAGGCGCTGCGGATCCAGGCCGACCGCCCGCAACGCATCCGGGCGCAACCGCGCGCCGACGTTCGCGACGCGCGCACCGTTCGCACTGATCGTGGCCTCGTCGGTGAGCCCGGCGACGAACGGACCGTGGAGCCGCTGCCAGCCGTGGGGCCGGCGGACCCCATAGGGCTGCAGGGTCAACGGCACGACGAGCGGCACGTCCGGGGCGGGCAGGATCCGCTCGTAGCGTGCCGGCGCCTCGGTCCGCACGAACCACAGGCTCGTGAGGACCTCCGCCAGGTCCGCCGGCGCAGCCCGCTCGACGAACGCTGCGGCCGGCTCGGGGGCGGTGGGCATGAAGAATATCCAAGCCCATCCGGCCCGCCGGTGCCTACCGTTGCTGCATGACCACAGCGATCGACACCCGCGTGCTGATCCGCGCCGCCCGGGACCGCGTCTGGGACGTGCTGACCGACTTCTCCCGTGCCCACGAGTGGATGGCCGAGGCCACGGACATGCGCCAGGACGACGCCACGCTCGCCGTCGGGAGCGTGCTGAGGTTCCGCGCGCAGAACTCCGATCGAACCTCCACGGTCGAGGCGCTCGAACCCGGCCGGATGATCGCGCTCGCGAGCGATGGCCCCGGCGTGCACGCCGTCTACACCTACACGCTGACCGACGTCGAGGGCGGCACCGAGGTCCGGCTCGTCGCCGATGTCGGGACCAGCGGCCCGATGCGGCTCCTCGGTCCGGTCATCCGCGGGTCGATCGCGAAGGCCGACGGTGGTCAGCTCGTGGCGTTGGCCCGCCTGCTCACGACCAACGACACTCCGGCCTGACCCCGGCTCAGACGTACGCGGCCGCGGCCCGGACTGCGGCGTCGGCGTAGGAGCTGCCGAACAGCACCGTGTGCACGAGCAGCGGGTTGAGCTGGTGCAGCGCGATCCGATCCGGCCAACCGGCCGCGAGCGGGGAGACCTCCTGGTAGCCCTCGACGATGTCGCCGGAGTGCGGCTGGCCGAACAGGGCGAGCATCGCCAGGTCGGTCTCGCCGTGGCCGCCGTGCGCGGTGGCATCGATCAGGACCGCCTCGCCGCCGGCGTCGGCGTCCCAGAGCACGTTGCCGTTCCACAGGTCGCCGTGCAGACGGGCGACGGCGGGGCGTCCCGGGGCTGCGAGCTCGCGGACCCGGGCGGGTTGGTCGTGCTCGAGGTCACCGGCCACGAGCCGGGCCACGACCGCCTCGACGGCAGCTGCGCCGTCGGGCGTGATCGAGCCCTGCCCGACGGCGGTGCGCAGGAACGGCAGCACGCGGGTAGTCGCGTAGAACTCGCCCCAGCGCAGGTCCGGGGTGCTCGGGCCGGGCATCGGCGCCTGCGCCATGAACCCGTCGGTGCTGCCGGGGACCTGGCCGAAGAAGTCGGCGCCGGCGCCGTGCGTGCGGGCCAGCGCCGCGCCGAACGCGCGGGCCGCGACCGCCGTGGTGGGGCCGGACCGGATCGACTCCAGCTCGAGCACGCCGGGGCCCACGTCGCGCACTCGGGCCACCCGGGCGCCGTCGGGTACCTCGGCGAGCCAGCGCAGGCCGTCGGCCTCGGCGAGCGCGGCGTCCGGGTGCGGGAACCGGGTCTTGCGCCAGGTCACGCGAGCCGTTCGCGCACGTGCGCCACGACGCCGGGGGCAGCCGCGAGGATCTCGGCGTAACTGATCTCGAAGTCGCGCCGGTCGCCGTAGTAGGGGTCGGCCACCTCGTCGTCCTCGCGGTCCGGGTCGAAGCTGCGCAACAGGCGGACCTTCTCCTGTGCGACGGGGTCCGGCGCGAGCCGGAGCAGGGTGTCGACGTGGCTCTGGTCCAGGGCCAGAACCAGGTCCGCGACGGCGAAGTCCGCAGCGGCGAACCTGCGCGCCCGGTGGTCGGTGAGGTGGTGCCCCTTCTCGGTCAGCACCGACAGGGCGCGGTGGTCCGCGTCCTCACCGAGGTGCCAGTCCCCGGTGCCGGCGGAGAACACCCGGACCTGGCCGGTGAGTCCGGCGTCGGCGATCGCGTCCCGGATCACCACCTCGCCGATCGGGGAGCGGCAGATGTTCCCGGTGCACACGACAGCGATCGTGAAGTGGTCGGCCATGCCAGCCATTGTGGCCATGGCGGCGGCCCACCGCACCCAGGGCACGGGCCATCGCGACAGGCTGCGTCGACCTACGCGGTCAGCCGGGCGGGCCGGAATGGTCCTGGTCGTGGGCGGCGCGGAGGTCGTCGTACGCGGCGTCGGCGGCCGAGGAGAGGTCGGCCTCGCTGGGGATCGCCTCGCGAAGGCCTCGGGGAAGGGTGTCGTAGGTGTAGTCCGCGACGGCGAGCGGCTGGTTGCTTCCGGCCAGGGCGTAGCGGACCACGCTGTCGTTGCGCCCGGCGCACAGTAGGATGCCGATGGTCGGGGCGTGCTGGTCCGGGTTGCGCAGGTTGGCGTCGACCCAGCTGACGTAGAACCCGAGCTGGCCGGCGTGCTCGGGCGCGAAGGCGCCGACCTTGAGCTCGAGCACGACGAACCTGCTCTGGACCCAGTTGAAGAAGAGCAGGTCGATGTAGAAGTCGTCACCGTCGACGGTGAAGTGGTGCTGGCGGCCGACGAAGGCGAAACCGTGTCCGAGCTCGAGCAGGAAGTCCTGCAGGCGGGTCATCAACGCCTGCTCGAAGTCGCGCTCGGCGACGGTACCCGTGAGGTCGAGGAAATCCAGCACGTACGGGTCGCGGGTGAGCTGTTGGGCGAGCTCGGAGTCCGCGGCCGGCAGGCGGGCCGGGAAGTTCGACGGCGCTGCCCCGGTGCGGGTGTGCAGGCCGTTCATGATCTGGTTCAGCAAGACGTTACGGGACCAGCCATGGTCGACTGCGGCGGCGGCGTACCAATCCCGCTCGGACTTCTCATCGAGCTTGTCCAGGAGCACCGTGACGTGACCCCAGGGCAGTTGTCCAACGAGCCGTTGGACAACTGCTTCCTCGGGCCATGCTGCGGCGAAGGCGCGCATATAGAAGAGGTTCGAGCGGGACAGGCCCTTCATGGTGGGAAACTCCGCCCGCAGGTCGGCCGAGAGGCGATCGACCACCGCCCGGCCCCAGCCGACCGCCTGCTGCCGCTCCAGGATCGTCCGGCCGAGTCGCCAGTACAGGCCGACGAGTTCGGTGTTCACCACGCGCTGTGCCCGCCAGCGCGCCTCGGCGACGGTTCGCTTCAGGTCTTCGAGCAGACGTGGGTAGTCATCGGGAAGGTTCCTGTCCTCGGTCATCACTGGCTCCGGTCTCTGCGGCGCGGAAGTGGTTGCCGGTCACCCAACAAGCGTCTCTGAGTTCGACCCGACCGTTCGGGGTCCGACTCGCCGAGACTTCCGCCGACTTTGAGCCACTGGTCTCGGGTCCCGCAGCGATATCGAATGCTTTCTGATCCCCCATTCCGGACGTCCACCACTATGGTCCGGAGATGAGTTTCAACGTCGCATGGATTCTGGCTGCGATCATGCCGTGGCTGATCGGAGCGGTGCTGGCCTACGGGGTCATTCGGCTGGGGGTCAAGCACGGCATCCTCGACGCGGACCGCCAACGCGGGCGGGATGCCTCGAACAACCGGTACGCCGGGTCGCAGAGCGGAGACGTTCCCACTGGGCTGACCGGTGAGCCCACCACCGAGCACCGGCCCGAATAGGTGAGGCAAGTGACGCGAATCGGTTCACCTGCTGGCGTCGCCCGAGTAGGGTCGCGTCGACTTGTGGGTTCCGCTCCGGGGTCCGTGGCAGTGCGCCTTGCCATTGCCGCTGTCGGCTTCTTCGCTGTGGGTGTTCTCATGAGCCTTATGAGAGGGATGCCGTGGCACGCCGCCACGACCTGGTGGATGCTCGGCGCCGGTCTTTGCGTGGTCGGCGTCCGTGAACTGGTCAGTCATCGAATCCGGGTGCAGGGCGCCTCGGTTCCGGGGCCCAGTCAAGGCGCGCAGGGCGGTACCGAGGAGTCGTAGTCTCACAGCCACCCATGGCCGCCCCTCGTGAGACACCCCTACCGCGGTTGGCGAGTAGCACGGCGGCAGTGGCGCTGCGGACTCACGGCGGATGTCGGTCCACAAGAGAGGAGGCGGTGCAGGCGGGTCCACCGGCGCCGGCACCAACGCGGTGCGCGGGGGGAGCGGTGCCTACCGTCGGGGCCATGAGAGCCTCACCTTCGCCCATGATCGCCTCGCCCGGACTGCCCGGCGGCGCCGCGTCCGCCCTCCTGGCCGCGGCCGCCGAACAGGTCCGCCTCGCCCGGGCCGCCTACGCCGCCGTGCTGCCGGAGCACTGGGACTCGCCCGCCGCGAGCGCCTACCGGCGCCGGATCGCCACGCTCACCTCCGCCACCGACCGTCTCGCACAGACGCTCGAGTCCGCCGCGGCGGCGGCCCGCGTCCACGAGAACCAGAGCGCCGCCGTCCGCGCCGCGTTGGCCGGGCCGACGATGACCCCGCGATGAGCGGCGGCAACGGGCCGGCGATGGTGCCCGACGGCGCACCATCCAGCGCCGCAGGGAACGCCGCCGCCGCACAACTCGTCGTCTACGGCACGCCGCTGGCCGCGGACCCGGCGGAACTACGGGACCTGGCCGCCGCCGTCGACGGCGCTTCGGCGCAGGTCGGGCGCGGTCGCGCCCTGCTTCAGCGCGGACTCGCGATCCTGCACGAGACCGCCGCCCTCGACGCCGGCTCGTCGGGGCCGGCGATCGCCCGCTGCTGGGAGGCGCTGCTGTGCGTCGGCGGGGTCAACGAGGAGGCGGACGGGACCGCAGCGGCGCTGCGGGCCGCGGCCGCCGACTACGAGCGGGCCGAGGCGCAGGCGCAGGCGGGGTTCACCCGGGGCCTGATCGTGACACCACCGCCGACCCTGGGCCTGCCGTGGGACCCGATCGCCATGATGCGGCCGTTGACGATGCTGGGCGTTGCGTTCGCTGGGGCCTTCGCCCGGGGACAGTGGACTCCGACCGACGCGCAGTTCGGCGCCTACCTGGAGTCCTGGGCGGGAACCGTGACGAGTGCGCTCGGCGTGTACACGGTGGGCGAGGACCGTCCCGGCTCCTCGATCCACACCCTGGCCGGGCTGCTCGCCCCGTTGGCGACCGTCGGGATGGGGATCGGGCGCTCGGTCCGGGTGCGTCAGATCGATCCGCCCGGAGTGGTGCCGACCGGGGCGCCGGCGACGGCCACGGGGCCGGCCCTGAGCGGGGTGACCGGGGCGGTCGGCAGCCTGTACGGGGTGACCGGGGCGGTCGGCAGCCTGTACGGGCTGTATCCGCGCTACGGCGGCCCGGAGGGCGGGATCCGGGTCGACCGGGTGGTCGGACCGGACGGCGCTGTGTCCTGGCAGGTCATCGTGCCCGGCACCCAGACCGAGTTGGTCCCCGAACTGGCGGTGCCGGAGCCGGTCGGCGTGCCGTGGCAGCGCGATCCGGGCCCGGCCGTGCCGATGCCGTTCCCGGGGACCGTGCTGCGGCAGCCGGCCAATGCCATCAACAACGACAACCCGTTCGACTGGGGCACGAACCTCCAGGCCTTCGCCGGGATGGACACCGCCGTGGAGGAAGGCGTGATCCAGGCCATGGAGCAGGCGGGTATCGGACCGGACGAGCCGGTGCTGCTCGTCGGGCACTCCCAGGGGGCGATGACGACGATGCGGCTCGCCGAGGACCCGGCGTTCACCGAGCGGTTCGAGGTGCGGTCCGTGATCACGGTCGGCGGGCCGGTGGGTCACATCGACACCCCCTCCGACATCGCCGTCCTCAACATCGAGCACGTCGACGACCTCACGTCGGGGCTGGAGAACACCGCCAACCCGGTCGAACCCGGCCGCACCACGGTGATCCGGGACCTGGCCGCCTCGCCCGACCCCGCGGATCAAGGGGTGACGTCGGTCGCCCAGGCCCACGACATCCCGGCCTACGTGCGCACCGCGCAGATGATCGACGCCTCGACCGACCCGGCGGTGCGTGCCTGGTTCGCGGCCTCGAGGGATGTCCTCGGTGGTCCCGGTGACTCGGCCTCCTCGCGCTACTACCAGTTCGAGCGCGAGTGAGGACTCAGTGGGTCTGCTTCTTGCGCCCGTCCGGCAGGATCACCGTCAGGATCACCGCGATGATCGAGATCACCAGAGCGGCGAGCACCGCCGACCAGAACCCGTCCACGGTGAGGCCGTAGGTCGTGAACGAGGTGAGCCAGCTCGTCAGCATCAGCATCAGGGCGTTGACGACGAGGTGGAAGAGCCCGAGGGTCAGGATGTAGAACGGGATCGAGAGCACCTGGACGATCGGCTTGACGATCGCGTTGACGAGCGTGAAGACCAACGCGACCACCGCCACCACGATCAGGGTGCCGAGCGGGGTGCCGTCCGTGGCCAGCTCCAGACCGGACAGCCACAGCGACGTCAGCCAGATGGCTATCCCGTTGATGATCACTCTGATGACGAAACTCATGGGCCCGATCCTGCCATGAGCGGTCCGGAGATGGCAGTGGCCTGGACTCGCGTGAGGCTGGCGGGGACGGACGCGTGCATCGACCGGTGCGCACGGGCATGCTGGGCGGATGGCATCGCGCATCCCCGGACCGCCGGCTTTCGACGCACCTCCACCACCCCCGGAGGCGCCACCGGTGCGGCTGCGCAAGGAACTGCTGGACCTGCCGGCGCACGTGCCGGGCGCAGTCGGGGCCACGGCGGCCGTGTTCAAGCTCTCCGCCAACGAACTGCCGTTCCCGCCGCTGCCCGCGGTGATCGCGGCCATCCACGACGCGGCCGAGGACGTGAACCGCTACCCGCAGGTCTACGGCGCCCGGCTCCTGCGGGCCATCGCGACCCACCACGGCGTCGTCGAGGACCAGGTGCTGATCGGCAACGGGGCGGTCGCGCTCGCCGAACTGCTGATCCGCTCGATGTGCTCACCCGGCGACGAGGTGGTGCACCCGTGGCGGTGCTTCGAGGCCTATCCCGCCGTGGCCCGTGCGAACGGGGCGGTCAGCGTGCCGGTGCCGCTGCGCACGGACGGCAGCCATGACCTGGCCGCGATGGCCGTCGCGGTCACCGAGCGCACCCGGGTGATCGTGGTGGCTGCCCCGGCGGATCCCACCGGGGCCTCGATCACCCACGCCGACCTGCTCGCATTCCTCGAGGTGGTGCCGGCCGACGTGATGGTGATCCTGGACGAGTCCTACGTCCAGTTCGACCGCACGGTCGGCCGGATCGACTCCCGTGCCTTGTTGCCCGTCCACAAGAACGTGGTGGTGCTCCGCACCTTCTCGAACGCCTACGGACTGGCCGGGCTGCGTATCGGTTACGCCCTGGCCCGACGGCGGTTGGTGCGGGTGCTGCGCCGGGTGTCCACCCCGTTCGGCGTCAGCGAGCTCGGTCAGGTTGCGGCCATGGCCGCCCTGAAGCAGACGGCGCTCGTGGAGTCCCGAGTGGCGGAGATCGTCGCCGAGCGGGACCGCGTCGTGGCAGCGCTGCGCGATCAGGGCTGGGACGTCGGGGACCCGCAGGGTAACTTCTACTGGCTGCCGCTGGGTGAGCGCAGCTCCCTCTTCGCGCGGGACGCCGTGCAGTCCGGCGTGACGGTGCGCCCGTTCCCGGGCGAGGGCGTGCGGATCTCGATCGGGGAGCCCGAGGCCAACGACATCGCGCTGACCGTCGCGGCCCGGTGGGTGCGCCGGGTGATGTCCGCCGGGGAGCCGGGCGGCTTCGCCTGAGGTCAGTTGCCGCTCGGCCGAACGGACGCGACGTCGGCCGCGTCGAACCGACGCTGGTCGGCCCGGCCGAATCACGCCGATCGCGCGCCGCAGAAGCAGGCTCCGCGCGTGTTTTGGTGGCGACGCGTGGCGTGAGGTGCGACATTGGTGCCATGCCCTGACCGGGCACCTCAGGTAGCTCTTCACCGACGCAGAGTTGGAGGTTCTCTACAAAATCGACCCCGTGACGTGGTGGACCGGCCGAACTCGGAACTTACGGTCCCGTAGCCTACGCTGGCGTAGGTTGCACGTCGCGAACCGTTGATCCACATTCCACACGAATGGAGTTCGGTGTGATTCAGTCCGACACCCAAGGGGAAACCCCCCACGTCGGCACACAGGATGACGATCTCATCCAATTGCTCACCATCACCGGCGAGCGCGTGCACCAACAGACCTATTCACCGCTGGTCGAGCACCTCGACCGCGCGGCCCTCGAGGGCCTCTACCGGGACATGGTCCTGGTCCGGCGCTTCGACACCGAGGCCACCGCACTGCAGCGGCACGGCGAACTCGGGCTGTGGCCGCAGTGCCTCGGCCAGGAGGCGGCCCAGATCGGCTCCGGGCGAGCACTGGCCGCCCAGGACCACGTGTTCCCGTCCTATCGCGAGCACGGCGTCGGCTGGACCCGCGGCCTGGACCTGCGCAAGGTCCTGCACCAGTTCCGCGGTGAGGACCATGGCGGCTGGGACCCCGCCGACCACAACTTCTCGCTGTACACGCTCGTGATCGGCTCGCACGCCCTGCATGCGACCGGCTACGCGATGGGCGTGCAGCGCGACGGCGACGTCGGCACCGGGAACCCCGAGCGCGACCGTGCGGTGGTCGCCTACTTCGGCGACGGCGCCACTTCGCAGGGGGACGTCAGCGAGGCGATGGTGTTCGCCGCCGTCAACGACGCGCCTGTGGTGTTCTTCTGCCAGAACAACCAGTGGGCGATCTCCGAGCCCACCGAGCGGCAGAGCCGCGTCCCGCTGTACCGCCGCGGCTCCGGGTTCGGCATCCCGGCCGTCCGGGTGGACGGCAACGACGTCCTCGCCTGCTACGCCGTCACCCGAGAGGCGCTCGAGCGCGCCCGCAGCGGCGGTGGCCCCACGTTCATCGAGGCCGTCACCTACCGGATGGGCGCGCACACCACCTCCGATGACCCGACCCGCTACCGCAGCCGTGCGGAGGAGGACTACTGGCGCACCCGGGACCCGATCGACCGGCTCAAGCTGCACCTGGTCGCCGAGGGCACCGCGCCCGAGTTCTTCACGGCCCTCGACGAGGAGGCCGAGGCGTTCGGCGAACAGATCCGCGACTACTGCCGGTCCATCCCGAAGGCCGCTCCGAGTCGCATCTTCGAGCACGTGTACGCCGCCGAGCACTCCCTGGTGGAGGCCGAGCGGGCCTGGTTCGACGAATACGAGGCCGGCTTCGCCACGGAAGGAGCGCAGCGATGAGCGACGCAGGCGGAATCCAGCGGATCCCGATGGCGAAGGCCATCAACCTCGGGCTGCGCCGCTCCATGGAGCGCGACAACAAGGTCCTGCTGATGGGCGAGGACATCGGCAAGCTCGGTGGTGTGTTCCGGGTGACCGACGGCCTCCAGAAGGACTTCGGCACCACCCGGGTGGTGGACACCCCGCTCGCCGAGTCCGGCATCATCGGCACCGCGATCGGGCTCGCGCTCGCGGGCTACCGCCCGGTCTGCGAGATCCAGTTCGACGGCTTCATCTTCCCCGCCTACGACCAGATCACCACCCAGCTCGCCAAGCTCCACTACCGCTCCCGCGGGGCACTCGAGCTACCGGTCGTGATCCGGGTCCCGTTCGGCGGTGGCATCGGCGCCGTGGAGCACCACAGCGAGTCTCCCGAGGCCCTGTTCGCGCACACCGCGGGCCTGCGGGTGGTCAGCCCGGCCAACCCGGCCGACGCGTTCACGATGATCCAGCAGGCCATCGCCTCCCCGGACCCGGTGCTCTTCCTCGAGCCGAAGGCACGGTACTGGGACAAGGCCGAGGTGGATGTGACCGCCGGTGACCAGGCGCTCGACCTCGGCGGAGTCGGCGGCCTGCACACCGCCCGCGTGGTCCGACCGGGCACGGACGTGACCATCGCCGCGTACGGGCCCACCGTCGCGACTGCGATGGCCGCCGCCGGGGTGGCCGAGCAGGAGGGCCACAGCGTGGAGGTGCTGGACCTGCGCTCGATCTCCCCGATCGACTTCGACACCATCGCCGACTCCGTGCGCCGCACCGGCCGCCTGGTGGTCGCGCACGAGGCACCCGTGTTCTTCGGTGCCGGCGCCGAGATCGCGGCTCGGATCAGCGAGCAGTGCTTCTACTCCCTCGAGGCGCCGGTGCTGCGCGTGGGCGGGTTCCACGCGCCGTACCCGGTGGCCAACATCGAGGAGGACTACCTGCCGAACCTGGACCGGGTCCTGCACGCCGTCGACGCCGTTCTGGCGCACTGAGCCGCGCGACCGCGCAGAACTTGGAGTCAGTCATGCCGAAATACCTCGAGTTCCGTCTCCCCGACGTGGGAGAGGGCCTCACGGAGGCCGACGTCGTCGACTGGAAGGTCGCGGTCGGGGACTCGGTCACCGTCAACCAGGCGCTCGTCGAGATCGAGACGGCGAAGTCCCTGGTGGAACTGCCGAGCCCGTACGCCGGCGTCATCAGCAAGGTGCTGGTCGAGGCCGGCGCCACCGTCGAGGTGGGCACGCCGATCATCGTGATCGACACCGATCCCGACGGCGCCCCGGAGGCCGACGGCGCGTCCCCCACCGTCGCGAGTGGTTCCGGAGGAGTCGTCGACGGCGCAGCATCCGCCGACGACGAGACCAGCGGTGACGTACTGGTCGGGTACGGCACGAAGCACGCCGCGGCGTCGCGCCGCCCGCGCCGCGCGGCCGAGCCGGCACCGGCCGGCGGGCGGGCCGCGCAGGCGGCGCCCGACCAGGCCGCCCGGCCCGCCGCCCCGGCACCCGCCGCCCAGGCCACGCCTGCCGCACCCGCAGCAGCGCCGCCGTCGCCCCCTGCGCCCGTGACCGCACCCGCCACCACGGGGACCGTCGACGGCCAGGCCGCTGCGCCGTCGTCGACGATCCTGGCCAAGCCCCCGGTGCGCAAGCTCGCCAAGGACCTTGGCATCGACCTGAACCGGGTGCCTGGCACCGGCCCCGGCGGCATCATCACCCGGGGCGACGTGGAGACGGCGGCGCAGCGGTCCGAGCCCGAGCGTCTGGTCAGCTACCCCGGCGACGACCGGCCCTGGCTCGACGGTGGCGTCGTGTCCGCGGACGGGCGCCAGACCCGGGTGCCGGTGCGCAGCGTGCGGGCCCGGACCGCGGAGGCGATGGTCGCGTCCGCGTTCACGGCGCCG
Organism: Occultella kanbiaonis; assembly: GCF_009708215.1. Lineage (NCBI taxonomy): Bacteria > Bacillati > Actinomycetota > Actinomycetes > Micrococcales > Ruaniaceae > Occultella > Occultella kanbiaonis. Next base: position 5,387,782 of record NZ_CP046175.1, on the reverse strand, counting down.
CACGTCACCGTCTTCCAGACCGTGGACGTGACGAAGACGATGAAGCTCGTGGCCCGCCTCAAGGAGGACCGCGACTTCTCCGACACGCGGGTGACGCCGCTGCTGATCGCGGCGAAGGCGCTGATCCTGGCCATCCGCCGGCACCCGACGATCAGCGCCGCCTGGGACGACGCGACCCAGGAGATCGTCTACAAGCACTACATCAACCTCGGCATCGCGGCGTCCACGCCGCGTGGCCTCGTGGTGCCGAACATCAAGGACGCGCACCGGATGGGCCTGCACGAGCTCGCGGTGGCCCTCGGTGACCTCACCGCGACCGCGCGGGCCGGGAAGACCACGCCCGCGGCAATGACCGACGGGACCGTCACGATCACGAACGTCGGGGTCTTCGGGATCGACACCGGCACGCCGATCCTGAACCCGGGGGAGGCCGCGATCCTGGCGTTCGGGGCGATCACGCAGCGCCCGTGGGTACACCACGGGAAGATCAAGCCGCGTTGGGTGACCCAGCTGGCGTTGTCGATGGACCACCGGCTGATCGACGGCGAACTCGGATCCCGGGTGCTGGCCGACACGGCCCGCACGCTGGCGGACCCGGCCCAGGGCCTCGTCTGGGGCTGACGCCGAGGCGGTTCCGGCCGGGGCCCTACCAGTTCTGGCCGGAGCCGTCCCCACCGCCGGAGGCCTGTTCCTCCGCGTCGCGGGAGGCCTGCGCCTCCTCGTTCCGGCTCTGCAGCTCCTCCTGACGCGGGTCGACGGACTCGCCGGAACCCGACTCGCTGGGTTCGCCGGAGCCGGATTCGCTGCCGGATTCGCTGGGTTCCCCGGAGCCCGATTCGCTGCCGGATTCGCTGGGTTCGCCGGAGCCGGATTCGCTGCCGGATTCGCTGGGTTCCCCGGAGCCGGACTCGCTGCCGGATTCGCTGGGTTCCCCGGTGCCGGTCTCGCTCGGCTCGCCGGACGGGTCCTCGCCCTGCTGCTCCTGCTGCTGTTGCTGCTCCTCGGACTGCTCCTGGCTCTCCTGCTGGCGCTCCTCGGCCTCCTGGGCCTGCTCGCCACCGTTCCCGCCGGACTCGCCGCAGTCGGCCAGGATGTCTTGGGCCTCGCTGTAGCGCGCCGTGGACTGCGCGTAGTCACCGGCGATCCGGGCCTCGTCGCCGAGTCCCTCGACGGCGAGCGAGTAGTTGGTCCGGACCGTGCACTCGTCCGCGCCGCGGGGCTCGCCGTCCGGGGCCTTCGGCACCATGTTCAGCGCCACCTCGAACTCCTGGGTGGCCCCGAAGAAGTCCCCGCCCGCATAGATCGCTGTGCCCTGGTTGAAGTAGGGCTTCCACGGCTCGATCACGTTGAAGAACTCGAGCGCGGCGAACCGCTCCGCGGCGGTGTTGTGGTTCTCGTTGTCGTAGGCGCTCTGACCGGCGGTGTTGATCGCGACGGCGCTGAGCAGCTTGAGAGCGGCCAGGAACGCGATCACGACCACCGGCAGCGACCAGAGCAGCAGGGCCCGGCGGCGCTTGGCCAGCTTGTCCAGGAACCGCTGGTCGCGGATCTCCTCCGTGGTCTGGAACTCCCCGGGCGGCGGCAGGATGTCGACGCTCATCGTGGGCTCCCCTTCCCGGCCGGCTCGGGTTCTCGCCGGGCGTTCTCCCGACGGCGATCCCTCGTCTCGACCTCGTTCTTGCGGCGGGTCCTGGGTACCTCGCGGGTGAGGTCCCACGCCTCCCAGGCGAGCAGCAGCGCCAGGATGACGGCGGCCGGCCAGTAGACGTCCCGATAGGTGGTGTTGTCGCGGCGTCCGTCGGCTGCGATGTCCTGGACGTCGATCCCCTCGACGAGGAAGCTCACGTCGTCCGGGGTGATCCGGTGGGTGTACTCCACGCCGAGCTGTCCGGCCAGGGTACGCAGGTTGTCCTCGTTGTACTGCGAGATGCCCGGCTGCCCGTCGGGGCCGGTGATGTAGGGGGCGTCGGTGCCGAAGCCGGTGTCGGAGGTGCCGTCGTAGGAGCGCATCATGCCGCCCTCGCTGGTGCCGTAGCCCATCACGGCGCCGCCGTCGAACAGGGGCCCGAGTGCCTCGAACGACTCGAACTCGTTGCCTCCGGTCGAATCCGAGCCGTCGGTGTTCTCGCCGTCGGAGAGGAAGAACACCAGACGCACGTTCTCCGGGCCGCGCTCGAGCGCGGCGTTCACCGAGTCGGTGAGGGCCTGCAGGGGCCGGTCGATCGAGGAACCGGCCGAGTAGGCGGTGATCTCCTGGGTGACCGTGTCCGCCCAGGACCGCACGGCGCGCGCATCCGTGGTCATCGGCAGCTGCCGGGTGGCCTGGGAGTCGAACGAGATGATCGTGTACCGGGCACCGGGCATGGCCTCGGTGAGCGCCACCATGTCGGCCTGCACACCCTCCAGGCGAGCGCGTCCGTCGTCGTAGTCCTCGGCGGCCATCGACCCGGTCCGGTCGACCACGAAGAACAGTTCCGCGTTCGAGGTCAGCAACTCGCTGTCCGTGCGCGGCACGGCCGGGCAGAGCCCGATGACCAGGGCGGCCACGAGGATCCCGGACCGGCGCAGCCAGTCCCTGCGGCGGGCGCCGTGGGAGGCCTTGACCCGCCAGATGGCGAGCCCGATCAGGGGCACGAAGATGATGAGGAGCAGCCATAGCGGCAGGAGCATGCGCAGGGTCATGTCCGCAGCCTCCAGACGGCCAGGATGTATATCCCGATGAGCGCCATCAGCCAGGGGAAGAACTGCTCCGGCCGGTCGCTGACCACCACCTCGGGGTTGGCGTCCAGTTCGGCAGCCTGCTGGGAGGTGATGTTGTCGATGATGCCGTCGACGGCTCCGGGGTCGTCACTGGCGTAGAAGAGCCCGTCGTGCAGCTCCACGACGTCGCGGTACTCCTTCTCCTGGGCCGCGGACGTCGGGGTGACCTCACCGGCATAGAAGCCGTGCAGCGTGATGCCTCGATCGGCGACGAGCTCACCGGCCTCGGGCAGGGTGTAGATCTCGTTGCCGAACACCTCGTTGTCCGTGGCCAGGATGATGGAGCGGGATCTCTCGGTGTCCGTCAGGTCGAAGGACAGGGCACAGGTGGCCAGCCCGTCGCCGACCAGGGAGGACGAACTGTCACCCAGGCCCGTCGTGCCGAGCACGAAGTCCAGCAGCCGGTCGTAGGCGGCCGGGTCGAAGGAGAGGTCGTCCAGGGAGTCCAGGTCGAAGTCGAGGGCGTCCGCGGCGTACCGCAGCTCCTCCTCGACGAGGTCGTAGTCGTCGGTGAGCGGGAACACGGTGCGGGAGGTCGAGTTCCAGATCGAGAGCGCGATCCGCTCGCCGTTGAAGCTGGGCAGCAGCTCGAGGAACTTCTCGACCACCTGGGTGTCGTACTCGATCATCGAGCCGGACACGTCCAGGCACAGGACGATGTCCCGGGTCGCCAGCTCGTCGGCGCGGGTGACCTTCTCCACCGGCCGAGCGGTCAGGAACCCGGTCGCGACGACGGCACCGATCAGCACGACCGCGAGGCCGGAGAGCAGCACCCGGTACTTGCTCATCCGGGACCGGAACGAGGGCAGCGAGGTCAGATAGGACGCGTTCGCCACCCACGTGACGGCGGCGCGTTCACGCTTGGCGGCCCGCGCGAACCAGCCGGCCACGAGCGCCGCGACGGCCACCGCGATCACGGCGGCGATCGCCCACGGGTGCAGGAACGTCTCGGTCACCATTCCCGGATCACCCCTCGTGCATCCTCGGTCGCGGACAGCGCCTCGGCATCGGAGTCGGACGCGAACGCCGGCTCCTGGTAGTCCTCGAGCAGCATCGAGAGCCGGTCGGTGCCCTCCAGGGTCGAGATCTCACCGACGGTCAGCGAGCTCGTGTCCATCCGGAGGCGGCCGTTCGCGAACTCCCGCAGGATGTGGTTCAGGTCCAGGTGCAGGGTGCGCAGATCGGACTCACCCTCGCGGTAGCGGGCCTCGGCGGCGTCGACCTCGTCGAGGGTCTGGCTGCGCAGGCCCGAGTACCGGTCCCGACGGCCGCCGTCGGCGTCCTTCGCGGAACGCTCCCGAGTGAAGTAGAAGACCCACCAGTACCAGGCGGCGATGAGGACCAGCAGCGCGGCACCGACGATCCACACCCACATCGAGAACGACGCCGGGTCGACCGGTTCGTTGATGGGGGCGGCTCCGATCACGGCCGCGGCGGTGGCGGCAGCGTCAGTGGCGAACACGGCGCTGCCTCCTCAACAGGTCGAACATCCGGTCGATCAGCTCGTCCTCACTGTTGGCGGTGACTGCCTCGATGCCCTGCCGGCGCAGCATGGCCGCGACGTCCTGACGGCGGCGCAGCGCGGCGTCGGCCGCCTCGGCGGCGAGGTCCTTGCGCGAGCGCAGGTACTCGGGGATCTCGAGGTGGCCGTCGACGTCGTCGATGACCCGCTCCGAGAATGCCGTGGGCAACGCGTCACCGATCTGGATCACCATCACCTCGTGACGGGTGCGCAGCCGCTTCAGGCCGAGCTCGTGCTCGGGCAGCGGCCGGGCCTCGTCGGTGATCAGGACCACGAGGGAGCGGCGGGTGAACCAGGTCAGGACCCGGTCGAACACCCGGTTCAGGTTGCTCGGCGGCGCCTGGAGATCGAGCATCGCCTCGGCCCGGCGCAGCAGCATCTCCATGTGCTCGGTGCCGCCACGGGCCGGGATCTGCACGACCCGGTCCTCGTCGCCGGCCACGAGGGCCACCAGGTCCCCGCGGGCCCGGGCGAGGTAACAGATCACCTCGGCGGCGAACAGGGCGATGTCGGACTTCTTCGAGCCGTCCGGGGCCGTCGCGGCCATGTTCCGGCCGGTGTCCACGGCGAGCACCATGGCCACGTTCGAGTCCCGCACGAACCGGCGGATCACCGGGTGCCCGGACGAGGCGCTGGACTTCCAGTCGATGTCGCCGACGTCGTCGCCGAACTGGTACAACGCCATCTCGTCGAAGTCCTGGCCGTGGCCGGAGTAGATGGACCGGTGCCGTCCCTCCAGCAGGCCCGCGGCGCGCCGGACCGTGGGAAGGTCGAGCCGTGCTCGGACCTTCGCCAGGCGCGATCGGGACTGTGCCAAGTGGGTGACTCCTTGCTGATCGGGAGGGTGGTTCGCCGTCAGTACCGGGGTGCGGGGTGCCGCGGCCCGGTCAGGGGCTCGGCACCGCCGCGTAGACCGCGTCGATGAGCGACTCGGGCGCCACGTTGTTGGCGAGCGCGTCGTAGGTGCGTACGATGCGGTGGCGCAGGATCGAGTGGCGCAGCGCCTTGACGTCGTCCGGGACCACGTACGAGCGGCCGGCCTGCACGGCCAGCGCCTGGGCGATCCGCATCAGGGCGATGCCACCACGGGGGCTCGCGCCGACCCGCACGTGCTGGCTCAGGTTCGGCAGCGGGCGCGGCCCGCCGCCACGGGTGGTGTTGATGATCGCCACGATGTACTGCTTGATCGCGGTGTCCACGTACACCTTCTCGACCAGCGACTGCAGGAACTCGAGGTCCGGCAGCGAGATCGGCTGCGCGGACAGCGGGGCCGTCATCGACCCGGAGTTGATCCGCTCGAGGATGTCCACCTCCTCGTCCGGCGCCGGGTAGGTGAGCACCTCCTTCATGAGGAACCGGTCCATCTGGGCCTCGGGCAGCACGTAGGTGCCCTCCTCCTCGATGGGGTTCTGGGTGGCCAGCACCATGAACGGCCTCGGCAGCTTGAAGACCTCGCCACCGATGGAGGTCTGCTTCTCCTGCATCGCCTCGAGCATCGCCGACTGCGTCTTCGCCGAGGACCGGTTGATCTCGTCGAGCAGCACCAGGTTCGCGTGCACCGGCCCGAGCTGGGTGGCGAACTCACCGGTGGCGTAGTTGTAGATCTGGGTACCGATGATGTCGTTCGGCATCAGGTCCGGCGTGCACTGGATCCGGTGGAACGAGCCCCCGACGGCGGAGGCGAGCGTCTGCGCGGCCGTCGTCTTGGCAAGTCCGGGCACCGACTCGAGCAGGACGTGCCCGCCGGCGAGCAGTGAGGAGACGAGCGCGGTGCGCAACGGGGCCTGCCCGACGATGCGCTGATCGAACACCCGCGAGATCTGCCCGAGCAGCGCGGTGGCGCGGCGGGAGTCGTCATAGGAGATGGGTGATGTCGATGGCGCCAGGTGTGACGGGGCTGGGTTGGACATGGTCTCCCACTTGGTGACGACGGCGGATGCACCCGCGATTATGCCAGTGCTTCCTTGGAGTTCCCTGGGCGCTGACGGGCAGCCCTGCCCATCCGTGCGCCGAACGAGGACCTCCCGGGTGACCGAGATCTCCCTACCCGGCTCGTTGGGCCGGGCCCCGCTCGGTCGACAGGCGGGCGGCGGGCACCCCGGCGCGGATTAGGCTCGTTGGGTGTCCGTGATCCCTGCCCCGTTGCGCTGGGTGCTCGCCGCACTGCCGACGGCGGTGCTCGCCTGCGTCCTCGGCCTCGCCTTCTCCGGTGCGGCCGCGCCGACGCTGGTCGCGGACTCCGGTGCGCTGGTCCGGTGGGGTTTGCCGGTCGTCACGGTGCTCAGCGAGGCGGCCGCGGCGGTGACCCTCGGCGGGCTGGTGCTGATGCTGTTCGCGCTGCCGCGACCGCCGGAGCCGGAGCCGGCCGGCCGGCCCACCTCGGCACGCGCGACCGAGCGCGCCGGCGGCCGGTCCAGGGCCGCCCGGTCCGACGGCGCCGCGTGGTCGCTCGCGGCCCGGGTGGTGGCCTGGTCGGGTCCCGCCTGGGCGCTGCTGCTCGTCGCGGACATGGTGCTCGGGTACGCCTCCGTCGCGGGCCGGCCGCTCGGCGGCGCCGGCTTCGGCGACGAGCTCGCGTTCTATCTCACCGAGATCTCCACAGGCCGCGCCGCCCTGGTGACCGCGATCATCGCCGCCCTGGCCTCGGTGGCGTGCGTCGCCGTCGCCGGGTACGGCACCGCCATGCTCGCCGCCGTCGTGAGCTTCGCCGTGCTGATCCCGGTCGCGACCACCGGGCACGCCGCCGGCTCCGCGAACCATGACCTCGGCATGACCGGCCTGTTCGCGCACCTCGCCGCGGTCTGCATCTGGATGGGCGGCCTCGTCGTCCTGTGCATCTGCGCGCCACGGCTTGGCCGGGACCTGCGTGCCGTCGTCGGGCGCTACTCGACGATCGCGATCTGGGCGTTCCTCGGCGTGGGCCTGTCCGGAGCGGCGAACGCCTGGATCCGGCTCGGCTCCCCGTACGGCTTCCTCACCGACTACGGCCTGATCCTGCTCGCCAAGATCGCCGCGTTCGTGGTGCTCGGCGTGTTCGGGTATCTGCACCGGCAGCGCACGATCCCGAAACTGCCGGCCGACGGCGGCTCTCGCGCCGTGTTCTGGCGGCTCGCCGGGGTCGAGGTGCTCGTGATGGCCGCGGCCACCGGGCTGGCGGTGGCGCTGGCCTCCACCGGCCCTCCGGTGGCGCAGGTGCCGGTGGAGGGGCAGAGCCCCGCCGAGGTGCTCTCCCAGTACCCGGTGCCGCCGGCACCGACGTTCGCCCGGTGGTTCACCGAGTGGACCCCGGACCTGTTGTTCGGCACCTTGAGCGTGGTCCTGGCGGTGCAGTATCTGCGCTGGGTGTGGCGGTTGCGCCGCCGCGGCGACTCCTGGCCGGTGCACCGCACGGTGGTCTGGGTCGTCGCCGTCGCCGTCTTCGCGTGGGTGACCTGCGGCGGCCCCACCGTCTACGGCCGGATCATGTTCAGCGCGCACATGCTCGAGCACATGAGCCTGGTGATGGTCATCCCCATCCTGTTCGTGCTGGCCGCACCGGTGACGCTCGCGCTGCGGGCGCTGCCGGGTCGCACCGACGGCTCCCGTGGCCCCCGCGAGTGGCTGCTCGCGCTGGTGCACTCACGTGCGGCCCGGATCTTCGGGAACCCGGTGGTCGCGGCCGTGAACTTCGTCGGCTCGCTGATCCTCTTCTACTTCACGCCGCTGTTCGAGCTCGCACTGACCACCCACCTCGGTCACATCGGCATGGTGGTGCACTTCAGCCTCGCCGGGTACATGTTCGTGAACGTCCTGATCGGCATCGACCCCGGCCCGGCACGGCCCAGCTACCCACTGCGCCTGGTCCTGCTGTTCGCGACGATGGCGTTCCACGCGTTCTTCGGGGTCGCGCTGATCTCGATGACCAGCCTGCTCGCGGCGGACTATTTCGGTGCCCTCGGCCTGCCCTGGGGTGTGGACGCGCTCGCGGACCAGGAGACCGGCGGCGAGATCACCTGGGGCATCGGCGAGGTACCGAGCCTGATCCTGGCGGTGAGCCTCGCCGTCGCCTGGGCCAAGGACGACGCTCGCACGGCCAAGCGCCTCGACCGCGCCGCCGACCGGGACGACGATGCCGACCTCAAGGCCTACAACGCGATGCTCGAGCGGATGTCCAAGGACGGCTGACAGCCACCCCGCGACCCAGACGGGTCGGGCCCTTCCCAGGGGTCAGCAGGTGGCGAGCAGACGAGGCAGCACCGTGGTGGAGAGGTACTCGCCGTAGCCCGCCGGCCAGGCCGGGACCTCCGTGGTGACCGGGTAGGCGAGCACAGCCACCACGCAACTACGGTCGGCGGTCCACGCCTCGGCGGTGAGACCCCACTCGGGGCCGGAGTACGTACGGCCCTCGGCGCCCGGGACCGCGAGCGGTGTCGTCGGGCTGCCCACCGGCTGGCCCAGCGTGATGTCGGTGCCGTGGTTCGTGCGGAATGTGAACCCGACGCCACCGGGGGACTCGTAGGCGCCGCCGACCACGGTGTCCGTGACGCGGACCGCCGCCGCGAACTCGAGCCCGAGGTCGGCTCCGAGATCGTCGGCCACGAGGCTCGCGTACGGCGCGGCGGCCGCACCGTCGAGCAACGTTCCGGTGGTCAGCGCGTCACTCGTCAACGACGTGGTGGTGTCGACCTGCTCGTCCTCCGGGGTGTTCAGGGACGGGAACGTCTCGAGGATCTCGAAGGTGTAGGCATCCAGGACCAGCGCGGACTCCACGGGCCAGGACGGATCCACCAGGACGGGGCACGGCGGTGGCCCGGTCGCATACGCGACGCCGTCCTCGTCCCGGTCGATGCTGTCGACGATCGTCATCGTGTACGTGTCGACGATGATCGTCGCAGCGTGCGCCAGGACCTCGGGCTCCAGATCGGCGGGGTCCTCCGTGGTGGAGCTCCAGACCGTCTCGTAGCTCGAGCCGGGCTCATAGGCCACCAGATCCGCTCCGGCTTCGGCGCACTCCGGCGGCTCCGGCGTGACGCTCGCACCGGTGGCCGCCGGCGGTGTGGTCCCCACCGGGTCGTTCGCGGCTGCCGTGGTACACGCGGACAGGGCCAGGATGAGCGCGCTCGTTCCGATGATGATCCGACTGCGTTGCACGAAGCGACCTCCTGGTTCTGACCGCCTCAGGGGCGGTGCGCGGCGATGTGGGCGAGGGTCCCGGCGACGGACTCGGCAGCCTCCAGCTCCTGCCCCGGGTACTCGGTGTGGCCGGCGCTGACGACGATCAGCTCCCTCGGCCCGGCGAGCCCGTTGTGGACGGCGAACTGGCCCGGCGGCGGAACGGACGGGTCCCAGAGCGCCGCCTCCACCCGGGTCGGGACGGTGATCCGGGTGGCCGACGTCGACGCGTCGAAGTACCGCAGCACCTCCCGGGCCTCGGGGTGCGCGGCGACGTGATGGCGCACCGACTCCCCGCTGCCGGTGCACGGCATCCGTAGCCGCAGGTCGTGCTGACCGAAGCTCGGCACCACCAGCGTGGCTGCGAAGAACCGGTCGTCCCACGGCAGCGCCAGCGCGCCCTGCCCGCCACCGAAGCTGCCGCCGTGGAAGTAGAGCGGCAGGTCGCCGACGAGCCGGGTCAGCGCGGAGGCGGCGCACCAGATGTCCGCGGCGCAGCCGCCGAGGATGTAGCTCTGCGCCGACTCGATGCCCACCAGCACGTGCCGGGCGCCCTCCGGGGGGATGCCGTCGACCAGGCTCGCGCTCGGCAGCCCGCGGGCGACCGGGAAGATCACCGCGGCGTCCGCCGGGACCCGGGCCAGATCCGGGGCCTCGCGCCCGCCGTACCCGTGGCTGTGCACCACCCCGATCGCCGGCGGCCCCGCCACCGGCAGCGCGACCCAGCCGCCGAGCGTCAGCCCGTCCGTGGTGCGGAAGCGGACGGTGTGCACCTCGTGGTCACCGCTGCGGCCGATCGGCACGAGCACCGGATCCGGGTCCACCGCCCGCGCGAGGGCCGCGAGGTCGCGCCAGAACTCGGCGAAGCCGGGCGGCTCCGGCACCGGCTCGACGGCCAGCAGCGCATCCAGGTCGTAGCCGAACGTGGCGTCGTCGGCATCCGGGCCGAACCAGTCCTCGAACGGGGGTCGCACCCGGAGCCCAGTCATGACGCCAACCCTACTGATGCCCGGGGAGGACGGGATGCCTGTTCTCGTGATAGGACCGTGCGGTGACCACAGACACCTCACGCAACGACGCGACCACCCCGACCGCGACCAGCTCCGAGGCGACCGCGGATGGATCCGCCGCCCCCACCGAGGCAGCCGCGCCGCCCACCCCGTTCCACGACCTCGACGCGTACCTCGCGCTGCCCCGAGCGAGCGGCCTGGCGCTGTCCCCGGACGGCACCCGCCTGGTGGTCGGCGTCGCCGCCCTGAACCACGACTCGACGGCGTACGTCACGTCCCAGTGGGACGTCGACCCCGTGGGGCAGCGGCCCGCGCGCCGGCTCACGCGCGGCACCAAGGGCGAGAGCCAGGCCACGTTCACGGCGGCCGGCGACCTGCTGTTCGTCGCCAAGCGGGCCACCGCCGAGACCGCCGAGGACAAGGCCAAGCCCGCGCTCTGGGTCCTGCCGGCCGCCGGCGGTGAGGCCCGCGTGCTGGCCACCCGTCCCGGCGGCGTCGGCGGCATCACCGCCGCCCGCGCTGCGGACACGGTCATCGTCACCGCGGACACGCTGCCCTCGGCCACGGACACCGAGTCCGAGCAGAAGCTGCGGGACCTGCGCTCCGACAACAAGGTCAACGCCATCCTGCACACCGGCTACCCGGTCCGGTACTGGGACTCCGACCTCGGCCCGGACCGACCCCGCCTCTTCGTCGGGAAGGCGAGCTCCGCCGTCGTCGCGCAGGCGCCGGACCAGGCACCCGAGGACCGGGCGGACCCGGACGCACCGCTCGAACTACGCGACCTCACCCCGGACGCCGGTGCCCACCTGACCAACACCGGCCTCGACCTCAGCGCCGATGGTGCCACCGTCGTCACCTCCTGGAACCGGCCGATGGCCAAGGGCGCGGTGCGCTCGATCCTGGTTCGCATCGACGTGGCCTCCGGCGAGCGCACCACCATCGCGGACGAGGCCGAGGCGGAGTTCGGCGCCGCCAGGATCAGCCCGGACGGGACCCGCGTCGCCTACCTCCGCGAGACCCTGTCGACCCCGGAGAGCGCCCCGGAGGTGACCCTCTGGATCGCCGGCATCGACGGCTCCGAACCACGCCAGATCGCGGCCGACTGGGACCGCTGGCCCGCCTCGCTCGCGTGGCTGCCGGACTCCTCCGGGCTGCTCGTCACCGCGGACGACGACGGCCGCTCGCCGGTCTTCAAGGTCGCCCTGGACGGCACGCTGAGCCGGCTCACGCCCGACGGCGGCGCGTACTCCGACGTCGTCGTCGCGCCGGACGGTTCGGCCGCCTACGCCCTCCGGAGCTCCTACGCCCACCCCGCCGAGGTGGTCCGGATCGACCTCGCCGCCGCCGCAGCGGAGCCGGTCACGGCGCTGCGGTCCCCGTCCCCGCGACCGAGCCTGCCCGGCACCCTGCGGGAGGTCGAGACCACCGCCGCGGACGGCTCCCGGGTCCGCGCCTGGCTGGCCGTGCCCGAGGGTGCCTCCGAGGCGGACCCGGCCCCGCTGGTGCTGTGGATCCACGGCGGCCCGCTCGGGTCCTGGAACGCGTGGAGCTGGCGCTGGTGCCCGTGGCTGCTGGTCGCCGAGGGCTACGCGGTGCTGCTGCCGGACCCGGCGCTGAGCACCGGCTACGGCCAGGACTTCATCCAGCGCGGCTGGGGAGCCTGGGGCGAGGCGCCGTTCACGGACCTGATGGCCGTGACGGACGCCGCCGAGGCGCTGCCCGAGATCGACGCGACCCGGACCGGGGCCATGGGCGGCTCGTTCGGCGGATACATGGCGAACTGGGTGGCCGGCCACACGGACCGGTTCAAGGGGATCGTCACCCACGCGAGCCTGTGGGCGCTCGACGGGTTCGGCACCACCACCGATGCCGGCTACTTCTGGGGCCGCGAGATGACCCCGCAGATGGCACTCGCGAACTCACCGCACCTGTCCGTGGAACGGATCGCGACGCCGATGCTCGTCGTCCACGGGGACAAGGACTACCGGGTGCCGATCGGTGAAGGGCTGCGGCTCTGGTACGAGCTGCTCTCGAAGTCCGCCCTCCCTGCCGACGAGGACGGGCGCAGCCCGCACCGGTTCCTGTACTTCCCGGACGAGAACCACTGGGTGCTCACCCCGCAGCACGCGAAGGTCTGGTACCAGGTGGTCGGTGCGTTCCTCGCCGAGCACGTGCTCGGTCAGGAGGCGCCGGCACTGCCGGAGACGCTCGGGTGACTGAGCGCGCCCGGCCGCCCGCGTGCCGCCGCTAGACTCACCCGCAGCGCCGGGACCCAAGCGAGGATGATTCATGGACGCAGTTCGGGGCCCCTTGCCCGAGGCGGTGACGATCGGTGTGATCGGGGCGGAACGGTTCATCCACCGCATCGCAGCCGTCGCCCGGGAGGAGACCCGCACGCCGTATCGCCTGGTCACCGGCGCGGCCGACCGGGAGGTCGACTCGCGCGAGCGAGCCATGCGGCTCGTCGGAGACGTGGACGTGCTGTTGTTCTCCGGGCCGCTCTCCTACGACGAGGCGATCCAGGACGGCCCGCTGCCGGTGCCGGCCACGTTCGTACCCACCGGGGGCGTCGCGCTCCCGACGGCGCTGCTGCGCGGGGCACTGACCGGGGCCGTGGACCCGGCCCGGGTCAGCATCGACTCCGCACCCGAGCGTGACGTCCGCGAGACGTACGCCGAGCTCGGCGTGTCCATGGACGACGTGCACGTGCTCGAGTATCGCGAGTCGGTGACGGCCGAGCAGTTCCTCGCCTTCCACCGTGAGCACTACGACGCCGGCCGCACCAGTGGCGCGATCACCACCGTGCCCTGGCTGGCTGAGCAGCTCTCCGAGGCGGGCGTCCCCAACATCACGATGGCTCCGGCCGTGATGACCCTGCGGGCCACGCTGCGCACCGCCCGCCTCCTCGGTAGCGGAGCCCGGCTCGAGGACTCCCGGATCGCGATCGTCATCGTGCGCCTGCCTGACTCCGCACTGCCCAACCGCACCAGCTCCAGCAACTACTGGTACCAGGAGCTGATGCTCTCCCTGCACCGCGCGCTGCTGCACGACGCCCGCAGGATGGACGCAGCGGTGCTGCAGCGTGACGAGAACAGCTACTTCGTCATCACCACGATGGGCTCGCTGCGATCGGGGACCGACGATCTGGCTCGCGCCCCGTTCCTGGCTTCCATCCGCTCGGCGCTGAGCCTGGACGCGGGGGTCGGTATCGGTCTCGGCATGACCACCCTGGAGGCGGAGGAGAACGCGCAGGCCGCGGTGAACCTCGCGGAGGCCAGCAGCGGCGAGCTGGCCTATCTGGTGGGTCCGCACGGCAACCCGGTGCCGCTGCCGGAGTCGCAGGAGAACCCGGCCCCGGAGCCGGAGCCGGTCGCCGACCGTCAGGCCGAGGTGCTCCAGGAGATCATCGGGCTGCTCGACGCCTCCGGCGACGACAGTCGTGTGGTGGACGCCGACCGCGTCTCGAGGCTGCAAGGGGTCACCCTGCGCACCGCCAGACGCACGCTGCGCGGGCTCGTGGACGCCGGCCTCGCCTGGCCGATGCCACCGGCGCGGGTGCAGAAGGCCGGCCGGCCGGCGGTGCGTTACCAGCTGCTGGACGAGCGCCTCATCACCTGAGCCAGATTGCCCAGCATTTAGGCGTGCCAAAATATAGATTCGGCACTGTACTTATGACTCGGGTTCCGGCAGGCTGGACCCGTGACCGTATCGACACGACTCTCGCCGACCTCCGCCGACTCGCGGACGGCTCCCGCACCGGCCGTGACCCTCTGGGAGGGCGCGGCTCCGGACACCGACCGGCCGAACTTCCCCGCCTACGCGAGGGAGCTGCTCGCGCACGCGGGGATCGCCTTTCGCACCACCGCCGGCCGGGCCGAGCTGACACCGGGTGGCATCACGCTGCTCACCACGTCGGTCACGGCCGACGAGGCGGGCGTCCTGTCCGCCTGGGTCGCGGGCGGCGGGTGCCTGCTCGTCACCGGAGACCTCGGGCAGCTTGGTCGACTGGCCGGGGTGGTCACGGGCGAGGCGGTGTCGACCGCGCAGGTGACCGTGCGTGACTGCGCGTTCTGGTCCCAGGTGCCAGGCAGGGCGCTCCGCGCCATCGGCGGCCGTGCTCTCGCGCCGGTGGACGGTGCAGAGGCCCTGGCGACCTGGGCCGACGGATCGGCAGCCATCACCGTGCGCCACCACGGGGCCGGCGCCGTCGTGACGTTCGGAGTGGACGTGCTCCAGTCGGTGGTGCGCATCCAGCAGGGCTACCCGGTCCATACCGACGGCACACCGGCAGCCGACGGCACCGCGCCGATCGACGACGGGGTCCTGAAGGCCGAGGACGGTGCGGCCCTCGACCTGGACGCCGACCGGCAGATGCCGACCGGGCAGCCGGCCCTGGCCGCGGACTTCCGGCATGCCTACCCGCCGCCCTCGGCCGTGCCGATGTTCGACCAGCCGCATGCCGACTGGTGGCGGTCCCTGCTGCTGCAGGCACTGTGGTGGGCCGCGCAGGAGGGCGGCTCCGTGGTCCCGTGGCTCGGCTACTGGCCGGCCGGTGTTGCCGCGATCGCGCACATGTCCCACGACTCCGACGGCAACAAGCCGGAGGACGGCCTGGCCGCACTGGCCGCGTTCGCCGAGGCCGAGGTGGCCGTCACCTGGTGCCAGGTGTACCCGGGTGGATACGGACGCGAGATCTACGAGCAGATCACGGCTGCGGGGCATGAGCATGCCCTGCACTACAACGCCATGGACGACGCCGACCTGGCGACCTGGGGCTGGCCGCAGCTGCGGGCCCAGTACGCCTGGGCGCAGGCCGTCACCGGTCGGGAGAACATCGTCTCGAACAAGAACCACTACACCCGCTGGGAGGGCTGGGACGAGTTCTACACCTGGTGCGAGCGACTCGGGATCGAGATCGACCAGTCCCGCGGCCCCAGCAAGCAGGGCAACGTCGGATTCCCGTTCGGCACCGCCCATGTCTCGTTCCCGCTCGCTGCGCCCGGCGCCGAGACCGGCTTCCGGGACGTGCTCAACCTGCCGCTGCACACCCAGGACCTGGCCTGGGCCGGCCATGTGGCCACCCGGGACGTGATCCTCGATGCCGTCCAGGCGCAGCACGGCGTCGCCCACTTCCTGTTCCACGGCCCCCATCTGAACGGCAAGCCACTCACTCGCGCGGCCTGCATCGAGGTGGCCGCCGAGGCGCGCCGACGAGGCATGCCATGGTGGACGTCCGAGCGGATCAACACCTGGGAGCGGACCCGGCGCGGCGTCCGGATCGAGATCTCGCGCGGCGGTGACGACTGGCTGCTGAGCGTCAGTACGGACGTCCCCGTCGAGGGCGCGGCGATCCTGCTGCCGACGGGCGTGCGGGGGTCCGGGCCGGCGCACTCGGTCGCCGAGGTCATCCGGCACGGCCGTGCCTTCGCCGAGCTCGCCGTCGACCTCCCGGCCGGCACCAGCACATGGACGCTCACCCGGTGAGGGTGTCCGGCCTGGAGGTCGGCTTCGACCGCACGGACATCACCCCGCTCGGCGCCGTGGCCCTGGCCGGGTTCGCCGCTCGGGAGGGGCTCGGGCCAGCCGGGGACGTCCTTGCGCCCCTGCATGTGCGTACCCTCGTGCTCCGAAGCGAGGGCGAGCCCGCCGTGGTCCTGGTCACCGCTGACCTGCTCTGGTGGGGTGACGACATCGTGGCCTCGCTGCGGTCGGCCTTCAGTGCGCGATTCGGACTCTCCCCGCAATCCCTGGTGCTGCATGCCACGCACACCCATTCCGGGCCGCAGGTCTCGCGCGGGATGACCCCCTCGCTCGGTATCCCGGACGACGCCTACCTCGCGTGGCTCGAGCAGCAGACCCTCGCCTGCATCGAGCGTGCGTTCGCCACGAGCACCCCGGTCCGGGTGGAGTCGGCCCGGGTCGACACCGGCATGACCGTGGACCGCCGGTGGGCCCGGACGGCCGGGGAGGTCGCCGTCTCGCGGATCGACAGCGACCTGACGGTCGTACGCCTGGTGGGCGACGACGATGCGACCGTCGCGCTGCTGGTGCACTTCGCGTGCCACCCGGTCCTGCACCACGGCAACGCCGTCACCCCGGACCTGGCCGGAACCCTGGCCGATGTGCTCGAGCGGGACACCGCACCGTTCGTGATGTACCTGCAGGGCTGCTGCGGCGACGTGAACCCGGACCGCTACGACGCCGAGGGCGAGTTCGCCAACGGTGGTCAGGCCGACGTGGAGGACTTCGCCCGGCGCCTGGCCGACCTGGCCCGCCGCGCCGTGGCGGACGCGGCCCCGACCGGTCCGGGGGCCGTGTCGATCAGCCGTCGCTCCGTGGTGCTGCCGTTGCAGGAGCGCGCACCCTGGCAGCTGATCACGGCGTGGGCCGCCACCGGCGAGGGCGTCCGGGCGGAGTGGGCCAGGATCATGGTGGCCGATCCGGCGCGGTTCGCCCGCGACCCGCTCCTGCAGCTCGTCAGGATCGACCTCACGCCCGACCTTGCCCTGCTCGGGCTCTCGGGTGAGCCGGTGAGCCACTACGGACTGTTCACCCGCGAGCTCAGCGGGGGGCGCTGCCTGCCGATGGGCTACACCGACGGCATGACGACGTACCTGGTCACCCGCCGTCACCTCCAGGAGGGCGGGTATGAACCCTACGAGGCCCCCCTCTACTTCGGCCTGCCGGCACCATTGTCGCCCGCTGCCGAACAGCTGATCCTCGACGAGATCGCCGCCCTGGTGGCACCGGCGGCGTCGACGCCACCCGGCTCGCTGCCCGCCTCCAGGCGCGAACAAGTTACAAGACGGTAACGAGAAGTCGACGAACAACCGTTGACTCACCGGGGGGCTAACCCATAACGTCAGGGCAGTTCGAGATTTACGGACAGCCTAAATCTCGTCAGACCACGATCAGAGCCGATGACCGTCGACCGAGAGTGAGCACACGATGCGCGCCAGACCCCTGACCAGCCGCCCGATCGGTACGGTGGCCGCGGCTGCCGTAGTCGCGCTGTCCCTCGCGGGATGCTCGCTCTTCGGCGACTCCGGAGACGATACCGGCGGTGCGGACGGCGACGCGGCCACCGGAGGCAGCATCACCGTCGCGGCCACGAACTTCGCCCACATCGACCCGCAGAGCATCACGTTCGGCATGTGGCTCGTGCAGATGGGCCTGCTCGAGGGCCTCGTGCTGCAGACCCCGGACGGCACCGACGTCCGGCCCGGGGTCGCGGACGAGTGGGACGTGAGCGAGGACGGAACCACCTACACCTTCCACCTGCGGGATGGCATCGTCTGGTCCAACGGCGAACCCCTCACCGCCGACGACTTCGAGTGGACCTACGAGCGGCTGCTGGACCCGGAGCGCGGCGCGAGCGGCGTGACCACCGGGGCGTCCTCCTACCAGGTTCCCCTCGGCATCCTGAACGCCGAGGACTACAACACCGGCGTCATCACGGACTTCGATCAGGTGGGCGTCGAGGCGGTGGACGAGCAGACGCTCGAGTTCACCCTCGACGCACCCAACCCCGGCTTCCTGATGGGCCTGACCTATCCCTCGATGCTCCCGCTGAACCCGGAGGCCGTCGAGGGTGAGGCCGACTGGCAGCAGCCGGAGAACTGGGTCGGCAACGGGCCCTACAACCTGGCGGCCTGGACGGCGAACTCCAGCATGCGCTTCGAACGCAACCCGGAGTACTGGGACGCGGAGAACGTCGCACTCGACGAGATCAACGTGCAGCTCGTGGAGCAGGGTGCGATTACCACCACCGTGCCGTACGAGAACGGCGAGGTCGACATCCAGGCGATCGGCGAGCCGGCCGAGATCTCGCGCTTCCTCGCCGACCCGGTGCTGAGCGAGCAGATGCACGTGCTGGAGAACGCCGGCACCGCCTACATGATCCCGCTGCACAGCACGAACCCCGTGATGGAGGACCCGAGGGTGCGTACGGCGCTGAGCCTCGGCCTGGGACGTCAGGAGATCGCCGGCATCAGCGAGATGACCGAACCGGCCTCCACCCTGCTCTCGCCGATCGTGCCCGGCTGGAGCGAGGACATCGCCGCCCACGAGCAGATGTGGGGCGAGGACGCCGTCGCCGAGGCGCAGGAGCTCCTCGCGGATGCCGGGTATCCGGGTGGTGAGGGCTTCCCGCCGCTGACCCTGCTCGCCGGTTCGGACTTCCCGCAGCTGGACGCGATCATCGACACCTGGGGCACGAACCTCGGGATCGAGGTCACGAAGGACGTGGTCGAGGTGGGCGTCTACGTGGACCGCCGGTACGCAATGCATGACGAGAACTACGTGGGCCTCTGGTACGGCTCCTTCTCCGGGATCAGTACGTGGCCCTACCAGGTGGAACAGCTGTGGTCACCGGACATGCTCCGCCAGGCGGGGCTCGATGCGGCCGGGTACCAGCAGTTCGTGGATGTCCAGGCAGACGAGACCCTGACCCCGGGCGACCGCACGGCCGCACTGGAGGAGATCCTCGCCACCAGCACCACCGACGAGGCGCAGGAGTTCGCCGAACTGGTCGCGGCCACCCGTGAGACGGTCGACGAGGCGGAGCAGCAGGAGATCTTCGCCGAGGCGGCCACCGTCCGCGAGGATGCCGAGCTCATCATCCCGGTGACCTGGAGCCACGTGGTGTACGTGGCGCAGCCCCGGGTGCAGGGTCTGGAGATCCGCGCCCAGGCCGATCGCTACTACTTCAAGGACCTCTGGGTCGACGACTCGGCGCAGTGACCGTGGGCTACCTGGAGTTTGTCGCCCGCCGCGTGGTTCGGATGGTCCTGTCCCTAGTCGTGGTCTCCGCGCTCGCGTTCACACTGCTGCAGCTGGCACCGGGAAGTTTCGCGGACATCCAGCGCGCCAACTCCGGCTCGACCGGGATGGCGGGGGCCGGGGCCCAGGAGGTCGCCGGTGAGTTCGCCACCCGCTATGGGGCCGAGGTCCCGGCGTGGCAGCAGTACCTCGTGTTCATGAAGGGTGCGCTGACCTGGGATCTCGGTCCCTCGTACAAGTACCCAGCGCAGTCGGTGGAGAGCATCATCGCGCAGGGCTTCCCGGTCTCGGCGGCGCTCGCGCTACTCGCGACGACGCTCGCCCTGGCGATCGCGATCCCGATCGGTGTGTTCGCCGCCCTCAAGCAGCGCACCCTCTGGGACTCCGGTTCCATGTTCGTACTCACCCTGGGGCACGCACTGCCGAACTACCTGACCGCGGTGTTCCTGGTGCTCGTGTTCGCCGGGGCGTGGCACGTGCTGCCCGCGGCAGGCTGGAACGGCCCGGAGAACCTGGTCCTGCCGGTGGTGGCACTCGCCATCGGCCCGCTCGCGGTCCTGGCCCGCTACGTGCGCTCCTCCATGCTCGACACGTTGGGGGAGGAGTATGTGACCGCCGCGATCGCGAAGGGCGGCCGGCCGGGTGTGGTCATCCGCAAGCACGTGCTGCGCAACTCGCTCATCCCGCTGGTGACGGTGACCGGCCCGATGCTGGCCGCGCTGATGACCGGCACCGTGTTCATCGAGACGATGTTCCGGATCCCCGGCCTCGGGTTGTCCTTCACGCAGGCCGCATCGAGCCGGGACATGCCGCTGCTGATGGGCACCACGCTCTTCTTCGCCATCATCCTCATGGCCACGAACCTGGTCGTCGACCTCCTCTATGGCCTCCTCGACCCGCGCGTCCGCGCAGAAAGTGGGCGAAAGCTACGTGGCCCTCGCATCAGCAGAAGAGACATCCCCGGCGCAGACCCGGATCAGGGCAGCAGGTCCGGGGTCCCGAGCCTGGGCTAGGTTCCGTGCGAACCGGATGGCGTTCATCAGCCTTTGGGTCGTGGCGGTCCTGGTCCTGGTCGCCATCTTCGCGCCGTTCATCGCGCCGTACGGCCCGCAGGAGACGGACTACGGCCACCAGCTCGCGCCGATCGGTTCACCCGGTCACCTGCTGGGCACCGACACCCTCGGCCGGGACATCCTGTCGCGGCTGGTCTTCGGCTTCCGAACCGCGTTGCTGGTGGCCTTCGCGGCCGAGGTGATCTCGGTGGCGGTCGCGCTCGTGGTGGGTCTGCTCGCCGGCTACCGGGGTGGCCGGGCGGACGGGATCCTGATGGCGGCCACCGACATCATGTACGCGTTCCCCACGTATCTCTTCGCGGTGCTGTTGGTCACCGTGTTCGGCCGGAGCTTCTGGTCGGTGATGGCGGCGATCGCCGTGGCCGGCTGGGTCACCCAGGCCAGGCTGATCCGGGCCCAGGTGATGACGCTCAAACGACGGGACTACGTCGAGGCCGCCCGCAGCATGGATGCCCAGGGGCCTACCATCGCGCTGCGCTACATCCTTCCGAACGCCCTCGGGCCGCTGCTGGTGACCACGAGCTTCGCGGTGCCGGCGGCCATCACCACGGAGGCCGGCCTGTCCCTGCTCGGCCTCGGCATCTCGGACATGCCGTCATGGGGGGCCATGATCAACGAAGGGGTCAGGTACGCGAGTTCCGCGCCGCACATGATCATCTCGCCGGCCATCGCGTTCGCGGTGACGCTGCTCGCCTTCACCTGGATCGGCGACGGCATCCGGGATGCGTTCGACATCACTTCGGAGGCCCGCCGGTGAACCGCTCCACCCCGCCCGTCACGATCGACCCCCAGGCTCCCCTGCTCGAGGTGAGCGGGCTGCGCACCGGCTTCCGCCGCGCCGACGGCGGCCAGTTCGTCGCCGTCGACGGCGTCACCTTCCGGCTCGAGCAGGGCCGGGCGTTGGCCATCGTCGGCGAGTCCGGCAGCGGCAAGAGCGTGACCATCAGATCCCTGCTGCGGCTCCTGCCGCGCACCGCCAGTATCCTCGGCGGCGAGGCCAGGCTGGCCGGCATCGACCTCATCGGCGCCTCGGACCGGACTCTGCGAAGAGTGCGTGGCCGTGAGGTCGGGATGGTGTTCCAGAACGCGATGGAGGCGCTCAACCCGACCATCCCGGTGGGCCGGCAGCTGGCCGAGGCGCTGACCTGGCACGGCCTGTGCACCCGCGGCGAGGCGCGCGCGCGAGCCATCACCACGCTCGGTGACGTGGGCATCCCGGAGCCCGAGCGGCGCGCCCGGATGTATCCGTTCCAGCTCTCCGGCGGCATGCGCCAGCGCGCCATGATCGCCATGGCGATCATCGCCGAGCCCCGGCTCGTGGTTGCCGACGAGCCGACGACGGCGCTCGACGTGACGGTGCAGGCGCAGGTCCTGGACCTGCTCGCCGAGATCAAGGACCGGGGTACCGGGCTGATCATGGTCACCCACGATCTGGGCGTCGCCCGGCGCTTCTGCGACGAAGTCCTGGTGATGAACCAGGGCACAGTCGTCGAGTCGGGTCCGATCGAGGTGGTGCTCGACTCCCCGCGCGAGCCCTACACCCGGATGCTGCTCGAGGCCACGCTCGAGGTCGGCGACGTGCGGGCCGGACCGCCGGAGGAGGCGCCCACGACGGTGCGCGAGCCGCTCCTGGTCGCGGAGCACCTCGACAAGACGTTCCGCTCGCGCGGCGGGCAGACCCACGCCGTCCGGGACGTGAGCCTGGCCATCCGGCCGGGCCGGACCCTCGGTCTCGTGGGCGAGAGCGGCAGCGGGAAGTCGACGGTGGCCCGGCTCGTGATGGGCCTGCACGAACCGGACTCCGGCCGGGTCCTGCTGGACGGGCAGGACGTGCACGGCGAGGAGTCACGGCTGCAGCGCCGACGGATGCAGATGGTGTTCCAGAACCCGTACGGGTCGTTGCTGCCGCACTACACGGCGGGAGCGAACGTCACCGAGTCGCTTCGGCTGCAGGAGATCGGCACCCCGGGCGAGCGAACGGAGCGGGCCGCCGAGCTGTTGCGCCTGGTCGGCCTCTCCCCGGATGACGCGCGCCGCTATCCGCAGCAGTTCAGCGGCGGACAGCAGCAGCGCATCGCCATCGCCCGGGCACTCGCCCCGGAGCCCGACGTGCTCGTCTGTGACGAGCCGACCTCGGCGCTCGACGTCTCGATCCAGGCGCAGATCCTCGACCTGCTGGCCGAGATCCAGGAGCGCCTCGGGGTCGCCTATCTGCTGATCTCCCACAACCTCGCGGTCGTCGAGCGCATGTC
The DNA here is from genome assembly GCF_009708215.1 of Occultella kanbiaonis. Lineage (NCBI taxonomy): Bacteria > Bacillati > Actinomycetota > Actinomycetes > Micrococcales > Ruaniaceae > Occultella > Occultella kanbiaonis. Next base: position 5,365,230 of record NZ_CP046175.1, on the reverse strand, counting down.
GGACGAGGTGGCGGTGATGAAGGACGGTGCCATCGTCGAGCGCGGGGAGCGGCGGGCCATCTTCGGTGACCCGCAGCACCCCTACACTCATCGGCTACTGGACGCGATCCTTCCCGTGCGTGGCTCGAGGGTGCCCGGGGCCGCGATCGCGTGAGCGTGGACCTTGGTCAGCGCGGTCACGATGTCGGCGACGTCGCCGGGGCCGTACCGCTCGTTCCAGGCGATCACCAGCAGGCGGGCGTCGATCAGCTCCTCGGTCACCGGGCACAGGCCGGGGCGGTACTCCTGGGCCACGTCTGCCGGGGGGCCTGCGAGCGGAAAGCCCGAGGTCCCGTAGGTGCGCCGCTCGGCCAGCACCGGGGTGCGGTAGAGCGGGCGCTGGATGTACCCGCCGGAGGCGGGGATGCCCTCGGCCTGGAGTGCGCGCGCGTACCAGTGCGCATCGGCGCCGGCGCGGACGGTGTCCAGGAACACCGGGTACTGCCAGTAGCTGTTCCCGTCCGGCGGTGCCGCGCTCAGGCCGTCCAGCCCGTCGACGATCTCCGTGAGCGTCGCCGCGGTGCTCCGGCGGGCCTCGACGACCCCGGCGAGCCGGGTCAGCTGCACCCTGGCGATGGCGGCCTGCAGCTCGGTCATCCGGTAGTTCAGGCCGAGGAACAGGTGGGTGCGCTCGTCGGTGTCCCGTGGCCAGGCCTTGTCTGCGAACAGCCTGGCCCGGCGGGCGAGCGCCGCGTCGGAGGAGATGGTCAGGCCACCGTCGCCGGCGGTGATGTGTTTCGACTGCTGCAGGCTGAAGCAGCCGAGGTGGCCGACGGTGCCGGCGAGTGCGCCGCCGGTGCCGGTCCGGGTGAGGTACGCCTGTGCGCAGTCCTCGATCAGCACGATGCCGTGTGCATCGGCCAGCGCGCGCAGCTCGACCACGGGAGCGGGTTGGCCGAACAGGTGCACGGCGATGATCGCGCGGGTTCGGGGTGTGATCCTGGCGGCCACCGAGGCCACGTCGAGATTGCCGGTGGCAGGGTCGACGTCGGCGAACACGGGGACCGCGTTCTGGGCAAGGATCGGCAGTACGGTGCCGGCGTCGCTGAGTCCGGTGGTGATGATCTCGTCGCCCGGCTCGGGGTCCACGGCCGCCACGGCGAGGTGGATCGCCGCGGTTCCGGAGGAGGAGGCGATCGCGTGCGGCACGCCGTAATAGGCCGCGAAGTCGGTCTCCAGCCCCCTGGTCACCTCGCCGACCGTCGAGTTCAGCCGGCCGCTGCGAAGCACCGCGAGGACCGCGTCCTCCTCCGCGGCGCCGAGGGTGCGGCCCTCGGCGGACTGCACGGACGGGAAGGGTGCGGTGCGCACGGGGGCGCCGCCGTCGAGCGCAAGGACGTCAGACATGGGGTGCTCTCCTGGTGGATCGTGGTGGACCGTGGATGACGCAGCGCCTTCACACTATCGACTCGCACTATTTTTGTCGCTAACCTAATCCCAAATCCGGCAGGCCTAAATTGGAGCATGCGATGACCGTTGCCACACCGTCCCTCGCCATCAACGGCGGCCCGGCCGAACTGGAGGGGCTGCCCGCCCTTCCGAGCTGGCCCCGGTTCGGCCCCGAGGAGGAGCGCGGACTGCTCGAGGTGCTCCACTCGGGCGCCTGGGGCAGTACCCACGGCGACGTGGTCGCGACGTTCGAGCGGGAGTTCGCCCGGAGCCAGCAGGCCGAGCACGCGATCGCGCTCGGCAACGGCACCCTCGCACTGGTCGCGGCCCTGCGGGCGGCGGGGGTCGGCGTCGGGGACGAGGTGATCGTGCCGCCCTACACGTTCATCGCCACCGCCGCGGCGGCGCTGTTCGTCGGGGCCGTCCCGGTGTTCGCCGACGTGGACGCGGACAGCCATCTGCTCGACCCGGCCGCGGTCGAGTCCGTCGTCACCGAGCGCACGAAGGCCGTCATCCCGGTGCACCTCGCCGGCAACGTGGCGGACATGACTGCCTTCGCCGAGCTCGGCCGCCGGCTCGGCCTGACCATCATCGAGGATGCCGCGCAGGCCGCCGGCGCGCAGTGGGAGGGTCGCGGCGTCGGCACGATCGGCGACCTCGGCACGTTCAGCTTCCAGTCCTCCAAGAACCTGAGCGCGGGTGAGGGAGGCATCGTCACGACCAACGACAAGGACCTCGCCGGCGCCGTGTACTCCCTGGTGAACGTGGGCCGAGTGCCCGGCGGCGGCTGGTACCAGCACGACGCCGTGGGGTACAACCTGCGGCTCACCGAGTTCCAGGGTGCGATCCTGCGCGCCCAACTGGCCCGGCTGCCGGAGCAGCAGCAGCTCCGCGAACGCAACGCCCTGGCACTCGCCGAGCAGCTCGCCGGCGTGGAGGGCGTGGTCGTTGCGCCGACCGACGAACGGGTCACGGCGCACGGGCGGCACCTGTTCCTGTTCCGGGTTCCCGGGCTCGGCGCGCAGGGGCTGCGCGATGCGGCGGCCGCGGCGCTCGCGGCCGAGGGCATCCCGGCCGCCACCGGGTACGTCCCCCTGCACCGCAACGATGCCCTGTTGCGCGAGTCCGGTGCCCTGGCGTCGAAGCTGGGCCAGCCGGTACCTGAGGCGGACTGCCCGAACGCAGACCTCGTCAGCAGCGACACGCTCTGGCTGACCCAGTCGGTGCTGCTCGGGTCCGAGGAGCAGATCGGCGCCGTCGGGCGCGCGATCGCCAAGGTGGTCGGCCGCGCGGACGACCTGCGTTAGCCGGCGGCCGGCCCCGGGGCGCCGCCGCCGGGCACGCGCGCCGTTCCGGCTCGGGGACTCAGCCGACGGAAAGCTCGTCCAGGGCCAGATCGGTGCCGGTGATCGAGACCTGGACACCGCCGTCGAGCACGACGACCTCGGTGAGCTCGACGCCCTCGGGCAGCTGGTCGATGGGCACGTCCAGGCCGCCGAGGTCGCCGATCAGGTTCCCCGGGACGTCCTCGGCGGACACGGTCGCGCCGGCGATGCTGAAGCTCGTGGGCGTGACGCTGATCGAGTTCCCGTTCGCGACCGGCTCAAGGCCGACCGTGATCGGGAGCCCGAGCAGGTTCGCCGTGGCGACGAGCTCGCCGTCGACCACATCGATCCCGACTCCTTCGGGCACGTCCTCGGAGGAGGCCAGCGCCGCCTGCAACGTCTCGACGGGCAGGGTCATCCGCAGGTCCACGTCGTCCACGGTGCGCGGCTCGCCCGTGCTCACGCCGAGCAGTCGCACGTCCACGTCCTGGAATGTCAGGTCCTGATAGGTGGCCGAGGCGGCGGTGAACCGCACATCCTCGAGCCGACCGGCGAGGACCTGCGGCAGGAACAGGAAGCCGCCGATCTCCACGTCGATGTCACCGGAGAGCTCCGGCACCGATGTGGTGATCTCCTCCTCGAGCTGCGCCTCGGTCTGCGCCACCAGGTACCGGTCGACGCCGAACGCGGCGCCGAGCAGCACGACCAGCAGCACCAGGGTGCCGAGCAGGATCTTCCATCCGCGGGACATGGTGCCCACGGTAGGCGATCAACCTTGGGCGGCGCCGAGGTGTTCGCCCAGGAACGCGAGGGTGTGCGGCCACGCGGCGGCGGAGGCCCCGGCGTGGTGGAAGGCCGGGTTCGGGTTGTCGAACGCGTGCCCGGCGCCGTCGTGCAGCTCGAACTCGGCGCGGTCGTTGTCGGCGGTGACCGCGGCACGGATCTTCTCGACCACGTCGAGCGGGATGTAGGCGTCCGCGGTCCCGAAGTGGTGCAGGCTCGGGGTGCCGACCGCCTGCGCCAGGTCGAGCAGGTTCGGCAGCGCGGAGCCGTAGTAGGAGACGAGCGCGTCGACGGGCTCGAGCGCGGCCACGTTGAACGCGAGCCCGCCGCCGTAGCAGAACCCGATCACGCCGACGCCGCCGCTCACCTCGGGGGCGGCGCGCAACGCCGTCAGGCTCGCGCGGGCGTCGGCGAGGGCGTCCGCCCAGGGCAGCTGCTGGGCGAGCGCCATGCCCCTGCCGAGCAGGTCCGGGTCCTTCTCGTCCAGCTCTCCCGCGTCCAGACGCCAGTACAGCTGGGGCGCGTACACGACGTAGCCGGCCCGCGCCAGGTCCGCAGCGCGGCCGCGGATGTAGTCGCTGACACCGAAGATCTCCTGCAGCAGGAGCAGGCCGGGGCCGGTGCCCGACGGCGGCAGCCACCTGTGCACCGGAAGGTCGCCCGAGTCCGTGGTCACCGTGAGGACGTCACTCATGGCCTCACGGTAGCGGCACGGTTCCCTCGCTCGGGGGACCACGACCCCTCGCCCGGGTGGCGTGCCGAACCGGGCCACCCGCAAGGCTTGCCGACATGAGAACTCAACGCCTCACCGTTTTCGCCGGCTGGGCCATGGTCGCGATCGCGGTGCTCCACACCATCGCCCTCGCCGTGCATCCCTACTGGGCCGAGTGGTTCGCCGGCGGCCTGCGCGGGGCTGGCCCCGACCCCCTCTCGCTGGCCACGTTCTGGGCGCTACCGGGTGGCTTCGTGCCGGTGCTGGCCCTGCTCGGCCTGCTCACCGTCCGGCTGGGACGGCGCGGCGAGCGACTGCCCGGCTACGTCGGCTGGGTCCTGCTGGTCTGGGTCGTGACCGCCGTCGCCCTGATCGGTCCGAGCGGCTTCATCCTCGGGACCGTCCCGGCAGCGGCGCTGATCGTCTCCTCCGCGCTCGGGCGCCGCGACCGCGTCCCGGAGCCCGGTGACCGGGTGTCGGCGCTGCGATAATCCGTTGTCGGCACCGGCAGGCGGACCCTACCGTGGCGGCCATGAGCAACTACTTCATGATGGTGCGTCGTGCCCGGGAACGGGCAACGACGATGGGGCTGGCATCGACTGCGCCGGACCTGGGCTGAGCGGATCCTCGACGGCATCTCCGTCCGCGACACCGACCTCGTCCTCGACCTCGGGTCGGGCACCGGTGCGCTGACCGTGCCGATGGCGGCCCGTGGGGCCCGGGTGATCGCCGTGGAACTGCATGCCGGCCGCGCGAGCCGGCTCCGCGACGCCGTCGCCGGTCATGACCAGGTGACCGTGGTGCAGGGTGACATGCTCGAGGTGCCGTTGCCGCACCGTCCGTTCCGCGTGGTGGCCAACCCGCCGTACGCGGCCGCCGCGGCGCTGGTGCGGCGGCTGACCGGGCGCGACTCGGCGCTTCGGCGGGCGGACCTGGTGGTGCCCAGGTGGATGGCGAACAGGTACGCGTCCGCGCCGCCGAGCGGGTTCACCGCCGAGGTCGGCGCCCACGTGCCGGCCCGGGCGTTCGATCCGCCGCCGCGGGACGACAGTGCCGTCCTGGTACTGCGCCGGCGCCGGGCACCGCAGCGGCGCCGTCGATCCCGGCGTCGATGACCGTGGTGGCCCTGGTGGTACGCAGGATCCGCGGCGACGCTCATCGCGTCGCCGCGGATCCTGCGTCAGGACTCGAGCGCCGCGTAGGCCTCCTCGTACTCGGCCCGGATGTCGTCGCCACCACCGGAGCGCCATTGGGCGACCGTGTCGTCCCAGGAGTCCACGGGCTCGCGGCCGAGCAGGATGCCGTTGCGGGCGTCGGTCAGCATGGTCGACAACTGCCCGCCGACCCGGCCCTGGGTCTCGGAGTACAAACCCCAGGCCGCCGTCAGCGAGCTCGCCGGAACCGCGATCGCCTGGTGGTCGTAGACGGCCTGGGCGACGTCGGGCATGCCGGGGAAGTAGGTCTCCTTCGGCGCATCGACGAGGTACTCCACCGGGAACGCGCCGTTCGCGGTGTAGGCCAGACCGTCCTGGTTCAGCACCGGCTCGGTCCCGTCGAACTCGAACGTCACGCCTTCGATGCCGTAGCTGCGGAACAGGTGCTCCTCGGTGCCGAACGGTGCGGCCAGCCAGTCCAGCACCTTCAGCAGCATCCTGATCCGGTCCGGATCGGCCTGCGCCAGCGACGTGAACGAGTTGTTCGGCATGCCCTGCCACATCGGGGCCGGCTCACCATCGGGACCGGGCGCGACCTGGAGGCCGAGCCGGTAGGCGTCGCCGATCGTGTTCCGGGCGAAGAATCCCGCCACCGCCGTGTAGGTGTCCTCGATCACGGCGGCCGAGCCCTGGCTGAACCAGGCCTTGGCGTCGGCGTTCGCGCCGCCGACGCCGTCCGGGTGGACCAGATCCTCCTCGACCAGCTTCCGGCCGAACTCCAAGGCATCCTTCTGTTCGGGGACCTCGAGCGCGTGGGTGAACGATCCGCCACCGTCGGCCATCCACTCGTTCTGGATGCCGGCCATGGCCTGGAGGACCACGAAGGGTACCTCGGTGAGGGCCCACACGTTGGCCTGGGTATCGGTCATGTCCCGGCACAGTTGCAGGAACTCGTCGAGGCTGCCGAACGAGGGATCCACGCCCCGGGCCTCGAACAGGTCATCCCGGGTGAAGATGATCTGGGACCCCGTGATGCCACGCTGCACGGGGAGCCCGTAGAGCCTGCCGTTGAACACGGTGCCCCGCCAGGAGTCGGTGGGCAGGTTCGCCAGGAACGGGTAGTCGGCGATCGCGTCCCCGGCCAGGAACTCGGTGAGGTCCTGGCACTTGGCCTCGAGGAACTGCGGCAGCTGGGACAGCGCGCCGTCGACGTTGAAGATGTCGCCCAGGTTGTCGCCGGCCACCGCCGTCGCGAACCGCTGGGGGTAGTCGGCTCCGGGAGTGATGGACAGCTGCAGCTCGGAGCCGACCCGTTCGTTCAGCTCGGCCCAGTAGGGGTTGCGGTCGGCCGTGGGTGGGATCGGCGCGAACGTGCCCATCGAGGCCGAGATCGGGCTGCCGTCGCCCGGCTTCTCGGTGGTGGCCGGCTGCGGGTCGGCCGGGTAGGCGAAGAACACGTTCGGGATGCCACCCTCGCCCGTGATGTCGGGCTGGACGCCCTGGTACGGGATGTAGTTCGGCAGCACCGAGGCTGCGGCGGATGCGGATGCCGCGGCATCGTCCCCGTCACCGCCCTCCGACGAACCGGAGCAACTTGCCAGGACCGGGGCTGCCGCGAGCGCGGCCAGTCCTCCGAGGCCGCCACGCAGGACGGTGCGACGCGAGATGGAACTGCTCATGATGCATTCCTTTCGTTTCCGGGGGTCGGGCCGTCTCGGCACCGAGCAGTCAGCCTTTGACTGCTCCGGTGAGGACGCCCTTGGCGAAGTGCTTCTGGAGGAACGGGTAGACGATCAGGATCGGGACGATCGTGACGACGAGGATGGCCATCTGGACCGAGGCCTGGGGCGGTACCACGTCGACGGTGGCGCCGAGGTCGGAGGCCCCGAGCTCGGCGTTGTTCACGACGTAGGTGCGCAGGACGAGCTGTAGTGGCCACTTGCTGGAGTCGTTCATGTACAGGAGCGCGTTGAAGAACGCGTTCCAGTAGCCGACGGCGTAGAACAGCCCGATCACGGCGAGGACCGCCTTGGACAGCGGGAGCATGATCCGGGTGAAGATCGTCAGGTGGCCCGCGCCGTCGATCCTTGCGGAGTCGGTCAGTTCCGCCGGGACGCCCATGAAGAACGCCCGCAGCACGATCACGTTGAACCCGCTCAGGGCCGTCGGCAGGATCAGCGCCCAGTAGCTGTCGAGGAGTCCGAACTCCTTGACCACCAGGTAGTTCGGGATCATCCCGGGGGAGAACAGCAGCGTCAGGAGGACGAGCATCAGCATGGGCTTCTGCCCGAACGAGCCGTGCCGGGAGAGGGCGTAGGCGAGCATCGTCGAGGCGACCAGGCTCACCGTGGTGCCCACCAGGGTGATCCCGATGCTGACGAGCATGGCCTGCGAGACCACGCCGCCGGCGAAGATCGACCGGTAGGCGTCCAGGGTCACGCTCGAGGGCAGCAGCACGAAGCCGCCCGCCGCGTTGACCTGCTCCCGGCTCGCCAGACTCGTGGACAGGATGCCCACGAACGGGATGATGACGAGCGCGCAGATCACCGTCAGCGCGATGCCTTTCAGGACGCGTGCCGGCATCGGCGGGGCATCCAGGCGACGTGAGGCGCTCATGACTTGTACACCCCTGCCTCGCCGAAGATGTGGGCCACCTTGTTGGCGCCGAGCACGAGGAGCACCCCCACCAGTCCCTTGACGAGACCGACCGCGGCCGACACGCCCCACTGGCCACCGACGATCCCGTTGTTGTAGACGTAGGTGTCCAGGACCTCGCTCGCAGCGAGCCCGACGGCCTGCTGCTGCAGGATGATCTGCTCGAAGCCGACGGTCAGCGAGTCACCGAGCCGCAGGATCAGCAGCAGGATGATGAGCCCGCGGATGCCGGGCAGCGTCACGTGCCAGAGCTGCCGGGTCCGGGACGCGCCGTCCACGCTCGCCGCTTCGTAGAGCGAGGAGTCGATCTGCGAGAGGGCGGCCAGGAACAGGATCGTCGCCCACCCGGTGTCCTTCCAGATGACCTGGGTGGTCAGCAGTCCCACGAACAGGTCGGAGTTGCCCATCAGCGAGATGGGGTCGAGGCCGTGCGCGCGCAGGGTGTTGTTGAGCAGCCCGCTCCCGCCGACCATCTGCTGGAAGACCGCGACGACGATCACCCAGGACAGGAAGTGCGGCATGTAGAGGATCGACTGCACCACCCGCTTCACGCGCTCGGAGAGGAGGCTGTTCAGGAGCAGCGCCAGCGCGATCGGAGCGGGGAAGACGAACAGCACCTGGACGAGGGTCAGGACCAAGGTGTTCCGCAGCGCACGCAGGAACGCCGGGTCGCCGTTGAAGATGATCTCGAAGTTCTCCCAGCCCACCCAGGGACTCGACCCGAACGGCAGGAACGGGACGTAGTCCTGGAACGCGATCACGTTCCCGACCAGCGGCAGGTAGTGGAAGCCGAGGACGAGGGCCAGGCCGGGCAGCGCCATCATGATCAGGGCACGGTCGCGAAGGAACCGCTGATGCCAGCGGATCTGCCGTCGTGGTGCCGGGCTCCCGGCCGGCTCGGTTCCGGCTGGGCCGTTGCGATCGCGTGCCAGCACGGGGCTTGTCGCGGTGTGACTCACGCTCTCCTCCTTTGGATGCGGGTCGACGAGTGGTCGGAGGTGCCGCCGGTCAGGCCGGCGCGGCGGCGCTCTCGTAGAGCCGGCGGGCGAGCGCGAGGTCACGGGCCACGACCTCGATGAGCGGGCCGTCGGGCTCGGTGTACTGGGCGCTCAGGCAGACCGGTCCGGCGTAGTTGCGGGCACGCAGCTGGGTCATCACGGTCGACCAGTCGGACAACCCGTCTGCGCCCTCCACGAACCACGAGCGCCACTGCGTCCGGGTTCGGCCGGCGGACTCATGACCCGGCTCGGGCGGGAGCTGCCGGTAGACCGCGTTCTTCAGGTTCACGATGTCCAGCCGCGGCGCCGCGATCTCCAGGGTGAGCGTCGGGTCGTCGCCGGCGAGTGCGTCGTGCGCGGCGTCCCAGATCAGGGTGAAGTCCGCGTGCGGAAGCCCGTCGAGCAGGTCCAGCACCTGGGCGGTGGACGCCACGTACCGGCCATGGTGCGGTTGGACGCCCACCTTCACGCCGTACTGTCGGGCCCACCGGGCCGACTGCTGCAGCTGGGCCCGGAACCGGGCCACCGACGCGATGTAGCCGTCCGCCTCGATGGGCGCCATCACCCGGATGGTCGGCACACCGGAGGCCTGGCAGGCCGCGAACGTCGGTTCCGTCAGGTCGGCGGCGACGCTGATCGGGACCACGCCGGAGTCGTTGAGCTGAGCCACGAACTCGGGCAGGCGCGCCTCGACCCGCTGTGGGGTGACGAAGCTGTTCGGTCGCACCGGGATCTCGACCCCGGCGAATCCGATCTCCGAGACGAGGCTGCCGAGCTGTGCTCCGGAGAGGTCGGCCCAGGGCTTGGCGAAGACCGACCAGGTGACCCGGTCCCGGGACAGCACGCCCGCCTGGTGGTCCGCGGGGGCCACGGCTGCGTGTCCATGCTGTGTCATCGCCATCAGTCCTGTTCTCCGTAGTTCAAGGGCCGCGCCAGCGCGCGGATCCGGTCCTCGTCGACCTCGATGCCAAGCCCCGGACCGTTCGGGACCTGCGCCACGCCGTCGGTGATCTGCAACCCGTCCACGAACAGTTCGGCGAGCAGCTCCGGGCCGTTCAGCTCGGCGGGCAGCGCCAGGTCGACGAGGCTGAACAGGTGCAGGGCGGCCGCGAACCCGATCCCGCAGTCGGTGAGGCCGCTCGCGAGCACCTCGAGTCCGTGCGCCTCGGCCACCGCCACCGTGCGTTGTGCCGCGCGTAGGCCGCCCGACTTGCAGACCTTCACCACGACCAGGTCGGCGAGGTCGAGCGTGGCGCTCCGGGCGAGGTCGGCGCTGCTGAAGCTGCCTTCGTCGATGGCGATGGGAAGGTCGACCATCTCCCGCACCCGTCTCATCCCGCCCCAGTCCACGCTCGGGACCGGTTGCTCGAGGCAGTACAGGTGTGGCACGTCCGCGATCCGCTCGAGGAGCTGTCGCACGGCCGACGGTCGATATGACTGGTTCGCGTCCAGCCAGATGGGCTTGCCGCCGGCGTGGTCGGCGACGGTGCGCACCGCGGCCGCGTCCGCGTCGATGTCGCCGGAGATCTTCACCTTGAACGCGTGCATCGCGCCGGACTCGAGCACCCGGTCGCGGATCACGTCGAGCGGGTCCACGCCGATCGCGGAGCACAGTGGCAGTTCCGTACGGGTGGCCCCGCCGAGCAGGGCATGCACCGGCAGCCCGAGGACCCGGCCGGCCAGGTCGTGCAGGGCGATGTCCACGGCGGCGCGGGCGAACGGGAAGCCGCTGGAGACCGACGGGCTCAGGAGTGCGCTCGCGCGCCGGTGGAACGCCTCCACCTGGGTAGGGTCGGTGCCGATGAGCAGGGGCGTCAGGTACCGGCGGACGATCACCGCCATCGTCTCGATGGTCTCGTGGCTCCAGCTCGGGAGGGCGCGTTGCTCGCCCCAACCCACCTGTCCGTCGTCAGCCGTGATCCTGACGAACAGCACGTCCCCGTCCTGGTGCGCCGAACCGACCGACCCGCTGCCCAGCACGAACCGGTGCTTGAAGGGCACCGGCACGGCGAACACCTCCACGGCGGCGATCCGGCTGCTGACCCGCGGAGCACCGGCGCGGGGAGCCGTCTGCACGGCGCTCACGCGCTCACTGCCAGACGCTCGGGGTCGACGAACGAGGCGCCCCGGGTGCCGTCCCGGAGCCACGCGGTGACGTCCGCCATGACGAATGCGGTCAGGTCCGCGTGCCCCTGGACGGTGTCCCCGGCGACGTGCGGGGTGAGGAGCACGTTCGGCGCCGTCAACAGCTCGGCGGAGAGCGTCGGTGGCTCGACCTCGAAAACGTCGAGGGCGGCGAGGATCCGGCCCTCGCGGATCGCCTCGGTGACGGCGGGGCCGTCCAGCGTCGCGGCGCGCGCGGAGTTGATCAGGACCGTGCCGGGACGGATCGCGCCGATGAGGTCCGCGCCGATGAGGCCCGCGGTCTCCGGTGTGCTCGGCACGTGGATGGAGATGACGTCGGCGCCCATCACCTCCAGCAGGGACACCTGGCGCACCCCCAGCTCGGCCGCCCGCTCGGCGCTGAGGTACGGGTCGTAGACGCACAGGTCGACGGCGAACGGCTTGAGGAGCCGGATCAGGGCGCGCGCCGTGGAGCTCGCGCCGACCAGTGCGACGGTGCGCCCGGTCAGTTCCGAGCCACGCAGCTGCGGCTGCTTCCACCCGCCGCGCCGGATGGCCTGATCGAGCTCGGGCAGCCGGCGCAGCAGGGTCAGGATCGCGCCGAGGCAGTACTCACCGACCGAGAGGGCGATCCGCTCGCCGGCCGAGAACACGGCCGTGCCGGCCGCCATCGCATCGGCGTCGATCAGGCGCTTCACCGACCCGGCCGCGTGGGCCACCACCTTCGGGGCGCCGGCCGCGGTCAGGAGTGCCGTGTCCAGGTGCGGCGTGCCCCAACTGGTGAGCACCACGTCCGCGCCGGTGACGAGCTCGGCGACCTCGGCGGAGCCGAGTTCCTCGCCACCCCAGCGCACGGCGAACGTGGACTCCAGCCACTCACGCGTCGCCGGTGCGCAGACGTCCTCGGCTCGGGCAGGGGTCATCACGGCAGAAAGGCTGATCACGCAGATCTCCTAGGTCAGAACGGGGGTGGCGACTGAATGGAGGTTAAGCGCTCGTCGTGATACTCGTCCAAGGCCGTTTTCGCATCGCTTGATACCTTTCCCGCATGATGTATTCGTTGGCTCAACTGCGCGGGTTCGTCGCGGTGGCCGAGCACGGCCACTTCGGTCGCGCGGCGCAGGCCCTGCTGATGAGCCAGCCGCCACTGAGCCGGCAGATCCAGGCGTTGGAGCGTGCGGTCGGGGTGTCCCTGTTCGACCGCGGTCCGCGTGGCGTGCAGCTGACCGTGGCCGGCCAGGTGTTCCTGCGCGACGCCCGCCGCATCCTCTCCCTCGCCGACGGTGCACCGGAGACCGCGAGGCGGGTGGCAGCCGGCCAGGCCGGCCGGATCCAGGTCGCCTTCATCAGCGCCGCGGCACTGAGCATCCTGGAACCGTTGCTCACCGAGATCAGTTTCGAGCTCGCGCAGCTGGAGGTCGCCCTGGTCGAGCTCAGCGGGGCCGAACAGCTCCAGGCGCTCGCCGACGGCCGGATCGACCTCGGCCTGGTGCGCCCGCCGGTGCCGACCGAGGAGCTCGAGGCCCAACCCGTCCACGCCGAGCCGTTGATCGTGGCGCTCCCCGACGGCCATCACCTCGCTCAGACCGGTGGGCCGATCGCCCCGGCGGATCTCATCGACGAGCCCATCCTCGAGTACGCCGAGGACGGCACGCACTACCTGCACGACCTCTGCGTGCGGCTGCTGGGAAGCGAGAACTTCGTGGCCGCGCAACGCGTCTCCCAGCTCTCCACGGCGCTCGCCCTGGTGCGGGCCCGCCGCGGTGTCGCCGTGGTGCCTCGATCCGCGGCCGCCATGAGTTTCGACGGCGTGATCTATCGGGATGTGGTGGGGCCCTCGCCGCAGGTCTCGCTGCACGCCTGCTGGCGCCGGGACACGATGAACCCCGCGCTCATCAACGTGATCGCCTACCTGCGGGCACGGTTGCAGCCCTGATCGCCACAGGGCCTGGCTGACGGTGGTCCTTGGCATACTCGCACGCATGCTCACGCGCCGGGACCTCGCCCTGCTCCGCCTCCTCGCGCAGCGCCTCGCCGGGCCGCGCCCGGCGAGGCCCGCGGACGCGGTGCGTCACCTCGGCGCGGCGCAGGCGCAGGACCTCCCGGGTGCACTCACGTCCATCGCACTACGGGTCGACGGCGGAACTCGCCAGGCCGTGGCGGCCGCCCTGGCCGCGGGGGAGGTGGTCCGCTCGTGGCCGATGCGCGGAACGCTGCACCTGGTGCCGGCCGAGGACCTCGGCTGGATGCTGGACATCACGGGCCCGCGGATGATCGCCGGCGCCACCCGCCGTCGCACCGAACTGGGCATCACCGACGCCGTCCTGGACAAGGCCCGGGAGGTGGCCCTCGGCGCGCTCGCGGATGAGCCCGCACGGCCGGCGCGCCTCACTCCGGCGGACGGCGAGGCGACCACACCCCCAGCGGGCCTGCGCCGCGCGGACCTGTTCGGGCTCTGGGACGCGGCGGGCCTGCTGGTGCAGTCACAGACGGCGGTGCACCTGCTCGGCCAACTCTGCCAGGAGACCACGCTCGTCCTCGGGCCGATGTCCGGCACCGAGCAGCTCGTGGTCGGCTACCGGCACTGGATCCCCGAGCCGGTGCGTCTCGACCCGCGACCAGGGCCTGGCCGAGTGGGCCCGCCGGTACCTGCGCAGCCACGGCCCGGCCACCGACCGGGACCTGGCCCGCTGGGCCTCGCTCACCCTCACCGAGGCCCGGGCCGGGGTGGCCGCCGTCCGCAGCGAGTTCACCGCCGTCGACATCGACGGCACCGAGCACCTGATGGACCCGGCGCTGCCGGACCTGCTCGCCGACCACGGCGCCGACGCACGCCGGCTGCGGCTGCTGCCCGGGTTCGACGAGTTCGTGCTGGGTTACGCCGACCGCACGTTCACCGTGCCGAAGGAGTTCGAGGACCGGATCGTGCCCGGCGGCAACGGCATGTTCCGGTCCACCGTGGTCAGGGGCGGCCAGGTGATCGCCACCTGGAAGCGTGCCGGCACCGGCGCGAAGGCGGGGATCGACCCGGAGCCGTTCGGCTCGCTCGGCGCGCGGGACCTCGCCACCATCCAGCGTCGCTTCGCCGAACTGCCCTGACCGCCCGGCGGACGCTGCAGTCCGAACCGGACGCGACGCGATGCGCAGGAGCGAGTCACTTCACCGGCAGCACCGGATCGATTCGGCGCCGACGGAACAGTCCAAAGGCTCCGGTCATTCTCGGGAAGGTGCCGAACTCGCGCCAGTCGACCGGTCGGGTCGCCATGGCCAGGATCGTTGCCAGCACCAGGTGCAGCGGTGCCGAGACGCTCTCGACGAACGGGTCCTGGCTCGCCAGGTGCGTCACGAATCCCCCCGCCGTGATCATCATCAACAGGCTCGCCCCCAGGAACCGAAGCCGCGGGAACAGGAGCGCCACGGCGGCAACCAGCTCTCCGATGCCAACTGGGAACCTGAACCACGCCGGATAGCCCCAGTTCTCGAACTTGACCGAGTACGGCGGCCCGAAGAAGGTCTCGCCCGGCATGAACTTGGTGACTGCGCCGGCGGTGAAGGAAACGACCAACCAGACGATCAGGGCCACGAGTAGCCGGTCGCGCCACCTGGCGACCGACGGTGTTGTGGCTGGGGTGGATGTCATGCAAAACACGCTAGCCACGCCCGTGCCGCCCGGGCTTCTCCATTCCTGATCATCGGCTGGGATCGGTAGGCCGGCCGGCAGGGAGACGCTGACCTCATGAGAAGCCTCCTCGGTTTGGTGCGGACGCTCGCGATCATCGCGGCAGGGTGCGGCGCGGTCACGTTGCTCGCCGCTCCGATGCTCCTGATCGTCGGCAGCAACGACTTCCGGCAGGGCACCACCGAGATCGAGGGTGGTGAGGGCTCGCTGGTGACCCTGCTCACGAACGACTACCTCGGCGGGAGCGGCTGCACCTACGACGGTGCCCTGACCCAGGTGGAGACGCTCTCCTCGGGCAGCTACGAGATCAACGGGGTGCCGTTCTTCGCGCAGGCCACGCTGGAGGTGACCGGCTCCGGCGGCGCCTCGATCGCCTGCGAGCCCGGGCTCCTCTACTACGTCTCGCCGACGCCGTCGTGGCTGGCCGGACCGGTGCGCGCACTGTCCGGGCTGGGGCCGGCCGGCCCGATCATCACGATCGGGCTCGGCATCGCGGTCGCGTTCGTGACCGGACTGGTGCGGTCGATGCTCGCCGAACCGAAGCAACGTCGGCCCGGGCCGCGGCCGGGTCCGCCGACCGGAGGCGACCCGGGCTGGTCCGCCCGACCGGATCTGCCGGAGCCACCGGGGCTCAGGCCGGGGGAGTACCGAGCGCGCTGAGCCGGCCGGTGAGCAGGTCGACCTCGGCGGCGTTCTCGGTCAGGTCGATGGCCCGGCGCAACGCAGCGGCCGCCTCGCCGGTCCGCCCCAGGTCGGTCAGGAACTGTGCCCGGGTCGCGTGGAGCAGGTGGTAGCCGTCCAGGCCCGCACCGCCGATGCCGTCCACCTCCGCCAGGGCGGGTCCCGGCCCGGCCACCTGCGCGAGGGCGACGGCCCGGTTCAGCCGCACCACCGCCGTCGGGCTCATCGCGAGCAGCCGGTCGTAGAGGGCGAGGACCTGGAACCAGTCGGTGTCGGCGTGGGTGGCCGCGTCGCTGTGCACCGCGTTGATCGCGGCCTGCACCTGGTAGGGCCCCGGTGCGCCACGGCGCAGGCACGCGCGCACGAGGTCCTGGCCCTCGGCGATCAGTTCGGTGTCCCAGCGCCCGCGATGCTGATCCGCCAGGGCCACGAACTGCCCGTCGGGTCCGGTGCGGGCCGCACGCCGGGACTCGGTGAGCAGCATCAGGGCGAGCAGGCCGCGCGCCTCCGGCTCGTCCGGCATCAGGTCGACGAGCACCCGGCCGAGCCTGATCGCCTCCGCGCACAGGTCGGCACGGATCAGGTCCTCGCCGGCGGAGGCGGTGTAGCCCTCGTTGAAGATCAGGTAGACGACCGCGAGCACGGACGTCAGCCGGTCCGGCAGGTCGTGGTCCTCGGGCACCCGGTACGGGATGTTCGCGGCCGTGATCTTGCGCTTGGCCCGCACGATCCGTTGCGCCATCGTGGCCTCGGGCACCAGGAACGCCCGCGCGATCTCCGGCGTGGTGAGCCCTCCGAGCGTCCGCAGCGTCAACGCCACGCGTGCGGCCGGCGCGATGGCGGGGTGGCAGCACGTGAAGATCATCCGGAGCTGGTCGTCCCTCACCGGACCCACCGGCTCGGGTTCGTCGCGGGCATGCAGGAGCGCAGCCTCGGCGTACTTGTCATGGCTCCTCGCCTCCCGTCGGAGCCGGTCGATGGCCCGGTTGCGTGCGGTCACCACGATCCACGCCCCCGGGTTCGGTGGTGTCCCGTCCCGGGGCCACTTCTCGACGGCGGCGATGAAGGCGTCCTGCACCGCATCCTCGGCGAGCGAGAGATCGCCGAGGATGCGGGTCAGGGTGGCCACGCACCGTCCGTGCTCCTCACGGAACACCCGCCCGACGGCGGCGGTCGCGTCAGTGGTCATCGCTGGCTCATCGCCGGCTCATCGCCGGCTCACTCGGTCGGTTCCGCCTGGAACGGACGGACCTCGACGGGCGAGAAGCAGGCCTTCGAGGCCTGGTCGGCGTAGGCCAGGGCCGCGTCCAGGTCCGGGGCCTCGATCACCCAGAAGCCGCCGAGCTGTTCCTTGGTCTCCAGGAACGGGCCGTCGGTGACCACCGCGTCGCCCTGGGTGCTGTCGACCTTGGTGGCGGTGCTGGACGGCTCGAGTCCGCCGCCGAACACCCAGGCCCCTGCCTGCTGGAGCGAGTCGTTGAAGGCGCCCACCTGGGCGTAGGCCTCCTCGAGGCCCTCCGCGGGGATGTCGGCCATCTCCTGGTCGGTGCTCCAGATGGAGAGCAGGTACTGCGTCATGTCGGTTCCTCCTGTTCGGGGCGGGTCCCTCTGATCCGCCTCTCATCCCTGCTACGAACGACGGATGCCCGGATCGACACCCTCGCCGAGATTTTTTCGGAGCTTCTCGAGGCCCTCGAGAAGCTCAGGTGACGAACGCCTCCCGGGCCGCCCCGAGGTACGCGGCGAGCCGGTCCGCCGCGGTCTCGACCGCCGCCGTCTGGTCCGGCGTGAGGCTGGTGGCGAGGTTCAACTCGATCCGCGCGACGCCGCGGCCCGGTGCCCGCTTCCAGGTGCCCGCATTGAGCCCGTCGACCAGCACCGTGGAGGCGTACGGGTCGATCCACGGGTCTGCGTCCGGACCGCGCGGATGGCCCTGCGCGACGGGGAAGCCCAGTGCCGGGTAGGTGAGCGTGGCCTCGTCGTAGGTCGGCAGCAGGTGCGCCCGGGGCGCGCCCGGTGCGGTCCGGGCCGGGACCGCGGGATCGAGCCAGAGCGCGGTCCCGTCCACCTCCACCCGCTCCAACCGGTCACCGACGAGTTCGAGCCCGCGCCGCACGTCCGCCTGGGTCAGCGCCGCCCACCGGGTCAGGTCCTTGATCGACGCCGGCCCGTGGCCGGCGAAGAACCGGTGCACGAGGCGGGCTACGGCCTCGTCCCGGTCGAGCGCCGGCTCCGGCGGCAGGTTCTCGTCCACCAGCACGTATGTGTGCTGGGCGCCCTTCATCGGTCCGCTGACGATCACCCCGTGCAGTTCGTTCATCAGGTGCAGGTCCCCGAGCGGCTGGCCCTTGTGCGGTAGGCCGGCGGCTTCCAGGTGTGGGGCGATCTCCCGGCGGGTCAACGCCGTGCGGCCCGCCAGGACCTTCCGGAACACGTCCGCACCCCGAGCCGCCACGTCCTCGTCCAGGCCGAGACCGGCGAAGTGGCCGCGCATCGACGAGAGCACCTTCGGCGAGGTCAGTGCGAGGATCCAGCGCAGGTCCTGCGGCGCGACGAAGTGCCAGGTGGGGCGCAGGATGTGGGTGCGCAGGAAGCGTCCCTCATCGAACGCGGCCCGCACCCTGTCATCGGTCCCGCCCCGGGTGCGCATGCCGACCGACCACATCGCGTTCGGGGCCTCCTGCGACTGCACGCAGGTCAGCAGCCGGACCGCATCCTCGGGCTCGGGCAGGCCGGACGAGGTCAGCCGCTGCGCGGCCATCCGACGGCGCAGCACCCACTCCCTCGTGATCCCCATTGCGGGCAACTATTCCCCACTCCGGCCGGTCGCGGGAGTGCACGACGGGCAGCCGCTGAGGCCGAGCGCGCAGGCGGTCTCACATCGTGGACGATTCTGGTCTCGTCGTCACGCGCGCCGCTGACCCGTGCACGATGGCCGGCGGACCAGATCCCCGGGGTGCCGGCGTTCCCACGCCGACCGTAGCGGGAGGTCCCGGCGTCCCCGTCCCGATCCGAAAGGCTCCCGTCGTCATGTCCACGACCACACCGGACCAGCAGGCCAAGCGCCGCCTCCGGTTCCCGTCCTTCAGTGCGCAGATCATCATCGCCCTCGTCCTCGGCGTCGGACTCGGCTGGCTCGCGCTGACCATCGGCCCGGTCGTCGACGCCGAGGGCGAGGAGGCGCCGAACTGGCTCACCGAGACCCTCAGTACGATCGGTTCCTCGTTCGTGACCCTGCTGCGCGCCATCGTGCCGCCGCTGGTGTTCACCGCGATCGTCGCCTCCATCGCCAACCTGCGCAAGGTCACGAACGCGGCCCGGCTGGCCGGGCAGACCCTGCTCTGGTTCGCCATCACCGCGCTGATCTCCGTGGCCATCGGCATCGGCCTCGGCCTCGTGCTGCGGCCCGGCGAGAACACCTCGATCGGCGCCGACGCCGCGGAGGATCCGGGCCGGACCGGTAGCTGGCTCGACTTCCTCACCGGCCTCATCCCCGGCAACGTGCTCGGGCTGGGTGCCTCGGCCGGTGGCGACGGCTCGATCGCTATCAACTTCAACGTGCTTCAGATCGTGGTCGTCTCCCTCGTGGTCGGTCTCGCGGCGCTGCGCACCGGCAGCAAGGCGGAGCCGTTCCTGACCTTCAACGCCTCCGCCCTCGCGATCGTCCAGAAGGTGCTCTGGTGGATCATCCGCCTCGCCCCGCTCGGCACCCTCGGGCTCATCGGCCGCGCCATCGCGACCTACGGCTGGGACCTGCTCGCCCCGCTCGGCACGTTCACCGTGGCCATCTACCTGGGCCTGGCACTCGTGCTGTTCGCGCTCTACCCGATCCTGCTGCGCGCCAACGGGCTGCCCGTGCTGCGCTACTTCCGCGGCGCCTGGCCCGCCATCCAGCTCGGGTTCGTCTCCCGCTCCTCGATCGGGACCCTGCCGGTCACCGAGCGCGTCACCGAGCGCAACCTGGGCGTGCCCCGCGAGTACGCGTCCTTCGCCGTGCCGCTCGGCGCGACCACGAAGATGGACGGCTGCGCGGCGATCTACCCGGCCGTCGCGGCGATCTTCGTGGCGCAGTTCTACGGCATCGACCTCTCCGTCACGGACTACCTGCTCATCGCGTTCGTCTCCGTGGTCGGGTCGGCCGCGACCGCGGGCCTCACCGGCGCACTGGTGATGCTGACGCTCACGCTGTCCACGCTCGGGCTGCCGCTCGCCGGGGTCGGACTGCTTCTCGCGATCGACCCGATCCTGGACATGGGCCGGACCGCGGTGAACGTCGCGGGCCAGGTGCTCGTGCCCACGATCGTGGCCAAGCGGGAGGGCATCCTCGACCTAGACCAGTACCACCGGGCGGACGCCGAGGACCTGTTCACCGAGGACGACGACGCGGCGACCCCTGAGCCGGAGCTCGTCGGGTCCCGCTGACCCTGCGCCGGGCCGGTCGGGTGAGGTCCCGACCGGCCCGACACGGGCATCAGCCTCGACCGCTGACCAGGCGACGGCGGGCGATCAGAGCTGCGCCGCCGAGCAGCACGGCGGCGAGCGCGCTGAGGGCGAGTCCCGCGACGCCGGGGTCGACGCCGGTCGCGGCCAGTCCCTCTCCACCGGGACCGGCGCCCGGGACGCTGAGCCCGCCGTCGGCTGACACGATCTCCAGTTCGACCCAGCCCATCAACGTGCCGTCCTCGGCCTGGACCACGATCCGGTGCTGACCCACCACCGCGTCGGCGGGGATGGTCACCCGGAGGATGTCATCGGCGCTCACGGTCACGGTGCCGAGCAGCACCGGGTCGGACAGCAGCCACACGTGCACGGTCGCACCGGCCGCCCCCGGAACGGCGAACGTCACCGTCTCGCCGGGCTCCGCCGTCGCGGGACCCGTGACTCCGCCGCGGGTCCGGTCGGTGAGTTCGTCCACCGACGGTGCCGTCGGGCCCGAGGGCTCGGGGTCCGTGGGGTCGGTCGGACCGGGCTCGCCCGGGCCGGCCGGCTCGCACACGCCGCCGTCGGCCACCCGCAGGGAGACGCCGTCGTGCGCGGTGTCGGAGATCCACAGGGTCGTCGGTGCGGCGTTCGGGTCGGCGGCGCACCACGCGAAGGCGAGGCCCTCGTTGGTGTACGACGGGTTCATCCCGGTCGGCGCATGGTGGTCCACCTGCCAGGTGAGCACGCCGTCGTCGAAGGCGAACACCGAACTGCGGTTCTCGCACGCCTCGTCGCACAGCCCCCAGAGTTCGTTGCCCCCGGCGCGCCAGTCCAGGCCCATCAGCACCGGCACCGACTCGGTCGTTGCCGCCGTCTGCAGCAGCGTCGTGGCACCGTCCGCCTCGAGCACCACCAGGTGCACCGCGCCGGTCTGCTCCACGGCCACTGCGAAGATCCCGCCGAAGTGCTCGTCGTAGGCGGCCGGGTCGTAGCTCGCGCCGGTGGCGTCCCGGACTCCGAGCCTGGTGGCGTCGGCGTCGGAGATCCACTCGATCCCCTCCAGGCCCGCGTTCGCGCCGAGCGCCCCGGTGATCGAGGTGAGGTTCCACTCGTGGGTGGTGCTGGCCGCGCCCTCGGCGCCGAGCTCGACCCGGAGCACCGACGGCCGGCTGGTGCCGCTCGCGGTGTTGTCACGCTCGGTGGAGAGGAAGATCGCGCCGTCGCCGGCCACGGTGATGCCCTCGGAGTCGGGCTGACCCGCGCCGCCGGGGTAGGTCGGGATCCAGGACTGCGCGATGGTGTACAGGCCACCGGCGGTGTCGGGCGCGGTGAGCTCGAAGATCTCGCCGTTGTCGTTGTTGACGGCGTAGACGGTGCCGTCGGTGGCGATGTCCAGGCCGGACATGTCCTCGCCCCAGGTGCCCGGGGCGACGGCGTCGCGGACGTCGTTCCCGAACGGCCACGGGGAGGCGACGACCTCGGGGCCGGGGGTCTCCTCGCAGGCGTTCACGAGTTCGAAGGTGCCTTCGGAGGTGTCCCCGAACTGGCCGGTCAGGTCCGGGCACCGGCCGATGGTGGCCGGCGCATGGGTCTGCCAGGCCACAGAGGCGACCACGGTCCCGGTCGCGTCCCGCAGGGTGACGCTGTCCTCGCCGCCGAGGCCGAAGTGCGGTTCGGTGAGGATGCCGAGGTACCCGCCGGACTCGATGGTGCCCGCCAGGACGATCGGGTCGTGCGTCGGGTCGCCGTCGACGAGGGTCCAGCCGGTGATGTCCGCCGTCTGTGCCTGGTCGGTGTTGGCCAGCTCCACCCAGTCGCCACGCGGGTCACCGTTCGACTCCACCTCGTTGATGACGACGGCGTAGCTGGGCTCCCGTGCGACGTTCGCCGATCCGGGGGTGGCGGCGGTGTCGACGAACGTCCCGGTGCCGTCGGGCACGCGGCCCTCGGTGAACGCGTGGTCGGTCCAGGAGTAGGAGTCCACCAGGCCGAGCCCGTCGGCGACGTAGAGCCGGATCTCGTCCGCCTTGCCCAGCCCGAAGCCGGCGTCGGTGACGTTCGTCTCGACCACGAGGAATGCGCCCGGCGCGAGCTCGGTCCCGTCCGCGATCGGGAGCGCGCTCAGGTCGTCGTCGTCGCGCAGGATCCAGCCGGACAGGTCGACCGTCTCGGGGCCGGTGTTGACCAGCTCCACCCAGTCCTCGCCGCCGTCGGGGTCGTCGGACATGACCTCGTTGACCGCGATCGTGGAGTCCGCGTCGTAGAAGTCCGGCGCCTCGCGCGCGAGGTTCGGCGCACCTGGCGTGGGCTCGGTGTCGACGAACTCACCGGTGCCGTCGGGCAGTCGGCCCTCGCTGAAAGCATGGTCCGTCCAGGCGTAGGAGTCGACGAGCGTGACGCCGTCCGCGGTGAACAGGCGGGCCTCGTCGGCACTGCCGAGACCGAAGCCGTCCGGCCCCTGGTCCGGCTCGACGACCAGGAACTCACCCGGGGCGATGGTGGCCTCCGGCAGCACCGCACCGTGGGTGTCGTCGTTGTCGCGCAGGATCCAGCCGGTCACGGTGACCGGGTCCGACCCGACGTTCGTCAGCTCGACGAAGTCGGGCGCGTCGGTGGGGCTGTTCGAGGCCACCTCGTTGATGCGGATGTCGGTCTCGGCGGCCAGCGCCGGCGTGGGGGTGGCGATCACGGCGCCGAGGCCGAGGACGGTGGTCATGGCGAGGGTGAGAGGGATGGGACGCACGGGGTCTCCTACCGGTCGGGGGCTGAGCCGATGGTGGTGGAAGCCGGCGAACGGGAGATGAACGCGGGGCAACGACTGCCGGATGACGGGCGGAACGGTCCGCCACCGCGCCGTAGGCTTTGCCAGTGAGCAACCGAATCCCTCGGGTCCGTGCGTCCGAACTGGTCGGCCGGGGCTGGCTGAACACCGGTGGCCGAGAGGTCTCCCTCGCGGACCTGCGCGGCAAGATCGTGATCCTGGACTTCTGGACCTTCTGCTGCATCAACTGCCTGCATGTCCTGGACGAGCTGCGCGAGCTCGAGGAACGGCACCGGGACACCGTCGTGATCGTCGGCGTGCACTCGCCGAAGTTCGTGCACGAGGCGGATCCGGACGCGCTCGTGGCCGCCGTGGCGCGGTACGGCGTGGCCCACCCGGTGCTCGACGATCCCGAGCTCGTGACCTGGTCCGCGTACACCGCGCGGGCCTGGCCGACGCTCGTCGTGATCGACCCGGAGGGCTACATCGTCGCGCAGATGGCGGGGGAGGGGCACGCCCCCAGCCTGGAGATCCTCCTCGGCGACCTGATCGCCGAGCACGATGCGAAGGGGACTTTGCACCGCGGCGACGGCCCCTACGTGGCGCCCGCTGCACCGTCGGGCACGTTGCGCTTTCCCGCGAAGGTGATCGAGCTGCCCGGCGGCAACCTGCTCGTCGCGGACGCCGGCCACCACAGCCTGGTCGAGCTCGAGCCCGACGGCGAGACGCTCGTGCGCAGGATCGGTTCCGGTGAGCGAGGGGCGGCCGACGGCGCCGCGCACCTCGCGCAGTTCAACGAGCCGAACGGCCTGTGCCTGGTCCCGGACGAACTGCGCGCGTGGCAGGACTTCGACGTGCTCGTCGCCGACACGGTGAACCACCTGCTCCGCGGTGTCCGGCTGTCCGACGGGCACGTCACCACGGTCGCCGGCTCCGGGCGCCCCTACCGCGTCGGCGCCCCGGACAACGCCGACGAGCCCCACGACGGCGTCGGCGCCGCCAGGCTGCCCAACCTCTCCTCGCCCTGGGACGTGGCCTGGGTGCCGCGCATCGGTGGCTTCCTCGTGGCCATGGCGGGCACCCACACGCTCTGGGAGTTCGACGACCAGCAGGATCACATCGCTCACGTCGGCGGCACCATGAACG
Source organism: Occultella kanbiaonis (assembly GCF_009708215.1). Classification (NCBI taxonomy): domain Bacteria; kingdom Bacillati; phylum Actinomycetota; class Actinomycetes; order Micrococcales; family Ruaniaceae; genus Occultella; species Occultella kanbiaonis. The sequence goes on along the minus strand of NZ_CP046175.1, from coordinate 5,341,362 downwards.
AAGGGCTCGTGAACGGTGAGATCCGGCAGGCGTGGTTCGCGCAGCCGTCCGGGCTCGCGCCCGATGACGACGGCCGGGTCTGGGTCGCGGACGCGGAGACGTCCGCCCTACGGCTCGTGCACTTCAGCGGCGGCTTCGACGCGGACGTGAGCACCGCCGTCGGGCAGGGTCTGTTCGAGTTCGGGCACGTCGACGGGCCGGCCGCGGACGCGCTGCTGCAGCACCCGCTCGACGTGTGCGTGCTGCCCGACTCCTCCGTCGCGATCGCCGACACCTACAACGGCGCGGTGCGCCGCTACGACCCCGCGACCGAGCAGGTGACCACGCTCGCGCGGGACCTCGCCGAGCCGTCGGGGCTGCTCGTGGTCGACGGCGGGGCGCACCTCCTCGTGGTCGAGTCCACCGCGCACCGCCTCACCAGGGTGCCGCTCGGGGACGCCGGAAGGGCGCACGACGGCGGTGCGCACCACACGAAGCGGCCGGTCACCGAGGTAGGGCCTCGCCTCGAGCTCTCGGTCAGGTTCACCCCGGCACCGGGGCAGAAGCTGGACGAGCGGTTCGGGCCGTCCACGCAGGTCAGCGTGTCCGCGACGCCAACCTCGCTGTTGCGCGAGGGCGTCGGGATCTCCACGGACCTGACCCGCATGCTGACGCTCGGTCCCGGTGAGGGCGTGCTCCATGTGAGCGCCAGGGCCGCGTCCTGCGATGCCGACCCGGCCGTGGAGTTCCCCGCGTGCCACCTGGCCCAGCAGGACTGGGGGATCCCGGTGCGGACTGGCGTCGACGGCGTCGCGGAGCTGAGTCTGCCTCTGTTCGGCTGACCGCTCCGGCTGCTCGGCGCTACTCGGCCGTGCGCTCGCCGGCCGGGTGCAGCCGGCCGAGCCCGTCGAACACGGCGGCGTTCAGGTCGAAGGCCAGGCGCGCCTCGGCGACCAGGCGCTCGCGGTCCGCGCCGGTCAGCGCAAGGGCATCCATCGCGGTCCGGTAGCGCTCCTTGAACGGCGGGATCTTCTCGATCCGCTCGAAGGTGTAGAACGCCAGACCGTCCTCGGTGAGCCCGTAGTGGCGCTGCATCATCAGCTTGATCACCTGGCCGCCGGAGAGGTCGCCGAGGTAGCGGGTGTAGGCGTGCGCGAGGTAGGCGACGACGTCGTCACCGATCTCGTTGAGCCGGTCGACGTAGCGGAGCGTCTCCGGCAGGACCGTGATCGGTTCGCGGGGGTCGTGGCCGATCATGGCGGTGAGGGCCGCCAGGTCCGTGGCCAGGGCGTCACCGCGGCGAAGCTCGTCGAAGACCAGGCCGGCGCCCGCGGGACTCCGGCGGATCCGGTCCCCAGCGGCCTCGAGCGCCGCATAGATCGCGGTGTGCTGGGTCGCCAGGGCCGCGAACGCCCGCACGTCGAGGTGGCCGCCCATGAGGTTCTGGACGAAGCCGGTGGACTCGGCGCGTTCGTGCACGTCCCGGGTCGCCGAGCGCAGGAGCAGGCTTGCCGGCTCGTGGAGGTCGGCGGCGGGCTGCGTGGGGCTGAGGGTCATGATCGGGTCAACTTTCGCGACGGAGTGTCAGGAAGATGGCCCCAACATAGGTGAGGTATACCTAAGTATGCAACTCTGGCGCTTGGCAGGCAATCAGTCCGGTTCGGCGACCGGGGTGAGCAGGTACCTGCCGACCATGCCCACCGATCCCGCGAGTGAGTCCAGGTACGCCTCCTCCACGGATCCGGACCCACGCAGTTCCCAGAGCACCTCGGCGTTCGTCCAGGCCGCCTCGCGCGCCTTCGCGATGCTCCACGTGGCGATCAGGTTCGCGACGGGCGCGAAACGCCGGTCCACCTCCAGGGCGAGACCGCTCAGGAAGGACTGGCGGACCTCCTCCTGGACCGTGGCCAGGACGTCGGTGACGCGCCGGTAGTCGGCCCGCACGCCCGGGCTGTCCGGGTGGACCCCGAGCTGGCGGCAGGTGCGCACCACGGCAGGGCCGAGGTCGTGGTTGATGTGGGCGTTCATCCCGGCAAGGGCGAACTGGATGGGTGCGCGGCCGGGGTCCGCGCGCGCCGAGAACACCGGCGCCCAGGCCCGGTTCGGTGTCGACGCGGTCACGGCCTCGAGGTAGTACCCGGCGAACACGACGTCGAGCCGGGTGAGGAACTCGCGGTCGGCGAAGCGGCCGGCGCGGATCTCGTCCCCGACGAGCTCGGTGACGCGCCGGTACATGGCGTGGAACGCGCCGACGCCGTCGCCCTCGGCGAAGCCGGACGAGACCAGGTCCAGGTGGACGAGCAGGGACGCGATGTCCGGGTGCTGCCCGGCGGGCACGGGTTCGCGGCGCCGGCGGAGCAGGCGATCCTTCGCGGCGCCGACCAGGTCGGAGAACCAGCCCATGGGCCAGACGCTAGACCCGGGCTGCCGGTCCGGTCCGGCGAATGCTCAGGCGGGTTGGAGGGCGTCCTCGGGCATGCCGACCGCGCGCAGCACGAAGGACTCCGTGGCGGTGATCGCCCGCTCGCGCTCCGGTCCCGAGTCGGGGAAGGTCCGCCCGGACAGGCAGGAGTTGATCAGCGGAACGACGGCGGAGACGTCCTGGTCGGGCAGGGTGTCGTCGGCGATACCGGCCTCGAGGATCCGGCCGAGCAGTGACTCGACCTGCTTGACGTGCTCGCGCAGGCGCATCCCGGTCTCGTGCGAGACCACCGAGCGAAGGTCCGGTCCCGGTGCGAGGTGGTAGACGCGCTTGAGGTTGATCTGCTCCCGGACGTAGACCCGCAGCTGCTCCTGGGGGTCGGCCACCTGCGCGAGCGCCGCTGTCAGCTCGGCCACGAAGTGGGAGGTCTCGTGCTCGATGAACGCGATCAGCAGCGATTCCTTGTCCGGGAAGTGGTTGTAGACCGAGGTCCGGCCGACGCCTGCCGCCGCGGCGATGTCCGCCAGGCTCACCGAATCGAACCCGGATTCCGCCATCAGCCGCGACAGCGCGGCGAAGAGCTTGTTGCGCACGTGCGCGCGGTGTTCGGCGAGGGTGGATCCGATGATCTTTGGCACGCTCAGCATCATGCCACTTCGTGACAGCGGTGCCCAATCGGTCGTGAAACCGGCCTCGCGGCCCGGCTGGAGGTGGACCGGGGTGTCAGTCGACGCTGTCGAGCCGGGCGATCCCGTCGGTGACCTCCTGGACGGCGCGCACGATCGGGAGGTCCAGTTCCAGCCAGTCCACCGAGTCGAGTTCGGTCAGTGCGAGCCACCGGAGTTCGTCGTGGTCCGCGAGGGGGGCCGGATCGCCGTCGGTGATGCGCGCGAGCCAGACGCGCATCCGGTGTCCGTGCAGGATCGGCCAGTCCATGCCGTCGGACCCCACCGGGCCCGGGACGGCAGCGCCGATCGCGACCTCCACGCCGAGCTCCTCGCGCAGCTCCCGGCGCAGGGCGTCCAGGTCGTCCTCGCCCGGCTCGACCTTCCCGCCCGGGAACTCCCACTGGCCGGCGAGCGACTTCGGTGCGCTTCGCCGGGCCGCGAGGAGGCGGGTCGGGACATCGAGGTCGTCGAGGATCGCGGCTGCGACCACGAGGGAGCGAGGGGCTGGCGTCATGGGCCCATCGTATCGACCGCGCTATCCACAGACCTTGTGCACAGGTGTGTGTATCGCCGACGTTTACGCAGGTGACGCTTGTGGAGCCAGCGCGCAACGCACCGGAAACGCGTGGGTGACGAGAGGGTGACCAGACGGTGACGGGTGGGTGGTCCGGCGGTGCCGGCATCGACCGTGGTGGTCCGGTGGACCGGCGGGGAGATCGGTGCTCCAGGGACGCCCCGCGTGCGTCACCACATCCCGCCGGGCGCCGACTTATCCACAAATTTGTTCCACAGCTGTGTGCACAACCGGCGAACCCGCAGGTGAACCTGTGGAGCAACCTGTGGGTCAACTGGGGATAAAAGAAGGGTGGGTGAACCCCTTGCGAACGGTCGGTGACCTGACTAGAAATAACCCCATCGAGTTCACCGACTCGGTCGCAGAGGAGGAGCACAAGCTCACCGGATGCGGGTTCGAGATCCAAGGCGACACGCCGGGAGTGATCCCAGGCGAGTTATCGAGGAAGACGGGCCGGCGCTGATGTGGCGGAGTTCAACCGAAGCGGTCGGACCACCGGACGGGTCAACCGTACGGCGGGGCGGTAGGCGGTACTGGAAAGGCAATGATGTCCTTGCAGGCTCGGACGACGGGGAGACCTGTTATCCACAGCGCAAGGCTCGATTGCACAACCGGCAGCGCCGACTGTGCGGATCCCGGTCAGCCCGGGCCTTAGCAAGTGAGGAATCGGGGAGACCCGAACCCGAACACCGCGGGGCCAGGATGGACCTCGATCCGTACGGAGTGCGGATCCTGGGACGCTGGGGCCGTACGACCCGCGACGTGGCAGGAGCTTCGGCTCGGCGACGACGCAACCGTGTGACCCTGGGACGCTGGGGAGCCACACACCCGCATCAGCGGACTTGATACCCGAAGCAGATCCCGACGATGAACCGGCCCGCGGACTTGGTCCACAGGTCGGGGGTGTGGATGACGCCCGCATCGCACGGCCCGCATCGGGTACCTGTACAAGGGAGGCTCACTGCTCACGCAGGAGTAGCCGGCGGACTCATCCCCAGCCGCTCACCGCCCAGGTACAAGCAAGGCCCCTCGGACGCTTACTCCGAGGGGCCTTTGCTTTGCGCTTCCATGATGACGGCACCGCCGCGTGACACGTGCACCGACACACCCATCGGTGGTGAGACGTTCGCCACGAACCCGTGAGGTTCCCGCCGAAAGCCGTAGGCTGGAACCGTGATCGAACTGAAGACCCCCGCCGAGATCGAGGCGATGCGACCGGCCGGCGTGTTCGTGGCCGGTGTGCTCACGGCCCTGAAGGACGCGGCCCGCGTCGGCGTGAACCTGCTCGACCTGGACAAGCTCGCCCACGCGATGATCCGCGAGGCCGGCGCCGAGTCCTGCTACATCGACTACCACCCCTCGTTCGGGGCCAGCCCGTTCGGCAAGGTCCTGTGCACCTCGGTCAACGACGCCGTGCTGCACGGCCTCCCGCACGACTACACGCTCCGCGACGGTGACCTGGTGTCGGTGGACTTCGCGGCCAGCGTGGACGGCTGGGTCTCCGACTCGGCGCTCAGCGTGGTGGTCGGCACCCCCAAGGACGAGGACCTGCGCCTGATCGAGACCACCGAGCTGGCGCTCGCGGCCGGCATCAAGGCGGCCGCGGTCGGCAACCGGCTCGGCGACATCTCCGCCGCCATCGGTGAGGTCGCCACCGCCAACGGCTACGGCGTGAACACCGACTTCGGCGGCCACGGCGTCGGCCGCACCATGCACGGTGAGCCGCACGTGCCGAACGCGGGCCGGGGTGGCCGCGGCATGCCGCTGCGCCCGGGTCTGGTGATCGCCATCGAGCCCTGGTTCATGGCCGGCACCGACGAGATCTACACCGACCCCGACGGGTGGACCCTGCGTTCGAAGGACGGTTCCCGCGGCGCCCACAGCGAGCACACCGTGGCCATCACCGCGGACGGGCCCCTGGTTCTCACCGCCCGCAACTGACGGCACCGCCCGACTGCCGGGCGCCGGCCACGCCCCTCAATTGCCTTGCCTGGTCGGCGCCGTGACGCAACGATGGCGCCAATGAGCATGCATCCAGGCCAGGCGCCCACCGACGAGCACCTGGTCCGCCGGCTGCTCGCGACCCAGTTCCCCCGGTTGGCCGACCTGCCGATCGCCCCGGTCGACCACTACGGCACCGATCACGACATCTACCGCCTCGGCGCTGACTTCGTGGTCCGGCTGCCCCGCACGGACTGGGTCGCCGGGCAGGCGCTCACCGAATCGGTGTGGTTGCCCCGCCTCGCGCCCGTCCTACCGCTGCGGATCCCCGAGCAGATCGGTCTCGGCAGCCCGGGGGAGGGCTTCTCCTACCCGTGGTCGATCTGCACCTGGCTGCCCGGTTCGTCGAGCGCCGACGCCCGCCCCGGCGATCTCGTCCGGGCCGCCCACGACCTCGGCGCGTTCGTGACCGCGCTGCGCCGGGTCGACACGGCCGGCGCCCATCCCCGTGAGCGCGGCAGGCGGGGCGGACCGTTGGCCGAGTCCGACCACGGCTTCCGGGCCGCCGTCGCGGAGCTCGGGAGCAGGATCGACGGCCGCGCCGCACTGGCCTCCTGGGCGGAGTCCCTTGCCGCGGATGCCTGGGCGGAGCCGGAGGTCTGGATCCACGGAGACCTGCTCCCCGGCAACCTGATCGTGGTCGACGGCCGCCTGGACGCCGTCATCGACTGGGGCGCCCTCAACGTCGGCGACCCGGCCTGCGACCTGCAGCCGGCCTGGAGCGTCTTCGCCGGAGAGAGTCGGCGCGCCTACGCCGACGCGCTCGGCGCGGACGACGCATCCTGGCTGCGCGGGCGCGGCTGGGCGCTCGCCCAGGCCGTCATCGCGTTGCCCTACTACTGGGAGACCAACCCGGGCATCGTGCGCCAGTCGGCCCACGCCGTCGGGCAGGTGCTCGCCGACGGCGCGCGGCACTGACGCCCGACGGCGGAACTCGCCCGAGCGCGGTCGGCGCCCTGGTCGGTGGTGCGGCCCGCCCGGTTCAGTCCGCGAGGCGCGCCGGGAACCCGCCGGTGGCGATCGGTCCCCAGGTCTCGATCGTGATCCGGATCAGCGACTTCGCCTGCCGGCGCATCGCCTCGCGATACTCGTCCCAGTCCGGGTGCTCACCGGAGATGCACCGGAAGTACTCGACCAGCGGCTCCACGGAGTCGGGCGGGTCGATGACCTCGGCGGTGCCGTTGACCTGCACCCACGCATCCCCGAACTTCTCGGAGAGCACGCACACCGACGCCGCCGGCCGCTTGCGCAGGTTGACCGCCTTCGCCCGGTCCGGGTAGGTCGAGATCACGAGGCGGCCGCCGGTGTCCAGGCCGCACGTCGCCGGGGAGAGCTGCGGGCTGCCGTCGTCGCGGGTGGTGAGCAGGATGCCCTGGTGGCGGGTCCGGACGAAGTCCTCGAGCTCGGTGCGCGAGACGGTGGTGTTCGTGGCGATCTGGGGCACGGATTCTCCTCGGTCGGCGCGTGGTGTCGAAGCGGCCTGCGTGGCCGTCAGGATCGATCATCCCGCACTCGTGGGTCCCGACCGGCCCAGCAGGTGGTGCCCGGGGCGCCGCGAGTGTGCCCGTGGGGCCTACCGTTGGTCCGTCAGCGCGGGACCGTGCACCCAGGAGATGCCTCTCATGACCACCCTCTCGTCCCGGCCCAACTCCGCCCTTCTGGTGATCGACATGCAGAACGGCGTCGTGGCCGAGGTGCATCGGCGTGCCGAGGTGGTGGCGAACATCGGCACCCTGGTGAAGAGGGCCCGCCGCAGGAGCGTGCCCGTCGTCTGGATCCAGGACTCCGGTGCGGACACCCCCCGCGGGAGCCCGGCGTGGGAACGAGTCCCGGAACTGGTCCACGTGGACCCGGAGGCCATCATCCACAAGCGCTATCAGGACTCGTTCGAGGGCACCGGCCTGGAGCAGGCCCTCGCTGCCGCTGCGGTCGGACATGTGGTGGTGACGGGAGCCCATACCGATGCGTGCGTGCGCGCCACGATCCACGGCGCTCTCGTCCGCGGCTACGACGTGACGCTCGTCGGGGACGCCCACACCTGCGCGGACCTGAGCGCGCAGGGCGCGCCGCCGCCGGAACAGGTGATCGCCCATACCAATCTCTACTGGCGCAACCAGCGGGCTCCGGGCCGGACTGCCGACGTCGCGCGCACCGAGGACGTGACGTTCGAGGCCTGATGGGTCCTCGGGTCCGTCCCAGGGATCAGGTCAGCGGAGGGCGGGGGCCAGTTGCGTCGCCGGGGTGACCAGAGCCTCGACCTCGGCGACGTGCTCGGCCAGGTCGGCCTTGTCGACCGGCCACAGGTCCACGCCCACCTCGAGCGTCGAGCCGGACCCCGGCGTGAACACGATGCCGCGCAGCGGGGAGACGTCCCGGTAGTCCCTGCCCCAGCCGAGCACCACGTAGCGGCCGTCGATGAACTGGTCGTTCGTGGGGTCGATGTTCAGCCAGCCACCGCCGGGCAGCCAGACCGACGCCCACGCGTGCGAGGCGTCCACCCCGCGCAGCTTCTCCCGCCCCGGTGGCGGCATGGTCTCCAGGTAGCCCGACACGTACCGCGCCGCCAGGCCCATCGACCGCACGCAGCCGATCAGCAGGTGCGCGAAGTCCTGGCAGACCCCGGCGCGCCCGGCGAGCACCTCCGGCAGCGTGGTCGACACCGACGTCGCGCCCGGCCGGTAGGCGAAGTCGTCGTGGATCCGGGTGGCGAGCTCGGCCACCACCTCCGCGACCGGCCGGCTCGGTTCGAACGACGGCAGCGCGTACTCGCGCACCTCCTCGCTCAGCTCGACCATCGGCGAGGCCAGCCGGGAGTCGGCGATCGAGACCGCCGCACCCGGCCCGCCCATCGGGTCCCCGGGGGCCACCGGCCGCAGCGTCCGGACCAGTTGGGCGACCTGCTCCCACGGCACCGGGGGGAGCCGGCCCGGATCGGCACGGCGCCGCCCGGTGGAGATCACGGAGTGGCCAGTGACGCGCAGCTGCTGGTGCGGCTGCGTGACGTGGAAGTAGGTGGAGCGGTTGCCGCCCCAGTCCCTGTGCTCGGCGATCAGGTCCGCGCCGGGTTCGACCGCGAGCCCGCTCGCGTGCACCTGCTGCCCGGCGCCGCGTCGCGGCAGCAGCAGCGCCCGCCCGTAGGAGGAGGTGACCTCCTCCGGGTAGGTGTACGTGGTCGTGTGGGTCAGCCGGTAGTGCAGGTCGCCCTGGTGGGTGCGGCTCACGGCGCGCCCCCGTACGCGGCGGAACCTGCGCCGTCGGGCGCCGCCGTGTCCTGCCCGACGGCGTCGCCTGCGTCGACCTCGTCGGCTCGCGGTACCCAGGTGCCCGCCGCGTCGAGCCACTCGGCCGGCATCGGCCGGGTGAAGTGGGCCTTCGCGATCTCCGCGCCGAGCTCCTCGAGGCGCCAGCGCAGGGACTCCAGCGCCTCGGCGAGCCGGGGCCTGGCGCCGGTCTCGTCGGGTTGGACGGCGCCCGCCGGGTCGAACTCGGCGAGCAGGTCGACGAGGTCCGCGAGCAGCCCGTCCCGGGCCTGGACGCGCGCCGCCGGCGCGGGCAGCGTCGCGAACCCGGCACCGATCCGGGTGACCTGGTGGGCGAGCGAGCGCGGGTTCTTCTCGTCCAGCAGCAGCAGTTCGCAGAACGTGTCCAGGCGCGCGTGGGTCTGCCAGCGCCGCCGGTAGGTGATCACGGACTCGCTCGCGATGAGCAGGGACTCCAGCACGAGCGAGTCGACCGCCGGCTCCCGGTGCGCGGTGACCGAGGCAAGCAGCGTGCGGACCAGGTGCTGGGCGCGCTCGATCCGGCGCCCGATGTCCATCAGGGTCCAGCCGACGTCGCGCACCATCGACTCCGCGCCGATCCCGGCCAGGGCCAGCGACCCTTCGAGGGCCCGGGTCAGCACCGGGCCGAGACCGCCGTCGGAGGAACCCAGCGGTGAGCGGCGGGCGCGCTCGCGGTTCAGGGCGCGCTCGATCGACCCCATCGCGATCCAGGTGTCACCGGCCAGCTGGTCGCGCACGGCGGTCGCGGACCGGGTCATCGCGTCCACGGCGTACGCCACGGTCCCGGGCCGGGTGCCGTCGATGACGAGCTCGGACAGACTCCCGCTCGTGGTGACCTGCTCGAGCGCGGCGGTGAGCACGGCCAGCGCCCGCCCGCCGGTGCTCGCGGGGGCGAGGTTGTAGTCGTCCCACCGGTCCGTGACCGCCCGGATCAGGCGGATCGTGGCCTCGGTCCGCTCGGCGTACCGGCCGAACCAGTACAGGTCCTCCGCGGCGCCCGCGGAGATCGAGCTCGCGCCCGCCCGCCGGGGTGCGTCCGAGGTGCCGTCCCGCAGCCAGGTGTCGGTGATCGGCTGCGGCTCGGCGGACAGGATCCAGACGTCCTTGGCCACCGCCCCGAGGGTCACCCGGGCGACGGTCTGGGTGTGCTCCGGGGTGACCCGGGCCAGCGCGCCGGACATCACCTGATAGCCGCTCGGCCGGGCCACCGCGAACGTGCGCAGCACCGTGGAGCGCGGTTCGAGGGTGCCGGCGCCCACCGACGGTGTGGTCGAGGCGTCCACCGGTTCCTGGCCGACCCACCGGTGCGGTTCGGCGGAGATCCGCACGGCCAGGTCCGCGCGCTCGCCGACGCTCAGCTCCCAGCCGTTGTGCTCCGGCCCGCCGGCGTCGGTCGCCTTGAGCACGAGGCGGTCCAGGTTCGCGATCACGTGCGAGCACATGCTGCGCTCGCCGCACCAGTAGGTGACCGCCGAGCCGAGCAGGAGGTCGGTGCCGAGCAGATCGCGGCATAGCCGGGGCAGATAGGTGAGCAGCGCCGGGTTCTCGAGGACACCGCTGCCGAAGGTGTTGACCACGGTGACCGCCCCGGAGCGGGCCGCATGCACCAGTCCCGGCACCCCGAGCCGGGAGTCGCCGCGCAGGTCCAGCGGGTCGCAGAAGCTGCCGTCGACCCGCCGGATCAGCACGTCGACCGGCTCCGGCTCGTCGAGGGAGCGCAGCCAGAGCCGCCCGTCGGAGACCACCAGGTCCTCGCCCTCGACCATCGGGTAGCCGAGCATCGTGGCCAGGTAACCCTGGTCGAACGTGGTCCGCGAGTGCGGCCCGGGCGTGAGCAGTGCGACCCGCGGCGCGTCCCCGGCCGAGGGCGGCGCGACGTCATGCAGGGCCAGCCGCATGGCGTGGTAGAACGGCCCGAGCCGGCGGATCCTGGCCTGCCGGTACAGCCCGGCCAGCACCTGTGCGATGACCCGCCGGTTCTCCATCGCGTACCCCGGCCCGTTCGGCGCCTGGGTCCGGTCGGCGAGGGCCAGCCAGGAGCCGTCGGCGTTTCGGGCCAGGTCCGCCGCGTGCAGGAACAGCTGGTGCGGCCCCGGGATCGTGATGCCGTCCACGGCGCGCAGGAACCCGGGGTGGGCCAGCACGATCTCGGCCGGGATCGCACCGGAACTGAGCAGCCGGCGCTCGGAGTAGAGGTCGGTCAGGATCGCGTCCAGCAACTGCGCCCGCTGGCGCAGCGCAGCCTCGAGCCGGACCCACTCCACCTCGTCGATCAGCACCGGGAGCGGGTCGAGCAGCCACGGCCGGTCCTGCGGGTCCGCGCCGTAGCGGACGCCGTGGTCCTCCAGGAGCGAGCGCACATCGGCGCTGCGGCCGGCCAGCTGCTCCCAGGACCCGACCCCGGCGAGGTCCGCGAGCTGGTCCCACGCGGCCCGGGCGGCGCCGCTGGACTGCAGCATCTCGTCGTGCCCGGGACCTCCGGCGCGGTAGCTGGCCAGCAGATCGGTCACGGTGCGGAGCTCTCGGTCGTGGGATGGAACTCTGGAGATCCTATGCCAACAGTAAAGGCGCCGCCTCCGGTGGGCACCGTGAATTTACCTGAAATTGACGCGTTCGCCACAGGGTCGTTGCACGTCATACTTGCCCGTGTGTACCGCCTGCCCACCCCGCTCTCCGACGCGATCGACGGCGTCGTCGCCGAGCACCCGTCGGCGAAGGTCGCCGCCGCGGCCCGATCGCTGAGCGAGCGCTACCTGGCCGACCACGCTGCGTCCGCGCCGATCATCGACTCGGGCCTGCGTGCCGCGGCGTACGTGCTGACCAGGATGCCGGCGACCTACGCGGCCGCACGGGCCGCCGTCGAGCAGGTCCGCCTGAGCGTGCCCGATCTCGAGCCGCGCCGCGTACTCGATCTGGGCTGCGGCACCGGCGGCGTCAGCGCCGCGGTCGCGGACGCGTTCGACGGCATCGACGAGCTGCGCCTGGTCGACTACTCCGCCGACGCCCTCGCCCTGGCACAGCGCCTGCTCGCCGGGACCGGACCGCGGCTGGTCACCACCCGGCGCCGCCTCGGCGGCACGACCATGCCCGACGGCGCAGCGGACGTCGAGCTCGCGGTCTGCGGCTTCGTCCTGGGTGAGCTGGACGAGGCCGCTCGCGCGGCCGTGGTCGCCGAGCTGGTCGCGGCCGCGCCGACGGTCCTCATCGTGGAGCCGGGCACGCCCGCCGGGTACCGGAGGATCCTGGCCGCGCGCGAGCAGCTGCTCGCGGCCGGCCTGACGCTCGCCGCGCCCTGCCCGCACCACGAGGAGTGCCCGCTCACCGGCGACGACTGGTGCCACGCCGTCGCCCGCCTCGAACGCACCGTCGCCCACCGGGCGGCCAAGGGCGGCAGCCGGGACTACGAGGACGAGAAGTTCGCCTACATCGCGGCCACCCGGCTGCCGGTGACCCGCCCGGCGGCCCGGGTGCTGCGGCACCCGCAGATCCGGTCCGGGCACGTGCTGCTGGAGCTGTGCCGGGCGGACGGGACCGCCGCCGGGGTGACCGTCTCGAAGAAGCAGGGTGCCGACTACCGGGCGGCCCGCCGGGTGCAGTGGGGCGAGGGCTGGGGCTGAGCGCGCCCGAACGCCTCGAAAACCACTGGCACGAGCGCCGGAAGTGGCGGATGATGGATGCCATCCGCCCCGTGGAGGTGAGGCACATGAGTGCCAGCCGAGTTCCCGATCCGGTCCCCGATGTGCTGCCGATGCTCGCGCGGGGCAAACACCGCAACCCGCGCCGCGGCGCCTGCTTCATGGAACTGGCGTCCTACCTGGCCGGCGAGCCCTGGACCGACTCACCGGCCTGCACCGACGAGTCGCTCGCGCACCTGGCCCGCCTCGTCAACGACTTCACCCCGGACGCCCGCCGGCCCGCGCTCGCGCCCCTCATCCCCTCCGTGATCGGGCTTCGCGACCTCGGGCCCGGGTTCGAGGACGAGGTCGCCCTGGTGGCCGCTATGCACGCGCTGCCGGTGGCGTCGATGGACCGGCAGCGGGGCCTCGCCGTCGGGATGCTGCGCACCCTCGGCCAGGTGGACGCCTACCGCACCCGCGCCACGGCCGAGATGACCCGGGCCGCCGCCAAGGTGCTGGACGAGCACGCCGACGCCAAGCGGTGGGGCCTCGCGTTCGCCGCCCGGATGGGCTCCGGCCCGGTGAACCAGTCCTCCGCCCAGGTGATCGTCGAGGTCGCCGTGCGCGGCATCGCCGAGGCCTGCGTCCCGGATCCGGCCGCCCGGCTGAGCACCCTGCTCGCCGAGGTGATCGAGCTGGCCCGTCAGCGCGCCGGCCTTGCGACGACCGAGCCGGCTCCGCTGAGCCCGCAGCAATGGCATGCGGTGGTGGGCGCAGCCGGGTGATGCCCGAGAACCAACCGCAACCCTCCTGCTGCCTGGATCCACGTCGGCACGACTGATCGCCAGCGGCCGTGCGCGCTCCTGATCGCCGATGAGGTCGCATGGCGGGACCGGTCGGGAGTCGATACGGTGTGTCGCGTCTGGGGCTGGTCTGTGCGAGCCGACTAGGAGGGGTCCATGTCGTCCATCAGCACCTCGACGGCCCGGCGGCGGGTGTCGGCCGAGCACCGGTGGCTCGGCCTGGACAAGCGGTCGTTCCCGTACGCGATCTTCGTCATTGTCGTGTTTCTCATCGCGACCGTGGCGATCCCTCGGATCAACAACGCGATCGAGTGGGACGACCCGGTGCAGGCCGGCGAGCAGCTCGCGTTGTCCGACACGATCGCGTTCACCCCCGTGACCGGCTGGAATGTCGAGAGCGGCTTCCGGGTGGGCGAGGGAGGCTCCGCAGTCGCAAGCGGTGAGGCGACGATCGCCGGCGACGGAGTGACCTTCGACATCGTGCCGGACACGTTCAGCGGCACCCCGGCCGAGTTGCTCGCCCAGATCGAAAAGGTCACCTCCCGCACCGGCGATCCGACGTTCCGGGTCGAAGGTGAGCCGATCACGATCACCACCTCGGCCGGTGACGTGGGAGTCGCGCAGACCTACAGCAGCGTCCGCGGTGATGGCCTGGTCGCCGCTTTCGTCCTTGACGGCACCGGCCTGAAGATCACCGCCTTCGGACCCCCGACCCAGATGCGGGCCGCGGCCGAGAACATCAACGCCATGATCGCCAGCATCCGCACGACAGGCGCTGAGACCGACGGGGGCGCCGGATGAGCAACCACCAGGTGGACACCCAGGCCGCTCCAGGCTCGAGCGACGCCCTGCGCCGTCAGTCCGATGCCCTTGAAGTATCCGGGTGGGGCGAGCGATTCGTCTTCATCCAGCCGCACAATCTCTGCTTCTGGGTGTACCTCGTGCTGACGGCAATCGGTGCCTTCCAGATCTGGTCGTTCTTCGGCCCGAGGATCGGCTTCTACGGCGAGGCGTTCGCGATCGCGGCCGTGCTCTGCGGGCTGTGCGGCGTTGCGTGGTGGCTGTGGTTCCGACACATCGACCGGTGGGAGCGTCAGCCCAGAGGTCTCGTCCTGGCAGGCCTGGTCTGGGGCGCGATCCCGGCGACGTTCGCGTTCGCCATGACCGTCAACACGGCGATGCTCGGCATCTACCCCAAGCTCTTCGGCCAGGACTGGACCGCCAACTGGGCCGCCGGCCTGACCGCTCCCTTCACCGAGGAGGCAGCCAAGCTGTGCGGCTTCATCCTCCTCATGGGTCTGGCACCACGGTTGGTCCGCACCGCCAATGACGGGCTGGTCCTCGGCGCCTTCATCGGCCTGGGGTTCGCTGCCTTCGAGGACTTCCTCTACGCGGCCAACTCCACCGCCGCAGCTTTCGGCACCGACCCGATCGGCAACGCGGTGCACATGTCCTTCACGCGGATCGCCTTCAGCTTCGTCTCGCACCCCTTGTTCAGTGCCCTGGTTTGCAGCGGCGTCATCTACCTCCTCGGCACCGTCGCCCAGCCTCGTCGGATCGGACGCGGCATCGCGTTCATCCTCGCCGGCATGTTCCTCCACTTCACCTGGGACGACGCCGGTGGGCTCGGCGGCGGCAACGGCCTCGCGACGACCGGGGTCATGCTCGCGTCCATCGTGCTCGGCTTCACCATCCTGACCATCGCGTTCCGACGAGCAGCCCCCCGCGAGCATCAGTTCGTGCGCGACATCCTCGCCCCCGAGATCCAGGCCGGCACGGTCTCCTCGGACGAACTCGAGGCGCTCCTCGACCGGAAGGCACGCAAGGCGTTCAAGAAGTCCGCTCCCAACCATCGAGCCCGCGTGGCACGCAATCACCTGCGCCGAGCGATCCTCGACCTCACCCACGACGTCGCCGCGGCCAAGGGTGCCGACACCGAGACCGTCCAACACTCCCGCGCCGAAGTCGCACGCCTCCGGGCCACCGCGGAGCCCGGCCAACTCGCCGGAACAGACCGAGCGGAAGGCGCCCCGGGCTGACGCTCACGGTCGTTCGGTCGGCTTCGATCGGGCTGACTACTGGCGCGTTCTAGGTCGCGGGCTCCGGGCCGTGACGCTTCGCTTCGGCAACTCGGGCCTCGACTGTCGATAGAACCCTGGCCGTCGAATGACTCCTCCGGAGCAGGGCGGTTGTCCGAGTGTGATGCGCCCTTGGTGCGGTCCGGTCAGCAATCACCCGTACCCTCGCATCCGTGGATCTCTGGGATGAACTCATGCAGCGGGTGCTGCCGTCGTCGAGCGCGGTCGCACTCGACGCCCGGTCGCTGTACATCGTGCTCGGCGTCGCGCTCGCTGTGGTGGTGATCCGGCCGGCGTGGAACGTGGCGCGGCTCGGGGTGACCCTCGTGCACGAGCTCGGGCACGCCTTGGTGGGGATCGCCGTGGGCAGGCAGTTCACGGGCTTCGTGCTCCGGGCGGACATGTCCGGGCACGCGGTGACCCGCGGCCCGAGTCGCGGCTTCGGTCGGGCGGCGAGTACCTGGGCCGGCTACCCGGCACCCGCGATCATCGGGACCCTGTTGGTCTGGGCGGCCGCGCGCGGCTGGGCTGCGCCGGTGCTGACGGCGGTGCTGCTCGTGCTGGTCCTGTCCCTCATCCGCGTCCGCTCGCTCCTGACCGCCGTGGTGATGATCGGCGTGATCGCCGGCACCGGCGCTCTGTGGTGGTGGCGCGCCGACGCGCTGCAGCAGCAGGTCCTCATCGGCGCCGGTCTGGTGCTCGTGGTCGGGGCGTGGCGGCACGTCGGCGCGGTGCTGCGCGATCACGGCGGATCGAGCGACCCGGCCGTCCTGGCGTCCCTGACCCGGGTGCCGAAGGCACTCTGGAACTTCAGCTTCCTGCTCGTCTGTGCCGCAGCCACCTGGGTGTGCGCGCTCGAGGTGCTCGCGCTCCGCGGCTAGCGCGGTCGCGCACTCAGGGATGCCCTCGGTAGCGTGGGACCAGGCTCGACCCGACGCCGCGTTTCGCTGCGGATCGTCGGCTGGGGGACGACTGGGCCCGCGGTCCATCTGGCGAGGCAGGGCAGGAGTGAACCCGATGGTCTCTGCACGCAGACCGGAAATTAGACCGCGAGTGGGTACTGCTGTGCTCAGGTTGCGGGTCGACCGATGAGTTCCCGCGTCCAGGACGGTCTAACGCGGCATGACCCAATATCTGCTGTCCGTTCCGCACGACTCCGACGAAGAGCCGACCATGGAGACCATGGACCCGGCCGAGCTCGAGGCGGCCATGGCCGCCACGGGTGCGATCATCGAAGAACTCACGTCGACCGGCGCCTTCGTCTTCGCCGGCGGGCTGATGCCGCCCTCGAGCGCGATCACGGTCGACTACACCGGCGAGTCGCTGAGCAAAGTCAATGGCCCCTTCGTCGAGGCCCCCGAGTACCTCGGAGGCTTCTGGGTCATCGACGTGGCCGATGAGCAGACCGCCCTTGACTGGGCCGCGCGCGCATCGAAGGCGCTCGGCGGCCGGATCGAGGTCAGGGCCTTCCAGGTGCCGCCGGGCCAATGAGTTCACTTGTCGAGGGAACTCGGGGGGCCCTTTAGGGGCCCGTCCGCGCGTCGGCGATGTCAGCCTTCGCCACGCACCTCAGACGGCGATGAGACGCGCACCCAGCGCGGCTACTTGTTCTGTCGACCCCGGACCGGTGCCTGGCGAGGATCTGGAGGAGTTCAGCGCCAGTCCACGCTGGATCAGACGTCTTCGACGCTCCCGGCGAAAATGACCCGCCGGGCCACGTCATACGTCGCCGAATCGGCCCTCACCGGAGCCATCTCGGCGGAGGTCTGGGCGGTGCTCAGGGCGTCGCCGTCGGCGAACCACAACTCCGCGACCAAGTATGGCGCGCCATCAGCGTGGGGAAGGCTGATGGTGAAGCGCTCGAGACCGGGGATTGCTTGCACGAGCGGCACGTGCCGCTCGCGGTAGGCAGTCTCGAAGTCGTTGCCGTCGGCGGGGTCGAAGTACTGGACGGTGATCTTGTGCATCGATCGAGCATCTCCTCGCTCGCCGGGCATCCGTTATCCGCGGCCTTCCCGTGAGTTTATGTGGTCTCAGACACGGGCACGGACACCTCTGGGCGTAGCCGGTGCCGGCACTGTACCGAGTACGGCGCCGAGGCCGAACACACCGAAGTGCTCTGACCAGTCTTCCTCGCGGTTGCCCGCACGCCGCTAAGGCGAGACACGCATCGGCCGGAGGATGATCGGTGACTCACGCGTACCGGACAGCGGCACGACCGCGCGCTGGAACGGGCGCTCGGGCAGAGCCTACTTGTTCCATTGGCCTCCGAACGTTCATCGGGCGTGTTGCGGTGGCGTCAAAGCGGTGCGCACCACCAGCAGGAGTTACCGCCCGACTCGACCTGCATCGCGACGGTCAAGCAAAGGGAGCGAAACGCGACAATCGGCCTACCAGCAGGCGGCGGCCGAGTCGGCGTCCGCACGCGCAGCGCGCCACGACCGCATGACCTCCCTTGCGCCCGAGGCGCTCCACGGTCGCCACGATCGGTGCCGGTCAATGAGAACGAGCGCAGGCGACCACGGCACCACAGCTTTCACCGCCACCTTGCGCGTGTGGCGGGCGCGTTGGGCAAGCCCGCTCGGTGCCCGCCGTGCATTCTTGGACCTGGCAACGCCTGGGTCGACGCTGGGCCGTGGTCCGAGCAGGTCACGAACCCGAGGCGAGCGCTCAGTGCGGGCTGGCTGGGCGTCGGCGTCAGCACGGTACGACCGCCCGACCCACCGTGTCGCACGGCGGATTGACGTGCCTTAAGAACTCCCGATTCGCGGCAGTAGCGAGCGTCGATGCTCTTGGTGGTGGGTCAGTGCGCGGGCTCGGGTGTGACGGGAGTCCACAGTCGGTCGATGGGCATGACGTGGAGGCGGTCGGCGTAGGTGTATGAGCGAGTTCCGGTCGTGAGGATGATTCCGCCGGCGAACCGTGGTCCAAGGGCATCGCGCAGTTGGGTCAGACCGCGGAAATCGGCGCCGGTTGCGCGTTCGCTGGCCTTGACCTCGAAGGCGAGGACTGTGCCGTCGTCGTACTCGATAGCCAGGTCGACCTCTGCACCGTCGCTGGTCTGCCAATGGCCCAGCGTGACCGGCTCATCGAGCCAGGAGGTCTGCTTGCGGATCTCTCCGACGATGAAGGTCTCCAGCAGGTGCCCGAAGTCGGACAGTGATGCCGGGTCGAGTCCCGCGAACTTGTCGGGCGTGAGCCGGAGCAGCCGGGCGGCCAGTCCGGAGTCGACGACGTGCACCTTGGGCTTGACGCTGACGCGTGAACGCAGGGTCTTGCCCCACGCCGGCAGTCGCACCACAAGGAAGAGGTCCTCGAGCAGCCGCAGATGATTCTCGGTGGTGGCTCGGCTGACGCCGAGCTTGTCCGCGGCGGCAGAGGTGTTCAGCAGTTGCCCTGTCTGCGCGGCGACCAGGCCCAGCAGGTCGGTCATGGCTTGTCGTTCGCGGATTCGGCTCAGCTCTAGAGCATCCCGTTCGACCGATGCCCGTACGAAGTCGTCGAACCAGCGCGTTTGAGCCGGGCCGGAACGTCGCAAAGCCATGGGTAACCCGCCTGCGCAGACGCGTTCTACGTAGTCCTGGCGGGTGGTTTTGGAAGAGGGACCTGGCTGACCACGCCGTCAGGGTCGGTTCTCAGTGTCTGGAGCAGGTTCTCCCGAACTCTGGCGATCTCACCCTGGGACAGCGGCCAGATGGTCAACGAGTGCAGGCGTCCGGTGAGGGCCTGCGCTGTGGCGGGCAAGGCGTCCTGTCGGGTCGAGCCGGTGATGACGGCAGTCCCGGGGAGGCTGCCCTCGCGGTTCAGCCGGGCTTTGAGCGCATCCAGGATGTCGGGCACCCGCTGGTACTCGTCGACGCACACCGGTGCCTGGCCAGCGACGACCGCGGCCAGGTTCCCAACGACCGCCTCACGCGCCTCGATGTCGTCCAGGTCGAGAACCGACCCCCCTCGGCGCCGGCAGCGAATCTTCGCAGCATCGTGGACTTGCCTACCGACCGCGGCCCGTGCAGAACTATCACCGGTTCCGCCGTGACCAGGTCCGCCAGGAGCTCACTGACTCTACGTGGCACGGGTGAATCGAGGACGCCTGACCTAGCAGACATGATGCCGTGAACTACGCAAACGTGAACACATTAACGTAGCAAATGTGAGGGCGGGCGCTGTGCAATCGTGAACACCCGACCGACGGATAGTCCGCGCCCACAGCGGCGTGGTCACGCAGTGGCACCACCTCGCGGACGAGATCGCACTAGTCACCGAACACACCTCTGCGCTGGTCAACAACGCCGGGATCGGGAGCCCGACAGCACCCGCCGCCCGCGTGGCGAGGCCATGAACGCCACGAAACCACGCCGACCAGACAACTGGTCCGATCGCGGCGGAAGGACGCGGCTCGCGCCCGGACCTATCGACCCGTTGATTGCTCTGGTGCTGCTGGAAACCGTCAGGCATCCTGCTTGAGCGAACCGTCTTCGAGGACGACTACGCCGTTGAGTTCGAACGTCTCGATGACGCGGAGAACTGCGTTCGTTCTCACGAAGCTCTGCCTGGTCTTGGCGGGAGTATGAAGGAGGTCCAAGATCTGCATCCGCATGATCAGCTTAGCGAGGTCGGTGATCACCCTGAGCTCGACTGCGTTGGGACGGTCGGGTCTGTCGGCGTGCTTCAGGTCATTAGTAGTCTTCGCTATGGCTCGCGCGATACCACGCTCGGATCCGATGGCGGACCAATCATGGCCCGTTGCCGCAACGCAGCGTTGTACTTGACGCTCCAATCTCTCTCTCGGACGCCGATTCGGGTCGCGGTAGTAGCCCGCAGCTTCGAGAGACATGGCAGTCATGATGAGCTGAGGTTCCAGGAAACGAGAGGCGCCATTGATGACAGCGACGGCCGGTTCGACAGCCCGCCTGAAGACGGTGTCGTCATATAGTCGATACCAGCGCTTGAGGCCGGGCGTTCCAAGATCTCGAAGCGAGAGCATCGGAAGGGCGAGATCAGACGACTTTGGAGATGGCTGCTCGGCGTCCTCCGCGGTGCGCTGAAGTTGCACCGCGACCTCACCGGGTTTGCGGGCCGCGCCATCAAGCGTCCATGTTGGAAAGCTCTCATCCTTGATGCTGTGCCCGCGCCAAGACAACCGCGCACCGAAGGCGAGGACAAGGAGTGCGCGGAGTGGCCACTGCGAAACCAGGTACTCCTCGGGAGTCTGCCGCCTGGCTCGAGTGCTGCTGAGGAATGCTTCAGTGCTCGCGTTAAAGCTCTGACCAACCTGTGCGCTCCAGACCGCGCTGGTTCGGATCTCGTGTGTGCAGCCATCGTGTCGCCAGCGGAAGTGTTCGTCTGGCCTGAGAATCGCAGTGATGGGCTCGGCTCGGCTGCGAGGCTCGCTTACCTCCACCGAGCCGATCCCAGCGAACTCTGCCAGGCCATCAATCTGGGAGGTGAAAGACCGAACTCTGTAGCAATCGTTCAGCCTCCTGGGGCGGCCATTGAAGGTGGCTGAAGGCGATAGTCGACCAACGCGATACGGGTGGCCGGTGTGACCCCGCCATCTCAGCCCGGTGAGAGTCACCACTCCACGGTCATCGGCGAAGATCAGCGACTCAGGTGGCCGCTGGCCGTCAAACCAGTCCACGGCGTGTGCAAACTGGCCGTCGCCACGGATGTAGGGCACCGAGAGGAGAGGGCCCATCTGCGGCTCATATGTAAGCGTTGCAGCCTGATGAGGGGTAGCTGCGCCATCAACAAGGTGACCGACCCGAGTCTGCGCAGGCCCCACAGCGATATGCATGATCCGAATCTACGCAGCCCCGTGACCTGTTTCAGGGCGTTTCCCAGATGAGGTGTAGCGCGTGTTGGTGCGACGGTCTCGGGGTAGGTGCCGAGGTCTCCCGAGGATGGAACTTCTCACACTCGCCCATCTTCACTCCAACCCTGGGGCTTACGCGCTCCTCATCGGCGCCGGCACCTCCTACTCCTCCGGCATCCCCGTCGCGTGGGGCGTTCTGGTCGACCTGTGCCGCCAAGTCGCGCGCGCCGAAGGCGTCGACCTCGGGCAGGAAGCGCCCGAGAAGTGGTGGGAGCGCACCCGTGGCGAAGAACCGACCTACGGCCGGCTCCTCGAAAGGCTCGCAAAGACCCCGGCTCTGCGTCAGGCCCTCTTGGAGAACTACTTCGAGGTTGCGGCCGAAGAGCGCGAGGCCGGTCTCAAGCAGCCCACCGCCGCGCACCACGGCATCGCCCGCCTCGTCGCTGACGGCGCCATCAAGGTCATCATCACCCTGAACTTCGACCGACTCATCGAACAGGCGCTCCGCGCCGCTGGCATCGAACCCACCGTCATCACCCACCCCTCCGAGGTCGACGGGATGCGGCCGCTCCACCAGCTCGACTGCGTCGTCATTCACCTTCACGGCGACTACAAGAACCCAGACTCGATGCTCAACACCGACGCTGAGCTGGAGAGGTACGCCTCGCAGACCCAGAAGCTCATCGAGCGCATCCTCGACGACTACGGCCTATTAGTCGCTGGCTGGTCCGCGACCTATGACATCGCCCTGCGTGCCGCCATCGAGGCGCGGCACAACTTCGTGCGATACCCCCTGGCGTGGATTGAACCGTTCGCGTTGAGCGAAGCGGGGAGTGCGCTGCTCCAACTCAAGCGTGGGACGTTGTTGCAGACTACGGCCGACGACGCGTTCGCCAGGCTGGCCGATGCGGTCACCGCGCTCCGCACCCGTGGAGCCGCTCATCCGCTGACGGTTCCGGTCGCTGTCGCGACGGCGAAGCGCGAGCTGTCTGGGCGGAGCGTGGCGGTGGGCGTGCACGATGCCCTAGCCAGCGCGTTCAGCGACCTTCACCAGCACCCGGACTTCTTGTACAGCGACTCGAAGCAGGAACAGGAAGCTGGCGGATACGGCGCGATTCTGGCGCGCATCGAGGAGTCGGTTCGTCTGCCGGCTGCACTAACCGCGACGCTCGCGTACTGGGGCGGCGCCGGCACCCAGTCGTGGTGGGCTCCGGAACTCGAACGGTTCTCGTACAGGTCCCGCGGCGACGGGCTCATCCGCCTGCTCAGTGTCCGTCGAGTTGCGGGGCTGTGGCTGTTCTACGCGGCAGGCGTATCCGCCGTGGCCACCGGCCGGTGGAAGGCGCTTGATGCGATGCTCCGCACCACGGTGACCCACCCGCACAGGTCGAACAATCGGATGTCGCTGGCCGAGTTCTACGAGCCCGAGCAGATCTACTACGAGCATGCGCCCGCGGGCCGCGAATTGTTCGCGAAACTCAGCCCGCTCTTGATCGAAACTCTCGCACTCTCGCCGACAGCGATAGAAGATGTCTGGCAGAGGTTTGAGGTGCTGCGCATCGCAGCCGGTATCTCAGCGCGGGACCGTTTCGCGAGCGCGCTCGTAGATCTGGAGACGGCCGCGAACCAAGTCGCCCTGCGCGAGCGAGCGTGGGAAGAAGCCAACCGAACCGGCGGCGACGTCGGCGGTGCTCAGACTCTTCGCTTCGAGGCGCACCAGCATTGGTCCAAGAAACTAGGCGTGCTGGTGAACATGGGCACTTTCGGCCGGGTCCATGTGCTCACGGCGGACCGAATGCATCCGGACGACCATCACGTGGCAGTTCAGGCGCAGAAGCTCTTTGCGGAGGTCGAAACCGCCCAGGACTCACACCCGTTCATCGAAGCAGGCATGTACGCCGAGGTGGGGGCGCTGTTGGCTGTCCTCGAAGCGGTTTCACGCGGTCTCGGCAGGGTGGGTGGGGAGCTGGCATGGTCTCGACTTCCGCGTGGCGGCGGGGCGGTGCCCATGACGATGTGGCTCGACACCGCTGAGACCATCGACGAACGCGGCACTCTGTTCGTTCCAGACTAGGGATGCAAGCGTCAATCTGGGCGGTTTGACGCGGCCCAAGAGAGTGGGCGCCTCGGCCGCACGACGCGGTTCGACTGCCGCCCGCGCAGGGAGCTCGAGGCCACCACTCCGGACTGCGTCCGCTGCTACGACGTCGAAGAGACGGGTCCGTGTCCGTGGCCGTCGCGTCGAGGGCTACCGGTCCTCGCCGTCGGACCGGCCGGTCCAACCGTGCCGGGCGAGCACCGCGGCCAGGTCCGGCGGGGTGTAGGCGGGGCCCTTGAGGATCTTCCCGTCCTCGCGCAGGATCGGCAGGCCGTCGGCACCGAGCTTGGACAGGTTCGAGCGGTGGATCTCGGCGAGCACGTGCTCCAGCGGGATGCCGCACTCGATCGCCATCCCGTAGACCACGTAGACCAGGTCACCGAGCGCGTCGGCGGTGGCGACGGTGTCCCGGCGGCCGTCGTCGAGGGCCTCGGCGCGCGCGAACGCCGCCTCCAGCTCGGCGGCGGCGGCGTCGCCGTAGACGGCCTGGACCAGTTCGGCGAGCTCCTCGGCGACCAGGGCCAGGCGCATCGGCACCCGCGGCCGCGCGACGTCCGGGGCGCCGCCGGAGAGCGGCATCGCGTAGACGCGGTGGAACTCGTCGACCAGTACCTCGGGGTCGCGTCCCGGGCGCAGCGAGCCGTTGGCTGGCACGTTCGAGGTGCCCGACGGCGCAGGTGACGTCGGGCGCCCGACCGCGCCACCGCCGTCGGGCAGGTTGGGCGAAGCGCCGTCAGGCAGGTCAAGCAGAGCCACCTGCGGGAGGGGCACCTCGCCCTCGCGGGCGTACCAGTGCCCGCCCGCGCGCAGGTGCGCGACGACCGCCCGCTCGAGCGTGGTGCGCTGCGGGAGGGTGTCCAGGTCCACCTCGCCGCGACGGTTGAACACGAAGAACATGACCTCCGTGTCCGCGGTGTCCCGGCCCGGCGTCAGCTCCCAGCGTTGCTGGAACGAGGCCATGTTCGACCCCGGCGCGAGCACCTCGCTCAGCTGCGGGTCGAGCAGCCAACTGGCGCAGTGGATGCTCGCGGCCGGGTAGTCGGGGAAGTGCCGGGCGAAGAACGTGACCGCCCGCGCGAACGAGGCGTCCACGGCCGACGGCGTGAGCGGCCCGATCCGCGGGATGTGGGCGGAGAGGGCGATGCCCTCGGCGCCGGGGCGGCGGCGTGGGGTGTACTGCAGCCGGCCGAGCCAGTAGTTGCCGCCGGTCCAGTGGCCGATCAGCCAGTCCTGGGTGTGCAGCCCGAACTCGCCGAAGGTGAGCCGGTGCACGTGCATCTGCTGGCCGAGGTCGCCGAGGGTGCGCCACGAGATCGCGTCCGAGATGCCGCGCTCGCGGTGGAACTCCCGCACGTCCCCGGCGGTCGCCACGAACGCGAGGAACGCGCCGATCCCGTCCCCGCCGCGGCTGGTGCCCGGCTCGCGGGGGAAGATCAGGCCGGAGATGTCCATCGTGATGTCGCCGAGGCGATCGCGGAGGGCGTTCGCGTAGCCGGCGACCCGGTCGAGGGACGTCGGCTCGGCGAGCGCCGCGGCGACGGTGGCCTCGGCCTCCGGCAGGTCCTCGGGTCGCAGGCCGAGCAGGACCAGGATCTCGGGCAGGTCGGGCGCTCCGAGCCGGGCGGCGATGTCCGCGGCGGTCAGGGGCGTGAGCGAGCGGGTGTACGCGGCAGGCATGGAGCAACCGTACGGGGTGCGGGTGTGGTGCGGCCTAACGGGGTGTGACGGTGCGGCGGGTGGCGCCCATGGCCGAACGGACTCCCCGGCCCGGTGCCTCAGTGGGCGCCGCCCTCCCAGGTGTCGCCGCACGGGCCGCCGCCGGTCGCCTCGTCGATCGTGACGTCCGCACCGGTGCCCGGGTCGACGAGCGGCAGGTAGAACCGCGAGACCTCCATGCTGGCCTGCGGCACGAAGTGCAGGATCAGCGACCGGCGGAACCGGTCCGCGGAGGTGTTCGGCAGCGACCCGTGCACCACGCTGCCGTGGAAGAACAACACATCGCCGGCCCGCATCTCGGTCTGCACGGCCTGCATGCCCTCGGGCGGACGGACGAGGCCGGTCGTGAAGGACTCTGCGGCGTCGGCCTCCTCCGGGCACACGACCTCCATCGCGTGCGATCCCGGCACCACGGCGAGCGCGCCGTTCTCGGCGTCGCAGTCGTCGACGGCGATCCACGCCGCCACGCACGTCTCGGGGTGGGCGCGCAGGAAGTAGTTGTCCTGGTGCATCGCCTGGCCGCGGGCCGTCGGCGGCTTGAAGTAGAACATCGACTGCGCGCCCCACACCGGACCGACGAGGTCGGTCGTGATGTCGACGATGCGCGGATCGCTCAGGTACTGCCGGGCGAGCAGACCGATCGCCAGATCGGGTCGGCGGTGCGGCTGCATGAACCGCGGATAGCGGGCGAGGATGTCCCCCTCGTCGACCTCTCCGGTCGCTCCGACGGCGGTGCGATCCCGCTCGACCTGCTCCATGTAGGCGTCGCGGATGGCGGCCACCTCCGCCGAGTCCAGCAGACCCCTGACGTGGACGACTCCGTCCCGGTCGTACTGCTCGCGGCGGGTGGCGGGGCTGGCGGCTAGCGTTGTCATGCCTCCAGCGTGACCTGCATCGGTGCCGGCCAGAATGGACGGTCTGGCTGCAAACATGGACAATCCGACTCATGGCTGCGCGTGCCCGCCGTGATGACCGCGGTCCCGTGATCGACGGGGTGCTGCCCGGCCGGTTGACCGTCGGGACCGGGTTCGACACCGTCCGGCCCCGAGGGGTGCCGGAGTGGCTGATCATGCTCACCGTCGGCGGGCGTGGCCGGCTGCGCCCGGCCACGTCTCGCGACTGGATCGAACTCCCGCCGCGGTCGATCGTCGCCTACCGGCCGCACGTGCCGCAGGAGTACGGCACCGCACCGAGCCCCGGCACCTGGGACGTGCTGTGGATGCACGTGCACCCGCGAGCCGACTGGCTGCCGCTGCTGGAGTGGGCGCCGTGCGCGCCAGGCATCGGTCGGCTCGACCTCTCCGCGGTCATCGCCGCGCGGGTCCAGGTCGCGTTGGCCCGGGCGGTCGCGCACCACCTGACCGGGCTCGGGCAGTCCCGGGCGCTCGCGATGAACGCGGTCGAGGAGGGGTTGCTGTGGAGCGCGTCGGAGAACCCACTCAGCGGGCGCACCGACGCCGCTGTGCTGGCGGTCCTGGAGCACCTCGGAACGCACCTCGGCGCACCGCACAGCCTGACCTCGCTCGCGGCGGTCGCCGGGGTCTCACCCTCACACCTCGGCAGGGTGGTGAGGCAGGCCACCGGCCTGTCGGTGATGGCCGTCGTCGAGCGAATGAGGATGGACGCCGCCCG
Organism: Occultella kanbiaonis; assembly: GCF_009708215.1. Taxonomy (NCBI): domain Bacteria; kingdom Bacillati; phylum Actinomycetota; class Actinomycetes; order Micrococcales; family Ruaniaceae; genus Occultella; species Occultella kanbiaonis. The sequence continues at coordinate 5,314,681 of NZ_CP046175.1, read as the reverse complement.
CGAGCTGCTCGATCACACCGGCCTGACGGCATCCCAGGTCGCCGCGCGCGTGGGTTACCCGGACCCGTTGTACTTCTCGAGGCGGTTCCGCCGGGACAGCGGGCTGCCGCCACGCGCCTGGCGACGGCGCACCGAGCGCTAGTCGCCGGCCGGCGGCTCCTCGACCCCGGCCGTGCGCAGCGCCGCCCGGCGGAGCATCTCGTGGGCCTCCTCCGGGGGCAGCGTCGCCTGGCCGGCGTCCTCCGCGGCGTCGAGCGTGGGTGCCGCGCCGGGCAGTTCGGTCTGGAACGCGGCGGCCGCGGCGTCGATCTCGGCCTGGCTGTGCTGGTTGGCCAGGGCCATGATCTCGCCCCACAACTGCTTCGCCTCGGCCTCCTGCTCGGGGCCTGCCTGCTCGGACAGTTCGAGTGCCTCGAGGCGGGCGCCGATCTCGTCCATGCGCTGACGGAACTTCGCGTAGTCCATTCGACCGAGCCTAGGAGCCGGGCGGCTCAGGAGCGAACCGCAGCCATGGGGAGTTCGACCGGGGGGTCGCCGGCGTCGGTGACGTCGATGTCCCGCAGCCCGCACGCCACCCGGCGCAGCAGGCCGCGCAGCACCTCTCGCTCGTCCGCCGCGAGCACCCCCATCGTGGCGTCCTCGGCGGCCCGCACCCGGCGCTCGAGCTCGGCCAGCGTGGCCCGGCCGGTGGCGGTGGCCACGACCCGGCGGGCGCGACGGTCGGTGGGGCTCTGCTCCCGCCGGACCAGGTCCGCCCCGACCAGGTCGTCGATGAGGTAGGTCATCACGGTCCGGTCGATGCCGAGGTGCGCGGCCAGGGCGACCTGGGTCGGCTGGTCCCCGTGGACCACGACGTCGAGCACCTGGTAGCCGCGGGAGCCGTGCGGAACGTCCGCGACGACCTCCGCGACGGCCGCCTCGTAGGCCCGCAGCAGGGTCCCGACGTGCCAGCCGAAGTCCCCCTCGCGGCGGGCACGGCACCGCTCGTGCGTCGGTTCGGGGTTCGTCGCCATGAAGGAATGATACGCCCAGATGTGCGGTTGATCCAATCATCGGATCGACATATGATCTGTCGGACAACACATATCGCCAAGGTCCCCGCGGGCTCACGGCGACCCGGACCACACGAGGTGCGCACATGCCGGACTACGGCCACGACCTGACCTTCGGAACCTTCATCACGCCCACGAACGCAGCACCGGCGAAGGTGGTGGAACTCGCGAAGGCCACCGAGGCGGCCGGGCTCGACCTGGCCACGTTCCAGGACCACCCCTACCAGGCGGGCTTCCTCGACACCTGGACGCTGCTCAGCTACGTGGCCGCGCAGACCGACCGGATCTCGCTGTCCGCCAACGTGATCAACCTGCCGTTGCGCCCGCCCGCCGTGCTGGCCCGCGCCGCCGCGAGCCTCGACCTGCTCTCCGGTGGCCGGTTCGAGCTTGGCCTGGGCGCCGGCGCGTTCTGGGACGCCATCGAGGCCATGGGTGGCCCCCGCCGCACGCCGGGGGAGTCCATCACCGCCCTGAGTGAGGGCATCGACATCATCCGCGGGCTCTGGGACACCAGCACCCGGGAGCGCCTCGTCGTGGACGGGACGTTCTACCAGGTGGACGGCCCCAAGCGTGGCCCGGCCCCGGCGCACGACATCCAGATCTGGCTCGGCGCCTACAAGCCGCGGATGCTCCGCCTGATCGGCCGCAAGGCCGACGGCTGGCTGCCCTCCCTCGGCTACGTCAAGGACCTGAACGACCTGACCACCTCCAACGCGACGATCGACGAGGCCGCGATCGCCGCCGGGCGCACCCCGGGTGACGTGCGCCGGCTGCTGAACGTCGGCGGCACGTTCTCCGCCCAGCGCAGCGACCGGCTGCTGGCCGGCCCGCCCGAGCAGTGGGCCGAGCAGCTCGCCGCGCTCACGCTCGAGTACGGCTTCTCCACCTACATCCTCTCCGGTGACGACGCGCAGGCGATGATGATCCTCGGCCAGGAGGTCGCGCCCGCCGTCCGCGAACTCGTCCGCGCCGAACGTGGCACCGAGCAGACCGACGCGACCCCCGCCGTCGGGCTCTGACCATGGACTACGGACACACCCTGGAGTTCGGGGCCTTCGTCAACCCCGGCAGCGCCGACCCGGCCGGTGTCGTCGAGCTCGCCCGGCGCGCCGAGGGGCTCGGCCTCGACCTCGTCACCGTGCAGGACCACCCCTACCAGCCCGCGTTGCTGGAGACCTGGACCCTGCTGTCCTGGATCGCCGGCAGCACGGACCGGATCCGGATCGCCCCGAACGTGCTGAACATGGCGATCCGCCCGCCCGCCGTGCTCGCCCGCGCCGCAGCGAGCCTGGACCTCCTCTCCGGTGGGCGCCTCGAGCTCGGCCTCGGCGCCGGGCACATCTGGGACGCGATCGCCGCGATGGGGACCCCGCGGCGCAGTCCCGGGGAGTCGGTGGACGCGCTCGCGGAGGCGATCGAGGTGCTCCGCACCGTCTGGGCCGGTGACGCCTCGACGCCGATCGAACTGCCCGGCGCCTTCCACGCGCTCGACGGCGCCCAGGGTGGCCCCGCGCCCGCGCACACCGTCTCGCTGTGGATCGGCGCCCTCAAGCCACGCATGCAGCGCCTCATCGGCGCGAAGGCGGACGGCTGGTGGCCCTCGCTCGGGCGGCTCGGCCCGGGTGACCTGGCCGCCGGGAACGCCGTCGTGGACGCCGCCGCCACCGAGGCCGGGCGCGACCCCCGCGAGATCCGTCGCCTGCTCAACATCACCGGCTCGTTCGGCCCGACGGCGGAGGGCGGGTTGAGTGGACCGACCGCGGCCTGGGTGGAGCGGCTGCTCCCGTACGCGCTGGACGACGGCGTGGGCACCTTCGTGTTCGCGGCCTCCGGCGAGCCGGACCTCGAGAGGTTCGCGACCGAGGTGGCACCCGCCCTGCGCGAGGCCGTCGCCGCCGAGAGGTCAGCGCGCGAGACCGTGGTCGGCGCCGTGGTTCCGCTGGCGATCCGCGGCAAGCGGCGCGCGGGCATCGACTACGACGACGTCCCCGCCGCGCTGGCCGCGACCGCCGTCGAGCCCGGCCATGCTGGCTTCGCGGGCGTGCGCAACACCTACCTGCGCGGCGGCTCGCCTGGCCTGGTGCTCCGGCCAGGCAGTGCCGACGAGGTGGTGCAGGCGCTCGCGTTCGCGCGGTCCCAGCCGGTGCCGCTCGCCGTCCGCAGCGCCGGGCACGGCATCAGCGGCCGCTCCACGAACGACGGCGGCATCGTCATCGACCTGTCCCGTCTGAACCGGATCGAGGTCCTCGACACCGAGACCCGACGGGTCCGCATCGAACCGGGCGCCCGCTGGGGCGAGGTGGCGCAGGCGTTGCACCCGCATGGATGGGCGATCAGCTCCGGGGACTTCGGGGGCGTGGGCGTCGGCGGGCTGGCCACGGCCGGTGGGATCGGCTGGCTCGGCCGCGAGCACGGGCTCACCATCGACCACGTGCGCGCCGTCGAGATCGTCCTCGCGGACGGCTCTCTCGTGCGGGCCGACGCCGAGCACCACCCGGACCTGTTCTGGGCGGTGCGCGGCGCGGGCGCGAACTTCGGCATCGTCACCGCGTTCGAGTTCGAGGTGGACGAGGTGGGGGACGTCGGCTTCGCCCAGCTGGCCTTCGACGCGGGGAACGTCGCCGAGTTCCTCGAGAACTGGGGCGCCCTGCAGGAGGCGGCGCCGCGGGATCTGACCAGCTTCCTGATCATCGGCCGTCCGCGGGGCGGGCAGGTGGTGGCCACTGTGATGGCGGCGGTCGACTCCGACGACCCGGACACTGTGATCAGCAGGCTCCAGCCGTTCGCGACGCTCGGCCCGCTCCTGCAGCAGGCCGTGCAGATCCTGCCCTACCCGGCCATCGTGGCCACGCCCGACGGCGGCCAGCACGGCCAGGGCGAGCCCGCCACCCGGTCCGCACTCGTGGACCACATCACCCCCGAGCTCGCCGCCGCGGCCAGCAAGCTCATCCACAGCGGCGTGAGCTACTTCTTCCAGATCCGGTCCGTCGGCGGCGCCGTCTCGGATGTGCCCCCGGACGCGACGGCGTACGCGCACCGGTCCGCGAACTTCTCCGTGATCGCGTTCGGCGCCGGGCGGACCCGCTTGGACGCGGTCTGGGACACCCAGATCCAGCCGCACGCGAACGGGCTCTACCTGAGCTTCGAGACCGACCCCCGGCCCGAGCGGATCACCGACGCGTTCCCACCGGCCACGCTGGCCCGGCTGCGCGAACTCAAGGGCAGGCTCGACCCGGAGAACGTGTTCCGGGACAACTTCAGCGTGGCGCCGGCGGAGCGAGGGCTGCGGGTCGGCTAGTGCGGAGTGACCAGCCAGACGTTGGAGTGCGCTTCGCACCCCTCGGGAATCACGGCGTCATCGGGTGGATCGCCTTCGCCGCCGGCGACCTGGACAATGTCACCGGCCCGGACGGACAGATGGGACGCAGCGATGGTGGAGAGGTCGAGTTCATCGCCACGCCACCGAACGCCGTCGTCGGGGAAGACCGGGACCCAGATGTCGCCTGCGGCCGTCTCGATCGTCGTACAGCCGCCCTGACGCGCCAGCGTCCCTTCAAGTGCCCCGTCGGCTCCTTCCGTGCCCTCGTAGGGCACGTGCGCGATGTCGGCGTCGGTCGCCTCGTCCCGATCGGTCGACGCGCAGCCGACCAGGCCGGCAGCAGCGAGCAAGCACAGGCAGGCTGTTCCCGAAAGCACGAGATCTCGCATCGGTCAGCGCCTCCCTGGACCAGCGTCAGGCCAATGTTCGCAGCCCACGAGACCGCAGTGAAGAGCACGCGCTTTGGTTCAGCCTTTCCTTAATTCAGGTATGGCTGTACTGTCGGTCGCATGTCCACCGGCACCGCAACGCTGACCCACACCGCCGCGCTCGCGCGCCTCGGCCACGCACTCTCCGACCCGACCCGCGCGGGCGTCCTGCTCGCCCTCCGGGAGGCGCCCGCCTACCCGTCGGACCTGGCGGACGCGCTGGAGGTGTCCCGACAGGTGATGTCCAACCACCTCGCCTGCCTGCGCGGCTGTGGGCTGGTCGAGGCGGTCCCGGAGGGGCGGCGCACCTGGTACCGCCTCGCGGACGCGCACCTCGCCCCGGCGCTCGACGAGTTGCTCCGCGTGGTCCTGTTCGTCGAGCCGGACTGCTGCGACGGGGAAGGCTGCACCTGCTGATGAGTCTGCCGACCCTGACCGCCGAGCGGCGCGAGGTGCTGCACCGGCGCATCCGACTGATCGTGGCCATCACGATCGGCTACAACCTCATCGAGGCCGTTATCGCGATCACGGCCGGTGCTGCGGCGTCGTCGACGGCACTGATCGGCTTCGGACTGGACTCCACGATCGAGGTGCTTTCCGCCGTCGTCGTCGCCTGGCAGTTCACCCGGCGGGACCCGGAGCGCTGGGAGAAGGCTGCGCTGCGGGTCATCGCGATCGCGTTCTTCGCGCTCGCGGCGTATGTCAGCGTCGCCTCGGTGCTGGCACTGGCCGGCGGTGGCGAGGTCCGGCACTCCACGGTCGGCATCGTGCTCGCCGCCGTGAGCGTCGTGGTGATGCCCTTCCTCTCCTACGCCGAGCGCCGGGCCGGCCGCGAGGTCGGCTCGGCGACCGCCGTCGCGGACTCCAAGCAGACCCTGATCTGCACCTACCTCTCGGCCGCGGTGCTGCTCGGCCTCGTGGCGAACAGCCTGTTCGGCTGGTGGTGGGCCGACGCCATCGCCGGACTCGTCATCGCTGCGTTCGCGCTCCGGGAGGGCGCCGAGGCGTGGAAGGGCGACGCGTGCGCCACGAGCGTCGGATTGATCCTCGATGCCGACCACGACGACCACGACCACGAGCACGACCACGACGACCACGAGCACGACCACGACGACCACGACCACGACGACCACGAGCACGACGACCACGTCGACGGCGAGAGGATGTCCTGAGGATTCCGCTGTGGCGGGGTCGTGGAGGTGGCCGGGCTTGGGGCGCGCCTACCGCGAGACCCCGCTGCACCGTCGGGCCCGGCGCAATACGGTTACCTCAGAGGCGGGGGTGACTCCCGCCGTCGTCCACCGAGCCTGTAGTGAGGAAGCCCCGTGAGCACCGCACCCATCGACGCCACCACCACCAGCGCCTGGGCGGAGCTGACCGGCCACGCCGCCGCCCAGAAGCCGGATCTGCGCTCCTGGTTCGACGCCGATCCCGGCCGGGCCGAGCGGCTGACGTTCGATGCCGCGGACCTGCACGTCGACCTGTCCAAGAACCTGGTCACCGACGAGACCCTGGCCCTGCTGCTGCGTCTGGCCGAGGAGGTCGGGCTCAAGGGCCGGCTCGAGGCGATGTTCACCGGCGAGCACATCAACGTCACCGAGGACCGGGCCGTGCTGCACACGGCACTGCGCCGCCCGGCCGGCGCGAGCCCCGCCCTCGTGGTCGACGGGCAGGACGTGGACGCGGACGTGCACGCCGAGCTGGCGCGGGTCTACGCGTTCGCCGAGCAGGTGCGCTCGGGCGCGTGGACCGGGGTGACCGGCAAACGCGTCGCCACGGTGGTCAACATCGGCATCGGCGGCTCCGACCTCGGCCCGGTGATGGCGTACGAGGCGCTCGCCCCGTACGTCCAGGACGGGCTCGAGCTCCGGTTCATCTCCAACATCGACCCGAGCGACGTCGCCGAGACCACCGCCGGGCTGGACCCGGAGACCACCCTGTTCATCGTCGCGTCGAAGACGTTCGGCACCCTGGAGACGCTCACCAACGCCCGGCTCGCCCGGGAGTGGCTCTGGACGAACCTGGAGTCCGCGGGTGCCATCGACGGCTCCGAGACCTCGCGCACCGGCGCGGTCGCCAAGCACTTCGTGGCCGTCTCCACGGCACTGGACAAGGTCGCCGCGTTCGGCATCGACCCCGCGAACGCGTTCGGGTTCTGGGACTGGGTCGGCGGCCGGTACTCGGTGGACTCCGCGATCGGCACCTCGCTCGCGATCGCGATCGGGCCGGAGGCGTTCGCCGAGTTCCTGGGCGGCTTCCACGCGATCGACCAGCACCTGCGCTCGACTCCGTTCGCGCAGAACGTGCCGGTCCTGATGGGGCTGCTGAACGTCTGGTACGTCAACTTCCTCGACGCGCACACGCACGCGGTGCTGCCCTACGCGCAGTACCTGCACCGGTTCCCCGCCTACCTGCAGCAGCTCACCATGGAGTCCAACGGCAAGGGTGTGCGTTGGGACGGCAGCCCGGTCACCACCGCCACCGGTGAGGTGTTCTGGGGCGAGCCCGGCACGAACGGCCAGCACGCGTTCTACCAGCTCATCCATCAGGGCACCCGGGTGATCCCGTCGGACTTCATCGCCGTCGCGAACCCCGCGCGGCCGCTGCGCGACGGCGACACCGACGTGCACGGTCTCTTCCTCGCGAACTTCTTCGCCCAGACCAAGGCGCTCGCGTTCGGCAAGACCGCGGACGAGGTCCGCGCCGAGGGCACGGCCGAGGCAATCGTCCCGGCCCGGGTGTTCACGGGGAACCGGCCGACCACCTCGATCCTCGCCCCGGCGCTCACGCCGTCGGTGCTCGGGCAGCTGATCGCGCTCTACGAGCACATCACGTTCGTGCAGGGCGTGGTCTGGGGCATCGACAGCTTCGACCAGTGGGGCGTGGAGCTCGGCAAGCAGCTCGCCACCCAGATCGCCCCGGCGGTCACCGGGGACGCGGACGCGCTCGCCGCGCAGGACGCGTCCACGCAGGCGCTGATCCGGCACTACCTGGCGCAGCGGGACTGAGCGGGACCGGGCGCTCGCAGCCGCGTGAGGAAGTACCTCACGCCTGAGTCAGACAGCTGGTTCGCACTGGGTCAGGCGTGAGGTTCTGGTTGACGGCGGGAGGTTCTGGCTGAGCGCGGTCTCAACGGATCTGGACCGGGTTCGTCCAGGCCAGCACGTGCTCGGTGCCGAACGGCCACAGCGCCGCCAGCGCCGCGGCCGGGTCGGTGCCGAGCGCCGGCATCCCGGGCAGTGTGGGTCGGGCGTGCACCGGCCGGGCCGGTGCGTCCGCGGGCAGCCCGGCCAGGCGCCGGGCGTAGGCGAGGCCGTCCTGCAGGTCGCCGAGGGCGTCCGCGAGACCGAGCCCGACGGCGTCGCGTCCGCTCCAGATGCGGCCTCGCCCGAGCTCGTCGACCCGTTCCGTGCTGAGTCCCCGGCCGGTCGCCACCCGCTCCACGAACCTGCCGTAGACCTCGTCCATCAGCTTCTGGAACCGCTCGCGCTGGGCGTCGGTGAACGGCCGGGCGGTGCTCAGGGCCAGTGCCTCCTCGCGTCCCACCGGCTCGGCGTTGAACCCGTGCCGGTCCGCGAACTCGGCCAGCACCGGCTTGCCGATGACCACCCCGATGCTGCCGGTCAGGGTGAACGGGCTGGTCAGCACGTGGTCCGCGCCCGCGAGCACGTAATAGCCGCCGGACCCGGCCACCGAACCCATCACGGCGACCACGGGCTTACGGCACGCGACCACCGCCCGGTGGATCAGGTCCGAGGCGAGCGCGGACCCGCCGCCGGAGTCCACGTACAGCACGATCGCCTTCGCGTGCTCGTCGCGCTCGGCCCGCCGCAGCGCCGCCACCACGGTGTCCGACCCGGCCCGTGGACCGCCCAGCACCGGCACGGGCGGGCCACCCGCGCTCGGCCCGGAGACGATGGCGCCGACCACGGGGACGACAGCGACGCCGTCGGGCTGGCCGCGCAGCGGCGTTCGGCGCCCGCCGCCGGCGCGTTGCGGTCGCAGCAGGTCGAGGGTGCGGGCAAGCGGGGCGTCGGCCACGGTGACGATCTCGTCGTCGTAGGCGATCCGGGTGATCAGACCTGCCTCGAGGAGTTCCGTGGCCGAGGTCAGCCCGGCGTCGAGCCAGGCGCCGGCCACCTCCTGCGAGACACCGCGCGCGCTCGCCAGTGCCTTCACCCAGGAGGCCTCGATCGACTCGAGGTAGGCGCCGAGCTGCTCGCGCTGGGCATCGTCCATGTGGTCCTGGCTGAACGGGGTGAGCGCGGACTTGTACTCGCCGATCCGCAGGTTCTCGAACCCGATGCCGTGGCTGCGCAGGAACGCGCCCAGGTAGACCTGCTCGCCGGCGAACCCGGGCACCGACACGTCCGCGGACTCCGGCGCGACGACGTCCGGGACCGGGGCGGTGGCCAACAGAGCGGTCATCGTGACCTGCTCGAGGTAGGCGGTCACGTGCTTGCGCTCGGCCAGACGCGCGAGCAGCCCCGCGATCGCACCGGCCGTGGCCAGGTCGGCGGTGAGCCCGCGCACCCGGACCACGACGGCGCTCACCCAGTCGGCGTCGGCGATCCGGTCCAGCCGGCCGGCCAGGGCCTCGAGGGACGTGCTGCGCTGCAGCAGACCGCCGAGGCCGGATCGGCGCTGCGCTGGGTACGGGCCGGAGAGGTCGAGGATCACCCGGTCCGGTTCGGCGCCCGAGCCGGGACGGCGGCCGAGCAGCGGGGCCAGGGCGGGGAGTGCGCGCATGGTTCGAGGCTAGCCCGCCACCTGGCTCGCGGCCGGTCGGATGCCGGTTCGTCAGGCGACGCCCTCGTCGTGCGCCGCGACGAAGCCGAGGATCTCGGGACTCAGCGTTCCCAGGGGCTGAGCCATGCCGGGCGGGAAATGAGCCGCACGGACACGCGTTCGCTCGCGTGACGCCCCGATAGGATGCGGCTCGCCAGGCCCTTTCAGGGCGCCGCGAGAGACCGGCGCCCGCGACCGAACGCCGGAACGAGGTGATGGGCAGCGCATGTCCGGCACCCTGAGAGACCGGGCCGCCGTTCCGGCGCGCAGCGTGGTCGCCGTCGCCGAGCGTGCCCTCGGCCTGTTCCCGGCGCGAGTCTGGCGGCACTTCACCCGGAACAGCGGGTTCGTCCTCGCGGCCGGTGTGAGCTACCAGGCGTTGTTCGCGATCTTCGCGACGCTCTACATCGCGTTCGCAACCGTCGGCCTCTGGCTCGGCGCCAACACCCGCGCGATCGAGGCACTGATCGAGCTCATCGACACGTACCTGCCCGGCCTGATCGGAGAGAACGGCGTCCTGACCGACGAGCAGGTCTTCACGATCGCGCAGGACGCGTCGGCGCTGCTCAGCATCACCGGCGTGATCGCCGTGATCGTGTTCATCTGGACGGCGATCGGGTGGATCTCGTACTCCCGGCTCGCCGTGCGGGCCATCTTCGACCTGCCTCCGGACACGCGCAAGTACGTGCTGCTCAAGGCGCGTGACTTCGTCCTTGCGGTGCTGTTCAGCTTGATGCTGCTGATCGGCGGCCTGCTCAGCAGCGCCGGGTCCTGGTTCCTCAGCGCGATCTTCGATGCCCTGGGCCTGAGCACCAGTTCGCCCACGTTCAGCGTGCTGATCGGGCTGGCCACGGTCCTCGTGGCATTCGCCGTGGATGCGCTCACCCTCACGGCGATCTTCAAGTTCCTCGGTGGTGCGAGCGTGCCCTGGCGCATGATCGTGCCCGGTGCAGCCCTGGGTGGAGCGGCCATCGTGGTGCTTCAGCTCGGGGCCGGCTACCTGCTGTCCAGCTCGCCGTCGAACCCGCTGCTGGCGACGTTCGCCGTGTTCATCGGGCTGCTGCTGTGGTGCCGGTTCGCGGGTGTGGTCATGCTCGTGTCCGCGTCCTGGGTCGCGGTGTCCGTCGCCGACGCCGGACTCTCGCTCGCGCCCGAGTCGGACTCGGATGTCGAGGAGGACCCGGACACCCGGCTCGCGCAGCTGCTCGCCGTCTGCGAGGAGATCCGCGACGCGGCGGCCGCGCACCGGGACGCGCCGTTCTTCCGGCGCCGGGCGGCGCGGCGGCGTGAGGAGGCGGCGATCCAGGATCTCGACGAGCTGCTGAGCGGGGACCTGGCCCCGCACGGGTCCGGATCGGCCGGCGTCGGAGACTGATCGACCGCGTGACGAGGCCGTCGTCGCGTTCCGTCGCCTCCCGCGATACGTCCCTCAGATCACGACGCCGCTTGCGTCGGGTCGAGCCGTCGCAGCTCGTCGTCGGACAGGTCCAGGTCGGCCGCAGCGACGTTGGCACGTAGGTGGCTGACTCTCGTCGTTCCTGGAAGCGGGATGACCGGTACGTCGTGTACTCGCTGCCGGTGATGCACCCAGGCCAGGGCGACCTGGCCAGGGGTGGCGTCGTGCGCACCGGCGACCTCCTCCAGTGCGGCACGCAGGTCGCTCGGGAGCTGCTCGTCGGCCGTGCGCTGCACCTGGTGCATGAGACCGTGACCGTTCGGGGAGTGCGCCACGACAACGGTCCCGAGGTCGGCCGCGGCCGGCACCAACTGCGTCTCGACGTCGCGCTGCAGCACCGACCATTGCTCCTGGAGAGCCGCGATCGGGTGGACCGCGTGCGCGCGGCGCAGGTCTTCGGCCGTCACGTTGGACAGGCCGAGGGCGCGGATCTTTCCCTGGGTGACCAGATCGGACATGGCCCCGACGGTGTCCTCGATCGGGATCGTGTCGCTGCGATGGTGCAGGTAGTAGAGGTCGATCACCTCGACGTCGAGCCGTCGCAGGCTGGCCTCGCATGCCTGCTGTACGTAAGCCGGGTCGGCACGCACCTCGAAGCTGCCGGCGATGCCGGCGCCCCAGACCAGCCCGAACTTGCTGGCCAGCAGCACCTCACCACGACGGCCTCGAATCGTCCGGCCGATCAGTTCCTCATTCTGGTAGGCGTCGGCGGTGTCCACCATCGTGACGCCGGCGTCAAGCGCGGCATGGACCACGGCCACCGGGTCCCGATCAGGATCGGCGGCCGTGTCCTCGCGCAACCTCATCGCACCGAATCCCTGACGCCCGAAGGCATTCCCGTCCATGGACGGGCTGGTTCTCGCGTCAACAGGTGTCATGACCCGGACCCTAGATCCTCAACCGTCATTGAGGTCAAGGCCAGCGATGCCGGATCTGAGCGGGCCGCGAACCGAGCGCGGGGAGGGCGGGATGACGACCGGCTCGTGCCCCGCCGGGCGCTCCTCCTCCCGATCCTCGGCACCGCGCTCGCATGAGAAAGGCCGCCTCGACTTCGTCGGGCGGCCATCTCCTTGCGAGCGGGTGACGAGAATCGAACTCGCGCTATCAGCTTGGGAAGCTGAAGTTCTACCACTGAACTACACCCGCATGCGTCCGGCTGACCCGAACGCGCGGCCCAGCATACCCGGTGCTGGGGTCGGGCTTCACCCCGGCGCGCTACCGTGGGCGCGTGCTGCTCTCCGATCGTGACATCCGCGCCGAACTGACCACCGGGCGGATCGGCCTGGAACCGTTCGACGAGTCGATGATCCAACCCTCAAGCGTCGACGTCCGCCTGGACCGCTACTTCCGGCTGTTCGACAATCACAAGTACCCGGTCATCGACCCCGCCCAGGACCAGCCCGAGCTCACCCGGATGGTCGAAGCCGCGGCCGGCGACCCGTTCGTGCTGCACCCCGGTGAGTTCGTGCTCGGCTCCACGTACGAGCTGATCAGCCTGCCCGACGACGTCGCGGCCCGCCTCGAGGGCAAGTCCAGCCTCGGCCGGCTCGGGCTGCTCACGCACTCCACCGCGGGGTTCATCGACCCCGGGTTCTCCGGCCACGTCACCCTCGAGCTCTCCAACGTGGCGACCCTGCCGATCCTGCTCTGGCCCGGCATGAAGATCGGCCAGATGTGCTACTTCCGGCTGTCCAGCCCGGCCGAGCATCCGTACGGGTCCGGTGCCCAGGGCTCGCGCTACCAGGGCCAACGGGGCCCGACGGCGTCCCGTTCGCACCTGAACTTCCACCGCACCGACGTGGGGCAGTAGCACGATGCCCGACGGCGGAGCCCGAGTTCTCGACGCCGGCCTCGCCCGGTCGAAGCACCTGTTGCTGCTCGGCGCGGACGTCACCGACGACGAGGTCGAGGCCCTCGTGCTGAGCCGCTTCCCCGAGGCCGGCCGCGTGAACGCGACCGTCCTCGCGCTCACGCCGCAGGCCGCCGTCGAGGGCCCCTGGGCCGTGCCGGACCCGGCCGCCCTCGGAGTCGGTCCCGAGATCACCCAGGCCTACGCGATCACGGTCCCCGCCCAGCGGGGCGACCCGGTGCCCGAGGGCCTGCGTGGTCTCGGCGGGATCCTTGACGCGTTCGCGGACGGGCCGCCCGAGGGGCACGAGCTCGCGGTCGTCGAGTTCGCGCAGGCGGCCGCGCGCCGGCTCGGGGGAGCGGTGCGGGTTGCCGGGACCGGCGCCCTGATCACCCCCGAACCCGGCGTGGACCTGGCCGTGCACTCCGAGGTGTGGCTGCACCCCGACGCGCTGGTTCACGTGCTCGCCCCGGCGCTGCCCGGAGTGGCGCTTCATCTCGCCCCGGACTCGGACCCGGACCCGGGCGCGCGGCCCGCCGCGGCGCCGCCGACCCGACCCACGCCGCCCGCGCCCGCCGGCACCGAGGACCTGGACGAGGGCGAGCGGGCCTGGATCCACGCCGAGGCGGACGCGTTCGACGCGCACGCGCTCGCGGCCGAGCCCGCCACCGAGGCCTACGGCGCCGTCCACGCACTGCCCGACGGCGGCACGATCGCCGTCGAGGTGGAGGCGGAGGTGTCCGTGCCGCTCGTGCTGGAGGGCCTGGACTGGGCTCGCTCCGGAGTGATCCGCTACGACCTGCGGTGGTTCCCGGCGGAGCCGGAGGCCCACCACTCCGCGCCGCTCGACGCCCCCGCCCTGGCGGCCCGGGAGCGCGCCACGGCGCTCGTGGAAGGTGCCGCGCGTGCCCTGCTGGACGCCATCGGCGGCGAGACCACCGACGACGACGGGTTCCTCGTCGACCCGTGAGCCGAGCAGGTCCGGGCGCTCCCCAGATCGTGGACGCCGCGCGGAACGGGTCCATCGCCTTGGTAGTATCCGAACCGTCCCCACCCACCATCACGCCGCTCGAATCAGAGGCGGCGTGCGTGGCCGTACCTTCTTTGTCCTCACCTAAACACACATCGGTTCACCAGAGGCGACCCGTCGCCGCGACCCCTTGCTCGACCTGACAATCTGACCACGCCCACTGATCAGGAGCGGACGTGCTGCAGCTACTCGCTTTGCACCTTCTCGCCGCCGTGGCTGCGCCTGCCATCATGCGGCGGTTCGGTCGCAAGGGGTTCCTGCCGCTGGCGTTGGTGCCCGGGTCGGCGGCGGTGTGGGCGGTGGCCAACACGGGGGCCGTGCTGGACGGGCGGGGTCCGACGCTGGATGCCTCGTGGATCCCGGCGCTGGACATGTCGCTGGCGTTCCGGCTGGACGTCCTGTCCTGGCTGATGGTGATCCTCGTCGGCGGTGTCGGCGCGATCGTGCTCGGCTACTGCGCCTGGTACTTCGCGTCCGGGGCGAAGCTCCTGGGCCGGTTCGCCGGCGTGTTCGTCGCGTTCGCCGGGGCCATGCTCGGGCTCGTCACCACGGACAACACGCTCGTGCTGTACGTGTTCTGGGAGCTCACCACGGTGTTCTCCTACCTGCTGATCGGGCACTACTTCGACCGCAAGGGCGCTCGCCGCGCAGCGATGCAGGCGATCATCGTGACCACCCTCGGTGGCCTCGCGATGCTGTTCGGCTTCCTCATCCTCGGTGAGGCCGAGGGCGGCTCCTACGTGATCTCGGAGCTGATCGCGAACCCGCCGCTGGATGGCAGCGCCCTGGTGACCGCCGGGATCGTGATGGTCCTGGTGGGTGCGATCAGCAAGTCGGCGCTCGTGCCGTTCCACTTCTGGCTCCCGGGTGCGATGGCCGCGCCCACACCCGTGAGCGCCTACCTGCACGCCGCCGCGATGGTGAAGGCCGGTGTGTACCTGGTGGCCAGGTTCGCCCCGGGATTCGCCGAGGTGCCGGTCTGGCAGTGGATGATCCTGCTCACCGGTGGCGCGACGATGATCCTCGGCGGCTACCGCGCGCTGCGGCAGCACGACCTGAAGCTGCTGCTCGCGTTCGGCACCGTCAGCCAGCTCGGCTTCCTGATCCTCCTGGTCGGGCAGGCCGATCGGGCCATCGCGCTCGCCGGGCTCGCCCTCATCGGGGCGCACGCCATGTTCAAGGCGGCGCTGTTCCTGACCGTCGGCGTCATCGACGCCGCCGCCGGCACCCGTGATCTGCGCCAGCTCTCCGGGCTCGCCAAGCACCTGCCGTGGGCCACCGTGCCCGGCGTGCTCGCCACGTTCTCGATGGTGGGGTTGCCACCCTTCGCCGGGTACGTCGGCAAGGAGGCGGCCCTCGAGGCGCTCGTCCACAGCGACGATCCGATGACGTTCGCACTGCTCGTGATCGTCGTGATCGGGTCCATCCTCACGTTCGCCTACGGGATGCGCTTCCTCTGGGGCGCGTTCGCCCGGAAGAAGGGCGTCGAGGACACCCCGGTGGACAAGGAGGCGACCGGCCTCTACATCGCGCCCAACGTGCTCGCCTTCGCCGGCCTCGTCGCCGGCCTGTTCCCGGTGGCCGGGGAGACCCTGCTCGCGCCCTACGCGGACACCTACCCCCGGGGCGAACCCGGGCACCTGACCCTCTGGGCCGGCTTCGGGATCCCACTGCTGCTGACCGGTGTGATCATCGTCGGCGGGGTGCTCCTGATGCTGGCTCGTCGGGGCGTCGAGCGGGTCCAGGACGTGGTCTCGGTCGGACCGGACGCGGACCGGACCTACCGGGGCACGATGCGCCGGCTGGACAGCATGTCCGTCGCCGTGACGTCCATCACCCAGCGTGGTTCGCTGCCCGTGTACCTGGCCCTGATCCTGCTCACCACCGTCGTGATGATCTGGACGTCCGCCTACGCCGGGGGCCTGCGCATCGGCGCGGTGAAGCCCTGGGACTACCCGGTCCAGGCAGGCGTCGCCGTCGTGATCGCGGTGGCGGCGTTCCTGACCGCCCGGGCCCGCCGCCGGCTGAAGGCCGTGGTGCTGCTCGGCATCACCGGTTACGGCGTGGTCCTGCTGTTCGCGCTGCACGGCGCACCGGACCTCGCCCTGACGCAGGCGCTCGTGGAGACCATCACCCTGGTGGTGTTCATCCTGGTGCTGCGCCGGCTGCCGGCCTACTACTCGAACCGGCCGCTGAAGGCGAGCCGGTGGTGGCGCGCCATCCTGGCGATCATGGTCGGGCTGACCGTCACGTTCGTGGCGCTGGTGATCCCGAACGCGCGGGTCACCGACACCATCGCCGAGCTGTTCCCCGAGGAGGCCTACAACTACGGCTACGGCAGGAACATCGTCAACGTCACCCTCGTGGACATCCGCGCCTGGGACACGATGGGCGAGATCTCCGTGCTGCTGGTGGCGGCGACCGGAGTGGCCTCCCTGGTCTTCCTGAGGGCCCGCGCGGGCCGGGTCGAGCGGATCCGTGACCATGACATGGACCGCGGCTCGGTGTGGGCCAGCGACTCCCCGGGCGACGACGCGCTGGTGCGGCAGGGCCGCACGATCCCGTTGCGCAGCACCCGGAACCGGCGCTGGATCAGCGCCGGTGTTGCGCTTGCACCGCACCGCCGGTCGGTGATCTTCGAGGTCGCCACCCGGCTGATCTTCCACACCATGCTCGTGTTCGCCGTCTACCTGCTGTTCGCCGGGCACAACTCCCCCGGCGGCGGGTTCGTGGCCGGCCTGGTGGCCGGCATCGCACTCACGGTGCGGTACCTGGCCGGCGGCCGGTACGAGCTCGGCGAAGCCGCTCCGGTGCTACCCGGTCTGCTCCTGGGCAGCGGCCTGTTCCTGTCCGCCGGCGCCGGGGCGGTGCCGCTCGCCTTCGGTGGCGTCGTGCTGCAGTCCGTCGTGATCGACATCCCCCTCGGCTACCTCGGAGACGTGCACCTGGTCACCACGCTGTTCTTCGACATCGGCGTGTTCCTCGTCGTCGTCGGCCTGATGCTGGACATCCTGCGCTCGCTCGGCGCCGAGGTGGACCGCCAGGGCGAGGCGGAGGGCCGGGCGGTGCCGGACGTCGCACACGACTCCCCGCGCTCCACTGCCGACGACGCCCAGCCGCTCGAGGATGCTCTTGCCGGAGGAGGTGCACCGTGATCGACATGACGCCCAACGTCACGCTCGCGATCGTGGTCGGGGTGCTGGTCGGCACCGGTGTGTACCTGCTCCTCGAACGCAGCCTGTCCCGCGTGATCATCGGGGTCACCCTGATCAGCAACGGCGTGAACGTGCTGATGCTGATCGCCGGGGGAGCTGCCGGTGGGCCGCCGCTGGTGGGCAGCGGCCCCGCCGAGGACATGGCCGACCCGTTGCCGCAGGCCATGGTCCTCACCGCGATCGTCATCAACCTCGGCCTGACCGCGTTCGTGCTCGCGATGGCCTACCGGAGCTGGCAGCTGCACGGCCACGACGAGGTGCAGGACGACCTCGAGGACCGCCGGATCGCGCGCCGCGCCGAGCGGGGCGCGGTGGACAAGCGGGCCGACGACGTCGGCACCAACCTGGCCATCGAGGCCGCCGAGGCGCGCGACGAGACCGAGGAGGTCCCCCTGATCACCGGCCACGGGCCACAGCTGGGCGCCGAGGACGACGACGTGACGGGACGACGATCATGAACTGGCTCGTTCCGCTGCCCGTGGTGATCCCGCTGATCGCCGCGGGCCTGGCCCTGGCCATGTCCCGCCGGCCCCGGGTGCAGGGCGCGATCTCCGTGGCCGCCCTCAGCCTCGTCCTCGCCGTGGCCGTCGGCCTCATCTTCGTCACCCACACCCAGGGTCCGCAGGTGGTCAACGTCGGCGGCTGGTCGGCCCCGGTCGGGATCGCGCTCGTCGGAGACCGGCTGTCCGTCCTGATGCTGCTCGTCTCGGCCATCGTGCTGCTCTGCGTGCTCCTGTACTCGCTCGCGCAGGGCGTCGCCGACGGCAACGAGGGCGCCCCGGTCGCCATCTACCACCCGACGTATCTCGTCCTCGCCGCCGGGGTCGCCAACGCGTTCCTGTCCGGGGACCTGTTCAACCTCTACGTCGGCTTCGAGATCCTGCTCGCGGCCTCGTTCGTGCTGCTGACCCTCGGCGGCACCGGCGAACGGATCCGGGCCGGGTCGATCTACGTGATCGTCTCGCTGCTGTCCTCGGTCCTGTTCCTCATCTCCATCGCGATGATCTACGCGGCCACCGGGACCCTGAACCTCGCCCAGCTGTCCGAGCGGCTGCTCGACATCGACCCCGGGGTGCGACTGGTCCTGCAGGTGATGCTGCTGATGGGCTTCGCGATCAAGGCGGCGGTGTTCCCGCTCTCGGCCTGGCTGCCGGACTCCTACCCGACGGCGCCGGCACCGGTCACGGCGGTCTTCGCCGGGTTGCTGACCAAGGTCGGTGTGTACGCGATCATCCGAATGCAGACCCTGCTGTTCACCGACGGCGCCCTGGACATGGTGCTGATGTGGGCTGCCCTGCTGACCATGCTCGTCGGCATCATCGGCGCAGTGGCCCAGGACGACATCAAACGTCTGTTGTCCTTCACCCTGGTCAGTCACATCGGCTACATGATCTTCGGGATCTCACTGGCGAACCAGACCGGGCTGTCCTCGGCCATCTTCTACGTCGCCCACCACATCACCGTGCAGACCGCCCTGTTCCTGGTCGCGGGCCTGATCGAGCGGCGCGGCGGCAGCACCTCGCTGGAGAAACTCGGCAGCCTGGGCAAACTCGCTCCGGCGCTCGCGATCCTGTTCTTCGTGCCCGCCATGAACCTGGCCGGCATCCCGCCGATGTCAGGCTTCCTCGGCAAGGTCGGCCTGCTCCAGGCCGGTCTGGAACTCGGGACGCCGCTGGCCCTGGCGACGGTCGCCGGTGGTCTGCTCACCTCCCTGCTGACCCTGTACGCGGTGGTCAAGGCCTGGAACAAGGCGTTCTGGCAGGAGGCCCCCGAGGAACTCCCCGAGGGCACCACGCCCCGCTCGATGTTCGGGCCCGCCGCCGTCCTGGCCACCCTCGGTGTGCTGTTCGCCGTGATCGGAGGCCCGCTGTACAGCTACACCGACGCCGCGGCCCGGGACCTGCAGGCGCAGACCCCCTACATCGACTCGGTTCTGGTCCGTGGTGACCGGGGCGAAGGTGACTCCGACGCGGCCGGGGGTGACGACGGATGAGGGCGGGCGGACCACGCAAGTGGCTCGAGAAGCTCCCGATGGTGCTGTGGCTGACGATCCTCTGGGTGCTGTTCTGGGGCGAGCTGAGCCTGGCGAACGTGCTTGCCGGTGCGGTCATCGGGCTGTTCGTCATGACGGTCATGCCGATGCCCCGGATCGGCTTCGAGGGCCGGGTCTCCGTCATCGGCACCACGATCCTGCTCGGGAAGTTCGCGGTCGACGTCGTGCTGGCCTCGGTGCAGGTGGCCCGGCAGGCCCTGCGATTCGGTCACGACCCGCACGGCGCCGTGATCCGGGTGCCGCTGCGTGGGCATTCCGACCTGTTCCTGACCCTGACCGCGGTGCTGTGTTCGCTCGTGCCCGGCTCCATCATCGTGGAGGCCCACCGGCTCTCCGGCACCCTGTACGTGCACGTCCTGGACGTGCCGGCCGCGGGCGGGGTCGAGAAGGCGAAGGCCGACGTCCTCGCCCAGGAGCGGCGCGTGCTCTACGCGCTCGCGACGGACGCCGACATCGCCGCGGCGGGCCTGCCGCCCCGGCCGTGGAAGCGTGGCCGCGGCGACGGGCCGAACGCAACCCCCGCCGTCGACCATGCCCGCCCGACCGATGGTGAAGGGACGGTGACCCGATGAGCGTGGGTGTGCTGATCACGTGCGGGGTGCTGCTGACGGCGGCGGCCATCCTTGCCATGAGCCGGGTCGAGCGTGGGCCGAGCATGCTCGACCGCATCGTCGCGATCGACGTCATGGTGGCCGCGATCATCGGCTGCCTGACGATCCTGTCCGCCTGGTCCGGCCGGGTGGACCTGGTGCCCGTCCTCATGGTGCTCGCGCTCGTCGGGTTCGTCGGGTCGGTGACGCTGGCCCGATTCGCGGCCGCGGAGCCCGAAGCGGAGCGGCACATCCTCACCCCCGAGGAGATCGCCGAGGCCGATGCCAAGGTGCGGGCCGAGCTGGAGGAGGAGTCGTGAACTGGTCGGACATTGCCATGGTCGCCTCCTCGGTGTTCCTGGTCCTGGGCAGCCTGCTCACCCTGATCGCCGCCATCGGCGTGACCCGGTTCCCCGACCTGCTCGCCCGGATGCACGCCGCGACCAAGCCCCAGGTGCTCGGCCTGGTGCTCATGATGACCGGCCTTGCCCTGGCGCTCGGCACCTCACAGGTGACCTGGAAGCTCACCCTCGTGGTGCTGTTCCAGCTGATCACCGCGCCGGTGTCGGCGCACATGGTGGGCCGGGCCGGCTACCGCACCGGCAAGGTGCGCTCCGACCTGCTCGTGGTCGACGAGCTCACCGACGACCTGCGGGCCGCCCGGGAGGACGCGGACCGCTGAGAGCGGGCCGCACAGCGCAGGGGCTCAGGCCTTCTCGATGTCCCCGCGTGCCATCCACTTGCCTGCGGTCCGGGTGGCGAACGTGCGCGCGAACGCGACGATGGCGCCGCTGACCGCCGCGAACACGACCAGCTCGCCGAGGCTGATCTCGCCGTCGTCCGCGTCACCGGTCGGTGGCTCGTGCCCGGTGACGCCCTTCCACACCAGGGAGATGAGCTTGTTGGCCGCGAACCCGGCAGCGATGGCGGCGACGGTGGTCACGATCTTCTGGGCGTTCATGAGCACTCCTGGTGATTGCGGATCGGCTCTGGTCACCCTATCCGGCGCGGACCGGCTTCCGCCCGGTGAGTCGGCGCCCGGGCACCGGTGACCCGGGCGCGGTGTACCGTTGGGCCATAACGACAGGGGAGCGCCACCGGCGCTGAGAGTGCGGTCCGCCGCAGACCCTCGAACCTGCTCCGGCTAGCACCGGCGAAGGGAGTCGAGTTCCTCTCCCATGTGGTGTTCACGCACCGCTTGGACCCCTTCTCAATTCCAGTTGAGGAGGACGCACATGTTCCACCATGCACGTAGATCCCGCGGCCCGCGGCCCGCGACGGTGAGGCGCCGTCGCGCCGCGACGGGGCTGACCGCCCTCGCCGCGATCGCGCTCGCCGGATGTTCGCTCGCCGGCGGCGGCGGGGACGACGGCGGAGCCGACCCGAGCGCCGACGGCGGCGGTGTCGTGCGGGTCGTCACCCACGACTCGTTCAGCCTCTCCGAGGACCTGATCACGGCGTTTGAGGCCGACTCCGGCTACACCCTCGAGTTCAGCGCCCCCGGCGACGGCGGCGCCCTCGTGAACCAGCTGATCCTCACCAAGGACTCCCCGCTCGGCGACGTCGCGTTCGGCGTCGACAACTCCTTCGCGAGCAGGGCGATCGACGCCGAGGTGTTCGAGCCGTACACACCCGCGGACCTACCCGGCAGCGCCGAGCAGTACCTCGCCGACGACGCCGGCTCGCTCACCCCGATCGACGTAGGCGACGTGTGCCTGAACGTGGACCACACCTGGTTCACCGAGCACGGCATCGCCGAACCGGCCACGCTCGAGGACCTGCTCGCCCCCGAGTACCGGGGCCTGACCGTGGTGCCCAACCCGGCCACCTCCTCGCCCGGGCTCGCGTTCCTGCTCGCCACCGTCGGCGCGTTCGGCGAGGACGGCTGGGTCGACTACTGGGCGGACCTGTCCGCGAACGGCCTCAAGGTGGTGCAGGGCTGGTCGGACGCATACTCGGTGGACTTCTCCGGGTCCACCGGCGCCGGCGCCTACCCGATCGTGCTCTCCTACTCGACGTCGCCGGCGTTCGAGGTGGCCGAGGGTGCGGACTCCGCCCCCACCGGGGCGCTCCTGGACACCTGCTTCCGGCAGGTCGAGTACGCCGGGGTGCTCGCCGGGGCCGAGAACCCCGAGGGGGCAAGGGCGTTCATCGACTTCCTGCTCACGGAGGCGGTGCAGGCCGACATTCCCGGCCAGATGTACGTCTACCCGGTGGACGACCGCGTCGAGCTGCCCGAGTCCTGGACCACGTTCGCACCGCTCGCGCCCGAGCCGTTCGAGGTCGCACCCGAGGACATCGCCGCGAACCGGGATGCCTGGATCCAGACCTGGACCGACACGGTGATCGGCTGAGGATCGCGTCGATGTCCGGCCGCGTGAAGGACACGGGGAACACGGTGGTGCGCACCCGGGGCCGGGCCGGCATGGCCCGACGGCGCAGCGCCGTCGCCTGGGTGGTGGCGGGCGCGATCCCGCTCGCGTTCCTCGCCGTGTTCTTCGCGTGGCCGGTCGCGACGCTGGTCGCGCGCGGCTTCACCACCGACGGCGCCCTCGACCTCTCCGGGTTCGCGGAGGTCTTCGCCCGCCCCAGGACCTGGCGGATCATCCGGCTCACCCTGGTCCAGGCCCTGCTCGGCACCGCGCTCGCGGTGCTGCTCGGGCTGCCCGGCGCGTACCTGCTGTACCGGCGCACGTTCCGCGGCCGGGCGCTGGTGCGGGCGTTCGTGACGGTGCCGTTCGTGCTGCCGACGGTGGTGGTCGGCGTCGCGTTCCGGTCCCTGCTCACCGAGGGCGGTCCGCTCGGCTTCCTGCACCTGGACGGCACGTTCACCGCGATCGTCCTGGCGCTCGTGTTCTTCAACTACACGGTGGTGGTGCGCACCGTCGGCGGTCTGTGGGAGCGCCTCGACCCGCGCACCGAGCAGGCCGCCCGCGCCCTCGGCGCCCCACCGTGGCGGGCGTTCCTGACGGTGACCCTGCCCGCGCTGACACCGGCCATCGTCTCTGCCGCGTCCGTGGTGTTCCTGTTCTGCGCCACCGCGTTCGGGGTGGTCATGGTCCTCGGCGGCACCCGGTACGGCACCATCGAGACCGAGATCTGGATCCAGACCACGCAGTTCCTGGACCTGCGCACCGCCGCCGTGCTGTCCGTGGTCCAGCTCGTGGTGGTCGGGGTGTCCCTCGCCCTGTTCTCGCGTGCCCGCGCGCGCCGCGAACGTGCGCTCGACCTGCAGGGCCGGCCCGCCGACGAGCAGACCGCGCAGCGGCTGCGCCTGTGGAACCGGGGCCGCCCCGGGGGTGACCTCCTTCCCACGGTGGTGACCTGCGCCGTCGTCATCGTGCTGCTCGCACTCCCGCTCGGGAACCTGCTCGTGCGCTCCCTGCGCACCCCGGACGGGTGGAGCCTTGGCAACTACACGGCGCTCGGGACCGCCGGTGGGGACAACGCGCTGACCGTCACGGTCTGGGAGGCCGCGGCGAACTCGCTGCGGATCGCCGTCGACGCCACCGTGCTCGCCGTGGTGATGGGCACGCTCGTGGCGCTCGTGGTCTCGCGCCGGCCCCGCAACCCGCTCGGGCGGCGCGCGGTGTGGTGGCTCGACGCCGTGTTCATGCTGCCGCTCGGCGTCTCGGCCGTGACGGTCGGGTTCGGGTTCCTGATCACACTGAACCACCCACCGCTGGACCTGCGCAGCTCGGCGGTCCTGATCCCGATCGCGCAGGCCGTGGTGGCCATCCCGCTCGTGGTGCGGACCGTGCTGCCGGTGCTGCGCGCCATCGACCCGCACCTGCGCGAGGCCGCCGGGGTGCTCGGTGCGGCGCCGTGGCGGGTCCTGCTCACCGTGGACGGACCGTTCCTGATCCGCTCCCTCGGGCTTGCCATCGGGTTCGCGTTCGCCGTCTCCCTCGGTGAGTTCGGGGCCACGTCGTTCCTGTCCCGCCCGGACCGGCCCACCCTGCCCGTGGTGATCTTCCGGCTGATCGGGCGGCCGGGCCCGGAGAACTACGGCATGGCGCTCGCCGCGTCCGTGGTGCTGGCCGTGCTCACCGCGACCATCATGGGCGTGGCCGAACGGTTGCGCCGCGAAGGGACGGGGGAGTTCTGATGAGTGGTCTGAGCGTCGCCGGGGCCGTGGTCAGCTACGCCGGTACGACGGCGGTCGCCGGCGTGGATCTCGACGTGGCGGTCGGTGAGGTGGTCGCCCTGCTCGGACCGTCCGGGTGTGGCAAGTCCTCGCTGCTGCGTGCCGTCGCCGGGCTCGAGCCGCTCACCGCCGGCCGGGTCGCGTGGGACGGAGCCGACCTGCGCGACGTCCCGGTGCACCGGCGCGGGTTCGGGCTGATGTTCCAGGACGGGCAGCTGTTCGCGCACCGGGACGTCGCCGGCAACGTCGCCTACGGGCTCGAGATGGCCCGGATCCCTGCCGCCGAGCGCCGGGACCGGGTGGACGAGCTGTTGGAGCTCGTCGGCCTCGCGGGGTACCAGCGGCGCCCGGTGGCGACGCTGTCCGGTGGCGAGCAGCAGCGGGTCGCGCTGGCTCGCTCGCTCGCGCCCCGCCCGCGGCTGCTGCTCCTGGACGAGCCGCTCTCGGCGCTGGACCGGTCGCTGCGCGAGCGCCTCGCCAGCGACCTGCACGACATCCTCCGCCGCGCCGGGACGACGTCCCTGTACGTCACGCACGACCACGACGAGGCGTTCACCGTCGCGGACCGGGTCGCGGTCATGCGGGCCGGGGAACTCGTCCAGGTGGGCAGTCCCGCCGAGTTGTGGGCCGAACCCGCGGACGCCGACGTCGCCGCGTTCCTCGGGTACCGGGTGGTGCCGGCCCGCGGTGGCGGACGGCTCGGGCTCGGGCCGCAGGCGCTCGAGGTGGTCGGGATGGCGGATGGCGCGGGCGCTTCCGTGGAAGCGTCCGGCTCGGCCGGCGACGGTCGCCTGACCGGGCGAGTCACCGCCGTCGGGTTCTCGCGCGGGCGCACCACCGTGACGGTGGACCTGCCGGACTGGGGCGAGCAGCGCGCCGTCGCCGCGGGCATCGCCGCGATCGGCACCGGCGACCTGGTGCGGCTTCGACTGGACCCGGCCGGCATCGTCGAGCTCTGAGCGCGGCGCCTCCCAGCGGTTCCCGGTCAGCCGGCGCCGGCGCTGTCGGTGGTGACCTCGTCGAGGCAGTCACCTAGGCGTCGAGGTAGCCGGTTCTTCAGGACTGGATCGACGGTCAAGTGACTAGGTGGGCGTCGTGCCGGTCCGCACGTGGCCGTGCTCGGCGTACCGGTCGTGGCGGGGCTCACGGGAATACCTGTGGCGCTCCGACGTTCTCCGGAGTAAGATACTTGAAGACTCAACTAAAGGAGCCGGAGACATGACCACGATCGCCCACCACGATCAGCTCGCGCAGGACACCGCCATGGGCGTCGTCGACCTCATGGTCCGCGACCTGGACGCGATGATCGCCTATTACTCGACCGGCGTCGGCCTCGACGTGATCACGCACGAGGGCCCGAGCGCCATTCTCGGCCGCGGCACCACGCCGATCATGCACCTGCGCCAGGAGAAGGACCTGCCCGAGTTCAACCGTCGTGACGCGGGCCTGTTCCACACCGCCATCCTGTTCGACACCCAGGCCGGGCTCGCCGGCTCCGTGAACAGCACCGCCCGGTTCGCTCCGCGCAGCTTCACGGGATCCTCCGACCACCTCGTCTCCGAGGCGTTCTACTTCGACGACCCCGAGGGCAACGGCGTCGAGCTGTACTGGGACCGCCCGCGTGAGGCGTGGACGCGCACCACCGGAGGTGGCGTGCAGATGGCCACCCTGCCGCTCGACCCGAACTCCTACCTGCGCACCCACCTCACCGACCAGGCGCTGACCAAGCCGGAGCTCGCCGTCGCCAACATCGGCCACGTGCACCTGCAGGTGGGCGACATCGAGGTGGCGGAGCAGTTCTACGTCGGCGTCCTCGGCTTCGACGTGATGGCCCGGTACGGCGCCCAGGCACTGTTCGTGTCCGCCGGCGGCTACCACCACCACATCGGCATGAACACCTGGAACAGCGCCGGCGCCGGCCCGCGCGCCGCCTCGCTCGGCCTCGGCCAGGTCAGCATCGAGGTGCCGACCGCCGACGACCTGGACGCGCTCGCCGCCCGCCTCGCCGCGCAGGGCATCGACCGCCGCCACGATGGCGCCGTGCTCAGGTTCGACGACCCGTGGAAGACCCTCGTCGAGGTACGCCCGGCCGCGGTGTGACGGCCGGGCCGCCGGCTGGCGATTCCCGCGAGGAGCCCGGC
Source organism: Occultella kanbiaonis (assembly GCF_009708215.1). Lineage (NCBI taxonomy): Bacteria > Bacillati > Actinomycetota > Actinomycetes > Micrococcales > Ruaniaceae > Occultella > Occultella kanbiaonis. Next base: position 5,288,613 of record NZ_CP046175.1, on the reverse strand, counting down.
CCGTCCGTCGACATAGCACCCGCCACGTCGAGATCGAACATCGTGACCGTCCGATTTCGACGTGGCGGGTGCTACGTCAGCGGGTGCCGGGGAGGCGTGTCTGGTGCGGATCCGGGCGGGCCGAGCCGGGCGGGGCGGCTCAGAGGGTGAGCTGCCAGGCGGCCCAGACGCTGGCCTGGCGGAAGCCGAGGGCCACGTTGATGTCGAGCATGTAGTTGTTCTCCTCGGCGTTCCAGGTGTGCACCCGGCGGGCGTCCGGCACCTCGCGGGCGATCACCTCGAGGTTCGCGGCCTTGACCAACATGCCCAGCCGCTTGCCGCGGTGCTCGGCCAGTACCAGGGTGTTCTCCTGGTAGAGCACGTCCGGCTTGCCGGGTGCCGTGTCGATCTCGGTGTAGCCGGCGAGGGTGCCGGTGGGGATGTGCCGGGCGGCCGTGGCGTAGGTCATCTTGCCCATCGCCGCACGCGTCTGGTCGAGGTTGGCGACCCGCTCGGCGTCCCACACCTCCTCCTGCAGGTCGAGACCGGCGGACGGTGCGTCGGTGCTCATCCGGGTCTGCAGCACGCAGTACTGCTCGACCCACTCCGGCGGCACCGGCCCCTGCCAGGTGACCAGGTCGTAATCCGACCCCGCCTTCGCCTGCGACTCCCGCCGGTACCGCACCAGGGTCTCGGGATCCACCGGCAGCTGCACCTGCGAGTGGCGCTCCACCTGCTCCAGCGTGAAGCCGCGGGACAGTGCGAACCGGGCGCCGGGGGTGGTGCTGTCGAAGCGGCCGGTTCCGGTCGGCGGGACCAGCGCATCCGGGGAATCGGCGTCGGGCTCGGTGGTGATGCCCGCGTCGGCCATGGCCTTGGTGCGTCCCGCACCGCGCGCGATCACCACGGCGGCATCCCAGAGCTGGGCGCCGAGGCCGTGCCGACGCGCCCTGGCGAGGACCTCGACCTCGATGAAGGCCATGTGGGTGTTGTCCTTCAGCGGCAGGTACACCCACGCGACGCCGAGGACGGAGTCGGGGTCGCCGTCGGGGGCATCTGCGTCGAGGCCGACGAGCAGGTGCTTCTCGGCGGTCTTCTGGTTGGCGCGCGAGGCGGTGATGGTCTCGGCCGTGTCGGCCAGGTCGGTGTTGCCCAGGATCTCGAGCACACCTGCGGCGCTCACGGCGACGGCGCCGCGAACCCGCCAGTCGGGGGTCTCGTCGGAACGAGCGGGCGTCGGTGCCTCGCTGATCCGGAACGTGGTGGCGATGGTGTCCATGACTTGAGGGTGAACCTCCTCCCGCCCGGTGCGCCAGACATTTACGTGCTCCACCGGTGGCCGGCGGGACGCGGCCGCTGGGGAGTTCTGCCCCGGTTCGCGCGCCGGCCGACGGAACTTTCGTTGTTACGCTGCTGGACGTTTGTCGGCACCGGCCGACGACCGCGAACAGGAGGGATCCGGATGTCAGGGGACTCAGGCTTCTTCCAGGGCGGGTTCTGGATCGTCTTCGTCGTGATCTTCGCGGTCGTGGCCATCTTCGGCTGGCGTGCGAACAAGAAGCGCCAGGAGGCGCTGCGGGCCTGGGCCGCCGGACGCGGCTGGTCCTACACCGCGACCGTCCCCGCCCTCGTGAACAGGTGGCAGAGCCCGCCGTTCCGGCAGGGCAGCTCCCGACGCGCGAGTGAGGTGCTCACCGGGGTATTCCAGGGCGAGCAGGCCCTCAGCTTCAACTACACCTACACGACAGGCAGCGGGAAGAGCAGGAGCACCCACCCCTTCCACGTGGTGTCGCTGCATCTGCCGGCGGAGCTGCCCTGGGTACAGCTGACCCCGGAAGGGGCCGGCGCGGCGATCGCGAAGTTCTTCGGCGGCCAGGACATCGAGTTCGAGTCCGCGGCCTTCAACGACGCGTGGCGGGTGAAGACCGCCTCCTCCCGGTTCGCCTACGACCTGATCCACCCCCGGATGATGGAGCGACTGCTCGAGGGGGACGCCGTCGGCAAGGCGATCACCGTCGAGGGCCAGGACATCTATCTGTGGGCGAACGGCAGGCAGCGGATCGAGTACATCGACTCCTACCTGAACCTGCTGTACGGCATCGTCGAACGGGTCCCACGGCACCTGTGGCTCAACGTGGGGCACGATCCGCTCGCCGGCTGACCGGCCCGGAAACACGATCATCACGACCAGAGGCAGGGGAGACAGCGCATGGATCTAGGGGCGATCTTCGCCGGCGGGATCGTCTCGCTGGTCTTCGTGGTTCCGATGGCGCTGATCGTCCTCGTCGTTGTGCTGGTGCACCGCGCGAACAAGCGGCGCCATGCCGCGAACCGCCAGTGGGCCGCGGCTCGCGGCTGGCAGTACACGCCGCGGGTGGACGGCCTGGAGCGACGGTGGCAGAGCCCGCCGTTCGGGCGAGGAGGATCCCGACGCGCCTCGGAGGTCTTCACCGGCGACTTCCACGGCCGGCAGGCACTGAGTTTCACGTACACCTACGTCACCAGCAACGGCAAGAGCAGCACCACGCACACCCACCACGTGGTCGCCCTGCAGCTGCCGGTGCCCCTGCCTTGGATCCAACTGAGCCCGGACGGCGCGGGCACCTCGATCGCGAAGTTCTTCGGCGGTCAGGACATCGAGTTCGAGTCCGCGGCCTTCAACGAGGTCTGGCGGATCCAGGGCCCGCCGGGCCAGTTCCCGTTCGACCTGATCCATCCCCGGATGATGCATCGACTGCTGCAGCCGGACGCCGTCGGCCGGAACATCACGATCGAGGGTCGCGACCTCATCCTCTGGAGCTACGGCGCGCAGCGGTCCGAGAACACCGACCCCTATCTCAACCTGCTCTACGGGTTCATCGAGCAGATCCCACGGCACCTGTGGCTGAACGTCGGGTACGACCCGTTGGCGCAGTGATCACCGCCTGATCAGCCCCAGGCTGCGCGCCGCCGCGGTCGCCGCGGTCCGCGAGTCCACACCGAGCTTGGTGAAGATGTGCACCAGGTGGGACTTCACCGTCGCCTCGGAGATGAACAGCTCCCGGGCGATCTGCTGGTTCGAGCGACCGGCGGCCACCAGGGTGAGGACCTCGGTCTCCCGCCGCGACAGCGACCGGTCCGGAGCCCGCATCCGGTCCATCAACCGGAGTGCGACGGCCGGCGCGAGTGCCGACTGCCCCGCTGCCGCCGCCCGCACGGCCGCGAGCAGCTCCTCGGGCGGGGCGTCCTTGAGCAGGTACCCCGACGCCCCCGCCTCGACGGCCGCAAGGATGTCCGCGTCGGTGTCATAGGTGGTCAGGATGAGGACCCGGGGTGCCCGGGGCAGCGCCGCGATCCGCGCGGTGGCTGCGACCCCGGCCATCTCGGTCGTCACGTTGCCGAACTGCAGGTCCATCAGCACGACGTCCAGCCCGGACGGTTCGGACGACGTGAGATCCACGGCGGCGCGCACCGCCTCGTCGGCCGTGCCCGCCTGCGCCACCACGCGTAGGTCCGGCTCGGTCTCCAGGACGGCCTTGAGGCCGGCGCGCACCACGGGATGGTCGTCCGCGAGCAGGATCGAGATCACGAGCGTGGCCGTTCGATCGGGTGGTCGGCACCGGGCGCGACGGCGATGGCCGGGTTGGCGGGTTCGGTGGTGGTCGGTAGGTCCTCTGGCCCGACGGCGGTGGCCGGGTCGGTCCGCTCCGTCCCGATCGGGAACGTCACGGCCAGGGCGGTGCCGTGCCCCGGGGTGGACTCCACCGTCAGGGTGCCACCGAGCTCGACGGCCCGCGAACGCATCGAGGCCAGGCCGAACCCTCCGTCGGGACCCGGCGTCGGGCGGTCCGCACCCGGCGAGGTGAGGGCCGCGGCATCGAAACCGACGCCGTCGTCCACGACGTCGAGGGCGACCTGCTGGTCCATCACGGTCAGCGTCACGGCGGCGCGGGTCGCCCCGGCGTGCCGGGTGGTGTTGGCCAGGGCGGACTGCGCGATCCGCAACAGTGCCACCTCGACCGGTGTCGGCAGTGCGACCGGGCCACCCTCCAGGCGGAACGCCACCGGGAGTCCGGCGCGCTCGGTGGTGGTGGCGCACAGCCGGCGCAGCGCCCCGATCAGCGAGCCGCCCTGCAGGTCCGCCGGGGCGAGCGCCGCGACCAGGCGCCGGGCCTCACCGAGGTTCTCCTGGGCGGTGCTGCGGGCCTGCTCCACATGCGCGGCCACGTCCGCCAGCTCGGGGTGATCGGCGAGACGCCGCCCGGACGCGAGCAGCAGCAACTGGATGCTGGACAGGCCCTGGGCCAGGGTGTCGTGGATCTCCCGCGCCAGGCGCTCGCGCTCGGCGAGGACACCCTGCTCCCGCTCGGCGGCGGCGAGTTCGGCGCGCGTCTGCAGGAGTTCGGCGATCAGGGCCCGGCGCCGCTCGGACTCGGTGCTCAGCTGCTGGAACCCCCACACGGTGGCCACCGCGACCGCCGCACCGAGGAACGGGCCGATCGCCATCGCCGGAGTGAACGCCGGCTGGTGCCAGGCGAACCCGGCCACCGCGGCGACGGCCGTCAGCGCCACCATGACCAGCCCGGTGCGCCAGGACAGCAGGTGCAACAGCAGGAAGAACCACGCGAACGCCAGCCAGATCGCATCCGGGGTGAGCCACAGCAGCACCAGCCAGGTCACGAGCAGCGCACCGAGCCAGAGGCCGGCGGCCCTGGTGCCCGGCTGCACGGCGGACGTCAGCGGACCGGCCGCGTACACCAGGCCCACCACGATGGCGACGACCATCACCGCGACAGGTGCTCCGCCGTCGGAGTTGAACGCCCGCACGGCGGCGAGGATCAGCAGCACCGCGACGAGCAGGTGCAGGCACAGCTGGAGCAGCCACGGCACGGGGGTCGCCGCGCCGCTGGCGGGCCCGGGGGTGCGGTGAGCGGTCGTCATGACCGTCCCAGCGTACGGAGCATGGGTTCGTCCGGCATCCATCGAACGTTGGATCGCTCGCTCCGACCTTCGCCGTCCGGGAAGCCATCCGGCGAGCGATGTGGCGCACCCGGCCCGGGAGAGACGCTGAGTGAGGTCGCCGACGAGGCGGCACCGGCCGTGCCGGATCACCCGTGGCCGCTCGCCACCACCCAGCCATACCTTGGAGATTCCCCGTGTTCGTAGCCCTCAGGGACCTGAAGTTCGCGAAGGGACGATTCGCCCTGATGGGCGCCGTCGTCACCCTCATCACCCTGCTCGTCGTGCTGTTGTCCGGGCTGACCGCCGGTCTCGGCCGCGAGAACATCTCGGCCGTCGCGGACCTGGACGCCGATCACCTGGTGTTCGCCGCACCGGCGGCGGACCAGGACATCTCGTTCTCCGACTCCGCGATCCCCGCGCAGACCCAGGCGGACTGGGCGGACGTGGCCGGCGTGGACGCGGTCGAACCGCTCACGCTCGGCATGACCCGCGCCGAGTCCGGCGCGCGCACCACGGGCGTGGCGTTCTTCGCCGTCGCCGACGCCTCCACGCTGCCGCCCGTCGCCGTGCGCAGCGGCGAGGTGGTGCTCGCCGAGCAGGCCGCAGAGGACCTCGGTGTGGTCGCCGGGGACACCGTCACCGTGGGCGGCGTCGACCTCGAGGTGGCGGCCGTCGCCGGGCGGGACTCCTACTCCCACGCGCCCGTCGCCTGGATCTCGGACGCGGACCGGCCGATGACCGGGACCGCACCGGACGCCGCGACCGTGCTCGCGATCAGGGCCGGCACCGCCGACCTCGCCGCCGCCGACGCCGCCCTCGGCACCGAGACCGTCACCGTGGCCGACTCCCTGAACGCGATCGGCTCCTACTCCTCGGAGAACGGGTCCCTGCAGCTCATGCGCGGCCTGCTGCTCGCCATCTCGGCGCTCGTGATCGGCGCGTTCTTCACGGTCTGGACCGTGCAGCGCAGCCCCGAGATCGCGATCCTCAAGGCGGTCGGCGCCTCCACCGGGTACCTGGTGCGCGACGCCGTCGGGCAGGCGTTCGTCCTGCTGCTGTTCGGGACCGGCCTCGGCGCGGCCCTCGCCGCGGGACTCGGCGCGCTCGCCGCCACCGCGGTGCCGTTCGTGCTGGATCCGGCCACGGTCCTGCTGCCCGCGGCGCTGCTGGTGGTGCTCGGCCTCGTCGGGGCGGCCGCCTCGCTGCGCCGGATCGCGACCGTGGATCCCCTCACCGCCCTCGGCGCCGCCAGGTAGGCAGCGGCGCACCCGCCCCATCACCACCATCGCCAACCCACCGGAACCGGAGCACCTGTCATGACCATGCACCTCAACGACGTCACCCTCACCTACCCCGACGGCGACGGCCGCCTCACCGCGCTCGACCACGTCACCCTGCACGCCGAACCTGGCGAGCTCACCGCCGTCGTCGGCCCGTCCGGGTCCGGCAAGTCCAGCCTGCTCGCCGTCGCCGCCACGCTGATCACCCCCGACTCCGGGCAGGTGCTGCTCGACGGCACCGACCTGGTCGGCCTGAATCGGAAGCAGCGCACCCGGGTGCGCCGGGACCGGATCGGGATCGTGTTCCAGTCCGCGAACCTGCTCGCCTCCCTCACCGCGCTCGAGCAGCTCACGGTGATGACCCACCTCGCCGGTGAGTCACCCACGGCGGCAGGCGAGCGGGCGCTGGAACTACTGGACGCCGTCGGGCTCGCCGCCCAGGCCGGCCGCCGCCCACACCAGCTCTCCGGCGGCCAGCGCCAGCGCGTCACGATCGCGCGCGGGCTGATGAACGAACCATCCGTGCTGCTCGTCGACGAGCCCACGAGCGCCCTGGACTCCGAGCGGGGCGCGGCGATCCTTGACCTGCTGCGCCGGCTCACGACCGAACGCGGCCTGGCCACCGTGATGGTGACCCACGACCGGGACCACCTCGCCCACGCCGACCGGGTGGTCGAGATCATCGACGGCCGCGCCCACGCGCTCGCCCCGGCCTGATGGTGCACTCGCGCCGAGGCGGGGTCAGTCGGTCCGGTCGCGCTGGGCGAGCACGTCCAGGTAGTGCTGGTTGAACATGAGCCCGAGGATGTTGCCGAACGGGTCGACCACGGAGGCCGTCACGAAGCCGTCGCCGCGGGTCGTGATCGGTTCGTGGGCCGTGGCACCGAGTGCGAGGGCCCGGGCCACGGCGGCGTCGAGGTCATCCACGGCCCAGTACGCGGTGGCGCCGGCGGGCTCGCCGTGCGGGTGTGGGGAGTATGCGGCGGACATGATTCCGAGCTCGTGGCTGTAGTCGCCGATCCGGAACTCGACGTAGGCCGGGTCGCCGGTCTCGGGGCGGGTGAAGTAGGGCGCGGTCCCGAGCAGTTCCGCGTACCAGCGGGCCGCCGCCGCGACGTCGTCGGCGAGGTAGGTGATCGTGGTGAGTCCGCGCAACATGTGCTGCTCCTTCATCGGTGGCTGATGAGGACAACGTTAGGAGCCGAACAGGTCAGATCCTGGCCGCTTCTCGGCGCGGGTCGGACGTGGTTGGAAACGAATCGCCTTCGGGTGGCCCGCCGCGGCGTCGTAGAGTGGAATCCCCACCCCAGCGGCCGAGATCGAGGTGAGAGCAGATGCCCGCCGAGACGATCACCGCTGCCACCGAATTCGTGGTGACGACCCTCGCGGTGCTCGCGGGCACCGCCGCCGTGGGCGTCGCGGCCGTGGGGACCGCGTTCTGGCTGGTGGTTCGCCGGGTGCGCCGCTCGAAGGCGCTGCGTCGCGGGGTGGACCGCGGCCTGCTCGGCGCTCGCAGCGTGGTGTCCGACGGCGCAGGTCGCCAGGGCGCACGCCTTCAGTTGGCGATCGCGCGGGAGCGGGAGGCGACCACCCGGGCGCTCACGGCCGCCGGCGCGCAGGGTCGCCCGGTCGGGGAGCTGCCCGCGATCGCCGAGCACCTGGAGACGGTCGCCGCCGGCCTGGACGAGCGGCTCAGACTCGTCGAGCGCGAGCCGGACCCGGCGCTGCGGGCCCGTCTCACCGAACGGATCTCGGGCGAGGTCGGTGAGTACCGGCGGCTCGCCACCGCGGTGCGGGAGTCCGCGATGGGCAACCACAGCGCCGCTGCCGAGTTGGGGGCCGCCGCCGAGCGGCTGCAGATCGAGGGTGAGGCCCTGCGCACCTGGGACCGACGCGCCGATCGTGACGCCCTGCCCGATCCGGGGACCGGTGGCCGTGGCTGAGAGCAGGATCCGTACGCGGCTGGTGCGCCTGGTGCGGGTGCGCCGCGCGGGTACCCCCAAGGGGGACCCAGCCGAGCGGCTCGCGGCCCACCTGTCCGAGCAGCAGGCGTTGCTCGCCACCGCGCGGCGCTCGCTCGTCGACCTGAGCGTGAGCCGCCGCCGCACGGAACTGCAGGCGGGACGCGCCGAGGACGAGGCGCGGGCCGCGACCGAGCGGGCCCGCCGGGCCGTCGCGGACGGGCAGGACGAGATCGGCAGGCGACACCTGACCGACGCGATCGACGCCGAGCGTCGCCGGGACGCGCTGCGCACGCGGTTCGCGACCCTGGACGACCAGGTCACCCACCTCGAGCAGCGCCTGGACCTGCTCGAGTCGCAGCTGCACCACGCCACCGCACAACTGCACGACCTGCGCGCCGACCGGGACGCCGCCACCGCAGCCCTGAACATCCAGTCAGCGCTCGGCGCCGCCGGGCCTCAGGCGGACCAGACCGCGCAGGCCCGCGACCACATGCGCCGTATCCAGGCCGAGGCGGCCGCCCGGGACGAGATCGCCTGGGACGACCCGGACTCCCCGCAGGTGCGAGCCGCGTTCGCGGACCTGGAGCGCACGATCGCCGCGAACCAGCGGCTGATCACGGGGCTCGACCAGCCGCCGCGCTGAGGGCAGCCGCATGCGACGGTGAACGGCGACCACCCGCCTCGCTGCCGGGCGACGACGGCGTCGCTCACCGCGACCCCGCTCACGCGAGGTCGCGCAGGGCCGCCTCGAGGTCGGTGTGCCGGAACTCGAACCCGGCGGCGAGGAGCTTCTCGGGGGCGACCCACCGGCTCTTGAGCACGAGCTCGGACTCCTGCCGCAGCACGAGCATCCCGATCTCGAGGAGCCATCGCGGCGCCGGCAGCCCGACGCGGGCGCCGACCGCCCGGCGCAGCCCTGCCATCAGCGTGGTGTTGTCGCTCGTCGCCGGGACGGCCAGGTTCACCGGACCTTCGAGGTCCGCACGGGTGTCGATGAACTCGACGGCCGCGAGCACGTCGTCGATGTGGATCCAGCTGAACCGCTGCCGCCCACCTGTGTGGTGATCGACCCCCCTCGACGTGGTGGGGTGCGGCCCGATCCCGCGGTAGCGGCGATGGGGCAGCCACCAGCCGTCGTATTCCGGCCCGCCGAGCCCGAACCGTGCGGCGGTGCGCAGCATCGGCAGCGCCCCGTCGTCGCCGAGGACGATCGCCATCCGTAACGCCACTCGGCGGGTCCGGGGCAGGTCGCCGTGGCTGAACACACGCTCCCAGTTGCGGGCCACGTCCACCGAGAACCCGCCACCGAGCTCGCCCGCGGCCTCGGTCTGCGGCCGGTCCATCGCGTGCCGGTAGATCGTCCCGGTGCTCGCGTTCAGCCACAGTCGGGGCGGTTGCGCGGCGCGCCCGACGGCACGGTGCAGGGCCAGCGTGGTCTCGATCCGGGACCGGTAGATCTCGTTGCGGTTCCGGTCGTGGTAGCGGCAGCCGACGCTCTTGCCGGCGAGATTCACGAGCAGGTCCGCACCGTCGACGAGCGCGTTGATCTCGGCCTGATCGCCCCAGCGGGCGTCCGGTCCGGACCGCCCGATCCGGTCCACGTCGTAGCCGCGGCGGCGCAGGTCGGCGATCAGGGCGGTACCGATGAAGCCGGATCCGCCGGCGACGACGGCGCGGGGACGTTCGTTCATATCGCGACCCAACCACGCCGGTCCGGCCGTGTCACATCGGCGTCAGGTCAGATCGGGGGCAGCCTCGCCGTCGGTGGGCGCCGGGCTCCCGGGGGTGGGGGTGGTCGCGGACGCCCGCCGGCGCCGCCGCCGGGTCACCCACACGATGGCGGCCACCGGCACGCCCACGATGAGCAGCCAAGGTGCGATCACACCGAGGAACACCAGCAGTCCGCTCGCGAACGTGACCAGCGCTCGCCAGCCGGTCTCGAGGCCGCCGAGGAAGCCCCCGGTCTCGATGGTCGGCTCGTACTGCGCTTCCAGGTTGACGTCCAGCGTGGACATCGAGACCTGATCGGCGAGATACGCGCGCTCGGCCTGCAGCGACTCGAGCTCCGCCTGCCGCTCGCTCAGCGCCGACTCGGCCGCGAGCAGGTCACCGCTGTCCGCGGCGTCCGCCATGATCTGCAGCAACCGGTCGGTGGAGGCCTGCAGCGCCAGGATCCGGGCGTCCAGATCCACCGCGACCTGAGTGACGTCCTGGGCGCTCTGGTTCAGGTCGTGGACCTCGCCGAGCTCGTCCAGCTCGTCGATCAGCGCGTTGACCTCGTCGGCCGGCACCCGGATGGTCAGGTGCGCCGAGCCGAGGGAGTCCGGCCCGTCGGATCCGGCGGCCCGCTCCGAACGCTGGTCCACCCGGCCGCCGGCCGTCTCGGCGAGCAGGGCCACCCGGTCCGCGGCCTCCGCCGGGTCCTCGACCACCACGGTCGCGGACCCGGTGGTGATGATCTGCCGCTGGGTGTCGCCGCTGATGTCGCGGTCGGCCGCCTCCTGCTCGGCGACACTGCCGCCGTCGCCGCCCGACAGGTGGCCGGCATCGCCGCCTGCACCCTCCGATCCGGATCCCGATCCGGCGTTCGAGCACCCGGCCACGAGCAGCGTGCCGAGAAGGAATGCGAGGCCCCACCGCAGTCGCGTCATGACCGGGACCGTACGGGCCGAACGGGCTGCGGGGAACGGCTGTTGCCAAGTTGTGGCCCAACCGTGCCGCGAGCGTGACCAGGATCCGCCGGCGGTGACCCCACTCGAAAACCGTTGGACGCCGTAGGGACCTTGCGACGAGCATCGCGGTCATGACCCGCATCGAGGACCTGACCCAGTCCGAGCTCTGGGACGCGACCGCGGCCGCCGACTACGACACCCCCGGCGAGGGCATGTTCGCCCCGGAGGTGCTCGGCCCCACCGTCGAGCGGCTCGCGGCGCTGGCCGACGGCGGACGTGCCCTGGAGTTCGCGATCGGCACCGGCCGGGTCGCGATCCCGCTGGCCGAGCACGTGCCGGTCACCGGCATCGAGTTCTCGGAGCCGATGGTCGCGCAGCTGCGCACCAAGGTCGGCGAGGCCGAGCTCCCCGTGGTCGTCGGGGACATGGCGACGGCGGACGCCGGCCTGGGCGACTACGGTCTCGTCTATCTCGTGTTCAACACGATCTCGAACCTGCTCACGCAGGACGAGCAGGTCGCCTGCTTCGCGAATGCGGCCCGTCACCTGCGGCCGGGCGGTGCGTTCGTCATCGAGCTGTGGGTGCCCGAACTGCGCAAGCTCCCGCCGGGTGCCCCGGGCACGCTGTGGCAGGCCGACGACGGCTACGTGGGCCTGGACACCTACGACGTGTTGAACCAGCGGGTGGTCTCCCACCACTTCCGGTTCGGGGACGGTCGCGAGGCCACGCTGGGCCGCAGCCCGCACCGCTACATCTGGCCAGCGGAGCTGGACCTGATGGCCCGGCTCGCCGGGTTCGCGCTGGAGAGCCGGCACGCGGACTTCGCCGGTGCGGAGTTCACGGCCGAGTCCCGGTCCCACGTATCGGTGTACCGGCTGCCCGCGTAGGCTCGCCGGAAGCGGTTCGGGCGTGCGGGCCGAGTCCTGACGAGGGGAGCGGTGCGATGCCACGGACCGTCCAAGCGGTCACGGACCTTCGGATCGTGCCCGCGAACGAGGCAACCTGGGATGACCTGGCGGCGATCCTCGGTACCCGCGGCGAAGGATCGCGGTGCCAGTGCCAGCGGTACAAGCTCGCCCGCGGCGAGGCGTTCGCCAACTTCCCGGTCGCCGAGCGCGCGGCCCGGCTGCGGGAGCAGACCGAGTGCGAGAATCCCGGCTCGGAGACCACCAGCGGACTCGTCGCCTATGACGACGGTGAACCCGTCGGGTGGTGCGCGGTCGAACCACGCCCCCACTACGACGGGCTGGTCCGCGTCGCGCGGGTGCCGTGGACCGGGCGTGACGAGGATCGCGCCGATGCGGGGATCTGGGCCGTGACCTGCGTCTTCACCCGAGCCGGCCACCGTCGCAGGGGGATCAGCCATGCCCTGGTGCGGGCCGCCGTCGACCATGCGCGAGAGCGTGGCGCCCGCGCCCTCGAGGGCTACCCGACCAGGACCGCGGGCACGATCGAGCAGGACCTGCACGTCGGTACCATCGCAGCGTTCGCCGCGGCGGGACTCGTCGCGATCGGTGAGCCGAGCCCGCGGCGGGTCGTCATGCGGATCGACTTCTGACGTCAGGCCGCGGCGATCGGCGGCTGCGGCACGGCGTCGGCTCCGCCCCGATCCTCGAGGAAGTCGGCCCAGCTGCGCTCGCCGTGCATGACCGGCTCGACCGCGAGATTGGCGCCGTCGCGGTAGGCGCGGCCGACCTTGCCCGGCAGCCCGAAGGGGAGGACCGGGCGTCGCGAGCCCCGGGCCCGAAGGTAGGCCCGGACCGCGTCGGGCGCGTCGTAGACCGCCGGGCCGACGAGGTCGGGCACCGGGCCGGCCGGACCTGCGAGGGCGAGGTCCACCAGCCGGTGGGCGACCTCGTCCGCATCGACGGACTGCAGCCGCATCCGGGGAACCGGTGCGACCGGCAGCTTCGCCAAGGACCGCGCCAGCGTCAGCACGAAATCGTGGAACTGGGCCGCGCGCAGCACCGTCCACGGGACCTCGGCCGCGGCGACGGCGCGCTCCAGCCCGGCCTTCTCCCGGAAGTACCGCAGCGGCATCGCGTCGGCACCGACGACCGAGATCGCGACCAGGTGACCGACCCGGGCACGTCGTGCGTGCTCCGTGACCACCTGCGCGGCGGCGGCGTCCCCCTTGGGTCCGCCGGCCAGGTGGAGCACCGTGTGGACGCCCTCGAACGCTGCCTCGAGGCCGTCGCCGGTCGCGACGTCACCGAGCACGTAGGTGACGCCCGGCTCGTCGTCATGCGGCCTACGGCTGAGCACACGCACATCGTGGTCGGCGGCGCGCAGCCGGGCCAGGACGAGGCGGCCGAGGGTGCCGGTGCCGCCGGTGAGCAGGATCGGGGAGGTCATGATGGTCTCCTGTGGGTCGTGGTGGATTCGGACGCCGTCACACCGGGCCGGCGCGGCGGGTCACTTCTGTGACACGCACGGACGAAGGGATGTGACATGGACGGCGGCGACGACCTCACCGGGCTGTTCGAACGGGAGCGACCGCGACTGCGCGCGGTCGCGTACCGGATGCTCGGCTCACTCGCCGAGGCGGACGATGCGCTGCAGGACGCCTGGCTGCGCGCCGAGCGGGCGGGCCTGGCCGGGGTCGAGAACCCGGCGGGCTGGCTCACCACGGTGGTGGTGCGCACCTGCCTGAACCGGCTCCGGGCGCGGACGAACCGTCGCGAGGACGGGCTCGATGACGCCGTTCTCGTGCCGGATCCGCTGCTCGGGCCGGCGGCCGGAGCGGACCCGGAGCAGGAGGCGGTGCTGGCCGACTCGGTGGGCCTCGCGCTGATGGTCGTGCTGGAGACGCTGCCGCCGGCCGAGCGGCTGGCGTTCGTGCTGCACGACATGTTCGCCGTACCGTTCGACGAGATCGCCCCGATGCTCGAACGTTCGTCGGCCGCGACGCGGCAGCTCGCGAGCCGGGGACGCCGGCGCGTGGCCGCCTCGGCCACCGAGCCCGACCCGGACGTGCGGGCGCAGCGCGCGGTCGTGGACGCTTTCTTCGCGGCGTCCCGCGACGGTGACCTCGACGCGCTGGTGGCCGTGCTGCACCCCGACGTCGTGCTCCGGTCCGACGGCGGCCGGTCCCGTCCGCAGATGTCGATGACGCTGCACGGGCCGGCTGCCGTATCGCGGCAGGCCTTCACCGCGTCGCGGCTCTCACCGTTCGTGCATCCGATCCTCGTCAACGGCGCCGCCGGGGTGGTGGTCGCACCGCACGGGACGCCGCAGTTCGTGATGGCGTTCACGGTCCGGGACGGGCTGGTCGTGGCCATCGACGTGCTCGCCGACCCGCGCCGGCTGGCCGACCTCGAGCTGCCGCCGTTCGGTGGCTGAGCGGGCCGCTCGGGTCCGCCGGCCCAGTGGGCTCACGCGGCCAGGTGCCGCTCGGCGCGCGCCACGACCCGGGCCACCTCGTCCGCCGGGCGGTCGTGCAGCACGCTGAAGGCGACCTGCTGCAACCCGACAGACCGCCGGAACACCTCCGCGCGCGCAACGGTGGCGGGATCGGCGAGTGCTGGCGCGAGCGCCCAGCCATGCCAGGACGCGAGGCTGGACAGGTCCTCGGCAGGGTCGTCCAGGGCGGTCAGGTCCCAGTCGAGGACCCCGCTGACCCGGCCGTCGTGCCAGAGCACGTTCGAGCCGGCGAGGTCGCCGTGGTTGACGACCACCGACGGAGGCTCGAGACCTGCAAGGGCATCGATGCGCCGTCGGGCCTCGTCCTGCAGGTTCGGGCTCAGCAACTCCACGACGCGATCGCGCAGCACCTGCTCCCAGTCGGCGCCGCCCATGAACGATCGCGGCTGCGCCAGGTGCGGTCGGAGCGGTCCGGGGTCGAGGGAGTGCACGGCCTCCAGCAGGTCTCGGATCGGCTCCGGGTCGCCCTCGTTCGGCGGATGCGGCTCGCCCTCGACCAGCAGCGTCGGGATGGCCTGGAAACCGTCGATGGTCACGGGTTCGCCGGTGGACTCCGGCACCGCGAACGGCAGGGCCGGCAGGGCGTCGACGAGGGCCTGGGCCCGGCGCAGCTCGCCGGCAACGGACGGCTGGCGCGCGACGCGCAGGGCGGTGCGGCCGGCGAGCACGACGAGGGTGCTCGAGCCGACCTCGATCCAGGTCGCGTCCGGAGGGCGCGCGCTCTCGCCGGCGGCGCGGAATCCCTCCTCGAGCAGCGCGTCGAGGGTCTCCCGCGGCGGCCGGACGTAGCGGGTCTCGGTCGTCATCGGTCCACGGTACCGAGTCGCAACCGTGGCCTTCGGGGAGTGCGGGCCACGCTGTGCCGGCCTCGATCGCGGAATCCGCCGGAGCTGCCGTGCCGGACTCGTCAGCGTGGACCTCGGAACTCGGCGGCCCGATCGTTGAGGTGGCGCCGGGTCCCAGGGTCGACGGTGAGTGCGGCCGCCCGGTCGAACGCCACCGCGGCCTCCTCGCCGCGCCCGGCTGCGCCGAGCAGGTGTGCGCGAGTCGCCCAGGCGGGCTGGAAGAGGTCGGCGCCATCGGGCAGCGCAGCGAGGCCGGCCTCGGGGCCGTCCAGGCGGCCGACCGTTGCCGCGAGTGCCACCTGCGCGCCGAGGGTCGGCGCGAGCAGCACGAGCGCCGAGTAGAGGGTGCGCAGCGCCTGCCAGTCCGTCACTCCGGTGCGGCGCCGGTCGCAGTGCACGGCCTGGACCGCTGCCTCGAGCTGGAACCGTCCGAGCCGGTCGGTGGCCGACGCCCGCCGGAGGTACGCCTCTCCGTCGGCGATCAGGTCCGTGTCCCAGGCTGCCGGGTCCTGCTCGGCGAGCGGGACGAAGTCCGCCCGCCGAGTCGGCGACCGGGCCAGCGACAGCGAGATCAGCGCGGCCAGGCCGAGCACCTCGGGTTCGTCCGGGAGCAGCGTGGCGAGCGTGACGGCGAGGTAGTGGGCCTCGCCGGCCAGGGAGTCCGGGGACCGCAGTGGCGCCTCCTCCGGACCGCCGGTGAGCGTGACCGCATAACTGCCGTACACGGCCTCGAGGACGCCGGGCAGCCGCTGCGCCAGGTCACCGCGTCCCGGAACGGCGAACGGGATCCGGGTGTCGGCGATCCGGCGCTTGGCCCGGACCAGACGCTTGGCCATCGCCGCCGCGCCCACCCCGTACGCCCGCGCGATCCTGGCGGCGTCGAGGCCGAGCACCACCTGCAGCATGAGTGGGGTGCGGGCCGCCGCGTCGATGGCCGGGTGCGCGCACACGAACAGCAGTGCCAGTCGGCGCTCGCCGATGGCGTCGGGGTCGAGGGCGTCCAGCGGCGACGTCAGCGGCGCGGTGTCACCCGGGTCGGCCGGGAGCGGTGCCCTGGTGCGGTGGGCGGCCGACTTCCACACGTCGCGCTGGCGATTGCGGGCGACGGCAAGGAGCCAGCCGTCCGGGTTGGCGGGCACACCGTGCTCGGGCCACGTCCGCAGGGCACGCTCGAGCGCGTCGGACAGGGCGTCCTCGGCGAGCATGAGGTCCCCGGTGGGTGCCGCCAGGATCGCGACCAGCCGGCCGTAGGAGGTGCGGGCGGCGCGCTCGGCGGCCGCCCGCGCCTCGGTCGTGTTCACGCGTTCGGTTCCCACCCGCCGTCGCGCACGTAGGTCGCGCCCGGGCGGACCTCGACGGCGCCCCAGGCGACGCCCGGGGCCTGCCGAGCCCACTCGAGTGCGGCGTCGAGATCTGGCACGTCGATGACGAACGTGCCACCGAGCTGGTCCTTCGTGTCGGCGAACGGGCCGTCCTGGATCCGGAGCTCACCGTCGACGGTGGTCAGCGTCGTGGTGCTGGTGGATGGCTGCAACACCTCGCCGGAGAGCAGGACCCCGGCCTGGTGCAGTGCCAGGGCGTAGGCGGAGAACGCCCGTCGGCCCTCGGTCATGACCTCCTCGCCGAGCGTCTCGTCGGTCTCTTCCGAGTAGTGCAGCAGGATCGTGTATCGCATTGGTCTCTCGTTTCCTCGTGGGTGGTGACACACCCATGACGATCGAGCGTCGGCCCGATGGACAGGTGCCGGCAGCACCGTTCAGCCGACCGCGATGGCCTCGATCTCGACGAGCAGGTCCGGCGCGGCCAGACCCTGGACGATGAGCAGGGTCGTCGCGGGCGGGTCGGGCGGGAGGGTCGGTCCGGCCGCGGCCATGAACGGTTCCACGTTCGCGGGATCGGTCAGGTAGATCGTGATCTTGGTGATCGACTCAGGGCCGAGGCCCGCCTCGGCCAGTACGGCGCCCAGGTTGGCGACCGCCTGGGCTGCCTGTGCGGCGATGCCCTCGGCGGTCCGCCCCTGCGCGTCGACGCCGACCTGGCCCGAGACGAATACCAGCTTCTGTGGCCCAGTGACTTCGATGCCCTGGGCGTAGAACGGCGACACCGGCACGCTCGCCGGGTTGAGTGCTCTCAGCATCGGTCTTCCCCTCGTCCGGTCGCGCGCATGGGGCAGCGACTCGGTGCAAGGCTGTCACGCCGGTGAGACAGTGGGAAGGTCGCCGGAGGGCACACAGAAGCGCTGGGCCACGGGGGCCGTGCGCGTGCCTCAGGTGCGCGGCTCGAAGGTGAGGCAGTCGGCCAGGTCGGTGCCGGCGCCGATCCGGACGGCGGGGGCGCTGCACTCGAGGTCGACGTTGTGCACGCAGTCCACGCGCTGGCAGGCGCCCACTGCGGCGAGCACCGTGGACAGCCCACCCTTCGTGGTGAGTGGGATGAAGGTGGCGCACTGCGCGTCGACGCCGGTGCCACCGATCGTCACCGCCGCGGCGTGGCAGCCGTCGTGGTTGTAGGAGCAGCCTGCCACCGTGCACTCGGTGACGGAGGGGAGATCGGCGAGCGAGGTCATGACGTTCTCCTTGGGGCGAGGTTCGAACCAGGAATAACCTCAAGGTAAACCCGAAATGCCACGGTGTATAGCAAGGCAGTACTGCCTAAGTCCAATTCCTGCATTAACCTCACAGCCGCAATGCGAAAGCCCTACGGCATTAACGTAACGTCGCCAATCCGTAAATCATTCAACGTTCGTCGGCTGCATCGGGACCGGCGTGCCCCGCCCTGATCGCATCGGCGAACCGTTGCCGCAGCGCGTCGTCGTGCAGCGCCGGTTCGCCGACTCCCGCGGTCGACTCCTCGATCGGTCCGGGCGTGAGGAGTCGGCGCATTCCGATGCGCAGGGCACGCTGGTCGATCGCGTGACTGCCGCCGAGGGACAGCAGTGCCGCACCCTCGTCCAGGGCGGCCAGGAGCGCTCCCAGCTCGTTGGACTGCAACGGGTCGCGCTCGGATCGGGACTGCGCCGCGACGGTGGTGTAGCCCTCGACGAGGATCGTCATGCGCTTGCCCATCTGCTCGCGCAGGCGCGTGTCCCGGGCGGCGGTCGCGATGAACTCGAGGGTGGCAAGTGCGAATCCCGCGATCAGTTCCGAGGCCTCCTCGCCGTGTGACTCCTCGGGGCCGCCCTCGAATGCCTGGTGGTGCTCACCGACGTTCCAGCCTCCCTCGGCGAACGCCACCTCGATATTGGCGTCGATGACCGCGAGGAACAGGTCCGCCTTGCCGTCGAAGTTGGAATACACGGCGCCCTTGGAGAAGCCCGCATCTCGCGCGATCGTCTCGAGGTTCGCGCCGTGATAGCCCTGCTCGGCGAAGGCGCCCCGGGCGGCGACCACGAGCGCGTCCCGGGTCTGCTGCTGCTGGTCGCGGCGGGAGCGGGGGGCGGTGGTCATCGGCCCATGCTAGGCGGGATCCGACGATTGACGTACCGACGGTACGCAGATACCGTCAGTATTCCAATACCGACGGTATCCAAGGAAGTGGCGCCATGAACGACGATGTCCTGCGGGTCGACGGCCTGACCCGGCGCTTCGGTGCCGTGGTGGCCAATGACGACGTGTCCTTGCGCGTGCGGCCGGGCGCCGTGGTCGGGCTGCTCGGTCACAACGGCGCCGGGAAGACGACGCTCGTCTCCCAGGTGGTCGGCCTCCTGAGGCCCGACGCCGGCAGCATCAGGGTCGGTGGCGTCGATGCGGTGGCTGAGCCCGCGACCGCCCGCCGGTCCGTGGCCCTCCAGCCCCAGAGCCAGGCACCGATCGACGGGCTCACGCCTCGATCGGCCATCGAGATGTCCGGGCGGATCCGTGGCCTGTCCCCGACCGCGGCACGTGCGGCCGCGGAGAGTCTCGCCGAGGAACTCGACATCGGCGAATGGCTCGACCGTCGAGCGCTGCCGGAGGGCCGGGGGCTCTCCGGCGGGATCCGACGCCTCACCGCCTTCGCGATGGCCGTCGCCGCGCCCACACCATTGGTGATCCTCGACGAGCCCACGAACGACATCGACGCCGCACGCCGTCGGTTGCTGTGGCAGGCGGTGCGTCGCCGCGGTGACGCCGGTGCCGGCGTGCTGCTGGTGACCCATAACGTCGCGGAGGCGGAACGGATCGTCGACGATCTCGTCGTCCTGCACCGAGGAGAGGTCGTCGCCGCGGGCTCGCCCGCACGGTTGCGCGGCACGACCGGCAGCGACCTGTGCCTCGAGCTTCAGTACGCACCGGACGCCGTCGACCTCGAGGCCGCCGACGGCGGACCGTTGCCGTTCCCGACCCGCCGCACCGTTCGCTCCGGTCGCCGGGTGCTGCACACCGTTCCGACGGACGCCGCCGCCGCGGCCGTCCTGTGGGCGGCGACGCTGCGCGAACGGGAGCTGATCGACGGATACGCCCTCGGCCCGGCAACGCTCGAGGACGCCTACCTTGCCCTGACCTCGAGCGACGTCGACGACGCCGAGCCGGTATCGACCGGGACCGAGGCCGCCCATGTCTGAGCACGCCGTCGCCGATCGGGCCAACCCGAGGCCGCCAGCGCCCGTGCAGGTCAGCCTCGCCACCACCTACCTCACGCTGTTGCGCTGGACGCTTGCGCAGATCGGCGCGATGCTGCCGCTGATCATCGTCGTCCAGGCCATGCTGGCCGCCGGGATCGTCGTCGGGTTCGGATTCCTCATCCCGAACATCGATGCCGCGACCGCGCTGTTCCTCTCGACCGGCGCCCCAACCGTGCTGCTGCTCACGATCGGGCTGGTCATGGTGCCCCAGGGAGTCTCCCGGTCCCGCACCGATGGAACGTTCACCTACATGCGCGGGCTGCCCGTCGCCCGGCCGCTGCTACTCGCGGCCGACCTCACCGTATGGCTGCTCATCGGCCTGCCCAGCGTCGCCGTAGGCGTGCTTGTCGCGACGCTGCGCTACGACATCGCCCTCTCGTTCGACTGGCCCGTGCTCATCGCCGCCACGCTCCTGGTCACGCTCATGGCGACGGCGGTGGGTTATGCGATCGCGGTGAGCCTGCCTCCGATGCTGGCGCAGTTGGTCAGCCAGGTGCTCGTGTTCTTCGTGCTGCTGTTCTCGCCGGTCACGTTCGGCGTCGGCCAGTTGCCGGAGTGGTTCCAGGCCGTGCACGACATCCTGCCGGTCCGGCCCGCGGCCGATCTGCTCCGCGCCGGGCTTGCCTCCGACGTGTTCGGTGCGAGCCTGCGCGACCTCGCGGTGCTCCTGGCCTGGACCGCTGCCGGCGTCGTGATCTCGGTACGGGCGCTCGTGCGCAGGCGGTGACCCGCCGCTCGCTCGCTCGCGAATGAATTCCCTGGGGTGGCCGCCACCCGGACCGGCAGGATGGCCGCGTGACCGAAGACGCGGCGAAGGTACTTGTCCTCATCAGCGGACCCATCGCGGCCGGGAAGTCCACGCTCGCGCACGCGGTCACGAAGCGCCTGCGGGAGCAGGGCCGGACCGTGGCGCTCGTCGATCTGGACACCGTCGCCGAGATGGCGTTGCCCACCCTGCCGGACTGGGACTGGGCGCATGAGATCCACGCGCGGTTGGTCGGCCACTGGGTCCGGGTGCCGCTGGACGTCGTGGTCGACGAGGGCACGTCGTCCCGGGCGGAGGTGGCGCGGGTGCTCGCAGAAGTGCCCGCCCAGACGGCGGTGGTCACGGTGGTCCTCGTCGCGGAGGTGCGGCGCTCCTGGGAGCGTGCCCAGGGCGATCCCACGCGCGGGGTGAGCAAGGACCGGGACTTCCTCGAGCGCGTCTACCGGCACTTCGAGGGCGAACTGCCCGGCCTCGAACGTGACCTCCTCCTCGACGTCGAGTCGACCTCGCCCGAGGAGTGCGTCGCGTCCGTCCTGGCGGAGGTCGAACGGCGCCTGACCGCCTGACCGCACGGTGGGCCGGTCAGAGTGCCGGGCCGATACGGAACTCGTGTCGGAACGCCCAGAGCATCCGCACCGCCCGCGGCAGTGCCGTCCCCTGAGCCATGAACCGGAACTGCTCGAGCGTGCGCTGCGGTGGCGTGATCCGCCAGCTCGCGCGCGCCTGGCCAGGTCCGGCGTTCCACATCCGGTGCGGCGTGCGGGGCGAGATCGTGACCTTCTGACCGACTCCGAGTACCCGGGGCTCGGCCCGACCGAGCTCCACGGTGAGTTCGCCCTCCAGTACCTCGAACTCCTCCCGCTGGTGCGGGTGCCAGTGCCGTGGCGGCGGCTCGCCAGGCTGCCAGATCGACTCCAGCTCGAGGGCCTCGGCCGAATGATGCCTCACCTGCAGGACCTGGGCGGGGCTCAGTGCGATGTGCTCATCCGTCATGCGAGGTCTCCCTCCGGGGTGGACCGACGCCCCCGGTCGAGCGTGATCCGTCATCGGCCATGCTCCACCACCACGTCCCGACCGTCGACTGCCGCGATCCGGGGGGCCGACGGCGCCGACCCGGTCCTTCAGGGGGCGAGGGTTCGCTCGCGGTGCCTTCGCACGGCGGCACGGTTGGCGCAGCGCACGGAGCAGTAGCGCTGCCGCCCGTTGCGGGTGATGTCGACCACGACTGCCGTGCAGGGTTCGGACGCGCACCGCCCGAGCCGGTGCATCCCGCGGGTGACGAGGTGGAGCGAGGTTCCGACGCTGATCACGGCTCGCAGGACCGAGGGGAGGGACTGGGGGTCGTCCCGGTAGTGCAGGTGCCACCCCTCGTCGTCGTGGTCGGTGAGCCGCGGATAGGCCGCGGCCGCGGCCATCTCCGCGTTCAGCAGCTCCGCACGCCGATCCGGATCGGCGGCGTCGACGACGCGTAGCCAGTCGTCGATGACGCTCCGCACGCCGTCGTGGTCGTCCGGTGCTTCGGGAAACGCCATCGTCATGCCGAACGCGCGGGTCCTCGCCTCGATCCCGCGGCGGTCGGCGGGCCATTCGTTGGCGAGGGAGGCCGCGAGCAGGACCGCATACTCGCCGTAAGGGTTGAGATGCATAAGACCATTACACCATGGTGGATCTCATGACCACCAGCCAGACCCGATCCCCATCGCATCGCCCAGTCGCAACTGCCGAGCACGAACACGCCTGGTCGACGGAGTCGCGGCACCCGACCTCGTCGGGGCATGTCGTCTACGTGAGGTGCGGAAGCTGCGGCCTCCGCCGGGTGGATCTTCAGCAGCGCCATGACACGCCGCCCGCGCCGTTGAGCATGCTGCTCGGCGTCGCATCGGGACCCGCCCGGTGACGCCGCCGGGATCTTCGATCACCCGGATTCGCCCGCGACCTGCAGACTGTGGCAATGACGTGGTCACGCGAACAGGTCAGGCGCGCATCGCAGGAGTGGGCGTGGGCACCTCCGGGGTCGGAGCTCGTCGAGATCCCCGGGCGGCTGACTGCCGTCGTGACGCCGGCTCGTTCGGTCTCGGTGACATGGTCCACCGGCACCGATCTCGAGGGCACCTGGCACAGGGTCGAGGAGCTTGCAGCTGAACACGACGCAGCATCCATCGCGTGGACCGTGACCGATGACCAGGGTGAGCTCAAGGAGTTCCTCATCGGACGCCGCGCCACGTTGCACGATGCCACCGAGATCCAGGCACGGGCCCTACCTGTGCCACCGACAGCCGTAGACCCATCGGTGCGATGCGCCCTCGTCGACTCCGAGCAGACCGTCCGCGACGCCACCGCAGTTGCCACGCGGGTCTGGGGCGGCACCCCGCCGACGGACGAGGAGCTGCGCGAGCAGGTGCGGGAGGCAACGAAGCCGCTCGACCGGCGCACCGGATTCCAGGTCGTCGCGTACGTCGACGACGTGCCGGCGGCGACCGGCGGTGTCACGCGTGCCGGCGAGGTGGCGCGGCTGTGGGGAACCTGCACCGCTCCAGAGGTCCGCCGTCGCGACGCCTACCGGGCGGCCACGGCCGCGCGCCTGGCGGTCGCTGCGGACCTCGGTTGCACCCTCGCCCTGGTGAACGCGCTGGTGGACACCTCCGCGCCGATCCTCGCCCGGCTCGGGTTCACCAGTTACGGGTCCAAGCGCACCTATCGCTTGGCACCGGACCACGGATGAACCTCGGAGCGTCCTGTCGGCGCGAGGGTGACTCCCGTGAGCTCGTCGTAGCCCGGCGTCACGCAGTACCCGTGGTCAGGTGAGTCCCGCGATCCAGTGGGCTGAAGCCGGCTCGCAGGTACGTCTCCCACGGAGCCGGGTAGTACGGCAGGGGCGCGCTGTTGATGAAGACGGTGTGGCCGCCGCGGGCGGCGACCAGACGGCACGTCTCGAGGGCCAGCGCCGTGGCCAGTCCGTGCCGGCGGTGATCCGGAACGATTCCCAGCGGTTCGATCTCCGCCCAACCGGTCTCGGGATCGAACCAGACCGTGCAACACCCCGCCAGTGAGCGATCGGGCGCTTCGATGACCAGGTCGAGTTCCCGGTCGTACAGCCAGGTTCGCTTCATGACCGAGAATGCCTGCTCGGTGAAGCGGCTCTCATCCTCGGGATCAATCCCGCTGCGGATCTCCTCCGGATAGGGCATTCGCGCGGGCTTCCAGGCGCGCCGATGTGCCTGCACACGGGCGGCGTCCTCATCAGGATCCATCGCCCGGATCCGGTAGCCGTCCGGCACGTCGACGTCCACGTCGCCTGCGGGGTGGACCAACCCTGCGATGGCACCGGCGTTCGCGTCGTCCGTGAAGCCGCGCGCCGTGAGTGCACCGCGGACCAGTGGGCGCGCGTGGTACACCGGAACGCTCACCTTGGTGCCGCCCGCATTCTCGACCAACCAGTCCGCCAGCACCGCGGCGCTGCTCGCGTCGTCGGGTCCGCACTCGATGCGACCCTCACCGTCGGCGAGCCCGGCCCAGCCAACGACCCGCCCCTGACCATCGCGAGCGACGCAGACGGCGGACGGCAACTGATCGGTGGCCGATTCCCAACCGAAGCCTCCGGGATGCGTCCCTGCGGGGAACCACGCGGAGAGCGCGCGCTGGACCTGCGCCGTCTGGTCGCTCGTGTAGGACTCGAGCAGTGTCATTCGGGCAACTCCCTGATCGCAGCGACGGATCGGCCGAGCATTGGGAGGCTAGGCGCGACGTCCGCGATTTGCGAGTGCATAAGCCTGCCGGCGCCGACGGGTCGGAACACACTCAGAGGTCCACCTACCCGAACGACGCACTGGTTGCTTCCCTGGGGCTCGCATCGAGACCATGGTGCTTGTGGAGCCTCGAGGGCAGGTCGGCGTGCGGTTGCTACGGCGGGCGTGGGAGCTCTCCGCTGACAGGCTGGAGCAACGCTGTGTCGGCCTCTCAGATGCCGAGCTGCTGTGGGAGCCCGTGCCCGACTCGTGGAACCTGATCGCCGATCCCGAGCATCCGGGCGGGTGGACCTACCAGTACGAGTTCAGCCCGCCACAGCCTCATCCGGTGACCACGATCGGGTGGCGGCTGGTCCACATCACCGCCGACAACTGGATCTACACCGAGCATGCCTTCGGAGCCGGGATCCGAGACTTTCCCGACCTGCCTGTTCACGGAACCGCCGTCGAGGCACTCGCTGACTGGAGAGCCAGCCGGGAGCCGCTGATGACGTGGCTCGATGGTGCGCATGACGACGACCTCGGCGAGCCACGTCCAAGTCACCTGGGGGAACCCATGACTGCCGGCGAAGTGGTGCGGATCCTGCTCGACGAACAGATCCACCACGGAGCGGAGATCGCACTGCTTCGAGATCTGTACCGACGCCGCCACGAATGACCTGGCGGGGTGCAACCGGGCGCACCGCACGGTTGAGTCGGTGGCAGCTCTGACGTCGTTCGTGGCAGAGGGAGTCCAGAACTCAGCGGCCGTCGGCCACGAGCAGAGCCAGGCCGTCGACCAGCGCATTCAGGTCTGCGGAGGTGACCGCATCCCGCCGCAGCCTCGTGCCCAGCTCGAGCTGGACCCCACGAACTCCGGTGCTGTCGGCCAGGGACCGCGCCAGTCCCGGCGAACCGTCGAAGGGCGTGTCGACCGACACGTCGAAGGTGCGTTCCAGCGACTGGACCAAGCGCGTGACGCCGCTGTCACCCCGGCAGCCCGCTGTGCCGATGTTGATGTCGACCTGATGCCTCGCTGCCAAGCCGTGGATGTCGACGACCCAACTGGCTCCGGTCGCCCCGACGACGTGCCTGGCGAGTTCGTTGAAGGCGTCGTCGCTGGCTGCCGTCTCGGTCTCCTCCCGGGAGCCGATGGCACTGATCAATGAGCCACCGAACGCCTCTGCGACGCTCTCTGCAACGGCGCCGGTCCAGAACTCGGCGGCCTTCTCGCGACCCCCTCGATGATGGGTGACGCTGTGGGGCGCGAGGACCAGCAACGCCGAGGGACGCACCCGGACCACCATGGCCTCGCGGATCGCGCTGTGTCTCAGGTCGCCGAGGCGGTACTTGAGATCGAAGATGTGGTGCCGTGCGACGGAGACGGCTTTCACCGGCCTGCTCCTGCACCGTGGTTCATGTTCACAGTATCGCTCGGAAACGAGCAGGCCCATCTGTGATGGTGGGCGGGGGGGAACCGCGCGTCACGGATCAACGCTCGCCGCGCTCACTGATCCGATACGCCCGCAACAGGTGCGCCATGATCGCCAAGCCGGCCACCATGGCCGTGGAGTGCTCGATCCCGGCCGCGACCGGCGACTTCAGCGGCTCGAGCTCGGTGATGGGGACCAGCAGCCAGAGCACACGCCATGCGTTCCAGGCGAAGAGCGAGCCCGACGCCACGAAGCCCGCCGTCATCGGCAGCCACATCGGCAGACGTGCGCGGGCACGGCCCGACAGCGCCCAGACGCTCCATGCGCCGACGACGGCCCAGGCCGCGCTCGTCCCCACCAGGAGCCGCGAGTCGAGGTTCCACAGGCCGAGCGCGTCGGGGTTGAGGCCGAGTGTTCCGCCCGCTGCCCAATAGATCCAGAGCAACGTCGGGACCGCGGCCGCTGCCACCGTGAACGCCAGCGACCTCGCCGAGGCGACCTCGCCACCGCCCGATCTGCCCGTGAATGCGCGGGGCCAGCGTTCGCGCATGTAGACCGGGACGGCGACGAGCAGCCCGACAGCCATGCCGGTGAAGCCGATCATGATGAGCGCCGACTCCCACCTCGGAAACGGATCGCTCCCACTGCCCGATTCCGCCCCGGTCGCGCCCAGCAGCGCCGACAGTGCCGAGTACGGCAGCAGCGACACGAGGAACCCGCTCGCGATCCAACTGAATCCGATCACCAACCGGCCCGGGAGACGTCTTCCCCACGGTTGCGCGAAAGCGAGCCCGAGAGCGACGCCGAACGCGGCCATCCCGACGGTGATCACGTTGAGGGCGATCCACTCACGCGGGTTGGTGTCGAACGCCCCGGGCACCGCGCCGAGGAACGCGCCGATCACCCACGCGACCTTGACGGCCAGGTACAAGGACATCGTGCCTGCCGCCCCGAAACCTGCGATGCGGCGAGCGCGCACCCAGCCCGGCGACACCGCCCCATCGTCGACCACCGACGCCTGCCCCTTGTCGCTCATCTGAATGAGCCTGCTACCGCGCGTCGGGAGGTCGCCTCACCCGGCAGTGTGAGAGACCTCCCTCGCGCGGGTGAGAGCCGTTCCCGTCCGGGTGCACATCAGGCCGCCAAGAGGAGTACGAGGGATCCGAGCGCGAACGCGAAGAAGAGTGTCGGGAACGCGATGCTGTGGAAGACGCGAGCACGAACATGCGCGATGAGCGCAGTGAGGTAGAAGAGGGTGAGCCCGGAGGCGGCCAGAATCCCGATCAGCGGAAGCCCTGCAAGGCCGACGACGAGGCCGGCCGCGCCGGCCCCCTTGAGAACAGCGAGGGCCGGCAGCCAGGCGTCGGGCACTCCGACCTCTCTGGAGTTCGCGATCACGAACTTGGCCTGCACGATGTCCCCGATCACTACCGCGGTGTTCATGACGACCGTGATGACGATCACGATGATGGTGGCGGCGGACATCGACATTCCTTTTGCTTGGGTCTGGAGCAGCAGCCCTATCCTGCCTGGATCGGGAGCCCGCAACGTGGCGCGGCCGGCGCCGACCGCGACGCCCCCGACCGGGATCAGCTGGAGCAGCGGATCGAATCGATCGCCCCGACCACCGCCATGTTCACGAAACGCTGAGTTCCTCGGCCAGTTCCTCATGCCCGGCGTGGGCGGCCCAGTCCGATGGCGTGCCGGAGAAGCGTTCGTCCTCGGCGGTCCGGTCGGCGCCGTGGTCGACCAGCCACCGACACGTCGCCGAATCGCCGCGGAAGGCGGCCTCGTGCAGCGCCGTGGTGCCGCACCTGCCGCGTGCGCTCACGTCGTACCCGAGGTCGACCAAGAGGGCCAGGGCGGCGATCCCGTGCTGCTCGGCGGCCAGACGCATGGCATCGGGCCTCCTCGCCGGTAGATCTGGCAACGGTCCGACCCCGCGCGTGTCGCCGGCGAACGCGGCGGACAGCAACAGGTCGTAGTCGTCGAGTCGGTCGCTGCGCCCGCCCGCCGACGCCAGGAGGCCGACCGCCTCGCGGTGACCGTTGCGCACCGCGATCTCGTAGGCGGTCTGGTCTCCGAGATTCGGGTGGTAGCCGACGGTGTTGGGGTCGACGCCGTGCTCCAGCAGCAGACGGACCCGTTCGGTGTAGCCGCGCTCAGCTGCGCTGCGCAGGTGCTCACCGACCATCTGCTCGGGCGTCGGGTAGGCCGCGCCGAGACGGTTGCGCCACACGCTCGGATGAGGGTGTCCGGCACCGTGGGACAGCAACGGCGGCAGATGGGAGTCGTCGGGGGTGAACATCCTGTTGTAGAACGCCTGGTTGTCGTTCGGGTCGGCGCCCGCAGCGAGCAGTGTCGTCGCAAGTGCGACGGCGGCCCGGTGGGGCGGCTCGCCGCGCTCACCGCCTCCGAGCGCACCGGTGAGCGCCGTGAACGGCGAAGCGAATCGGCGCCACAGGAACCCGGCGTTGGGGTCGGCGCCGGTGTTGAGCAGCACCTGCACCGTCCGCACGGCATCGCCGGTCCCGAGCCGGGAGTAGCACGCGTACAGGAGCGGCTCCCAGCGGTGTGGCCCGCCCTGGCGATCGGCCTGTGCCGGGTCGTCGCGCAACAGCTCTGCGAGTTCCTCGGCACGCCCGCAGGCGGCCATCGTGTGCGCGGAACCTACCGCCAGTGTTGGATCCTGGGCCAACATCGCTCGGGCATCGGAGCCGTCGGACCATTGGGTGTAGTTGAGTGTGCCGAGGCGCAGCAGACGGTCCTCCGGGCTGTCGTCCTCGCCGGTCGCTGCCATCGGTCGCCCGAACGTGCCCAGCGTCTCGAGATGCTCGCGCAGCCGTGACCAGCCCGGGAAGCCGAACGCACGAGCGAGCACGCGCTGAGCCCGCGAGAGCTGGATGGCCTCGCTCGGTGAGCCCGGATCGAAGGCGTTGACGAGTTCAACTGCCAGAGCATGCTCGTCAGCGTCGGGATCGCCGAACGCGCGACGCAGTTGCTTGGCCCGGGACCTGAGCCACTCCAGGCTCGGATCGTCGGGCAGATTCCATCGGGCTTCGGGCATCACGCCCTCCTTCGCGTCGATCCCGATGTCCGCGCCGTCGGGGCGAAAGAGGCCAGGGGCTGCTCTTGGTGTTGCAGATCAGGTGGGCTGTGCCCTGCCCGCGGACCGGAGGCGCCCTGAGCGCACTCCGACCGTACCGCCGGCCGCGGCGTCCCGCTAGCCGTTGGCCGTGAGGCCGGATGGAGTGAGGTGAGGTTCTCGCCCGAACTGGTCCGAGGTGGGGAACGTGGGAGCGCAGTGGGACGTCGTGGGGGACCGCGTCGGCACCTACACCTCACCGATCTCGTTACCCGGCCGGCTCAACACGACTTTGCTGATCGCTGGCACCGCGTCGTCGCTTGAGCGTGCACTCACGCTGCGCCGATCACTGGCTGGTCGACCTCAAACCATGGTGGCTCGGGTGAGCGTAGTCCGACCCGGAGTTGATCATTCCGGCCCACGCCGGTGCGGGTCCACAATCGAGAGCCAGAATCCGCGAAGTTGCGGCAGAGAACAGGTCGGCTCAAGGAGTTGGGCGAGACGATGGTCGCAGGGCACGCTGCACCTGATCGGGCCCCTCGACTTCGAGCTGCACGATGCGCCGGCCGGGCTGGTCTGCCACGACCTTGCGAACGTCGTCGTCCATCCGGATCTCGATGCCGTTCGCGTCGGTCCTGCCGTGTGGTGGCCAGTAGCGAGGCGTCACGTGAGCAGGCGACGGCGGTAGCCCTCGGCCACCGCCGCGGCTCGATCACGAACGCCGAGCTTGTCGTAGATGTGCTGGAGATGGGTCTTGATGCTCGCTTCGCCGATGAACAACGTTGCGGCTGCCTCTCGGTTCGAGCGGCCGTTCGCGACCAGTTGCAGCACCTGCCTCTCTCGATCGGTCAGGGTGCCGGCGCCGGGCCTGCGAACCTGTCCCATGAGGTGCTGCGTCACCGACGGCGCCAGCACCGACTCTCCACGCGCGGCTGCCCGGACGGCCCGCATCAGCTCGTCGGGCAGAGCATCCTTCAGGAGATAACCGATCGCACCCGCCTCGATCGCCGGCAGTACGTCGCTCTCGCTGTCGAAGGTGGTCAGGATCAGCACTCGGGCACTCGAGCCCTGCTCGCGCAGGG
The DNA here is from genome assembly GCF_009708215.1 of Occultella kanbiaonis. Taxonomy (NCBI): domain Bacteria; kingdom Bacillati; phylum Actinomycetota; class Actinomycetes; order Micrococcales; family Ruaniaceae; genus Occultella; species Occultella kanbiaonis. Next base: position 5,258,818 of record NZ_CP046175.1, on the reverse strand, counting down.
CCGCGGTCGCGGTGACGCCGTCCATCTCGGGCATCCGAAGGTCCATGAGCACGACGTCGGCTGCCAGCGACATCGCACGGTCGATGCCCTCGGCGCCGTCCCCGGCTTCACCGACCACAACGATGTCCTCGACGTCCGCGAAGCTGTCGCGAAGACCGCCCCTCACGATCGGATGGTCGTCGACAACCAGTAGTCGAATCACCGGCCCGTCTCCTTCCGTGACCTCGTGCCCACGGGGGCGATCGCCGGTACGCGCGCACTGACGGATGTCCCCTCGCCGGCTGCGCTCTGCACCTCCACGTGACCGCCCACCCCTCTGATCCGCTGGCGCATGCTCGTCAGGCCGAAGCCGGCGCCAACCGTGTTCGCGAACCCGCCTCCATCATCGCGTACGTCCAGCAGCACCTCGGTGCCCGTGTACGACAGCGTGACACCGACCCGCGAGGCCTCCGCGTGCTTCGCCACGTTGGTCAGCGACTCCTGCGCGACCCGGAACAGGGATACCTCGATCGCCGGGCTCAGTGGCTCTCGGGTGCCGGTGACGTCCACGCGCGCGTTGATCCCCTGGTCCTGCGACCATCGCTCGGTCAACGTGCGCAGTGCGTCGGGGAGGTGTGCTCGCCCGAGCTCCTGGGGAGCGAGCGCCTGCACGGAGCGTCTGGCCTCGGTCAGACTGCTGCGCGCGAGACGAAGTGCACGCGCAACGTGCTCTTCGGTCTCGTTCTGCACGCTCGCGGAACGCTGCGCTGCCTGGAGTTGCGTGATGATGCCGGCGAGACCCTGGGCAAGCGTGTCGTGGATTTCGCCGGCCAGTCGCTGCCGCTCATCCTGTGCCCCGGACTCACGGGCCTGGGCGACCAGTTGCGCATGGAGCCCGGCGTTCTCGTGCAGTGCCTCCTCGAGGCGCTCGACGAGTTCCTCCCGCTTGCGTTCCTCCGGCTCGCTGCGCGCGGTCAGCAGGATGCCCACCCCGATCGCCGTGGTCTGCACGGCGACTATCAGTAGGAACTCCGCGAGTACCTCCGGGCTCGGGTCAGCCCACACGCGCATCACCGAGCCGTTGAGGGCCACGGAGGTGGCCAGGACTGCGAGCACTCCCAACGGCCACGGCCTGAGCAAGTACGCCTGGAAGAAGCCCGCGATGGTGAAGACGAGGAACACGTCGGAGTACGTCATAAGGGTGACGCACAGTGCTAGCAGCCCGACGAAGTAGATGCCCGCCGGCACGGGCCGAAGCGTCCTCCGCCTGATGGGCAGCGTTTGCCCGAACAGCACCCACAGCCCCGAGGCCGCGACCAGCCCGAGGGCGGAGGCGCCCCCGGGCCAGAAGCGTTCACCAGAGGCAGGAAGCACCCGCGAGAAGTAGGTCGCCGTCGAGATCGTCAGCAGCAGCCACGGTGTGAACAGTTGCAGCAGGTCCCAGACCCGCAACTGCTCCTTCTTCCAGGCCAACCGGGAGCGATTCGCGATCTCCGCTTCTTCCGCGATGGCGGAAGCGTGCGTACTGGAACTCCGGCGCTCACTGGCCCCGGCATCTCGCGTCATCGTCACCTACTCCCAGCGGAAGAGCTTCGCGGCGATCGCGCTCGCGATCACTGCGATCCCCGCCATTATGGCAATCTGCAGCCAGAAGGGCTGCCCACCGGCGGTGGCGGTGACCTCGCCTGCTTCGGCGGACCACGCGGTGGTGAGAGCCTGCAGCCCGGGCGGTATGAATTCGCCGACCTCGCGCAGCAAGTCGGGCATGAGGACGCGGGGCAGGAAGGCCCCACCGAAGAACATCAGCGCAACGAACAGGAAGGTGCCGATCTGGTTCGCGGCACTGCTAGTTCGGACCACGGCTGCGGAGATCATGCCGATCCCGAGCAGTGCCGCATAGCCGACGATGAAGGCGACGACGAACTCCAGGGGCCGCTCGGGCGGCGCGATGTCCAGCACCGCCCACGCGAGGAGGATCATGAGTGCCGCGGAGACGACCACGGAGGCGAACGCGACAATTATCTGCGCGAGCAGGACGCTCCGCGGATGCGCAGGAGTGGTCGACAGCCTGCGCAGGATGCCGCGCTCACGATAAGTCGCGATCACTGCCGGGACGTGCTGCACGGCGATCATCACCATCCCGAACACCAGTGCGGTCGGAGCCCAGACGTCGATGGCCCGGAGCCCACCGGTTTCCGGCGACGGCTCTCTGAGTGCCGGGATGGCACCCAGCCCGAGTAGGAGTCCCGTCGGGAACAGCACACCGAACATGACGGTGGCAGAGTCTCGCAGGAAGAGTTTCGTCTCGACCTTGACCATCTTCCTGAGCGCATGCATCAGTCGGCCTTCCGCTCTGAGGGTTCTGGGGATTCCGGGGCGAGGCCCGTGAATGCCACGAACGCGTCGTCGAGGTTGCGCTGGTCGACGCGGAGATCCTCCACCACGACCTGCGCCCTGGCGAGAGCCCCTGCGACGCTGCTCAGAAGCTGTCCGTTGCCGGTGACGATCCAGCGGCCCTGGGCGATCTCGACGTCGGTCACGTCGGGAAGCACGGTCAGGACACTCTTGTCCAGCGGTTGACTCACGCGGAACCGGACCTGCTGCCCCGCGCTCGCCCGGGCAATCAGCCCTGCCGGCGTATCCACTGCGGCGACCCGGCCACCAGCGATGACGGCGACCCGGTCGCTGAGACGCTCCGCCTCATCCATGAAGTGCGTGACAAGGAGGATCGTCACGCCCGTGTCCCGGACCCGCTCGATGAGGCTCCAGGTATCGCGCCTCGCCTGCGGGTCCAGTCCCGTCGTGAGCTCGTCGAGAATCGCTACCTTCGGATTGCCGACCAGAGCGAGCGCGATCGAAAGCCGCTGCTTCTGCCCGCCCGAGAGCGCCGTGTACTGCGTGTTGCGCTTCTCGGTGAGACCGAGGAGCCCCATGAGTTCGCGCCAATCGGTGGGGTCCCGGTAGAAGGAGCTGTAGAGCTCAAGCGCTTCGGCGACCTTGATCGCGTCTGGGAAGCTGCTCTCCTGCAGTTGCACGCCGAGTCGCTCACGCAACTCAGCCCGGTCCTTGATCGGGTCGAGTCCCAGCACAGAGATCGAGCCCGAGTCGGGCGTTCGCAGGCCGGCGATGCTTTCGACGGTTGTCGTCTTGCCTGCGCCGTTGGGCCCGATGATGCCGAAGATCTCCCCCTCTTCAACGGTGAAGGAGACGTCATCGAGGGCAACGTGCTGCCCGTAGCGCTTGTGCAGGTTTCGGACTTCCAAGGCGGTCATCCTGCGAAGTTACGGGCGCACTGCAGCCCGCCACATCGACCGAAGCGTCTGGGCTCGGGTTGATGCGCGCCTCCACCGTTCGGTGGATGTACGGCGCCTTTGCCGGAACCTCCGAAGCCGTGTTGATGGTCGCACTATCGGTCACCGCGGCACACGCCTGACCTGGGGCATGGAGGTGGACCGGCCATGCTCGACCTCCGACGCCGGACCCAGCGCTCGGATCAACTCAGCATCGAGTGCTGTGGCTCTCGCTGTTATCTGGCGGGGTTCTATTGGCACTCCGTGGCGGCTTCCGCTGCTGAGTCATGCTGGCGGGTCTGCCCTGACCGAGGTCCCGGAAGCCGATGCTCGTGTGGAGCGTGCCGATGCGTGATCCCATGTGGGCACCGGTGTGCGGGGCCTCGACCGCCTCGTTCAGCTGCCACTCGTCGGCGGTGGGGTCGGGGAGGGCACTCTGCCTCAGACGGGAATACTCCGCCGACTGCCATAGTTGAGCCATACAGACTCAAGTCTTGCCACCCTGGTTTGACAACCTCGGACCGGCGAGGAAACTTGAGTGCGGAAGACTCAAGCAGATGTGGTCGCACCCACCGGGGCGGCCCGGAAGGAGCACACGAACATGGCACGATCGGTCGGAATCGACCTGGGCACCACCAACTCCGTGGTCGCCGTTCTGGAGGGTGGCGAGCCCACCGTCATCGCCAACGCCGAGGGTGCGCGCACCACGCCCTCCGTCGTGGCGTTCAGCAAGACCGGCGAGGTACTCGTCGGCGAGGTGGCCAAGCGCCAGGCCGTCACCAACGTAGACCGCACGGTCGCGTCGGTGAAGCGCCACATGGGCACGGACTGGTCCGTCTCCATCGACGACAAGCAGTACACGGCGCAGGAGATCTCCGCGCGGGTGCTCGGCAAGCTCAAGAAGGACGCCGAGGCCTACCTCGGCGAGCCCGTCACCGACGCCGTGATCACGGTGCCCGCGTACTTCAACGACGCCGAGCGCCAGGCCACCAAGGACGCCGGGCAGATCGCCGGTCTGAATGTGCAGCGCATCATCAACGAGCCCACCGCGGCCGCGCTCGCCTACGGCCTGGAGAAGGGCAAGGAGGACGAGCTCATCCTGGTCTTCGACCTCGGTGGTGGCACGTTCGACGTGTCCCTGCTCGAGGTGGGCAAGGACGACGACGGCTTCTCCACCATCCAGGTGCGGGCCACCAACGGCGACAACCGCCTCGGTGGCGACGACTGGGACCAGCGGATCGTCGACTGGCTGGTGACGCAGGTCAAGAACAGCTCCGGCGTGGACCTGGCCAAGGACAAGATCGCCGTCCAGCGCCTGCGTGAGGCGGCCGAGCAGGCCAAGAAGGAACTCTCTTCTGCCACCAGCACGAACATCTCCCTGCAGTACCTGTCGATGTCCGAGAACGGTCCGATCCACCTGGACGAGAAGCTCACCCGGGCCCAGTTCCAGCAGATGACCTCGGACCTGCTCGACCGCACCAAGGAGCCGTTCCACAACGTCATCAAGGACGCCGGCATCAGCCTGTCCGAGATCGACCACGTGGTGCTCGTCGGTGGTTCCACCCGGATGCCCGCCGTGACCGAGGTGGTCAAGGAGCTGACCGGTGGCAAGGAGCCCAACAAGGGCGTCAACCCGGACGAGGTCGTCGCCGTCGGTGCCGCGCTGCAGGCCGGCGTGCTCCAGGGTGAGCGCACCGACGTGCTGCTCATCGACGTCACCCCACTCTCCCTCGGCATCGAGACCAAGGGCGGCGTGATGACCAACATGATCGAGCGCAACACGGCCATCCCGACCAAGGGCTCCGCGGTGTTCTCCACCGCCGAGGACAACCAGCCGAGCGTGCTCATCCAGGTGTTCCAGGGCGAGCGTGACTTCGTCAAGGACAACAAGCCGCTGGGCACCTTCGAGCTGACCGGGATCGCCCCGGCGCCTCGTGGCGTCCCGCAGATCGAGGTCACCTTCGACATCGACGCGAACGGCATCGTGCACGTGTCCGCCAAGGACCGCGGCACGAACGCCGAGCAGTCGATGACGATCACCGGTGGGTCCGCCCTCCCCAAGGAGGAGATCGACCGGATGATCAAGGAGGCCGAGGCGCACGCCGCCGAGGACGCCGCCCGGCGCGAGGAGGCCGAGACCCGCAACACCGCGGAACAGCTCGCCTACTCGACCGAGAAGCTCCTCACGGACAACGCCGAGAAGCTGCCGGAGGACGTCGCCACCGAGGTGCGCGCCGCCGTCGACAAGCTCAAGGCCGCGCTCGCGGGTGAGGACATCGAGGCCGTCAAGACGGCCCAGACCGAGCTCGCCGCCGTGAGCCAGAAGATCGGCGAGGCGCTCTACGCCCAGCCCGACGCCGCCCCCGCCCCGGGCGAGGGTGCGCCGGCCGCCGAGGAGGCGGCCCCGGCCGCCGACGAGGACGACATCGTCGACGCCGAGATCGTGGACGAGGACGAGAAGAAGTGACGCCCGAGAACGAGTCCGAACCGGTCATCCGCGACAAGCGGCGACTCGACCCGAACACGGGCGAGGTCCGTAGCGAGGCAGGTGCCGCCGTCGAGCCCGACGGCGGTGCCGCCCAGGCGGACGCCTCGCCTGCCGAGCCGGTCGCCGACGGCGACACGGCGCCGTCGGGCGATGACGAGCTCGCCAAGGCGAAGGCCGAGGCGTTGGACCTTGCCGACCAGGTGGCCCGCGGCAAGGCGGACCTGTACAACCTGGACCAACGGTTCAACAACTTCGTCAAGCGGTCCCGCGCCGAGGCAGAGGTCGAGAAGACCCGCGGCACGCACTCCGTCATCGAGGCACTGATCCCGGTCCTCGACGACATCGCCGCGGCCCGTCAGCACCAGGCGCTCGAGGGTCCGTTCGCGTCCATCGCGGACAAGCTCGAGAGCACGCTGACCACCCGGTTCGCTCTGGAGCGGTTCGGTGCGGAGGGGGAGGAGTTCGACCCCAACGTGCACGAGGCGCTCATGCACAACCAGAGCCCGGACGTCACGGTGGACACCATCACCACCGTGCTCCAGCCGGGCTACCGTGCCGGTGACGTCGTCATCCGCCCCGCGCGGGTAGGGGTCACCGGCCCAGAATGACAGCACACGATCGAGGAGGTGAGGCATGACCGGACAGGACTGGCTCGAGAAGGACTTCTACAAGATGCTCGGCGTGTCCAAGGATGCCGACGCCGCCGAGGTCAAGAAGGCCTACCGCAAGCTCGCCCGCACTTGGCACCCGGACCAGAACCCCGGTGACGCCAAGGCCGAGGCGAAGTTCAAGGAGATCGGCGAGGCCTACGGTGTGCTCTCCGACGCCGAGCAGCGCAAGCAGTACGACGCGCTGCGGGCCATGGCCGGAGGCGGACCGCGGTTCGCCTCCGGCGCCGGGGGCGCGAACACCGGCGGCTTCGAGGATCTCTTCGGGGGCATGTTCAACCAGGGAGCTCCTGGTGGCGGCACCCGGGTGAGGTACTCGACCGACGGTGGCGGCATGCCCGGCGGGGGCTTCGAGGACATCCTCGGAGGCCTGTTCGGCGGAGGCATGCCGGGCGGCGCGGGCGCCGGGTTCCGAGCCCCGCAGAAGGGTGGGGACATCACCACGTCCGCCTCGCTGCCGTTCCGCACGGCCGTGCAGGGCGCCACGGTGTCCCTGACCATCGACGGCGGCAGGTCGATGAACGTGCGGATCCCCGCGGGTGTCACCGACGGCCAGAAGATCCGTCTGGCCGGCAAGGGGCAGGCCTCCATCAACGGCGGCAGCCCCGGGGACCTGGTGGTGACGGTGCGCGTCGAGCCGCATCCGGTGTTCGGTATCAACGGGCGCAACCTGACCATCACGGTGCCGATCACGTTCCCGGAGGCCGTCAACGGGGCCACCATCACGGTGCCCACGCTGGACGGTTCCTCCGTGAAGCTGAAGGTCCCGGCGGGCACCCAGTCCGGCGCACGGCTGCGCGCCAAGGGCAAGGGGGTGGCCACCAAGAACGGCACCGGTGACCTGATCGTCACCCTCGAGGTCGCCGTCCCGCGCAACCTCAACAAGGACGCTCGGGCCGCCCTCGAACAGTTCGCGGCGGCCAGCGACGGTACCGACCCGAGGGCCGGGCTCGCCGCAGCAGCCAGGAGCTGATAGGTCATGGCCGCGACGTATGACGCACCGGTGCTGGCGATTTCGATCGCGGCGGAGGCCGCCGGGATGCACCCGCAGACGTTGCGTCAGTACGACCGACTGGGGCTGGTGGTCCCGCGCCGCACGAGCGGGCGGGGCCGCCGGTACTCCCAGCGTGACGTCGACGTGCTGCGCGAGGTGCAGCGCCTCTCCCAGGAGGAGGGCATCAACCTCGCCGGCATCAAGCGGATCCTCGAGCTCGCGGCAGAGAACGAGCGGCTCGAGGGCGAGGTCGCCCGTCTCAACCAACTCCTCGGCGGTGGCCGGCGGGTGTTCCACGCCAGCCCCGGCGGCGACGTCGTCGCGGTGCCGCTCGGCACCCGGTTGCGCCGCGTGCGCTCGTCCGCGGGTGCGCTCGTGGTCTGGCAGCCGCCGCGTCGCTGAGTCCGGGATCGCCCGGCTCGAGCGGCGGACTCAGCAGCGGTTGGCTAGCGTGAGAACCCGACACAACCGATCCGCGGTCAGTCGATCAGATGGGGACTCAGATGTCGCAGCAACCGCCGAGTGGATATGAGCAGCCTGACCAGGAGCCGGAAGCCCGGTCCGGGCCGGGCGGCCAGCAGCCGCCGCAGGCGCCGGCCGGAGGGGCCCAGGAGCAGTCCTACGGCCAGCAGTCGGCGGCCGGAGGGGCCCACGACCCGTCGTACGGCCAGCAGCCGCCGCAGGCACCGGCCGCAGCCGCCCACGAGCAGTCCTACGGCCAGCAACAGCCGTACGGTCAGCCCGCCCAGCCGGGTCAGCCCGCCCAACCGGGTCAGCCCGCCCAACCGGGTCAGCCCGCCCAGCAGTTCCCGCCGACGCCACCCGCGGCGCCCGGCGGTCAAGCGGCTCCCTACGGTCAGGCCCAGGGCTACGGCCAGGGACAGGCGTACGGCCAGACCCAGGCCGGGGGCCAGTGGGGCGCACCGCAGCAGCGTGAGCCAGGTTTCTTCGCGTCACTGTTCGACCTGAGCTTCTCCCGCTACATCACCCTCCGCTTCGCGAAGGTCCTGTTCATCCTCGCGATCGTCTTCATCGCGCTCGGCTGGCTCGGTGCCGTGGTGTCCGCCTTCAACTTCGACCCCTACGGCGGCTTCTACGACGACGACGGCGGCGCCGGAGCAGTCCTCGGCGTCCTCACGTTGCTGTTCGGCTGGATCCCCGGGTTCATCACCCTGCTCCTGGTACGGGTCGGTCTGGAGTTCGCGGTCGCGACGATCAAGACCGCCCAGAACACCTCCAAGCTGGCGGATCGCACCTGAGCCGAGTGCTGTCGGGCACGTAGGGCACCGGGCACCGCGCTATCGTCAAATGGCCGCGGTGCCCGTGTCCTGGCTGAGGGGGTGATGGTGCCCGATGGTGGAGAAGACCCCGACGGTCTACGACGTCGCCGAGATGGCGGGCGTGTCCATCGCGACCGTCTCGCGCTACTTCCGCAACCCCGCCGCCGTCCGGGAGACCACTCGCGAACGCGTCCGGGAGGTCGTTCGAGAGCTCGGCTACGTGCCGTCGGGCAGCGCCCGCGGCCTGGCCGCCCGCCGCACCGGCACCATCGGCGTGTGCTTCCCCAGCTTCGACGACGTCGCCCGGATCGACGCCCGCCGGCTTGAGAGCGGACCGCCGGTCCAGGTGCGGGTGGACGCCGACGCCCACGTGGACACCGGCAGTGACCTCTACATCGCCGAGGTGGTCCGCGGCACCGAGATCGAAGCCTGGCGGCACGGGTTCGCGGTGATGATCGCGGTCCCGCGGGGTGCCGCCGCACACAACGTCGTGGAGGGGCTGGCCGGGCGGGTGGACGGCCTCGTCACCCTGGCCCGGGCGATCGATGCGGACCAGCTCGGGCACATCGCCCGCCGGCTCCCGGTGGTCGTGGTCGCCGGGCCCCGCGAGGGTGACGTCTACGACCACGTCACCGCGAACAACCACGGCGGAATGGTCGCGCTCACCGACCACCTGATCGCCGATCACCGGCTCACGCGGCTGGAGTTCGTCGGCGGGCCCGAGGACTCGCCCGACGCCCAGACCCGGTTCGAGGGCTTCACCGAGGCCATGCTGCTCGCCGGGCTCGGCGTCCCGGAACGCCCGATCTCCCGCTCCGACTTCACCCGGGCCGGTGGCCGCGAGACCGGCCGGCGACTGCTCGCCGAGGGACTGCTCGAGGACCTCGACGGACTCGTCTGCGCGAACGACCAGAGCGCCCTCGGTGTCCTCGACGAGCTCACGGCAGCCGGGCTGCGGGTGCCGCAGGACCTGGTCGTGACCGGGTTCGACGGGATCGAGGCGAGCAACGTGTCCACACCGCGGCTGACCACCGTTCGGCAGCCGATGGTCGAGCTCGGACGGCTCGCCGTGGCGCAGGTGCTGCACCGGCTGAATGAGCCGATGGCGGAGCCGACCACCCGGGTCCTGCCCGTCGAGGTCCTGCTCCGGGACAGCTGCGGCCCCCACCGACGGCCGGCCTGACCGGACCGCTCCTCCAGGTCCCCGGGCCGGGGTCTCCCGGTCCGCGCCGTCGAGCGCGCACTTGCCCTGGGTCGGCTCGCAGTTGGAACGTGGCAAGTGCGCGTTCGTCGAGTGCAGCCGGGCCACATGGCCGCGGCAGGGTCGGGGCGGGCGGCCACTTCGGGTTGCGGACCGAAATGTATGCGCATACAGTCGAACGCGGCGGCTGGGTGCCCTCCCGCCACGTGACGATGAAGACACGAAGGAGACCACCATGCAACGCCGACGCAGGTCGCGCTGGCCACTGTTCGGATCGGCCCTCGGGGTGGCAGTGCTGCTGGCCACGAGTGCCTGCACCGTGGACGTGCCGACCGAGGACGACAACAACGACGGCGGCGGGGCAGACGGCACGTCGATGCTGCTCGCCGCGGACAACGGCTCACCCACGTTCGAACGCAACTTCAACCCGTACTCGCCGGGCAAGCGGACCACCACCACCTTGATCTACGAGCCGCTGTTCGTCACGAACACCCTCGACGGCACTGAGACGCCGTTCTTGGCCAGCGAGAAGGAGCAGCCGGATCCGGCCACGGTGATCTTCACCATCCGTGAGGACGTCACCTGGTCCGACGGCGAGGAGTTCACCCCCGACGACGTGGTCTTCACGTTCGACCTCCTCAAGGAGTTCCCCGCCCTCGACACGAACGGCGTCTGGGCCCTGATCGAGTCCATCGAGGTGGACGGCCAGGACGTGGTCATCCACCTCACCGGGGACAACGTGCCCGCCGCGGCGATCATCCAGAAGACGATCATCGTGCCCGAGCACCTGTGGGCCGACGTCGAGGATCCCACCACCTACACCAACGAGGATCCGGTCGGCACCGGGCCGTACGCGCTCGGCGAGTTCACCCCGAACGAGTACACCCTCGAGCGCAACGAGGACTACTGGCAGGTCGAGAACGTGGCCGCGCAGGAGTTGATCCTGCCCGCCTCGAACACCCAGTTGGACGTCGTCAACAACGGCTACGACTGGGCCTACGCGTTCATGTCCGACGTCGAGAACACCTGGGTCGCCGCCGCAGAGGGCAACACGTACTGGTTCCCGCCGGGCGGCACCATCGCCCTGTTCCCGAACCTGACCATGGCGCCGTTCGACAACCCGGAGTTCCGGCTCGGCCTCTCGGCCGCCCTGGACCGGGACCGGATCGCCGAGGTCGCCGAGGAGGGCTACGTGGACGCGGCCGGCATGTCCGGCCTGCTGCTGCCGAACCAGGAGGCCTTCCTGAACCCGGATCTGCCCGACGGCGGCGCCGTCGCCCAGGACGTCGACGCCGCTCTGGCGCACTTCGAGGCCGCCGGGTACACGATGTCCGGCGACCAGCTCGTCGACTCCGCGGGCACGCCCCTCGCACTGACCCTGACCACCCCGAACGGGTGGACGGACTGGCTGCGCGGCGCCACCGAGGTGCAGACCCAGCTCGCCGCGGTCGGCATCGAGGTCACCCTCAACCAGCCCCAGCCGGCCGCGTACCAGCAGGAACTCCAGAACGGGAACTTCCAGCTCTCGATGGGCTCCTTCGGTGGCACCGGCTCGATCTACGAGGACTACAACAGGCTCCTCTCGAGCGAGTTCCTGCAGCCCGTCGGCACCACCACCACGGCGAACTTCCAGCGCTACTCCGACCCGGACACCGACGCCCTGCTCGCCGAGCTCCGCGTCACCCTGGACGAGGCCCGGCAGCTGGAGATCGCGCACGAGCTGCAGACCATCATGTTCGAGCAGGCGCCCGTGATCTCGATGTTCTACGGCGGCCTGTGGGGCCTGTTCAGCGAGGCCAACTTCACCGGCTGGCCCAGCGCGGAGGACCCCTACGCCTCGCCGGCCACCTGGGACGCGAACCCGCTCCTGGTGCTGACGAACATCGAAGCAGCGGGCTGACCCCGGCACGGATCGGATGCGGTCCCCGGACGCCCCGCGCACCGGGGCCCGCATCCGCCCGGCCGACCACGCCCCGAACCGGGGCGACCCGCAGCAACCACGCTCCGCCGTCGACCACCGAAGGAGGTGACCCATGCGCTACGTGCTCCGCAAGATCGGCCTGCTCCTGCTGACCCTGTGGGCGGCGGTGACCCTGAACTTCTTCCTGCCCCGGATGATGCCCGGCTCACCCACCGACGCCGCGATCGCGAAGCTCGCGCAGAACGGCCCGGTGAGCCCGGCCACCCGCGCCGCGATCGAGGCCCAGCTCGGGGTTCCGACCGGCAACATCGGGGACCAGTACGTCACCTACCTCGGCAACGTGCTCACCCTGGACTTCGGTGTCTCGTACACGTTCTTCCCGCAGTCCGTCTCCGAACTGGTGCTCACCGCGCTGCCCTGGACGCTCGTGATGGTCGGCGTGGTGACGATCGTCGCGTTCGTGCTCGGGACCCTGCTCGGCGTGCTCGCCGCCTGGAAGCGGGGCACGTTCCTGGACTCGCTGCCGACCCTGACCGGGACGTTCACCTCCGCGTTCCCGTACTTCTGGACGGCGCTGCTGCTGCTGTTCTTCCTCGGCTACGTGCTGCAGTGGTTCCCGACGTCGGGCGCCTACTCCGCGCGGGCCACCCCGAACCTGTCGCTGGAGTTCATCGCCGACGCCGCCTACCACGCGGTCCTGCCGGCCGTGACGATCCTGATCACCTCCCTCGGCGGGTGGATCCTCGGCATGCGCAACACGATGATCAACACGCTCGGCGACGACTACGTGACCTTCGCCGAGGCGAACGGGCTTGCGCCAAGGGCCGTGGCGCTGAAGTACGCGGCCCGGAACGCGATCCTGCCGAACCTGACCGGCTTCGGGCTCGCCCTCGGTGGTGTGGTCGGCGGGTCCCTGCTCGTCGAGCGGGTGTTCAACTACCCCGGCGTCGGGTACCTGCTCTACAACGCGGTCACGAATCAGGACTTCCCACTGATGCAGGCGCTGTTCCTGATGATCACCGTCAGCGTCCTCGTCGCGAACTTCATCGTCGACGTGCTCTACGGCTACCTGGACCCGAGGACGAGGCGATGACCGAGAAGGAGGCCACCGCCCGCGACGAGGCGCCGCAGCCGACGCGGCCCTCGCCGTCGGGCCGGCAGAACCCGAACGACACCGTCGACGGCGCAGGTGCGGCCGTGCAGGTCGCCGCACCGGCGAGCCCGCTCACCGTACTCGGCCGTGCGGCCGGCACGATCTGGTCGGTGCCGAAGGCGCGGGTCGGGCTGATCCTGCTCGCCGTGTTCCTCCTGGCCGCCGTGTTCGCACCGCTGCTCGCGCCGTACGCGCCGACGGACAACACCTTCGGCCGCGCCGAGGGTGGCAGTGCCGCGCACCCGCTCGGCACCACGACCGCGGGTGAGGACGTGCTCTCCCAGCTGATCTACGGGTCCCGGGTGTCGGTGCTGGTGGGCTTCGTTGCGGGCTTCGGGGCCACGCTGATCGCGGTGCTGCTCGGGATGTCCTGGGGGTACACGCGCGGGTTCGCGGCGGACGTCATCAACTTCTTCGTCAACCTGTTCCTGGTCATCCCCGGGCTGCCGCTGATGATCGTCCTGGCCGCGTACCTGCAGGGTGGCGGGCTGGCGATGATCATCTTCGTCGTGGTGATCACGGGCTGGGCGTGGGGTGCGCGGGTGCTGCGCTCGCAGACCCAATCACTGCGCAGCCGCGACTTCATCACCGCCGCGCAGTTCAGCGGCGAGTCCTCGTTCCGGATCGTGTTCCGGGAGATCCTGCCGAACATGACCTCCCTGATCACCGGGAGCTTCTTCGGGGCGGCCACCGCGGCCATCCTCGCCGAGTCGGGCCTGTCCTTCCTCGGCCTGGGCAACACGGCGATGGTCAGTTGGGGATCGATGCTGTTCTGGGCGCAGAACTCCAATGCGATCCTCACCGGGCAATGGGTGCTGCTGTTCGCGCCGGGGCTGTGCATCGCGCTGCTGGCCACGTCCCTGACGCTGATCAACTTCGGGGTGGACGGGCTGTCCAACCCGCGCCTGAGGGAGGGCAAGGGCCGATGACGTTGCTCGACGTGCAGGACCTGTCCATCGTCTACGAACCCCGCGGGGCCGAACCGGTCACCGCCGTGCGTGGCGCCACGTTCACCCTCGAACAGGGCGAGTTCATCGGCCTCGTCGGCGAGTCCGGGTCCGGCAAGTCCACCCTCGGGTTCGCGCTCACCGGGCTCGCGAAGGCGCCGGCCCGGATCACCTCCGGGCGGATCACGTTCGACGGCACCGACATCGCCCACCTCGGCGGCGAGGACCTGCGCCGCCAGCGCCGAGGCGGTTTCGCGATGGTGCTCCAGTCCGGCATGAACGCACTGAACCCGGTGCGCACCATCGGCAACCACTTCGCGGACATCTTCGCGGCGCACGAGCACGTGCCGCGGGGACGGCGCCGGGAGCGTGCGGTCGAACTCGTGGAGAAGGTCAAGCTGCCCGCCTCGGTGCTGGACCGGTACCCGGGCGAGCTCTCCGGCGGCATGCGGCAGCGGGTCGCGATCGCGCTCGCGATGTCCCTCGACCCGCGGCTGCTGGTCTTCGACGAGCCCACCACCGCGCTGGACGTGCTCGTCCAGCGGGCCGTGATGGAGACGATCATCGAGCTGCAGCGGGAGGAGAACTTCACCGCGATCCTGGTCAGCCACGACCTCGGCGTGGTCCTGGAGTCCACGGCGCGGGTGCTCGTGATGCACGAGGGTGTCATCGTCGAGGACGGCCCGTCGGCCCGGATCCTGCGGGACCCACAGGACGACTACACGAAGATGCTGCTCAGCCACTACGCGGACCCGCGGGCCGAGGTCGTCGAACTGCCCGGGCTGCGCGTGGCCGGTTCGCAGATCAGCACCACCGGCGAACCGCCGGCCGCGATCGGGACGGACGCTGCGCCGTCGGGCGGTGCGAAGGCCCGGACCGGGCGCACCCGCGAGGCGGTGGTGCTCGAGGGCGTCGGCAAGGTCTACCCGCCGCCGCGCCGCGGCGAGGACCCGGTGGTCGCGGTCGACGACGTCTCGTTCACGATCGAGCCCGGCGACGCGCTGGCCCTGGTCGGGGCGAGCGGGTCCGGGAAGTCGACCATCGCGAAGCTGATCACCGGCGTCGAGCGGCCCACCTCCGGCACCGTGCGCCTGGGTGAGACCGATGTCGGATCGCTGCGCCGGGGCGGCCTGCGGCGGCTGCGCCGCGACGTGCAGATGGTCTTCCAGGACCCGTACTCGGCGCTGAACCCGCTGCACAGCGTCGAGTACACGCTGATGCGGCCGGTCGTGAACTTCGGTGGCCTGCGTGGCCTCGAGGCCCGACGGCGGGTGCTGGAGCTGCTGGACATCGTCGGCCTGGCGCCGGTGGAACAGTTCGCGGCGAAACTGCCGCACCAGCTCTCGGGTGGGCAGCGTCAGCGCGTCGTGATCGCGCGCGCCCTCGCCTGCGACCCGCAGGTGATCATCGCCGACGAGCCGGTCTCGATGCTGGACGTGTCCCTGCGCGCCGGTGTGCTCGCGCTGATCGAGGGGCTGCGTGAGCAGTGGGGCGTGAGCCTGCTGTTCATCACCCACGACCTGCTCAGCGCGCGCCTGGTCACGGACAAGATCCTCGTGCTCAACCGCGGCCGGGTGGTCGAACGCGGTGAGACCGCGCAGGTGCTGCGGTTCCCGGAGGACGCCTACACCGTCGAACTGCTCGACGCCGTACCGCAGCCCGGCCGGGCCGCCGACTGACCCGTGCCACCCGTCGATCCTGGAGGCCGAAGATCATGACCGCAGCAGAAACCACCCAGCCACTGGTGTTCCCGGACGGGTTCCGCTGGGGCGCGGCCACGGCCGCCCACCAGATCGAGGGCAACAACCTCAACAACGACTGGTGGCCGCGCGAGCACGCCCCGGGCACCTCGATCGCCGAACCCAGTGGGGACGCGTGCGACTCCTACCACCGCTATGGCGAGGACATCACGCTGCTCGCCGAACTCGGCCTGGACACGTACCGGTTCTCGATCGAGTGGAGCCGCATCGAACCCGAGGAGGGCTTCGTCTCCCGCGCCGAGATCGCCCACTACCAGCGCATGGTCGAGGCCTGCCAGGCGGCCGGGCTGACCCCGATGGTCTCGCTGATGCACTTCACCGTGCCGCGCTGGTTCGCCGACGACGGCGGGTGGCGCTCCGCGAAGGCGGTGGACCGGTTCCGCCGGTTCACCGAGCTTGCGCTGCCCATCGTGGCCGACGGCGTCCCGTGGGTGTGCACGATCAACGAACCGAACATCGCAGCCATGATCGCCGGCGGCGAGGACCCGGCGAACCTGGTCGCCTACGGGCTGCCGGCGCCGGACCTGGCCGTCGCGGACACGCTGCTCGCCTGCCACCGGGCCGCCCGGGAGGTGCTCGCCGAGCACACCTCGGTCGCCTCCGGGTGGACCGTGGCGACCCAGGCGTTCCAGCCCGAGCCGGGCTGTGAGGACGTCGCCCGCGAGTACGGCCACCAGCGCGACGACTGGTACCTCGAGGCCGTCCGCGGCGACGACTGGGTGGGTGTCCAGGCCTACACCCGCACCATCATCGGACCGGACGGTCCGCGCCAGGTGCCCGACGGTGTCGAGACGACCCTGACCGGGTGGGAGTACTACCCGCCCGCGCTCGAGATCGGGGTGCGCTCCGCCTGGGAGCTGACCGGCGGGGTGCCGGTGTTCGTCACGGAGAACGGCATCGCCACCGCCGACGACACCCGCCGCATCGACTACACCGCCGGCGCGCTCGCCGGCCTGCACGCCGCCATCGCCGACGGCGTGGACGTCTGGGGCTACCTGCACTGGAGCGCCCTCGACAACTACGAGTGGGCCAGCGGCTTCCGGCCCACGTTCGGGCTGATCGGGGTGGACCGGCAGACGTTCGCGCGCACCCCGAAGCCGAGTGCCGCCTGGCTGGGGGAGGTGGCCCGCACCAACACGCTGAGCACGCCAGCGCCGCAGTGATGGGCGCTGATGGCAGCTGATGGCATCGAGATGGGAGAGAACGCATGCGAAAGCGACTACTCGCCGCAGTCACCGGCGTGGTCCTCGTGGCCACCCCGGCCGCCGTGGCCACCGCGGCACCGCAACCGACCGGACCGACGGGCCCTGCGCCGTCGGGCATCAATGCCGACCTGACCCGCGCGGACCGACAGGAGCTGCGCCGCTGGGCCGCGGACACCTGGGCCTCGTTCGAGGCCATGACCGATGAGACCACCGGCCTGCCGGCGGACAACATCGAGGGTGACCTCGACCCGGCCACCCGCTCCGGGTACACGTCGCCGACGAACATCGGCGCGTACCTGTGGAGCACCGTCGCGGCCCGGGACATCGGCCTGATCTCGAGGACCGAGGCGCGTCACCGGATGGCGCAGACCCTCGACACGCTGGCCGGGATGGAGCGCCACGAACCCAGCGGCATGTTCTACAACTGGTACGACGAGGCCACCGGCGCCAAGCTCGTCGAGTTCCCGGGCAGCGGTGAGGTGATCCACCCGTTCGTGTCCACGGTGGACAACGGCTGGTTCGCCGCCGCGCTGATGGTGGTCCGCAGCGCCGAGCCGCGGCTGCGCGCCCAGGCGCAGGACCTCCTGGACGGGATGAACTTCGCGTTCTTCCACAACCCGGACGCGCGCGGGGGAGACCTGCCCGGCTGGAACCGGGGCGGGTTCTGGGTCGACGAGCCCCCGGCCGAGCAGTGCAACGTGCCCGGCAACTACGGCGACCCGGCCGGTGCGCCGCTCTACTACACGTGCCACCACTACGACCTGCTGAACTCCGAGACCCGGATCGCCGTCTACGTCGGGATCGCGCTCGGCCAGATCCCGCAGGAGGCGTACTACTCGCTGTGGCGCACGTTCCCGGACACCTGCGACTGGGACTGGGCGGAGCAACAGCCCATCGGGACCACCCGCAGCTACCTCGGGATCGACGTCTACGAGGGCACGTTCGCCTACGAGGACCTGCACATGGTGCCCACCTGGGGCGGGTCCATGTTCGAGGAGCTGATGCCGGACCTGTTCGTGCCCGAGCAGCGATGGGCGCCGGACAGCTGGGGCGCCAACCACCCGCTCGCGGTGCAGGCGCACATCCGGCACGGGCTGGACGAGGCCGACTACGGGTACTGGGGCTTCTCGCCCGCGTCGAACCCGTTCGGTGGGTACAACGCCTACGGCGTGGACGTGATCGGGATGCAGTCCGACGGCTACTTCTCCGACATCGAGGGCACCGACGTGGACGGCGGCTTCGGCGACTGCCGGGAGGGTGCCAACCCCGAGCCGGAGTTCGGCGACGGCGTGGTCACCCCGCACGCGGCCTTCCTCGCGATCCCGTACGCACCGCGGGAGGCGGTCGACAACCTCGCCGGCATCGAGGACGAGCTCGGCGCCTACGGGCCGGGCGGGTTCTTCGATTCCGTCGCCGTGAGCGGGACCGCCGCCGAGCGGTACCTCTCGCTCGACCAGGGCATGATCCTGGGCGCCCTCGGCAACGTGCTCGGTCACGACGCCCTGCACCGGTACTTCGCCCGCGGCGAGGTGGCGCAGGTGATCCGGCCCCTGATCGGGATGGAGGAGTTCTCCTCAGGGGTGTTCTGAGCCTGCCGAGCGCGACATCGTTGGTCCCTCGCGCGACGATGGGGCCAACAATGTCGCGCTCGCGGCGGCGCGGCTGCCGTGGCTGGGTCGGGCGCGAGCCCGACGGCGGGGGTCAGGCCGGCAGGGCGGGCTCGCTTCCGCGGAACGTGCGCCGGTAGGCGCTCGGGGAGACCCCGAGGCTCGCCTGCAGGTGCGCGCGCAGCGACGTGGCGGTGCCGAACCCGGCGGCGCCGGCGATCCGGTCGACCGGCAGGTCGCTGTGCTCGAGCAGGTGGCGGGCGCGCTCGAGGCGCTGCCGGGTCACCCATTGACCGGGGGAGAGGCCGAACTCGGCCCGGAACGCCCGGGTCAGGGTTCGCACACTGACGGCGGACCGCTCGGCGAGCTCGGCCAGCGGCAGCGGCCGATCCAGGTTGGCCACCGCCCAGTCCCGTGCGCCGCTCGTGACCGACCGCGGACCGACCGGGACCGGCCGCTCGATGAACTGGGCCTGGCCGCCGTCGCGGTGTGGCGGGACCACGAGGTGCCGGGCGGCGGTGTTCGCGACCGCGACGCCGTGGTCGCGGCGGACCAGGTGCAGGCACAGGTCAAGTCCGGACGCCTCGCCCGCGGACGTGAGCACGTCCCCGCTGTCCACGTAGAGCACGTTCGGGTCCAGGTCCACGGCTGGGAACCACGCGCGGAACTGCGCCGCGGACTTCCAGTGCGTGGTGGCCTTGCGCCCGTCCAGCAGGCCGGCCGCGGCAAGGACGAACGAGCCCGTGCAGATCGACGCGATCCGGGTACCCGGACGGATCCTGGCCAGCGCGGCGGCGAGTTCCGGCCCGAGGCGGCCGGTGCTGTCGGTCTCGGCCGGGGAGTGCGACGCCGGCACGATCACCGTGTCCGCCCAGGCGAGTGCGGCCGGGCCATGAGCCACCGTGATCGGGAAGTCGGCGTCGGTGCGGACCTGGCCGGGCACCGGGGCAGCCGTGCGGACCTCATAGAGCGGTCCGCCGTCGGAGGTCTTGGCCTCGGCGAACACCTGGTGCACGAGGCCGAGCTCCATCGGGAGCACGCCGTCGCGGACGAGCACGGCGACCCGGTGGCGGGCACGAGTAGGCATGGCCCGATTCTTGCGCATGTCGGCCAAAAGGTCACTGGTGGGTCTCCGGGCGGACCGGCAACGTGGGTGGTCCGCAACGAAAGGGACCGACCAGATGAACGTGCTGTGGGTACTCGCCCATCCCGAACAACGCTCGCTCGCGGGTGCGCTCCACGCCGACGGCGTGGCCACGCTCCGGGCCGCCGGCCATGCCGTGGAGGTGGACGACCTGTACGCGATGAAGTGGAAGGCGGTCCTCGACGCCGAGGACTACCCGGAGGTCGAGCCGGGGTCGGTGCTGGAGGCGTCCGGGGAGGCCTACGCGCGGGGACGGCTCAGCCCGGACATCCTCGCCGAGCACGAGAAGATCGCACGGGCGGACACGATCGTGCTGCAGTTCCCGCTCTGGTGGTTCGGCATGCCCGCGATCCTGAAGGGCTGGTTCGACCGGGTATTCGTGCGTGGCTACGCCTACGACATGCCCGACCCCGACCGGCCCGGGCACACGATGCGCTACGGCCGCGGGCACCTGGCCGGCAAGCGGGCGCTCGTGGTCGTGACCACCGGTGCGGGGACGGAGGCGTTCGGGCCGCGCGGCATCCATGGCGACCTCGACGAAGTGCTCTTCCCGCTGCTGCACGGCACCCTCTGGTACGCCGGGATCTCGGCGCTGCCGCCCGTCGCGATCCACGGCACGTCGGCCTACGGCGAGTCCGACCACGCCGCCGCTGTCGAGCTCCTGCGCACCAGGCTCGGCGAGCTCGGCGCGACCGAACCGATCCCGTACCGGTTCCAGGGCCCCGAGGACTACGACCGCGACCTCGCACTGCACCCCGGGCTCGCCCCCGGCCGGACCGGGCTGGGTGTCCATCGCCGCTGAACCAGGCTCGGTCCTGCTGGCGCCGACCGTGCCCGCCGCGCGTTGATCCGAAGTCTCATCCGATCGGGATGAAAGGGTCGCCACTCCATTGGCGGGCGCCGGGCCCGTGCGTAGTGTCGGCCGTAACCGATCTGGGAGGTCCGGCCATGCCCGTCGACACGTTCTTCGTCTATGTAGGGGTCTACGACAGCGTCGCCGACGCGGAGTCGGACTACAGCGCCGTCAAGGCGCTCCACACCGAGGTCGGGCTGATCGATGCCTACGACGCCGCCGTCATCGAACGCACGGCATCCGGCAAGGTCAAGATCGCGAAGAAGCACGAGACGCCCACGCGCGTCGGCGGGGTGCTGGGTGCTGGCGTCGGGCTGGCGACCGGTCTGGTCGTCGCACTCTTCCCGTTCGCGGCCATCGGCGGTGGACTCCTCGCCGCGACCGCCGGTGGTGGGGCCGTGCTGGGCGCAGTGGCCGGCCACGCTGCCGCCGGCATGAGCCGGAGCGACCTCAAGGAACTGGGCGAGGGGCTCGACGCGAGCCAGGCGGGTCTGGTGGTCGTGGCGGTATCGGACCTGGAGGGCAAGGTCGAGCACGCACTGAAGAAGGCCCAGAGGGTCGAGAAGAAGGAACTGAAGGCGGAGCAGTCGGCCATCGAGAAGGATGCCCAAGGACACTGAGGCCGAAGCCTCGTCCAGGCTCCGCTGATCCGGGCCTGAGGGTCCGGTCGAGGTGACGCCCGGCCAGGCGGTGTCGGCATCCACCCTCGGACTGAAGCCCGTTCGTACCCGAGCGCGCGAGCGTCGGTGGGTCCGGGCGTCAGCCGAGCTGGACGGCGACCGTCACCTTGCCGCCGTCGTCGCGGCGCGCGACCGCATGCCCGGGTTCGTCGACGCCGTTCAGGTGCAGCAGGATCGGCCCACCCTCGTCGAGGAAGTTGCGCCACCACCGCTTCTGCTCCGGCAGCTCCACGGCGATCGTGAGCGTCTCGCCCGTGCGCCGGTACGCCACCGGGAGGCTGAAGGTGCGACCGGACCGCCGGCCCGTGTAGGTGACGATCGTCATCCACCGGCCGGTGAACCGGCCCCAGCGCGGTGAGGTCACGAGGGGTCGGACGGCGGCGTTGACGATCCCGGCGAGCCGCTGGAGCAGGCTCTGGTCCGATGCAGCCGGAGGCTGGGAGGAGGTTGGCACGGCTTCGACCCTACGCCCGCGCCGGGTCCGTCAGGCATCCCGATGTGCGCCGCCCTTGCCACCAGACCTACCTCTAGGTATGGTGGCCAGGTGTCCGATACCACCGGGAGCCGCGAACGCCTCGTGGCCGCTGCCCGCGACCTCTACGCGAGCCAGGGCGTCGGCGCGACCAGTCCCCGCCAGGTCCTCGCGGCCAGCGGCGTCGGTCAGGGCAGCCTCTATCACCACTTCCCGGCCAAGCACGATCTCGCCCTGGCCGCGATCTCGGCCACGGTCGCCGACTCGCTGTCCGCCGCTGCCGGCGAGCTCCGCGGCGAACGGCCGGCCCTGGACCGGCTGCGCGCCTACCTCGAACGCCCCCGGGACACGGCGAACGGGTGCCGGATCGGCCGGCTCACCAGCGACCAGGCCGTGATGTCCGACGACGCCCTGGCCGCCGAGGTCGGGTTCTACTTCTCCGGGTTGGTCGAGCGCCTCACCGAGGTCTTCGTCGAGGCAGGACTGCCCGACGGCGCAGCCTCCGATCGCGCGTACGCCGCCCTGGCCATCGTGCAGGGCGGGTACGTGCTCGCGCGGGCGCTCGCCGACCCGACCGCCATGCAACGCGCCGTGCGCGGCTTCGTGTCCATGTTGACGCCCGCCCTCGAGGAGACGCAGTGACCGCCGACCCGACCGACCTGCGCACCTGGCTGCGCGGCCTGCCCAGCTTCGAACGCGACCGGCTGCCGCCCTTCGACCCCGAGGACGCCCCGGCGGACCCGGCTGACCTGTTCCTGACCTGGCTCCGCGACGCCGTCGACGTCGGCTCCGCGGCGCCGCACGCGATGAACCTCGCCACCGCGGACGCCTCCGGTGCCGTCACCGCACGGACGCTGATCCTCAAGGACCTGGACGCCCGCGGCTGGCACTTCGCCACCGGTTCGCACAGCCCGAAGGCCGCCGCGCTCGCGCAGAACCCGAACGCCGCGATGACGTCCTTCTGGCCGGCGCTCGGACGTCAGGTCCGGCTCACCGGGACCGTCCACGACCTCGGTGAGGAGGCCGGCGCGGCGGACTTCCTGGCCCGGCCGCCGGGTTCGCGAGCCGCCGCGCTGGTTGGCCGGCAGAGCGAACCGCTGGCCGGCCGCCAGGAGTACTGGGACGCCTACGCGGCGGCACTGGCCCGGGTCGAGGCGGACGTCGACGGCGTCCTGGTCGCCCCCGAGTGGCGTGTCTACGCACTGGCGCCGCACACCGTCGAGTTCTGGGCGGCCACGCCCGACGCCGGTCAGATCCGGCTGCGCTACCGACGATCCGCGGACGGACCCTCCGCCGACCAGGCGTGGACGAAAGGACTGATCTGGCCATGACCGACACCTCGCAGGACCCCCACGGGCAGGCCGTGCTCGCAGCGACCGAGGGCGGCGAAGCGCTCACCCGGGTGATCAATGCCCTGGCGACCATGGATGACCAGGCCGTGCGGGCGCCGTCGGCGCTACCGGACTGGACCCGCGGGCACCTGCTCGCGCACCTCGACGGCGTCGGCAACGCGTTCGCCCGCCAGCTCGAGTTCGCCGCACGCGGTGAGCTGATCGAGGTGTACGAGGGCGGCCGGCCGGGTCGCAACGCACGCATCGAGCAGCTCTCGGGGCGCTCCCCCGCCGAGCACCTGGCCGGGCTGGAGTCGCTGCGCGACCGGTTGGCGGCCGCGTGGCCGGCGCCGGGATCGCCGGACTGGGACGCGTCCGTCACCTACTACGACGGCACCGCCGTGGACGTCGCGCTCGCCTGGTGGCGCGAGGCCGGGATCCATCAGGTGGACCTGGTCGCCGGGATCGGCGTCGAGTCCTGGTCGGTCGCCCTGTGCGAGCACCTCCTGGACTTCCTGGGCGTGCGCCTGCCGGAGGGGGACGCGGTTGTCCTGAACGCCGATGATGAGGGGCTGCGGTACGCCATCGGTACCGGGCTCGACGAGTTGGACGTCGAGCTCGGCGGCGTGGGCGAAGGGGACGAGGCGGCGGTCGAGGTGACCGGAGGGCTGCGTGAGATCACGTCCTGGCTCGCCGGCCGAACCCCCGCCGTGGCGCCGCTCGCGACCAGGGCGGGCGCCGCCGTCGCCCTGCCGGAGCTCGGGCCTTGGCCCACGCCGCCCGCGCCGGAGCCGCCGCGTGGGTGAGTGACGCTCAGGCAGGCGGCGACCACCCAGGATCGCGACCGGCGAGGCCGAGCACGCGGTCGAAGAGCGGCGCGTCGGTAGGGACGGACAGTGGCGGGCCGAACATGCCCTCGCGCTCGGCGGCGGCGACCTGCGGGTCCGGGTCCGGCGTGACGATCGGCAGCACCGCCTCCGCCTCCGCGTCGGTGGGCCGGTACTCCTGACCGGTGGCTCGGGCCAGGTCCCAGCCGTGCAGCAGCACCTCGTCGAGGGCCACCAGCCCGCACGCCTGAGCGGGGAACCGGACCGAGCCGGCCATCGTCATCCCGTCCCAGGCGGCCGGGTCCCGCCAGGCCAGGACGAGGTGCCCGAGCTGATCGGTGAGCCGCTCGCGCCAGTCCTCGGGCAGGGGGTCGAGGATCGGGGCGGGCGGGGTGGACGTGGTGGGTCCCTCGATCTTCGCGGCCGCATCCCGGAAGGCCACGGTCAGGCCGAGGAGGTGGTTCATCAATTGCAGCACCGGTGTGCCCATCGGCGTCGGCGCGTCCAACTGCTCCTCGCGAACGGCCGGGATCAGTGCGGCCAGGCGGGTGGTGCTCGGGGTGAGATCGATCATCGGGCTCTCCTGGCTCGGGGTCATCGCACCCGGTACCGACCTCCCTGGCTGGCGGAACTCATCGGTCGAGCGTGACCTGGCGCGTGACGCGTCGGTGTCGCACGTGGGTGGCACGATGGTCCGATGACCAGGACCGGCGCGTGGGCGCAGGCGGCCCAGTGGTGCCACGGAGTCTGCCTCGACCTGCCGTCGGCGACGCTCGACCACCCGTTCGGGCCGGACTCGGACGTGCTGCGCGTGCACGGCAGGATGTTCGCGCTGGTCATGGGTGTCCCGCACATCAGCGAGCACCTGCTGGTCAACCTCAAGGCCGATCCGGTCGAGGTGCCGTTGCTGATCGGCACCCACGACTACGTGCTCCCGGCCTGGCACATGAACAAGAAGCACTGGATCAGCGTCGCCCTCGGGCCGGATGCGGACCGGAACCTGGTGGCCGGGCTCATCGAGGACTCCTACGACACCGTGGTCTCCAAGCTGCCGGCTCCGGCCCGGCAGTCCCTGAACTGGGCCCGCGACCGCGCGTGAGCCACGGGCCGAACTCGCGCGTGCTCGACCCCCAGGCGACGGCGATGACCCGGTCGGCGTGCAGAATGGGCCCTCGTGAGCACGCAGCGGCCGGACCCGGGCACCCCGATGATCTTCCAGTGGCGCAAGTGGGACGGCACACCACACTGGCGCCACGAGTGCGTCTACCTCGGCTCCGACGAATGGGGCGACTGGATCGGACAGCCGGTCGGCTGGCACAGCGCGCGCCCCGGTGCGCAGTTCCACGCGGAGGGACCGAACGTCGCGCTCCTGCCCACGGGCGGACCCGCCGCGGACTTCGCGCTCACGGTGAACCGTGACCATCCGCGTGGGCTGCGCATCTACATCGATCTCGGCTGGGACGTGCGCTGGACGGGCGACCCGCTGCTGGCCACGGGCATCGACATGGATCTGGACGTGGTCCGCGTCGAGGGCCCGCGCGGCACCTGGGTCGACGACCGCGACGAGTGGGCCCAGCACCGCCAGCAGTTCGGCTACCCGGTCGACGTCGTCACCCGGCTGGAGGAACTCGCGCTCGACCTGGAGCGGCGCGTGCGCGCACAGGTCCCGCCGTTCGACGATGCCACCCCCGATGCCTGGCTCGACCGACTGGAGGCCCTCGGGCTGCACCGATGAGCGCGTTGGGGCCGGGCCCGGGTCGGCGCGCCCGTAGCCGGCACATCCTCGGCGGCTAGGACAGCGCGGCGAACAGGAGTGCTCCGATCAGGGCCGCTGCGACGACGGCGCCCACGATCAGGCTGACCCGGGCAACCCTCGATGTCGCGCGACCCCGCCGCGCGGATGGGATGGGAACCGCGTCGTTCGGGTTGAGCGCGAAGTTTCGCGCGCTCTCCTTCGCGCGGCGAAGCTCCTCATCGTCGCGACGGTGGCCGGGATCGGGCTCCATCGCCGAAGCCTACGACCGATGATGGCGGTCGGCGGGCTGTGCCTCACGCCCGGGCGAACGCCTCCAGCAGCCGCACGCAGCGCGGCGGGTCCTCGGTGAGCCCGTGCGCGAGGCCCCAGAGCAGGTAGTCGAAGGACCGGTACACGATCCACGCGTGTGCGCGCTCGACCTCGAGCCCGGCGGCGGCGATGACCCGGTCGGCGTGCCGGTGCATCGCGGCCGCGTCGTCCATCTCGTCCACCCGCGTCCAGAGCACCCGGGCCAGGTCGTAGCAGGCATCCCCGCGTAGCAGCCCCGGGTCGAACACGAGCCACGGCTCCCGGGTGGCGCGGTGCACCTGCGCGCCGTGCAGGTCGCCGTCGACGGCGGTGCTCGCCTCGGTCTGCCCGCACACCTCGGCGGCGGCGAGCGCCGCGCGCAGGAAGTGCTCGCCGACGACTCGGCCGAGCCGGTCCCACTCGCCGGGGAGCTCGGTCGCCCGGTGCCGCGCGATCTCGTCCGTGCCCGGCACGTCCGGCGGCGCCGGGACCGCGAGCCGGCGCATGAGTTCGCCCATCACGGTGGCCGCCTCGTCCAGGGGCACGGAGTCCAGCGAGACGTCGCTGAGCCGTTCCAGGAGCGTGATCCGGCGCGGCAGGTCCGCCTCGAACAGGCGGACCGTGCCGCGCCCGTCCCAGAACGTCAGCGCCCGGACCTCGGCGGCCACGTCGTCACCCGGCGGGGCGAGCCGAAGGATGAACTGCTCGCCGCCCCGGTGCACCGGCACGGCGAGCGCGTTCGACCCGTGGCGAGCACCGCCGTCGGGCTCCAGACCCCACGCCGTGCACGCCTGCGCGACCAGACGTGGCAACTCGTCCAGCCACTGCACCAGCGGTGGCTCGCGGTTCCAGAACCGCGGCATCGACCGCAGCGAGGAGACCGCGGCGGCGACGCCGTCGGGTTGCGTCATCGGCTCAGATGAGCCGTTCGGACAGGAACCGGTACGCGAGGGTCTGCATGTGCGCCTGCTGCCCGTTCGTGGCCGCCCCGCCGTGGCCGCCCTCGATGTTCTCGTAGTAGGTCACGTTCTTGCCGGCCGCGATCATCTGCGCTGCCATCTTCCGCGCGTGCCCGGGGTGCACCCGGTCGTCCCGCGTGGACGTGGTGAACAGGACCGGCGGGTAGTCGGCGTCGGCGTCGAACAGGTGATAGGGCGAGAAGTGCTGGATGTACTCCCACTGTGCCGGATCGTCCGGGTCGCCGTACTCGGCCATCCAGGACGCGCCGGCGAGCAGGTGCGAGTAGCGCTTCATGTCCAGCAGCGGCACCTGGATCACCACGGCCCCGAACAGGTCCGGGTACTGGGTGAGCATGTTCCCGGTGAGCAGCCCACCGTTCGAACCGCCCTGCACCCCCAGGTGCGCGCTCGCGGTGATGCCGCGCTCCACGAGGTCCTTGGCGACGGCCGCCATGTCCTCGTACGCCCGGTGCCGGTTCTCCTTCAGCGCGAGCTGGTGCCAGCGCGGGCCGTACTCGCCGCCGCCGCGGATGTTCGCGAGGGCATAGACGCCGCCCTGCTCGAGCCAGGCGCTGCCGAGCACCCCGGAGTAGGTGGGGGTCAGCGAGATCTCGAACCCGCCGTACCCGTACAGCAGGGTGGGCGCGGTGCCGTCGAAGGCGAGGTCCTCGCGGTGGATGAGGAAGTACGGGACCCGGGTTCCGTCGTCGGAGGTGACGAAGTGCTGTTCGGCGACGAGGCCGGCGGCGTCGAAGAAGACCGGCATCGACTTCAGCGGCTCCGGCGCCGAGCCGATCTCCGCGATCGACAGGGTGGTGGGGGACAGGAAGTCGGTCGCGTACAGCCAGACGGCGTCCGAGAGCCGCGAGTCGACGGCGCCGACGGCGACCGTGCCCACCTGGGCCGCACCCACGAACGCGGACCGCTCGAAGGTGCCGTGCGCCGTCGGCGTCAGCACCTCGAGGCGGTTCTTGACGTCCTCGAGGATGTTCAGCACGAGGTGCGAACGGGTCCACGTGGCCGAGGCGAGGGAACTCGTCTCGGTGGGCGTGTAGAGCACCTGCAGGTCGCGCGAGCCGGCGAGGAACTCCTCGAGCCGGATCGCGAGCAGGGCACCGGCCGGGTAGGTGACGTCCGCGGGCGTCCACTCCTCGCGCAGCTCCACGGTCAGCCACTCGCGCTTGATGTCCGGCTCGGCGGAGTTCGGCACGTCGATGCGGGTGAGCTCGCCGCCCGCGCCGAGCAGGTACAGCTCGCTGTTGTAGAACGCGATGGAACGGCTCACGATGTCCCGCTCGAACCCTGGCGTGGAGTCGTGATACGCGGCGATGTACATGTCCTGTTCGGCGCCCTCGTACACGGTCTCGGCCGCCTCGAGCGGGGTGCCGCGGTGCCAGCGCTTGGCGATCCGCGGGTAGCCCGACGGGGTCATCGTGCCCTCGCCGAAGTCGGTGAACACGAACAGGGTGTCCGCGTCGATCCAGGACGTCCCGCCCTTGGACTCGGGGCGGAAGAAACCGCCCTCCACGAAGGACATCGTCTGCAGATCGAACTCGCGGGAGACGTCGGCGTCCGCGCCGCCGCGGGACAGGTCGATGATCGCGAGCCGGTACTCCTCGTCGCCACGGAGCACGCTCGCGCCGTGCCAGACCCAGTTCTCGCCCTCGGCCTCGTTGAGTGCGTCCAGGTCGAGGACCGTCTCCCACGCCGGCTCGGCGGTGCGGTAGGACGCCAGCGTGGTGCGCCGCCACAGGCCGCGCTCGTGCTCGGCGTCCCTCCAGAAGTTGTAGTAGAAGTCCCCGATCTTGGAGACGTCCGGGATCTTCTCCTCGGAGTCAAGGATCCCGAGCGTGCGTGCCTTCATGGCAGCGAACTCGGGCGTGCCGGCCAGGGTGGCGGCCTGCTCGGAGTTGCGGGCGCGGACCCAGTCGAGTTGCTGCTCGCCCTCGACGTCCTCCAGCCAGGCGTACGGGTCCTCGTGGCTCACGCGCGTTCCTTCCGTTCGTAGCTGTGCCAAAGAACCCTAACCCGGCAAATGCCTCGACGGCGGGGGCCCGGTCGACCATCGTGGTCGCCATGACCTCACGTCTGTCCCACACCAGTGTCGACTCCCGCGACGCGTACGCACAGGCAGCGTTCTGGGCCCAGGTCCTCGGCTACACGGGGGACCCCGACGACCCGGACGAGCCCGGTGACGAGGAGTGCCTGATCGTCTCGCCCGATGGCCGCACCAAGATCCTGTTCATCGAGGTCCCCGAGGGTAAGAGTGCCAAGAACCGCCTGCACTTCGACCTCGCCCCGACCGATCTGACCCGTGACGACGAGGTCGCCAGGCTCCTCCAGCTCGGCGCCACCGTGGTCGCGGACCGGCGCGTCGCCGACGGCACGGGCTGGTTCACCCTGGCCGATCCGGAGGGCAACGAGTTCTGCGTGCTTCGCGGCGATCTCGAACGCCCCGACCCGTGGGCGCACCTCATCCGCGACTGACTCGCGCACGAGGCGGGTCCGTGCTGTTGCGGGGTCCCGGAGCCCGGTCCACCATGGGCAGGGCTGCATCGGCAGCGGATCGACTTCAACGAGGAGGACGAAACATGGCCGCATCTGTCGCACGGGTCACCACGATCACCGCCCGCTCGGACACCAGCTTCGACGACGCGGTGAAGGCAGGCGTGGAGCGCTCCGCGAAGACGCTGCGCAACGTCTCCGGCGCCTGGGTCAAGGACCAGAAGGTCGAGCTCACCGACGGTGTCGCGACGGCATGGCAGGTCGTGCTCGAGGTGACCTTCGTCCTCGACGACTGAGTACTGCCCGACGGCGCGGGGCAGGTCACGCAGGGCAGGTGCCCGCGACCTGCCCCGCGCTGGGCGCTGCCCATCGAGAGGGGTGCGTGATCGATGGCTGCTCAGTGGCACAGCGTGGTGGTGGACTGCTTCGACCCGCAGTCGCTGTCGCGGTGGTGGGCCGAGGTGCTCGACTGGCGGATCGCCTACGAGTCCGAGGACGAGGTGGTTCTGGTGCCGCCGGGCGCCCTCGAGGAGTCACGGAGGATGCAGGACCTCCCGTATGTCGAGCGCGGTCCGGTGCTCCTATTCGGCAGGAGCTCCGACGTGAAGACCACGAAGAACCGCCTGCACCTGGATCTCGCCCCGGGCGAGGCCCCGGGGTCGCGGGACGCGGAGGTGGAGCGGTTGATCACGCTCGGCGCGACCGCGGTGGACATCGGGCAGAAGGACGTCCCGTGGGTGGTTCTCGCAGATCCGGAGGGCAACGAGTTCTGCGTGCTCAGTGAACGTCCCGCGGCCGCGACCTAGAGCCGTCCCCGGTCACTGCGGTCCCCGGCCGCCCGGCTGCGCCGACCTTGCGACGGATGCGGCCCCCGGGTGAGGGTGGGGTGTGCGGTGCGAACCACCGTGACAACTCAACGGATAGGAGAAGACCGATGACTGCCGCAGACGTGCAGAACAGAATCGACGCCTACCCCACCCGGAACAACGGTGAGGTCAAGGTCATACCCCGAGCGGCTCCGGTGGTCTGGGGGACGGCCGCCACGGGTCCGATGGACGCCTCGACCCTCGAGGGTTTCGACGCCAGGGGTTACCTCTCGATCGACCAGCTGGTCGGTGCCGACGAGGTCGCCGAGTTCCATCGCGAGCTGGAGCGGCTCTCGAACGACCCCGAGGTCCGAGCCGACGAGCGGTGCGTCATCGAGTCGAGCAGCCAGGAGGTTCGTTCGGTCTTCGACGTCCACCGGATCAGCCCGGTGTTCGCCAGGATCGCCAACGATCCCCGGGTGGTGGACCGGGCCCGCCAGTTGCTGGGCTCGGAGGTCTACATCCACCAGTCGCGCGTGAACTTCAAGCCGGGTTTCGAGGGCAAGGAGTTCATGTGGCACTCGGACTTCGAGACCTGGCACGCCGAGGACGGCATGCCGCGGATGCGGGCGGTGAGCATCTCGATCTCGATGACCGACAACCACTCCTACAACGGCCCGCTGATGATCATGCCCGGCTCGCACCGGGAGTACATCTCCTGCGACGGAGCCACCCCGGAGGACAACTACCGCAAGTCTCTGGTCATGCAGGGCGCGGGGACTCCGAGCAAGGAGGTCCTGCGGGACTTCTACGACCGCTACGGGATCGACGTGCTCGAGGGTGCGGCCGGCGGAGCGGTGATGTTCGACAGCAACTGCATGCACGCCTCCAACGGCAATGTCACGCCCACGCCGCGCTCGAACGTGTTCATCGTCTACAACTCGGTGGAGAACACGCTCGAGGAGCCGTTCTCCGCGCCGAGGCCCCGACCGGAGTTCGCCGGCTCGACCGACTTCACGCCGGTCGGCCGGGTGTAGAAATACTGATCGCGGCTCCGACGTCTCCTGTGACGGGCCCGCAGCGAAGGCCCCCGATGAGAAGGAGAAGTCGTGAAGTACGTCATCCTGATCCACTCGAACCCGCAGCCGTGGGGTCACCCGACCGGTGACTTCATCGCCGAGAACCAGGCCCTGCCGGCCGCTCAGCGCGAGCAGCAGAACGCCGAGTTCGAGGCCGTGCTCACCGAGATGCAGGAGTCCGGCGAACTCGTCACCGGCGAGGCGCTGGGGGACCCGAGCACGTCCCGCCTGTTCCGGTGGAACGCGGGGACCCCGGTCGTCACCGACGGCCCGTACTCGGAGTTCAAGGAACACCTCGCCGGTTTCTTCCTGATCGACGTGGCGGACCAGGCCCGGGCCGAGGAGATCACCTCGAAGTTCTCCGGACCAGGCGAGACCGTCGAGCTGCGGCCCGCGATGTGGCCCGGCGGTGACGATCAGTGACCCGTTCGAGGACGTGTGGCGCCGAGAGGTGCCGCACGTCCTCGGGGCGCTCGTACGGCGCTACGGCGACTTCGCGGCCTGCGAGGATGCCGTTCAGGAGGCGCTCCTGGCGGCGTCGCAGCAGTGGCAGCCCGGCGCGGGCCCGGACAGCCCGCGTGGCTGGCTGCTGCGGGTCGCCTCCCGGCGGCTGATCGACGCCCACCGGTCCGAGAGCGCGCGCACGGCGCGTGAACTGCGCGCCGCCGTCCGGGACCGCATCGACACCGAACACGCCCCGGCCGCCGACCAGGAGCTGCCCGGCTCTCGTGACGAGGTCGCCTTCGGCGCCGGAAGCATCGCACCCGGCGCCGGGAGCGCGGACGGCAATGCCCGCGGGCCCGGCTCGGAGTCTCACGATCCCGAGACCCTCCACTTGCTCCTCCTGTGCGCGCACCCGGCCCTGACCCCGACGGCGCAGGCCGCCCTCACCCTGCGGGCCGTCGGCGGGCTCACCACCGACCAGATCGCCTCGGCGTTCCTGGTCCCGTCCGCGACCATGGGCCAACGCATCAGCCGCGCGAAGGCGACACTGGCCGCGGCGGGCGCCCGGTTCGCCGCACCCACGGCGAGCGACCTGCCGGACCGGCTCAACGCCGTCGGGCAGGTGCTCTACCTGATCTTCAACGAGGGTTACACCGCCAGCGCGGGCGAGCGGCTCATGGACGTCGCGCTCGCGAGCGAGGCGATCCGGCTCACCCGGGAGCTGCGCGCCGTGGTCCCCGACCACGCCGAGACCGCGGGGCTGCTCGCGCTGATGCTGCTCACGCAGTCCCGCGCGGCCACGCGCGTCGACCCCGCCGGCGACCTGGTGCCGCTCGAGCACCAGGACCGGTCCCGGTGGGACCGCTCGATGATCTCCGAGGCGACGTCGATCCTGGAGGTCGTGCTGCCGCACGCCACCGTGGGGCCCTACCAGCTCCAGGCTGCGATCGCGGCCGTGCACGCGGAGGCGCCCACGTGGGCGGAAACGGACTGGCTGCAGATCGTGATCCTCTACCGGATGCTCGACGGGATCGCGCCCGGCCCGACGGTGCGGCTGAACCTGGCCGTCGCCGTCGGGATGGCTCACGGACCTGCCGCGGGCCTCGAGGTGCTCGAGCCGCTGCGGGAGGATCCCGCCCTTCGGCGCGGCCACCGGATCCACGCGGTACGAGCGCACCTGCTGGAGATGGTCGGGGACCGTGCCCAGGCGCACGAGGAGTACCTGATGGCGGCCCGGATGAGCACGAGCGTGCCCGAGCAGCGGTACCTGAACGCGCGCGCGGACCGTCTGGCGTGAGGAAGTACCTCCCGCGGTGAAGCAGAACCTCGCTCCTGAGCCAGTGCCGCTGACCCGTCTACGTCGGGCGTGAGGTACTTCCTCACGAGCACCGCGGGGGCCGGGGGCGGCGATCACGGTCCCGGGTGCCGGGGCTGGGGTCAGGCGGTCGCGTCGGCGCGGGCGGCCACGAACGCGGCCACACAGGTCTCGACGTCCTCGGGGCTGTGCGCCGCGGAGAGCTGGACGCGGATCCGGGCCTTCCCGCGCGGCACCACCGGGAAGCTGAACGCCGTGACGTAGACGCCGTGGTCGAGCATCAGGGCGGCGACCCTGGAGGCGAGCACGGCGTCGCCGAACATCACGGGCACGATCGGGTGCTCGCCGTCGAGCAGGTCGAAGCCCTCGTCGGTCATCCGGCGCCGGAACGCCTCGGCGTTGGCGAACAGGCGCGTCCGCAGGTCCGCGCTGCCCGCCACCAGGTCCAGTGCGCGCAACGTCGCAGCCACGATCGACGGCGCCAGCGAGTTCGAGAACAGGTACGGGCGGGCCCGCTGGCGGAGCAGGTCCACGATCTCGGCGCGGCCGGAGACGTACCCGCCGGACGCACCGCCGAGGGCCTTGCCGAACGTGCCGGTGTAGATGTCGATCCGCCCTCCCACGCCCGCGTGCTCGGGGGTGCCGGCGCCGGTGGCGCCCATGAACCCGACGGCGTGGGAGTCGTCGACCATGACCAGTGCGCCGTAGGTGTCGGCGAGGTCGCAGATGGCGGCGAGCGGCGCGAGGTAGCCGTCCATGGAGAAGACGCCGTCGGTGACGATGATCGTCCGGCGCGCTCCGCCGTCGCCCTGGGACGTGGCCGCCCGGAGCTGGGCCTCGAGGTCGGCCATGTCACGGTTGCGGTAGCGGTACCGGGCCGCCTTGGACAGCCGGATCCCGTCGATGATCGAGGCGTGGTTCAGCTCGTCGGAGATGATCGCGTCCTGCGGCCCGAAGAGGGACTCGAACACGCCGCCGTTGGCGTCGAAGCAGGACGAGAACAGGATCGTGGCGTCGGTGCCGAGGAACTCCGAGACCCGGCGCTCCAGGGTGAGGTGGGTGTCCTGGGTGCCGCAGATGAACCGCACGGAGGCCATCCCGAAGCCGCGATCGTCCAGGGCCCGCTTCGCGGCGGCGATGATCGCCGGGTGGTCGGCCAGGCCCAGGTAGTTGTTCGCGCAGAAGTTCAGCACCTCGCGCGGCGGTCCACCGGCCGCGGCGCTGATGTGTGCGGACTGCGGGCTGGTGATCTCCCGCTCCTGCTTGTACAGGCCGGCCTCACGGAGCTCGGCGAGCTCGCCGGCCAGGTCGCTGGCGAACGTGAACATGGTTCCTCCTACCTGGAAGTGTCTGTGCGTGCGAGGGTGTCTAGTCGAACACGGTCCAGTCGAGCACGACCTTGCCCGACGTGCCGCCGGCGGCGACCTCGAAGCCGTGCTCCCACCGGGTGGCGGGCAGCCGGTCGGTGATCACGCTCGAGATCGCGTTGTGCAGCCACGGGCTCGAGGAGAGCATCGCGGCCATCGTGTTCCACGTCTCGAACATCTCCCGGCCGTAGATGCCCTGGAGGGTGAGCATGTGGGTGACCACGATGGACCAGTCGATGTCGATCGGGGTGCTCGGCAGCCCGAGCATGGCGATCCGGCCACCGTGGTTCATGTTCCTGATCATCTCCGGCAGGGCCGCGGCGTGCCCGGACATCTCCAGGCCGACGTCGAAACCCTCCTTCAGGCGCAGCTGGCGCTGGGCGTCGGCGATCGGCGTGGTGGCCACGTTCAGGGCCAGGTCGACGCCCATGTGCCGGGCCAGTTCCAGGCGTGCCTCGGACACGTCGGTGATTGCGATGTACCGGGCCCCGACGTGCCGGACCACGGCCGCCGCCATCAGCCCGATCGGCCCGGCGCCGGTGATCAGCACGTCCTCGCCGACCACCGAGAACTTCAGGGCGGTGTGCACGGCATTGCCGAACGGGTCGAAGATCGCGCCGAGGTCCGGGCCGATCACGTCGGGTCCCGGGTGCACCCAGACGTTCTCCTCTGGGATCACCACGTACTGGGCGAACGCCCCGTTGCGCTGGACCCCGACGCTGGCGGTGTGGATGCAGAGCTGGCGCCGACCGGCTCGGCAGTTGCGACAGATCCCGCACACCACGTGACCCTCGCCGGACACCCGGTCGCCGGGGCGGACCTCACGCACCTCGGCACCGACCTCGACCACCTCTCCGTAGAACTCGTGGCCCGGGATCAGTGGCGCGGAGACGGCGCCGGCGGCCCAGGCGTCCCAGTTCAGGATGTGCAGGTCGGTGCCACAGATCCCGGTGGTCAGCACCCGGATCTTCACGTCCCGTGAGTCGGGCTCGGGCTCGGGTGCGTCGACCAGGTCCAGGCCCGCGCGTGGGCCGGCCTTGAGC
This sequence comes from Occultella kanbiaonis, assembly GCF_009708215.1. Lineage (NCBI taxonomy): Bacteria > Bacillati > Actinomycetota > Actinomycetes > Micrococcales > Ruaniaceae > Occultella > Occultella kanbiaonis. Next base: position 5,223,456 of record NZ_CP046175.1, on the reverse strand, counting down.
AGTGCCTTCATCTGCACCGATCCCTTTCGGTTCTCGTCTCGGATGGTGGAACGGTAACAGGGGAGCGAGGTCCGATAGGTTCGGCGCATGACGCTGCAGGGGGCCGGCGGGCCGGGCGGGTACGAACCCCTCCGGGCGCCCACCGTGAGGACCTCGACCAAGGGGCCGAAGATCCTCACCTTCGCTGGGCTCGGCTGCCTCGCGATCGTGATCGCGCTGGTGTGTTTCGTGGTCTTCGCCTTCACCTGGAACCAGGCGGTGTTGTCCACCGACGGGTCCCCGGGGCCGACCGTCACGCTCGCGGTCGACGCGCCCGGTGAAGGGCTCGTGGACGTGACCACGACCGATCGGCAACGGGTCTACCTCGCCTATCCCACGGGTGCTCCGATGCCCGGACTGGACGGTGAGATCATCGTCCACGCCTCGACCGGTCAGGCCATCGAGGTCCTGGTACCCGATGGCGGCAGCGACGTGAGCGAGGACGGCACGACCGCCCACCTGATCGGCCTCTTCGACCCGACCGCCGCGGGCGAGTACCGGATCGAGGTACCCGCGACCACCGACGGCTCCGCGGCCACCGTGCTCGTGCAACCCACCACCAGTGACCAGGACGGCCTCGGCCAGGTCGTCTTCGCCGCGCTCGCGATCCCGGTCGCGATCTGCCTTGGCGCGCTCGGCGTCGTGATGAGCATCTGCGGCGGCGTCTGGTGGTACCGGCGCGCGGTCGCACGCCGGCAGCTCCAGGGCGGCCGGTAGCCGGTCAGCCTCGCCGAGGGAGTCCTCGCGCGGTCCAACGGCACGATCCGCCGCAGACTCGCACGCTCGTCGAGTCGGTCCAACGGTCGGAGCCGACCTCGCCCATCCGTGCACCGCCCCGATCCGCCGGGTAGGTTCGGCCCATGACGCAGCCGTGGCAGGGCCCGTACACCCCGGAGCCCTACCGCCCGCTGCCGGTGAACACCTCGACCACGGGCCCGAAGGTGGTCACCTTCATCGGGGTCGGCTGCCTGGTGCTCACGGTCGTGATCGTGGCGTTCATGATCTGGGCCTTCACCCGGCTCTCGGCCGATGTCGACACCGAGTTCTACTGGTGGCTCGGCATCTCCGGCGCGGCGTTCGCGATCCCGGCGGCCATCCTGCTCGGGCTGACCGGGCTCGGCCTGACCATCGGCGGGAGCATCATGTGGGCCGTCCGGGCGCAGGCCCGCCGGGTCTACGGCACCCAGGCGGACCACCCCGGCCCGCCGCCGGGCGGGTACCCGCCGTACTAGAGGTCCGCCGATACGCTCGCTCATATGGCCGACCTGCATGATCTGACCGCACTCGAACTGGCCGCCGCGATCCGGTCCGGGCAGGCGTCGCCGACCGAGGTCCTCGACCACACTCTGGACCGGATGGCCGCCCTCGACGAGACGGTCGGGGCGTTCATCACCCGCACGCCCGACCTCGCTCGCGAGCAGGCCGTCGCCGCGCAGAGCCTCCTGGCCGCCCGCCGCGACGATCCCGGCGCGCTGCCGCCGCTGCTCGGGGTGCCCTGCCCGATCAAGGACCTGAACCTGGTGGCCGGGGTGCCGACCAGCTTCGGCAGCGCCGCGCTCGCCGGGTACGTGCCGGACGTCGACGACGGCGTCGTGATCCGGCTGCGCGAGGCCGGCACGGTCATGGTCGGCAAGACCAACACCCCGGAGATCGGCCTGCCCAGCTACACCCAGCCGGACATCGCGCCGCCCGCGCGCACCCCGTGGGACCTGACCCGCTCCGCGGGCGGATCGTCCGGCGGGGCGGCCGCGGCCGTCGCCTCCCGGATCGTGCCGATCGCCCAAGGGTCCGACGGCGGTGGCTCGATCCGTATTCCGGCGGCGGCGTGCGGGCTGGTCGGGTTGAAGCCCAGCCGGGGCCGGATCAGCACCGGACCGTACGGCGTGCCCGGCCCGGGCCTGGCGGCGTTCGGGGTGCTGACCCGGGACGTCCGCGACACCGCCGCGGCGCTCGACGTGCTCGCCGTCGGCTGGCCCGGCGACACCTACTCCCTGCCACGGCCCGACGCCGGCTTCCTCGCCGCGTGCGAGGCGGACCCGGGCGCCCTCCGGATCGGCGTCCTCACCCAGCCGATCATCGCCCCGGACGCGCCGGTGCACGCCGAGGCGATCCGCGCCGTCGACCACGCCGTCCGGGTCCTGGAGGGCCTCGGGCATCACGTGGACACCGCGCCCGTGCCGTTCCCCGCCGAGAAGTGGGATCCGTTCCGGGACCTGTGGTCGGTGCTCGCGGCGAGCGCACCGATCCCGCCCGAGCGGGAACACCTGCTCGTCCCGCTGAGCCGCTGGATGCGCGAGCGCGGCCGCGGGGTCAGTGGCATCACCTACGCGAACGCGGTCAGCGCCGGCCAGCAGCTCACCCGCGACGCAGCCCGCGCCTGGGCCGAGTTCGACGTGATCCTGATGCCGTCCCTGGCCCAGCCGGCCGAACCGATGGGAACCTCCCGAAACGACGACGACCCCGCCGCCGACTTCGAGGCCCAGATGGCGTTCACCCCATGGACGAGCACCTGGAACATCATCGGGGCGCCGGCGATCTCGGTGCCGCTGCACTGGGCACCGGCGGAGCCGGACGGACCGGTGCTGCCGTTCGGCGTCATGCTCGGTGCCCGCACCGGGCGCGAGGACCTGCTGCTCGCGCTCGCGGCCACGATCGAGCGTGCCGAACCGTGGCTCGATCGCCGGCCCCCGACCGGCTGAGCCGAATGGGCGAACGCCCGCTCCGCCGTCCGGCAGTACTGCCCATCCCCAGACGCCCGAGCGTTTCCAATTGATTGGTAAACTCCGGACAAAACATCCGTCCTCACCAGCAAGGCAGCGCACATGCTCGTATTCCTGATCATCGGCGGGATCGGTATTGCCCTGCTAGTGGTCTCGCTCCTGCTCGGCGAGGTTCTCGACGGGCTCTTCGACGGGATCGGGGGGGACCTGTTCTCCGGGGCGGCGTTGGCCGGGTTCCTCGGCGTGTTCGGGTTCGCCGGTGCGCTCACGCTCAGCCTGACGGATTCGGTGGGGCTCTCGATCGTGTTCGGTCTGCTCGCGGGAGGAATCGTCGGGTCGTTGACGGGTTGGGCGACGCTCAAACTCAGGGAGGGCGGCGACGAGGCGAACGTCCGCACGGGTGACCTGGTGGGTTCGAAGGCGTCCGTGGTCACCGCGATCCCGGAGGGTGGCTACGGGGAGATCACGCTGGTGGTCGCCGGTCACATCACCCGCCTGAACGCCCGGGCACCCGGTCCGGTCCAGTCCGGGGCCGCGGTCACCATCACCGCCGTGCTCTCCGCGACCGCCGTGATGGTCGAGGCGGACCTGCCCACCAACCCCTACCCGTATCCGTAGGCCGCAGCACCCCAGCACAACGTAGTTCCGACCAGTACATCCATCGGGCCGGGCGAACAGACGCGCCGGGCCCACGCCAGACGACCTGAAGGAAGATTCGCATGGACTTTGCCTCCCCAATCGTGCTCGTGATCGCCATCGTGGTGGTGATCGTGCTCATCGGTGGACTCATCAGCTCGCGGTACAAGGTCGCCGGCCCGGACCAGGCGTTCATCGTCACCGGCCGTAAGGGCAAGGCCGTCAAGAACCCCGAGACCGGAGTCATCTCCACCGACCTGTCCGGCCAGAAGGTCGTCATGGGTGGCGGTGTGTTCGTGTGGCCGTTCGTGCAGCGGATCCACACCCTCGACCTGTCCAGCCGCCGCATCATGGTCCAGATCCGGGGCGCGGTCTCCGGTCAGGGCATCAAGCTGAACCTCGACGGCGTCGCGATCGTCAAGGTCGGCGGCAACGTGGACTCCATCCGCGCCGGCGCGCAGCGCTTCCTGAGCCAGCAGAACGAGATCGACATCTTCACGCAGGAGACCCTCGCGGGTTCGCTGCGGTCGATCGTCGGGTCGCTCTCCGTGGAACAGATCATCCGCGACCGCGCGGCGTTCGCACAGCGGGTCGCCGACGAAGCCGAGTCCTCCCTCACCGGGCAGGGCCTGGTGCTGGACACGTTCCAGATCCAGGACATCACCGACGACGGCTCCTACCTCGCCGACCTCGGTCGCCCGGAGTCCGCGAAACTCCAACGCATCGCCTCCGTGGCCGAGGCCGAGGCCCGCCAGGCAGCCGAGCAGGCCCGGCTCAAGGCCGAGGAGGAGATCGCGATCGCGCAGCGGACCCTGGCCCTGAAGCAGGCGGAGATCCGCTCCCAGACCGACGCCGCGCAGGCGCAGGCAGCCGCGGCGGGCCCGCTGGCCCAGGCCGACCGGGACCAGGCCATCCTCGCCGAGCAGGAGAAGGTGGCCGTGCGGCAGGCGGCGCTGAAGGAGCGCCAGCTCGACACCGAGGTCCGTAAGCCGGCCGACGCCGAGCGGTACCGGGTGGAGACGGCCGCCGAGGCGAACCGCAACGCGGAGATCTTCGAGGCCGAGGCCAACAAGGCCGCGGCGATCGCCGCCGCCGAGGCAGACTCTGAGAAGTCCCGCCTGGTCGGTGTCGGTGAGAAGTCCCGCCGGTCCGCGCTGGCCGAGGCCGAGGCGATCGAGGGTCAGAACCGCGGTGCGGCCGAGAAGGCACGTCGTGTGGCCGAGGCCGAGGCGACCCGCGCCGAGGGTGACGCCGAGGCGGCCGCGATCCTGGCCAAGGGTCACGCCGAGGCCGAGGCGATGGACAAGCGTGCCGACGCGTTCGCCCGGTACAACGATGCCGCCGTGCTGCAGATGCTGGTGGAGGTCCTCCCGCAGATCGCCCACGAGGTTGCCGCGCCGATGGCCAACATCGACAAGCTCACGGTGGTCTCCACCGACGGCGCCGGCGCGCTGCCGAAGCAGGTCACGAACAACATGGTGCAGACCATGGAGCTGCTGAAGAACACCACCGGGATCGACATCAACGCACTGCTGGAGTCGTTCGCCGTGAAGATCACCCCGGAGGGCGTGGAGCCGACCGACGAGGAGCCCGCACGGGGCATCGTCCGGCGGGTTCCGGCGGAGACCGACGGCGTCTGATCGACCCGACCGGTCACCGGCTGACGCGAAGGGCGGGCACCATCACGGTGCCCGCCCTTCGCGTGCCGGCCCGGTCTAGTCCTGCGCGTCGGGTTCCACCGTCGGTTTCGACTTGGCGTCGGTCTTGCCGGACCCGCCGAGCATGCTCTCGACGTCTGTGCTCGACGGTTCCCGCGCGGCCTCACGGCGCGCCCGGAACCCAGCGGTGCGGCCGGCAGCCTCGTCGGCCCGGTGCCGGCGCCGGCTCAGCCAGGTCAGGAGCACCGCGGCCGCAATGATCACGATGAGGGCCGGCACGATGAACCCGATCCTCTGCAGGAGCGGCGTGCTGGGGGCGGGGCCGACGGCGTGCATCGAGGTGGTGCCCGGCCCCAGCTCCCAGGTGACGGTATCGCCCGAGAGGGTGCCGTCGTGCTCGGTCACCCCGCGGGGGAACGTCACGGACATGCGAACGGACCACGGGACCTCACCGGCCTCCTCGCCGAGCACCGTGGGATCCAGTTCGGAGAAGTCACCGGTGACCACATAGGTGCTGCCGACCCGTTCGATCCGGAGCGCATCGGAGGTGGCGGACCGGACCCGTTCGATCGGCACATCGGTCAGCGTCATCCGCACCCCGGCGAACTCGCCGTCGTCGTAGCGCTCCCCACTCACGCCGGAGTCCGGCGCCGCGGCCAGCTCCTCCTCGATCGAGTCGACCAGGCCCTCAGGGTCCTGACCTTCGGAGACCGCCCACGCGGTGCTGAACGCCACGAGGACCTCCCCGGAGACGGTGTCGTCATCGTTGATCCGGATGTCGCCGTCGATCTTCAGGCAGCCCGTCAGCAGGGCCAGGCCGCCGAGGGCCACGAGCAGTCGTAGGAGGGTCTTCGTCACCGTACGAGTCTGGCATCGAAACCTGGTGGGTGAGGTTCCGCGCGCCGGGCCGTCCGCTCGGCTCAGGCCGAGCCGGCCACCGCCGCACGCAACCGTTGCGCATGAGCCGCAGCGTCGCCGTCGTCGGCGTACTTCGTCCGGGGCCAGAAGAACCCCCGCAGCCCGTCGCCCTTCGTGCGCGGCACCACATGGGCGTGCAGGTGCGGCACGGACTGGCTGACCACGTTGTTCATCGCCACGAACGTGCCCTGCGCGCCGAACGCGGTCGGCACCGCGGCCGCGACGCGTTGCACCGCCGTCAGGAACGGCTCGGCCAACGCCGTCGGGAGGTCCGCCAGAGTCACCACGTGCCGGACCGGGACCACGAGCGTGTGCCCCTTGAACAGCGGACGGACGTCGAGGAACGCGACCGTGTCCTGGGTACGGACGACCACCTGTGCGTCCTCGGTGCCGGCGACGATGCGGCAGAACAGGCAGTCGGGGACCTCGGGCGCACCGGCGGGCCCGTCCGCACCGGTCCCCACGGGGCTCATCGGGCCCGCCACTCCTCGGCCAGCAGGGCGTAGCCGTAGCCGTCCATCCAGCCGCCGGTGCGGTGCAACGAGTCGCGCACGCTGTGATTCTCGCGGCGCATCCCGACCCGTTCCATCAGCCGCCAGGACGGTGCGTTCTCCGCGAAGCAGAGCGCGACGACCCGCCGCAGGCCGAGCCCCTCGAAGCAGACCCGGATCAGCGCGGTCACGGCCTCGGTGGCGTACCCGTGGCCCTGGTGGGCCGGGTCCATGCTCCAGCCGAGCTCCGCCTGCATCTGCTTGGCGTCGGCGGCCACCTCGGTCTGGGCCCAGGCGTCCTCGGGGGCGAGCATCAGGTCGCCGATGATCTGGCCGTCACGCTCGATCATGAGCGTCCTGGCGAGGCGGCCCGGTTCGACGAAGGACTCGGTGAAGCCCGCCTCGTCGGCGTGCTGGGTGGTCATCCAGCGGGCCACGTCATCGAGGCGCCGGTACGCCCAGGCGCTCGGGGCATCCGCGGCGGTGGCTGGCCTGATGGTCAGCCGCTCCGTCCGGACCGGCCAGGTGAGGTCGTCGAGTGAGGAGATCATGGCTGCCATCCTGCCGCACCTAGTTCGGACCCGACTGGAGCAGTTCGGCGACCGTGCGGCCCTGGACCGGCGTGATCTCGTGCGGGCCGAGCAGCGTCTCGTAGCGGACGTGGCGGCGGTTACGGCGCGCGATCGACTTCAGGTTCCGCTTGATCACGAACACATCGAGGCGGCCGTAGACCAGCAGGGTGGGCACGGGCAGCACCGTCAGATCGCGGTAGGTGCGCGTCTGCATGATCGTGTGCTGCAGGCTGGACCGGAACGCCGGCCAGGTCTCCACGGTGATCTCCATGCCCTTCACGAGCGGAGCGAACACGTCGAGCCCCTTCGCGGCGGTGATCGTCAGGTCCGGGTTGTCGGCGATGGCGTTGAAGATCGCCGAGTAGCGGTCCTCGGCGACCCGGCTGCCGAACCGACGTCGGGTGCGCCGGATCCGTCGGAAGGTCGGTGCGCCGAGCAACACCAGACGGCTGACGAGATCGGGGCGCTTGCGGGCCACCTCCGCCGCGACGATGCAGCCCATCGAGTGGCCCGCGACCACGGCCGAGGTCACCCCGAGCTCGTCCAGGGTGGCGATCACCGCATCCGCGTGCTCCCCTGGCGTGTAGTCGACCTGCGGCTTCGGTGCGTCGCCGAACCCGAGCAGATCCGGCGCGATGATGCGGTTGCGGGTCTCGTCGACCTCACGGAGGACGTACGTCCAGCTCTCGTGGTTGTTGCCGAGGCCGTGCAGCAGGACGAGCGCCGGCCCATCGCCCCGGTCGACCTTCACGGGGAGCGTGGGAGCAGTCATCGGGGCCTTCTCGGTCGGACCGCGCGGCGGCGGGAGCAGGGAGCAGTCCAGCTCATCGTATGGGGCCCGGTAGCGGTTGACGCTGCCGTCCCGACGCTCTCCGAGCGGCTGGCCCCGACGGTCCACCCGAACAGCCGCTGGGCGCGGGCCCCGGTTACGCTGGGACCGTCGGGTGATGGCGCCCGGGCAGGGGAGTGGATCGTGGATCGAAGCGCATGGGCCGCGTGGCCGAGCGGCTCCGACCCGCTCGAGCTGGAGCGGGACGTGCACCGCGCCCGGGAGATCTTCCTGACCACCGGCGCCCCCACGCCGGGCGTCCGCCGGCTCGTTCTGGAGTCCTGGCGCCGGTCCCTGCGCTCGGGGGTGGACCCGGACCGGGCCCTGCCACGCGCGGACATCGCCGTGGCGGACCTCGCCGGCTACCGGCGTGAGCATCGGCTCTCGCTCGCGATCCCGGTGATCCGCCGGCTGCTGCTGGACGGGCTCGGCTCCGACGGGATGGTCGTCGCCCTCGGGGACACCCGAGGGCGGCTGCTGTGGATCGAGGGCGACCGGGCCGCCCGGGCAGCGCTGGAGGGGATCGGCTTCGCGGAGGGGGCGAACTGGGCCGAGAGCGCCACGGGCACCTCCGCTCCCGGGATCGCCCTGGCCCTGGACCACGAGGTGCAGGTGTTCGGCGCCGAACACTTCGCGACGTCGATCCAGCCGTGGAGCTGCACGGCCGCGCCGGTGCACGACCCGCGCACCGGGCAACCCCTGGGGCTCCTGGACATCACCGGCGGTCCCTCGGTGGCCGCGCCGCACATGCTCGCGCTGATCCGGGCCACGATCGCCGCGATCGAGGCGGAGCTACTGGCCGCGCCGCTGCGTGAACCGGTCTCCCGCGAGGTCGACCTGCGGGTGCTCGGCCGCCGCCGGGCCGGGCTGCGCCGTGGGCACGAGTGGGTTGACCTGTCCGCCCGGCACGGCGAGATGATCCTGGTCCTCAGCGAGTCCGCGGAGCCGCTCGGCGCCGCGGAACTGGCGGCCGCGGTGTACCTCGAGGACACCGCCGAGGTCACCGTGCGCGCCGAGATCTCCCGGCTGCGCCGGGCGCTGCCCGGAATGCTGGCCGACGGCGGACCGTACCGACTGCGCACGTCGTCCCGTTCCGACGTGGCACAGGTCCGGGACGCGATCCGCGCCGGGGACCTGACCGGTGCGCTCGCCGCCTACGGCGGGCCGGTGCTGCCCGCGTCGGTGGCACCCGCCGTCGAGGACCTCCGTGCCGACCTGACCGGGCAGGTCCGGTCCGCGGTGCTCGCGACCTCCGACGCGGCGGCGGTGGAGCGGTGGACCTCGGACGCGTCCGGCCGCGACGACTGGGAGGCCTGGGCGCGCCTGCGCGACCTCGCCTCGGCCGGCAGTGCGACCCGCCTGCGTGCGGACCTGCGTCTGGCGGCCCTCGACCTCGAGTTCGGCACCTGACCCACCCGACCTGGCGCGGCCCGCCCCTCCTCCCGACCCGGTCCAACCCGTTGCGGTGTGGTTCCGAGGCACTGGGTACGTCGGGATCGCCCCGTTGACGCCCGGGGCGCTGCCGTTGCAACGTGATTGCAACGCACCCGCTCGTAACGTCACCCACACGACCACCCGATGGCGGGTGGTGACCAGAACGCAAGGAGGCGCAGAGGTGACCGTCTACAGCGCACCGGGTCGTGAGGGCAGCCTGATGAGCTACCGCGACCGTTATGACCACTGGATCGGCGGCGAGTACGTACCGCCCGTCGGTGGCGAGTACTTCGAGAACGTCACGCCGGTGACCGGACAGCCGTTCACCCAGGTGGCCCGCGGCACCGCGGAGGACATCGAGAAGGCCCTCGACGCGGCCCACGCGGCCGCGAGGACCTGGAACAGGACCACCGCCGCCGAGCGCGCCGCGGTGCTGAACGCGATCGCGGACCGGATGGAGGAGAACCTCGAGAAGATCGCCGTCGCCGAGACCTGGGAGAACGGCAAGCCGGTCCGGGAGACCCTGGCTGCGGACATCCCGCTCGCGATCGACCACTTCCGCTACTTCGCGGCCGCGATCCGGGCCCAGGAGGAGCACGCCACCCAGATCGACAACGACACGGTGGCCTACCACTTCAAGGAACCCCTCGGCGTGGTCGGGCAGATCATCCCGTGGAACTTCCCGATCCTGATGGCCGTGTGGAAGCTCGCCCCGGCGCTCGCGGCCGGCAACACCGTGGTGCTCAAGCCCGCGGAGCAGACCCCCACCTCGATCCTGTACCTGATCGAGCTGCTCGGGGAGATCCTGCCCAAGGGCGTCATCAACGTCGTGAACGGGTTCGGCGCCGAGGCCGGCAAGCCGCTCGCGTCCAACCCGCGGATCGCGAAGATCGCGTTCACCGGCGAGACCACCACCGGCCGGCTGATCATGCAGTACGCCAGCCAGAACCTGATCCCGGTCACCCTGGAACTCGGCGGCAAGAGCCCGAACGTGTTCTTCGAGGATGTCGCTGCCAGGACCGACGACCCGTACTACGACAAGGCGCTCGAGGGCTTCACTCTGTTCGCGCTGAACCAGGGCGAGGTCTGCACCTGCCCGTCCCGGGCGCTCATCCAGGAGTCCATCTACGACTCGTTCCTCGGCGACGCCATCGCGCGGACCGAGGCGATCGTCGCCGGCAACCCGCTGGACACCACCACGATGATCGGTGCGCAGGCCTCCAACGACCAGCTCGAGAAGATCCTGTCCTACATCGACATCGGCAAGGCGGAGGGCGCGAAGCTGCTCACCGGTGGCGGCCGGGCGGACCTCGGCGGCGAGCTGAGCGGCGGCTACTACGTGCAGCCGACCATCTTCGAGGGCAAGAACTCGATGCGGATCTTCCAGGAGGAGATCTTCGGGCCGGTGGTGTCGGTCACCTCGTTCGCCGACTACGACGACGCGATCGCCACCGCGAACGACACCCTGTACGGCCTCGGCGCCGGCGTCTGGAGCCGCAACGGCAACGTCGCCTACCGGGCCGGCCGGGACATCCAGGCCGGCCGGGTCTGGACGAACAACTACCACGCCTACCCCGCGGGGGCCGCGTTCGGTGGTTACAAGAACTCGGGCATCGGGCGGGAGAACCACCAGATGATGCTCGACCATTACCAGCAGACGAAGAACCTGCTGGTGTCCTACAGCGAGAACAAGCTCGGATTCTTCTGAGCAGACCCGCTGCGCCCCACGTCCGGGCACCGGTGGTCCCGTCCCCACCGGTGTCCGGATGGCTCGCATCCGAAGGACAGAGGCGTCGATGACCGAGACGACCGGGCCCGCCGAACGGGTGGCCCTGACCCCCGCGGCCGGCGAGCTGCTCACCTCCCTGCGCCGCCGCCACGGCGAGCTGATGTTCCACCAGTCCGGCGGCTGCTGCGACGGGTCCTCCCCGATGTGCTTCGCCGACGGCGACTTCATCACCTCCGACGCCGACGTGCTCCTCGGCGACCTCAGCGTGAGCGCCCCGGACGGCGACTTCACCGTCCCGGTCTGGATGAGCCGGTTCCAGTTCGACTACTGGAAGCACACGCACCTGACCATCGACGTCGTCCCCGGGCGCGGTGCGGGCTTCTCGCTCGAGGCCCCCGAGGGCGTACGGTTCCTGATCCGGTCCCGGCTGCTCACCGACGACGAGCTGGAGCTGCTCGAGGCCGCTCAGCGGTGAGCCTCGGTCCGGGCGTCTGCGTGATGGGGAACCATCGACTCCGCGTCCAGGGCCGCCGCCGGTGACCGCCGGCCGACCTCGGCTGTCACGGACGCGATGAACGCTGCCACCCCGATGGTGGCGCGTGCACCGGAACCCGGCGCGCTGACGGTCAGGGCATCGGCGTCCAGCTCGCTGTCGCCGAGCACCGCGAGGTAGGGCTCGCGGCGTTCCCGAGCGGCGCGGATGCGGGCACCGAGCGCCCCGTCGACGGAGACCTCCGCCCGGATCCCGGCACCGCGCATCAGGTCCAGCACGCGCAGCGCGGCCGGGCCGTGGGCGTGCTCGGCGACGGGCAGCAGGCGCACCTGGACCGGAGCCAACCAGGTGGGCAGGCGACCGTCGTGCCGTTCCAGCAGCAGAGCGGTCATCCGTTCCATCGAGCTGAGCAGGCCGCGGTGGATCAGCACCGGGCGGTGCTTGCGACCGTCCGGGCCGATGTAGGTGAGGTCGAAGCGCTCCGGGAGGTTGTGGTCCACCTGCACGGTGGAGAGGGTCTCCTCCCGCCCGGCGGCGTCCCGGACCTGCACGTCGACCTTCGGGCCGTAGAACGCGGCCTCCCCGATGCCGAGCTCGTACTCAAGGCCCTCCCCGTCCAGTGCCTCCCGCAGCTGGCCCTCGGCACGCTCCCACTGCGCATCGCCGCCGAGGTAGGCGCCACCGGGGCCGCGCACGGAGAGCCGCAGGTGGTCGATCTCGATGCCGAGCACGTCGTAGCAGCGCCGGATCGCCGCCAGCGCCACCCGCACCTGTTCGCCCACCTGATCCGGCCGCGCGAACACGTGTGCGTCGTCGAGGTTGATCTGGCGCACCCGGCTGAGCCCACCGAGCACGCCGGAGAGCTCGCTGCGGAACATCGAGCCCAGCTCGGCGTAGCCCACCGGCAGGTCCCGGTAGCTGTGCTCCCGGGCGGCGAACACCTGGGTGTGGTGCGGGCAGTTGGCGGGCCGCAGCACGAAGCTCTCGCCGCCCACGATCATCTCCGGGAACATGTCGGCGGAGAACTTGTGCCAGTGCCCGGACCGTTCGAACAGCTCACGTTTGGCGAGCACCGGGGTGTAGATGCGCCGGCACCCGGACGCGAGCGCCTCCTCGAGCGCGAACGCCTCCAGTTCACCGCGGATCACGGCGCCGTCCGGCAGCCAGAGCGGGAGCCCGGCGCCGACGGCGGGGGTGGTGTCGAACAGGTCGAGCCGGCGTCCGAGGACGCGGTGGTCGTGCGACATGCTGTCTCCTTCGTGGGATGGGGAGAGCCCACGGAACGAGAAGGCCCCGGGGTTGTTCTCCCCGGGGCTGGTGCGCTGATGGCTACGCGACGATCCGGAGAGTCTCCGGCGTCGTGGTGACCTGTGCCTGGCGCATGGGGTCAGCCTATGCCCGCTTCGCCCGTGCGGGCGCAGAGATTTCTCGTCGCGCTCACCCGCGAGCGGCCCGCACCGCCTCCTCCAGCAAGTGGCGCAACACGTCACCGTCCACGTCCGCCAACCTCTTGACGTACAGGCACCCCTTGCCGGTGGTGTGCGGTCCGAGTTGGGCGAGCAGTTCCGCCGACGACCCGAGGACCGCGTCCAGGTAGAGGGTGGTGGCCGCCTTGCGCGGGGAGAAGCCGACCTCGAAGTAGTCGATCTCACGCCCGCTGGCGTAGACCAGGTGGCGCTCGCCGAAGCCGATGATGCTCGGGCCCCAGAGCACCGGCTCGTCGCCGCTGACCTCGCGCATCAGCTCGACGAGACGCTCGGCGTCGGCGCGGCGGACGGGATCCTGCACGGACGCGATGAACGCCTCCACGTCCCCCGGACCGGGGCGGGTCTTCAACTCGGCCATGCTCTCGATCCTGCCACCGCGCACCGACATCCGCGCGGGTCCGACCGACCCCGGCGCGTACAGCACAACGGCCGGTCCCGTCCGGGACCGGCCGCCGCTGGATCAGCGGTCAGGCGCGCTCGTCGCCGACCTTGCCGTCTGCGAAGTCACGCCCCTGCTGGATCTTGTCCTCGTACTTGCCGCCGGTCTTCTCGTTCGCGAAGTTCGCGGCCCGGTCGAGGGCGTTGTCCGTCTGTTCCTCGTTGCCGAGCAACTCGCTGGCCTTCTTCTTCAACTCGTCGAAACCCATGTGCGTCCCCTCCCGATCACCGAGCCGGGCAGCCGCCCGGTCGGGCCCGATTGTGGTCGGGTTCGGCGGCGGGCGCACCCCGAAACGGCGCCCGGGTGGTTCACGGGAGGTCGAGGTCGGCCCGCCAGGAGGTCGCCGCGAGCGCCGGTCCCGTCCCGGAATGGGTATCGGCGCCGAGATGTCGCACGAAGGCGCCAGGACCGTCGAGGTCGTACCGGCGCCCGGCCCGCACCTCGACCGGGCGCCAGCCGAGCGCGAGGGTGGTGTCCAGCACCCGGAGCTCCCCGAGGACCCCGGGTGCCGTGCGGGCGGCCGGCGCCAGGTCGAGGTCCTCGACCAGCAGGTCCGTGCCGTCGAGCGTGGCACGGGTGGTGGCCCGCAGCAGCCCGCCGGTCTCGCCGGCGCGGCCGAGCACGAGGGTCTCGCGCAGGAGCGCCCGGGCGTGGGCGGCGAGGGTGAGCTCGGTGCTGCGCCGTACGTGGGCGCCGTCGGCCACCACGAGCGGCAGTCCGCACCAGCTCAGCCGGGCGCCCTCGCCCAGGTGCGCCCGTACGTGCCAGCCCGACGGCGTCCCGCCTGCGTCGTAGGCGACCGTCCCGGCGGTCTCCACCACCTCGAGCCACCCGCCGGGCGCCACCTCGACGTCGATGCGCACCTCGTCGCCGCCGAGCAGCAACGCGCCGGTCGCGACGAGCGCGACCCGGGCTCCGCCGTCGTCGGCATGCAGTATGCGCGGACTCAGCGCGCCCGCGACGAGCCGACACCGCGCCCGGCCCGGCGCGGGGGCGACGGCGATGGTGCTCACGTGCCCGCGGGGTCCCCGGTGTGGTCGTGTCCCTCGGCCGTGGCGTGCTCGTGGCCGGTCGGCCGGGCGTGGGCATGGTCGTGATCGCCGTCGGCGTGCGAGTGCAGCACGCCGCCACCGTCGGGGTCGGCGTGGAAGTGGGGCGCCATCGGTCCCGGGTCCACCGGCACGTGCTCGCCGCCGCGGTGCGCCGCGAGCACGGCGCGCACCCACGCGCAGAGCGTGGCCACGGACGCGGCGTCGTCCCGGGAGAGCGCGAGCACGGGGCGCCCGTCACGGGCATCGGCCCCGTCCGCGACCATCCGCTCGACGTCCACCCCGACGTAGGGGGCCAGGTCGGTCTTGTTCACCACGAGCAGGTCGGCCCGGGCGATCCCGGGGCCGCCCTTTCGGGCGACATCGCCGCCGCCGGCGACATCGAGCACGAAGATCTGCGCGTCCACGAGAGCGGGGGAGAACGTGGCGGTGAGGTTGTCCCCGCCGGACTCCACGAGCACCACGTCCAGGGGTGCGAAGTCGGCCTCGAGGTCCTCGACCGCGAGCAGGTTCGCGGTGACGTCGTCCCGGATGGCGGTGTGCGGGCAGGCGCCGGTCTCCACCGCACGGATCCGCTCCGGGTCCAGCACGCCGGCCGAGCGCAGGAACCGGGCGTCCTCGTCGGTGTAGATGTCGTTGGTGATCACCCCGAGCGCCAGGTCGGTGGACAGCTCACGGCAGAGCAGCGCGATCAGTGAGCTCTTGCCGGTGCCGACCGGGCCGGCCACCCCCAGCCGCAGGGAACGGGTCTTGGGAATCTCAGCGGTCTCAGGCACGGAACAACCTCTCGGTGGTGTGGTCATGGTCCTGCGCCCACTGCTCGATCAGGGGCGCACCGCAGGCGGGGATCTCCCCGGGTCGGGTGAAGTGGGCGACGCGGTCCGCGAGCGTCTCGATCAGCGGCCACGCCGTGAGCACCCAGGAGGTCGTCGCCAGCGGGTCGAGCGGGGCGAGCTTGAGCATCGCCGCCGCCACCGTCTGGGCGTCGTCGTAGCCGACCAGACGGGCGGTGTTCGCCGCGTCCAGTCCGGACCGGGCGGCGATCAGCCCGAGGACCACCGGCCGAGTGGCGCGCCAGCTCGGGTCGTCGCCGGCCACGGGCCAGAGCCGGTGCAACAGCCGGACGTAGCCGCGCCCGAGCATGCGCGCGTTCGCGCGCAGCGCCGGGCTGGGGGTCCGGGCCGCCCATGCGGTCTCGACGGCGGCCAGGTCGCCGGTCCGCCCGCCGGCGAGGCTCACGTGCCGGGCCACGACGGCGGTGCCCGCCTCCACCACGCACACCGTTCGCAGCCGCGCGGCCAGGTAGGCGGGGACGGCGTCCGTGGCCAACCCGGATCTCAGCGCGGGCTCCAGCCCCGCGGACTGGGTGTGCGCACCGGTCGGCAGCCGGGCGTCGGCGAGCAACGCGAGGAGCACCGACTGGGAGGGGCCCATCAGAACAGGGAGTACAGCTGGGCGAGCGGCAGCTGCGCGGCGGGTGCGGGCACGATGCGTTCGCCGTCGACGTCGATCTCGAAGGTCTCGGGATTGATCTCGATCACCGGGAGGGCGTCGTTGTTGATCATCTGCGCCTTGCCCACGGCGCGGGTGTCCGCCACCGGAAGCAGCCGGCGGCGCAGCCCGAGCCGCTCGGTCAGGCCGGCGTCGAGCGCGGCGGGGGAGACGAACGTCGCGGAGACCTCGGCGCCGATCGCGGCCGCCAGCGCGTCCCGCATCAGCACCGGTTGCGGGGTCGGGATGGACGCGTTCGGGTCGCCGAGGGCGCCGCGCACGATGGCGCCGCCCTTGATCACGACGTCCGGTCGGAACCCGAAGAACTTCGGCTGCCAGAGCACCAGATCCGCCATCTTGCCCGGTTCGACGGAGCCGATGTAGGCGTCCACCCCGTGCGCGATCGCCGGGTTGATCGTGTACTTGGCCACGTACCGCCGGGCGCGCTCGTTGTCCGCCGGCAACCCGCCGCCGAGCGCGCCGCGGCGGGCCTTCATCACATGCGCCACCTGCCAGGTGCGGGTGATGACCTCACCGATCCGGCCCATCGCCTGCGCGTCGGAGGACGTGATCGACATCGCCCCCACGTCATGCAGCACGTCCTCGGCCGCGATCGTGGTCGCCCTGATCCGGGACTCGGCGAACGCCAGGTCCTCGGGGACCTGGGGGTTCAGGTGATGGCACACCATCAGCATGTCCAGGTGCTCTGCCACCGTGTTCACGGTGTGTGGCAGGGTCGGGTTCGTCGAGCCCGGCAGCACGTACGGCTCACCGGCCAGGCGCATGATGTCCGGCGCGTGCCCGCCGCCGGCGCCCTCGGTGTGGAACGCGTGGATCGAGCGCCCGCCGATGGCGGCGACCGTCGACTCCAGGAACCCGGCCTCGTTCAGGGAGTCCGAGTGCAGGGCCACCTGCAGTCCCCAGTCCGCGGCGCCCCGCAGCGCCGCGTCGAGCGCGGCCGGGGTGGAGCCCCAGTCCTCGTGGACCTTGAACCCGCCCGCGCCGGCGAGGGCCTGCTCGGCGAACGCCTCGGCACTGACCGTGTTGCCCTTGCCGAGCAGCAGCACGTTCACCGGCAGCGGGTCGAGGCTGCGGTGGATCGTGCCCAGATGCCAGGCGCCCGGGGTCACCGTGGTCGCCTTGGTGCCCTCGGAGGGCCCGGTGCCGCCGCCGCCGATCGTGGTGATGCCGCTGGCGAGCGCCTCGTGGATCTGCGAGGGGGAGATGAGGTGCACGTGCGTGTCGAACGCGCCGGCGGTGAGGATGCGGCCCTCGCCGCTGATCACGTCGGTGGAGGGCCCGATGTGCAGCGCCGGGTGCACCCCGTCGGCGATGTCCGGGTTGCCGGCGCGGCCGAGGGCGACGATCACGCCGTCGCGGATGCCGACGTCCGCCCGGACCACCCCCCACCAGTCGAGCACGATCGCGTTCGTGATGACCGTGTCCAGGGCTCCGTCGGTGCGGGACGTGATCCCCTGCGCCATCGACTCGCGGATGGACTTGCCACCCCCGAACACGGCCTCCTCGCCGCCTACCGTGTGGTCCCGCTCGACCTCGATCCACAGATCGGTGTCACCGAGGCGGATCTGGTCGCCCGCCGTCGGGCCGTACAGCGCGGCGTAGGCCGCCCTGGAGATCTCAACCATCGTCGCCGTCCAGGTCCGCCGAGGTCCGGCCCAACCGGATCCCGGGCACCCGTCGCGCCCCGCGCAGCGCCACCGCGGCCACGGCGCGGGAGGCGCCCGGCTCGAAGCGTTGCGACGTCCCGGACGGCACGTCCAGCCGGAACCCGTGCGCGGCCTCGCGATCGAACTCCAGGGCCTCGTTCGCATCCGGCAGATGCAGATGGGAGCCGATCTGGACCGGCCGGTCCCCGGTGTTCAGGATGACCAGGTCCAGGCGTTCGTCGGGGCGCCGATCCGCGTTGAGTTCGATCGTGCCAGGCGCCACCCGGATCGCACCGGGCCCGGTCGTGTTCGGTCCGCTCACGTCGGCCTCCTCAGGCGATCGGCTCGTGGATGGTGACGAGCTTGCGACCGTCCGGGAACGTCGCCTCGACCTGGATGTCGGGCAGCATCTGGGCCACGCCCTCCATCACGTCGGCGCGGCCGAGCACCTCACGGCCGGCCACCATCAGGTCCGCGACGGTGCGTCCCTCGCGGGCGCCCTCGATCACCCAGGTGGTCAGCAGCGCGGCCGCCTCCGGGTAGTTCAGGCGGATGCCGCGCTCCCTGCGGTCGCGGGCGACCATGCCGGCGACCGCGAGCAGGAGCTTCTCCTGCTCCGATGGGGTCAGGTGCATCATCACTCCTCACGCTGCGGCCGGGTGTGATGGGCATTCTGCCCGACGCGTGTTGACGGAGTGTTACAGGTCGCGGGCGCGCAACCGCAGGGTCACGCGCGCGGACGTGGGGTTCGTCGGACCGGACGACGTCGGTGTCCAGCGGCCACGGCACTCACCTCCCCGCGAGGAACAGTCGGCTCGCGGAGCCGGCCCGAGGGGTCGCCACGGCGGTGAGGGCGAGTGCGGTGCCGGCGATGCCGGAGAGCAGGCCGGGGCCGGCGTCGTCGCCCTGGCCCGGTACCGCCGTGCCGTGCGCGGCGAGGGCCTCGTGCGCCAGGTCGACGGCGGCGCTGCGGTATTCCTGGGCGTCCAGACCGACTGCGGCCGAGGCGAGCAGGTCCCAGGTGCCCGCGGCGCCGTGGCCGAGGCTCAGGTCCGTGGTGGCTCGGGCGGTGCGCGTGCCCGCGCGGACCGCGGCGTGCACGTCGGCGACGAGGTTCGTCCGTGGGGTCGCCAGCCCGAGTCCCTGGTCGCGCAGGGCGAGCAGGCGCAGCCTGGTCAGCCCGATGCCCACCGGTCCGGTCCACGGGTCGCCGGTCGTCTGCGCGTCGTGCCCGCCCGGTGCAACGGCCGGCTCTGATCCGGGCGTGGTCCAGGCGTCGGCCTCAGGCTCGAACCAGGCCGACTCCCAGCGCAGGCCGCCGTCGATGAGTGGCACCAGGTCGGTCGCCAGCACGGGGTGGCGGGCGGCCGCCTCCGCCAGGGCCAGGATGACGCCGGAGGTCCCGTGGGCGAGCCCGGTGCGCGCCCGACCGTCGGCATCAGGCCAGCAGACCGTGTTCGCGCTCAGGTGCCGGGCGGCTGTGCGCAGCCGGCGGGTGGCCGCCGAGACGGCCGTGGCCGGGGCCTCGCAGACCAGCAGTCCGAGCAGGTGCCCGGCCGTGCCCGCGGCGAGGTCGTGCCGACGTGGATCCGTCCGCACCGACGCCGCGGCGCGGCGAGCCCTCCGTCGCAGCTCGGGGGAGTCCGCGGCGGCCCCCACGCGATGGGCCGCGCAGGCGACCCCGGCCAGGCCGGTGAGCAGGCCAGGTCCACCGCCCCGGGCCGCGCCCTCCAGGGTGCGGCTCGAGGCGTCGACGGCGAGATCGAGGAGCTCGGACCGGTCGAGCGTGCGGCCGAGTTCGGCCAGGGCCCAGGCGATCCCGGCGTCACCGTCCTCGACCGCGTGCGGCGAACGGCCGCGGCCGGTGCGGGTACGGGGCGAGCGGTTGCGCCAGGTCGGCCCGGTGCTGCCACGGACCACCCCGGCCCGCAGCTCGTCCGCGAGATCGCCCGCGTAGGCCAGCAGGTCCGGTTCGGCGAGTGCTGTCACAGCCATGGTGCATCCCAATCCTGGGTATCCCGGACCCGGTGGGGCCGGCGGGCGTCGATGCCCTCACGGGCGAGCGCGGTGCGTGTGCGTCGGAGGAGTTCCGCAGTGGGCGGGAACGGGTCCGCGATGAGCGTCTGGGCCAGGACGTGGCAGCGGAGCTCGCCGAACGTGGGTCCGGTGGCCGCCGACTGGCCCACGCCGACGCCCGGGGCGAGTCGCAGCGTCAGGGCGGGGACGGCCGGCCGGAGCAGCGGCGCGAGGGCGTCGACGAGTTCGTGGAGGAGGTCGGTGCCGCGCATGAACGCGCCGACCGGGAGGGTCAGGTGGGTGGCGTCCGGACGTGCGGTCGCCGTCCGGTCCGTCGGGGCGTCGAGCGCCCACGGTTCGTCCCAGGTGCTCGTGTGGGCGGTGACGGCCCGCACCAGGTCGGGCAGGTTGTCCGCCGGGCAGTTCAGGTGGATCCGGAGCAGGTTCGTGCCCGAGCCCTGCAGCCTGGGTACCCAGCCGGCCCCCCAGGTGCGCCAGCGGCCGCCGGCGGCCCGGGTGGCCTGCTCGCGTACCTCGACGCGGTCGGTGGGCGCCAGGGCGCCGTGGGCGTCGGCGCCCACGATGTTCGTGGCGACGGTGGTCCGGGGCCGCCCGCCCTCGACGCGGAGCCAGGCATGGCCGGCGGACGTCGCGCGCCAGCCGCTGGACGTCTGCCACCGCTCGAAGCCCACGTGTGCGACGCGCAGCAGACCGGCCAGCGGCGGTTCCGCGGGATCGGCCGGCGGCACCGGGGTGGCCGGCGCGTACCAGTCCCGGAGCAGTTGCCCGGTGAGTTCGGCGGCACTGCGCACGCGGCCGAGGATCAGCGTGCGGCGGACCATGGTGATGGCAGCCTCGACCTCGTCCGCAACAGTGGTCTGCGGCATCACGTCGGTGGTGTGCATCGCGTGCTCCCCTCGGGCCCCGGGTGGGACCGGTGCCTAGTGATGAGGCAGGGCGCCCGGTCCTGATACCCCGGACGTCGACACCGCTGCCTCTCCGCAGGATCCAGGCCCGACCGCGTGTATCAGGCCCCGGCCGAGCACCTCCTCGGCCATGTGGGTCCGGAGCCCGCTCAGACCCTGGTCGGCCACTCGACGCCGCACTAGGCTCGAACCGCGAGCGTCCCCCGGCCCGCGGAAGACCCTGCCCGTCGCACCGCCCGTCGAACAACAGGAGAACAAGGACGTGAGTCAGAACACCCCAGGCGAGGCCAACGTTCCACTGGTATCGGAACCACCGATCGGTCTGCCGAACGCATCCTGGGAGCGCTACCGCGCCCGCGTCCTGGACCCCTCCACCGCGGTCCAGCGGGCCGAGGAGGTGGCCCTGCACCCGACCGTCTACTCCGTGGACTCGGTCCTGATCCGAGGCGCCGCCGTCGAGGGTGCCCTGAAGGCCCTCGGCAACATCGCCCGGGAGCTGGGCCTCGGCCTGGTCGAGGACGACGAGGCGAGGGCCGAACGCGAATACCTCGGCCGGCCCGAGTTCGGGCCCGAGGTGCGCGGCCTGATCGAGGAGAACTGGGTGGAGAGCGCCCGGGTGGTCCGACTGGACCCCGCCGCCCCCGCGGAGCCGGTGGACGCGTGGCGCCTGGTGCAGGCGTACCGGGCCGCGACCGGCCGCGCCGACGAGGTGGCCCTCGACCACCTCGTGTTCTCCGCCACGGACATCGGCGGCACGCCCTACACGATCCCGCACGTCGCCGGTGGCGCACCGCACGACGTCTCCTCCAGCGGTGGCGGTGTCCCCTACACGATCCCGCACAGCAACAACGGGCTCTCGACCTACGCGATGCCCGGTTCCGGCGGCCGCCAGCCGGTGGCATGGCTCGGCCCCGAGCCCGCTCCGCGCAACGATCCGAACGTGCGCCGGCCCGTCGTGGCCGTGCTCGACACCGGGGTCGGCGAGCACCCGTGGCTCGGCTCGGACGTCGTCATCCGTGACCCCGAGGTACTCGGTCTGCCCCTCGGTCTGCCCCGGCTCGTGCCGGACACCGAGGAGACCGGCACCGCGAACCCGCTCGTCGGCGGGCTCGAGGCGGACGCCGGTCACGGCACGTTCATCGCCGGGCTGATCCGGCAGCAGTCCGCGGATGCCCGGATCCTCTCGGTCCGGGTGTTCCGGGGCGACGGCGTGGTGGCCGAGTCCCAGCTGGTGCGCTCGCTGCGCCGGCTGGTGCTGTGGCAGGTGGTCGCGATGGCGGCCGGCGACCCCGAGATGCCGCCGGTCGACGTGTTGTCGCTGTCCCTCGGGTACTACCACGAGCAGCCGGCGGACCTTGCCTTCGACCCGCTCCTGTGGCTGCCGCTGAAGGCGTTGGGCGCCCTCGGTGTGACGGTCGTGGCGGCCTCGGGCAACGACGCCACCACCCGCGAGATGTTCCCCGCCGCGTTCGCCGACTACCCGGGTGGCCCGGCGCGGACCGCACCGGATGGGCTGCCGCTGCAGGCCGTCGGAGCCCTGAACCCGAACGGCAGCACGGTGGCACTCTTCTCGAACGAGGGCCCATGGGTGCTGCACCGTCGGGTCG
The DNA here is from genome assembly GCF_009708215.1 of Occultella kanbiaonis. Lineage (NCBI taxonomy): Bacteria > Bacillati > Actinomycetota > Actinomycetes > Micrococcales > Ruaniaceae > Occultella > Occultella kanbiaonis. The sequence goes on along the minus strand of NZ_CP046175.1, from coordinate 5,201,255 downwards.
GCGCCGGCCTGGTCAGCACCTTCCCGACCACGATCAACACCTCGCTGAACCCGGTGGCGTCGCTGGCCCACGAGGGCAGGATCCGGGCCAGCATCGACCCGGACGACTTCGCGTCCGGGTTCGCCACCTGGAGCGGCACGTCCTTCGCCGCCCCCGTGTTCGCAGGAGAGGTCGCGGCCACCCTGGCCGAGCTGTACGCGGGTGGCGCCGACTCGACCAAGGCGGCCGACGCCGTCGAGCGGGGTCGTAAGGCCCTCGCGAACCTGCCGGGCGCGCGCGCCGCGGACGGCGGTGGTTCGTGATGATCGAGGCCAGCCCGGGCGAGACCCTTGTGGTCCGCGCCAGCGCGGCGTTCGAACGGTTCCGTGGCGGCGACCGGACGGCGTTCGACGACCTGGTCGGCATGCTCACGCCGTTGCTGTGGCACACCTCGCGCGGGCAGGGCCTTGACCGCACCGAGGCCGAGGACGTGCTGCAGACGGTCTGGTTGAGCCTGGTCCGCAGCGCGGCGTCGGTGCGCGATCCACGCACCGTCGTGAAGTGGCTGCTGGTGACCACCAAGCGGGAGTCCTGGCGGGTCTCCCGGGTGCGTGGGAACGAGCTGGCGCACACGTCGACGCCGCGGCCGGACGCCGAGACGGACGAGATCGACCGGGTCGCGGTGCCCGCCGAGGACCTGCCCGAGCACGTCGCCGTCCGTAACGAACGTGACGTGCGGCTCTGGCACCACGTCCGGGAGCTTTCCGATCGATGCCGGGAGCTTCTGCGCGTGATCGCCTTCGCCGACCGGCCCGACTACGCCGCGATCGCGGAGGCGCTCGGCATGCCGGTCGGCAGTATCGGACCGACGCGCGGCCGGTGCCTTGCCCGGCTGCGCGCGAAGCTCTCGACCGACCCGGGGTGGGCGTCATGACCGACAAGGAACGCTGGACGGCCGCGGAGGTGGCCTCGGCCGCCGAACCCCTCGACGACCGGGACGCGGCGATGCTCGCCGGCCTGCGCCGGTTCTACGAGGAGCAGGACCCGGTCCCGGATGGACTCGTGGACCGGCTCAAGTTCGCCGTCGCCCTCTCCGAACTGATGACCGAGGTCGCCGAACTGACCCGGGTGCCCACGGTCGGAGCCGGGGTCCGCTCGGAGATGGCGGTGACCCGCACGCACACGCTGACGTTCTCGGCCGAGTCCCTGACGGCGATGGTCACCGTGGGGCACAGCGGTACCAGCGCCCGGCTCGACGGGTGGATCGCGCCGCCGCGCGAGCTGGCGGTGCGTCTGCGGATGGACGGCCGCGAGCTCAGCACCCGGAGTGAACCGACCGGCCGATTCGTCTTCGACAACGTCCCCGAGGGCTTCGTGCAGCTCGTATTCGAGATCGGCACCACTACGGTGGTGACACCGCTCTTCGAACTGTAGGAGCCGAACCCCTCCGGAGGCCCGCAGGTGCTCGACCTGGACCTGGCTGAGCAACGACTCGCGGAGGGGCTCGGGCGCAACGCCGAGGGCCACTCCGCGGCTGCCGCGCGGATGCTCCGGGAGCTGGTCCGCACGGTCGAGACCGCCGCGGACGGGCGTCCGGGTGCCGAGCTCGTGCTGGCCCGCGCCTACGTCGGCCTGGCCACCTCCACGTTCGACACCGATGCCGACCTGTCCGCGGCCCAGCAGCACCTGCGGCTGGCCGCCGAGCATGCCGAGGCGGCCGGTGCGGACGCGGTGCGGGCCGCGATCCGTGGCCAGCAGGCGCTGCTGCTGATGCGTTCCGGGCGGCTGGCCGATGCCGCGGATGCCTTCGGGCACGCGATGGAACTCATCGACGTGGCGCTGCCCCGGGATCAGGTCCGGATCCTGGTCAACCGGGGCACGCTCGCCCTCGAGTTCGGCCGCCTGGACCAGGCCCGCGTGGACCTGCGCGCCGGCGTCGAGATCGCCGCCGCCGAGGGCGACGTGCTCGTCGAGTCGATGGCCCGCCACAACCTCGGCTACACCGACTTCCTGGCCGGCAACCTGCCGCGGGCGCTGGCGGAGATGTCCGCCGCCGCTGACATCGCACCGGGCGGGCGCAACCCGGTGTTCTACCTGGACCGCGCCCGGGTGCTCCGAGAGGCCGGCCTGGTCCGCGACGCGGACGTAGCTCTCGCTGCCGCGGCCGATCTGTTCCGGGCGGACCGGCGCGGCCAGGAACTCGCCGAGGTGGAACTGCTGCGCGCCGAATGTGCGCTCGTCGAAGGTGCCCCCGACCGTGGGCGCACCCTCGCGCTGGGGGCCGCCCGGCGGTTCCGCCGCCGGGGCAACGTGATGTGGCAGCGGCGCAGCGAGTTCGTGGCCCTGCGCTGCGAGCGTGCGCTCGTCGCCGCGTCGCCGGCCCGGCTGTCCCGGTTGGCGACCCGGATCGCACAGTTCGTCGAGACCGTAGCGGGAGAGGGTCGACGGGACCTCGCCGATGCCGGGGGCCTGCTGCTGGCCGGCACCAGGCTCGCCGCTGGCGAGGACCCGGTGCGTGGTGGGGCAGCGGGGACCGAGGGCGTCGAGGGGTCGCCGTCGCTCGACGCCGTGCTCCGGCTGCGCCCGGATGACACGTTCCGGACGCGCATCGAGCGGCGTGAGGTGCGCGCCCAGCTCGCCCTCGCCCGTCAGGATCCCGCGCGGGCGCGGCGTGAGGTGCGGGTCGGTCTGGCCGAGCTGACCGACCACCGGGCCACGTTCGACTCGCTCGACCTGCGCACCGCCGCGGCCGTGCACGGGTCCCGTCTGGCCGGTCTCGGGACCGCACTGGCCCTGGCCGACGGCGGCGCGGCACGACTGTTCGACAGCCTCGAGTGGGCGCGATCGGTCCTTGTCCGCGTGCCCGGCGTGAGCGGGCCGGCGGACCCGGCGGGCGCCGAGCTCCTCGGAGCGCTGCGGCGTGCAGAGGAGGAGTCCCGGGACCTCATCGGCGAACCCGAGCACGCCTCCCAGCGGGCCCGGCTGCGCGAGCGCGTCGCCGACCTGCAGCGTCAGATCCGGTCCCGAGCCTGGGAGCGTGACGGTGCGGCACCGGTGGACACCGACGTGGTCACCCTCGGCCGGGTCCGCGAGGTGCTGCGGACCGACCCCGGTGCCACGCTCGTGAACTTCGGCGCGTACGGCGGCCGGTGGTACGCCGTCGAGGTGACCGCGGGCCGGTCCCGGGTCCGCGAGCTCGGGTCCACCACGCAGGTGGCCGAACTGATGCGGCGGGTGCGCGCCGACCTGGACGCGTTGGCGCTGCCGCTGCTGCCCGAGCCGATCGCGAGCACGGTCCGGACCGCGCTCGCGGACGAGCTGGCCCAGCTGGACGAGATCCTGCTCGCCGGCTCCGGGGCGGGCGGCCCCCTCGTGCTCGCCACCGGTGGGAATCTCGCCGCGGTCCCGTGGACGCTGCTGCCGTCCCGGCGCGGACTGCCGACCGTCGTCGCCCCGAGCGCGACGATGTGGTGGCGTGCCTGGCGGGCCGGGGTGCGCCCGGACCGGCCCACCGTGCTGGCCGTTGCCGGGCCGGGCCTGGACCGGGCCGAGGACGAGGTCTCCCGGGTCGGCGCGGCCTGGCCCGGTGCCGAGGTCCTCGGTGGTGCCGGCGCCACGGCCGGCCGGGTCCGCACCGCCCTGGCCGACCACGACGTGGTCCACGTGGCCGCCCACGGGTTGCACCAGCCCCAGAGTCCGCTGTTCTCGTCGCTGCGCCTGGCGGACGGTCCGTTGTTCGCGCACGAGCTGGAGGACCAGAACCTGCGCGGCGGCTGCGTGCTCATCTCGGCCTGCGAGGCGGGTCTGGTCAGCGTGCGTCCCGGGGACCAGCCGCTCGGGCTGGCGAGCGTGCTGCTGCAGTTGGGCACCCGCGCCGTGGTCGCGGGCGTGGCGAACGTGAACGACCGTGCCGCCGCGGATGTGATGGCGGGCGTGCACACGCGACTGGCGGCCGGCGCGGACTCCGCCACCGCGCTCGCCGCGGCCCTGGCCGAGCATGATGGTCCCCCCGCACCCTTCGTCTGCTACGGCAGCGCCTGGTAGCCGCCGGCCGATAGCTCGTGGCCGTGCCGTTGCGCCCAGGTGGCCAGCGCCTGCAACGGTCCGTCGTGGAAGCTGCGCCCGAGCGGCGTCAGTTCGTAGACGACGCCGGGGGCTGCACCCGCACCTTCGCGCCGGGAGATGAGGCCTGCCGCGAGCAAGCGCGCGAGAGCCTCGGTCAACGGCTTGTCCCGGACCTGGCCGATGCGGGCTCGCAGATCGACCCTGCGGCGAGGGCCGTCGCCGAGCGCCGCAAGCACGACACCGTCCCACCGATGGCTGAGCACATCGGTGGCAGCCCTGACGTGGCAATCGGCGACCCGGTCCTCGGGCAGGTTCGGCGATCGGTGGGTCACGCGACCCATTCTCCACACCCGGCGCGCACCGTTCGGTGCGTGGCGGTCCTCCTACCGTTGTCCTATGACTGAAGCGACGCTCGCACCACCTGCAGCGGTCCGGATCGGCATCCTGGGCGCTGGGAACATCGCACGAACCCTCGGCGGCCGCTGGGCCGCACGCGGACACACGGTCGTGATCGGCGGCCGGTCGCTGGCGAACGCCCAGAACCTCGCGTCCGACATCGGGCACCGTGCCACGGCCGCCTCACCTGCCGATGCCGTGGCGGGCGCCGATGTCGTCCTGGTGGCCGTTCCGTGGTCCGCGGTCGACGACGTCCTCGCTCAGGTCAGAGCCGGAGACCATGCCCTCTCCGGGGTGACCCTGATCGACCCGACCAACCCCGTCGGCCACGGCGTGGGAAGGCATCGCCTCGCCACCGGCTCGGCCGCAGAACACATTGCTTCCCGTGCGCCGGGAGCCCGGGTCGTGAAGGCGTTCAACGTCCACCCGGCGTCCCGATGGGACGGTGCGGGCCCCGACGACGTCGTGACGATCGCGGGCGACGACCCCTCCGCGCTGGCGGACGTCATCCGGCTCGTCCGGGACGTCGGGGCGACGCCGCACGTCCTCGGTGGCCTGGATCGTGCCCGGCAGGTCGAGGAGTTCGCCGGCACGGTGATCGCCCTGGCCTTCGCCGGCGTCGACCCGCGGTCCGCCGTGCCCGCGTTCTGACCGCCGCGCACGGCGGGCACGCAGGGCTGCGCGCCTCACCACGGCACCACGCCGAAGCGGTCCGCGAACGTGCCGGTGACCCCTGGGCCCACCTGAGCCGCAGCGACGATGGCGTCGGTGCCCTCGATGACGGTCTGGGTGCCCTGGGGGCTCATGTCGGTCTCCGTGTACCCGGGGTCCACCAGGTTGAACTGCACCTGTTCGATGGCGCGCGCGTACTGGGTGGTCATCATGTTCAGCGCGGCCTTGGACGAGGTGTAGACGAGTTCCTGGGTCGCGTGCTCCATGCGCTGGGGGTCGGACGTGAGGGTGATCGACCCGAGGCTGCTGGAGACCATGACCACCCGGGGACGCCGGGCGGCGCGCAGCAACGGCAGGAAGGCCTGGGTCACCCGGACCGGCCCGAGCACGTTCACGCCGTAGGGGGCGAGGAAGTCGGCGGCGACGGTCCGCGCCGGGTCACCGGTCGCGCCGAGGACGCCCGCGTTGTTGATCAGGACGTCGAGGTGGTCGTGGTGCGCACGCACCTGCTCGACGGCGGCCAGCACCGAGTCCTGAGATGTCACGTCGAGCGTGACCGCGCTCACGTCCAGGCCCGCGGCGGCCAGGTCCGCCGCCGCGGCCTCGCCCCGGCCGGCATCGCGGGCGCCGAGCAGGACCCGCCAGCCGAGCTCCCCGAGGCGGCGTGCGGTGGTGAGCCCGATCCCTCGGTTGGCGCCGGTGACCAGCACGGTGGTCTGCTCGTGGGCCGGGTCGCCCGCAGCCGTTCGATGATCGACGGCGGAGGTCGGGTCGGTCGGTCGGGCTGCGGTGTTCGGTTCGGTGGTTGTCATGGCTCCACCGTGGCTCCAGGTGCCCGGTCCTTCCAGGTAGCGCGGACCCTGGTACCCCCGATACCAGGATCCACGGCCGCCGACCCTCGCGGCGGCGGCCACCCGGGGGCATGCTGGGGGCGTGAACCGCAACGAGTTGGCCGCCCTGCTGCGTCGAGCCCGGCAGCGGGTGCGGCCCGAGGACGTCGGCCTGCCGGCCGGATCCCGGCGCCGGGTGCCGGGCCTGCGCCGGGAGGAGGTCGCCCAGCTCGCGGGCCTGAGCGTGGAGTACATCGTCCGGCTGGAGCAGGGCCGGGGGCCGCACCCCTCCACGCAGGTGCTGCAGGCGCTCTCCCGTGCCCTGCGGCTACCCGACCCGGAGCGGGACCAGCTGTACGTCCTCGCGGACGCGGCGCCGCCGCGGCCGGGACAGGTCCAGATGAGCGTGCGTCCCGGCCTGCTCCGGCTGCTCGACCGGCTCACGGACCTACCCGGGCTGGTGCTCTCCGCCAAGAGCGACGTGCTGGCCTGGAACCCGATGGCCACGGCGCTGCTCGGAGACCTGTCCCGGTGGCCGGACCGGGAGCGCAACATCATCTGGCAGCGGTTCCTGGGCGCCGAGTCCGGCCGTGTCGCGATGACCCCGGAGGACCTGGCGGCCGTGAAGCTCACGTCCGTGGCGACACTGCGCACCGCGATGGCTCGCTATCCCGAGGACCTACCCCTGCAGCGGCTCATCAAGGACCTGCGCCGCGGCAGCGTCGATTTCGAACGGCTGTGGGGCGAGGGTCACACCTGCGACTGGCAGTCGCTGACGACCACGGTGGACCACCCCGACCTCGGCCGGATCGTGCTCGACTGCGACACCGTGTCCATGCCCTGCGCGGATCAGACCCTGTTGGTCTACTCCGCGACCCCCGGCACACCCGCGGCGCAGGCGCTCGCGTTGCTCCGGGTGACCGGCTCCCAGGACCTGGCCCCGGTCGGTGCGGCGTACTGAGATCCAGTGATCAAGACCAGAGTTGAGTGGAATAGACTCAATCTTGGGTGGCGTTGTCACTATCAGACACAGCACTGATACCCGGAGGTTCTCTTGGACACCAAACTCACCACGAAGTCGCAGGAGGCGGTTGCCGCCGCCCTGCAGGCCGCGACCGCATCCGGCAACCCGCAACTGGAGCCCGCACACCTGCTCCAGGCACTGATCGAGCAGGAGGGCGGCGTCGCCGCTGCCCTGCTCGACGCCGTGGGCGCGGACCGGGCCGCCGTCACCGATCGGGTGCGCGCCATCGTCGTGGCCCTGCCGGCGGCCTCCGGCTCGTCGGTGAACCAGCCGCAGATGTCCCGGTCCCTCGCGACCGCCGTCAAGGCGGCCGGCGACGAGGCGACCGCGCTCGGGGATGCCTATGTGTCCACCGAGCACCTGCTGCTCGGCCTCGCGAAGGACACCGGCGCCGTCGGGGACGTGCTCCGCTCCGCGGGCGCCGACCGGGACCGGCTGCTCGACGCCCTGCCCCGGGTGCGCGGCAGTGCGAAGGTCACCTCGGCCGACCCGGAGGGCACGTACCAGGCCCTGGAGAAGTACGGTCAGGACCTCACCCAGGCCGCCCGCGAGGGCAAGATCGACCCGATCATCGGCCGAGACGCGGAGATCCGCCGGGTGGTCCAGGTACTGTCCCGGCGCACCAAGAACAACCCGGTCCTGATCGGCGAGCCCGGCGTCGGCAAGACTGCGGTCGTCGAGGGACTGGCCCAGCGGATCGTGGACGGCGACGTGCCGGACTCGCTGCGGGACAAGCGGCTGATCGCACTCGACCTGGCCGCGATGGTCGCCGGCGCGAAGTACCGGGGCGAGTTCGAGGAGCGGCTCAAGGCCGTCCTCGACGAGATCAAGGCGTCCGACGGCGAAGTGGTCACCTTCATCGACGAGCTGCACACCGTGGTCGGTGCGGGCGCCTCGGAGGGGTCCATGGACGCCGGCAACATGCTCAAGCCGATGCTCGCCCGCGGCGAGCTGCGGATGGTCGGTGCCACCACGCTCGACGAGTTCCGTGAGCACATCGAGTCCGACCCGGCGCTGGAGCGCCGGTTCCAGCAGGTGTTCGTGGGCGAGCCGTCCGTGGCGGACACCGTCGCGATCCTGCGCGGCATCGCGCCCAAGTACGAGGCGCACCACCAGGTGACGATCTCCGACGGCGCACTCGTGGCGGCCGCGCAACTGTCCGACCGGTACATCCCCGGCCGACAGCTGCCGGACAAGGCGATCGACCTGATCGACGAGTCCGCCTCCCGGCTGCGCATGGAGCTCGACTCCTCGCCGATCGAGATCGACGAGCTCCGCCGCGCCGTCGACCGCCTGAAGATGGAGGAGTCCTACCTCTCCGAGTCCGACGACGAGGCGTCCCAGGCGCGCCTGGAGAAGCTGCGCGCGGACCTCGCCGACCGCTCGGAGGAGCTCGCCGCGCTGAACGCCCGGTGGGAGGCCGAGAAGGAGGGCCACAACCGCGTCGGGGACCTGAAGTCGCGCCTGGACGCCCTGCGCACCGAGGCCGAACGGGCCCAGCGGGAGGGCGACCTGGAGAACGCGTCCCGGCTGCTCTACGGTGAGATCCCCGCGGTCCAGCGGGACATCGCCGCGGCCGAGGCGGCCGAGGCGAACGCCTCTCCCAGTGCCGTCGAGCCGATGATCGCGGACCGCGTCGGCCCGGAGGAGATCGCCGAGGTGGTCGCCTCCTGGACCGGTATCCCGACCGGGCGGCTCCTCGAGGGCGAGACCCAGAAGCTCCTGCACATGGAGGACGTCGTGGGGCAGCGGCTGATCGGGCAGCGGGACGCCGTCCGCGCGGTCTCGGACGCGGTACGCCGTTCCCGGGCCGGCATCTCGGACCCGGACCGGCCCACCGGTTCGTTCCTGTTCCTCGGGCCCACCGGGGTCGGCAAGACCGAGCTGGCGAAGTCCCTGGCGGACTTCCTCTTCGACGACGAGCGCGCCATCGTGCGCGTGGACATGAGCGAGTACTCCGAGAAGCACTCCGTGGCCCGGCTCGTCGGCGCCCCGCCCGGGTACGTCGGGTACGAGGAGGGTGGCCAGCTCACCGAGGCAGTGCGCCGGCGGCCGTACTCGGTGGTGCTCCTGGACGAGGTGGAGAAGGCTCACCCGGAGGTGTTCGACATCCTCCTGCAGGTGCTCGACGACGGTCGGCTGACCGACGGTCAGGGCCGCACCGTGGACTTCCGCAACGTGATCCTGGTGCTGACCTCGAACCTCGGCTCGCAGTTCCTGGTGGACCCGGGCCTGTCCGAGGACGCCAAGCGCGAGGCGGTCATGGCCGCCGTGCGGGCCTCGTTCAAGCCCGAGTTCCTGAACCGGCTCGACGAGGTGGTCATCTTCGATGCGCTCACCGTCGCCGAACTCGGCGAGATCGTCGACCTGCAGGTCGCCCGGCTCGCGGATCGGCTCGCCGAGCGCAGGCTCGACCTTGAGGTGAGTCCGGCCGCACGTGAGTGGCTGGCCCTGGACGGGTACGACCCGGCCTATGGGGCGCGCCCGTTGCGCCGGCTCATCCAGCGGCAGATCGGCGACCCGCTCGCCCGGATGCTGCTGGCCGGGGAGGTCGCCGACGGCGACCGCGTCCTCGTGGACGTCTCGGACGATTCCGAGGCACCGGGCCTGGTGCTGAACGCGGGCTGACCGGATCGACATCGCGCAGCACCCGAACGCCGGTGGGTCGGCAGTGCCGACCCACCGGCGTTCGGCTGTTCAGGGGAGCTGGACCGATCAGCCGATCGCGGCGTCCCCGGCGATGAAGCTGCCGGTGAACTCGAGCCCATCCGTGGCCGAGACCAGGCAGGTCAGCTTGCGGTCCCCGGCGTCCCAGGTCTCCTGGGACGGGTAGAACGTGTGATAGCCGACGTGCTCGGTGTCGAATTCGCCGGGGATGATCTCACGGAGGGAGTCGAAGCAGAACTCGTCCGCGCGGTCCGGGAACTCGTCGGAGAACTCGGTGTCGTCGACGACCTGCTCGGCGACGACCTCGAAACCGTGCACCTCCGCGCACGGGACCTGGTTCAGGAGCCGGTTGTCGTTGTAGTCCAGCGTCGCCAGACAGTTGCCGGGGACCAGGTCGACGTCGGCGATCTCGGTCGGTTCGGAGACGTCGTTCGGGTTCGCCTCGGTGCCGCCGTTGTTGAGCCCCCGCACCACGAAGAACCCGATCACCAGCAGGACCACGACGCCGATCGCGATTCCGACGATCGCACCGGTGTTGCGGGCGGGCGGCGTCGGCCCGCCGTAGTAGTTGCCGGACCCGCCGGGCTGGCTGTAGTTGCCGAAACTCGGCTGCGAGCCCTGCCCGTAACCGGTCTGGGGCTGCTGCCCGTAGCCGGGCTGTGACACCTGTCCGTAGCCGGGCTGGGATGCCTGTCCGTAGCCGCCGGCCTGGGGCTGTTGTCCGTAGGCACCGGGCGTTGGCTGCTGTCCGTAGCCGCCCGGTTGGGGCTGCTGACCGTAGCCCCCCTGCTGCGGTTGCTGGCCGTAGCCGGGTTGCTGCCCGTACCCGGGCTGCTGACCCTGCTGCTGGTAGGGATCCCACGAGGTGCTCATAGTGCGAATTTTAGGGTGTCCTGGCAGGTCCGTCATACGCGTTCCATGGGGACTTCGGCCCATTCGAGGGCCGGTCGGCGCAGGCTCCGCCTCAGCCGTTGACCAGATCGCCCTCGACGGGTCCCGTCGCGCCCCGCACGAGGCACACCACCGTCGTGTTGCCCTGCCCCCAACCCTCCGCGCTCGGGGCCAGGTGCCAGGGCATCACGTCCAGGTCGCCGGCGTCGATCCCGGCCGCGTCGGCATCGCACAGCTCGGTCGCCCGGGCCGCGACCGCCTCCGCACCCGGGAAGTCTCCGGTGAGCTCGTGGGTGGAGATCACCTGCGCGATGTGGCTCTCCGCGCAGGGCACGAGGCGCACCTCGCCCACGGACTGCGCCGGCGGAAGGGTGTAGATGCAGTTGCCGACCGCCAGGTTCGCCGCGGCCACGCTACGCGCCGAGTCCACATCGCCGGCGACGGGACGCTCGGTGGCCCGCGCGATCGTCCCGTTCAGGGTGAGCGTGACGGCGACCAGGATCCACGCGACCGTGAACGCGCCACCGATGACGATCCCGGCCCAGGCCAGGTTCATGCTGCGGCGGCGGGTCCGTCGGACCCGGGGCCGCGCGAGCAGTCCGAGCACCAGACCCACGGGTCCGAGCGGGGCGGTGGCGACTGCGGCCACCGCCATCGGTTCGAGCTTCTGCTTCTCGAAGACCGGGAACGTGAACTGTCCGTAGCCACCGGTCCCGGTCGGCTGCTGCGGGCCGGGGGCTGCCGAGGCCGGGCGGCTTCCGTAGGAACTCTGCCCACGAGGCTGGGCCGGCGCCTGCGGACCTGCCTGCGGAATGGCCGGAACTGCGCCCGGCCCGGCCGGAGTGCCGCCGGGCTGGGGGATGTAGTAACCGCCCGGCTGCGGTGCGTAGCCGCCCTGTTGTGGCGTGCCGCCCGGCTGTGGTGCGTAGCCGCCCTGTTGTGGCGTGCCGCCCGGCTGTGGTGCGTAGCCGCCCTGTTGCTGCGGTGCGTAACCGCCCTGTCGTGGCGTGCCGCCCGGCTGTGGTGCGTAGCCGCCCTGCTGCTGCGGTCCGTATCCGGCCTGCTGAGCGGGGTACCCACTCTGCTGCGGCGCGGAACCACCCGCCGGCGCCGCCGAGGGCCCGCCCGGGTTACCCCAACCCGAACCCGGGTCGGCCCACCCGCTTGGCTGCGCCGTCGGGCCCTGCGCGTTCGGCTGCGCCGTCGGGCCCTGCGGGTCTGGTTGCACCGCCGGGTCGGAGGCGGCCGGCTGGGTGCCGTCGGGCCATGGCGGGGTCTGCGTCATGGACCGACTTTAACCGTCCCGCCCGGCTGGCTTCCCACCCGATGGCGGTGCCGCTAGCGTCGGGTGTGCCTGGGGGCAGGCCGATCGTCGGCAGTGAGCCGACCGTGCAGAGGGGTGCCATGACGGCTGCGACCAACGAGACCCTGTTCCGCAACGTCCGAGTCTTCGACGGGACATCCGCGCAGGTGTCTGATCCCTCCGACGTCCTCGTCCGCGACGGCGTGATCGAGGTGGTCTCGAGATCACCGGTGGCCGCACCGGCCGACGGCGCATCCCGCGCCGAGCTCGACGGCGGCGGCCGGGTGCTGATGCCGGGCCTCATCGACGCCCACTGGCACTCGATGTTCGCAACCCTGCCGCTGCAGGCCCTCATGACCGCGGACGTCGGCTACGTGAACATCCTGGCCGCGCGGGAGGCCGAGGCGACCCTCCAGCGCGGGTTCACGACGGTCCGGGAGGCCGGCGGGCCGGTCTTCGGGCTGAAGCGGGCGATCGACGCGGGTCTCGTACCCGGGCCACGGATCTACCCCGCCGGCGCGATGATCTCCCAGACCTCCGGCCACGGCGACTTCCGGTTCCCGTTCGAGCTCCCGCGCGGGGTCTGCGGCCACCTCGCCCACATCGAGCGGATCGGCGCGTGCGTGATCGCCGACGGCGTGCCCGAGGTGCTGCGCGGCGTCCGCGAGCAGCTGCGGCTCGGGGCCACCCAGATCAAGGTCATGGCCGGGGGCGGGGTTGCCTCGTCCTACGACCCGATCGACGTCACCCAGTACACCGAGGCCGAGCTGAGGGCCGCCGTCGACGCGGCCTCGGACTGGGGCACGTACGTGATGGTGCACGCCTACACCCCGGCCGCCGTCCAGCGCGCCCTGCGGGCCGGCGTGCGCTCGATCGAACACGGCCATCTCCTCGACTCCGAGACCGTCGCGATGATCGCCGAACACGACGCGTGGTGGTGTCCGCAGCCCTTCCTCGACGACGAGGACAAGGTGTCCGTCCCACCGACGAGCGAGTGGAAGCTGGAGCGGATCCTCGAGGGGACCGAACGCGCCTACGACCTGGCCAAGCAGCACGGCGCCAACCTCGCCTGGGGCAGTGACACCCTCTTCGACGCCCGGCTGGCGACCCGCCAGGGCGCGCAGCTCGCGAAGCTGACCCGCTGGTTCGGCGCCGCTGAGGTGCTGGCCATGGCGACGTCGGCGAACGCACAGCTGTGCGCGCTGAGCGGCGAGCGCAACCCCTATCCGGGCGTGCTGGGCGAGGTTCGCGCCGGTGCGATCGCCGACCTCCTGCTCGTGGACGGCGACCCCGTCGCCGACATCGACCTGCTCGCCGACCCGTCGGCGAACCTGGTGGCCATCATGAAGGGCGGCGTCCTGCACAAGAACACGCTCGCCTGACCGGGCGGCACGAGGCTTGCGCGGCATCGGTGGATCCAGCCGGCCGTGCGCTCGTCCTCGGCACGCTGGAGCCCTACGCGTTCGGTTCGACTCCTGAGCGTCGGCGGTCAGGCCGGCGGCGCATCCACCTCGAGCACCACGGGCACGTGGTCGGAGGCGCCCTTGCCCTTGCGCTCGTTGCGGTCCACGGCGACGCCGTGCACCCGCTCCGCGAACGCCGTCGACGCGAGCGCGAAGTCGATCCGCATGCCCTCGTTGCGTGGGAACCGGAGCCGCTGGTAGTCCCAGTAGGTGTACACCTGCGGAAGGTGCGCCCGGGTGACCTCGGCGAACCCGGCCGCCTCGATGGCGGCGAATGCGGCGCGCTCGGGCGGGGAGACATGGGTGGCGCCCTGGAACACGGCCATGTCCCAGACGTCCTCGTCATGGGGCGCGATGTTCCAGTCCCCGAGGAGGGCGATGGGCGCCGTCGGGTCGGCCGCCAGCCACCCGGTGCCCGCCTCACGCAGCGCGGCCAGCCAGGCCAGCTTGTACTCGTAGTGGGGATCGCCGAGCGTGCGCCCGTTCGGGATGTACAGGCTCCAGATCCGCAGCCCGGCGCAGGTGGCGCCGATCGCCCGGGCCTCGACGGTGGCCGGGTCCGCCCAGCCGGGCTGGCCGGGGAAGGCGCGCTGCACGTCGGTCAGGCCGACCCGGGACGCGATCGCGACCCCGTTCCACTGGTTCAGCCCGTGGTGGGCCACCTCGTAGCCGAGGGCCTCGAAGGGCAGGTACGGGAACCGGTCGTCGGCGCACTTGGTCTCCTGCATGGCCAGCACGTCGGTGCCGGTGCGCTCGAGCCAGTCGGTGACCCGATCCACGCGGGCCCGGATCGAGTTCACATTCCACGTCGCCACTCGCACCACCCCACCGTATCCGTCGGTGGCCGCCGGCCGGCACGCCGATACACTCTCGCCCGTGACCACCGAGACCACACCCCTGCAGCGACTGGCCGAACTCATCAACGAACTGGCCGTGGTGCACGGCCGGGTCACCCTGAGCAGCGGCCGCGAGGCCGACTACTACGTCGACATGCGCCGAGCCACCCTGCACCACGAGGCGGCACCCTTGATCGGGCACCTGCTCCTGGACGCGCTCGAGGAGGCTGGCTTCGGGCCCGGCGAGATCGACGCCGTCGGCGGCCTGACCCTCGGTGCGGACCCGGTGGTGTGCGCGGTCCAGCACGCCGCGGCGAGCCGGGGCCTGGACCTGGACGCGTTCCTGGTGCGCAAGGAGGCCAAGGGGCACGGCATGAAGCGGCAGGTCGAAGGGCCGGACGTCGCCGGGCGGCGCGTCGTGGTCCTGGAGGACACCTCGACCACCGGCGGCAGCGCCCTCACCGCGGTGGCCGCGGCCCGCGAGGCCGGTGCCGAGGTGGTGGCCGTGGCATCGATCGTGGACCGGGACACCGGCGCCCGTGAGGCGGTTCAGGGGGCAGAACTGCCCTATCTCTGGGTGCTCTCCGCAGCCGATCTAGGCCTCGAGCCCCAGTAGTATCGACCGCACGGGGGCCGCACAGGTACCTCGCCGCGGAAGGGGTCGGACCCCCTCCGGCATCGACGAGTACAGGAGGTGAGCGCCATGGATGCAGGCTTGATCGTCATCCTCATCGTGGTCGTCCTGGTTCTGATCGTGGTCCTCTGGGCCGTAGGCACCTACAACGGCTTCGTGAAGCTGCGGAACCTGGTGCAGGAGGCCTGGCGTCAGATCGACGTCGAACTGCACCGGCGCTATGACCTGATCCCGAACCTGATCGAGACCGTCAAGGGCTATGCCGCGCACGAGCGCAGCGTCTTCGACGAGGTCACCCGGGCCCGCGCCGCGGCCGCGACGCCGGGCGCCACGCCGGCTCAGCAGGCCATCCAGGAGGACCAGCTCTCGAACGCGATCGGCCGGCTGTTCGCCGTCGCCGAGGCCTACCCGCAGCTGCGGGCTGCCGAGAACTTCACCCAGCTCCAGAACGAGCTGACGAACACCGAGGACCGGATCGCCGCCGGCCGCCGGTTCTACAACGCGAACGTGCGGGACCTGAACACCAAGGTGGAGACGTTTCCGCCGAACATCATCGCGAACATGTTCAAGTTCTCCCGCGCCGAGTACTTCGAAGTCACAGACCCGGCCGTGCGGACCGCGCCGCGGGTGTCCTTCCAGGACACCCAGGGCAACGTGGGCACCTACAACCAGAACGCCCCGGCCGCGCAGCCGCGCGCCACGGACTCGCCGGTGCAGCCGGGCACCCAGCAGGGCGGCCCGGGCCAGTACCAGCCGAACAGCTACCAGCCCGGTCAGCCGTTCCAGCAGGGCCCCGGCCAGGGTGGTCAGTACCCCGGCCAGGGTGGTCAGTACCCAGGTCAGGGTGGTCCGCCCCCGCAGCAGTGATCAACCAGCACGTCGAGCGCCCCGGTACCGCAAGGTACCGGGGCGTTCGACGTCTCAGGAACCGCGCGGCACCCTCTGCCCGAACCAGTACCTCCCGCCCGAACCAGTACCTCCCGCCGTCGCGCAGTGCCTCCCGCCCGATACAGAACCGTGGAGCGTTCTGTCTCAGGCGTAGGGGACTTCGTCACCGGCGAGGAGGGAGGCGCCCGGGCGCCTCCTTACAGCAGGCCGATCAGGTCGGCGATGCCGTCATGCACCGCGCTCGGCTGGAACGGGTAGCCCTCCACGTCGGCGCGCTTCGTGGACCCGGTGAGCACCAGGTACGTGCGCAGGCCCGCCTCCATGCCGGCCACGATGTCGGTGTCCATCCGGTCCCCGATCATCGCCGTGTGCTCGGAGTGGGCCTCGATCCGGTTCATCGCGGTGCGGATCATCACCGGGTTCGGCTTGCCGACGAAGTAGGGCTTGCGGCCGGTGGCGGCCGTGATCATCGCGGCGACCGACCCCGTGGCAGGTAGCGGGCCCTCGGCGGAGGGCCCGGTCACGTCCGGGTTCGTGGCGATGAACCTGGCCCCGGCGGCGACCAGTCGGATCGCCCGCGTGATCGCAGAGAAGGAATAGGTGCGGGTCTCGCCCAGCATCACGTAGTCCGGGTCGGTGTCGGTCAGGGTGTAGCCGCGCTCGTACAGCGCCGTGGTCAGGCCGGCCTCCCCGATCACGTACGCGCTGCCGCCCGGGATCTGATCGGCCAGGAACGTCGCCGTCGCCAGCGCCGAGGTCCAGATCGAGCCTTCCTCCACCTCGATCCCCGAGACGCGCAGCCGGGCCGCGAGGTCGCGCGGCGTGAAGATCGAGTTGTTCGTGAGGATCTGGAACGGGACCTGCTTCTGGCGCAGGGTCGCGATGAACTCCGCAGCCCCTGGCAGGGCCGACTCCTCGTGCACGAGCACGCCGTCCATGTCGGTCAGCCAGGTGGTGATCTGTTCGGTCATCTCGGTCTCCTCGCGCGTGTGGGCCACTGCGCACAAGCGTAGGCGGTAACCCTCGTCCGCCGAGGCCCCGCCCTCCGCGCTCGGGGGCGGTCGTGGGCCGGGGGATACTGCCTCACGTGGAGGACAACGAGGCGGTCGGGGTCGGGCCGTGGCCCGGCGACCCGGACCACTGGCCGGACGACCCGCGGCTGGACCCGGAGCTGCTGGCCGCGGGCGACGCCCGCAACGTGGTGGACGGCTACCGGTACTGGCGGCTCGAGGCGATCGTCGCGGACCTGGACACCCGCCGGCACCCGTTCCACGTGGCGATCGAGAACTGGGGCCGCGACTTCAACATCGGGTCCGTGGTCCGCACCGCGAACGCGTTCGCCGCGGCGCAGGTGCACATCATCGGGCGACGGCGGTGGAACCGTCGCGGGGCGATGGTCACCGACCGCTACCAGCACCTGCGCCACCACGAGGACATCGAGGCGTTCGCGGCGTGGGCGGCCACCGAGGGGATCCCGATCGTCGGGGTGGACAACATCGACGGGTCCGTCCCGATCGAGGGGCGCGCCCTGCCGAGCGCGTGCGTCCTGCTGTTCGGCGAGGAGTCGCAGGGGCTGACGCCGGCCGCGCAGGAGGCCAGCGAGGTCGTCGTGCACATCACCCAGTACGGGTCCACCCGGTCCATCAACGCCGGCGCCGCGGCGGCGATCGCGATGCACCAGTGGATCGTCCAGCACGCGCACTGACGCCCGCTCGACCACGCGCCCGGGCGGGCGTCCACGGACAGGGCGCGACCGCCGTCGGGCATTGGATCCGTGGGAGACTGCAGCGACAGCAGAAATCAAGACACAGGAGAGACCATGGGCATCGCCACCCCCGAGGTATACGCCGAGATGATCGATCGGGCGAAGGCCGGCAAGTTCGCCTACCCCGCCGTGAACGTCACCTCCTCCCAGACCCTCACCGCCGCGCTGCAGGGCTTCGCCGAGGCCGAGAGTGACGGCATCATCCAGGTGTCCGTCGGCGGTGCCGAGTACGCCTCCGGCTCCACGATCAAGGACCGCATCGCCGGCTCGCTCGCGCTGACCGCCTACGCCGCCGAGGTCGCGAAGAACTACCCGGTGACCGTCGCCCTGCACACGGACCACTGCGCCGAGGGCAACCTGGACAGCTGGGTCCGCCCGCTCCTGGCCATCGAGGCCGAGCAGGTCAAGTCCGGCAAGCTGCCCTCCTTCCAGTCGCACATGTGGGACGGCTCCGCCGTGCCGCTGGACGAGAACCTCGTCATCGCCGAGGAGCTGCTCGAGCTGTCCCAGGCGGCCCGCACCATCCTCGAGATCGAGGTCGGCGTGGTCGGCGGCGAGGAGGACGGCGTCTCCCACGAGATCAACGACAAGCTCTACACGACGGTCGAGGACGGCCTGGCCACGGTCCGCGCCCTCGGCACCGGTGAGAAGGGTCGCTACCTGACCGCCCTCACCTTCGGCAACGTGCACGGCGTGTACAAGCCGGGCGCCGTCAAGCTCCGCCCGGAGATCCTCGGTGAGATCCAGGCGGCCGTCGGCGCCGAGGTCGGCATCCAGAACCCGTTCGACCTGGTCTTCCACGGCGGCTCCGGCTCCACTGCCGACGAGATCGCGCTCGCCGTGGACAACGGTGTCATCAAGATGAACATCGACACCGACACCCAGTACGCCTTCACCCGCCCCGTGGTCGGCCACATCTTCAGCAACTACGACGGTGTGCTGAAGGTCGACGGCGAGGTCGGCAACAAGAAGGCCTACGACCCGCGCGCCTGGGGCAAGCTGGCCGAGGGCGGCATGGCGGCCAGGATCGTCGAGGCGGCGCAGCAGCTGCGTTCGGCGGGCCAGAAGCTGAGCTGACCGCTCGCGACCCGCGATCCCTCGTCGGTCCACCATTCGGTGGGCCGGCGGGGGATCTCGTGCTTTCCGGCCCGACGGCGGCGCCCGGCCCGGTCCGGTGCGTCGGGCGGTGGGTCAGGCCGGGTCCGGCGGCGTCGCCGCCGATGCCGGCGCGACAGGCGCGCGCTCGTCGGTGTCGACGACGTCCACCATCTCCCCGATCCGGGTCACCTCGAGCAGGAACCGGACCACGTCCGGCGGCTTGATGAGGGTGAGCCGGCCCGGGGTGCGGCTCGCCAGCCGGGCCAGCAGGGCGATCCCGGACGAGTCCATGAACGTGACGTGGCGTGCGTCGACCTGCACCGGCAGCCCGGCCGCCTCCGCGTCCGCGACCGCCTCGGTCAGCTCGGCGTTCAGGGTCAGGTCGATCTCCCCCGAGAGCACCAGGCGGGTGCAACCGGACTCGAGCAGCGCATGCACCGATCCACTGTGATCGGGCACGGCAGGCGGGCGAGAGTCGCTGCTGTTAGCGTCTGCCACACGTGCCTCCTCAGGCCGAATTAGGACGCGCCCTGCGCGCTCCACCCAACAGACCACACCGTAGACGATGGAGGTTCCAGGTGACGAACATCCCGGCGCCTTCCGCGCGTGTGGGCGCCGGGGCGACGGGACCGACCTCGTTCACCAAGGGCCTGGTCCCCGCCGAGCGAGAGGCCGTCGCGGCTGCGGCCGAGGTGCTCCTGACCGGCGACGTCGGGGTCGCCGTGCTGACTGTGACCAGTGTCGGCCCCGTGTTCACCTGGGGCAATGCGGCGTTCGAGCGAGCGACCGGATACAGCCTGGCGCAGGCACGGGCGCAGTACGGGCGGATCCTGAGCCCGGGCTACCAGCCGGTGGTGCGGGGCCTGTTCGCCGAGCACGCGATCGACGGCCAGCCGTTCTCGATGACGCTGCCACTGGTGCGGCGCGACGGCACCGAGATCTCCGTGCCGGTGACCATCACGCCGATGCGGGACGAGAACGGCACCCTGGTCCGGTTCGTCGCGGTGCAGCGAGGCGGCCTGGAGCCGGTCGCGACACCGCCGCCGGACCTCGGCTACCACTCGCGCAATGCGCTCGAGACCGTGGCCCGGGTCTCGGACATCCTCGCCGAGGTCAACGACGAGCAGGCCCTGGACGCGATCGTCCGGCTGCTCACCCGGCACCTGTACACGTGGTGCGGCTTCTTCGCCGACGACGGCGTGCTCAAGCCGATCGGTGGCCTCACCGCAGTCGGTCGCAGCGCGAAGCAACGACGCCGGGGGCGCACCGCCGCGGATCCCGAGGACCCGGTGGGGCGGCTGTTCGCTGCCACCTCGATGCGCCGAGCCCGGATCGCGATGGACGCGGTCGAGATCCCCGGCAGCGCCAGCGCCCAGCTCGTCGATCAGGTGCGCACCCAGCTGGGCGCCTCGCTTGTGCCGGGTGGCGAGCTGCTCGCGCTGCCGCTGCTGGTCCGCGGTCGTGCGCTCGGGCTGATGGCCGTGTTGCTCGGGGGGCGCGACGACGACGCCGAGGGCTCGGAGGCAGTCCTCGAACTCGTCGCCAGACGGGTCGGTCAGGCCATGGACCACCGTCAGCTCTACGAGGCCGAGCACCGGGTCGCCGAAGCCCTGCAGCGGGCGATGCTGCCGGAGCAGGACCAGATCGAGGGCCTGGACGTGTGGACCTACTACGCCCCGAACGCCGAGCACGCCCAGGTGGGCGGGGACTGGTATGACGTGGTGCACCTCGACGAGCGGACCGTCGGGACCGTGGTGGGGGACGTCGTCGGGCACGACGTCGAGGCGGCCGCCGCGATGGGGCAACTGCGTTCGGTGGTGCGGGCGTTCGCGACCGAGCTCGTCGACCCCGGGAAGGTCCTCACGAAGGTCGACCAGATCCTGGAGAACATGCGGATCCGCCGACCGGCGTCCCTGGTCTACGCCAGCCTCACCCCCTCCGACGAGGAGGAGGGCACCTGGTCCCTCGCCTACAGCCGGGCCGGCCACCTGCCCGGGCTGTGGATCAGCGACGGTGAGGTCCGCGAGCTCGACGGTGCGCCCGGGCGGCTGATGGGGTTCGGGACCGAGCAGCGCCAGACGGCCACGGTCCAGGTCAAGCCGGGTGACGCGGTGATGTTCTACACCGACGGGCTCGTCGAGCGCCGCTCCCGCACGATCCAGGAGGGGGTCGGCCTGGTCCGGGAGATCCTGGTGGATGTGGTGGCCACGTCGTCCTCGGCCACGACGGCGGCGGACGTGGGCGAGGCGCTGCTGAGCCGGCTGTCCGAGCCGCCCGAGGACGACATCGCCGTAGTCATCATCCGGTTCCCGGAGCCGGCCGGGCAGGACGGCGCCGACGTGCCGAGGGAGGCCTACTGGCGGCTCGCGGCGGACGTCGACTCGGTGCGGATGGCCCGGCGCCTGACGGTGAGCACGTGCGAGGTGTGGGGTCTGGCGAACACGATGGCGGCCGAACTGGTGGTGGCCGAGCTGATCACGAACGCCGTCGTGTACGGCTGGGGGTCGGTGGGGCTCACCCTCAAGGACGCCGGTGACGGGCTCCGGATCGAGGTGCAGGACAACAACCCGGTGCCACCCACGCCGCTCGAGGTGCACCCGGCCCGGGTCGGCGGCTACGGGATGCACATCGTCACCCGGCTCGCCGACTGGGGCTGGCGGCCGTCGGGCGTCGGCAAGGTGGTCTGGGCGCGGGTGCGCCCCGAGATCCCGCAGGATCTGGTCTAGGCGGCTAGCACCGGTGCGCCGTGTCGATCTCGAACAGGTCGAGCGCACCGGCTACCTTCAGCACGAACAGGTCCCGGGCGCTCGCGCCGCGGAGCACCGTGGTGCCGCCGCGTCGGCCGACCTCATCGGCCAGCGTGATCAGCCAGGTCGCGCCGCTTGAGTCCATGAAGCCCATCCCGCAGACGTCGAGCACGAAGCGGTCGTGCTCGAGATGGCTGACCTGCCGGAGCGCGGTCGGCGCGCTGTCGCTCACGGACAGGTCGAGGTCGCCCGTCACCGTGACAAGGGCCTCGGATGCCGAGGCCGACACATCGATCACGCCGGACCTCCCGTCCCGCTCTCGTGCGAGGCTAGTGGCGGTGCCGGTGACCCGCATGTCGAGCCGGCCCACCGCCGTCGGGCCCGACCCGGCTCGAGGGTGCGAGACTGGCCCCATGGCCGAGAACCTGCTGGGCGGCCCCGCGCCCACCCTCCTGCCCGCCGACCACCCCGACGTCGCTGCGCGCGCCGCCCTCGCCGCCGGCGAGGACCTGCGCACCGTCGCCGCGCGACTGCCCGCCGCCAGCTACGCGTGGGGGCTGCTCGCCCGCGAGGCCCTGGCTGCGGACGACCCGGTCGCCGCGTACGCGTTCGCCCGGACCGGCTACCACCGCGGCCTGGACGCGCTGCGCCGCTCCGGCTGGAAGGGACACGGTCCGATCCCGGCCGACCACGAGCCCAACCAGGGGTTCCTGATCGCCCTGCTCGCGCTCGCGGACGCTGCCGAGGCGATCGGGGAGGCCGAGGAGGCCCAGCGCTGCCGCACGTTCGCCGATGATTCGGACCCGGCGGCACGCAACCTCTGATCCCAGTAAACTCGGGCGGGGCCCGACACGTGGTTCCGCTACGAAAGGGATTCTTCGATGCCAGCGGTGGTGGTCCTCGGTGCCCAGTGGGGCGACGAAGGCAAGGGCAAGGCAACCGACCAGCTCGGTTCGCGGGTGGATTACGTCGTCAAGTTCAACGGCGGTAACAACGCCGGCCACACCGTGGTGGTGGGGGACGAGAAGTACGCCCTGCACCTGCTGCCCTCGGGGATCTTGTCGCCCGGCTGTGTGCCGGTGATCGGCAACGGCGTGGTCGTGGACCTGGAGGTCCTCTTCGAGGAACTGGAGGCGCTCACCTCGCGCGGTGTGGACGTGTCCCGGTTGCTGATCTCCTCCAGCGCGCACGTCATCCCCAGCTACAACCGCACCCTCGACAAGGTCACCGAGCGGTACCTCGGCAAGCGCCAGATCGGGACCACCGGTCGCGGTATCGGGCCCACCTACGCGGACAAGATGAACCGCGTCGGGATCCGCATCTCGGACCTCTTCGATGAGAAGATCCTGCGGGAGAAGGTCGAAGGGACCCTGACCCAGAAGAACCAGGTCCTGGTCAAGATCTACAACCGCCGGGCCGCTGACATCGACGCCGTCACCGCCGAGCTGCTCGCCTATGCCGAGCGGGTCCGGCCGATGGTCGCCGACACCTCGCTCGTGCTCAACCAGGCGCTCGACGCCGGCAAGACCCTGGTGTTCGAGGCCGGCCAGGCCACCATGCTCGACGTGGACCACGGCACCTACCCGTTCGTGACCTCCTCCTCGGCCACGGCCGGCGGGGTGTGCACCGGCGCGGGCATCGGCCCCACCCGGGTGGACCGCGTGGTCGGCGTCATCAAGGCCTACACCACGCGCGTCGGCGAGGGCCCGTTCCCGACCGAGCTCCTCGACGACCTGGGCGAGCACCTGCGCAAGACCGGCGGCGAGTACGGCGTCACCACCGGCCGCCCGCGCCGCACCGGCTGGTACGACGCCGTCATCGCCCGCTACTCCGGCCGCGTGAACGGACTCACCGACCTGGTCCTGACGAAGCTCGACGTGCTCACCGGCCAGGAGAAGGTCCCGGTCTGCGTGGCCTACGACGTCGACGGCGTGCGTCACGACGAGATGCCCGTGGACCAGAGCGCGTTCCACCACGCCAAGCCGATCTACGAAGAGCTCGACGGCTGGTGGGAGGACATCTCGCACTGCCGCACGTTCGCCGAGCTGCCGGTCAACGCCCAGCGCTACGTGCTCGCCCTCGAGGAGATGTCCGGCACCCGGATCTCCGCCATCGGCGTCGGCCCCGACCGCGAGGCGACGATCGTGCGGCACGACCTGCTGGACTGAGCCAGTCCGTCGCGCTTTCGCCCGAGCGGGGCGCGGAGGTTACGCGCTCGCGGACTCGTGCTGGCGCCAGAACGCGAGGTGGTGCTCGGTGGCCACGTCCACGGCTCCGATGGTGCCGGGCGCCAGCGACTGAACGTAGGGCGTGTTCGCTGCGCCGTCGAACCTCGGCCACGCCGGTCCGCCTGCCACGTCCGGGTTCCCGGTGGTGGCGAAGGCCGCCCAGTAGTCGATCATCTGGTCCGAGAGTCGCTGTTGCTCCGCCGTGAAGGTCGGCTCCGCGCCGCTGAGCGCGAAGAAGGACCACAGGTCCGAGGTGTGATAGGCCCCCATCGTCATCGGAGCAGGGCTGCTGAACGGCGGGGCTGGGTCCGAGAACTCGTACTGGTGGACCGGTACGAACCTCGACAGTGCCAGCGACGTCTCGTACTGGCCCGACGCCCACTTGGAGTCGGTGGCGATGGCGGCCCACGCGGCCGCGCCGGATTCGTACGCGCTCCTCGGGTAGACCTCCTCGACCGCCGCCCGGTCGTCGCCGAACGTCTCGGTCATCACTTCCTGGTAGGTCTGTTCGCTCATCGGAGCCGCGCCGCCCTCGTAGCCCACCACCTCCAATGTGGACTCGTCGCGGGTGTGCCCGGAGAGCACCGGGACCCGGTTGAACGCCCCGGTGGAGAACGCCTCACTGGGTTGGGCGGGGAGCAGCTCGGTGCCGTACGCAGGCTGGATGAACCCGTCCATCACCGGCTTGAGGGTCTCCACCGGGAGTGCCCGCAGGCACTCGATGACCGCGTCCGGGTCATCGCTCGTGCAGCCGAGGTCCGTGGCGAGTGCCCGGCCTCGTTCCTGGACGGTCTGCACCGGGAGCAGGATGTCATCGGCCGGCTGTCCCCGGTAGACGGTGTTGGCCAGCCAGGCCAGGTCGCACGAACCGCTCTGCATGATCGCCCGGTCGAAGAGCCCGGCCGCGCCGGGTGAGGCGAGTTGCGCGCAGGTGCTGACGGCGCCCGCGGACTGACCGGCGAGCGTGACGTTGTCCGGGTCGCCGCCGAATGCCGCAGCGTTGCGCTGGACCCACGCCATCGCGGCTTGCTGGTCCGCCAGGCCGAACGTGCCCGAGTCCGCGAGCCCGGGCAGACCGAGGAACCCGAACATCCCGAGGCGGTAGTTGATCGTGACGACGACGGCGTTGCCCCGGGTCGCGAGTCGGCTCGGGTCGTAGTTGTGGCCGGCTCCCATGAAGAAGCCGCCGCCGTGTAGCCACAGGATCACCGGCCGTGGCTCGCCGCTGGTAGCGGCCGGGGTGGTCACGTTCAGATAGAGGCAGTCCTCGCTGGCGCTACCGCCGGGCAGTTCGCCCTCGTTCTGAGCGCAGGCGGGACTCGGGGCGGTGGCATCACGGACCCCGCGCCAGGGCTCGGCAGGCGCTGGGGCACGCCAGCGCAGCTCGCCCACGGGCGGGGCCGCGTACGGGATGCCCTGGAATGAGCGGGTCTCGCCGTCCAGCGACCCCCGGACGAGGCCACCGTCGGTGGTCACGACGATCCGGTCCGCGTTCGCTGTCGCCGACGCTGTCGCCGTCGATGAGCCGTGCGCCACCGATCCCACCAGGGCGAGGAACGTGAGGAGGGTGAGGGTCCACGGGGTGTGTCGATGGCCCGGGTGTGGTGTCTTCATCGTCGGATGCAGCTCCTCTCGTCGGCCGGCGCACCCGCGCCGTGCCCGACAACCAGTTCACAGGCCAGCGGGGCTCGGGGCCACCCGCCGAAGTCGGGGGCGGTACCGACCAAAGTCGGTCGCGGTCCGTCACCGACCCGCGTTTGCGCACGGGCGTGGACACGGTCGATGTGCCGACCGCGGGACCTGTCGCTAGCGTTGCGGGCGTCGTGGACCTTGCGCCCGGCGTCGAGGAGGACGAGTCATGGAGCCGACCGAGTCGGAGCCCACGTCCGGCGAGATCGAGCCCACCTCTCCCGGGCGCTGGTACCACTCCATCCACCCACCGGTCTTCTGGCCGTCGCTGATCCTGGTCGTCTCGTTCGTCGTCGTGGCGATCGTCGGAGGCGACTTGGTCACCGCGGCGATCGGGACGGTCCAGTCCGCCATCGTGGCTGGGTTCGGCTGGTACTACACGGTCATAGTGACCGGGTTCGTCGTCTTCTCCATCTGGGTCGGGGTCGGCCACTTCGGCGACATCAAGCTCTCCAGGGATGACGAGGCGCCCGAGTTCACGCTGACCACCTGGCTGGCGATGCTGTTCGCGGCCGGGATGGGCATCGGGCTGGTGTTCTGGGGTGTGGCCGAGCCGCTGCACCACTTCGCCGGCATCCCGAACCGGGCGTCCGGGATCGTGGGGTCGGACGCCCAGGCCGCGCAGGACTCGCTGGTGCTGACGTTCCTGCACTGGGGGCTGCACCCGTGGGCGATCTACGTGGTCGTCGGGCTCGCCATCGCCTATGCCGTGCACGTGAAGCGGCGACCGATCTCGATCCGGTGGACCCTCGAGCCGCTGTTCGGCCGGCGGGTCAAGGGGTGGCTCGGGGACGTGATCGACGTGGCCGCGATCGTCGGCACCCTGTTCGGCGTGGCCACCTCGCTCGGCATCGGCGTGTCCCAGATCGCCGGCGGGCTCGAGTTCCTGGACATCATCGGCACACCCACGAACCTCACGATGGCGATCCTGATCGGTGCCATCACCGGCGTGGCCATCTTCTCGGTGGTGACGGGTGTGAAGAAGGGCATGAAGTGGCTCTCGAACATCAACATGGCGATGGCGATCGGCCTGTTGATCTTCGTTCTGTTCACCGGGCCCACCCTGTTCCTGCTGCGTGAGTACGTGCAGTCGATGGGCGCCTACCTGCAGCAGATCATCCAGCTCAGCTTCAGCACCTCGGCGCTCGCCGTGACCGACGGCGAGGGCATGGAGTGGCAGGGCTGGTGGTCCGCGTTCTACTGGGGATGGTGGATCTCCTGGGCGCCGTTCGTCGGCGTCTTCATCGCTCGGATCTCCCGGGGCCGCACGGTCCGGGAGTTCGTGCTCGGAGTCCTGTTCGTGCCCACGCTGTTCAGCTTCCTGTGGTTCACCGTGCTCGGCGGCTCGGCCCTGTACCGGGAGGTGTTCGGTGACGGCGGCCTGATCGGCACCGACGCCGCGGGCGAGAACACGGTCCACGAGTCGAACACGCTCTTCATCCTGCTCCGCGAACTGCCCGGGGGCACCATCGTGTGCGGCCTGGCGATCATCCTCGTGGTGCTGTTCTTCGTCACGTCCTCGGACTCGGGGTCGCTGGTAGTGGACATGCTCGCCTCCGGTGGCGACCCGGAGCCGCCCACGTGGAGCCGGGTGCTGTGGTCGCTGCTGGAGGGTGCGGTAGCCCTGGCCCTCGTCATCGCCGGTGGTCTGGTGGCCCTGCGCGGGGTGGCGATCGCCATCGCGCTGCCGTTCAGCGTGGTGATGATCCTGATGTGCTTCGCGTGCCTGAAACAGTTCCGGTACGAGCGCCAGCAGATGCTCCGGGCGCAACGGATGCTGCGGCGCGACCAGTTGACCGAGCACGTCTCGCGGGCACTGATCGAGGACGGCCTCGTCGGGGTGCGCCCGGACGCCGAGCGGGGCCGGCGGAGCCGGCTCCTGGACCGGCTCCTCGGCCGCACGGGCTGATCGTCCCGGAGCCGCCGGCTACGGAACGCGAATCAGCGCAGGTGGGCTCGAACCAGCACAGGGCCAGCGCAGGTCAGCGTGGTGCGTGCGCCTCGAGGAACGAGTACACCTCGGCGTCGTCCACGCCGGGGAACGTGCCCGAGGGGAGTGCGCCGAGGATGTGCGTGTGCAGCTTGGCGCTCGGCCAGGCGGCGCCGCGCCACTTGGCGGTCAGGTCCGCGGACGGCTGCCGGCAGCAGGTCGGGTCGGGGCAGCGGGACACCGAGCGGGACGTGGTCTCCCGGCCGCGGAACCACTTGGCGGCCGTGAACGGGACACCGAGCGTGACGGAGAAGTCGCCGTCGGCGCCCTGGCCGGTCTGGGCGCTGCACCAGTACGTGCCCGACGGTGTGTCCGTGTACTGGTGGAACTCGCCGGCCAGGTCGTTGTGGTCGAACACGGTGCGTGAGGTCCAGTGCCGGCACACCGTCTGCCCCTCGATCGCTCCGGTGACGTCCGTCGGGAAGTCCACGTCGTCGTTCTCGTACCCCTTGAACAGCGTGCCGTCGCGGCCCACCCGCGCGAAGTGCACGGTGATGCCGAGCCGGGAGGTGGCCAGGTTCGTGAACCGGTGCGCCGCGCTCTCGTGGGTCACCCCGAACGCGTCCCGCAGGTCCTCCACGGCGAGGTCCCGGTTCCGCTTCGCGGTGAGCAGGAACTCCGTAGCCGCGTGCCGTGGCATCAGCACGCACGCGGCGAAGTAGCTGATCTCCAGGCGCTGGCGCAGGAAGTCGGCGTAGGTGCCGGGGTGGGTGTGCCCGAGGACCCGGTGCGCCACCGCCTGCAGGGCCAGGGAGCGCAGCCCGTGCCCGCCGGGCAGGGATGCCGGCGGGAGGTAGATCCGGCCGTGCTCCAGGTCGGTGACCGTGCGGGTGGAGGAGGGCAGGTCGCGCGCGTGATGCAGGCTGAACCCGAGGTGGGCGACGATCTGCTCGACGGTGCGGTGGGTCAGCGGGCCGGAGGAGTACCCGACCGTGCCCAGCAGTTCCTCGGCGGCGTCCTCGATCTCCTCGAGGTAGTTGTCCCGGGCCCGCATCGCCCGGCGGAGCTCGGTGTTCGCGCGCCGGGCCTCCTCGGGGGTGGCGCTGGCTTCGCTCGAGCGCCGGGCCAGTTCGGCGTGCAGGCCGACCAGTGCCTCCAACGCCTCAGTCGGCAGCCGCTTGCCGGCCCGGACCCGCGGCAGTCCGAGCGTCGCGTAGAGCGGCCCGCGCTGGGCCGTGTCCAGGGCGATCTCGAGGCCGTCACGCCGGCTCGGCGGCTCGGCGTCCAGCAGGGCGGCGAGCTCGACGCCGAGGGCGGTCGCGATCGCCTGCAGCAGGGTGAGGCGCGGCTCGCGGTGCCCGTTCTCGATCAGGGAGAGCTGGCTCGGTGCGGTGCCCACCTGGCCGGCCAGGTCGTCCAAGGTCATCCCGGCCGTGGTCCGGAAGTGTCGGATCCGCCGGCCGATGGTCAGCACGGCGGCTCCAGCGTCGGTCTCGGTGCTCATTCTTTGACAATAGCGAAAGAATCGACATTCTTTCCAGCAAGTGGGCGTGGAAAGTGGGTTGTTCTTCGACCAGAGTCGTCGACACCACCTCACACCCGAGGCTGTCGAACCCGTCCCGAACGAAGTCTTCCGAAGGAGTGAACGACCGTGACGACCACGACCCACCAGTCCCAGACCCCGTCCATCCAGCACAGCGAGGAGGGCCGGGCCGTCCGGCTCGACCCGGCCGAGCAGCTGCGCCGCGACTGGGCCACCGACCCGCGCTGGCGCGGCATCGAACGCAGCTACACAGCCGAGGATGTGGTGACCCTGCGCGGCCGCGTGCAGGAGGAGCACACCCTCGCCCGCCGCGGGGCCGAGCGGCTCTGGGACCTGATCCACACCCGCGACTACGTGAACGCACTCGGCGCCCTCACCGGCAACCAGGCGGTGCAGATGGTCAAGGCGGGCCTGGAGGCGATCTACCTCTCCGGCTGGCAGGTGGCCGCGGACGCGAACCTGTCCGGCCAGACCTACCCGGACCAGTCGCTCTACCCGGCGAACTCGGTGCCGGCCGTGGTGCGGCGCATCAACAACGCGCTGCTGCGGGCGGACCAGATCTCCTTCAGTGAGGGGGACACGGAGCCCGACTGCCGTGATTTCCTTGCCCCGATCGTCGCCGACGCCGAGGCCGGCTTCGGTGGCCCGCTGAACGCCTTCGAGCTCATGAAGGCGATGATCGCGTCCGGCGCCGCCGGGGTGCACTGGGAGGACCAGCTCGCCTCGGAGAAGAAGTGCGGCCACATGGGCGGCAAGGTTCTCATCCCGACCGCGCAGCACATCCGCACCCTGAACGCGGCCCGGCTCGCGGCCGACCTCGCCGGGGTCCCCACCCTGGTCATCGCCCGCACCGACTCCCTCGGTGCGAATCTGCTCACCACCGACACCGACGAGCGGGACCGGCCGTTCGTCACCGGCGAGCGCACCACCGAGGGCTTCTACCGGATCACCCCAGGGCCCGACGCGGCGATCGCCCGCGGCCTGGCCTACGCGCCGTACTGCGACCTGATCTGGGTGGAGACCGGAAAGCCGGACCTGGGCTTCGCGCGGGAGTTCGCCGAGGCGATCCATGCGCAGTTCCCCGGCAAGAAGCTCGCCTACAACTGCTCGCCGTCCTTCAACTGGGCGGCCGCGCTCGACGAGGACACGATCGCCAGGTTCCAGCGCGAGCTCGGTGCCATGGGCTACGCGTTCCAGTTCATCACCCTGGCCGGCTTCCACGCCCTGAACCACTCGATGTTCGACCTGGCGCACGGGTACGCCCGTACCGGCATGAGCGCCTACGTGCAGCTCCAGCAGGCCGAGTTCGCCTCCGCCGACCGCGGCTACACCGCCGTCAAGCACCAGGCGGAGGTGGGCACCGGCTACTTCGACCGAGTCGCGACCGCCCTGAACCCGACGTCCGGGACGCTCGCGCTGACGGGCTCGACGGAAGAGGAGCAGTTCTGATGAGCACGATCAGCCCACCCCGCAGTCACACGACCGAGCGGACGCGGTCGGCCGCTCCGGAGAACCCGACCACCGACCAGGGCGGCCCGAACCGCATCAGGCTCGCTGCGCCGTCGGGCCTGACGATCACGGCACCGCGGGTGCCGGGCGACGACGTCGTGCTCACCCCGGGCGCGCTCGCCACGGTGGTCGAGCTGCACCACCGCTTCGATGCCCGACGGCGGTGCCTCCTCGGGCGTCGAGCGGAGCGTCAGGCGTGGCTCGCCGAGGGCAACGAGCTCGGACTCCTCGAGGAGACCGCAGACCTCCGTGCCGACCCCACCTGGCAGGTGGCGCCGCCGGCGCCAGGACTGAGCCGCCGCACGGTGGAGATCACGGGCCCGGCGAGCCGGGCGATGGCCGTGAACGCGCTGAACTCCGGCGCGGACGTGTGGATGGCGGACCTCGAGGACGCCACCAGCCCCACCTGGGTGAACCTGATCGAGGCACAGCAGAACCTGATCCGGTTCACCCGCGACGAGCTGGACTTCACCGGCCCCGGCGGCAAGGAGTACATCGTCGGCGCGCGCACCGCCACGGTGCTGATGCGCCCGCGCGGCTGGCACCTGAGCGAGAAGCACCTGCTGATCGACGGGCGCGAGACGTCGGCGTCGCTGACCGACGTGGCGCTGTACTTCCACCACTGTGCCGCGGCTCTGATCGAGCGCGGGCAGGGACCGTACTTCTACCTGCCCAAGCTCGAGTCGCACCTGGAGGCCCGGCTCTGGAACGACGTGTTCTGCTACCTGCAGGACCGGTACTCGATCCCGCGCGGCAGCGTGCGGGCGACGGTGCTCATCGAGACGCTGCCGGCGGCGCTGGAGATGGAGGAGATCCTCTACGAGCTGCGTGAGCACTCTGCCGGGCTGAACGCCGGGCGGTGGGACTACCTGTTCTCGCTGATCAAGACGCTGCGGCAGACCGGGGCGACCCTGCCGGACCGCGACTCGCTGACCATGACCGTCCCGTTCATGCGTGCCTACACCGAGCGCCTGGTGGCCACGTGTCACCGTCGCGGCGCCCACGCGATCGGCGGGATGGCCGCGTTCGTGCCGAACCGGGCCGACGAACGCGCCACCGAGAACGCGCTGCGGCGGATCCGGGCGGACAAGGATCGGGAGGCCGAGGACGGCTTCGACGGGTCCTGGGTGGCGCACCCGGGTCTGGTGCCGGTGGCCAGGGCCGCGTTCACCGGCGTGCTGCGCGGGCGCGACCACCAGCTCGAGCGACAGCGGCACGACGTGTTGGACCCGGCGGACCTGCTCGACGTTGACTCGGCCGGCTCCGGGGCCAGCCTGGTCGGGCTGCGCACGAACATCGCGGTCTCGCTGCGCTACCTCGAGGCGTGGCTGCGCGGCCAGGGTGCCGTCGCCATCAACAACCTGATGGAGGACGCCGCCACCGTGGAGATCTCCCGGTCCCAGGTGTGGCAGTGGCGCCAGGCCGGCGTGGTGCTCGACGAGGGCATCGCGGTCACCGAGCCGCTGGTGCGCCGCCTCGTGGCGGAGGAGGCGGAGCGGATCCACTCGGGCGCGGATCCCGGTGGTCACCCACTGCTCGCCGACGCCGTCCGGCTGTTCTGCGACGTTGCCCTCGGCGAGGAGTTCGAGGAGTTCTTCACCCTCCGCGGCTACCGCGACTACCTGCGCTGAACCCATGCAGGTCGGTGCGCGCGATCACGCTCTCGTGATCGCGCGCACTCGCGCACGGGGGCGGCCCGGTAGGCTCGCTGTCCGTGAAGATCCTGCT
Source organism: Occultella kanbiaonis (assembly GCF_009708215.1). Taxonomy (NCBI): domain Bacteria; kingdom Bacillati; phylum Actinomycetota; class Actinomycetes; order Micrococcales; family Ruaniaceae; genus Occultella; species Occultella kanbiaonis. The sequence continues at coordinate 5,169,370 of NZ_CP046175.1, read as the reverse complement.
GATCGGCTCCGGTGCCCGCGAGCACGCCCTGGCCCGTTCGCTCGCCGCGGACTCCGCGACGAGCACGCTGACCGTGGCCCCGGGCAACCCCGGCACGGCCGCGCTCGCGACCAACCGGGACGTGGATGCCGACGACCCGGCCGCCGTCGCCGCGCTCGCCCGCGAGCTCGACGCCGACCTCGTGGTGGTCGGCCCTGAGGCGCCACTGGTCGCCGGGGTCGCGGACGCCGTGCGCGCCGCGGGGATCCCCGTGTTCGGACCGAACGGTGACGCGGCGACGCTGGAGGGCTCGAAGGCGTTCGCGAAGGACGTCATGGCCGCGGCGAGCGTCCCGACCGCGATGGCGCACGTGTGCCGCACCGTCGAGGAGGCCGAGGCCGCGCTGGATGCGTTCGGCCCTCCGTACGTGGTCAAGGACGACGGCCTCGCCGCGGGCAAGGGTGTGGTCGTCACGCAGGACCGGGCCGCCGCGCTCGCCCACGCCGCCGAGTGCGTGAACCGCAGCCGCCGGGCCACCGTGGTCATCGAGGAGTTCCTCGACGGCCCCGAGATCTCCCTGTTCTGCCTCTGTGACGGCGAGAACGTGGTCCCGCTCGCGCCCGCCCAGGACTTCAAGCGCCTCGCCGACGGCGACGCCGGACCGAACACCGGCGGGATGGGTGCGTACTCGCCGCTGCCGTGGGCGCCCGACGACCTCGTCGAGCAGGTCGTGGACCGGGTCGCGCTGCCCACCGTGCGTGAGCTCGCCCGCCGCGGCACCCCGTTCGTCGGCCTGCTCTACTGCGGCCTTGCGCTCACCTCGCGCGGGCTGCGCGTGATCGAGTTCAACGCGCGGTTCGGGGACCCCGAGACCCAGGTGGTGCTCGCCCGCCTCGAGTCCTCCCTCGCCACCGCGCTGCACGCCGCCGCCACCGGGACCCTGGACCGGCTGCCGGACCTGCGCTGGTCCGACGGTGCCGCCGTCACCGTCGTGATCGCCGCCCACGGCTACCCCGGGCAGGTCCGCTCCGGCGACCCGATCACCGGCATCGACGCCGCCGAGGCGCTCGACGACGTGCACGTGCTGCACGCGGGCACGGCCATGGCCGACGGCGGCCTGGTCACCGCGGGTGGTCGGGTGCTGTCCGTGGTGGGTACCGGCGCGGACCTGCCGGCCGCTCGCGCGGCCGCCTACGCGGGCGTCGAGCGGATCGGGATCGACGGCGGCCAGCACCGCAGCGACATCGCCGCCGCTCTCTGACGCTCCCGACGGAGGCCACCCGGGCGCTCCGCGCGCGCCAGGGTGGCCCGGTCGGCCGTCGCGGCAGGTCGAGGCCCAGTGGTCACCGGACGTTCATCGGCGACCCCCCTGTGCAGGTCGGGCCGACCTGAGTAGTGTCGTCGCGGTCCGCCCCCCCGGCGGACGCCCCACCCCGGCGGCCCACGAGGCCGCCGGCGATTCGACGAGGAGTCCCCATGGCCCACAAGCCCACCCCCACCTCCGACGCGAAGACCGCGCACGCCGCCCTCCTCGATTCGGAGGTGTCCCGGCGTCGCCTGCTCGGGATGGCCGCCGTCGGGACCGCCGGCGCTGCGGCCGCGGGCCTCATCGGTGCCGACGCCGCGCACGCCGGCAACACCGACACCGGGGGTCCGGGGCGCAACGACGCGCACCGGCGCCGCCTGACCGTGCTCGGCACCACGGACCTGCACGGCAACGTGTTCAACTGGGACTACTTCAAGGACGGCGAGTACACCGACTCGGCCGGCAACGACATCGGCCTGGCGAAGATCTCGACGCTGGTCAGCGCGATGCGGGCCGAGCGTGGCGAGCGCACCACCCTGCTGCTGGACGCCGGGGACACGATCCAGGGCACGCCGCTCGCGTACTACTACGCCAGGATCGACCCGATCACGGGTGGGCACGTGCACCCGATGGCCGCCGCCATGAACGCGATCGGCTACGACGCCGCCGCGATGGGCAACCACGAGTTCAACTACGGCCTCGACACGCTGCAGACGTTCGTCGACCAGCTGGACTTCCCGCTGCTGTGCGCGAACGCCGTCGACGACTTCACCGGTGAACCCGCCTACGAGCCCTACGTCATCCACACCGTCCGCCCGCGTGGGGCCCGCCCGATCAAGGTCGGCATCCTCGGCCTGGTCACCCCGGGCGTGGCGATCTGGGACAAGGCGAACGTGGAGGGCATCCTGCACTTCCCGGGCCTCGTCGAGCAGGCGCAGGTGTTCGTGCCGCGGATGAAGAGCCGCGGGGCGGACATCATCATCGTCTCGGCGCACTCCGGCGCGGACACGTCCAGCTCCTACGGCGACGCCCTGCCGTACCCGGAGAACGCCGCCACCCTCGTCGCCGAGCAGGTGCCGGACATCGACGCGATCCTCGTCGGCCACGCACACTCCGAGATCGTCGAGCGTTTCGTCACCAACACCGCCACCGGCAAGCAGGTCCTGCTCACCGAACCGCTGCGCTGGGGCATGCGGCTGAGCGTCATGGACCTCGACCTGGTCTCCGAACGCGGCCGCTGGCACGTGGAGTCCGCGCACTCCCGCCTGCTGAACGCGAACTCTGTGCCCGAGGACCCGGCGATCGTGGAGATCCTCACCGCCGACCATGAGACGGTCCGCGGCTACGTGAACTCGGTGATCGGCACGAACCTGACCGCGATGTCCGCGCAGACCTCACGGTACGAGGACACCGCGGCCATGGACTTCATCAACCACGTCCAGTCGGACGCCGTCACCCAGGCCCTGGCCGGCACGCCCGAGGCCGACCTTCCGGTGCTGTCCATCGCGGCCCCGTTCAACCGGGACGCGGCCATTCCCGCGGGCGACGTGACGGTGCGGGACGTGGCCGGCATGTACATCTTCGACAACACCCTGTTGGCGATCACGCTGACCGGGGCCGAGGTGCTCGCCTACCTGGAGCAGTCCGCGGCCTACTTCAAGCAGATCACCGGTACCGGACCGTTCGCCCCGGACGACGTCACCAACGCCGTCACCCCGACGGCGCCGAACGGCACGCCCGACTACAACTACGACATCATGGGCGGCTTCACCGCGCCGCTCACCTACGACATCGACATCGCGCAGGCGCCCGGATCCCGGATCGTCGGCCTGAGCTACGACGGCGCCCCGATCGACCCCGCGCAACGGTTCGTCATCGCGATCAACAACTACCGCCAGTCCGGCGGTGGCAACTTCCCGGGCGTGGTGGCTGCCCCGGTGGTCTACAACGCCCAGGTCGAGATCCGTCAGCTCATCATCGACTGGGCAACGGCCGTCGGCCAGATCGACTCCTCGGTCTTCGCCGCGACGGACTGGCGCCTGGTCGCCAACGGTGCGCCCGTGATCATCCAGGCCTGACGACCGCGGAAATCAGTTGGGCATGCCCGTTAGCGTGACGGGCGTGCCCGATCCGATCTTCGACGAGCCCCGACTCGCCGCCGTCTACGACGCGCTCGACCCCGACCGCCGCGACCTCGACGTCTACGTCGCCCTGCTGGCCGACGAGCTCGGCGCCCGCAGCGTGCTCGACGTCGGGTGCGGCACCGGCACCTTCGCGATCATGTTGGCCGACCGGGGCCTCGACGTCGTCGGCGTCGACCCGGCCCGGGCGAGCGTCGACGTCGCCCGCGGCAAGCCGGGAGCGGACCGGGTCCGCTGGCTCGACGGGGACGCGACCGCACTGCCGGACCTCACCGTGGACGCCGCGACCATGACCGCGAACGTCTCGCAGGTGTTCACCAGCGACGACGACTGGGTCGCCACGCTGGCCGGCATCCACCGGGCGCTGCGGCCCGGTGGGCACCTGGTGTTCGAGGCCCGCCGGCCGGAGGTGCGTGCCTGGGAGGCCTGGACGCCGGAGGCGACCCACCAGATCGTCGACTGCGGCCCGGCCGGCCTGGTCGAGGACTGGACCGAGATCATCTCCTACTCCGATGGCGTGCTCGAGTTCTCATCGCCGACGGTCTTCCACGTCGACGGCGTCCGCATCGAGTCGACGTCGAGGCTGCGGTTCCGTACTCGCGAGGAGGTCGAGGCCTCGCTCGTCGAGACCGGCTACGTCGTCCGCGACGTGCGCGACGCACCGGACCGGCCCGGCCGCGAGTGGGTCTACGTCGCGCAGCGCCCCGAGTAGTCCGGCGTCACGCGCAAGAGCCCGACGGCGGCTGCGCCGTCGGGCATCGAGCGTCAGTCGGTCCGGTCGACCTTGGCGAACGTCGCGGTGGTGCGCACCGGTGTGAAGCCGACCGACTCGTACAGGCGGCCGGCGCCGGTCGGGTTGATGGAGTCGACGTCGAGCTCGACCAGGTCGTACTCGCCGGTCGCCGCCGCGGCCGTCAGGCTCGCGGTCAGCACCTGGCGCGCCAGGCCCTGGCCGCGTGCGGACGGTCGGGTGCCGACGATGCTGATGTAGAGCTCCCGGTCCACCCACTGGCCGGTGATCACGTAGGCGAGCACCACGCCGTCCTCCACGGCGACCCGGGACGTCGCGACCCGCAGCGACCGGGCCTCCATCCCCTTGGCCCACTGCTCGGGCTCCTGCGGCGCGGAACCCCAGTGGCTGGCGAACGCCTCGTTGTGCGCGAGCCGCAGCGGCTCGGCCAGCTCGGGCGTGACCGGCCCCACCCGCGGGTCGGTGACCTCGGGCAGCGGGTCCCCGGGAAGCGGGCGCTGCATCGCGGTGAAGTACCGGACGATCTCGTAGCCACGCCCGGTCAGCAGCGGGCGGACCGGGTCCGACTCCAGGCCGCCGGACGCGCGGAGCTCGAACGGCTCGCCCGGGTGACGCTCGGTGGCCAGGGCCCGCCCGCGCGGTTCCATCTCGTCGAACATCCGGGTGGCGATGCCCTGCCCGCGCCAATCCGGGTGCACGCCGCCGCCGATCATCGCCCGGGCCGTGCCCTCATAGGTGAGCGCGAGGGAGACCCGGAGCTGACTGTAGGCGACCAGGGTGTCCCCGTCCCACACCGCGATCGAGTCCAGCGCGGGGTCGAAGCCCGGCTCGCCGAGCTCCTCGGCCAGGTCCTCCGGCTCGTAGTACTCCTCGGTGCGGTCGACCTTCGCGAGCAGGTTCGTCAGCTCGGCCCAGGCGGGCACCGCATCGGTGTCCAGGGTGCTCCAGCGCAGTGTCATCGGGCGGCCTTCCAGGCGTGATCGGCGGACGGGACGCCCCAGGATGCCGCGGACCGCCCCCGCGGCGTCAAGGGTAATCGCGGCGGTGGCCGCCTCGCCCGACGAGAGAGCGCACCGATCTACGCGGGCGCTTCGCCGCCGTCGGGACCGGGGTCCGGATCGCGGCCCGGACCAGGAACTCCCTCCGGGCCGTCGCCGGCACCTGGCTCGAAGTGCAGGTCCGAGGAGAAGGTGGCGCTCGCGGGCCGGCACACCCCGCCCGACCCGGGGGCGTAAGCGAACCAGCCCCCGCTGGTCCCACCGGCCCCGTACCCGTCGTCCGCCTCGTCCTCGTCGAAGCCATCGGGCGCTCCGTCCGGTCCCGAGGCGCCGAGGGTCGCCCGGGTGATCGCGTCGCCGTCGGACATCATCTCGGCGACGGCGGAACGCAGCTGGTCGTCACCGACCTGTTCCGGGGCGCCGGTCTCGGCGGCGAGCAGCACCGCGCGCCGCACGAGTTCCTTGACGAAACTCGCGGTGGCACCGGCTGCAGTGTCCGCGACCTCCTCGCGGGCCTGCGCGGAGAAGGCGAGGTCCCGGGCGTACAGGTCGAGCAGGGCGCGCCGGGCGGGCGCGTCCGGCAGGGGGATCTCGACGGCGAGATCCACCCGGCCGGGCCGCTGCGCGAGCGCGGGCTCCAGCACGTCCACCCGGTTGGTGGTGAGCAGGAACGTGACGTCGGAGTCGGCGGACAGGCCGTCGAGGGCATCGAGGACCTCGAACAGCAACGGGGAGGAGGTGTGCGGGTTGCGCGCGCCCGCCACCAGGTCGCAGTCCTCCAGGACCACGATCGCCGGCGCCAGGGTGCGGGCGGTCTCGGCGGCCAGGGACACCAGTGCGAGCGTCTGCCCCGAGAGCAGGATCACGGTTGCGTCGCTCGCGGCGCCCACCAGATAGCGAACGGTCAGGGTCTTCCCGGTGCCCGGCGGCCCGTACAGCAGCACCCCGCGCTTGAGGTGCTGGCCGGCGCGGGCGAGCGCCTCGGCGTGGGCGCCGATGCCGAGCACGTGCCGCTCGATCCGGTGCAGGGTCCCCTCGGGCAGCACGATGTCACCCGCTCCGACGGCGGGGCGGGCGTGGAACGTGACCCCGCCGGCGCTCGGCCCGTACTCGGAGCTGGTGAACGTGACGACCTGTCCGCGCAGCACGCTGTGGCTGTTCATCGCGGTGCGGATCTGGGTCAGGAAGGCGGCTGCCACCTCCCGGTCAGGCGTGAGCACCTCCAGCTTGGCGGCCGCGCCGAACTGCGGGTTGCTGCCGCGCTGCAGGACCGCGACGGGGTTGCCGTCGAAGGCGAACAGGTGCAGGCCGAACGCGACCACTGACCGCTCGGTCTCCGGCCCGACCGGGACGGTTCGGAACTCGACCGGCCCGATCGGGAACATGCCGTGCTGGCCGGCGTACTGCACGATCTCGCTGAGCGAGTTGTGCCAGCGCTGGTCCCCGCCACCGATGCCGAGCTGTTCGCCGCCGCCGTGCGCCGCGATCACGTGCTCCAGGGCGACGTCCGCGTCCGCCGTGCGCAGCGGGCTGATCTCCTCGGTGAGGGTGGCGGGAGTGCGTGGGTCGACTCCGAGGTGCGCGGTGAGCACCGGCAGCAGTGGTTCCCCGGAGGTCTCCGGCGTCGAGTGCGAGGCAGCGAGGCTCGCCAGTGCGTGGAAGTCGGCCAGGAAGGAGGCCAGCGAGCCCTCGAGAGGGCTGGGGCCGGACGGTTCGGCCGCGGGCGGGATGCTCATCCGGTCATCCTGTCAGCCCCGGCCCGCCTCCTGCTCAGGCGAGAGGGCCGAGGTAGTGCCGTCGATCGCCGTCGGCGCCGTCTGTTGAACCGACTGCTGAACCGGCCGGGCCGGGAAGGTCGAGGGCGTCCAGCACCGAGATCAGCTGCTTCTCCTCGAACCGGAAGTGGGTCTCCATGATCGCCTCGATGCCGTCGAGGTGGCGCAGGGTGTCCTCGCGCGGTGCCCCGGCCTCGAGGGTGCGGCCGAGCTCGCCGATGAGATGGTCGAGCATCGAGTGGTCCCGGGTCAGGCCCCGCAGCACCGGCGCCAGGTCCGGGTGGGCGGCCTCGATCTGAGGGAACAGCGCTGCGTCCTCACTGCGGTGATGCCCTGTCAGCGCGGAACAGAAGCCCCAGCAGTACAACAACAGGTCCCGCGGGATGGGCACGGTGGGATCCGAGTCCTCGACCGTGTCCCGGGCCAGTGTCATCGCCTCGCGCAGCCGGGCGTGCACGGCACGCAGCTCCGCGCCCCAGGTGAGGAGCCGATCGGTGGACATCAGGTCCGCTCCGCCCGGATCTAGCCGCAGTCGTCGCAGATCCCGGACGCGGGGAGCTGGACGAAGCAGGTCGGGCAGATCTTGGGAAGTTCCTCGGGCGCCGTCGGCTTGCTCACCCGAGGTGCGCGGGTTCGAGTTCCGGTGCGGCGGGCGCGGGTGGCGTTCTCGGCCTCGGCCTCCTTGGCGCGAGCCTCGGCATCGGCGAGGGCGATGACCTCGGCAGGGATGTCGTCGGCGTAGCGCCGGTAGCAGGCGAAGCGGGCCTGGGTGACGCTCTCCTCGGTCTCGACGTCCCCGCCGGCCCGGTGGACCACCAGCGATGTCAGCGGGGGCAGGCCGTCCGCGTGCGCGCGAGTGACCACGATCGCGAGGACGCTCCCGATCCAGGTGCGGTACGGGGAGCGGGTGCGCAGCAGGCTGCGGGACTGGACCTGCTCGGCGAGATCGGCACGCGTGATGACGGCGAGGTGATGGCCGGCCACCTCGGTGAGGATGTCGTGGGCCGCGTCCGCCCAGGCGCCCGAACCCTCGTTGACCCCTACCCAGCGCTCGGCCGTCACCCGAACCTCACGATCAGGGAACCCGCTGCACGACGGTTGCGCCGCCGACCGATCGTGATTGTCATCTGCACCGTTCGAGCATACGGCGCGGACACCGCCACCCCGAACCGGGTGTGGGTGTCTGCCGGCAGCGGCGCATGGCGCACCGGGCAGTGACGAGTCACGTCCGCCTCCGGACGCTGGTGGTGCCCGCGTACTCGCGCCACACCCACTCGGGGACGCCGTCGTCGATCTCGGCGAGGATCCGCAGGTGCGTCTCGAGCAACTGCGGGGTCAGGTTCGTCGGGGCGTGCGAGACCAGAAAGTCCCCACGCACGTGGATCTCGGTGACGGAGTCGTCGGCGTGGTTGAGCAGTTCCATCAGGCGGGGATGCGTGAACGCCGACGCGTACCGCGGATCCTCGGCGTCGACCCGCCAGTGGTGGTTGAACGTGGCGGACTCGAAGCGCACCTGCTGACCGGTGAACACGTCGTCCTCGGCGCGGTCGATCAGGCTCACCGGCGGCAGCACGTTCCGCAGCCGTCGCGCGATGACCTGCTCCACCTCGAGCAGGTACCCGCTGCCCCGCTCGAAATGGAAGGACAGCCCCATCCGGCCGCGGTAGTGCCCCGTCAGCAGCTCGGAGAACCTGGCGCGCTTGTCGGAGTTCAGGTCCCGGACCGGTTGGCACACGCTCGCCGCGGACGCCTGCTGCGCGGGGATCTGCTTGCCCTTGGCGAACCACGCCCAACCCGCACCCTTGGCCCACGCCCGCAGCCGCCGTCGGCGCGGGATCCGCACGGCCGCCTGCCCGATCAGCACCACGGACGCCCAGACCGCGCCGACCGCCCAGGTGAGGAGCATCACCACGAGGAAGACCCCGAGCCCCACGTCGACCGCCTGGATCCCGCCGGAGTAAACCTCGCCGACCCCGCAGGTGACGGCCGTCGACAGCACGCCGATCGTGGTCACGACGGTGCCGATGGTCCGGCTCACCCGCTTGCGGGCCCGCGTGACGGGCCGCTTGCGGCGCGGTGGGTTGGGTCGGGCGGTAGACATCTAGGGCTGAGCCTAGAAGATGCCCGACGGCGGTGGTCGCCCTCGCGATGGGCCGTTCTGCCCGTGCGGTGGGCGCGGGCGGACTACGGGCGAGGGTCGGTGGCGAGGCGGGACATGAAGTGCTCGTCGATGCGCTCGCCGTCGAAGACGGCGGCGTCCCGCTTGGTGCCCTCGAACACGAACCCCGCCTTCTCGTAGGCCCGCCGGCCGGCCGGGTTGAACGAGAACACGTCGAGGCCGATCCGGTGCAGGCCGATCACGTCGAGCCCATGGTCGGTGATCAGCCGGGTTGCCTCGGTGCCCAGCCCGCGGCCGCGGCCCGCCGGGCCGATCAGGATCCGGAAGTTGCACGAGGACGCGTTCGGGTCGTAGTCGTTGAGAACCGCCTCGCCGACGACGGCGCCGCTCGCGTTGTCCACGATCGCCAGGTCGAGGCGGTCGGTCGCGGTGGTGTTACGGAGGTAGAACTCCCGCACGTCCTCGACCCCGGTGTTGTCGGCCTCGAGCTCGGCGGTGCTGGTGTAGCTCATCGTCAGCCGGCCCACAACGGGGTCGTTCAGGACGGCGGCGATCGCGGGCAGGTCCGCCTCCTCGAACGGGCGGAGGGTGACCAGATCCCCGGTCAGGACGGGTTTGGTGGCGAAATCGTGGGTCATTCCTCGACGGTAGGCGAGCAGGTTCCGCCATGTCGACGCCGGATGGTGCCTACTCCGTCAGAGAGAACTGGACCAGGGGCAGCGAGCGGCACGCCTCGGGCAGGTCGTCGGGCAGGAGCGTGTCGGCGAACGCCGGGTCGTTGTACCAGCCGCCCCCGCCCACGACCGAGGTGCCGAGGAGCACCTCGGTCCCGTTCGGGAAGGTGACGACGAGGTCGTCGGCCTCCTCGGCGTCGCGGCCCATCGTCGTGCCGTACGGGAATGCGGCGAGGGAGAACAGGTCAACGGTCCGGATGCCGACGCACCCGTCGGCATCCACCTCCAGCACACCCTGGATCTGGGCCTCCATGACCGACCGGACCGACTCCGGCTCCACCACGAGGACGGGTAGGGGTGCGCCGGCGCCTGACGGAGGGCCTGTCGGCCCCGGGCTTGTGGAGGGAGTCACCGTGCCCGGAAGGACCGTGGGTGTTCGGGCGCCGACCTGAAGCCCCCCGACGATCGCGCCCGCGACCAGGACGGCGCAGGCGGTGCTCACCACGAGGGCGCTCCGGTGCCGCGACCGGCGAGCGCGCGCCCGGATCGACGCAGCGTCGAGGTCGGGCTCGGGCAGTGCTGCGGGCACCTCACGCAGGAGTTGTTCCACGTTCCTCATGAGTCCTCCAGGTCGGACGGCGTCCGGTCGGCACGCATGACGGCGAGTGCGCGCGAGCAGGTCGTCTTCACGTTGCTCTCGCTCATCCGCAGTTCCCGGGCCACCACGGCAACGGGGAGGTCGAGGACGTATCGCAGCACCACGACGCGACGCTGGGGCAGGGTCAGGCGCTCGAGCAGGCCGGCCAGTTCGGCACGGTCCTCGACGCCCGAAGCCACCTCCGCCGGTCGCGGACCGCTCGCGTACTCGCGCAGCGTCGCGGACTCGCGGGTGCGCCGGCGCCAGCGATCGACCCGGAGGTTGACCAGGATCCGGCGGGCGTACGCGAACGGGTCGGTGTCCGCACGCCGGATTCGCCGCCAGTGCCGGTAGGTGCGGGCCAGGGCCTCCTGGGTCAGGTCCTCGGCGTCGGCCCGGTCGAGGGCGAGGGCCCAGGCGGCCCGGTACAGCGCAGGGCCACGTTCCCGGACGAACGCGTCGAACGCGGTGTCCGGGTCCTCGTCCGCGAAGGCGAGTTCGGGCCCGTCCATGACACCTCCGTCTCGCATGTGGTCCACACCCACTCACACGCACACCGGTCGCGAAAGGTTACACAGCCCCTGTTCAGCCGAACGCGATGACCTGACGCAGCACCCCGGCGCGAACGAGGTCGCGTACCCCGCGGCCCTTGCCCTCCACGTGGAACCGGATGCCGCCGCCGGGCTGGTCGAACCACGGCGGCACGATCTCGGCCTGCACCTCGACCGGCTGCATCGCCATCAGGATGATCTCCTGGGCGCCCTCGCCCGCTGCGGCCGGCGGCAGCGAACGCTGCTCCCAGGGCGTGCGCCAGGGGTAGAAGTAGAGGCCGTCGAGCACTCCGATCCGGTCGTAGGGCACTCCGGCCGCGAGGTTCGTGATGATGCCACCGGGCCCTGCCTGCATGAGCCGAGCGTGTAGATCGGTGTAACTACGCTGGGCCGCCTGCGCGCGCTGGGCGAGTTCCGCCGTCGGGATCTGGAGCGGCTGCGGGACCGGCGCGGTGAGATAGCCCCAGACGGTCGCGCAGGCGTCGCGCTCCGTGAAGTGCTCGGCCAGGAGTTCGTGCTGGCCGTAGTCCTCGATCTGCACCCCGTAGTGGCGAGGGCCGTAGCGGATGACTTCGATCGTGCCCTCGAGCGCAGCGTTCGGATCGTCGCCGGGCAGCACGACCCCGCGCTGCGGGTGCCCGATCGTGCCCAGCGCGGCACGCAACCGGGCCGCCTCCTCACCCTCCACGTGATCCAGGGTCAGCCAGGCCGGCACCAGGTCGCGCTCCCGAGGGTGGCGGCGCAGGTCGGCCAGCCACTTCTCGTCGGTGGGCACCGGTGGCTCCTCCGGCGCGTCGAGCATCGAGCCGGTGGTCGAGTTCCAGTACGGGCGGCGGTCGTAGTTGTAGCTGACGTCCAGCGACCCCGGCGGAGTCATCGACGCCGTCGCGGACAGCCACGCGCCCCTGCCGGGTGCGCTCATGTGCGCGCGCAGCGCGGCCAGAGCTCCGACGGCGGCGTCCGGCACCCGCACGGGTCGTGGGGCCGCGTGCCCGGTGTCGGTCAGGTACGCGCGACCGCTGTGCTGCGTGCCTGCCTGCGACCACTCGACGTCGAACCTCAGCCAGGACTGGGTGCCGGCCTCGACGTTCGCCGCGGTGACCAGCGACCGACCCAACTGCTCCGTGAGGTCGGAGACGGCGTCGAGTTCCATGCCAGGCATTATGCCGTCCGGACCCGGCGCAGACGCCAGGCCGGACGTGCCGCTGCGCCACCGACCCGTCACGTGAATCAGTGACGCAGCGCCGGGCTCGACGCGCCGTTTCGCCGGTGACGCCCCCTGGCGATGCGCCGCGGAATCGCTCAGTTCCGGCTGAACCGCAGCCGCCAGGCCTGCGGGCCCCGCTCGACGTATGTCACGTCGAACGCGCCGGGCCGGCGCTGCTCCAACTGGGCCAGCAATGGCAGCGGGTCATGGGGTGCGACGAGGATCATCGACGCTCCGGGCCGCACCGCATCAAGCGCCCCGAAGACGGTTGCGTGCCGGATCGCGTGCGGCACGGTCCGGGCATCCAGTTCTGGTTCCGCCGCCTCGGTGCCGCCGCATCCGCAGGCGTGGCCGTGGCCCGCGTCGCCGAGGGTGGGCAGAGTCGCAGCGAGGTCGGCGAGCGATACGCCCGGCAGGGCCGCCAGGGCCGGCAGCAGGTGGTCGTCGACGTCGGCGAGGTGGGCGGTGGTGAGCGCGGTCAGGGCGCCGGCCGCAGCGACGCCGGCGATCGGGTCGGGCGCGTCGGCGAGCGACTGGGCCGCGCCGACGATGCCCGCCTGCTGGCCCGCGAGGCTCTGCGCCAGGAGTCGGGTCCCGCCATGCTCACGGGCCTGCGCGAGGGTGTCGGCGGCCAGCCGGGTCAGATGCGGCAGCACTGCGGCGGCCGTGAACTCCTGCACCTCGCGCCGGGCGGCCTGGGCCGCGACGGAGCCGCCGGCAGCGGCGGCGAACAGGGCATCGGTGCGCGCCCGCAGCGCGGCCCCGAGTTCCGTGTGGCGGGCGCGGAGCTCCTCGACGGCGGTGGCATCGGCCTGGGTGCTGGCGACAACGAGCGTGGTCATGACGTCCTCCGGAATGGTGTGCGTGGCGTCCAAACTTTATTACACTGCATTCCGTGATAATTAATCGAGGTCGCCCGTCGGACCTTGGACCGCGGCCGGTGCTGCCACCGGCGTCGGTGCACACGCCGATGAGCGCGGCTCGCGGGGCCGTGCTGGACCTGCTGGCGCAGCAGTCCGCCCCGTGCACCGTCGGCGCCCTCGCCCAGGCACTGCACCAGCACCAGAACACCGTGCGGGAGCACCTCGACGCCCTCATCGAGGCCGGACTGGTCACGCGCACCCGGGCCGCGGCGAAGGGGAGGGGCCGGCCGGCCTGGCTGTACGCCGCCACCGAGCCGGATGCGCCGATGGCGACCCAGGAGTACGTCGGCCTGGCGACCGCGCTCGCCGCCCAGGTCGCCCGGACCAGTGAGGATCCACGTGAGGCCGGGATCACGGCCGGCCGATACTGGGGTCAGGACCTGGCCCGCCGATCGGCCGCTCGTCAGGCGTCCGCCCGCCGGTCCCTGGCTCTCGATCCCGCCGGCTCGAGGCGCATCGGCTCCGGTCCCGCCGACTCCCCGGACGTCGGCTCCGGGGACGCCTACGACGAGGTGCTCGACACCCTGGACGGGCTCGGCTTCGACCCCGACCCGGAGCACGGCTCGGACGTGGTCCGGCTGCGCCGGTGCCCACTCCTGGAGGCCGCCCACCGACACGAGCACGTGGTCTGCGGCGTGCACCTGGGCATGGTCCAGGGGTTCCTGGAGGAGTCCGGTGCGGACCCGGTCGGAGTGCGCCTCGTGCCGTTCGCCGAGCGGGGGGCGTGTGTGCTCCACCTGCCCGAGCAGGTGCCTGCGCGCGTGCCCGAATCCAAGGCCTGAGCGATGCGGTCCCGAACCGGACCCAGGGACCCGGCCGCTCCGGACGGCCCCACGACGGCCGAGGACGGACGCGGCGGCCGCCCGCCGCTCCCGCCGATGCCGGACCGCTCCCGCCACCACCTGCGCGCGAACGCGCCGGTCGCGTTCTGGCTGCTCGCCGTCGTGGTCGTCGCCATCGCGCACCGGTGGATCCCCGAGCAGCGCTGGCTGCTCGTGCACCTGCTCCTGCTCGGCGCCGTGACGAACGCCATCGGGGTGTGGAGCACCCACTTCACGGACGCACTGCTACGCCGGCGGCCGGCGTCCCGGCGCTGGCAGACGGTGCGCGCCGTCGCCCTCAACGTCGGTGTGATCGCAACCGTGGCCGGGGTGGTCGCCGGGATCTGGCTCCTGGTGCTCGCCGGCGCGATCATGGTGGGCGCCGCGATGGCCGCGCACGGGACGGCCCTGGCGCTGCGGGCCCGGCGTGCCCTCTCCTCCCGGTTCGCCGCCACGATCCGCTACTACGTCGTGGCGTCCTGGCTCTTGCCTGTCGGTGCCGGCCTGGGCGTCCTCATGGCCCGCGGCCCGGCCGACGAGTGGCAGGCGCGCCTGCAGGTGGCGCACGTGGCCGTGAACCTGCTCGGCTTCGTCGGCCTCACCGTGCTCGGGACGCTCGTCACGCTCTGGCCGACCATGCTGCGCACCCGCATCGACCCCGACGGCGAGGCCGCCTCCCGGCGCGCGCTGTGGATCCTGGCGGGCTCGGTCGTGGCGATCGCGGTCGGCGCGGCCGCCGGTTCCAGGATCCTGGTGCTGGCCGGGCTGGTCGGCTACCTGGTCGGGATCGCCTGGATCGGGACCCCGATGCTCCGGGTGGCGCGCACGAAACCGCCGACGGCGATGCCCACCCTGTCCGTGCTGGCCGGGATCTGCTGGCTGGTGTTCGGCCTCGTGCAGCTGATCGTCATCGTGGCGCGTACCCCGGACTGGGCCGAGCTGGCGGACGCCGTCGGCGCGGTGACGGTCCCGTTCGCGGCCGGGTTCGCCGCCCAGGTGCTCATCGGCGCGATGACGTACCTGGCACCGGTGGTGCTCGGCGGTGGGCCGGCGGTCCTGCGCGCGACCATGACCACGATCGAGCGCGGCGCCGGGTGGCGGGTCGCGGTCGCCAACGCGGGCCTCGTGCTCGGCGTGGCACCGGTGCCCTCGCTTGTGCTCGTCGCGGCGTCGTTCGCGGTTCTGATCGGGCTCGGGTCCTTCCTGCCCCTGCTCGTGGCCGCCGCGGTGATGAACCGCCGGGCGCGCTCGGCCGGGCGGACCCCGCCCACGACCGGTCCGGTCGCACCGGTGCCACACCGGTATCGGAGCCAGGCCGTGGCCGGTCTGGCCGCCCTCGCCCTCGCCGTCGCAGCGGCAGTCGCCGCGGACCCGGCGGCGGTCGGCGCGGGCGCGGGAGCAGGCGCCGGGGCGGCGGGGACCGGGCAGAGCACCACCGTCGTGGTCGAGGCCGCGGACATGCGGTTCACGCCGGATGCGATCGAGGTGCCAGCAGGGAACCGGCTCGTGCTCGAGGTGCACAACACCGACGCGACCCAGGTGCACGACCTGGTGCTCGACAACGGCATGAGCTCGGGGCGGCTCGCCCCCGGGGAGTCCGCCACGATCGACGTCGGCGTGGTGGGCCGGTCCCTCGACGCCTGGTGCTCGGTGATCGGGCACCGCCAGATGGGCATGGTGCTCGCCATCCAGGTGACCGGTGGCGGCACGGACGCGGGGGCCGCGACGGGTGAGGGCGACGCCGGCGGTGCGGCGGAGCACGACGGCCACGACCCGGCCGGCGGCACCGGCGCCGGTGCCGCCGCAGACCTCGACCCTGGCGCGACCCCCGGGCCGGGCTGGGAGGCGCCGGACGCCGTCGTCCCCTCGATCCCGGCGGGTACCACGCACGAGTACACGTTCACGGTCGGCGAGGCCGAGAGGGAGGTCGCGCCCGGGGTCACCCAGACGCTCTGGACGTTCAACGGAACGGCGCCCGGCCCCACCCTGCACGGCCGGATCGGGGACACGTTCGTGATCACGTTGGTCAACGACGGCACCATCGGGCACTCGATCGACTTCCACGCCGGGGCGCTGGCGCCGGACGAGCCGATGCGCACGATCGCGCCCGGGGAGTCGCTCACCTACACGTTCACGGCCACCCGGTCAGGGATCTGGATGTACCACTGCGCCACGATGCCGATGAGCGCCCACATCGCGAACGGCATGTTCGGGGCGGTGATCATCGACCCGCCGGGCCTGGCGCCGGTCGACCGCGAGTACGTACTGATCCAGTCCGAGTACTACCTGGGCGAACAGGGGGGCGAGGTCGATACCGCCAAGGTCGCGGCGGGGGAGGCGGACCTGGTGGTCTTCAACGGGTACGCGAACGCCTACGACTTCGCGCCACTCGAGGCCGTCGCGGGGGAGCGGGTGCGGATCTGGGTGCTCGCGGCCGGGCCGAACCGGGGCACCTCGTTCCACGTCGTCGGCGGCCAGTTCGACACGGTGTTCGCCGAGGGCGCCTACCTGCTGACCTCCGGCGAGGCCACCGGGGGCGGCGCGCAGACCCTCGCGCTCGGCGCCGCACAGGGCGGGTTCGTGGAGCTCGTGATGCCCGAGGCCGGGCGCTACCCGGTCGTCAACCACGTGATGAGCGATGCCGAACGCGGCGCGCACGGCGTCCTCGAGGTGACCGCGCCGTGACCGGGCGGAGGCGCGGGCGGCCGCGATGATGGTGCCAGACTGGACCCGTGACCGACACGGCGACCACCCCACCCGCGCTGCCCGGCTGGCGGCACACCTACTCGGGCAAGGTCCGCGACCTGTACGTGCCCGACGACGGCGCCACCGACGTGGTCCTGGTCGTGGCCAGCGACCGGATCAGCGCCTACGACCACGTGCTCCCGACGACCATCGACGACAAGGGCGCCGTCCTCACCGCGCTGAGCCTGTGGTGGTTCGACCAGCTGAGCCCGCTCGTGGCCAACCACGTCGTCTCGCTCGAGGTGCCCGAGCAGGTCGCCGGCCGGGCGATGATCTGCCGTCGGCTCCAGATGTACCCGGTGGAGTGCGTGGCCCGCGGCTACCTCACCGGCTCCGGACTGGTGGAGTACGAAGCCACCCGTGAGGTGTGTGGGGTGCCGTTGCCGGACGGCCTCGTGGACGGCTCCCGGCTGTCCGAGCCGATCTTCACCCCGGCCACCAAGGCGGCCGTCGGTGAGCACGACGAGAACGTCTCGTTCGACGTGGTCGCCGCCCAGATCGGTCAGGACGTCGCCTCCCGGCTCCGGGACACCACCCTCGCCGTCTACGCACGTGCCGAAGAGATCGCGGCCGAGCGTGGCGTGATCCTTGCGGACACCAAGCTGGAGTTCGGCACCGACCCGGTGAGCGGCGAACTGATCCTCGGTGACGAGGTACTGACCCCGGACTCGTCCCGGTACTGGCCGGCCGACCAGTGGCAGCCCGGCCGGGCCCAGCCCAGCTTCGACAAGCAGTTCGTCCGGGACTGGCTGACGTCGCCGGAGTCCGGGTGGGACCGGCACTCGGAGGAGCCCCCGCCGGCGTTGCCCGCGGACGTGGTCGCCCGCACCCGGGACCGTTACGTCGAGGCCTATGAGCGGATCACCGGCCTGACGTTCGGCGCCTGACCCGAGCCATGCGTGCAGCGGTGCTGGTCGAGGGGCGCAGTGACAGCGCCGCGCTCGAACGCCTGGCCGGCCGCCGGGGCCGGGATCTGGCCGCCGAGGGCGTCGCCGTCGTCGCGATGGGCGGCGCCACGAACATCCGCCGCTACCTCGAGCGGCTCGGCCCACGCGGGCTCGGCCTTGACCTCGCCGGTCTGTGTGACGTGGCCGAGGTCGGCTACTACCGGCGCGGACTGGCCGCAGCCGGGCTCGGCGCGGACCTGACCCGAGCGCAACTGGAGCAGCGCGGGTTCTTCGTCTGCGTCGCCGACCTCGAGGACGAGCTGATCCGCGCCCTTGGCACCGACGCCGTCGAGGCCGTCATCGACGAGCGCGGCGAACTCGGCTCGTTCCGGACGATGCAGCAGCAACCGGCCCAGCGGGACCGACCCCTGACCGCCCAGCTCCGCCGGTTCCTCGGCACCCGCGGCGGGCGAAAGATCGCCTACGCGCCGGCGCTCGTCGACGCGCTCGACCTGGACCGGGTGCCCGCACCGCTCGACGGGGTGCTCGGCGCCGTCTGAGCCGACTGCCCGTTCTACGGGCACCTCGCCGGACCGGCGACGGCGGCCGGTAGGATCGGGGCGTCCCGTCACCTTTCGTAGAACCAGGGAGTCCCGCTCAGATGGCACGTGTCGTCGTGGAGATCATGCCGAAGCCGGAGATCCTGGACCCCCAGGGCAAGGCGGTCGCGGGTGCGCTGCCGCGGCTCGGGTTCACCGGCTTCGCGTCGGTGCGTCAGGGCAAGCGGTTCGAGCTGGAGGTGGACGGGGAGGCGACCGAGGACGTCCTCGCCGCGGCCCGCAGGGCCGCCGAAGAGGTGCTCTCCAACCCGGTCATCGAGGACGTCGTCTCGGTGCACGTCGCCACGGAGGACTGATGGCCCGCATCGGTGTGATCACCTTCCCCGGCAGCCTCGACGACCGGGACGCCGCCCGCGCGGTGCGCCTCGTCGGCGCCGAGCCGGTGCGGCTGTGGCACGCGGACGACTCCCTCGCCGAGGTCGACGCGGTCATCCTGCCCGGCGGCTTCTCCTACGGCGACTACCTGCGTGCCGGGGCGATCTCCCGGTTCGCCCCGATCATGGGCGCCCTGGTGGACGCCGCCAACGGCGGGCTGCCGGTCCTCGGGATCTGCAACGGCTTCCAGATCCTGTGCGAGACGCACCTGCTCGCCGGCGCCATGATCAAGAACGAGCACCTCACCTTCGTGTGCAAGGACCAGACGCTGCGGGTGGAGAACAACACCACCGCCTGGTCGAACGAGTACGCGGCCGGCGAGGAGATCGTGGTCCCGCTGAAGAACCAGGACGGGCAGTTCATCGCCGACGAGGCCACCCTCGACGAGCTCGAGGGCGAGGGACGCGTCGTGTTCCGCTACGTCGGCAACCCGAACGGCTCCCGCCGGGACATCGCCGGCATCACGAACGCGCGCGGCAACGTGGTGGGCCTGATGCCGCACCCCGAGCACGCCGTCGAGGCCGGGTTCGGCCCCGAGGGCTCCGGCACGGACGGCCTGCGCTTCTTCACCTCGGCACTCGGGTCACTGCTCGCGGCCAACTGACGTTCGGGTGCCGTGACATCCACCGCTGCCGTCTCGATCTCTGACTCCTCCCCGGAGGACGTCGCCGCGCTGGAGGCCGCCCTGCCCGCAGGCCGCGCCCACGAGTCGCATCACGCGCGGGCCGAGGCAGGACTGATCGACCACCTCGTGGCGAGGACTGCGGACGGTCGCCCGGTCGGCACCGCAGTCATCCATTGGGACGGCTACCACGGCGGTGACGTCGCCGACAGGCTCGGCCCGATCCCGGAGATCGCCACGGTGCACGTGGCCGAGCGCACCCGCTCGCGGGGAGTCGGCACCGCATTGATCGCCGAGGCGGAACGCCGGATCGCCGGCCGTGGGCATCCGCGCGCATGCCTCGGCGTCGGGCTCGACAACCTCCGGGCGCAAGCGCTGTACGAGCGACTCGGCTACACCGACACCGGCCTGCTCTCGACCGTGACCTACACCTGGACGGACGCTGCTGGGACCGACCACACGGCTACCGAGACCGATCGGGCCATGGTCAAGATCCTGGGCGCGCAGCGGCTCCCGAACCCGCGCCCGGGAGGATGAGCAGGCGCGTGCCGGTCATGTCCAGCCGCAGCCGGCCCCCGGCGGTGGAGTAGCGCAGCACGACGTGGTCGCAGCCCCGGCAGCGGATCACCAGGCCGGGGCCGTCCGCGTACACGTCGTACCGCGCCAGATCCGTGGTGACCGCGCAGCCGTCGCACTGGACCGTGGCCAGCGTGAGGTCCACGGCGAACAACTCGGCGAGCGGTCCGGCGGCTGCGTTGATGTCCAGCCGTCGGTCCGGCGGGTTCGGTGGCGTGCTCATCAGGGTCCTCCCGTGGCGCCGAAGCGTTCCGTCTTGATCCGAGACTGGTCGTGACCGAGGCTGAGCAGTCCGGCTGCCACGGTCTCGACGAAGGACGTCGGCCCGCACACGAACACCAGCGGCGAGCGTTCCGGCGCGAGCGTGTGCTCGGCGAGCATCGTCACGTCGACCCGACGTCGCAGGCCCTCCCAACCGGGCGGCGCGGCGCGGGTCAGGGTCACGGTCGTCGAGATTCCGGCGCCGGCGAGCTCGCCGGTGCCGATCAGATCCGCCTCGGACCTGGCCGAGTACAGCAACCGCACCTGGGTCTCGCTGCGGGTGGCGCGATGGTGGCCGAGCATCGACAGGAACGGAACCACGCCGGAGCCTCCGGCGATGAGCTGGACCGGACCGGCCGCCGTCGCCGGCCACACGAAGTAGCCGCCGATCGGCCCGCGCAGCTCGAGCAGGTCGCCGCCGCGCAACTCCTCGGTCAGGTAGCCCGACACCTCGCCGTCCTCGAGGCGCTCGACGACCAGGTCCAGGTGCGGCGCCTGCGGCGGCGAGGCGATCGAGTAGCTGCGCTGCGCCGTGTAACCGTCCGGCGCGGTCAGCCGCACGTCCACGTGTTGCCCGGCGTCATGCCCCGCCCAGTCGTGGACGGCGAGGCGCAGGCGGCTCGCCGTCGGCGTCTCGGCCGTGACGCTCAGCACGTCTGCCACCTGCCAGTTCAGTCGCCGGCGTAGCGCTGCTGGCGCCATGGGTCCCCGTAACGGTGGTAGCCGAACCTCTCCCAGAAGCCGAGCTCCTCGACCTCGCCGAGGACAAGTCCGCGCACCCACTTGGCGGACTTCCAGAAGTACAGGTGTGGCACGAGCAGCCTGGCCGGGCCACCGTGCTCGGGTCGCAACGGCGCGCCGTCGTAGGTGTCCACGACCCAGGCTCGGCCGCCGGTGAGATCGGCCAGCGGCAGATTGGTCGTGTACCCGCCATCACTGAACGCGAGCGCGTACTCCGCCTCGGACTCGACGTCACCGAGCAGCGTGTCCACGGAGACGCCCTCCCACCGGGTGTCGAACTTGGACCAGCTCGTCACGCAGTGGATGTCGACCTCGACGTCTTCGCGGGGCAGGGACCGGAACTCCGCCCAGGAGTAGTGCCGCACCTGATCCACCTGGCCCTGGACGGTGAAGTCCCAGCGGGACAGGTGGGTATTGGGTGTCGGGCCGGCGGACAGCACCGGGAACCCGGTGCCGACGTCGTACTGTCCCGGTGGGAGGCGGGCCGATCGGGCCCGGCGTGCCCGACCCGTGAAACCGCGCGAGACGAATCGCGGCGTGGTGCCGGTGTTCGGATCGATGTCGTTCGCGCCCATGGCCACATCCCGTCTCGATTGATGCCCAAGGTAGACGCCCGGCCGGGCCGCGCACCAGTGCTGCGCGGCCGCCGGTATGACTGGACCCGCTCCGACGATCTAGGGTGCCAGTCATGGCTGAACCCGAACTCCCTGTGGTGTCGATGTGGACCGACGGTGCCTGCAAGGGCAACCCGGGAGTGGGCGGATGGGGTGCCTGGATGCGCTTCGGCGAACACGAGCGTGAATTGTTCGGCGGCGAGGAACTCACCACGAACAACAAGATGGAACTCACCGCGGTCATCGAGGGCCTGCGTGCGCTGAACCAGCCGTGCGACGTGACCCTGCACGTGGACTCCTCCTACGTGATGAACGGGATGAAGACCTGGTTGGCCGGCTGGAAGCGCAATGGCTGGCGCACCGCGGACAAGAAGCCCGTCAAGAACGTGGAACTCTGGAAGTCCCTCGACGAGCAGGTGGCCCGGCACACGGTGCACTGGGTCTGGGTCAAGGGCCACTCGGGCGATCCGGGCAATGAGCGCGCGGACGAACTCGCCAACCGCGGCGTGGACGCGGTGCGTGCCGCGGCCCGGTGAATTGTTCGGTCCGCCGAATTCATAATTGTTCGCAGAGGCGAACATTCTCACTATTCGAGAATTCGGTGATGCGAATACTTCGCGGGATTTGATTCCGCGTCGAACGCGCGCGTAATGTCAAAGATCGCGGGGCATTCCCCGCGATCGATGAGGGGTCTACTCCGTGCTGTCTGCGCTCGTGTTGAGTTTCGCCGTGATCTTCGTCGCCGAACTGGGGGACAAGTCCCAGCTGATGGCCATGACGTTCGCGCTGCGCTACCGCTGGTGGGTCGTCCTCGGCGGGATCACGGCCGCAACGGCCCTGGTGCACGTCGCCTCCGTCGGCCTCGGCCACGTGCTCGGGAACGCCATCCCGACCGGCCTGATCTCCGTCATCGGTGGGTTGGCATTCATCTTCTTCGGGTTCTGGACATTGCGCGGTGACAGCCTCAGCGACAACGAGGAGGCCAAGGCCGCCCGCGTGAAGAGGTCGGCCTTCATCGCCGTCGCCTCCGCGTTCTTCCTCGCCGAGCTCGGCGACAAGACGATGCTCGCCACCGTCGCTCTCGCCACCGACCACGACTGGGCCGGGGTCTGGATCGGCTCCACCCTCGGCATGGTCGCCGCTGACGCGCTGGCCATCGTCGTAGGCGCCGTACTCGGCAAGCACCTGCCCGAGCACGTCATCCAGCTCGGCGCCGCAGTGATGTTCTTCGCCTTCGGTGGCTGGCTGCTCCTCGACGCGGTCGTGCCGGGCACCCCGGCCGGCCCGATGGGCGCGGTGCTGGTGGTCCTCGGTGCCGCCGCGGTCTGGATCGCCCAGCGGAACCGGCCGCACGCCGCCGGCCCGGGCGAGGGTGCGGCCGAAGGCGACGGGCCCGGTGCCGACCCGGCCGCCGTCGAACCGGCCGCCGCGATCGAGCCGGCCGTCAGGGCCGACGCCACCGACGGCGCGCTGACGACCGGTCGCTGACCGAGGCCGCCGCCGGGCGGTGCTTCACGAAAGCAACCTCCCGGCGTGGAAGACTGGCCGCGCGGGGCAGCCCCCGCCGCGTCATCGTCAGCGGGTCCCAGCACAGGAGCAGCATGTCCACCCAGTCAGGAACGGGCGTCCTCGAGGTCAACTCGCGGCCCTCACTGCAGACCACGGCGCTCGTGCTCGGGGGACTCACGATCGCCGCGGTCGGCCTGCACTTCGCGTCCAGCATCATCGCGCCCACGTTCTTCGCGCTCACGCTCATCGTGTCCGCCCGGCCCCTGCAGATGTGGCTCACCAGGCACCGGGTTCCCCCGATGGTCGCAGCGATCCTGGTGTTGCTGTTCCTGTACGTGATCCTCGTAGCACTTGTGATCATGCTGGCCCTCTCGGTCGCCCGCCTGGTCACCGAACTGCCGGCGTACTCCTATCGGTTCCAAGCGATCTACACCGACCTCATCGAGTGGCTGAGCCAGTTCGGCGTCGACGAGCAGACGCTCGAAGGGGTGCTCGGCGACTTCGACCTGAACCGGATCGTCGGGCTGCTCGGCACCGTGCTGGAGGGGATGTCGTCCGCAGGCGGTCAGGCCGCACTGCTGTTGGTCGTCATGTTCTTCCTGGCCATCGACTCGACCAACGTCGGGCGCAGGTTCGAGCTGTCCGTCGCCCAACGGCCCAACCTCACCGCCGCCCTGGCCGACTTCGTCACCGGCGTTCGCAAGTACTGGATCGTCGCGACCGTGTTCGGCCTGATCGTGGCCGTGCTCGACGTGATCGCACTGTCGATCATCGGGGTGCCGATGGTCCTCGTGTGGGGCGTGCTCGCCTTCGTGACCAACTACATCCCGAACGTGGGGTTCGTCCTCGGCCTGATCCCGCCGGCACTGATCGCCCTGGTCGACGGCGGGTTGAGCCAGATGATCTGGGTGATCGTCGTCTACTCGGTGCTCAACTTCACCGTGCAGACGATCATCCAGCCGAAGGTCACCGGCGATGCGGTCGGGCTGAGTCCGGTGGTCAGCTTCCTCAGCCTGACGTTCTGGACTCTGGTGGTCGGCCCACTCGGCGCCATCCTCGCGGTCCCACTGACCCTGTTCGCCAAGGCCGTCCTCGTGGATGCCCACCCCGCGTCCCGTTGGATCAGCGCGTACCTGGTCACCGACGCCGAGGCGCGAAAACAACTCGCCCGGTTCCGGGATGCCAAGGCCGGTGCCGATCCGGAGCCCGAGGCGGCCGACCCGGACGCGGTCGACGCCGTAGCCGGGCCGGAGCCGGTCGGGACCGAGGCCACCGTGAGCGCGGTCGGCGGGTCCGTCGCCGATGGCCCCGAGGAGTCAGGTGCCGACGGCGACGACGATCCGGGTGCGGAACGGCGCCCGCAGGCGTGACGTCCGGCGCGGACCTCCCCGGCTGAGTCAGGCGGTCCGACGGGCGCGCAGCACGACGTCGTCCACATGGCCGACGCCCGCCCCGCTGGTCGGTACCACCCGCGGACGGGTTTCCAGCGTCTCGACCTGCCAGCCCTCGCCCAGCGTCGCCGCGAACTCCTCCGGGCGCAGGAACTCATCGGGGTCCGGTCCTCGCCACTGCCGTGAGGGACTGCCGCCGGCCGGGCCGGCACCGGCGGGCACGCCGTGGTCGTGGTTGTGCCCGTGCCCTGCGGCGGTCCGGTCCGCAGGTGCGCCCAGGTCGTGCGCGACCATGAGGAACAACCCGCCCGGGGCGACGGCGTCGGTCAGGGCACGCACCGCCGTCGGGCCCTGGCTGCGCAGCAGCGGGAAGTACATCAGGGAGACCAGGTCGTACCCGCCCGGCTCGGGCGCTTCGGCGGTCAGGTCGACGTGGACCCACTCGATCCGGTCCCCGTGTTCGGCGGTCACGGACGCGGCCGCGCGGTCGAGTGCCACGGGGGAGATGTCCGTCGCCGTCACTCGCCATCCGCGGGCCGCGAGCCAGAGCGCATCCCCGCCCTCGCCGGAACCCACATCCAGCGCCCGTCCCGGTTCGAGGTCGGCGGCCTCGACCGCCAGGGCGCCGTTGACCGCGCCGCTCCAGTTCCGCTCAGCGTAGATCTCGTCCCATACCGCCTGGTCCATCCGGGCTCCTCTCGTCGATGTCAAGCCTGAGGTCCGGGGTGCCCTTACGACAACTACTGTTGCCGGACTGGCAAACTACCCGACGGTGCCACGTCTGGGGAGCGTGGCATCCCACCTGATGGTCATCTCGCCCGCGGCGGCGTTCCTGATCTCAACCCGGTCGGCAGCCCAGGCGATGGCAGCGCCCGCGGGGCCCTCGACCGTGGCGCCCTCGGAGAGACCGAGCTCGGCCCGGTGGACGATGAGGTGGCCGGTGGTGTTCGGCGGCGTCGCGACGCGCAGGGTGCCACGGGCACGGTCGTAAGCGACGGTGACCGGGCCCCGGATGGTGGGGACCGTCCCGGACAGGCTGTTGAGCGGACCGGGACGCGGTTCGATCACGAGTCGCGCAGCCCCGGGGGACTGCGAACGCACCCCGAGGACCCATCGAGCCAGCACATTGACCGGGGCCGACCCCCACGCGTGGGAGTACGTCATGTTGGGCTTCAGGGACGGATCCCATGCCTCGGGAACGATCGTGGCAGCGAGGTCGTCGATCAGATGGAGCCAGCTGTTCGGCCCGGACGCGGACATGAGCGCGAGCGCGTGGTCGCTCCGGCCCGCCCGGCAGAGGGCCTCGAGGAGGAACTGGGCACCGTAGACGCTCATCCTCATGCCGTCGCGGGCGAGCCAGTCACCGAGCCCCGCGAGCCGGTCGGCCGGAGCGAGGCCGAGAGCGACCGGGAAAGCTGTGGCGTGCTGGGAGTGATGGGTCGAGCCCAGCCCGTCACGGTAGGCGGCCGCGTCGAGCAGGAGGGAGTTGACGGCGGTCCGCGTCCGGTCGGCCAGGTCACGGTAGTGGGCGGCCTCGCGCGGGCGGTCTACGACCTCGGCGATACGGGCGAGGGCAGCGTAGGCGGCTGCCTGGAAGGCATTCAGCACGGTGTTCACCTCGGTGAACTCGTACCCGTCCCGGTACGTGGGCGGCCAGTCGACCAGATCGGCGTCCCAGTTGCCCGCCGTGGGCACCGGGTCCTTGCGAAGCAACCCGTTCTCGTCGAGGTGCCGGTCGTGGTTGAGGGCCGCCCAGTGCTCGAAGTCGGCCCGCAACTGCCGGTCGTCGCCGGTGGTGACGTAGTCCTCCCACGCGATCAGGACCGGCATCAGGTGGTACTCGGACGGCCAGGTGGAGCGCCGGGTGAGGTACTCGCCGGAGTAGCGTGCCAGCGCGTAGCTACGCTCGACCGCGTACTGGGAGAGCTGGTTCACGTACGCATCCCCCTCGTACGGGCCGCGCTCGCGAGCCGGGGTGTCGATGTACACGTCGAGCGAGGTCGCCTCGATCGTGTACCGGCACAGCTCCCACACCCGGTCCAGGTCCGGGTCGGAGGAGGAGAACGCGGCACCGCCCACATAGGGGGAGCGGAGCACGACGGGCCGGACGGCGTGGGTCAGGTCGAGCGCCGGGTCCGCCTCGAGCTCGATGTAGCGGAACGCCCGGTACCCCCAGTGCTCCACGGACTGCGGCCCGTCACGCAGGGTCCAGGTGTCCTCGTAGACGTTGTGGGTGCGCATCCGGAACCGCACGCGCCCGTCCGCCAGCTCCTCCCCGAGCCGAACGTGCACGCGTGCACCCGAACGGCCGTGGACGTCGAGGCGGATGCCTCCGACGATCTCGCGACCGAGGTCGATGAACCAGCGGCCGTCCGGCTGCAGAGCCGCCTCGGCGACCTCGCCGAGACTCTGCTCGATGCTGACGATCGCCGGGGCAGGATCGGGCGGAGCCGCGCACACGAGGGCCGACGCCCAGTCGCGGTCGTCGAAGCCGGGCTCGGTCCAGCCCACGGGTTCGTGTCTGGCGTCCCAGTCCTCGCGGGGGGCTCGGTACCAGCCGCCGCCGATGTCCGCGGACCCGGGCAGCAGGCGCGCCCCGCTCGCGGCCCTCCACCGGCTGGAGGTCGGTACCTCGATCCGGCGGCCGTCGGCGAGCACGACGACGAGCCGGGCGATGAACTGGCGCCCGTGCTCAGCCCAGCACAACGCGGCGAGTGCGTTCCGGCCCGGCGTGAGCGCGCCCGCGAGATCGTGGGTGTGATACCGGGCGCGCGAGTCCGAGTCGCGCACGCTGCCCCGGCCGGCGACGGAGGCGTTGGCCCACAACTTGTAGACGTACTGCCGCCCGCCCCGAGGCCCGGTCTGTGACGTCTGCCCACCCTCGGCCGAGCGCCCCGCCGCCTCGACGAATGCCGACAGAACGGGCGCGTCCGGCAGGTCGAACTCGTGCCGCAGGAGCACCCACGAGTTCTCGGCGCCCGAGTCATCGACGCCGACGGGTCCCCAGATCGCGTCGCCGCCCCACGAGTCGGCTGCCGTGATCAACCGTGACGGCGTCGCCCAGTCACCGGCCACCGACGTGTCCGCTCGCACCCGCCACCAGTACGGTGTCGATGCCGCCAGCCGCGGCCCCGCGTACGGCACGGCGGTCGACGACGACGACGTGACCGGCCCGCTGTCCCAGAACGGCGCTCCGAACGAGGACGGCGAGGCGGCCACCTGGATCCGGTACCGGACCTGCATGCCGTCGCCGAGTGCCGGGACGAGCCAGGAGAACCGGGCGTCGGCGGGGTCCACGCCGACCGGCTCCGACTGCAGGTCGACCATCAGGCCGGACGGCCGGTCCGGAGCGCCGGCGCTCATGCCGGGCACGGCCCGATCAAGGGACCTCGCCCCGGTGAGACCACCGCAACGTCAGGCCGGCTCCGCCGTCGGCATCCGACGGCGCCCGATAGTGCAGCCACCACGTGCCGTCCGGGTCGGACTCGACGCGTTCCAATGCGGCGGTGCCGGTGACGGCGACCTCCAGCCCGGGCAGCCGCCACCGCTCCGGTGTCACCGATCCGCCGTCGAGCCCGTCCGCCCGGACCTGGAACGCGAACGAGCCACCCGCCGGCCACCGCAGCCGGACCTCGGCGGCGTCGCTCCCCGCGGAGGCCGCGGCGACGTCGATCGTGAGCTCGCTGACCAGCCGGAGCCAGCCCACGCCGGTGCCGAGGCGCCAGTGCGCGGTCAACGGATGGAACTGATCGCCCAGACCTCTGCGGTCGCCACCGAGATGCTCGGCGCCGACCATGACGTTGACGTCGAGCACCGTCGTAGCGACCCGACGTCCGTCGATCGGCTGCTCGAGGGTGCGCGGTCCGGGAAAGGACGTCAGCGCTGCGCGCACCGGTGCCGGCAGGTCGGGGATGCCCAGCGCCTCCACCGACGGGCCGAGCGCGAGATCCCAGAAGTGCTCGAACGGACCGCGGATGTCCGGGAACGGCGCGGCGTCGCGGCCCACGGCCTGCCACAGCCACAACCCGATCCCACTGGCGTAGGAGTTCAGGTCCATCCCGTAGGAACGGTCGTACGGCCCGGCCAGGTTGCACAGTCCCGGATGATAGTGGTCGGCGACGTCGCGCCAGAGCGCGAGCTCGACGGCGCCGGCTCGCTGGACCGTGCCCGGCTCGCCTCCGTAGCGGCGCCAGAGGGCGAGCGCGTAGAGGTCGATGCCGTAATAGGTGGGCGAGTTGTACTCCTCGAACGCCCCACGGACTTCGAACGCCTCGAGCACCCGCCCCATCAGGTGGAGGCCGCTCACGTCGCAGTCGCGGTCCCCGCGGCGACGCCCGACGGCGTGCATCAGGAATCCGGCCATGAGCGCGATGTTGGAGTACAGCGGGTCGACCCCACGTGCGAGCGTGCCTGCCACGGCCAGGTCGAGCGCGTGGTCGATCCGAGCGACGAGCTCGGCGGGCAGGTGACCCTCCCGCTCGACGAGGAGGTGCAGGAGGGCGCAGCCGATGAACTCACGCCAGTTGGGGTCGTAGTCACGGAACGCTCGCGCACCGTCGACGGGCGTCGGCTCCTCGGGCCAGCGGAGCCAGGTGCCGTGCCAGGGCGTGCCAGGTTGATCGATCTGGTGGTCCAGCACGGCTTCGATCGCGCGCACCGCGCGCGGGGTGTCGGTGGAACCGCCACGGGCGAGCAGCCCGAGCGCGTACCAGCAGGTCTCGCGCACCCGGGCCCGCCGCTGGGTCGGCGACCAGTCAGGATCGACGACCAGGCCGATGCCGGGATCCCACCACTGGTCCAGGACCGCCATCGAGGCTGCCGCGAGTCCGCTCTCGCGCGCCTGGCCGGTCATGCGCGCGACCCTTCCCGCGTGAACGTCGCACGCAGGGTCGTCGCGCCCTGCGTGAGACCCCGTACCGCGATGACCCCGAGCGGTAGGCCCGTCGGGTTGGCGGGCGCGCAGGCACGGTACGCCGTCCAGCCGGGCGGCACCGCGAGCCTCAGGACGGGGGCATCCGGGTGATCCCACGTCACGGTCACGATGCCGTCCAGCACGGTCAACGACCGGACGTCCGTGAGCCACCCGTGCCCGAGGTCGTCGGACGGCAGGTCGATCACCGGGCCGGCCGCAGCGACGATCGTGCCGTCACCGTGGAACAGCCACTCCAGCGCAGTTCCCGGGACCCCGGCCACCTCCATCTCGTCGGTCCAGCCCGATGCCGTCAGGTGCAGGCTGCGGCGGACCTCGGCGCCGTTCCAGCTGGACTGCGCCACCAGGGACCGGTCATCGGCGTGGAGCAGCACACCGGCGTGCCGGGGCTGCTGCCGTTCGCCGACGACGAGCAGGTTGTGCGCCGCCTGCGAACGCATCCACACCGTGATGTCGGCTCCGTAACCGCTGGTTCCGAGGTCCAGGCTGCGCCATCCGCCACACTCGACGTCCACCGAGAGCTTGTCGTGGTGATCGTGCCAGCCCGCATCCGGACCGAACCGCATCGCCAGCCGAGCCAACGGGCTCCGGAGCACACCGATGCCCGGCCCGGGCCACACGAACGAGGCCGGCGTCACGCCGTCGTCGGTGCCCGGCAGCGAGTCCGCGCCGAACACCATCGCGCCGACGCTGTAGCGGCCGTCGCGCTCGGGCGACGGACCGGAGACCCGGCCCGCTCCGAACCACAGCTCGACGGGCGCCGGAGCATCGCCGAGGTAGGACGACGCCAGCTGCGCGCTCGCTCCCGGCAGCAGCCTCGACGCGACCTCGGCGGTCTGGGCGAAGTCGCCGAGGAAACTGTTCGGCCAGCCGTCGCCGTAGGCGGGCACCCGGCCGTCGGAGTACGCCAGTCTCGCCGGCGCCTGCACGGCCCGAAGGAGCCGTTCGGCATGCTCGTCCGCGAGCGCTCCCGGCCCGGCGACCTCGACGAAGGACAGCAGCGCGTTGACCGCGTAGAAGTGGTAGTGCGGGTTCACCTCGAACCACAGACCCTCCGGGTGGAAACCTTCGAGGATCTGGTTCCGGGCTCCGAAGGGGCCCTCGGTCACCGTGCTGAGCAACTCCTCGTCGCCGATGGCGACCGCACACTCCGCCAGCGCGGCGACGAGCCAGCAGTGGATGTTGTGGATCATCCCGAGCTGGGGCGCCAGCACGGCAGCGATCTCCCCGGCCAGGCGCCGGGCCGCGGCCCGGGTCGACTCCGCCAGCAGCGGCCCCGCCCATCTGACCGAGCGCAGCAGCCCGATGGCCCAGACCGACTCGTCCAGGTTCTGCGGCAGCACTCGCCCTTGCCCGACGTTGACGCCGTGCAACGCGTAGGAGCCGTAGTCACAGGCGTAGCGGTCCACGATCTCGGCGAGGGCATCGGTGGCGCTCCGCCGCCGATCCTCGTCGCGCTCGAGCCGCGCGAGCAGTGCCGCCCGCTGCGACTGGGCCGCTGCCATGTTGTGCATCCGGGTTCGCCACGCGCCGTCCCAGGGCTCCCCGCGGTAGGCGCGCCCACAGGTGGGGCACACGTGTTCGTCCGGGCTGCCCGGGTCGAACCGCAACGGCTCACCGTCGTCGTCGCAGAAGTAGTGGTGCGTCCAGGCGCTGACCTGGTCGGGTCCCGGTAACCGCAGGTGCGACTGCCAGAACTCGAAGTCCTCGCGCACCGCCTCGAGGGTGTCCGCCGCCCAACCGGGCTCGACGACCCGGCTGCGTATCTGGTCCCAGTCCGGGACGACGCTCGTTGCCATCGCTGGGGCTGCCGCCCGCTCATCGTGAAGCATGTGTTCCTTCTGTCGGTGATCGTGTCAATCGTGCTGGTGGAGCGCCGCTCCGGTCCTCGCGCCAGAGTTCAGTCGGGCAACACCTCGAACCCGTCGGCCGTGAGTCCGCGTTCCTGCGCGGCTGTCAGCACCGCTCGCAATCGATCGGGTGTGATGAAGTTGCGCCCCTCGGCCAGTCCCTGATCCCATTCGGCGATGTCGTGCGCGTACAGGCAGACTCCCGTTCCGGTGCGTGCGCTCTCGTCAAGGACGGCGAGCAGTGCCGCCCAGTCATCGGGGTTCGCGACACCGCGCCGGCCCACGTCGATGCCGCGGGAGGGCAGCACCCGGGTCGGACTGTCGAGGTCGACGCGGACGTGCGTGGCGCGTCCGTCGAGGTGCCTGGCCGAGGTCGTCCGCACCCAGGAGAACCGGGCCGTCAGAGCGTCGTCGGTGGCCCGGTCGTGGCGGCCGTAGGGGTAGGCGAAGTCGCGATGGCCAAGACCGCGTGCGGCGAGCGCACTGATCGACGGCTCGATCTCGTTCGCCAGGTACGCCGCCAGACCATGCCGGGCGACGTACGCCGGGCCGTCGAGATGACGCAGGCCGTGGCTCGCGA
Source organism: Occultella kanbiaonis (assembly GCF_009708215.1). Lineage (NCBI taxonomy): Bacteria > Bacillati > Actinomycetota > Actinomycetes > Micrococcales > Ruaniaceae > Occultella > Occultella kanbiaonis. Next base: position 5,137,787 of record NZ_CP046175.1, on the reverse strand, counting down.
TCGTGTGACCCTCGCGCTGCAACGCCCGCAGCTTGTCGGTCTCGTCATCGGTGATCCGGTCGGCGTGCGAGACGAAGAACGTCACACGCGCGTCAGTGTCGACGAACACGCCGCGGTGGGCGAACCAGTGATCGACCGTGCAGTCGTCAAAGGTCATCAGCAGCTGGGGCTGCCTCATCGTCCTCCTCGAGTTTCCTGGACCGCCTCCAGGCGTCCGGTTCGACGGGGTCCTGACCGCGCACCGGCCGGCACGGACCCGGACAGGTCCGTGCCGGCCGGCAAGCGCAGATCAGCCTTCGGCAGCGGCGGCGAAGGCCTCGGCGAACTCGTCCCGCATGGCGTCGCCGCCACCGGCCTTCCAGGTCTTCACGGCGTCGGTCCAGGCCGACACCGGCTTGCGACCCTGCAGGATGTCGACCTCGAGGTCGGTGAGCGCACTGCCGATCTGCGGGCCCTTGCGCGACTCGGTCTCGCTGAACAAGGTGGACGAGGGGTTGGAGACCGCCGTCGGCACGGCCTCGGTCTGCACGTCGTAGAGCGACTGCGCGACGTCGGGCCGCCCGGGCATGTAGGTCACCCACGGCCCCTCGGCGAGGTACCTCAGCGCGAGCTGGGTCTCGCTCTTGCCCTTGTCGTTGAGCACCGGGTCGCCGTCGACGAGGGTGTGGTGCACACCCTCCAGACCGTAGTTCTTGAACAGGTGCTCGGAGCTGCCGAACGGAGCGGCGAGGTAGTTGAGCACGTCCAGCAGCGCCTCGGCGCGGTCAGCCGACTTCAGACTGATCCCCGTGAGGTTGTGCGTCGGTGCGCCCCGCCAGATCGGGGCCATGCCACCGCCCTCGGCCAGCGGCGGCAGGATGACGTTGAGATCCACGCTCTGGTCGCCGGACAGGTTCGCGAACGCCGGCCACGCGCTGAACGTGTCCTCGACGAACCGGGTGGTGCCCGCGATCGTCCAGGCCTGCCGCTGCTGGTTGTCCGCGGACGTCGTGTCCGGGTGCACCAGCCCATCGGCGACGAGCTTGCGACCCGCCTCGAGGACCTCGAGCTGCCGCTCGTCCTCGTTCGCGCTCAGCCAGGTGTCGCCGTCCACCGACCACCCGTTGGGCAGGCCGAAGGACTGCCGGATGATCTGCATCGGGACGTTCGCGAGCGCCCACGTGTTCGTGGAGCTCAGCTCGGCGAACATGCTGTAGAGGTCGTCCCAGGACTGGGCGGCCGGGTCGATGCCCTGCTCCTCGAGCAGGTCGTAGCGCCCGTACAGCACGACGCTGCTCTGCGCGCCACGTGCGATCGGGATGCCGTAGATGCGCCCGCCGTAGACGCTCGACTTCCAGCTCTCGGTGGGGATGCTGGCGAGGAACGGGTACTTCTCGATCGCGTCGCCGCTGAGCAGCTCGGTGAGGTCCGCGGCGCGCTCCTGCAGGAGCGACGGCAGACCGGGGATGCCCTTCGGCCAGAACGTGAACAGGTCGGGGAGTCGGTCGCCGGCGACCGTGGTCTGGAACCGGTCGGTGTAGTCGCCGCTGGGCACGAGGGAGACCGAGAGCGTGAACCCGAGCCGCTCGTTCAGCTCCTGCCAGAACGCGTTCTGGTCCATGGCGGGCGGCACCGGGTTGTTGGTGAGGGCGAACGCCGAGACGTCCTGCCCGTCGCCGGGAGGGCCGTCGGTGATCGGCTGCGGGTCGGCCGGGTAGGTCAGCATGGTGTCGCTGACACCGTTCTCACCCGGCAGGTCCGCGGTGAACCCGTCGTAGGGGATGTAGGTGGGCAGCGTGACCGTGCTGTTCTCGGCCTGCGAGCCGGCGTCACCGCGGCCTTCGTTGCTGCAGCCCGCGAGGCCACCGAGCGCGGCGAGGCCACCGAGGCCGAGCGTGCCCTGCAGCAGCTGCCGGCGTGCGATCCGGATCTCTGACATGTGGTTACTCCTTTGTCGTGGTGACGTCCGCAGCAGTGCGGACGGGTGTGGTGGCGAGCCGGCTCAGCCCTTGACGGCGCCGGTGAGCATGCCCTTGGCGAAGTGCCGCTGGAGGAAGGGGTAGACGATGAGGATCGGGACGATCGAGATGACGAGGATCGCCATCTGGATCGTCGTCTGCGGCGGCAGCGACATCTCGGCGCCGAGATCTTGGGCTCCGAGCTGGGTGCCGTCGACGACGTAGGTGCGGAGCACCAGCTGTAGTGGCCACAGTGCGGAGTCGCTCAGGTAGAGCATCGCGTTGAAGAACGCGTTCCAATAGCCGACCCCGTAGAACAGCCCGACGACGGCGAGCACCGGGCGGGCCAGCGGCAGGCCCATGTACCAGAACAGCTTCCACTCACCGGCGCCGTCGATGCGCGCGCTGTCCATGACCTCCTGGGGCAGTCCCACGAAGAAGGCCCGCACCACGATGACGTTGAAGGCCGACACCGACGTCGGAACGATGATGGCCCAGAGCGAGTCGAGCATGCCGAGCTGCTGCACGACCAGGTAGCTGGGGATGATGCCCGGGTTGAAGAGCAGGCTCACGAGTACGAGCAGCAGCAGCTGCCGGTTGCCGACCGTCTGGCGGCGCGACAGCGCCCAGCCGAGCATCGCCGTCAGGGACAGACTCAGGACCGTTCCGACGGCGGTGACGCCGGCGCTGATGAGCAGCGCCCTGGTGACGACGCCACCGGTCAGGATGGACCGGTATGCGGTGAAGTCGATGCCTTCGGGGAGCAGCACGAAGCCACCGGCCGTGTTGACCTGCTCGGCCGGAGCCAGGCTCGTCGAGATGATGCCGACGAATGGCAGGATCACCAGGCCGCAGACGATCGTCAGCACGATCGCCTTGACGACGGTCTCGACCCGGCCGGGGCGCGGGACGCCGTCGATCAGCGTTCCGGAGCCGGCCTTGCGCCGGCGTGGTGCAGTGGTGGTGCTCATGCGCGGTACACCCCTTCCTCGCCGAGGATGTGCGCGATCTTGTTGGCCACCAGGACCAGCACGAGACCGACCAGCCCCTTGACGAGCCCGACGGCGGCGGAGACACCCCAGGCACCACCGATCACACCGTTGTTGTAGACGTAGGTATCGAGGACTTCTGAGACGCCTCTGCCGACGGCCTGTTGCTGCAGGAGCAGCTGCTCGAAGCCGACCGACAGCGAGTCGCCGAGCTTGAGGATCAGCAGCAGCACGATGATCGGCTTCATCCCGGGCAACGTGACGTGCCAGATCTGGCGCATTCTCGTGGCGCCGTCCATCGCCGAGGCCTCGTACAGCGACCGGTCGATCTGCGAGAGGACCGCGAGGAACAGGATCGTGGCCCAACCGGTGTCCTTCCAGATCACCTGCGAGGTGATCAGCGCGTAGAAGGCGTCCGGGTTGCCGATGATGTCGACCGTGTCCCAGCCGTGACTGCGCAGGAAGTTGTTGATCATGCCTGCCCCGCCGAGCATCTGCTGGAACACGGCCACGACGATGACCCAGGACAGGAAGTGCGGGAGGTAGAGCACGGACTGCACGGCCTGCTTGACCTTGTTGGAGACCAGGCTGTTGAGCAGCAGCGCCAGGATGATCGGGGCCGGGAACACGAAGATCGTCTGCAGCAGTGTGATGTAGAGCGTGTTGCGCAGGGCGTTCAGGAACTCCGGATCGCCGGAGAACAGGATCGTGAAGTTCTCGAAGCCGACCCACAGGCTCCGCCCGATACCGAGATATGGCTGGTAGTCCTGGAACGCGATGACGTTGCCGCCCAGCGCCACGTACTGGAAGACGATCACGACGGCGATGCCGGGCAGCGCCAACAGCAGTACCGGGTGGTCGCGGCGCAGCCGCGCCCAGAAGCCCTGGCTCTCGCGGCGCTTGGGCTTGCTGGTTCCGCCGCCTGGCTCAGCGGAAGGTACAGGTGCCGGCGCGCGCGTCTCGCGCGTCGCCGTCATGAGGCGCACCGCAGTGCGGCGCGTGTGTTCGAGCGTGGTGGAAAGTCCAACACTGGCGCTCCTTCGGGCCGTAAGTGATCGTTCACTCGGACTTTAAGTGATCGTTCACTCTGCGTCAACTACAGTGAGCGCATGAGCCAATCCCGACGACGCCCGACGATCCGAGAGGTCGCCAAACTCGCCGGCGTGTCCCACCAGACGGTCTCGCGTTTCCTGCGCGACGATCCCACTCTTCGCCCGCAGACCCGCAAGGTCGTCGAGGACGCGGTGGCGGCGCTCGGGTACCGGCCGAATCTCGCTGCCCGCTCGATGCGCACCAGACGGTCCGGCGCGGTAGCGATCGTCCTGCCCACGATGACCGGGCCCGAGCGGACCGTCGAAGCCGCGGTCGAGGAGGCCCGCGCCAGCGGATTCCGGGTCGAGGTCATCATCGGCGTCGACGAGAGTGCCGCCGCGCTGAGCGCACGTGCGCGTGACCTGCTGGACAGTGGACAGGTCGAGGGTGTGCTCTCGGTGGCGCCGATCATCGCCTCGACCAACCGCACCGGTGCCGTGATCGATACCGGCGAGTACGACCAGCGGATGCGCGCGGTCGAGGCTGTCGCCGGCGACGTCGACACGATGGCGTCGCTCGTGCGAGCCCTCGCCGAACTGGGTCACCGTCATTTCCTGCACGCCGCCGGGCCGAAGGGCTGGACCTCGGCACAACTGCGGTTGCAGGGGTACCTGACCGCGATCGAGGAGCTGGGGTTGACCTCGCACGGCGAACCCGACGGGGACTGGCATCCCGAGACGGGGATCGCGGCCGTCGCGGGTATCGGTGCGGACTCGCCGGTCACCGCCGTCGTGGCCGCGAGCGATCGCATCGCGGCCGGCGTGCTGTCCGCAGCCGCGCAACGTGGCTGGGACGTGCCGGGCAGGCTCAGCGTGACGGGCTGGGACGACATGCAACTGATGCGCTACTCGACCCCACCGCTGTCAACGGTCGTCGTCGATCGGGAGAGCGCGGGGCGTCATGCCATGCGGAGACTGATCGCCGCGATCCGTGGCGAGCCCGAGCCCAAGCCTCCAGCAACCGCGCTCACCCGGATAGCCCTGCGTGGCAGCACCGGACCGCCGCCGCGACCCTGAGGCCGCGGCGCCCGCCGGGCGCGTCAGTACTCGTCCGACGGAAGGTCCACCCGGTCCGCGATCGCGGTCCGTGCTCGAGCGGCCGCCGCGCGCACCGCACGGTCCGGGTCGGACCGTGTCACATCGGCAAGCCGGCCCAGGTGCTCGTGTTCGCCCACGGCGCCCAGAGACGTGGCGGCGGCCGCGCGGACCCGGGGGACGCCGTCGTCCAGGAGCGTGGCGAGCCGGTCGGCGCCCGCGCCGACCTCGCGCAGGCCGACCACCTTCGCGGCCATCTCCCGGACCCGCCAGTGCGGATCCGTGAGGGCACCCAGCAGAGCCATGGCCGCACCCTCGGCTGCCGGTGTGCCCTCCGCCCAGCAGTAGCGCATCGCTCGGGCCGCCCACACCCGCGACCAGTACTCGAACATCGCGCCGCGGGGGCCGGTGAGGTTGCCCGGCAGAGCCGCTCCCGGGGTCCCGCCGATCCACGCGAGTGGATGAGGGCTGGTCAACGGGTCGGCGCCGGCGAGCAGGTCGGTGCACCACTCGAGCAGCTCGGAGGTGCCGAGCTCGCGCTCGGCCTGGGCAACCCAGACACTCGGATGGGCGCCCGGGTCGTCGGGGCCGTCGCTCGCCTGACTCATCCACCCAGCCTGACATGGGTCGCATCCCGGGCAAGCCCGCGCGTCGGTGCCGCGCCCACCCGCCGGATCGGCAAGGATCGTGGCATGGAAATCCTGAGGAGCATGCAGTGACCGATTTCGGAGTGATCGTGGGGACCGACGGCGTCGGTGCCGCCTGGTCGGCCGGCGTGGACTACGTGGAGCCGACGATCGTGGGCAATCTCGTGGTCCCGAGCCAGGACGGGGGGTGGATGCGCTCTCCGCACTACGACGGGGCTCTGAGCCCGTCGTTCGCGATCCTGTTTCCCGGAGAGCTGCAACTGGCGGATCCGAACTTCCCGACCGAGCGCATCGACGCCTACCTGGAGTCGGCGATGGCGATCGTCGGCTCCGCGGCCCAGCCCGGCGCCAAGATCGTGTTCGGCAGCGGTCGGGCCAGGACGCTGCCCGACGGCGTGGACGAGGCGCAGGGTCGTGCGCTGCTCGCGCGGGTGCTCACCCGGGCCCGGGACGTGGCTGCCCGGCACGACCTGCGGGTCCTCCTCGAGCCACTGCACCGCGGCGAGACCAACATGATCAACTCGATCACCGAGGCCGTGGCGTTCCTGGACGAGTTCGCCATCGCCGATGTCCAGGTGGTGGCGGACCTGTTCCACATCATGACCGAGGCGGAGCCGTTGGACGTGGTCCGGGTGGCAGGCGCGCGGATCGGGCACGCCCACATCGCCGACTCCGGGCGCATCCCGCCCGGGCAGGGGGACTGGCCGCTGGCGGCGTTCCTCACGGCACTGCGTGAGGGCGGCTACACCGGGCCGGTGAGCGTGGAGTGCCACTTCAGCGACTTCGAACCGGAGCTCCGGGACTCCCTCGCCCACCTGCGCGCGCTCGACGCGGCGGCCTGAGCCCGTCTCGGGGTCGCCCGCCGCCCGGCCGACCGTCGGACCGCACCTGTCGTCGCTGACTCTCGGCGAGCAGGTGCGGTCCTCGGCGGCCCGCTACTTGCCGCCGGTGGTGGCGATGCCCTGGATCAGGTACTTCTGACCGAACAGGAACACCAGGAACAGCGGCACGAGCGACACGATCGACATGGCGAACATCGCGCCCCAGTTGCTGCCCGAGGTTGCGTCCAGGAAGGAACGCAGGGCCAGGGGCACGGTGTACATATCCGGCGCGGTCAGATAGATCAGCGACGTGAAGAAGTCGCTCCAGGTCCAGATGAAGGTGAAGATCGCCGCAGTCGCCAGGGCCGGCACCATCAGCGGGATGATGATCCGGAAGAAGATGCGGAAATGCCCGCAGCCATCGATGCGTGCCGCTTCGTCCAGTTCGCGCGGGATGCCCCGGATGAATTGGACCATGAGGAACACGAAGAACGCATCGGTGGCGAGGAACTTCGGCAGCACCAGCGGAAGGAACGTGTTCACCATCCCGAAGGTGTTGAACACGATGTACTGGGGCACGATCACGACGTGGAACGGCAGCATGATCGTCATCAGCATGATCGCGAACCACAGGGTGCGCAGCCGGAACTTCAGCCGGGCGAATGCGTAGGCCGCGAGCGAACAGGACAGCAGGTTCCCCACCACTGCTCCCACGACGACGATGCCCGAGTTCACGATGTACCAGTCGAACGGGCGGGCCAGCGCAGTCCAGCCCTCGATGTAGTTGTCCAGGTAGAGCTCGTTGAGCCAGAGCCCCGGGGTCCGGAAGATCACGTCGGTGGGGCGTAGTGAACTGACAAGCATCCAGACGAGCGGGTAGATCATCACCAGGCTCGCGGCGATCAGCAGTGCATGTTTGCCGACCGAGCGCAGCCGGCTCACCGCATCGGGTCGTGGCCCGGCCATCAGTTCGACATCAGTCATCGTAGAAGACCCAATACTTTGCGGCGAAGAAGTTGATCGCGGTGAAGGCGGCGATGATGACGAGGAGCAGCCAGGCCATGGCAGACGCGTAGCCCATCTGGAAGTTGGTGAAGCCGCGCTCATACAGATAGAGCGTGTAGAACAACGTCGAGTCGGACGGCCCGCCGGACCCACCGGAGACGATGAAGGCCTGCGTGAAGGACTGGAACGCACCGATGACCTGCAGCACCAGGTTGAAGAAGATGATCGGGGAGAGCAACGGCAGGGTGACCCTCAGGAAGATCTTGCGCGAGTTGGCACCGTCCAGGGCGGCCGCCTCGTAGTACATCGTCGGGATCTGCCGCAGCCCGGCGAGGAAGATCACCATCGGTGACCCGAATGTCCACACGTGCAACAGGATCAGCGTCCAGAGGGCATAGTCCGGATGGGAGACGTAGCCGATGGTGGCGTCGACGCCGAGCGCCCGCAGGAGCTGGTTGATGAGACCGTCGGTCCCGAAGATCTGTCGCCACAGCAACGAGACCGCGACCGACCCGCCGAGCATGGAGGGTAGGTAGAACACGGACCTGTAGAACGGCAGCCCCCGCATGCCCTTGTTCAGAAGCAGCGCGATCCCGAGTGCGACGATCAGCTGCAGAGGCACGCCCACCAGCACATAGGTGAACGTCACCCGCAGCGACTGGTGCAGCCGGTCGTCACCGAGCATCCGCACGATGTTGTCGAACCCGGTGAAGTTCGGTGACTGGATCAGGTTGTAGTCGGTGAACGACAGGTAGAGCGACGCGAGCATCGGGCCGATCGTGAATGCGAACAGACCGACGAGCCAGGGTGCCAGGAACGCATACCCGGCCCGGTTGTCCCGGCTCGTCTCCTTGCGCCGAGCCGCGCGCTGTTCCGGGGTCTGATGACCGCCGGTCCTGAGCTTGGAGAGCTCGGAGAGGGCGCTCACGCGTCAGCCACCGAGGCTCGTGACGAGCTCGTCGTAGAAGCCGGTGGCCGCCTCCTCGACAGTGAGCTTGTCGAACAGCAGGTCACTCGAGTAGCGCAGGAGCAGGGATCCCAGCTGGCCACCGCCGGGCGGCGGCGCGATCGGGGTGTCGCCGAGCTCGGGCTCGATGTCCGCGATGAAGGCCGCGACCCGTTGCTGGGGGTCGGACAGCATCGAACTGATGTGCTCCGCGATCTCGCCGTTCGCGGGGATACCGCGCTCGGAGAGGCAGATCTCGGCGGCCTCGGTGCTGTTGACCCACCAGTTGATGACCTCGACGGCCGCCTCGGGGTTCTCGGTGCGCGCAGAGGCCGACCACAGCATCGACGCCTTGTACCAGGCCTTGCGGGTGGTGGCGTCGCCGTCGAAGCTCGGGTAGCGCAGCATCGCGTACTCGGTGCCGCCCGCGGCCTCGGCCGCGTCCAGCTGGTTCGACCAGTACATCGACATGGCCGCGGTGCCGGTCAGGAGCCGGCCCTGGTCGAACGGCAGTGAGGCCTCCTCGGTAATCTGGGAGGCCGAGGGCATCGCGCCGGCGTCGGCGAACTGCAGGTGGTACTCGAGCCACTCCGTGATGTCGGACACGTCGAAACCGGGCTGGTTGCCCTCGATGAACAGTTCCTTGCCCCGCTGCCGCAACCAGGCGCTGAGCATCACGTCGTTGGAGATGAAGGCCGTCGTGCCGATGATCTCCCCGCCGGACGCCTCGGTGATCGCGATGGCCGTCGTCAGCCAGTCGTCCCAGGTCCAGGTCGTGTCATCGGGGAGGTCAACGCCGAGTTCCTCGAACATGGCCGCGTTGAACAGGACCGAGGGGGAGTTGATGCCGGCGTTGACGCCGTAGTTCGTGCCCTCGATGACGCCGGAGTCCGCGGTGCCCTCGATGAACTTGCTGGTGTCGAGTCCGTATTCGGCGAGGTCCAGGAGTGCCCCGCGCTGCCCGTACTCGCTGATGTAGGCCATGTCCATCTGGATGATGTCGGGCGCCGTGTTCCCGGCGGTCTGGGTGGCCAGCCTGTCCCAGTAGCTGGCCCATTCGCCGGGCTGGGCCTCGATGGAGAAGTTCGGGTTCTCGGTCGTGAACGCGTCGATGGCGTCGGTCGTGTTCTGATTGCGGGTCGGGTTGCCCCACCAGGTGAGGGTCAGGGACGTGCTGTCTCCATCACCGCCGCCGCCGCCACCACCGCCGCCGTCACCATCACCGGTGTCTCCGCGGCTGCAGCCGGCGAGGCCGAGGCCGGCAGCCCCCATCGAGGCCATGGCAAGGAACTGGCGTCGTGTCGTCGTCATTGGTGTCTCTCGTCTTCATCGTTGAATCGGTCAACTAGCGCGAGCCGCCAAGATTACAACGTTGGAGAATCAAGGACAAGAGATCGCCCGAATGATCGGAAACCGATCTCTCGGACGGCCGTGCTCGCACGACGGGCGGACGCCTCCGGGAAGGATGCGCGACCTGGACGCCGACGGCGAGTACGTCACGTTCGCTGTGGACGACGCCGACTCCCGACGATGCTGGCCGAGGTCGCCCGGCTGCAGCCGAGGTCCATCGCTGCCGCACCGCCGTCGCCGGAGGAGCTCTTCCTCAGCCACTACGGGGACGAGCTCGCCGCGCTGAACGGAGCGGGACGATGACCACCGCGACCCTGGCGGGTGGGCGCACCCAGGGTTCATCCCCGCGGCCGCGAACACCCTCGGTGGCGCCGTCTGGACGAAGATCTGGATCACCGGCGCCGTCGCTCTGGCCTTGGGCGTGGCCTTCCTGGTGACCTGCAACGGGCGTGGCGAGGAGGAGCTGGGCCGCACCGAACTGCTCCGGTCCCGCAGGCTCGGGATCCATGCGCAGTCGTCGGCCGGATACGCCGTGGTGACCGCCCTCAGCCCTGATCGCCGGTGTGGGCATCCCCCCGTCCTCGATCGTGTTCGGGCTGGATCCGGAGGGCACGGGCGCCACCGGCTCCGCGGTGCTCGGTGGTGATGACCGCCGTCGCGGCCGGTGCGGTCGCGGTGGGCCTGGTCAGGTTCGCCCGCCGGGACGTCACCACGGCTTGACCTCGGCGCACCTCGGGCCGGGCCGACGGGCCTGGCTCGAGCCCTGTGCAGCGGACCGGCGCCACCGGGTACGGCTCACGGCAGCGGCTGGACCGCCCCGGAGAAGTGCCGGGTGCCGGTTCTCGGGTCCCAGCCCAGGAACGTGGTGCCCGCATCGCTGGCGGTCAGATTCAGGGCGACCTGCCCGGGCAGGTAGACCGGCTTCCGGAACTCCACCTCCCACGTGAACGCGTCGCCCCGCGCCGGACCGACGGCGGCCAGCGCTCGCGATGCCGTGTACATCCCATGCGCGATCGCCCGCTTGAAGCTGAAGAGTTTCGCGCTCAGCCCGGACAGGTGGATCGGGTTCCGGTCCCCGGACACGTCGGCGTAGCGCCGGCCCGTCGAGGCGCCGAGGCGCCAGTTCGCGGTCGCCTCCGGCAGCGGCGTGTCGGTGGGGTACGCACCCGAGGAGGCGCCGCCGTCGGCCGCCTCCACCAGAGCCAGTCCCTTGAGCGGCTTGCCCTTGGCCAGGTAGGTGGACACCCCGCGCCACAGCACGTCCAGGCCGTCGGCCTGGCCGACCTCGGTGACCAGGTCCACCTGGGTCCCCGAGCGGTGCGCGCGCAGGTTCTGCGCCCACGCCCGGACGGTCAGCACGTCCTCGGCGTGTACGGGGTGGCGCTGCTGGACCTGGTTGGCCACGTGCACCATGCCCATCAGCGGCAGCGGGAAGTCCTCCCGTGCCATCACGGCCATGGCGACCGGGAATCCGAGCACGTGAACGTACCCGGCGGGCAGGGTGTCCGAGCCGGCTTCGCCGAGCAGGTGCTGGTAGGCGGCCAGCTGGGCCCGGTCGACCCGCACGTCGTCGACCCGGTAGGAGATCTCGGGCAACCGGGCCACGATCGGGCCGGGCCGGCGCACCATCAGGCGGGCGGACCGGGCCACGGCCTGCCCGTAGAGCGAGGTGAGCGAGGGAACCTCCGGCAGGAGCTGCTCGCGGCGGGTACTCACTGGCCCACCAGGTTCTGCCCGCACACCCGCAGCACCTCACCGTTGATGCCACCGGCCTGCGGCGACGCCAGGAACGCGATCGTCTCGGCGACGTCAACCGGTTGGCCGCCCTGCTGCAGCGAGTTCAGCCGGCGGGCCACCTGGCGGGTCAGCGCGGGGATCCGCGCCGTCATCTCGGTCTCGATGAAGCCCGGTGCGACGGCGTTCGCGGTCCCGGCCCCGTGGGCGAGCCGCGGCGCGAGGGCTCGGGTCATCCCGATCACGGCGGCCTTGGAGAACCCGTAGTTCGTCTGACCGCGGTTGCCGGCGATCCCCGACGTGGACGCGAGCGAGACGAGCCGCAGCCCGTCCGGGCTCAGGCCGTCCGTGGCCAGGAACGCCTCGTTCATGCGCAGCTGCGCATGAACGTTCACGGCGACCACCGAGTCCCAGTGGTCCGGCTTCATGTTGGCGAGGAGCTTGTCCCGCGTGATCCCGGCGTTGTGCACGACGATGTCGATCCTGCCGTACCGGGACCTGGCCCGCTCGATGATGCGTGCGGCGGCGTCGGCGCCGGTGATGTCGAGCTGCAGCGCGATGCCGCCGACCTGGTTCATCACCGAGGCCAGTGATTCCCCGGCCGCCGGCACGTCCACGCCGAGCACCTGTGCGCCGTCGCGGTGCAGCACCCGGGCGATCTCCGCGCCGATGCCGCGCGCGGCACCCGTCACCACGGCGACCCGCCCCTGGAGCGGACGCGTCCAGTCCGCCGGTGCGACGCCGTCGGCCGTGTTCACGTGGACGAACTGGCCGTCCACGAACGCCGAGCGGGCGGACAACAGGAACCGCAGCGCCCCGACGGCGGAGGGCGCGTCGGGGCTGATCTGGTCGCCGAGCACGATTCCGTTGCCGGTCGCACCGGCGCGCAGCTCCTTCGCGATCGAGCGGAGCAGGCCGTCCACGCCGGTGCGCACCGCTGCGACGGCCGGCTCGTCGTGCGGGCCGGCGGCCCGGGAGACGGTGACCACGCGGCCACCGGGGGCGAGCGAGCGCAGCACCGACCCGAGCGCGAGGACCCGCTGGGAGGCCTGCTCGGGCCGGGTCAGGTCGGTCAGGACCACCACGACGGCCCCGATCCGGCCATCGGGGACGTTGCGGTGCACGTCCAGGTCCCAGCCGAGCAGCGTCCGGGCGACCGCGTCCGTGTCCGGACCCTCGCCGATGACCAGGGCCCGGCCCGGGATGAGCGGGGTATCGACGGCGGCCGGGTCGGTGCGGCGCAGGTGTGCCGGGCGTGGCAGTCCGAGCTTCTTCGCGAGCGTCTTCGTGACGCCCGAGTTCACGAGCTCGAGGTAGGCGTCGCTCATGCTGCTTCCAGGATCATCGCGACGGCCTGGCCACCGGCGGCGCAGACGGAGATGAGCCCGCGCACTCCTCCGCCGTCGGGCCGGGCCTGCTTCGCCCGGGACAACAGGCTGGCCAGGGTGCCGACGATCCGCGCGCCGGTGGCGCCGAACGGGTGCCCCGCGGCCAGCGATGAACCGGCCACGTTGAGCACGGCCGGGTTGAGCTTGCCGAGCGGGGGCAGGCCGACCTTGGAGACCATGAACTTCTCGTCCGCCCACGCGGCCGTGGTGGTGAGCACGGTGGAGGCGAACGCCTCGTGGATCTCGATGAAGTCGAAGTCGGCGAGGACCAGCTTGTTGCGGTGCAGCAGGCGCGGCACGGCGTAGGCACCGCCCATGAGCAGGCCCTCCTCGCCGCGGACGAAGTCGACCGCGGCGGCCTCGGCGTCGACCACGTGCGCAAGCACCGGCAGGCCGCGCTCGGCGGCCCACTCGTCCGTGCCGAGCAGAACGGTCGCGGCGCCGTCGGACAGCGGTGTCGAGTTGCCCGCCGTCATCGTGGCGACGCCCTCACCGAGGCCCTTGCCGAACACGGGCTTGAGCTTCGCGAGCTTCTCCGCGGACGTGTCCGAGCGCAGCGACTCGTCCCGGACGAGGCCACGGTAGGGGGTGATCAGGTCATCGAAGAGGCCGTCCTCATATGCCTGCGCAAGGTTCGTGTGGGACGCGAGGGCGATCTCGTCCTGGGCCTCACGGGTGATCTTCCACTTCAACGTGGTGAGCGCCTGGTGCTCGCCCATCGACAGCCCGGTGCGGGGCTCGGCGACGTCCGGGGCAACGGGAGCCAGGTCTCCGGGGCGGATGCTCGCGACCAGCTTCAGCCGGTCCGGCAGGGTCTTGGCGCGGGAGAGCTTGATGAGGGTACGGCGGAGCCGGTCGCTGACCACGATCGGGGCGTCGGAGGTGGAGTCGACACCGGCGGCGATCCCGGAGTCGATCTGGCCGAGCGCGATCTTGTTCGCGATCGCGGTGACCGTCTCGAGGCTCGTGCCGCAGGCGCGTTGGACGTCGAACGCCGGGGTCTGCGGGGACAGCGCGGACCCCAGGACGGCCTCGCGGGTCATGTTGAAGTCACGGGAGTGCTTGAGCACTGCGCCGCCGGCCACGTCCCCGAGCCGCTCGCCCTGCAGCTGGAACCTGGCCACGAGTCCGGAGAGGGCGGCGCCGAGCATGTCCAGGTTGGTGGCGTTGGCGTACGCGCCACCGGCCTTCCCGAAGGGGATGCGGTTGGACCCGATCACCGCGGCGCGGCGGGGGCTGGAAGTGCTGGGCATGGAACTCCTCGTTCTGATCGTTGCGACTCGGAACTGATGGTCGTGGTCGTGCTCTGATCGTGTCCTGATCAGGCGCCGGATCGCATCCGGAGCCCGGCGTGTCAGGTGCGGCTCCCGCATCGACACGTGCCTACTACCAACAGTACCTGATACTCTCAGTACGTGAGTAGGGCCACAGTCACCACGACACCGGCGGAGCCGCAGGGCTCCGATGCGGACGGCCGCTCGCGCCGATGGGACGCCCACCGTGCCGAGCGCCGGGCCGAGCTGTGCCACGCCGCGCGCCGGGCCGTCCACCACGGCGGCGCCGAGCTGTCGATGGATGAGATGGCCGCCCAGATGGGCACGTCGAAGTCGATCGTGTACCGGTACTTCACGGACAAGGCCGGCCTGCGGTCCGCCGTCGGGGCCATGGTCCTGGCGGAGATGTCCGGTGCGTTCGAGGAGGCCGCGCACGGCGCCGGCAGCCCACAGGATCGGCTCCGCGCGATGGTCGGGATCTACGTCGGCACCCTGGCGCAGTCGACGAACGTCTACCGGTTCGTGACCCGGTCCGGTGACGGCGCCCCCGGCCCGGACGCGGACGTCTCCGACTTCCTGACCACCCTCACCGACTACGTCGCGGCACCGCTGCGTGAGGTACTGACCGGATCCACGTCCGACCCGCGTCTGGCCGACGCCTGGGCGGCCGGCGTGGTCGGGTTCGTACGAGGTTCGGCCGAGTCCTGGCTCGCCCTGAACCCCGTGGACCGCCTGGACCCCGACCGCCTCGTGGTCCTCATCAGCAACTGGCTCTGGGCCGGGGCGAGCGCCCCGCTGCCCGGCATCACCCGGATCTCGACAGTTCCAACGGAGGAAGCATGAGCAGCACCGCCAAGCCCACCACCCCCGCGCGTCTGCACTTCGACACCGCGGTCGTCGCCGATCTGGTGGACGGCCGCTGGGCCCAGATCCGCCGCGAGATGCGCGAGTGGATGCTGGACGAGCGGTTCCGCAAGATCGAGGGCCAGCCCTACCGCGAGCACCGCGCGCGCGTCCTCGAGCAGGCCAAGCTCCTGGTGGAGAACGGCTTGGTGCAGCGGGCGTTCCCTGAGCGGCTGGGCGGCTCGGACGACCCGGGCGGCAACATCGCGGGTTTCGAGGAGCTCGTGGTCGGGGACCCGTCCCTGCAGATCAAGGGCGGCGTCCAGTGGGGTCTGTTCGCGGCGGCCATCCTGCACCTGGGCACCGACCACCACCACGACACGTTCCTGCCCGGCGCCATGGACCTGACCGTGCCCGGCTGCTTCGCGATGACCGAGATCGGGCACGGCTCCGACGTCGCCGAGCTCGCGACGACCGCGACGTACGACCCGCGGACCGAGGAGTTCGTGATCAACACCCCGTTCCGTGGTGCGTGGAAGGACTACATCGGCAACGCCGGTGAGCACGGCACGGCCGCGGTGGTGTTCGCGCAGCTGATCACCGGTGGCGTGAACCACGGTGTGCACGCCTTCTACACCCCGATCCGGGCCGCGAAGGCGGATGGCACCACCGGTGACTTCCTGCCCGGCGTGCGGGGCGAGGACGACGGCCTCAAGGGTGGCCTGAACGGCGTCGACAACGGCCGGCTCGCGTTCGAGAACGTGCGGATCCCGCGGACCAACCTGCTGAACAGGTACGGGGACGTCACGCCCGAGGGCGAGTACTCCTCACCGATCGACAGCCCCGGGCGGAGGTTCTTCACCATGCTCGGCACGCTCGTCCAGGGCCGGGTCTCGCTCGGCGGGTCCTCGGTGGCGGTGTCCAAGATGGCGCTGGCCACGGCGATCCGGTACGGCAACGAGCGCCGCCAGTTCACCGGCGCCGACGACACGGTGGAGACCGTGATCATGGACTACCAGCAGCACCAGCGCCGGCTGCTGCCGCTCCTCGCCCGTACCTATGCGGCCCAGTTCACGCACAACCAGCTGCTGCAGCGCTTCCACGAGGTGTTCTCCGGCGAGTTCGACACCGACTCCGACCGCCAGGACCTCGAGACCCTCGCCGCCGCGTCGAAGCCACTGAGCACCTGGCTCGCGATGGAGACCATCCAGACCGCCCGCGAGGCCTGCGGCGGCGCCGGCTACATGGCCGAGAACAAACTGGTCGGCCTGCACCAGGACATGGACGTGTACACCACCTTCGAGGGCGACAACACGGTGCTGCTGCAGCTCGTCGGCAAGCGGCTGCTCGCCGACTACGGCCGGTCCATGGCGAAGATGGACGTCGCGGGAGCGGTGCGGTACGTGGCCGACCGCGCGGTGGACATGACCCTGCACCGGACCCCGCTGCGCCGCGCCGCGCAGTCCATCCAGGACTGGGGCTCCAAGGCCCGTTCCGCCGGTGAGCTCCGTGATCCGGAGGCCCAGCGCGAACTCCTCGAGGACCGCGTCGAGACCATGATCGAGGGCATCGCCACCTCGCTCCGGGGCGCCAAGGGTGCCTCGCCCGAGGTCGGCGCCCAGGTGTTCAACGACAACCAGCACGAACTCATCGAGGCGGCCCGCGCTCATGGCGAACTGCTCCAGTGGGAGGCGTTCACCGAGGCGCTCGCCCGGATCGAGGACCCGGACACCCGCCAGGTGCTGACCTGGCTGCGGGACCTGTTCGGGCTGGTGACCATCGAGAAGAACCTCTCCTGGTACCTGATCCACGGGCGGATCTCGACCCAGCGGGCGGCCACCGTGACCTCCTACATCAACCGGCTGCTGCCCCGCCTGCGGGTGCACGCCGCCGACCTGGTGGAGGCGTTCGGCTACACCGACAAGCACATCGGCGCCACCATCGGCACCGGCGTGGAGGCCGAGCGCCAGGCACAGGCGCGCGAGTACAAGCGTCAGCAGCGGGCGAGCGGCAACGAGCCGGTCACGGAGAAGGCGCTCCGGGCCAAGGAGAAGGCGGAGCGCAGGACCAAGGTCAACGCCTGACCGAGGCCCCATCGCGCGTGGTCAGGTGGCTCGCCGGTTGGCCGCGTGCTCCTCGCGCAGCCAGGCGGGACCGGCGGCCAGGCGCGGGTCGTCGTCCGTAGGCTCGCGGGACAGTCCGGCGAGGTAGGCGCGGTCGGCGGTCAGCCGGGCCGTGGGGGAGTCGGCCGTGCCGGCCAGAGCCGGGTGCCCGTGCCCCGGGATGAGCACCGCCGCCCTCTCGACGTACGGCGCGAGCCGGTCCAGCCCCCGCGCGTAGGCCGCGAGCCCGGTCTCGCCGGCCAGCGGGATCTCGAGGTCGGAGAGCATGTCACCGGCGATCAGCACGTCCACCCCGGGCAGCCATAGCGCCCCGTGCCCGGGCGCGTGCGCGTCGTGCGCGACGACCTCGGCGACGCCTCCCGCCCAGGGCAACGCCCCGCCGTCGTACGCCGTGACCTGGCCCGCGAGCGGCCGCAGGTCCGCCGCCAGCGCGGCGCGTACCTCGTCGATATGCCCGACGGCGGACCTCGCCGCCGCGGTCGTGGCAAGTCGCGGAGCGGTTCCGAATCGCTCGTGCCAGAGCAGGTGGTCGTGGTGGGCGTGCGTGGACCAGCCGAGGACCACGCGCAGCGACCGCGCGGCGAGGAGCTCGGCGATCGCGTCGAGTTCGTCGGCGTGCCAGGCGGGGTCGACGAGGACGGCCTCACGCCAGTCGTGCAGCACCGTGGTCGTCGTGTGCATCGTGCGCGAGGTGAGCACGATGACGCCCGCAGCCGGTTCCAGCGGGTCGGCGGCATGGTCCATCGGATCAGTGTGACGCAGGCCCCACCGCCCGCCCTCGAGGACCGGGTTAGGGTGGCCTTGGTCTAAGTCGAGGAGTTCGTCATGTCCCAGCCTGAGCCCAACCGCCGTGGAGGGTCCGCGATCCGGGCCGAGGTGGTCTCCGCCGAGAACGTCACCCCACAGATGCGGCGAGTGGTGCTGGCCGGTCTCGACGGGCAGCCGCTGCCGATCGAGTTCAGCGGGCTGACCGACTCGTACGTGAAGCTGGTGCTGCCGCGGCCCGGTTCCGGGGTGAGCGAGCCGTTCGACCTGGACGAGGTCAAGGGGACGCTTCCCGCCGAGCGGTGGCCGGTGCTGCGGACCTACACGATCCGCGCCTGGGACGCCCAGACCGGCCGGATGACCCTGGACTTCGTGGTCCATGGCGATGAGGGGATCGCCGGGCCGTGGTCGGTCGCGGTGGAGCCCGGGGACGAGGTGCAGTTCCGGGGTCCCGGCGGCGGGTACGCGCCGGATCCCACGGCGGACTGGCACCTGTTGATGGGCGACGAGAGCGCGCTGCCCGCGATCGCGGCAGCCCTGGAGGCGATGCCGACGGACATCCCGGTGCGCGCGTTCATCGAGGTCTGCGACCCGGCCGAGGAGCAACCCCTGCTGACGGCCGCGCAGGCGCAGGTGCGGTGGATCCACCGGGAGACCTCACCGCGCCCGCCGGGGGTGGAGCTGGTGGAGGCCGTGCGGGAGCTCGAGTTCCTGCCGGGCCGGGTGCAGGCCTTCGTTCACGGGGACGCGGACGTGGTCCGCGAGATCCGCTCGTACCTGCGCTTCGAGCGGCGCCTGCCGACGGCGGACCTGTCCATCTCCGGCTACTGGCGCCGGGGCCTGGACGACGAGGGGTGGCGGGCCGCCAAGCGCGAGTGGAAGGCGGCCGTGGACGCCGAGGAGGCGGCGCACGCCTGAGCGGAGGCGAGGAATACCGCCGATCGGCGCGAGGTTGACTGGCGATGAGCTCCCGCAAGAACATCGGATTCCTGTCCTTCGGGCACTGGACCCCGCATCCCACCTCGGCCGTCCGGACCGCCGCCGACGCGCTGCTGCAGAGCATCGATCTCACCGTTGCCGCGGAGGAGCTCGGCGCGGACGGCGCCTACTTCCGCGTGCACCACTTCGCTCGGCAGCTCGGCTCGCCGTTCCCCCTCCTGGCCGCGGCCGGTGCCAGGACGAGCCGCATCGAGATCGGCACCGGGGTGATCGACATGCGCTACGTGAACCCGCTGGCGTTCGCCGAGGACGCCGGCGCCGCAGATCTCATCGCAGGCGGCCGGCTCCAGCTCGGGATCTCGAGGGGTTCACCGGAGCAGGTCGTCGACGGCTGGCGCCACTTCGGGTTCGCGCCTGCCGAGGGGGAGACGGACGCGGACATGGCGCGCCGGCACACCGAGGTGGCGCTGAGGATCCTTGCCGGCGAGAAGTTCGCGGAACCGAACCCACGGCCGATGTTCCCCAACCCACCCGGTCTGCTCCGGGTCGAGCCGTACTCCGAAGGGTTGCGGCAGCGCATCTGGTGGGGCGCGGGTTCGGACGCGACCGCACGCTGGACCGCCCAGGAGGGAATGAACCTCATGTCCTCGACGCTCAAGTTCGACGAGTCGGGCGAGCCGTTCCACGTGCAGCAGCGCAAGCAGATCGATGCCTACCGCGCGGAGTGGGCCGAGCACGACCACGGCTTCGAACCGCGCGTGTCGGTGTCGCGCTCGATCTTCCCGATCGTTGACGACCGTGACCGCAGCTACTTCCTCGGCAGTGGCGACCGTGGGGATCAGTTCAGCCAGATCGACGGCACGCGGGCGGTGTTCGGCCGCTCGTACGCCGACGTGCCCGAGGCCCTCGTCGCCCAGCTCCGGGGTGACGAGGCGATCGCCGCGGCCGACACCGTGCTGCTGACGGTCCCGAACCAGCTCGGCGTCGACTACAACGCGCACGTCCTCGAGTCGGTGTTCACGCACGTCGCGCCCGAGCTCGGCTGGCGCTGACCGGTACCGCCGGGCGCGGTGAGGCCCACGCCCGGCGGTGCCTGCGCCGTCTGCGTCAGATGCCGACCATCGCCATGCCGGCGTCGTTGTAGCGGTTGCCGCTGACCGGGATGCGGTCGGTGAGGGCGTCGAGGTCGGCGACGTCGTCCGCGGACAGCGCGACGGCGGTCGCCGCGGCGTTCTCCTCGACGCGAGCGATCCGTCGCGTGCCCGGGATCGGGACGATCCACGGCTGCTTCGCGAGCAGCCACGCGAGCGCGATCTGACCGGGGCTCACGCCCTTTGTCGCCGCCAGCGTGCGGACGTGGTCCACGATCGCTGCGTTGGCCGCCAGGTTCCCGGCCTCGAACCGGGGCACGCGGTTGCGGATGTCGCCCTCGGCGAAGCTGGTGGACGTATCCACGGTGCCGGTGAGGAATCCCTTGCCGAGCGGGCTGAACGGCACGAACCCGATGCCGAGCTCGGCGAGCGTGGGCAGCACCTCGGGCTCCGGGTCGCGGGTCCACAGCGAGTACTCGCTCTGCACGGCGGTGACCGGGTGCACGGCGTGGGCGCGGCGGATCGTGCCGGCCCCTGCCTCGGAGAGGCCGAAGTGCCGGACCTTGCCGGCCTGGACGAGTTCGGCGACGGTCCCCGCGACGTCCTCGATCGGGACGTTCGGGTCCACCCGGTGCTGGTAGAAGAGGTCGATGACGTCGGTGCGGAGCCGCTTCAGGGACGCGTCGGCGACCCGGCGGATCTGCTCCGGGCGGCTGTCGACGCCGGACGACGCGCCGTCGACGATGTTCCAGCCGAACTTGGTCGCGATGACGACGTCGCCACGGATCGGCTCGAGGGCCTCGCCGACGAGTTCCTCGTTCACGTAGGGGCCGTAGGCCTCCGCGGTGTCGATGAACGTGACGCCGCGTTCGACGGCCCCGCGCAGCACGCCGATCATGTCGTCGCGGCTTCCGGGGTTGGGTCCGTAGCTCTGCGACATGCCCATCGCGCCGAGGCCGATGGCTGAGACGTGGAGGTCGTGTCCGAGGGTGCGGGTGTGCATGGTGTCTTCCTTCTGGTTCGGTGTTCCTAGGGCAGGAGGTTCGCGAAGAGGTGCCGGCCGATGTTCTCGAGGGCCGCCTCGTCGTTGGTGAGACCGACGTAGCCGCTGCGGTCGACGATGGCGATGTCATCGGCCGCCTCGGCCCGCTCGAGCAGCCCGGTGACCCAGGAACGCTGGTGCTTGTAGACCGCGACCCGGACGCCCCTACGGGCCAGTTCCAGGACGACGTCGGCGAGCGCTGCCTTGGCCTGTTCGACCGTGGCGTCGGGCTCCGCGGCGCGCGCGTCGTCCCAGTCGGGGTCACCGGCGAGCCGCAGGCTCTCCAGGGCGGGCATGTCCAGCAGGAACGCGCCGTCGGCGCCGTCCAGGTCGAGCCGCATCCGCCGCACGGCCAGACCGACGAGGGGGGTCAGGTCCGCGTTGCGGGTGGTCCGGGTCAGATGCAGTTCGGTCAGCTCTGGCAGGCCGAGGATCGGTTCGACCCCGAGCAGGCCGGGCGCTCCCTCGGCGCCGACCCTGAGCGTGCGCAGGCCGGTGCACTCGGCCAACGGAGAAAGGTCGGCGCCGTCGGTGAGGACCACGTCCAGGCTGGTCAGGTCGGGTACGGCGCCGATGCCCTCGATCGACGGGGCCACGCCGAGGTCGAGCGTGTACGGCGCCTGGCGGAACATGGTGGCCGCGAACTCGCGGCGGTCGAAGTTGCCCCACGCCTTGTGCAGCTCGTCGAGGACGGCGTCCGGATAGCTCTCCTGCGCGTACCGCCCGAGCACCGTCAGCGCCGCCGGGGTGGCGATCGCGCCCAGGGCGCGGATCGCGGCACTACGGCCCGCCGCCTTCTGGCCCGGATGCGGGGCGAGGTCGGCCGGGTCGACGTCCGGGTGTGCGGCCAGCCACCGCTTCACCTCCGAGACCTTCTTCGGGAGGTCGGGTCCGGGCACCGCGGGAGCGGGCGGCTTCGCGAGGTCGGTCGCGTGCTTGGCCGCGGCGCGACGGATCGAGGCAAGCTTCCTCGCGACGTTCGCATCGCCGTCGAGAAGGCCGGCCATGCGGTCCACGACGCCGACGTCCACGCGCGCGGCCAGGGTCAACAGCCCCCAGAACTCCTGGGGCTGGGACGTCAGGAACCTGATCTCGAGGTCGGGTGACGGGGCCAGGCCCAGGGCTACGGCGAGCCCGGCGTCCTCCACCAGCGCCAGCGCCGCCCGCTCGGCGGGCGGGTCGCCGGCGGACTTGGCCATGCCCTTGATGGCATTGGGCTGGTTCGAGAAACCATTGATCCGGTCCAGCAGCGCTTCGGCGGCGTCGGCGCCGAGATACGTGCTCAGGCCGGTCTGGATCGGGTCGTCGGAGTTGTCCATCGGGGTTCCCCCATGAGTCGCGGGTGTCGGTTCCGGGCCGAGCGCCCGACCATGCACGAGGCTAGGGGCCCTCCGCGTCCCATCGACCCGCACCGCACCGGAGCGACCTGCCGATCCGGTGCGAATGCCGGAGGCTGCCGATCACGTCGGGTCGACCCGCAGAGTCGTCGCCGTGGCGACGGCGTTCGTGATCGCCCGGACGGCGGAGCTGCTTCCGTACTTGGCGCGGTAGGCGGCGTCGATCGCCGGGTCGTGGGTGTCGTCACGGGTGAAGGTCACCTCGGCGTGGACGCCGCCGGCGTCGATGACGCCGGTGCCGGTGCGCTGCACGCCGCGGTACCAGGCACCCTCCTCCCCGCGCACCGAGCGGAGGTACAGGGCGTCGTCCACGACGACGTGCCAGACGATGCGGGAGTTGCGCAGGCTTCCGTCGGGCCGGTGCGCGGCGACGTCGAGTTCGCCGACGGCGTCGATGGCGGCGAGGTCGGCAGGGTTCCAGGCGGTCATTGGAGTCTCCTCGGGTTCGGACGGTGCGGGGGGCGCGCCCCCACACTCCTCGGTCACGGGCGGACGAGCACCTTGAGGGACTCGCGCGAGTCCATCAGCCTGTACGCCTCGGCGATGTCGTCGAGGGAGGTCTCGGCATCGAACACCCGGCCAGGATCGAGCCGGCCGCCGAGCCGGCCGTCGAGCACCTGGGCCAGGGCATCCTCGAGGTAGGCCCGCACGGGTGCCGGACCGCCGTTGAGGGTCGCGTTCTTGCCGAACAGCGACCCGAAGCCGACCGGGGCGTCCTCGTACTGGGGCACCCCGACGCGGGAGATGACCCCGCCCGGGCGCAGCACCCCGTAGGCCTGCTCGTAGGCGGGCATCAGGCCCACGGCCTCGAGCACCACGTGGCTGCCCTCACCGCCGGTGAGTTCGACGACCTTGGCGATGCCCTCCGCGCCGCGTTCGGCGACGACGTCGGTCGCCCCCCACTCGCGGCCGAGGTCGGTGCGGACGGTGTGGCGGCCCATCAGGATGATCCGTTCGGCGCCCATCTGCTTCGCGGCGAGGACCGCGGACAGGCCGACCGCGCCGTCACCGATCACGGTGACGGTCCGGCCCGGGCCCACCCGGGCCATGTGGGCGGCGTGGTAGCCGGTCAAATAGACGTCCGCGAGGGTCAGGAGTGCGGGCAGCCGCGCCTCGTCGACGTCGGTGGGCAGCTTCACGAGGGTGCCGGAGGCCTGGGGCACGCGGATCTTCTCGGCCTGCGCGCCTCCGGTCTGCCAGTTCCCGTAGAAGCCGCCGTGCGGGCACGCGGTGTGGAACCCGTCGCGGCAGATCGGGCAGGTGTTGTCCGCCCACGCGAACGGGGAGACGACGAGCTCGCCCGGTGCCAGGTCGGTCACCGCGGCACCGATCTGGTCGACGACACCGATGAACTCGTGGCCCATCGGCCGGCCGGTCTCGTCGGCGGGCATGGAGTGGTAGGGGTGCAGGTCCGAGCCGCAGACGCAGGCCAGGGTGACCCGGACGATCGCGTCGGTCGGTTCGAGGATGGTCGGTTCGGGGACGTCGACGACGCGCACGTCGCCGGCTCCGAACATGAGTGTTGCTCGCATTCAGTGGTGCTCTTTCGGTTCGAGTGGGGTTTGGTGTGGTGCCCGCTGCGCGACCTCAGGCCTCGGGGATCGGGCGTCCGAACGTCTCGAGGGTGATCGCGGCCGGGTCGGGCCCGCCGCGCACACCGGTGTCAAGGGCGTCGATCCGGGCAAGGTCGGCGTCGGTGAGTTCGAGGTCGAGGACGTCGAGGTTCTCCTCGATCCGGTGCGGGGTGACGGACTTCGGGATCGCCGACCGGCCCTGCTGCAGGTGCCAGCGCAGCATCACCTGAGCGGGGGTCCTGCCGTGCTCGGTGGCGATCTCGACGATCGTCGGATCCTCGAGGGTGCTGCGGTGGTCCCCGTCGCGGTAGAAGGTGATTCCCCCGATCGGTGACCAGGCCTGGGTCACGATGCCGTTGGCAGCGTCGAGCGCCTGCACCTCGGGTTGCTGGAAGTAGGGGTGCACCTCGATCTGGTTGATGGCGGGCACAACCGTCGCGGTCGCCAGCAGCGCCTCGAGGTCGGCCGGCATGAAGTTGCTGACGCCGATGGCCCGGACCTTGCCCTGCGCATGCAGCTCTTCGAGAGCCCGGTAGGCCGCCAGGGTGCGGGTGAAGTCGGTGGTCAGCGGCTGGTGCAGGAGCAGCAGGTCGATCACGTCGATGCCGAGCTTGCCTGCGCTCTTGTCGAACGCGTGCAAGGTCTGCTCGTAGCCGTAGTCGCTGATCCAGACCTTGGTCTCGATGAAGATCTCGGACCGGTCGATGCCGGAGTTGCGGATCGCGGCACCGACCTCGCGCTCGTTGCCGTACGCGGCGGCGGTGTCGATGTGTCGGTAGCCGGTGCGCAGCGCCGTCTCGACGGCGGCGACTGTCTCCTCGGGTGGGGTCTGAAAGACGCCGTAACCGAGGGCGGGCATCGTGACGCCGTTGTTGAGGGTGAGGTTGGGGATCTGGTTCATGGTCACTCGCTAGACGGTAGAAGGGATCGGTCGGTCGGGGGAGGCCCTGTTGGTACCCGGCTCGGTGGAACCTCCCGGCGGCGGAGGTTGTGGCCGGCGACGGGCGGGCAGGACGAGGGCGAGGGCGGCGACCAGCGCCCCGGCGAGCAGCACGGCACCGGCGAGCATCGCCGTTGGGTAGCTGCCGGCGACAGCGAGCACCAGGCTCATTCCGAGCGCACCGCCGAGCTGGTGCACCGAGTTGACGACGCCCGAGGCGGCGCCCGCCTGCGCGGGCTCCACGCCGGCGATCCCGGAGGCCGTCAGCGGGGCGAAGGCCAGGCCCTGACCGGCGCCGATCAGCACCATCGGCAGGGCCACGCCGACCAGGTAGGACCGTTCGGCGGTGATCGTGGAGAGCCAGGCCATCCCGGCCACCGCGAGGACGAGCCCGGCGACGAGGAGCGTCGGCCCGCTGGTGCGTCGCTGCAGGCGGGGCACGGCGACCGCGACGGCGAAATTGACCACCGTCATCGGGAAGAAGGCGAGGCCGGCCGCAAGCGCGGTCAGGCCGCGCTCGTCCTGCAGGTACTGGCTGGTGAACAGGAAGAAGCCCATCATGGCGCCGATGAACAGCATCCGGGCGAGATAGGCGCCGCTGCGCTCCCGACTGGCGAAGAGGCTCAGTGGCATGACGGGCTGGGCCGCGCCGCGCTCGACGGCGACGAGGGCGCCCAGGAGCACTACGCCCCCGGCCAACAGGCCAAGGGTGGGGAGGTCGGCCCAACCGTACTCGGCAGCACGCACGAAGCCGTAGGCGACTGCGGCGGGGCCGAGGGTGGCCAGCACGGCGCCGGCGAGGTCGAACCGACCCGGGCGGCGTGGGGTCTCGGGCAGTGCCCGCAACCCGGCGATCAGCATCGCGATCCCGATGGGGACATTGATCAGGAAGCCGGCCCGCCAACTGACCAGATCGGCCAGCAGGCCACCGGCGACGAGGCCGACGCTGGCGCCGATCCCGGCGACGGCTCCGTAGGCCGCGGTCGCACGGTTGCGCTCGGCGCCCTCCGGGAAGTTCGCGGTCAGCAGGGCCAGCGTCGACGGGGCGAGCACCGCGGCGCCGAGGCCCTGGGCGGCGCGTGCCCCGATCAGCCACCCACCGGTGGGCGCGAGGCCCACGGCCACGGAGGCCAGCGTGAACACCACCAGGCCGAGCACGAACATGCGGCGCCGACCGAGGAGGTCGCCGGCCCGGGCACCGAGGAGCAGCAAGCCCCCGAACGTGAGCAGGTAGGCGTTCTGGACCCACGCGACGGCGGTCGCGGACAACCCGAGCTCCGTGCGTATGCGCGGCAGTCCGGTGATCACGATCGAGTTGTCGAGGATCACCATGAAGTAGCCGACCAGGATGATGGCCAGGATCGCCGCCGGCGATCCGGCGCGTGGCGCCGCTGGTGGCGATGCCGGGCCGACCGGCGTGGTTGTGCTCGTTGTCATGGTGACCATTCCACGCTCGCAGCGGGCTACGGGGGAGTCCCCGTTGTTCCGGGTACCGCCAGGACCTCCCACCAGGGCCGGTTGCGCCGTACCGTCGTGGACATGGACCTGAAGGCAGAGACCCGCGAGTTCCTCGCCACCCGGCGTGCCCGGATCACCCCGGACCGCGCCGGCCTGCCCGCCTATGGTGGCAACCGTCGCGTGCCCGGGCTGCGCCGCGAGGAGGTGGCGATGCTCGCCGGCGTGAGCGTCGACTACTACACCCGGCTGGAGCGCGGGAATCTCGGCGGCGTCTCGGAGGAGGTGCTCGAGGCCCTCGCCGAGGCGCTGCAGCTCGACGAGGCCGAGCGCTTGCACCTGTTCGACCTCTCCCGCGCCGCGAACGCCTCCGGCGCCGCCCGCTCGCGTGCCCGCCGCACGCCCGCACCGACCCTGCGGCCGGTGGTGCAGCGCGTCCTGGACTCGATGGTCATGACACCCGCGTTCGTGCGGAACGGCCGCCTGGACGTGCTGGGCGCGAACCTTCTCGGCCGCGCGCTGTACTCCCCGATGTACGACTCGCCGGAACGGATCGCGAACCGTCCGGTCAACACCGCCAGGTTCCATTTCCTCGACCTCACGGCCGCGCACGCCTTCTGGGGCGAGCGCTGGGAGAAGATCGCGCACGACGCGGTCGCGATCCTGCGCGCCGAGGCGGGACGCAACCCCTACGACCAGGGCCTGACCCAGCTCGTCGGTGAACTGTCCACCCGCAGCGAGGACTTCCGTCGGATGTGGGCCTCGCACGACGTACGCCTGCACCAGAGTGGGACGAAGGTGTTCCATCACCCCGCCGTCGGGCGCCTTGAGCTCGACTACGAGGCGCTGCCGCTGCCCGCCGACCACGGTCTGCAGATGAACGTCTACACGGCCGCCCCCGGCTCGCCGTCGGCGGACGGCCTGAAACTGCTCGCGTCCTGGGCCGCCACCACGCTGGCCGAGGCCGACTCCCATGCGAAGGAGCACCGATGAGGATCCTGCCCAAGCCCACCACCGCGAAGACCCCGCCGGAGCGGTTCACCGGTGACGTCTGGCTGGACATGCTCGTCACACCACAGGAGGGCGACCAGCGGATGACCGCCGGTCTGGTCCGGTTCTCGCCCGGCGCGCGCACGGCCTGGCACTCGCACGCCCGTGGCCAGTACCTGCACGTGGTGTCCGGGGTTGCCCTGACCGGCACCCGGGACGGCCAGGTGCTGCGCGTCAGCGCGGGTCAGACCGCGTACTGCGCGCCGGGCGAGGAGCACTGGCACGGCGCCACGCCGGAGGACTTCATGGAGCACGTGGCGTTCACCGAGAACGCTGACGACCCCGCGCAGACCACGGTCTGGCTCGAGCACGTCACCGACGAGGACTACCGCTCCGCCTGATCGGTAGCGCGATAGCCTGCCCGCCGTGGACATCGTGGAGATGAACGACGGTGCGCAACTGGCCACGTGGACCGTGCCGACTCCCCGGGTGGACGCCGATCGCCCGGCGGTGATCCTCGTGCACGGCGGCCCCGGGCTGTGGGACTACCTCGAGCCGGTCGGCGCCCTGCTCGGCGGACTCGCCACGGTGCACCGCTACGACCAGCGCGGCTGCGGGCGCTCGGCGCCGTCGGACGCGCTCACGATGGAGCGGTTCGTCGCCGACCTCGACGAGCTGCGGGTCACGTTCGGGCACGAGCGGGTGGTGGTGATCGGGCACTCGTTCGGCGCCACGCTCGCGCTCGCCTACGCAGGCACGCACCCGGACCGGGTCGCGGCCCTCGGCTACCTCGACGGCACCGGCATCGGTGACTGGCGCACGGCGTCCCGGGCCGAGGAGGCGCGACGCCGGGCGCCCTGGGCCGAGCGGTTCGCCGCCCTGGACGGGCGTGAGCGCACCCGCGCCGAGGAGACCGAGTGGCGCCGGATCCAGTGGGCCAGCGACTACGCCGACCCTGTCGCCGGCTACGACCTCGCACGGGCGATGGCCGAGGCGCCGCACGAGATCAACCGCGTCGCGAACCGGAGCCTGATGGCCTTCGGCGACGCGGACCAGATCGCCTGGGCGGCCACCGCCGGCTGCCCGATCACGTTCGTCCACGGCACGGCGGACCCGCGGCCCGCGGAGAACGTCGTGGCCCTCGCGGGCTATGCCCACCGGCCGCGCAAGCGCATCGTCTCCGGTGCCGGTCATCTGCCGTGGGTCGAACAGCCGGAGCAGGTCCGCGAGATCCTCCACGAGATCGTCCTGACCGCCCAACCGTGACGGCCCCGCGTGTCATGCCGTCGACCATTCTTCGAATGTATGTTCGAATGGGTGCATGCGATGGGAAGCGCGGGAGCTCACGACCACCGACGACGCGGCGCTGCTGCCGCTCAAGGGCCTGGTGCGCAGCGTCCGCACGCCCGAGTTCGCCGGGGTCACCTTCCACGAGGTGCTCTGCCGCAGCGCCCTGAACAAGGTGCCGGGCAACTCCGAGATGCCGTTCGGGTGGACGATCAACCCCACCCGCGGCTGCCTGCACCGGTGCACGTACTGCTTCGCCCGGAAGACCCACGAGTACCTCGACCTCGACTCCGGCGTCGACTTCGACACCCAGATCATCGTCAAGACCAACCTCGTCGAGGTGCTCCGCAAGGAGGTGGCCCGGCCCTCCTGGAAGCGGGAGCACGTGGCGCTCGGCACCAACTCCGACCCGTACATGCGTGCCGAGGGCCGCTACCAACTGATGCCCGGTGTGATCGAGGCGCTCGCGGGCTCCGGCACCCCGTTCTCGGTCCTGACCAAGGGCCCGCTGCTCAAGCGCGACATCCCGTTGCTGGTTGCCGCCGCCGAGCGGGTCGAGGTCGGCCTCGGGGTCTCCCTGGCGTTCGTCGACCCGGCCCTGCAGCAGCGCGTCGAGCCCGGCACTCCGACCCCGAAGGCCCGGCTCGACCTGGTCCGCGCCATCACCGGCGCCGGGCTCGACTGCACCGTGATGGCGATGCCGATCCTGCCCTGGCTGACCGACTCCGACGCCCACCTGGACGCGCTGTTCGGTGCCGTCGCCGAGGCCGGCGCCACCTGGATCACGGCCGGCGCCCTGCACCTGCGCCCCGGCGCCCGCGAGTGGTTCCTGGCCTGGCTCGGCCGCGACCATCCGGAGCTCGTGCCCCGGTACCGCACCCTCTACGACGGCGGCTCGTACGTCTCCGTCGAGTACCGCGAGTGGCTCGCCGGGCGGCTTCGCGCCACCCGGCGGCGGCACGGGTTCGTCTCCCGGGAGAACCGTCAGTTCCCGCTGCGCGGGACCACGCCCGACGGCGGTGCCGCCTCGGTCCCGACCCTTCAGTCGGACGTGGGTCAGGAACAGCTGGCGCTGTTCTAGCGGTCGCGGCGGTCAGCCGACCGGGGTGAGGATGCGGGCGAGTGCCAGTTCGAGGCCGGCCAACTCGCCTTCGAACGCTGCGGCGCTGATCGGGGCGACGTCCGGGTCCGCTGAGTCGGGTCGACGCGCCGAGGTCGGCGTCCACCGCCCACCCGGGCCCGGTCCGTGTTCGACCAGGTCCCGAAGCAGCAGGTCGGCGAGGTTCGGCCGGTCCGGTGGGTCGCCGCCCGGCGGAGGTGGCGCTGTGGATCGATCGATACGTGTACCCGGACGGTGTGGTGCTGGCGACCTGATGTCGCCCGTCGGGGCGGTCGTGGGGCTCGCCCGCCAGCCGGGTGCCTGTTTGGCGTAGTTGCACGCCTCGCACAGGCCCTGCAGGTTGTCCGCTGTGGTCTCGCCGCCGTCCGCATGGCCGTGCACGTGGTCGATGTGCCGGATCGGGGCGTCGCACCACGGCGTCCGGCAGGTGCGGTCTCGGGCCGTGACGAACCGGGCCAACCCGGCCGGTGCCCGGCGGGCCTGGGAGTCCATCGAGACCAGCTCGGCCCCGGACGGCGAGGTGTACAGGCGCCGCAGCCAGATCTCGGCGCGGGGATCGCTGCCGTCCTCGTCACCACCGGTGAGGAGGTCGCGGATCCACTCGGCCGGCACGGTGCCGTAGCCCGGTAGTTACCCGGGCTCGTCATCGCCTCCGAGCAGGGTGCGGTCGGTCATCACCAACTGGATCTCGATACGTACGTCGCAGGCCCTGGTCTGGCCGGTGACCCCTTCCACGAGCGTGTCGGCCATGATCTGTCCGCGCGAGCGGGTGTCACCCGCGGCACGGGCCTCGTCGGCGTGTCGGCTCAACGCGGCGTACACCGCGATCCCCCGGGGCACCGGCAGGAGGCCGGTCAGGTAGGACATCGTGTCCGGCGCCGGGCGGACACTCACGTGCCGCTCGCTCTCGGCCTTGCGATTGCGCCGCACCACGGACGGAGCGTCCAGCCGATACGCGATCTTCTTCGCCTCGGCGATCAGGCGCCGATCTCCCCATCCCTCGAGCGCGGACGGGTCCCTGCACAGTTCTGCATCGAACGTGATCCGGTCGGCCCGCGTCAGGCAGGCGGATTCACGAACGAGGAGCGTGGCCCTCCACTCACTCAGGGCACCGGTGGTCAGCGCACGGAGCGCGTGCGGCATCTCGTGCACCAGCGCCTTGGCGAGTCCGAGGTGTTGGCCGCCACGCACCGGTGAGACGCGCCGGGCCAGGGCGACCTCGGATGCGATGCCCGCGCCGCGGCGTTCGGCCGGCACGCCGTCCCGCGCCCGCTGATCCCGCCGTGCGGTGTCCAGGTCGGCACTGATACGGGCCTGGGCCGCGGCGGCGCCGGCCTTCAGATCCTCCAGCCCACGGATCAGGTCGATCTGCTCGGCGTCGGTCAGGTCGCGGTCGACCTCGGCAAGTTCCAGCATCCATGACGCCACCCGCGCAGCAAGCGGACCAGGGTCGGCCGTCGCCGTCCGCGGGTCTGCTGCACCGCCTGGATCGAACATGTGTCCAACCCAAGTGGAGGGTCTGACAATGGCGGAAGTCCGGGGAAGTCGCGGGGCCGTCCGACCGCTGCGACCCGCGGGCGACCGTTGCGGCCCGCGGGCGACCGCCTCGGCCCCGCGGTAGTCGATTACATCGCCGCGCGAAGCGTCCCCATCGAGTCTCCCAACGAAAGAGCCCCACCAGTCCCCACGAGGCCTGCAGATCGGATGCCACGACACGGCGTGCGATGTGGAACACGTCGAGGGAGATGGGCGGCGTCGTGATGGCTCACTCGCCCCCGACCGATCGATCGGAATACCGCTGGGGAGCTTGTGACACCCTGATCAGATGAAGGTCGCCCGCCGCGCCGCGGTCCCCCCGTTCGAGGTGATGAGCATCCTGGACCGGGTCGCCCAGTTGCGTGCTCAGGGCCGCGACGTCATCTCCCTGTGTGCGGGCGAGCCCAGCGGCGGAGCACCGCAGGACGTGAATGCCCTCGCGGCCGCCGCCTTCGCCAACGGCGACGACCTGGGCTACACGAGCGCGCTCGGCCTGCGCGAGCTGCGGGACGCCGTCGCCGGGCACTACCGGCGCTGGTACGACCTGGACGTCACCGGAGACGACGTCGCCATCACCACCGGCTCCTCGGGCGCGTTCGTGCTCGCGTTCCTGGCCGCGTTCGACGCCGGCGACCGGGTCGCGCTGGCCAGCCCCGGCTACCCCGCCTACCGCAACATCCTGTCCGCCCTCGGCTGCGAGGTGGTCCAGGTCGAGTGCGGCCCCGAGCAGCGCTTCCAGCCCACGCCGGAACTGCTCGAGGAGGCCGCCCGCACGCACGGGAGCCTCGACGGCCTGATCCTCGCCTCGCCGGCGAACCCGACCGGCACCATGGTCAGCCGGGCCGAGCTGGAGGCCCTCACGTCCTGGTGCCGGGCCAACGGCGTCCGCCTGATCAGCGACGAGATCTACCACGGCATCACCTACCCCGCCGATCCGACCCACCCCGACGCCCGCGGCGTCAGCGCCTGGGAACTGGACCCCTCCGGTGTCGTCATCTCCTCGTTCTCCAAGTACTGGGGCATGACCGGCTGGCGGCTCGGCTGGGCCCTCGTGCCCGAGGACCTGCGCACCGCCGTCGACGCCCTGGCCGGGAACGTCGCGCTGTGCCCACCCACGCCCGCCCAGCTGGCCGCCGTCGGTGCGTTCACCGAACGTTCCTACGCGGAGGCGGACGAGCGGGTCTCGTCCTTCGCCCGCACCCGCGAGGTGCTGCTCGGCGAGGTCCCGGGGTTGGGCTGGGGGCCCATCGCCCCGGCCGACGGCGCCTTCTACCTCTACGCCTGCCTCGGGAGCAGGCTCGGCGCTCACGCCGACTCGACGGCGTGGTGCCGCGCCCTGCTGGAGGAGGCCGGGGTGGCCGCGGTGCCGGGCAGCGACTTCGACCCGACGCACGGCCACGAGTACGTGCGCCTGTCCTTCGCGGCCGGACCGGACGCCGTCGCCGAGGCCGTGAGGCGCATCGCGGCGTTCCAGGAGGGCTGAGCCCGTGGCCGCTCCGCCGGACGTCCGCGACTGGGCGGCCCGCGCCTGGCCGGGGCACGACTGGTTCCGGGCCCGCCTCGCGCACGGCGCGTTCCACCGGATCGCCGTGCTCGAGCAGACCGTGGTGGCGCGGGTGGCGTTCGGCGCCGACGCGATCGAACGTACCGACCGTGAGGTGCGCACGCTGCACGTGGTCGCCGACCTCGGCCTCCCGGTGACCACGCCGTGCCCGCTCGGTGAGATCGTGCGGCTGGACGGCGCGGCCGGGATCCTGACCACGTTCGTTCCGGGGGCCGCGTCCGACGCGCCATGGCCGGGGGTTCGCGAACCGCTCGTGGCGCTGCTCGACAGTTTGCGCCGGATCGCACCGGGCGACGCCGGACTCCCGGGCGCACGTGCCTGGTGCGGCGGCCCGCAGTGGCCACGGATCGTGGCCGAGTTCCTCGCGCCACGGCTCCCGACGGCGGTCGCGGCCGAGGCGGTCGCGCTCACCGAGCGGGTCGTTGCCGTCGAGGCCGGCGTGCCGCCGGTGTTCGTGCACGGTGACTTCGGCATGCACAATCTGCTCTGGTCCGACGCCCGGGTCACCGGGATGATCGACTTTGACCACGCGGCCTGGGCGGACCCGGCGATCGACGTGGCCCCGCTGATCGGGCAGTTCGGCGCCGCGCAGGTCGCCGAGATCGTCGCGCCCGCGGTGCTGGACCGGGCCATGCACCACCGCGCCACGCTGTCCCTCCAGGTCGCCGCCGCGGCGCAGTTGGCCGGAGACGCCGAGCTGCGGGACTTCGCCCTCGGCAACTTCACCCGCCGCCTCGCCGACGGCACGAGTCACGATCCGGGCGGGGCGCGGCCACGGGATTGAATGGCGCTAGGCTCTGCGCCGTGACTGCTGAGGATGTCAGTTTGACCCCGTCCACCGAGAGCGCGATCTGGCGCGGTGCCGTCGATTGGGTAGCCGCCGCAGACGGCCTCCGGCAGCCGTGGCGGCTGCTGCCCGGCCGGGCGGCCCGGGCGCATGCGCCCGGTCTCATCAACACCGCGCAGATGGCCGCCGGTGTGCGGGCGGAACTGCGCACCGATGCGAGCGCCGTCGGCCTGCGGATCCGTGCCGCCGAGCCTGCGCTGCCCGTCGACGTGCTCGTCGACGGCGAACGGGTGGCGCGGCTCCCGGTCGAGCCGGGCACCCACGACCTGCAGGTGCCGCTGCCCGAGGGAGCCCACGATGTCGAGGTGTGGCTACCGCAGGGCGGCATCACCCAGGTGGGGGACCTCGTCCTCTCCGGCGCCGACCTGGTCGAGGCACCGGCACCGGCGCTGCGCTGGACCACCTACGGCAGCTCGATCACGCAGGCACAGGCCGCGTTCGGGCCGAGCGAGACCTGGCCCGCGCTGGTGGCGCGCCGGCTCGGCTGGGACCTGACCTGCCTGGGCTTCTCGGGCCAGTGCCACCTCGACCCGATCGCGGCCCGCACGATCGCCGCCGTGCCGGCCGATGTCGTCTCGCTGTGCCTCGGCATCAACATCCAGGGCAACGGCAGCTTCAACGAGCGCTCCCTCGCGCCGCAGGTCTCGGGGTTCATCGAGCAGGTCCGCGAGGCCCACCCGGACGCCGCGATCGCCGTGCTCACGCCGATCCTCAGCCCGCCCCGCGAAGAGACCCCGAACGTCGCCGGCCTGACCCTGGAGGCGGTCCGCGCGGCCGTACGCGCCGCCGTCACCGAGCTGCAGGCCGAGGACGCGAACCTGCACCTGTTCGAAGGCCCGACGGTGATCGGCACCGAGGACGTCCATCTGCTCCCGGACGACCTGCACCCCGACGGCGAGGGCTACCGCCTGATGGCGGACCGGATCGCGCCGCTGCTGTCGCGGCTGCCCCTGCCCGTCGGCGTGCGCTAGCGTCGGCACCTCCGGACGGCGAGGAGAGCGGACGATGGCGTCGACCCAGCACAAGATCAGCCCATCCGAAGCGATCGACCCGCTCGTCCTCGGGCTCGACGTCGGATCGACCGCGTCGCGCGGCGGGCTCTACGACGCTGCCGCCCGCCCGCTCGAGGGACCGAAGGCGAAGGTCCCGCACGCGTTCACCACGGCGGGCGACGGCACCAGCGAGATCGACGCGGACGCCGTCGTCGATGAGATCGAGCAGATCCTCGAGGTGCTCGCGACGCCGGAGTTCAAGGGCCGAATCGGCGGCGTCGCGATCGACACGTTCTCCGCCTCGCTCGTCGGCGTCGACTCCGCGGGCCACGCCGTCACGCCGTGCTACACCTACGCCGACTCCCGCTGCACCGAGCAGGTGCGCGAGTTGCGCGAGGAACTCGACGAGGCCCAGGTGCTGCAGCGCACCGGCACCCGGATCCACAGCAGCTACCTGCCGGCCCGGCTACGCTGGCTCGCGGCCACCGACCGGGCGAGGTTCGACGCCGTCGACCGCTGGATGTCGCTCGGCGAGTACATCCACCTGCGGATCATCGGCACCGCCGTGATCGGCACCGCGGCGGCCGCGTGGACCGGGCTGCTGGACCGGCGCACCGGTGCCTGGGACGAGGCGATCGTCGCGGCGTCCGGGATCGACGTCGGTTCGCTCTCACCGATCCACGACCCGGACGACCCGGTCCGCGAGGTGTCCGCAGGCGTCGTGAAGCGGTGGCCAGCCCTCGCTGGGGCTCGGTGGTACCCCGTGATCGGCGACGGGCTCGCCGCGAATGTCGGCGTCGGGGCGACGGCGGAGGGCACCGTGGGTCTGTCCGCCGCCACGAGCGGGGCGATGCGGGTGCTCCTGCATCAGATCCCTGAGCAGATCCCGAGCGGGTTGTGGTACTACCGCGTCGACGCCCGCCGCAGCCTGCTCGGTGGTGCGCTGAACGACGTCGGCCGTGTGGTCACCTGGCTCGACGCCACGCTGCGCGCGCCGGACGATCCCGGGGCCGTCCTCGCCGCCGACCCGGACCCGGCCACCCCGAGCGTGCTGCCCTACCTGAGCGGGGAGCGCAGCACCGGCTGGGCCGCGGGGGCCCGGGCGACCATCACGGACCTGAGCGCCACGGCCACGGCCGACCTGATCTACCGGGGTGCGATGGAGGGTGTTGCGCTCAGCTACGCACGGGTCGCCGACTCCCTCGCCGGCGCTGCCGGCGGGCATGCCCGGCAGATCCTTGCCGCCGGGCGCGTGGCGGCGGACCTGACCCCGTGGCTGCAGGTGGTCGCGGACGCGCTCGACGCGGACGTTCGGCACGTGACGAACAAGCGCACCACCCTGCGCGGCACCGTGCTGCTCGCGCTGGAGTCGCTCGCCCCGGACGTCGAGCGCTCCGAACCGGACATCGGCGCGACGTTCGCGCCGGTGCCGGCCCGTCGCGGCTACTACGACGAGCGGGCCCGGCGGTACCAGGAGGTCTACGCGGCGCTCGTGCGCTGAGGCGACCCGACGGGTGGTGGTCAGGCCCCCAGCAGCGACTCGGGCAGGTGCGCATCGAAGCCGTCGATCGAGGTGGCGTTCTTCTCCCGCTGGTAGCGCGCCAGGCCCTCCGGACCGCGCCGGTCCGCCCACGAGTGCATCAGGTCCCGCTGACCGACGAAGTCGTACAGGGGCACCCCGAAGCCGCAGGACGTCTGGCACTCGGTGACCGTGACGTCGTACACCTGCCGGGCGCCGAGCATGGGCGGGAACAGGTCGATGAGCTCGTCCCAGTCGTCATCGCCGGGCTGCACCATGCGGGCGGTGCCGTACAGCCGCAGGATCCACGGCTTGCCCTCGAACGCGCAGAACATGATCGTGATCCGCGGGTCGAGGGCGGTGTGCGCGGCGGTCTCGTTCCCGGAGCCGCTGCCGTTCAGCCAGACGACGCGGCTCGGGCCGAGGACCCGGAACGCGTCCAGACCCTTGGGGGAGACGTTCACCCGCCCGTCCGCCGCCGCGGTCGCGACGAAGAACATCTGCTGCCGTTCGATGAACCGGAGGAGTTGGGGTTCGATGGTGTCGTAGCGGGTCGCCATGACTCCATCCTCGCCGATCCGGGCACGGGGGCCGAACACCTATCGGAGATCGGCCTGGCTCACTCGCCGGGCGAGGCGCCGCCCAGGCTCACCGCGTCGACGCCGTTCAGGTGTGCCTCCACCAGGGCGAGCATGAACGGGCCGAAGCTGTGCGGCTCGTCGCGGTAGGGCTCCTTCGCCAGGTACGCGGCTACGGTGCCCTTCTCGGCGCCCTCGCCGGGGCACAGGCAGCCGGGGCAGGAGCCCTCGGTTGAGCCGTCGCCGTTGATGCCGTGGGCCGCGAGGCCGGCGATGCCGCGGCGGAACGCGTCGCCGTAGGTCGCCTCGTCGAGCAGGCCGAGGCGCAGCCCGAGACCGTACCCGTACAGGATGAGCGCGGTCCCGGAGGTCTCCTCCCAGGCGTGGGGGTCGTTGATCTCCTGGCGCCAGAGGCCACGCTCGGACTGGTGCGGGAGCATCGCCGCGGACAGCGCCACGAACCTCGACGCGACGCCCGGGCGGCCCGGGTGGTCCTCGGGCAGTTCCGCGACCAGTTCGGTGAGGGCGATGTAGCCCCAGCCGTTGCCGCGGCTCCAGTGGTCCTCGGAGAGCAGGCCGGGTCCGACGAAGTTCATGCACTGGTGCAGCAGCCCGTTCGAGGGGTCGAGGAACTCGTCGTACATGGCGACGCTCTGGTGCACCGCCTCGTCGAAGTAGCGGGGTTCGCCGAGGGCTCGGCCGGCGAACACGAGGTACATCGAGGCGGCCATCGCGGCATCGATCCAGATCTGGTTCAGTTCCGCGGTGCGCGGCATGACCAGGATCCCGGCCGGATCGCGGGGCGCTGTCATCAGCTCCTCGGCGTACTCGCGGACCGCCTCGGCCCGGTCCGGCATCCGGCCACGGGCCACGGCGAACGCCTGCGGGATCCCACCGATCCGGTAGGACTGGAAGTTGTAGCGCGGGTGGTCGACCTCGTCGGGGAACCGTCGCAGGATCCGCTCCACGCGTCCCCAGAGTTCCTCGTCGGCCCCGGCTTCGGCGGCCCGGGCCAGGCCGTAGATGGCGAGCAGGCCGTAGTAGGCCTTGACCTCGGCGATGCTCTCGTAGTGGTCGTAGAGCTGGACGGCGGCCTCGAGAGGCACGGTGCGCACGTCGACGGGCATGGATCTCTCCTGGTTGTGGTGCTCGGCGGGTCAGGGATGGAACGGCTCGAACTCGACGGCGTTGATCTGCACCGTCGACGGGGTGGCGAGGACGAACGCGATCACGTCGACGACGTCCTCTGCGGACATGAGCTTGCTGCGGTCCACCGGCCGGTCACCCCAGAACGGCGTGTCCGTGCCGCCGGGGTTGAGCGCGGTCACCCGGATCCGGCGCTGCTTGACCTGCAGCGCGAACGCGCGGGTGAACATGTCCAGCGCCGCCTTCGCCGTGCAGTACAGCGGCGCGGTGGCGTTGGGGCGCAGCCCGGCGACGGAACTGACATTGATCACGGATCCGCCGGCCTCGGCGTCGATGAGGGGCACGGCGTGCTTGGACGCGAGGAACGCCGACGTGACGTTCGCGTGCCAGATCTGATCGAAGTCCGCCAGGCTGGTCTCGACGATCTGCCCGGGTCGCGACAGCCCAGCCACGTTGACGAGCGCATCGAGGGATCCGAGGTGCGCCCCGGCGC
Organism: Occultella kanbiaonis; assembly: GCF_009708215.1. Lineage (NCBI taxonomy): Bacteria > Bacillati > Actinomycetota > Actinomycetes > Micrococcales > Ruaniaceae > Occultella > Occultella kanbiaonis. Next base: position 5,099,329 of record NZ_CP046175.1, on the reverse strand, counting down.
CGTCGAAGAAGGCCTCGACCGACGGCTCGTCGGCGAGGTCCGCGGTCTGCGCCCAGAGTCGCTCGCCCGGCCCACCCAGCTCCTGCACGAGGGCGTCCAGCCGGTCAGCGTCGCGGCTCGTCAGCGCGAGCCGCGCGCCCGCGGCGTGCAGGCGTCGGGCCAGCGCGGAGCCGATGCCGCCGGCGGCTCCGGTGACCACCACGCGCAGGTTGTCCAGCTTCGTCACGTCTGTCCGGTTCCTCTCAGAAGTAACCGCCGCGCGAGACGATCTCGCCCGGGGTCGCGCCGTCGTCGACCATCTGCTTGATCTCGACCTCGTGGCGCAGAATCGCCTCGGCCTCGCCGAGCACCCGCTCGGCCAGCTCGGCCGGCACGATGATCACGCCGTCGAGATCACCGAGAACAAGGTCGCCGGGGCGGATCGTGACGCCTCCGATGACGATGTCGGTCCCCCAGGAGGTGAGCCGGAACCGGCCCATCATCCCGTTCGAGCTGCGGTACCGGGTGAACACGGGGAACTTCTGGGGGAGGACTTTATCCGTATCGCGGACGCCACCGTCGATGACGGCGCCACGGCAGCCGCGGCGGATTGCGGCCATGGTCATGACCTCACCCCACTGCGCCGACTCGTTGTCGCCACCGGTGGCCCAGACACACACGGCGCCGTCCGGGATCGCCTCGAGCATGGCCGCACGGTCGGGCATGTCGTTCGCGCCGTCGCGGCTGCGTTCACCGCTGATGGTGAAGGCGAACCCGGCGATCCTCATCCCTTCCTGGAGCGGGACGATCTCGTGCGGGAGGGTCTGGTCGAGCAGCCCCTCGGAGCGGAGGACGTCGTTCACGATGGCGGTCGAGACCCGCTCGTAGCGGGCGAACAACTCGACCGGACTGGTCTGAGGTAACGTCAACTCAACCTCCGTTGGGTACGTCGTCGTATCGCTGATTGGTTGCCATGATGCCGGTCCCCGGGCTCCGGGAGCCATGGACCCCGCACCGAGGATTTGCACGAACCGAGGACTGCGTCGGTGAGGTTCATCGCTTCGTGTACTCCGACGGGTTCGTGCCCGTGACCTTCTTGAACAGCCTGCTGAAGTAGTAGATGTCGGAGAACCCGGTCCGAGCCGCGGCCTCCGTGACGTTGCACTCCCCGCTGAGCAGGAACTCCTTCGCCTTGCTGATCTTGATCTTGTGGTGGTACTCCTTCACGGTGAGGCCCGTGAACGCCTTGAACAGGGCCCGGAAGTGCGAAGCGCTCAAGCCCGCACCCTCGGCCAGCGCCTCCACCGGGTAGCTGCGGTCGTAGTTCTCCCGCATCGTCTCGATGATGCTCACGATCTTCTGGGTGTGTGGGCTGTACTGGCGCGGCTGGGTCTGCTCGCGGATGAGCGTGTAGATCCCTGTCATCGTCAAGGCCCGGCAGCGAACCAGGTGGCCGGGCTTCTTGTCCGTCCACGCCGCGTACATCTCCGGGAAGAGTGCGGACGCCTGATCGGTGAAGGCGCCACGCCAGTGGTGGTGGAGCGACTCGAGCTGCGCCTGGGCGTCGCCACGCGTGGACGACGCGTCGAAGCCCACCGTGATGAACGTCCACGGGTCCTGCTTGTCGCTGGTCCCCGTGTGCGGCAGCCCCTTCGGGAAGAACATCATGTCGCCCTGGCGCACCTCGTACGTGCGCCCGTCGAGCTCGTAGTGCGCGACGCCGGACAGTGCATAGACGAGCAGGTGCGAGAGGGGGTCCACGTAGTCCCGGGTGGGGGTGTGCCAGGACGGGTCGGGCCCGCGATGGATCACGAAGTCGATGCCGGTCACGAGGAAGTCGTAGTAGTCGGCGTAGATGTCGTCGGCCATCAGCCAAGCCTGCCCCAGGACGACTCGCTCCGTCGTGGCAGCCGTCGACCGGGCCATCACAGCGGGGTCCGCTCGCGGATGCCGGCCAGGTTCAACTCCTCGTGGCGCAGGCAGGCACTCAGGTGTGGTGCGCGGTCCGCGGGCGAGACCAGGTCGAGGGTCGGGGGCGCGTCGGCGCGGTCGCACATACCCTCGACGGCGTAGCGGCAGCGGGTCCGGAAGTAGCAGCCGGCGGGTGGGTCGACCGGATCGGGCAGGTCGTCGGAGAGCCGGATCCGGCGGGTGCTGCCGCGTTGCTCCGGGCTCGTGGCCGGCACCGCGGACAGCAGCGCCTCGGAGTACGGGTGCTGCGGGTCGAGGAAGACGTCCTCGGTGTCGGCCAGCTCCACGACCTTGCCGAGGTACATCACGGCGACCCGGTCGCAGATCGACTCGACCACGGACAGGTCGTGCGAGATGAACAGGTAGGTGAGGTCGAGCTCATCCTGGAGGTCGCGAAGGAGGTTCAGGATCTGCGCGCGGACCGAGACGTCGAGGGCCGAGACCGCCTCGTCGGCCACGACCAGGCGGGGCTGCAGGATCAGTGCCCGTGCGATGTTGACCCGCTGGCGCTGACCGCCGGAGAACGCGTGCGGATACCGATCCATGTACTCCGGGGCCAGGCCCACGCGGCGCATCATCTGGGCGACCCGGTCCTCCAGTTCGGACCCCTTCGCGATCCGGTGCGCTATCAGCGGGTCGCCGATGATCTGCCGAAGGGTCATCCGCGGGTTCAGGGAGGAGAACGGGTCCTGGAAGATCATCCGGACGTCGCGCTGGTAGTCGCGCAGTCGGCGTTCGGGCAGCAGCGCGACGTCCCGGCGCTCGCTGTCGTCCGGGCGGTACCAGATCTGACCCTCGCTCGGCGTCTCCGACCGGACGATGCACCGGCCGAGCGTGGTCTTGCCGCAGCCGGACTCACCGACCAGGCCGAGGGTCTCACCGGGCCGGATCGTCAGGTTCACACCGGTCAGCGCGTGCACGTTGGCCTGGTTCCGGCCGAACCAGCCCGACTTCACCGGGAACCGCATGGACAGGTCCCGAACCTCGAGCAGCGGCGCCGTGCGCCGCTTCCCGTCGATGCCCGACGGCGCAGCGTCGTCGGACGTGGGGGTCGCCGTCGCGGCCGGTTCGGTGACGCGGGCGCGCGGGTGCTCGTCCACGGCGGAGGCCGGTTCCGGCTGCGTCGCTCGTGTGAGGGCCGGCCCCGCGACCGGGCCGCCGGTCCCGGCCCGCTCGGCGTCCGCCGTCGGGCCGTCGGTCGCGATGGGGACGTCGGCGTCGGTCACGGTCACCGGGGTCCGGGTGTCGGCGGCGAGGTCGGCCGTCACGCCCACGCTCGCCGCACGCACGTCCTCCTGCATCGCGCGGACCTGCTCGGCGGTCGCGTTGGCGTCGAAGGGCGGCAGCCCCGCCCCGACCGCCGGCGGTAACGTGTCCTCGTCCCACCGGTGGCACTCCACCAGGTGCCCAGCCGTGGTCAGCGCGACCGGTTCGACCACGTCGCACAGACCCTCGATCGCGACTTCGCACCGGGTCCGGAAGCTGCACCCGCTGGGCCGGTGCGCACCGTGTGGCACCTGGCCTCGGATCGTCGCGAGCTTGCGCCCGTGGGCTCGGCCCAGACGAGGCACGGACCGCAGCAGAGCCCGGGTGTAGGGGTGCTTCGGGTTCGCGAACAACTCCTCGACCGGTGCCTGTTCGACCACACGGCCGAGGTACATGACGGCGACCTCGTCGGCGATCTCGGCCACCACGCCGAGGTCGTGCGTGATGAACAGCAGCGACATGCCCGTCTCGGCCTGCAGCTTGGAGAAGAGGTCGAGGATCCGGGCCTGGATGGTCACGTCGAGCGCCGTGGTGGGCTCGTCCGCGATGAGCAGCGCCGGCTCGCAGGCGAGGGCCATCGCGATCATGATCCGCTGGCACATCCCACCCGACATCTGCCACGGGTAGTTGTCGACACGGGAGGCCGGGCGGGGGATGCCGACCCGCTCGAGGAGCGCGATCGACGCCTCGCGGGCGGCCTCCTTGCTGAGCCCCTTGTGCTCGCGGAGCATCTCGGCCAGTTGGGCTCCGACGGTGTACATCGGCGAGAGCGAGGCGATCGGTTCCTGGAACACCATCGAGATCTCGCGTGCCCGGATCCGGCGCATCGTCGAGCCCTTGGGGTCGAGCGCGTTGAGGTCGACGCGACCGAGCGTGGGGCTGCGCCACCAGAGGTGGCCGTCGGTGACCTTGCCCGGTGGCTCCACCAGACCGAGCACCGACCGCGCGGTGACCGACTTGCCGCAGCCGGACTCGCCGACGACGCAGACGGTCTTGCCGGCGGGGACCCGCAGGTCCACGCCGTCAACGGCTCGGACCACACCGTCGCGGGTGGTGAACTGGGTCCGCAGACCCGAGATCTCCAGGATGGTGTCGTCGGTGTCGAGGAGGGCCGACTGTGCCTCGGGTCCGGTCAGAGTGGTGTTCTCGGGCATGTCGCTCCTCAGGCTCGGTAGGGGTCGGCGGCGTCGCGCAGGCCGTCGCCGACGAAGTTCAGGGAGAGCACCGCGATGACCACCGCGACGCCGGGGAGCAACAACCAGGGTGCGTCCTGCAGCACCCGGAAGTTCTGTGCCTGTTCCAGCAGGACCCCCCAGGAGACCGTCGGTGCCTTCAGGCCAAGGCCGAGGAACGACAGTGACGTCTCGGCGAGGATCATCGCCGGGATCGAGAGGGTCAGTGAGGCGATCAGGTGGCTGGAGAACGAGGGGAGCATGTGCCGGAAGATGACCCGCCGGCCCGGTGAGCCGTCCAGCCGTGCGGAGACGACGAACTCCTCCGTGCGCAGTGACAGGAATTTCCCGCGCACCACCCGGGCCAGGTCGGTCCAGGCGATGATCGCGAGGATGATCGTGATCGCGAAGTAGCGTCTCGTCGAACTCCAGTCCTGTGGCAGGGCGGCCGCGAGGCCGAGCCACAGTGGCAGGGTCGGCAGCGACATGAAGAACTCCACGATGCGCTGGATGATCGTGTCGACGGCGCCGCCGACGTAGCCGGAGATCCCGCCGAGTAGGACCCCGAGCCCGAACGCCAGGGCGACGCCCACGAGACCGATCGTCATCGAGATCCGGGTGCCGTGGATGAGCATCGAGAACATGTCCCGCCCGATCCGGTCGGCACCCATCAGGTAGACGACCCGGTCCGGGTCCGTGGGGCCGAACAGGTGCACGTCCCACCTGATCGGACCCACCACCGTGTAGGAGTCGCCGCGGACGAAGAAGCCCAGGTCGATCCGGTCCTCGGGGTTGACGGTGTGGGTGAGGGCGAACGTCTCGGGATCCTGCTCCAGGGTGAACCCGAGCGCGTGCAGTCCCCAGTCGCCGTCGTCGTCGACGACGTGCACCCGCTGCGGTGGCGCGTAGATGTAATCGGCGTCGAAGGTGGTCGAGCTGAACGGGGCGAGGAACGGCGCCAGCAGGGCGATGACGTAGATGACGATGATCGTCACCAGCCCCACCATGGCGAGCTTGTGCGCGCGGAACCGCCACCAGACCAGGCGCCACTGGTTGGCCCGGTCCCGGTCGACCTTCGCGGTGCCCTCCGGAGCCTCCGGCTCCACACCGGGCTCCTCGGTGGCCACCTCGGCCACGGCTTCCTCGGATGCGATGTTGATGCTCATTTCGCCCCCAACCGCACGCGCGGATCGAGTTTGGCCAACAGGATGTCCGACAGCAGCGTCCCGACGACGGTCAGGACGCTGACGATGAAGATGACCGCCCCGGCGAGGTACATGTCCTGACTGCGCAGGGCGCCGAGCAGCAGCGGCCCGGTCGTCGGCAGGGAGAGCACCTGGGACACGATGATCTCGCCCGAGACCAGCGCCGGGAGCACCCAGCCGATCGTGGACAGGAACGGGTTCACGGCGACGCGCAACGGGTACTTGAGCAGGATCCGCCGCTCCGACAGCCCACGCGAACGCGCGGCCACGACGTACGGCTTGCGCAGCTCGTCGAGCAGGTTCGCCCGCAGGACCCTGATCAGCCCCGCGGTGCCGGCGGTGCCCAGGACCACCATCGGGATCCACAGGTGGCCCAGCAGATCACCCATCTTGGCCAGGCTCCACGGCGCGGTCTCGTACTCGGGCGAGAACAGGCCACCGACGGACTGCCCGAAGAAGAACAGGGCGACGTACATCAGGCCGAGCGCAAGGAGGAAGTTCGGGATGGCCAGCCCCAGGAAGCCGATCGTGGTCGCCAGGTAGTCGCCGGGGGAGTACTGCCGGACCGCGGAGTAGATCCCGATCGGGAACGCGATCACCCAGGTGAACAACAACGTGGAGAACGTCAGCAGGATCGTGAACGGCAGCGTCCGCTCGAGGAGCACGGCCACCGGTTGGTTCCACTGGAACGACTGCCCGAAGTCCCCGTGGAACAGGATGTTCGAGATCCACAACCAGTATTGGACGATGAAGGGCTCGTCCAGCCCGTAGCGGACCCGCAAGGCCTCGATCGTCGCCGCATCGAGCGACTGTCCGTCGTTCTCCATCTGCGCGACCAACGTGGTGATGTAGTCACCCGGGGGCAGTTGGATGATCAGGAACGACACGAGCGAGATGGCGAACAGCGTCGGCACCATGTACAGGAGCCGTCTTCCCATGAACGTCAGCACCGGCCGTCCTTCCTCGTCGCCGTCGATCCTCTTGACTCGTTCTGCTCGTGGCGTGACCGCATTCGGTGTCCGGTCACGCCACGAGCCGTTCGTCGCCCCGTGGCTACTGGGACATCCAGTACTGCTCCGGGTTCGTGAGCGCCGGGGTGGCCACCCGGTAGCTGTCCGGGATGAGCTCGGGGACGTTGTGGAAGTCGTTGCTCACGATCCCGTACCCGGAGGCCGGCAGCACGGTGCCGATGTGGTAGAACTGCTCGGCCGAGATCTCCAGGATCTGCGTCATCAGCTCGGCCTGACGGTCCGGGTCGAACGTGGCCCGCAGTTCGTCGTAGAGCGCCATCTGCTGCTGCGTCGCTTCCGGCGGCGCTTCGCCCTCGGCACCGTCGGTCGTGTACCACGTCGCCCACAACTGGGCGTAGTCGGCCCGGTTCGAGACCGGCAGGTACCAGTACGGGTTCTGGACCACGTCGGTGCCGCCCCCGGCCAACCAGACTCCGGCGTCGGGGATGTTCGCGGAGCGGCGCTCCTCGTACAGCGAGCGGTCCATCGTGTTCGGCGTCATCGTGATGCCGACCTCGGCCCAGTACCCGGAGATGAGCGCGAGTGAGTCGTCGAAGCCGGGCTGCCCCGGGTTGTCGACAGTGAAGGTGATCGGCTGCCCGTCCGGCCCGAGCCGGCGGCCCTGGGCATCCCGCTCGGCGTAGCCCGCGCGGTCGAGCGCCTCGTTCGCCAGGTCGACGTCGTACTCGGTGTACTGCGTCGAGAGGTCCTCGGAGTAGAACGGCGACTCCGGCTGCGGTGAGACCTGCGACGGGGTCCCCTGCCGCTGGTACACGGTGTTGACGATCTCCTCGCGGTCGATCGCGTACGACAGTCCGATCCGGAAGTCGATGTTGTTGAAGATCTCCCGCATGACCGGGTCCTCATGCGTCAGGTTCAGCATGATCACCATCTCGTTGGCCAGACCCGGGATGAGGTTGAAGAAGTCGAAGCCCGCGTCCTCGCGCGCCTGGGCGAGGACCGGCTTGTTCACCGCGGTGTTGAAGTGCCGCACGTGCATGTCGATGTCGCCCTGGATCGCGGCGGCCAGCATGACCTCCGGCTCGTTCATGACCGTGTACCGGACCGTGTCGATGTAGGGGAGCTGATTCCCCTCGGTGTCGACCTTCCAGTAGTAGGGGTTCCGTTCCGCCACGACGGCGGTGCTCGTGCCGAGCGGTTCGGTCACCATCCACGGGTTCAGGACCGGGAGGTCGGTGTTGGTCCAGGCGTCGAACTTCGCCGCGAGCAGCTCGGCCCAGGTCGTGAAGCCCTCGGACTCGACCAGTGCGTCGATGTCGTCGTTGTACTCGGGCAGGAACTGTTCCAGGTAGTGGCGCGGGACCATGAGGCTGGTGCCCTCGGCCAGACTCGGCAGGAACACGCCGCTGGGCTCGGGGAACGTGATCGTGAACGTGTAGTCGTCACCGATCTCCAGGGTCGCCAGTTCACCGGTCGAGCTCTTCACGATGGCATCGGAGATCCCGTCGACGGTTCCGGTGACCTCCGGGTTGCTGATGAGGTCGTAGTAGAACTGCACGTCCGCTGTGGTCACCGGCTCGCCGTCGGACCAGCGCATGCCCTCGCGCAGGTGGAACGTGTAGACGGTGCCGTCGTCGTTGACGTCGTAGGACTCGGCGATGTTCGGGATCACCTCGGCGTCACCGGGGGCACCGGTCCATTCGGGGATCCACCTGACGATGGGCTCGTAGCCGATCGTGCGCTGGAACCACACCTCGTCCCCGGGCCCCTGGGTGACGGTCCGCCAAGTGCCGCCGTACTGGCCGAGGCTCTCGTTCGGGGTGACCACGACCGGCTCCGCGGGCATTCGCTCCTCCACCGGGGGCAGGTCGCCCAACTCGACGAGCGCCGCCAGTGCGGGTGCCTCCCCGCCGAGCTCCGCGGTGGCCGTGGGGCCCTCCTCGGGGTCGGCCTCGGTGCAGCCGGCGGCGACCAGGCCGGCCACCAGCACGAGCGCGAGGCCACGTAGGGCAGGTCCGTGCCGGAGTTTGCGATGGTGCTTCGCAGATCGATTCATCTCAGGCCTCTCTCTTCATCGAGTGCAGGGCGTGGCGGGTCGGGAGGGGGGAACCCAGGGTCATTCCTGGCTTGTGCTGCCCGATTGCCGGACGGGACGCCTATCGGCGCCCCTGGTGGTCCGAGTATGGCGAGCCCGCGGGCTTTGGCTCCATAGACGCTCTACCAACCTTTTGCACGGATCGACGACCGTCCCTGCACGTGCACGACCCTCGTCGCGGGCACTCATGCCAACGGCCCGACGTCGCTGCGCGAGCGCATCACCCGCGCCGGCACGCCAACGGCCACGCTGTCCGCGGGAATGTCGTGGGTCACCACCGAGCCGGCGCCGATGACGCTGCCCCGGCCGATCGTGACGCCCGCCATGACGCTCACCCGGCCCGCCAGCCAGACGTCGTCCTCGATCACCACCGGGGCCGACTCCAGCCCCTGCCCGTGGATGGGCCGGCCCGGTGCGAAACGATGGTTCGCCGCGATGATCATGACGTGCGGGGCGATGCGCACCCGGTCACCGATGTGGATCAGCCCGGTGCCCTCCGCGGCGCTGCCGTAGCCGACCAGCACCGAGTAGGCCTGTACCGAGCAGTCGTCGCCGAGTCGGATGTTCCCCTGCAGCACCGCACCAGGGGCGACCGAGCAGCGGTGGCCGAGGGTGAGCTCGCCCCCGCGGGGATTGATCCGCGACTCGGGGTGGATCCGCACGTCGTCGGGGGCGCTGAACCTCCGGTGCCGCCGCGCCTGGTGCAGCCCCCACCATTCGACGAACCGCTGACCGCGTCCCTCCCCGCTGGGCATGCTCAGGCCACGGTCGAACCACTGCCAGAGGGTCATCGAGGCACCTCGAGCTCGATGAGTTCGGCGTGCCGGCCGGGCAGACTGTTGCACAGGACCCGGTCGCCCGACGGGTGGAAGACCGGGTGTGCGTCGATCCGGTGCGGGCTGCGGCCACGCAGGCTCTGACCGTCGTGCAGCCGCAGCGCTCGGGAGCCGACGAGCTGCCCGTCGCGGGTCAGGAAGGAGACGCGCCCGTGCGGCGGGTAGTGGTCGGTGACCAGCAGGTCCGGGTCGACGGGTGAGACGCTCGGATGTCCGCCGCTCGTGTGCTCGGCGAGCTTGCGGTAGCCCGTGCCGTCGAAGCGAACCTCCGCGAGACACAGGCGATCCGGATTCTCGGGGTCCGGGCCGTACCCGATCAGGGTGACGTTGTCGGGCTGCCACGACCAGTGCACCCCGGGTGCCGAGCCGAGGTCCATCGCGACGTGCAGGTCGGTCAGGTCGGCCCGGGCGGTCATGACGTACTTGACCCGAGGCTCCGTCCGGTCGTCCGGCACGCCGTTGTTGCCGAAGAAGAACAGCAGCCGCGACCCGTCCGGGCTCCACCGCACGCAGAACGTCAGCAGGGTCAGCCCTTCGGCGTCGTCGCCGAGCCGGCGGCGAACGGCCGCATCGGCCGCGTGCAGCAGGTCGCGATCGGGGTGCCGGGCGAGGATCTCGGCCACGCTGAGCCGCAGGATGGCCGAGGGCGGGTCGAGCGCGTACTCGAAGAGCCCGTGTTCCTCGCGCGCCTGGAACGGAACCGGCGAGGCGTCGGGTCGGTAGCCGGCGACGGCGTCGCTGGCGGCATCGTGCATGGCGAGCAGTCCGGAGATCAGCGGTCCGTCCGACGGAGTCCCGCCATCGAGGCTGCCGGGGACGACGGTCTCGTGGCCGGTCGCGACGTCCCGCCGGACGAATCGCGGCTCGGTCACGGTTCCGCTGTCGAAGTAGACGGCGCTGCCGTCAGCGCTCCAGGTCTGCCACCGACCGGTGTGGAAGAACGAGGTGCGGATCGGGTTCGTGCCGAACCGGTCGAGCACGTCACCGTCGGGGCCGAGGATCAGCACCTCACAGAGGTTCCGGTCCAGGTCCGCCCCGGCAACCAGAACGCGATCGGTGCCATCGGGGGCGTATGGGCTCACGGTGTAGTACGCGTGGACCAGCCAGCGGTCCGGCACCCGGAAACGTCGGAGCAGCCGCGGTTCGTCGGGTCGGACCTGCGCCATTGCCATGGGTGCACCTTGGTGGAACACGACGTCGTCCGTCAATGCACGGAACCGTGATCGTTTGTACGATTCGACGATGGAACGGAGTCGGGTCCGCCGGACTGGCAGTCCCACTTGCGGGAGCGTGTTCCGTGGCGATCCGTGCAAAGGGTCGTCCGCGCGTCCATGGCAGGGTGCTGCTGCGGGACACCAGAGTGGGATCACACGTTTCGAACAACGGGAGATGAACCCATGCTCGTGCTGACCGACGACGATGTCGACCGACTGCGCCGCACCGCGGACTCCGACGCGGTGGACGGCACGCTCTACCGGGCGCTCCGGGAGCGCGCGGGCCGGTGGTCCCGAACCCCTGGCCTGACGACTCCCGGGGGCACGATGAAGTGGTGGCACGTCTCCTGGGAACGGGTCGCCGACGTCGCCGCCATGCAGCGGCTGGAGCCGACCGACCAGTACGCGACCTGGCTCCACGAGGAGACGCTGCGGATCGTGCGGGCATCGGAGGATGCGTGGATCGGTCCCTTCTTCAGGACACGTGGCCCGGTGGCGATCGGTGCCCTCGAGACCGCTCACCTGACGCTCGCGGTGAGCACGGCCGCGGCTCTGTGCCCGGACGCCTTCGACGCCGGCGAGCATGATGAGATCAGGGCTGTTCTCCGCGACCGCGGCCAGGTCCTGTGCAAGCGCTTCCTGGATCGCTCGGAGGGTATCCCGGTGGCGACCGGGCCGGCGGGGCCGCGGCGGGAGCTGAACAACTGGGCCATGGTGCTGCTGAACGGCTACGGCACGGCCTCGGCGTTCCTGGAGGACCGTGACGGGATCGCCGAGACGATCGAACGGTTCGGGCTCCTCACCGAGCTCTTCGAGTCCGACAGTTATGGCGAGTCGGTGCAGTACTGGAACTACGCAGCCAGCCAGCTGTCCCACCTGCACGAGGTGATCCGAGCATCCGACCCGGACCTCGCCGATGGCCTGGATCTCGACTGCTACACGCGGTGCGTGCCCTGGGTGGTCTCCTCCCACCTGCACATGAAGCCGCTCGCAGGGCATGGGGACCAGCCTCAGCCCCGGGCTCTCAACTTCGGGGACTCGGGCTCGACCTTCCGTCCGAGCGCGGACGTGTTGGTGCACGTTGCGGCGCGGGGGGCGCAGAGCCACCCCGCCGAGGCTGGGCTGGCACGGTGGTTGCTCGAGGAGACGTACGCAGGTCCGGAGCAGGGGCGGAGCGAGGGGGAGAGCTTCGGCTTCGTGAACTCGTTCCGATGGAGCAGCCTGCTCCTGCTGCGCGAGGCCGTCGCCCCGCTGAGCCCGACTGCCGCCGGCCTGGACCTGGCCCGATCGTTCGCCGAGGGGACCGCCGTGGTGCGGGACCGGTGGGAGGTACCGCAGACTGTCCTCGGCGTACACGGCAGCCATGACCCGATGAAGGTCGCGTCCCACCGGCACGCCGATCAGAACAGCTTCATCCTGGTGCACCAGGGCGAGCGGATCTTCGTGGACCCGGGCCACTGTTGCTACCGGCTGGAGACCCAGCGGATCGCCACCCTCTCGTCATCGCACAACACCCTGTCGTTCGTCGGTGCCGACGGCCCCATCGAGCAGTTGAAGTCCGTGCACTCCCTGCAGTACCCCGGCACGCGGCCGAGCGTCGAGACCGACGGCGACGTCACGATCGTGCGCTCCGACGCGGGCGGTGCCTACCCGGACCCGATCAAGGCCGTGGAGCGGACCTGGGTCAGCCGGCTGCCGCACGCGTTGTTCATCGTCGACCACGTCACGGCCGACGAGCCGGTGCGGGTCGAGACCCACTTCGTCCTCAACAATCGCGACGGCGCCTTGCGGGTCGACGAACACGACCTGTTCCGGGACCCGGAGCGTCCCGCTGCGCTGACCGTGGCACGGCACGGCGCCGGCGCCCGGCTGGTGCGCGCGGCGAGCACCGGCGAGGGCGAGGACCTCGAGCAGACCCCGCAGCGGCGCTGGGGGTACGTCCACGACTTCTACCACCCGGAGCCGAACCAGGTGGGTCAGGGTCGCGAGGGGTCAGCCAGCATCTACACGTTCAGCACCGACCGGAGCACCACCGACTATCTCGCGGTCCACGCCGTCGTGCTGGACGACGCGGACGAGGTCGATCGCTGGGAGGTCGCCGGCAGCGTGACGGACGGACTCGTGCTCACCCGGGACGGTGAGCCCTACCTGGACCTGCGGCTGGCCGGCGGCCGGGTCGCCACGGCCGGCAGCACCCTCGCGCCGACCCGGGTCGAGGCGCCCGCCTAACGGCGCCGGCGCAGCCGCGCCCGCAACACACAGGCGACCGAGACCGCGACGATGGCACCGAGGAGCTGCCCGCCGAGGATGGCCCGGTTCACGTCCACGGCCGGCTGCCAGGACGCCTTGCCGTCGCGGATCACGTAGGCCCCGGCCGGACGTGCGACCAGGCCGAAGCCGCCGCCGCCGCCGGAGCCCTCCGCGTGCGGGGCGCCCTCGCCGGCAGGGCCCTGGCCGGTGCCGTCCCCGTAGCCCATCCCGGAGCCGCCGTAGACCTTGGCGACGGGGATCACCGTGACGCCGTCGGCCACGTAGGCGTCTCCGAAGACCCGCTTGACGGTGAGCGCGTCGCGAGCTGCCTCGATCGGCAGCCGCGGGTCGCCGTGCGGCGGGCGAGGTTCGCGGCGCCTCGGGGCCGGCTCGCTCCGTTCCGGGTGGTCGTGACCTGCCGTTGATTCCTCGGGTGCGTCCATCTCCCCATCATGACCCGAACTGCAACCCCAATACGAGGCCGAGCGCCGCGGCGATCACGGTGACCGCGAGGGTCCCGAAGGCGTTCACGGCACCACGGCGCAGGTCGCCGGAGGCGACCAGGCGGACCGACTCCACCATCGCCGTCGAGAAGGTCGTGTAGCCACCACAGAATCCGGTGGCCGCGATCGTGTACACGTCGGCGGAGATCGCGCCCGCGGTCAGGGCACCGGCGAGCACCCCGATCAGCGCCGACCCCGAGACGTTGATGGTGATCGTGGCGACCGGTAGCAGTCGTGACCACCGGCCGCGGATCATCCCATCCACTGCGAACCGGGTCGCGGCGCCGAGGCCGCCCAGCACGCCGACCAGGACGGCCAGCAGGACCGGGCTCACGGGGCCGCCCCGGAGCCGGGAGGGTGGCGACGATGCAGCGCACCGGCGAGGGCCACCCCGAGCAGGCAGGTCGCGAAACCGAGCACCACGCTGCCCACCCCGTACCCGAGGCCGAGTGCGACCTGACCGTCGGCGAGCAGTTGCTGGACCTCAAGGGCGAGGCTGGAGAACGTGGTGAAGCCCCCGAGCACCCCGGTGCCGAGTCCGAGCCGCACCAGCCGACGAGTGCGGTTCTCGGCACCGCGGCGCACCAGCGCCTCCAGCAGCAGGCCGAGCGCGAACGCGCCGACGAGATTCTCGACGGCGGTCGCGACCGGTACGCCGCCGTCGCGGGGGATGAGGTGGGTCAGGCCGTAGCGAGCAAGGGTGCCGACGGCGCCGCCGAGCGCCACCACCGCGAGGAACCCTGGGTCGGCGTGCAGCGGGCGGCTCAACGGGCCGTCAACTCGCCCTCGTGCTTCGCCGGGAGCACGAGCACCGGGACCGCCTGGGTGTGCGCGAGACGGCCTGCCACGGAGCCGCCGATCATCTCGTTCATCCAGCCGCCGAACCCCGGTCGGCGCGCGCCGACCACGATCATCGCCGCGTCTCGTTCCCGTGCCTCCGCGGTCAGACCTCGGGTGGCCTCGCCGACCCGGTAGGCGAAGCACCAGGGCACGTGCAGCGGGTCGAGAACCTCCGCCAGGCGGGCCACCAGGATCGCGGAGGGTTCCTCGGCGTCGGTGTCATCGTCGACCCTGTCGGGATCCAGTGGGGCGGTCGGGATCGTTCCGTCGATGCCGACGACGCTCTCCGCGGCCGGCACGTGGGTGGGGTCCACCCAGGTGCACACGACCCCGGTGCCCATCCGAGCGGCGACCCGCGCGGCGCGGACCACGAGGTGACGGTCCTGGTCCGGCTCGACGCCCAGCACCAACGGGGCCTCGGGAGCAGGGCCCGGCCATGGTCGTGACGCGCTCATCTGTGTACCTCCCACCGGGCGCCAACTCTACGCGCGCTGGTCCTCCGGGCCGGCCCGCGCGCCGCGATCATCACGCGGGCCGAGGGGCGAACGGACGCAGCTGCGCCTGCGTCGGACCGGTCCTGGTGCCGGCGAACCGAGCCAGGTGCGGTCCGCCGAGGGGTAGTGGCGTCCGTCACAGCCGTCTGGTTGCGGAAACCCCGTCGCAGCGGATGATGGTTTCCCACCGGTCCGACGTGGGCCGGGTGTGGGAGGGAAGTGGTCACGATGGGACGTCATGTGCGCGAGGGCGTCGAGGTGGACGCCACCCCCGAGGCCCAGCCGGTCGAGGAGTCCGCACCGTCGGGTGAGGACGAGGACGCCGCGGCGGCGGACGCCGACGCAGCGGGCTCAGAGGACGCAGCGGACTCAGAGAGCGCCGAGAGCTCGGCCGACGCCGCCGAGGACACGGATGCCGATGGGCAGAACTCCACCGCCGAGGATTCCGAGGCCTGAACCACCGCCGGATACCTTGACTGCTCGGCACGAGGGGCGACAGTGCCCACGACAGTGAGGGGGGTCCGATGGGCAGCGTCGAGCCTGACGGAACATTCGTGGCGTACGCGCCGGGCGTCGAGGGGTGGCAGGGCCGCGTTCTGGACGCCGCCAACCTGGTCCGGCGCCCCTTCGAGGTGCGGGTCGGAGCCACCGGCATCGAGGTGCGCGGCCGCTCGTCCTTCGCCGCGACCTGGGACGAGCTGGAGACCGTGCACCTCATCGGCAACGCGCGCCGTCGGTACCTGGTGCTGCGCCGCACGGACCACCCGCGGCCCGAGCGGCCGACCATCCGCGAGCGGACCCGGGACGCGCTCCTGTGGACCATCACCATGGGGCCGGGCCTGACCCCGCCCGTCATCCCGATGGACATGCTCGACGCGGACATGCTCGACATCCTCGAGGCCATCAAGGACCGCTCCGGCGGCCGGTTCCCGGACCCCGAGCGCACGCCGCTCCGACCCAACGGCGATCGTCGGGACGACCCCAGGTTCTGAGGCGCACGCCGACGCGGGCATGATGGTCCCCGCCACCGACCGCATGCCACCGAGGAGCGCCCGTGCCGAAGGCCGACCGTAACGACCGTCCGATCGAGCACTACGACGCGTACGTCTTCGACATGGACGGCACCATCTACCTCGGCGATGAGCTCCTGCCCGGCGCGAAGGACCTCGTCCAGGGTCTGCGCGAGCGCGGTCTGCCCGTGCGGTTCCTGTCCAACAATCCGACCAAGGATCCGACCGCCTACGCGGAGAAGCTCGAGCGGCTCGGCCTGCCGACCCCGGTCGAGGAGATCGCGAACACGGTCGTCACGACCACCCGGTGGCTACACGCGAACGCACCGGACGCCGTCGTCTTCCCGATCGCCGAGCGGCCGGTCGTGGACGCGCTGCACGCCGCCGGCATCACGACCTCGGCCGACCCGGCCGAGATCGACATCGTGCTGGCCAGCTATGACCGCACGTTCGACTACGCCAAGCTGCAGATCGCCTTCGACGCGATCTGGTTCCACAAGCGGGCCCGGCTGATGGCGACGAACCCGGACCGGTACTGCCCGTTCCCCGGCGGTCGTGGCGAGCCGGACGCCGCCGGCATCGTCGCCGCGATCGAGGCGACCACGGGGGTGACGTGCGAGCGTCACTTCGGCAAGCCCGACCCGGCCATGGTCGAGGTTGCGCTGGCCGGCCTTGACGTCCGTCCCGAGCGGGCGCTGATGGTCGGCGACCGGCTCGCCACGGACATCAAGATGGCGGTCGACGGCGGAATGGCCTCCGCCTTGGTGCTCACCGGAGACTCCACTGCGGCCGAGGCGGCGGCGCTGCCGCCGCAGGAGCACCCCACCTATGTGCTCGACCGGATCGACGCGTTGCTGCCCGGGGCCTGATCCGCGCGGCAGGCGGTCGCGCCGGCGAACCACATCGACGGGCCCGCGTCGCTATCATCGCGTAGATGCGTGAGGTCTTGATCCCGGTGATGGAGCCGTCCCCGGCTCAGGTGCGCCTGATGGAGTCGGCGGAGCGACTCGTCGCCCTGCGCGGCTTCGACGGCGCCAGTTCACGTGCGATCACCCAGGCGGCCGGACACCGCAACCACTCGGCGATCAACTACTACTTCGGATCCCGGGAAGGGCTGATCGACTCCGTCTACCACTGGCGGAGCAGATCGATCAACGCGCACCGAAGCGCCATGGTCGACGAGCTCGTGGCGCACGGCAGGGACGCCGATCCCGAGGCACTCATGCGAGCCTTCGTCGAGCCCTACGCGACGGCACTCGACGCGTTGCGCCCGAGCTTCTGGGCTCGGTACACGGTGGCTTCGCTGGCCAGCCGTCCGTTGATCTTCATGGATGAGGTGCGTCGGGACGTCAAGCGGTTCAATGACATCGAGGTGCCCCTGAACGTCACTCTGAAGCTGTTCGACATGATGCGTGCGGTCGCGTGTGGCGGGCGGGAGCCGGACGCCGGGCTCCGCGTCGCGGTGATCGTGCGCTCCATCAATGCCACCATGGCCGCCTGGGAAGCCGACGTCGAGCGGAGGGAGCTCGACACGGTCCCCCTGGAGCGGCTGGCCGAACAGGCGGTGCGGCTCGGCTCGGTGGCCCTGACGAGTTGACGCTCACGCCGAAGGAGTCGATCCGGCTCAACTGTCGCCGCGGCGCTCGGCCTCCCGGCGGAACATCTCCGTCAGGTCGAGCGGTTGAGTCGGTGGCCCGTCATCGGTGCGGTGCGCCACGGTGTGCGAGCTGCTGCCCGCGCCCATCATGATGTCGGACGGTCCGCCGCCCGGCTGCTGAACCGAGGTCCCTGTGCGTGGACTCCCCACCTCGGTCACCGCCCGCCCGCCGCCCGTCGGGCGTCGCCACGAACCGGAGGACCGGGATCCCCGCCGACGGCGGGCACGGCAGTGCCGCCCCCGCCGCCGCCGCCCGACGCGGTGGCCGCGGCGCCCCTTTCGACGCTGACCTTCCTGCGGGAAACCAAAAACATGTGCATCCGCCCCCCTCTTGGCCGATGTAGGTGACATTAGGAGACATGTCCTAATACTGACAAGGGGTCCGCGAGATCCGGTCGGCGAGGGCGATCGATCCGGGCCGGGTAGATTTGCCTCCAGTTCCCCCTGCGCCTTCCGTGAGGACCACTGTGACCAACGCGCCCAGCGCCGACACCGTCGAGAACGCCGCCGCCACCCCGGACGTCGAACTTCCCTACGCCGAGCTCGGACTGAAGGACGACGAGTACTCGCGGATCCGCGACATCCTCGGCCGGCGCCCCACGGCCGCCGAACTGGCGATGTACTCGGTCATGTGGTCCGAGCACTGCTCGTACAAGTCCTCCAAGCGCCACCTGTCCCAGTTCGGGGACAAGACCACCGAGGAGATGCGCAAGCACCTGCTCGTGGGCATCGGCCAGAACGCCGGCGTCGTGGACATCGGCGACGGCTGGGCCGTGACCTTCAAGGTGGAGTCCCACAACCACCCGAGCTACGTGGAGCCCTACCAGGGCGCGGCCACCGGTGTCGGCGGGATCGTCCGGGACATCATCTCGATGGGCGCCCGCCCGGTCGCGGTGATGGACCAGCTCAGGTTCGGCGCGATCGACCACCCGGACACCCAGCGCGTGGTGCACGGCGTGGTCTCCGGCGTCGGCGGCTACGGCAACAGCCTCGGCCTGCCGAACATCGGCGGCGAGGTCGAGTTCGACGCCTCCTACCAGCGCAACCCGCTCGTCAACGCACTTTGCCTCGGCGTGCTGCGGCACGAGGACATCCACCTCGCGAACGCCGAGGGCGTCGGCAACAAGGTGGTCCTGTTCGGCGCTCGCACCGGCGGCGACGGCATCGGCGGCGCGTCGATCCTCGCCTCGGAGACCTTCGACGCGGACAAGCCCTCCAAGCGCCCGAGCGTGCAGGTGGGGGACCCGTTCATGGAGAAGGTCCTCATCGAGTGCTGTCTCGAGCTCTACGCCGCGCGCGTTGTCGAGGGCATCCAGGACCTCGGCGCCGCGGGGATCTCCTGCGCCACCTCCGAGCTCGCCTCCAACGGGGACGGAGGAATGCACGTCGACCTCGAGAGCGTGCTGCTGCGCGACCCCACACTGACGGCCGGCGAGATCCTGATGAGCGAGTCCCAGGAGCGCATGATGGCCGTGGTGGCCCCGGGCAAGCTCGACGAGTTCCTCGCAATCACCGCGAAGTGGGACGTGGAGACCTCGGTCATCGGCGAGGTCACCGGCACCGGGCGGCTCACGATCGACCACAACGGGCACCGGATCGTGGACGTCGACCCGCGCACCGTCGCCCACGACGGCCCCGTCTACGACCGCCCCTACGCCCGCCCGGCCTGGCAGGACACCCTCAACGCCGACGACGCCGCGAGGTTGCCGCGTCCCACGACACCCGCGGAGCTGCGCTCCCAGCTGCTCGCCCTGATCGCCTCCCCGAATCTCGCGTCCAAGGCGTGGGTCACCGACCAGTACGACCGGTACGTCCAGGGCAACACCGCGCTCGCCCAGCCCGACGACGCCGGCGTGGTCCGGGTCGACGAGGCGAGCGGGCTCGGGGTCGCCCTGAGCACGGACGCGAACGGGCGCTTCACCAAGCTCGACCCGTACACGGGCGCCCAGCAGGCCCTGGCGGAGGCGTACCGGAACGTCGCCACCGTCGGTGCCACCCCGCTCGCGGTCACCGACTGCCTGAACTTCGGCTCGCCCGAGGACCCGGACGCGATGTGGCAGCTGGTGGAGGCCATCACCGGCCTCGCCGACGCCTGCGTGGAGCTCGGGGTGCCGGTCACCGGCGGGAACGTGTCCCTGTACAACTCCACCCTCGCGGGCGAGGTCGGCAAGGGCCACATCGACGCCTCCATCAACCCGACCCCGGTCGTCGGCGTGCTCGGCGTGCTCGAGGACGTCGCCCGGGTCACCCCGTCCGGCTGGTCCGAGCCGGGCCTGCACGTGTACCTGCTCGGCGCCACGCGTACCGAACTCTCCGGGTCGGTCTGGGCCGGTGTCGTGCACCACCACCTCGGCGGCCATCCGCCGGTGGTGGACCTGGACGCCGAGCGTGCCCTCGCGCAGGTGCTGATCGACGCTGCCAGGCAGTCCCTGGCCGCGGCCGCGCACGACCTGTCCGCCGGTGGCCTCGCGCAGGCCCTGACGGACGCGGTGCTGCGTTACGGCGTCGGCGCTCGCGTCTCGTTGGCGGAACTGATGCCCCGGGACGAGATCGATGCCGCCACCGCGTTGTTCTCGGAGTCCGGCGCCCGCGCGCTCGTGGCCGTGGAGGCCGAGAACGCGGCCGCGTTCGAGGCGCTCGCTGCCTCCCACTTCGTGCCGCTGCTTCGGCTGGGCGAGACCCTCGACGGCGGAGCGGGCCTGGTCGTCGACGGTGCATTCGAGCTCGGCCTGGACGAGCTCCGCGAGGTCCACGAGGGCACCCTGCCCCGCGTCTTCGGCTGAATCGCCCGGCCGTGCGCCGGGCAGGGGATTGACAGCGGTGCCCCGCTTGCTGCTTGACTACGCGTGTTAGTGATTTTCAGCGAGTCAACGGAGACCTGAACATGTCTTTCACGCCCTCCCGTCGTCAGTTCCTGCTCGGGGCCTCTGCCGCCGCAGCATTCTTCGCCGGCGGCGGCCTCGCGCTGCCGGCCTCGGCCGCCGATCCGTACGAGGAACTGCTGGCCCGGCGGCGTGAGTTCCTGACCGGTGGAGCGGTGGCGGCCTCGCACGCCGGGCTGGCCGCCAAGCGGGCCGCGATCGATGAGAGTGTCGCCGGGCTGCTCGCCGCCTTCAACCGCGCCCCCGGGCGCACCTACCTGTGGCCGGAGCTCCCGGTGAACGGCGCCGGCAACACTGCCGAGGTGGGCAACATGGGGGTCACCGCCAATCAGCTCACCATGCTCGCGACCGCCTGGGCGTCCGCCGGCAGTCGGCACCACAACGATGCCGGCCTGCTCGCCGACCTCCAGGGCGGGCTCGCGTTCCTGTCCGGCCAGTACCGGGCCGACCGCGCGCGCCCCGGCAACTGGTGGTTCTGGGAGATCGGGCTGCCTCGGCAACTGGCGGACACCCTCACCCTGCTCGGCCCGAACGTGCCGACGGAGACCTTCGACAAGCTGATCGCGGCGGTGCGCTTCCACGCCCCGGACCCGAACGTGCGACGCGGCTCCACCCTCAAGGAGACCGGCGCCAACCGCGTGGACAAGGCACTCTCCTGCATCGTCCGGGGGCTGCTGACCACGTCCGACGCCGACGTCACGCTCGGCCGTGACGCCCTCTCCGACGTGGCCGACGGCGGCCGCAACAGTCTGTTCCGGGTCGTCACCTCGGGCGACGGCTTCTACGCCGACGGCTCCTTCGTTCAGCACGGCTACCTGCCCTACTCCGGCACCTATGGCGGCGTGGCCATCACCGGGGTGGCCGAGGTGCTGGCGATGCTCGCCGGCAGCCAGTGGGCGGTCACGGACCCGAACCTGGCCAACCTGCTGGGCGCGGTGGACACGACCTTCGCACCGTTCCAGTGGGACGTGCGCACCATGGAGAGCACGCGCGGCCGGGCCGTGTCGAGGCAGGGCGAGCACGACTACGACTCCGGCTTCGCGATCGCGTCCGCGATCCTGGTGCTCGCCGATTCCGCCCCGGCCGACCAGCGCGCACGGTACCGGGCGCTGGTGAAGGGGTGGCTGGAGCGCACCACCGACCAGACGGTGGCCGCGAACGACCAGACCCTTGCCGCATCCGCGCGCAGCCTGGCCGTCGTGGAGGACGCGGGCGTGACGGCGGCGCCGCCCCGAGTGGGCATCACCAACACCTACAACCAGGAACGGATCGTTCAGCACCGTGGCGACTGGGCCGCCGTCGTGAACACCTCCTCGAGGCGGATCGGCCGCTACGAGTGGGGTAACAACGAGAACAACCTCGGCTGGTACCAGGGCGACGGTGTGCTGTTCGTCTACCACCGGGAGGACCCGGCCCAGTTCTCTGCCGACTTCTGGCCGACCGTCGACCCGTACGCGCTGCCCGGCATCACGGTCAACGGCGAGACCCGGACCAGTGGGGAGGCGGCCGGCACCGGGATCCCGAGGGCGAACAACCAGTACGCCGGCGGTTTGACCATCGACGGGGAGATCGGCACCACGGCGATGGATCTGACCAACGCCACCGGCACGCTGACGGCGAACAAGTCCTGGTACTTCCTGCCCGACTCCGTCGTGTGCGTGGGATCGAACATCGCCGACACGTCCGGCACGCCGGTGCGCACGATCGCGGAGAACCGGTCGTTCGCCGTCGATGCCCTGCCGCTCGTGCGGATCGACGGCCGGCCCGCCATGCTCACCGATGAGCCGAAGCCGGCGCGGAACGTGCACGTGGAGGGGCACGCCGGGTTCGTGGCGCTGCCTGCACCCGGGCGCGACGAACAGCGGTTCGGGGTCCGCTCACAGCGGCGCACCGGCACCTGGTACGCGATCAACTCCGGTGGCGACACCGCCGGGTCCACGGACGAGGTCACCCGCGACTTCGTCCGGATCGAACACACCCACGGGGCCGGCGGCGGCTGGTACGCCTACGAGGTGCTTCCGCTCGCGTCCGTCGGGGAGACGATGCGGCGGCCACGGGTCAGCGTGCTGCTCGCCGAGGACCGGGCGCATCTCATCGAGGCACTCGACGGCGCCCGGATGGGGCACTTCTTCGCCGCCGGTGCCTGGGCCGGGTACACCGTCAGCGGGCCGTGCGCCGTGGGCCACCGCCAGGTCGCGGCAGGGCCGGGCCGGGCCGGCGCCGCCGAGGTCCGGACCGAACTGGTGATCTCCCAGCCGACCAAGACCGGTGGCACGCTGACCGTGGAGTTCCCCTTCGACGCGCCCGGCTCCGTGGTCGGCGGTGATGACTCGGTGACCGTGGTCAGTGAGTCACCGCTGCGGGTGAGCGTGGACGTGTCGGCGTCGCGCGGCGCCGAACACCGCCTGACGTTCGTCGGACGCCGTCGCGGGTGACCGTGTTCTGATCCGATCGACACAGGGCGGGCCGGCGCTCAGCGGGTGCTGCGAATCTCGCGGACGAACTGCTCGGACCGCTCGCGCAGGCCTGCTATCCGCCGGCGCACGATCAGCTCACGGCCGGCTGCATCGTTCGCCTCCACGGCGGTCGGGGTCCTGCGCACGTTTGCCGAGCAGGCGAACTGCCGGCAGATCAGCGTGCCGATCGTGTTGCCGCGTCGCCCGGAATCGCCACCGCGGCGGGCCACGTAGAGCACCACGTCCCCGGTGTCGATGACGTCCTCGCACCAGGCGCACATGGCCTGCCGCCGAACTCGGCCGGTGCGGGCGTCGCCGGAGCGGAGCAGGATGCCCGTGGGTGCGCCGTCGAGCTCGAGCACGGCGTACGCGGCCAGCGGAGACTTCGGGTCCTGCCAGCCCAGGTAGTCGAGGCCGTCCCAGGCGATCTCGTCGAGATCGGGCAGGACGGCCCTGTTGGCCTCGCCACGGGAGGCGTTGATGAAGGACGTGCGGATCTGTTTCTCGGTCAGGGGATTCATGGGTCGGCTCTTCTCGATCGGGACGATGCCACCGATCGGCGCGACCTGCGACGCGTGGGCGCGCGGTCTGGAACGGCGGAACGGGGCGGGGCATGCGACGTCCGCGTCGGTCCACCGGCTGGTCGGCACACGAACCACCCGCGAGCGGGCTCGCAGGTGTTCCGGATGCGGATCAGATGAGGTCGACGCGAGTCCGGGCCGAGCCTGAGCAGGCCAGGACGGCCACCCCGCTCCCCGCGGTGAGATGCCGCATCTGCTCGCTCCTCGTCCGATCGGCTGGGCTCGCCGGTGCGAACCGCCTCATACAGGGTACGCGTCCGTGGCCAGGCGAATACGCGTGCACCCATCCTTCGCTGCGATTCCCGAGCCCGTCGCAGACTGGGAGCGTGCGGTGGTCACTGTCAGTCGCCGGGTCCGTCGGGGTCGATGACCTCGGTGGCGCTGAGCGACTCGAGGAAGGCGATGACGACGTCGCGATCGGAGGGGCTCAGTTCGGCCGCGACGGTGAAGCGGCGAGCGTGCTGTCGGCCGACGCTCTCGCGCGCATCCTTGCGGGTCGACTCCGTGACCGAGACGGTGAGGGCTCTCCGGTCGGTCGGGTGTGGCGCGCGTCGCACGTGTCCGCCCCTCTCCAGACGGTCGAGCAACTTCGTGGTGGACGCGCTCGAGATGCCGAGGTAGTCGGTGATGGCGCCAGGTGTGACTTGGCGCTTCTGATGGTGAGCCGCGATCAGGTAGCGGAGCGCGCGCATGTCCGTCTCGTTCAGTCGCATGTAGCGGCGTGAGGACTCACTCATCCGTTCTGCTGCTTCATGCCAGTCGCGAAGTGCGTTCATGACCCGGACCACCTGCTCGACATCTGTCTCGCTCAAGCCGGTGCGGTCCACAAGTTCGCCGACTGGATCCCCCACGCGCGGGTCGTGCATGGCTGCCGCGACCTCGTCACGTGCTCTCTTCACGGGCAACATGCTAGCCGACGACGAGATAATCATGCTAAGCTGGAAATAACTAAAGCAAGTATTTAGACAGGAGAGTCATGTTCTCCAGGACCGAGCGGGCTGGCGCGGCACGCTGTCATGACGGTGCGATGTGACCACCTCTGCTTCGGTGACACGCATCGCTGAGGACGATGAGCACACCGTCGCCGCCTACCTCGACCACTACTTCGTGCAGCAGATCGAACGGGCGGCCTCGTACGGGGCGCACTATCGGCGCCTGTGGGAGTCCGCCCGGGATACCGGGGCCGGCGGCAAGCGCCTTCGCCCCAGGTTGCTGCTGCTGGCCCACGGCCACCTCGCGCCGGGTGCGCGCTCCC
This sequence comes from Occultella kanbiaonis, assembly GCF_009708215.1. Lineage (NCBI taxonomy): Bacteria > Bacillati > Actinomycetota > Actinomycetes > Micrococcales > Ruaniaceae > Occultella > Occultella kanbiaonis. Next base: position 5,074,692 of record NZ_CP046175.1, on the reverse strand, counting down.
TCCAACGAGCCGACGCCGTCGAAATGGCGGCAGCGTTCGAACTCCTGCACACCGCATTCCTGATCCACGATGACGTCATCGATCATGACCTGGTCCGGCGCGGTCGCCCGAACGTGCAGAGCCGCGCCGTCATAGCTGCCATCGACCAAGGGGCCGGCCCGGACCGGGCCGCCGACTACGGTCAGGCTGCCGCGATCCTCGCCGGAGACCTCCTGATCAGCGGCGCGCATCTCATTGTTGCCGGACTGGCTGCACGGGCCGGGATCCGGCGCCGCCTCCTCGACCTGATCGACGGATGCGTGTTCCGCACGGTGGCCGGCGAGCATGCGGATGTGTGGGCCGCCATGAGTGGCAGGACCGGCGAGACGGACGCGCTCGCCGTCATCGAGACCAAGACGGTCTCCTACTCGTTCGGGGCCCCGCTGCAGGCGGGCGCGCTGCTCGCCGGTGCGGCCACGGCCGTGCTCGACGGTCTCGGCCGGGTCGGCGGGCACCTCGGCGTCGCGTTCCAGCTTCGCGATGACGTGCTCGGGGTGTTCGGTAGCGAGGAGGCCACCGGCAAGAGCGCGATCGGTGACCTACGCGAGGGGAAGGCGACCACGCTGATCGCGTACGCCCGCCGGGACCCGGACTGGGCCGCAGCCGCCGAGGCGTTCGGCCGCCGTGACCTGGACGAGGCTCAGGCGGAGCGGATCCGCGAAGCGATCCGTGGCTGTGGTGCGTTGGACGCCGTGGAGCAGCTGATCGCGAAGGAGGTCGCCACCGCACAGTCGCTGCTCGCCGCCCTCGACGTGCCGGACGGACTCCGGCAGGCCCTCGCCACGACTGCCCGCACGGTCGGCCGGAGGACCCGATGAGTCACCCGCGGACGCACTTCGTCAGCCTGCCGTGTACGGCTTCGTCTCCGCCGGGGCCACGTTCAGCTCCACCGCGGTGACCGTGCTGTCCGCGGGGCTTGGGGAATCGTCTCCCACGCCTTCGGCGCCGTGCAGGCCGTGCTGCCCTACGCTCGCCTCCGTGACCGTGACCGTGACCGTGACCGCGGTGGCTGGACGAAGATCCTTCTGATCAACTACGTCGTGGGCTTCCTCATCGATCTGGCGCGCCCTGACGACCTGACTCCGATCCACAGCGTCCGCCACACCATGCTCAAGGAGACCGATGTCGAGGACCTCGACGATGCACGAACCGCCAGCGACCGCGCAACCCTCACGGTGGCTGAGGATCCTGATCCCGCTGCTCCTGGTCGGCGCGTGGCTGGCCGCGGCGGCGATCGGCGGACCGTACTTCGGCCGGGTCGACGAGGTCTCGACCAACGATCAGACCTCCTTCCTGCCGGCGAGCGCCGACGCGACCGAGGTGCAGGCGCTCCTCTCCGAGTTCGCCGGGAGTGATGCCATCCCAGCGTTCGTCGTGTACACCTCCGAGACGGAGCTCACCGAGGACCAGCTCGCCCAGATCCAGGAGTCGACGGCGGCCCTCACCGACGTCTCCGGCGTCACCGACGGGATCTCGCCTCCGGTGCCGTCGACCGACGGACTGGCCGCGCAGGTGTTCCTGACCCTCGATCCCGACGCGGACATCCCGGTGGCCGTCGACGAGGTGCGGGCCGAGCTTCGGGCGAACCCACCCGACGGCGTGCAGGTGCACGTCACCGGGCCGGCCGGGTTCACCGCGGACCTGGTCGACGCCTTCGGGGGCATCGACGGGATCCTGCTCATGGTTGCCCTCGGGGCCGTGTTCGTGATCCTCGTGATCGTCTACCGGTCCCCGTTCCTGCCACTGGTGGTGCTGACCACGAGCCTGAGCGCGCTGTGCGCCGCGCTGCTGACCGTCTGGTGGCTCGCCAAGGCCGGGATCGTGCTGCTCAGCGGTCAGACCCAGGGCATCCTGTTCATCCTCGTCATCGGCGCGGCCACCGACTACGCACTGCTGTACGTGGCCCGGTACCGGGACGCGCTACGCGGCAGCCCGACCGCGTGGGGCGCCACGAAGGCGGCGCTGCGCGGTTCCTTCGAGCCGATCCTCGCCTCGGGCGGCACGGTGATCGCCGCCCTGCTGTGCCTGCTGCTGTCCGACCTGAACTCCAACAGGTCGCTCGGCCCGGTCGCCGCGATCGGGATCGCCTTCGCGCTGCTGGCCGCACTCACGCTGCTGCCGGCGCTGATGCTGCTGACCGGCCGCGGCGTGTTCTGGCCGCGGCGGCCGGCGTATGACCCGACCATCGGCGACGAGGACGAGGTCCCCACGACGGGCCTGTGGGCCCGCCTCAGCAGCGCCATCGCACGGCGACCGAACCAGATCTGGATCGGCACCGCCGTCGTGCTGCTCATCGCCTGCGCGTTCGTGCCCCAGCTCAAGGCGTCGGGCGTGGCGAGCAGCGACTTCGTGCTCACGGCCTCGGACGCCCGCGACGGGCAGCAGGCACTGGGCGAGCACTTCCCCGGTGGGTCGGGCAGCCCCGCGCTCGTGGTCGCCGACGCCGACGAGCTCGAGTCGGTCGCGACCACGATCCTGGAGAACCCGGGCGTCGCCTCGCTCGCCGCGGTCAGCGCGGACTCGCCCAGCGGCACCGCGCAGGTGAGCGCCGACGGCGTGCAGCCGCTCGCGGACGGCATGCCCGCCCCCGCCCTCACCGAGGTGGACGGCCGCGTGATGCTGCAGGCGACCCTCACGGACCCGCCGGACTCCGACGCGGCCGAGGACACCGTCCGCGAGCTACGGGCGAGCCTCGGCGACGACATCCTGATCGGGGGCGTCACCGCCACCGCCGTGGACTCCAACGACGCCTCCACCCGGGATCGCACCCTCCTGATCCCGCTCATCCTCGCCGTCATCGCCCTGATCCTGATGGTGCTGCTGCGAGCGATCCTCGCCCCGGTGCTGCTGGTCGCCACCGTCGTGCTGTCCTTCGGCGCGACGATGGGGGTCTCGGCGCTGGTGTTCAACCACGCCTTCGACTTTCCGGGGGCGGACCCGGCCGTGCCCCTCTTCGGATTCGTGTTCCTGGTGGCGCTCGGGATCGACTACAACATCTTCCTGATGAGCCGGGTCCGGGAGGAGTCGCTCGTGCACGGCACCCGGACCGGCATCCTGCGGGGGCTGTCCCTGACCGGGGGCGTGATCACGTCCGCAGGCGTGGTGCTCGCCGCCACGTTCGCTGCCCTGGCGGTCATCCCGATCCTGTTCCTCGCCCAGCTCGCCTTCATCGTGGCGTTCGGCGTGCTGCTGGACACGCTCGTGGTGCGCTCGCTGCTCGTCCCGGCGTTGTCCTACTCGATCGGCCGCACGATCTGGTGGCCGTCCAAGCTGGCTCGCAGCGAGCGCTGAGGCGGGCCGGCTGAGCGGGCCCTCGGGTCTTCAGGCGACGCCGAGCCGTATACGTACCGTCTCGAGTGCAGCCGCGGTGTCATCGTGCGCCAGGACCGTGAGCCACAGAACGCTCTCCAAGTGCGCGCGGTCGCGCGCCGGGTCGGCCAGGTAGGCGGCCCAGTTCTCGATCGCCTCGAGCAGGTCGTTCGGGGTCGAGGTCGCATCAGCGCCCGCGTCGATCGCCTCGGCGAGCCGTTGCACCGCCTGGCCATCCATGGCGTCGTCGAGCGTCGCCCTCAAGTCGGGCAGCGCGGTCCGCGCGTGCACGTCCAGGGCGCCCGTCAGTGAGCGTCCGGCGGCGCCCGAGAGGGCGTCGTCCAGCGCCTGCTTGGTCGCCGCCTCCACCCGGCCCGGGTCGGCAGCGCCGACGGCGTCGCGCACGTCGTCAATGACCTGTTGCCGTCCCTCCCGCGACCGTTGCGTCGCGGCCTTCTCGCGTCGGCGCGCCCGCCAACCTTCGAACATCCTGCGGCTCCTTCGTCTCACCCGCCCCAGCGTACGAGTGTGGGTCCTCGCCGGTGGTCGCGCCGGCTCACCCGGCGCACAATGCCTCGACGTCCGATCCTGTCGAGCGCTCCAACTCCAGCAGAGCGCCGAGGTACCGAGCGATCTGACCGGGTCCGCTGCGCGGGGCAACCGCCTCGATCTCGGCGTTGTAGTTGGTGTTCGTGTTCACGTCGTAGGTCAGCACCCGACCGTCCGCGGACTCGAGGAACTCGATCCCCGCGATCTCGATGCCGTGCCGCGCGGTGAACGCGAGGTAGGACTCGACGAGTGCCGGGTCGACGTGCTCCCGCAGTGAGAAGAGCGACTGGCCGGGCACGGGGGCGAGGGTGGCCCCCGGCGGGAGGATCGGGCGGCCGGTCTCCGGGTCGAGGGCGCACGCGTCCGCCGGGCAGAGCTGGAACCCGCCGTGCACCGTGTCCGCGCGGATCGCGTACACGAACTCTCCGCCGACGATCTCCACCCGGGTGATCGAGCCGTCCGCCGGGGCGACATACTCCTGCAGGAGGGTGACGCCGTCGACCGGCTCCTCGTAGACGCCCGAGGCGAGGTCGGCGGCCAGGTCCGCGACCGCGTCGTAACGGCGTACCCCCAGCCCCTTGCCGCCCTGGTTGTGCTTGGTGACGAACGGCGTCGGGAAGCCGGTGGCCGCGGCGAGCAGGTTGTCTGTGCCGATGACCACCCGGGTGAGCGGGGTGTCGATCCCGGCGGCCCGCAGGGACGCGAGCTGGACCACCTTGGACACCTCGAACTCGAGCACGCCCCGGCCGTTCACGACCCGCCGCCCGGCGGCCTCGGCCCACGCCAGCACGGCCCGGGTGTGCTCCTTGGAGTGCCCATGATCGCGGGTGTGTGCGGAGGCGCTGAACCGGGACCAGTACACCCCGGGCGGCGGCACCTCGCCGAGGTCGAGGGCGCCTCCGGTGAGGAGCCACTCCCGGTACGGCACGCCGTCGGCCTCGAAGGCGGCGGCGAACGGCGCGAACCAGTCCGGGTTCTCGTGGATGACGTGCACGACGGGTTCGGTCATGGCGGGTGCTCCTGCTCGGTGGGGTCGGTGGGGGTATCGGTCGCAGTGGGTCAGTCGAAGTAGCCCGGCACGTCGAGCTCGCCGCCGGCGGCCTCGAAGTCGGCACGGACGGCGGCGCGCAGGTCGGCGTCGTGGAGCCAGTCGAGGGCCGTCAGGGCGAGGCCGTCCGCGCCGTCGAGGGCGGCGGCGTCACCGGCCGGGGAGCCGGCCGCGGTCGCGAACTCGCGGGTGTGCAGCGCGACGTCGGGATCGGAGACCGCGATCATCGGGTGGATCGACGGGATCCGGACGCTCACGTTCCCGAAGTCGGTGGACGCGGCCAGCTCCTCGGGGACCACCCCACCGGCGAGCACGGTTCGGCCGCGAGCCGCCTGGTGCCCGGCCCACCGTGCCGCGAGCGGCGAGTTGGTACGCAACGGCAGGGTGAACGGCTTCGGGTCCCACGTCAGTTCGGCGACCGTGCCCGTCGCCCGGGCGATGCCGTTGGCGATGTCCTCGAGCCGTGCGGAGAGGTCCCTGAGGGTGGCGGCCTGCGCGGACCGCACGTAGTACTCCACGACCGCCGTCTCCGGCACGATCGAGGGCCTGGTACCGCCCTCCCGGATCACTCCGTGCACCCGGTCGCTCGGCGGCAGGTGCTGACGCAGCAGTCCGACGGCCTGGTAGTTCAGGGCCACCGCGTCCAGGGCGTTGCGGCCCATGTAGGGCTGCGCCGAGGCGTGCGCCGCGACGCCGCGGTAGCGGACCACGAGCTGACGGCGGCCCAGGAACGGCTGGTCCACCACGTCGTAGCCGAACGGGTGCACCATGATCGCTGCGTCCACGCCGTCGAAGAAGCCCTCCCGGGCGAGCAGCTCCTTGCCGCTGTTGCCCTCCTCCGCCGGGGTGCCGAGCAGCAACACACGGCCCGGCAGGTCCTCGCCGGCCAGGCTGAGGAAGGCGCCGGTCGCGGCGGCGGCGATCAGGTGGTGCCCGCAGGCGTGACCGATCTCCGGCAGGGCGTCGTACTCGGCGAGGATCGCGATGGTCGGGCCGTCGTCCGGCCCGAGCGAGGCCCGCAACGACGTCGCCAGACCATGGGTGCCCACCTCGGGCGTCACGCCGTGGGCGCGCAGCGTGGCGGCGATCGCCTCGACGCTGCGGACCTCCTCGAACGCCTCCTCGGCGTAGCCGAAGACGGCGTGGGCCAGGTCGAGCACGGCGCCGGAGCGCTGCGTCAGGCGAGCCCGGACGCTCTCGACGGCGGAGCTCGGGGCACCCGGGTGCGGCGAGGCGAGCGGAACGAACGCCTCGGTACGACGCCGGGTGGTCTCGGCGAGCGCATCGAGGTACGCGCGGCTCGGCGGGGGCACCTGGCTCGGTGCGGTGACGGCGCTCATCCGGCGATCTGCTCCGCGTCGACGATGTCGCCGGCCGCCTCGCGGTGGCTCAGCGGCGCGCGCAGCCCGAGGTGACCACGCAGGGTCGTCGAGGTGTAGGCCGTGCGGTAGGCGCCACGCTCCTGCAGCGCCGGCACGAGCGTCTCCACGATGTCATCGAGGCCGTCCGGCACGATCCACGGCGAGATGTTGAAGCCGTCGACGGCGCCGGTGCGGACGAACTCGACGAGCCGGTCGGCGACCTTGCCGGGCGTCCCCACGAAACCGCGGCGCGCCTCCTGCGCGATCACGAGCTCCCGGATGGACAGGTTCTCGGCCTCGGCCCGGGCGCGCCATTGTTCGGCGAGCTTGCGGCGGCCGCCCTCCTTCAGGCCGGCTCCACGGGTGCCGTCGAACTCGACCGCCGTGGCCTCGAGGTCCGGCAGTGGGCCGTCGGGATCGAGGTGGGACAGGTCCTGGCCCCAGATGTAGCCGAGCAGGGAGAGTGCGGTGGCCCCGGTGACCTGGGCGCGCTTGAGCCAGGCGTACTTCTCCTCGGCCTCGGCGTCGGTGTCCCCGAGCACGAAGAACGTGCCGGGCAGGATCAGGAGGTCGTCCGCGGGCCGCCCGGCAGCGCGGACCCGGGTGCGGACGTCGGCCGCGAACGCGAGCGCGTCGTCGAGGTCGGACCCGTGCGCGGAGAAGATCACATCGGCGTTGCGCGCGGCGAAGTCCCGCCCGGCGGGTGAGTCACCGGCCTGGAACAGGACCGGGTGCACCTGCGGGCTGCGCGGCACGGTGGGGCGCACCTGGATCCGGACGCTGGCACCGTCGCGGACCACCGTCTCGATGGCATCCGGCGCCGCCCAGTGCTCGGCATCGGTGTCCGGCGCGATCGCGTCGTCGTCCCAGGAGTCCCAGATGGCCTGCGCGGCCCGGACGAACTCCTCGGCACGCACGTACCGGTCGGCATGGTCGAGGTAGCCGCCGCGGCGGAAGTTCTCCCCGGTCCAGGCGTTGTCCGTGGTGACCACGTTCCAGGCGGCGCGACCGCCGCTGAGCACGTCGAGGCCGGCCAGGCGCCGGGCCAGGTCGGCGGGGTCGTTGTAGGTCGTGTTCTGGGTCGCCACCAGACCCAGATGGGTGGTGACCGAGGCGAGTGCCGCGAGCTGGGTGAGGGCGTCCGGACGGCCCACCACGTCGAGGTCGTGCACGCGGCCGTGCGACTCGCGCAGCCGCAGCCCTTCGCCGAGGAAGAACGCATCGAAGAGGCCGCGCTCGGCCACCTGGGCGACCCGCAGGAAGCTGTCCGGGTCGATCTGCGAACCGGACTCGGCATCGGACCAGACCGTGTGATGGTTGACGCCCTGGAAGAACACCCCGAAGTGGACCTGCGCGTCGGGTCGGGTGATCGGGTGGCTCATGCGGACAACTCCTGTGCAGTTTCTTGCCGGGTGGGGGCTGGGGTCTGGGGCCGGGTGGTGAACCGGTTGGCCGGGCGGTCCAGGCCGAGGGTGTCGCGCAGCGTGGCTGCGGGTCGCGGGCCGCGCAGCAGCCCCGAGGCCCGTAGGGCCGGCAGTACGTGCCGGGACAGCTGGGGGAGGTCCTCGTCGATCACGGTCGGCAGGATCCGGACGCCACCCGTCGGGCCGACGGCGTGGGCGAGGTCCTCCAGCAGCAGCACCAGGCCCTGCGCTGAGCCGACGAAGTGCGGCCGGTCGGTCCCGGCCGGATCGGCGCCGAGAGCGTCCAGGCGCTGGGTGCCGGTGGTGTCCTCGGTGTCGAGGGTGACCTGGAGGTCGAGCAGGGACCGGGGCGTGCCGGCCGTGGCGGCCGCCCTGACGCCGTCGGCCGTGGTGGCGGCCCGGATCAGCGTCACGTCCACGTCGTGCGCCGGCACCAGGCCGAGGGGTGCGATCACGACGAGCTGGCCCTGCGGTGGCCGTGGCGTGATCAACGGACCCTTGACGGAGAACGTGGGGGTCCGGGCGTCGACGTACCGGACCCGGTCGGAGTCGATGTAGCGGCCCGTGGTGGAGTCCCTGATGACCGCGTCGTCGTCCCAGGAGTCCCAGAGATCACGCACCGTGGTGACCACGGCCCGGACCTCGGCCGCGCGCTCCTCGGCGCCGGTGGGCACCGTCCGGTCGAGCGCCCGGTCCAGCCCGGGCAGCGCGTCATCGCCGACGAGCCAGGCGCCGCGACCGCGGCTGACGTGGTCGAGGGAAGCCAACTGGGCGGCCAGGTGGAACGGCTCGACGGCCCGCGGATGCACCCGTGGGGCCAGGCCGAGCCGGGTGGTCCGGCCCGACGCGAACGCGGCCCGGGTGACGGCGTCGATCCGGCCGGCCACGCTGCCGTCCACCGGGAGCAGGGAGTCGTCGATGGTGACGAGCGCGAACCCGGCGTTCTCGGCGCCGCGCACGACGTGAAGGAGTCGCGCCGCACTGAGCAGTTCGCCCGGCGCGTGGTGGGCCCGGCGCCACGCGTTCGGGTGGACCCCGTCGGCGTCCACCTCGAGCGCGAGGGTGAACGTGGGTGCATCGGTCATCGGTCGAGAACCTTCCGGCTGGCGGAGCGTGGACGAAGTGACGGCCGGCGCAGTCCGAGTGGACGGCGCGGTCCGACGAGCGGGGTCCGGTGACAACCGGCCTGGAGTTCGGACGTTAGGAGCGCACGGAGTCAACCGACCGAACGGGTTCCGATGTCTTGCTGAATGAGACGTAAAGTGCCCACACGGCGAGACCGGCGACGGGTGAGCGGACCTCCCACGCGGTCGGTTCGGCGTCCGATCTCACGCACTGAGACGCGGTCCTGGGGTCATGGCGCCGGGTTCGGCCCGGCCCCACGCTGGCACCCTCGCCGACGCACCGGTCGGCGACGCACCGATCGCTGGATCGAGCGAACGACACGTGGGGGCGTTGCCCCGCGCCGCCCACTCACACCGGAGTCCTGATGTCCCACCGTGTTCCCCGTCTCGGCGTCGCCCTCGACAACGCCGGCTGGCACCCCGCCGCCTGGCGTCGCTCCGGGCTCGAACCGGGCACGCTCTTCTCCGCTCGGTACTGGGTCGATCAGGTGAGCGCCCTCGAGCGGGCCGGCCTCGACTTCGTCACGTTCGAGGACGCGTTCTCCGGTGCCTCACCCAGCGCCGCCAGCACCGATCCGGCCCTCGGCACCGATGCGGTCCGTGGCCGGCTCGACGCGCTCCTGCTGGCCGCACGCCTGTCCACGGTCACGTCCAGGATCGGTCTGGTCCCGACGGCGACGGTCACGCACACCGAGCCGTACCACCTGGCCACGGCGCTGGCCACGCTGGACCACGCGAGCAAGGGCCGGGCCGGATGGCAGGTGCGGGTCTCCCCCCGGCACCCCGAGGCGCAGCTGACCGGCAGGCGCACCGTGCCCGACGTGCCCCTGCTCGACCTGGACGACTCCTTCGTGCAGGGCCTGTTCGACGAGGCCGCCGCCGTCATCGAGACGGCGCGGGCGCTGTGGGACAGCTGGGACGACGACGCGGTCATCCGCGACGTGGCGACCGGTCGGTTCCTCGACGCGGACAAGCTGCACCACGTCGACGCCAGCAGCGAATGGTTCACGGTGGCCGGCCCGTCGATCGTGCCGCGGCCCCCGCAGGGCCAGGTCCTGGTGACTGCGCTCGCCCACGGCGACGTCGCCTACCGCCTCGCCGCGCTCGGCGCCGACGTGGTGTTCGTGACCCCCCGCGACGGCGAGCACGTCCGCGACATCATCGCCGAGGTCCGGGCCGCGGAGCGGGCGGTCGGCCGGATCGGCACGCCGCTGCGGATCATCGCCGACGTCGAGGTGGTCATCGACATCACCAGCGCGGCCGCGCTGCTGCGGCTGGCGGAACTGCAGGGACATCGGGTGCGGTCCAGCGATGCCACGCTGGTCGCGGGCTCCGCGGACGAGGTGGCCCGGCTGCTGGAGAGCTGGGCCGCGGCCGGCGTCGACGGTTTCCGCCTGCGGCCCGCCGAGAACCTCCAGGACCTCCCCGCCATCACCGGGCTGCTGGTCCCCGAGCTGATCCGCCGCGACCTGTTCGACCCCGACGGCCAGGTGCCGCTCGGCCCGGGCTGGTCCGGCGGGTCCCGGGCCGCCGACGGCCCCGTTCCGCTGCGGGCGCGCTTCGGTCTGGACCGGCCACCGAACCGGTACCACGACGATCTGGCACCGCTGGCCACCCGCCGTACCCTCGAGACCACGGCGGCCGCCCGATGACCGCGCGACGGCCGGCGAACGGCAAGCAGGTCATCCTCGGCGCCAGCTTCCCGGGGGTGAACCACCACACCGTCTGGGGTGACCCGAGGGCCGGCAGCCAGATCGCCATCGAGTCCTTCGTGCACCTGGCCAAGACGGCCGAGCGGGGTCGCTTCGACTTCTTCTTCCAGGCCGAGGGTCTGCGCGTGCGTGAGCACAAGGGGCGGTTCTACGAACTGGACATCGCCGGGCGGCCGCACATCGCCGTCGTCCAGGCGGCCCTGGCCGGTGTCACCCAGCACCTGGGCTTCCTCGCCACGATCAACACCACGTTCAACGAGCCGTATGACCTGGCCCGTCAGCTCGCAACCCTGAACCATCTCTCCGACGGGCGCACCGGCTGGAACGTCGTCACGACCTCCGACGCGTTCCACGGCGAGAACTTCCGCCGGGGCGGCTACCTGCCCCGCGGCGAGCGGTACGAGCGGGCCGCCGAGTTCGTCCGGACGGCGCTGGAACTCTGGGACAGCTGGCCGGCCGACTCGCTCGGAACCGCCGGCGGCGAGTTCGTCACCGACCCGGGCGCAGGTCGGTTCGCCCACCACGGCAAGCATTTCGACATCGAGGGCACCTTCCCCGTCCCGACGGCGCCGCAGCGCCACCCCGTGCTCGTCCAGGCCGGCGTCTCGGACGAGGGCCGGGAGTTCGCGGCCCGCACCGTGGACGCGATCTTCTCCCCGTTCGGCGAGCCGGGCCAGGGCCGGGAGTTCTACGCCGACGTGAAGGGCCGGGCACGCCGTGCGGGCCGGGACCCGGACACGCTGAAGATCCTGCCCGGAGCCAGCTTCGTGCTCGGGGACACCCCGGGCGAGGCGGCCGAGCGCGCCCGTGAGGTCGCCCTGGCCCAGGTCACGCCGGCCACGGCGCTGGCGCTCCTGGAGCAGACCTGGCTGCGGGACCTCAGCGATCACGACCCCGACGGCCCGGTCCCGCCGGTGGAGGCCGACGGCGTCGAGGTCGGCATCTCCCGCGGCCGCACCACGAGCACCGGCGACCCGCTCGAGAAGGCCAGGGAATGGTACGCCTACGCCCGCGAGCACCGACTCTCGATCCGGGAGCTGGTGATCGCGCGGGCGCACCGGGCGGCGTTCGCGGGGACGCCGCTGCAGGTGGCGCAACGAATCAACGACGCCGTGCAGACCGACGCCGCGGACGGGTTCGTCATCGGCTCCCACTTGGTGCCCTACGGCCTGGACGAGTTCGTCGACAAGGTGGTGCCGTTCCTCCAGGAATGGGGCGTGCTCCGCACCGAGTACACCCCCGGCGCCACCTTCCGCGAGAACCTCGGGCTGCCCCCGCAGGCACCCGGCGCCCGGCCCGGCGTGCGCCCGTTCGACGCCGCCGAGTTCCGACCCGAGACCGCGGGAGCGGTCGGGTGAACCGCCGCGGGGCCCGGCGGACCGGACGGCGGGGGCCGGCCGGATGAGACTGCGGGTCGCCGCCGCCGTGGGGGCGGTGGGCGGCCCGCGTTGGACCCTTCGGTCCGGGGACTAGGGCCCCCGGACCGAAGGAACCTCGGCGGCCCTACGGGCCGTCGGACACCACGGCCGGGGGCGGCCGCCACTGCCCCCGGCTGTTGGTGGCGCAGCCGCACGCGACGGGCGTGCGCATGCTCCGGCGCCGCTACTGCCAGACCCGTGCGCGCTCGGCGAAGTCGTTCGTCTGAACGGGGACGATGCAGAACACCAGGCCACCGGGGTCCGCCATGATGCGGTACTCCTCGTGCTCGACGACCATGCGTGCGCCGAGTGCGAGCAACCGGGCCGTCTCGGCCGGGACGTCGTCGGTCTCGATGTCCAGATGCAGCCGAGACGGCGTGCCCGTACCGGTGCGCTGCAGCACGAGGCTGACGTCGCCGCCGAGGGCGGCCAGGTGCTCGTAGGGATTCTCCGGGGGCGGCGCACCAGTCGCGGGCCCGGCGGTGGCGGCCGCCCAGAACCGGGCCGCGGCCGGGTAGAGGTCCGCCGGGTGGTCGATGAGGACGACGCCGATCCTGCTTCGGTGCATGGCAGCCACGGTAGCGGCCGTCATGACCCGACGGCATCCCCGGCCGTCAGTCCCCGTCGGGGGCCACGTGCCGACCCCCCGAGCGGGTGGCTGCGGCCGGCCGTCTGCCGGCGGCCACGAGCACCAGGCCGGCCGCGGTCAGTAGCGCCGCTCCGAGGATCAGGGTGTCGATGTCGGCCCCCGTCGCGGGAAGCCGGTTCGGCGCCGTGCCTGGTCCGGCGGTGCCGGGATCGGGTCCGGGATCGCCCGGCGCAGGCGGCGTCGGTGCGGTCACGACCTGGAGCACGAAGTCGAGCCCGAGGACGGCGACGTCCACCACGTCGAACGTGAGTACCGGCTCGCCGTCGACCGCGTACCCGTCGGGCGGCGTGATCTCGGCGGTGTATCCGGCGCCGGGCGGCAGGTCGGCCGACCAGGTGCCGTCGTCGAGGGTGGTCACGGTTGCCACGATGGCGCCGTCGGGGTCCCTGACGGTCACCTCTGCGCCGGGTACCGGCCGACCGTCGGCCTCCGTGACCGTGCCACCCACCTGGACCGGCGGGGCCGGCGCGTCGGCGGTGAGTTCGAAGTCCTGGTCGAGGCGGCTCTCGCCCGCGCCGGTGATGGTCGTGACGCGTTCGGTGACGTCGGTCGTGTAGCCGTCGGGCACGGTGAGCGTGATCGCGTAGTCACCCGCCGGGAGCTGGTCGGCGAAGTACCCGCCGGCATCGTCGGTCGTGAGGGTGACATCCCCGCCCGGCCCGCTGATGACGAGGGTTGCGCCCGGGATCGGAGCCCCGCCGTCGTCGGTCACGACGCCGCCGATCGCACCCGGCTTCTCCACGGCGAAGTCGACGTTCGTCACGTCCTCCGCCGTCACCGTCACCTGCTGGCTCGTTGGTCCGTCGGCCGTGTACCCGAACGGCACCTCGAGCGTGACGGTGTACTGCCCGGGCGGCAGGCCCGGGAAGGAGTAACCGCCGTCTGCCGCCGTCGGCGTCGTGAACGTGCCCCCGGGCCCGGTGATCGTCACGACGGCACCGGCGACGCCCTGGCCACCACCGGTGACCGTCCCGGACACCGAGGCCGGCGCCTGGACGACGAAGTCCTGGCCCGTGATCGGTTCCTCGGAACCGGTCGGCACCGTGACCGGTCCCGGGCTCTCGATCACCGTGTACCCAGGTGGGGCATCGATGGAGAGCACGTGCTCGCCGGGCTGCACCGTGTCGAAGAGATAGGCACCGGTCGAGTCGCTGACGACGGAGACGGGCGTGCCACCATCGGTCGGCGTCAGGGTGATCGTCGCTCCCGGGACGGGGTTGCCGTCCTCGTCGGTGACGGTGCCACTGATGGGCACCGGCACGATGTCCCGGACCGCGAAGTCCACGTCGGTCGCGTCGGTCGTGGACAGGTCTGCCGCCAGCACCGTCGGCCCGACTGCGATGTATCCGGGACCGTCGGGGTCAGCGGGCACTCGCATCTCGACCGTGTAGCCGTCCGCTGCGGTGTAGCCAGGGAAGGAGTACGTGCCGTCGGCCGCCGACGTCGTGGTGGCCAGCTGCGTACCGTCCGGTCCGAGGAGAGTGAGCGTGGCACCGCCGAGCGGCCCGTCGACATCGTGCGTCACGACTCCCGTGATGTCCCGGGCCAGCGAGGCGAACCACGTCTGGTACACCGGGAAGCCGGACCGCTGGTAGAAGTAGATCGTCAGGCTCGTGATCGCGACGGTGGGCTCGAACCACCCGGCGGCCCCCGACGTGTCGAGCCCGGTCGCGTTGCCGATCACCTCACCGGTGACCGGATCCCACCTCGCGACGTCGGTCGCGTCGCCGGTGCACGAAGGGCTCGGAGAGACTGCGCAGTAGTTGAAGCCGCCCTGCCAGCCGAGCTCGGCGCCGGTCAGGAGCTGGCCGTCCTCGCCCCGCGCGATGACCACGGCGCGGTCGGCGTCGATGTCGCCGAGCACGAACGCCCAGCCGCCGGCAGGGGTGGGGCGCTCGAACGTGTACGTCGTCGTCGACGGCGAGGTGGCGTTGTCTGCTCGCGGTCGCAGGTTCAGGTACTGCTGACCACTGCTCGACCCGTACACCGCGCCGGGGGGAGTGGCGGCGCCCAGCCAGATGCTCGCTCCGGTCTGGACGCCGACCTGTCCGCCGCGGGAGTCGGTCGTGACGGTCGCGGCCGGGAATCCTGCGGCGGGCAGTTGCATCGTGGTGGTGAACGACCCCGTCGAACCGGTGAGCGGTTGCCAGGTGGCCCAGCCTGCCGTCGTTGCCGCGACGGCCGCCGTCGGCAGCACGGCCAGGACAACGGCAAGAAGGGTCACGACGACGACGTTCCACGTACTGCGCGCTCGAGTCACCCCCGCAAGGTATAAGAGGGATTGCCTAAAGCGCCAGGGGGAGGCCAGGTTTCGGGACGGTTTCGTCTCAGCGCCCACCGGTAAGGGAGATTTCTCAATCCACCATGGATCTGACCGTGTTACCCCTTGCCGCGGCCTTACCGGGCCACGATAGGTTGTGTGTCACAGACGGGAGTGGGGCGACCTTCTGCGTGGGGGAAGCGCCGAGTCGGGGAAATGCGCCGGTCGACCATGACGGTGCGAGACGGGGGGCAACGGTGTCGGAAGCGTTGAATACGGAATCGGCAAAGGGGCAAGTCTCGGCGAGATCGCGTTCTCGGCGCGGTGGACTGAGTATCCAGTCCAAACTCCTCATCATGCTGCTGGGGGTGAGTCTGGTCTCCTCGGTCATCGTCGGAGCCCTCGGGTTCGTCAACGGCCGCCAGTCGCTGCACGACTCGGCTGTCGACCAGTTGATCACCATCCGCTCGATGCGTGCCGCCGAGGTCACCACCCAGATCGAGGCCATCCGCCGGGATGCGTCGCTGCAGTCTCGCAATCTGAGCGCGCAGACGATGTCCACGACGCTCAACCAGGCCTTCGACGAGCTCCAGGACCGGGAGGTCACCTCCGACCAGAGTGCGCGACTCGAGGCGTATTACGCCGACACGTTCATCCCGGAACTGGAAGCGCGGTCAGGGACCGAGTTCGGCGATTCGGCGTTCATCCCGGAGTCGCCCGCCGGTCAGTACCTGCAGTCCCAGTACACGACGCGCAATCTGGACTTCGATGCCGACTATGACACGCTGCTCACGCTCAACGACTCCGGAGACGGCACGTCGTACTCGGCCGCTGCCGGCCGGTACGGGGACTATTTCGAGCGGCTGGTCACGGAGGCGGGATACGAGGATGCGCTGCTGCTGAATCTCGACGGTGACGTCGTGTACTCGGCCTACAAGGGAGTCGAGCTCGGTACGAATGTCGACACGGGGCCATACGGAGAGACGGCCCTCGCGCAGGCCTATCGGGACGCGATCGCCACGAACTCCGTCGGAACGATCATCCTCACCGACTTCGAACGCTGGATCCCGTCGCTGAACATGCCGACGATGTGGGCGATCTCGCCGATCGGCAACGACGCGGGAATCACCGGCGCCCTCGCCGTGCAGGTTTCGCTGGACGCGATCAACGACCTGATGACCGGCGGGGAGCAGTGGAACGATCAGGGGCTCGGTGACACCGGCGAGGTCTACCTGGTCGGACGGGACGACCTCATGCGCTCCACGTCGAGATCGCTCGTCGAGAGTCCTGACACGTTCGCGCAACTGGCGATCGAGGGTGGCATCGCCCCGAGCATCGCCGAGCGGGTCGTGGAGGTCGGAGGCACGGTGCTCCTCCTTCCGGTCGACACGTTCGCGGTCGGGGAGGCGCAGGCCGGTCGAAGCGGCACGATCGTGGGGTCGGGCTACCTCGGTCGGCCGAGCGTCACCGCGTACGCGCCGTTGGAGCTCGAAGGGCTGGACTGGGTGATCATCGCGCGGATCGACTCGGCGGAGGCCTTCGCCCCGGTCACCGACTTCACCCGCACCGTGCTGCTGTCATTGTTGGGCATTCTCCTCGCCGTCTCCCTCCTCTCGCTCCTTCTCGCGCAGGTGTTCACGCGCCCGATCCACCGTCTCGTCGGTGCCGTCCACCGAGTCGCCGAAGGGGATCTCGACGTCAAGGTCCCACAGGGCTCTCGCGACGAGTTCGGAGACCTGGGCAGCGCATTCAACGACATGGCGTCCAGTCTGCGCATCAAGCAGCAACTCATCGACGAGCAGCAGGCTGAGAACGAGAAGCTCCTGTTGACCTTGATGCCGGAGAGCGTCGCAGCACGCTACAAACAGGGCGATGAGGCCATCACAGAAGCCCATGAGAACGTGTCCGTGGTCTTCGCCGAACTGGTGGGCTTCGACGAATACGCGCGTGGGCTCACGGGTGAGGAGGAGATCGGTCAGCTCAACACCCTCATGCGCGGGTTCGACGAAGCGGCCGCCAAGGCCGGGGTCGAGAAGGTCCGCACTCTGCGCGGCGGCTATCTTGCCTCGTCCGGGATGGTCGTTCCACGCGTCGACAACGTGCGCCGAAGCGTCGATTTCGCGCAGCAGCTCCTGGGCGTCCTGGAGCGCTTCAACGCCCAGAACGGCACCTCGATAGCCCTGCGTGCCGGTGTCGACACCGGCACCGTCACGAGCGGGCTCGTCGGCCGTGCCAGCCTTGCCTACGACCTGTGGGGGGATGCCGTGAACCTCGCGTACCGCGTCCGCTCGGTCACCGGCCAGCCGGGCATCTACGTCAGTCAGACCGTCCATGACCGGACCCAGGAGATGGTCAACTACGTCGAGGCCGGAACGGTCGAGATCCGTGGGAAGACCGAGACCGTCTGGCGGGTGAGCTGATCATGGAGGATGCGTTCCAGGACGGGTCGGCATGGTGGGTCATCGCTCTCGCGATCGGCGTGCCCGTCCTGCTCGTGCTGCTCACCGAGTCTCTTGCAGCCCTGAGCCGACGCAACAGCCCGCTCGCGGGGCCGGTCCGGCTGTTGCGAAACTGGGTCCTGCCCGCCGGCGCCCTGTTCGCACTGCTGGCGTTCGCGGTCCAGTCTCCGGCGGACCAGGTGTGGGTGCGGGTCGTGGCGACCGTGTTCGGATTCCTCGTCATCCTGCTCGTGCTGTCGTCGTTCAACGTCGCGCTGTTCGCCAACGCGACCCCCGGCTCCTGGCGCGAGCGCATCCCGACGATCTTCGTCGAGATCGCCCGCCTCGCACTGGTTGTCGTCGGCCTGGCGCTGCTGTTCTCGTGGGTGTGGGGAGCCGACGTCGGCGGCCTCCTCACAGCCCTCGGTGTGGGGTCGATCGTCATCGGCCTCGCGCTCCAGAACGCCGTCGGCGGCGTCATCTCCGGCCTCCTTCTGCTGTTCGAGCAGCCCTTCAAGATCGGGGACTGGCTCGACATCGGCAGCGTCAGGGGACGCGTCGTCGAGGTGAACTGGCGCGCCGTGCACATCGACACCGGATCCGGGATCCAGATCGTTCCGAACTCCTCCCTGTCCGGAGCCTCGTTCACGAATCTGTCGGAGCCGCCCGGACCCTACTCGGCGCACGCATCGATCACGTTCTCGACGGACGACCCGCCCCACGAGGTCATGGCACTGCTGGTCGAGGTCGCGGATGCCTTGCCGATGCGGCTCCCGGGCGTGCGCGCCCGTGCCGAGTACAGCGGCGCCGCCGCGTTCAGCGTGTCGATACCCGTGTCCGGCCCTTCCGAGGCAGCACGCACATTGTCGATGTACCTCGCCTGGCTCTGGTACGCCGCACGTCGGCATGGATTCGCCCTCGACGGCGATGACACGGATCCCGTCACGGCGCCGGAACGCCTGGCCGCCGCGGTCCAGACGGTGGCGCCGACCCTGCACCTGCGCGACGAGGACCGCGAGCAGGTGCTGGCGTCCGCGCACCTGGAGCGCTACGGCGCCGGCGAGGTGGTGCTGCCCGCAGGGGTCGTTCCGAACCAGGTGCTGATCGTCGTCTCGGGCAGCGCCACCCTCGCCGTGGAGGTCGACGGAGGCAGGATCGATGTCGGGCGTGCTGAACCGGGAGAGCTCGTCGGCCAGACCGCGCTGACTCGTGAGCGCACCCAGGCGGTCACGGTCGCGGCCGAGGTCCTCACCGTTCTCGTTCTCCCGCTCCACACCGTCGATGCGCTGATCCGCACCCGACCGCGGCTCGCGGCCGAGATCGGTGAGTCGCTCGAGTTGAAGCGGAAGATCGCCGAGGAGGCGCTCGGCGCATCGGGAATTCCAGCAAGGAGCATTCGATCCGCATAGAGCAGGCAGTCACGGGTGGGCGACAGGATCGACGCCGTCGCCGTGAACGTCGCGGGAGGCGTCCGGCTCAGTCGATCGCGATGATGCGTGCCGACCAGGAGCAGTAGTTCTCGGAGGTGACGACCCCGTCCTCGACATGCGAGGGCATGCCTCGCAGACCTCGATCGTCTGGTCGGCGAACTCCAGGCTCGCCGGGTCGATGTGCCAGGTCCACGGCGCGTTCACCCCGGGGTCGTCGCGCACGACGACCCCGAACGGGATCGCCGCCACGTCCTCACCGTCGAGCGGGGCTCGGCGTGTTCGACCAGTTCGAGGGTGGCGAACTCGATCTTTAGCCCACCGCGACCGCCTCAGGCCTCAGCCTTCGACGGAGTCGTCGATGAGCCGGGCGAGCCGCTGCAGGCCAGGTCCGATCCGCTCCGCGTCGATCACGCCGTAGCCGAGCACGAGTCCGTCCGGTGTGGCCGGGTCGGCGGCGAAGTGCGAGATCGGGTGCACCGCGATCCCGGCCGCCCGGGCCCGGGCGGCGACCGTCGGAGCATCCACGCCGGCGCCGAGCCGCGCAGCCACGTGCAGGCCCGCCACGGACGGGATCACCGCGAGCCGCCCCGGTGGCCAGGCCGCGAGCGCGTCCAGGAGGCCGGCCCGGCGGTCCGCGTAGACCCGGGTGGTCCGCCGCAGGTGCGCGGCCAGTTCCCCGTCCTCGATGAACCGGGCCAGGGCGAGCTCGGTGATCGGGTTCCCGTGCCAGTCGGCCAGTGACCGGGCGATCTGGAGCGGTCCGCGCAGCGCCTCCGGGGCGACGACGAAGCCCAGTCGAAGCGCGGGGGAGAGGGTCTTGGAGAACGAGCCGACATACACGGTGTGCCCGTCCGGGTCCAGGCTCTGCAACGGGTCGAGCGGACGGGCGGCGTACCGGTACTCGGAGTCGTAGTCGTCCTCGACGATGGTCGCGCCGACCTCCCGCGCCCAGCGCAGCAGCGCCTGCCGGCGGGCCAGCGACATCACCGCGCCGAGGGGGAACTGGTGCGACGGCGTCACGTACACCAGCCGGGCGCGGGCCGGGAGTGCGTCCACCATCAGGCCCTCGCCGTCCACCCCGACGCCGATCACGCGGGCGCCGAGTGCCTCGAAGACGCGCCGCGCGGGCGGGTAGCCCGGTTCCTCCACGGCGACCACGTCGCCCGGGCCGACCATCACCCGGCCGATCAGGTCGAGCGCCTGCTGGGCGCCGTTCGTGACCATGATGTCGTCCGGCGCGGCACGGACGGCACGGGAGGCACCCACGTGCCGCGCGATCGCGGCCCGCAGGGGTCGTACGCCCGACGGCGCGGCGTAGCGACCCAGGTCGAGGTTCGTCACCCGGAGTTCGCGGGAGAGCAGGCGCCGCCAGGTCGCGAGCGGGAACAGGTCGCCGTCGGGCATCCCGACCGAGAAGTCGAACCGCGGGTTCGATCCCACCCGAGGCATCCCCGCCGGGATCCGGGACCAGACCGCCAGCGGGCGCAACCCGGGCTCGCGGCGGCGGGGTGTCACGGTCGTGCGCGGCGGGGGTGCCGCGCGCACATACGTCCCCGATCCGACCCGCGCCTCGAGGTAGCCCTCCGCGGTCAGCCGCTCGTACGCGCCCGCCACCGAGTTACGGGAGACGCCGAGGTCCGAGGCGAGCTGGCGCGTCGGCGGCAGCCGCCGCCCGCCAGGGATCCGGCCGTCCCGGATCGCCTCGAGGACGCCACGGTAGATCGCGCCGACGACCGTGGGGTGCCCCTCGAGGCTGATGTGGAGTTCCATGGGAGACGCTCCGATTGGCCCAATCAGGATCGTGACACTTGGACCTTACCAAGAGCCAATATCGGACCTACGGTCGCATTCGGAGCCTCATCGGGAGGCGCCGACGGAAGGAGATCCCATGACCGCACGACTGATCGTCTCCGAGCTGGCCTCGGCCGCCTACAAGGCGATGGTCCGGCTCGACACCGTGGCCGGCTCGAGCGACCTGCCCCAGCCGCTGCAGGAGCTGGTGCGCGTGCGCGCGAGTCAGATCAACGGATGCGCCTACTGCGTGGACCAGCACAGCGCCGACGCCAAGAAGGCGGGCGTCGCGGACAACCGGCTCTGGGCCGTCGCGACCTGGCGCGAGGCGCCGTGCTTCGATGATGCCGAACGTGCCGCACTCGACCTGACGGAGTCGATGACCCGGCTGAGCGAAGGGGGCGACCGGGTGGCCGACGGCGTGTGGGAGGCCGCCAGGGCACAGTTCGGTGACGAGGATCTCGCCGCCCTGATCATGCTGATCACGATGATCAACGCCTGGAACCGGATCGGTGTGACCACGCGGATGGTGCCGGAGTCGTTCGCCGACGCCGCCTGAGGACCCGACCCGCCGGCGCCTCGATCGACCAGCCGGCCGGCCGGCGGTGCCGCCCCGGCCCCTGGACCAGCCGCCCCCGGACCCACCTGCCATCTCAGCCTCTGAGACACGCGGGTGGGTCCGTTTCCGTTCCCGCTCAACCACGGCAGCATGGTCCGCAGGTCACGAGTTCCAGTCATGACTGCCCTGGCTGACTGGACGGCAACCCTGGCGGGGGTGCCCCAGGTGACGACCCGGCGCGAGACGCGCAACCCGCAATCGAGGAGAACCCGATGGACCGCAGGGACACTCAGCACCCTGGCCGTACCCGCGCGATGGCCGCGCCGGTCGTCGCGCCATACGTGCGCAGCCGTCGTCGCGCCGCTGCCCCGAGCTGTCGCTGACCCGATCCTGACGAGTTGACCGGGCCGGGCTCGCCCCGCCCGCGGCACCTCGCCCAGGGACGCTGATCCGGCGGCGCCGAGCCCACCCCTCGAGCCCGCCCGGCATCACGGCGGACCCGCTGGCCGATCCCACCCGACCCGGCGCCGCCGAGCGCGCCTGCGCACGAACCTGCCCGCACCCGACCCGGCTACGCGCCGGTACCCGGCCACGCCGCCGGCCGACCGATGGACCCTCCATGCCCCGATACCTCCTTGCCCGCGTGGGGCAGGCCGTTCTCGTCCTCTGGGCGGCCTTCACCATCACGTTCCTGATCCTGTATGCCCTGCCGGGCGACGCCGTGTCCCTGCTGCTCGGTGAGGACGGGGAGAACAACCTGACCGCCGAGCAGCTCGACGCGGTCCGGGTGCAGTACGGGCTCGACCTGCCGCTGTACCAGCAGTACCTGAACCGGCTCGGCGGGCTGCTCACCGGGGACCTCGGCATGTCCTATGCGAGCAACCGCCCGGTCGCCGACCTCATCGCCGAGGCGATCCCGCAGACGGCCCAGATCGCGTTCGCGGGCCTCGCGCTCGGGGTGACCCTCGGCGCCGCGATCGCGATCGCGGCGACCTACACCCGGTTCGCCTGGCTGAGTCGCCTGTTGACGGCGATCCCGCCGCTCGGCGTGGCGGTGCCCTCGTTCTGGCTCGGGCTGATGCTCCTGCAGGTGGTCTCGTTCCGGTACGGGCTCCTCCCGGCGATGGGTAACGAGGGCCTCGCGAGCATCGTGCTGCCCGCGATCACGCTCGCCATCCCGAACGCGGCCACGGTGGCGCAACTGCTCAACAAGGGCCTGGAGACCACGCTCGGCCAGCCCTACATCGAGACCGCGAGGGCCAAGGGGGCATCCCGGCGGCGCGTCCACCTGCGCCACGCGTTGCGCAATGCGGCGCTGCCCACCCTCACCCTGGCCGGACTGATGGTCGGTGGTGTGCTCGGCGGCTCGGTGGTCACCGAGACCGTGTTCTCCCGGGCCGGTCTCGGTCGGCTGACCGCCACGTCCGTGAGCGCCCGGGACGTGCCCACGGTGCTCGGGATCGTGGTGATCGCGGCCGCCGTGTACGTCGTCGTGAACCTGATCGTGGACCTCGTCTATCCACTCGTGGACCCACGCGTCGTGACCACCCGCCGCCGCACTCCGATCGGCCGTGCCACCACCGCCATCCCGACTCCAGAGGGAGCATCGACATGACCGACACGACCACCACGGCGGTCCTGCTACCGGACGCAGCCACCGAGACGAGCGCACCGGCACGCGTGCAGGAGCGGCGCGTGGCCAACCGGCTCGGCGACGGCGCACGCTCGCTCGTGCGGCGCCCCGGCCTGCTCCTGGCCTTCGCCGTGCTGGCCGTCGCTCTCGTCGCGGCGCTCTGGCCCACGGTCCTCACCTCCGGCGATCCCTACGCGGCCGTCCCGGCCGAGCGGATGCAGGCCCCGTCAGGACAGCACCTGTTCGGCACCGACCAGCTCGGCCGCGACCTCTACACCCGGGTCGTCCACGGGTCCGCGCTGTCGCTGTCCTCGGCCGCCCTCGCGGTGGTCTTCGGACTCAGCACCGGCTCGCTGGTGGGCCTGGTCGCGGGCTTCTTCGGCGGGTGGGCGGACTCGGCCCTGATGCGCTTCGTCGACGTGCTTCTGGCGATCCCGGGCATCCTGCTGTCGCTGGCCATGATCACCGCGCTCGGCTTCGGCACGATCAACGTGGCGATCGCGGTCGGCGTCGGGTCGGTCGCATCCTGCGCACGCATCATGCGCTCGCAGGTGCTCTCGGTGCGGACCAGTGACTACGTCGAGGCCGCGATCGCCGGCGGCGCGACGCGGTGGCGGGTGCTCGTCCGGCACATCCTGCCGAACTCCGCCGCGCCCGTGCTCGTGCTCGCCGCCCTGGACCTCGGCGGTGCCATCCTCGCCGTCTCCTCGCTCAGCTTCCTCGGGTTCGGCGTGCAACCGCCCACCCCGGAGTGGGGCGCCCTGGTGGCCCAGGGGCGCGACTACCTGGCGACGGCGTGGTGGCTGACCGCGCTGCCCGGCCTGACCGTGGTGGCGACCGTGCTCGCCGCCAACCACATCGCCCGGTCCCTCGACTCGGAACGGAAGTACGCCCGATGAGCACCGCCCGAGCGGACACGCCGCTGCTGAGCATCCGCGACCTGCACGTGCGCTACCGGACCCGGCGCCAGGTGGTGACCGCCGTCGACGGGCTCTCGCTGGACATCCACGCCGGGGAGACGGTCGCCCTGGTCGGCGAGTCCGGGTCGGGGAAGTCGACAACGGCCCACGCCGTGGTACGGCTGCTGCCGGCCGCCGCCGAGGTGACCGAGGGCACCATCCTCTTCGAGGGCAAGGATCTGCGCGGCGTGAGCCGGCGCGAGCTGGAGCGGGTGCGCGGTGCGCGGATCGGGCTCATCCCGCAGGACCCGACCGTCTCGCTGAACCCGGTCACCCGGATCGGTGACCAGGTGGCCGAGGTGCTCCGCATCCACGGGCTCGCGGACGCCAGGAGCGCCCGGTATCGCGCCCTGGACGCCCTCGCGGATGCCGGACTGGACAACCCGGAGCTCCGCGCGCGCCAGTACCCGCATGAGCTCTCCGGTGGGCTCCGGCAACGCGTCCTGATCGCCATCGCCACGGTCGCCCGGCCCGCACTGGTCATCGCCGACGAACCCACCAGCGCACTCGACGTCACGGTGCAGAAGCAGATCCTCGACCACATCGAGGCGCTCACCGCGGACGCCGACACCGGCGTGCTGCTGGTCACCCACGATCTCGGCGTGGCCGCCGACCGGGCCGCGCGCATCGCCGTGATGTCCGAGGGGAGGATCGTCGAGATCGGGACGCCCGAGCAGATCCTCACGGACCCGCACCACCCGTACACGCGATCGCTGATCGCCGCCGCGCCGAGCCTGCAGACCGCCACCCCCACGCTGATCAGCCTGCACAGCGCGGTCGGGCCGGCGAGCGTCGACGAGGCGGAACCGCCCGAGGTCGGCGCCGGTGATGGTTCCGACGAGGCGAACGTGGTGGTCCGGGCGGAGGGTCTGGTCAAGGACTTCAGCGTGCCGCGCGCCGTCGAACCGAGTGGTGTCTTCCGCGCCGTCGACGACGTCAGCCTGACGATCCGACGCGGGCGCACCCTCGCGCTCGTCGGCGAGTCCGGCTCCGGCAAGTCGACGACGGCCCGGCTCATCCTGCGGCTGCTCGAGCCGGACGACGGCACGATCAGCTTCGACGGGGCCGACATCACGCACCTGCGCGGGTCCGCGCTGCGTGCCCTGCGGCACCGGTTGCAGGTGGTCCAGCAGAATCCCTACGCGTCGCTGAACCCGCGCCTGTCCGTCGGCCAGCTGATCGCCGAGCCGCTGCACTCCCTGCGGATCGGCACCCGCGCCGAGCGTCGCGCTCGAGCGGTCGAGTTGCTCGACCACGTGGGGCTGCCCACGTCGTTCGCAGCACGCCGGCCGTTGGAACTCTCCGGCGGGCAGCGCCAGCGCGTCGCGATCGCCAGGGCGCTCGCGGTCAACCCCGAGCTCGTGGTCCTCGACGAGCCCGTCTCCGCGCTGGACGTGCGTGTCCAGGCGCAGATCCTGGACCTTCTCGCCGGCCTTCAGGTCGACCTCGGGGTCAGCTACCTGTTCATCTCACACGACCTCGCCGTCGTTCGGCAGGTGTCGCACACCATCGCGGTGATGCGGCACGGCCGGGTCCTCGAGACGGGGCCGGCGGCACAGGTCCTGCTCCGTCCCGGCCACGAGTACACCCGCGAGCTCCTGGCCGCCATCCCGGGCCAGGACGTAGCGGTTCCGCAATGACCTCCCCGACCACCCCTCCTCCGCTCGTCTGGAGCCCGCGATGAGTCACCTTCCCCTGAGCCGGCGCGCGTTCACCGCCGGAGCCCTGTCCTCGCTCGCGCTCGGCCTGGCCGCCTGCGGCTCGGACGCCGACGCCGACGAGCAGCGCACCGAGGCCGGGCAGCCCCGACCCGGCGGCCGGCTGACCTTCGCGATCGCGAACGACCCGATCACGCTCAACCCCCAGGGCGGCGGCTCGGGCAACGACACCCAGTACGTCACCCGGCAGCTCGTGGACTCGCTCGTGGACCAGAGTCCCGAGACCGGCGAGATCGTCCCGTGGCTCGCCACCGAATGGACCATCAGCGACGACGCGAGCGTGTTCACGTTCACCCTGCGTCAGGACGTGAGCTTCTCCGACGGCACTCCCTTCACCGCGGAGTCCGTCAAGGCGAGCTTCGACGACATCGTCGCCCAGGGCGCGAACGCGAACGTCGCGGTGGCCTACTTCGGGGACTACAAGGAGACGCTCGTCGTCGACGAGTACACGGCGCAGGTCAGTTTCACCGCCCCGAACGGGCCGTTCATCCAGGCGCTCGCCGGCCCGGCGCTCGCCCCGCTCGCGGCCGCCACGCTGGCGCAGTCGTGGGAGGAACGAGCCGCGGGCGGCGTGATCGGAACGGGTCCCTTCACCGTGGACCACTACACCGCGAACACAGAGGTCCTGCTGCTCAAGCGGCCCGGGTATGCGTGGCCGTCCGAGGTGTCGCAGAACGACGGCGAGGCCTACGTGGACGAGGTGCTGTTCCAAGTGGCGCCGGAGGCGAGCGTGCGCAGCGGGCTGATCACCTCCGGGCAGGTCGACGTCATCGGCGGCGTGCCCCCACAGGATCAGGAGACACTTGAGGCCGGTGGCGCCGCCCTGGTGATCCGGGCCAATCCGGGGACCACGTTCGGCCTGACTCCGTACACGGAGAACCCCGGGGTCGACGACGTCAACGTCCGGCGGGCTTTCTCCCTGGCGCTGAACCGCGATGAGATCAGGGACGCCACCCTCAACGCCGACTACGCCGTCTCCCGCAGCGTGCTCTCCGACACCACGCCAGGCTGGTCCGACCAGTCCGAGCTGCTCGGCCACGACCCGGCCGAGGCCGCACGGCTGCTGGACGACGCCGGCTGGACCGAGGGCTCCGACGGCGTTCGGGAGAAGAACGGCGAGCGGCTGTCCCTGGTGCTCGCCTGGCAGACGAACTTCGTCGCCAACCAGAGCGCCGTCGAGCTGATCCAGCAGCAGGTCGCCCAGGTCGGGATCGAGGTGGAGCTGGTCTCGGGCACGGTGCCGGACATCACCGAGGGCGAGGGCAGCGGCGACTACGACTTCCGTTTCGGCAACTCCAGTCGCGCCGACGGCGACGTCCTGCGGACCAGCTTCTCGTCCGAGTCCGGGCGCCCGTTCACGGCCGCCGATCCCGAGCTCGACGCCCTGCTCGAGCAGCAGCGGGCGATCGTCGACCCGACCGAGCGGAACGCGTTGCTGGCCGACATCCAGCGGTACCTGCTCGAGCAGGGCCGCCACATCCCGACGTTCCAGCTGACCACCGTGCTCGGCACCACCGCGACGACCCACGGCGTGTGGCTCGCGGCCGACTCCCGGCTCGGCTCGCTCTCCTCCGCCTGGCTCGACGCGTGAGGACCCGCGGCTAGCCCACCCGACCGGTCCGCACCTCCCGGTCCGGCACACACCGTAAACCACCACAGACCACTCGACCCCCACCCCAGACCTACAAGGAGCAGCATGCGATTCCGGATCCAGGACATCGTCCCGTACCAGCCACAGGACGTGAACGGCGTCCCCATCAGCCCCACCGAGCGCCTTGAGCGGGTGGTCGCCGCCGCCGTCCTCGCCGAGGAGCTCGGCTACGACTCGTTCGCCGTGGGGGAGCGGCACTACGGCGACTTCCTGTCCTCGGCGCCGACCGTGCTGCTCGGCGCGATCGCAGCGGCCACGAACCGGATCCTGCTCTCCACCGGGGTGACCGTGCTGTCCCTGCTGGACCCGGTGCGCGCCGCCGAGGACTACGCGACCGTTGACGTGCTCTCCGGCGGACGCCTGGAGATCGTGATCGGCAAGGGCAACGAGGTGGAGCACTTCCCGATCTTCGGCAAGGACGGCGCGCTGCAGTACGAGTACCTCGTCGAGAGTTACGAACTCCTGCGTCGGCTGCTGAGCGAGGAGGGGGTCACCTGGTCGGGCGCCCACCGCGCACCGCTGGAGCACGTCACCACCCTGCCGCGCCCCTTCGACGGCCCTTGGCGGATCTGGCACGGCTCGGCGACCTCCACCGATGCCGTCGAGCTCGCCGCGAAATGGGGCGACCCGGTGTTCTCCTCGCACACCCTGCAGCCGACCGTGAACTACAAGCGATTGCTTGACCACTACCGCGAGCGGTGGGAGTTCCACGGACGCGATCCCGCCCTCGCCTGGGTGGGCGCGGGCTCGGGCGGCCTGTACCTCGCCGAGACGAACGAGGCCGCCATCGAGCAGTACCGGCCGGTGTTCGAGGCGAACCGTGCACGCGCCAGCCTGCGTGACCACGGCCCGAACACCCTCGGCAAGGTCTCCGTGTTCACCACGGTCGAGGAGGCCGCCGACACCGGCACGGCCCTGGTCGGCACCCCGGAACGAGTGGCCGAGAAGATCGTCCGGTTCCACGACTCGCTCGGCCACCACGTCCAGGCGATCTCCGCCAACCACCTGCTTCCCCACGAGGCCCAGCAGGACGTGCTGCGCCAGTTCGCCGAGGAGGTCATCCCGCTCGTGAACGCCGAACTCGGCACCGACCTCTGGAGCGCCGCGGACGCCGGCCGCGCCCGCGGCTTCACCGCACCGGACCAGCATGGCCGCCGCAGTCAGGACCGTCGCCTGGGTGCCCCCGTCACGGTCTGACCCGTTCCGCCCGGTCGCGTCATCCGATCCACGCGATCCGGGTCGCCGCCGTCGCGCCCCTCCGCTGCCGACCTCACCACCCGACGCCACCCGGCGTCGCCCCCTCTCATGCTCAAGGAGTACCCGATGTCCCT
Organism: Occultella kanbiaonis; assembly: GCF_009708215.1. NCBI lineage: Bacteria > Bacillati > Actinomycetota > Actinomycetes > Micrococcales > Ruaniaceae > Occultella > Occultella kanbiaonis. The sequence goes on along the minus strand of NZ_CP046175.1, from coordinate 5,046,289 downwards.
TCCCCCGATCTCCCGCCGTGCCGTCCTCATCGGCGGCCTCTCCGCCGGCGTTCTCGGCCTGGCCGCCTGCGGCGGGGGCGATGCCGGCACCGGTGCCTCGACCGGTCCGAGCGGCACCGAAGCGGAGCCGACGGCGGGTGGAACCCTGCGTTTCGCCGTCGCCAACGACCCCGCCAGCCTCACGCCCCAGGGCGGTGGCTCCGGCAACGACGCGCGCTATGTGACGCGCCAGCTCGTCGACTCGCTCCTCGACCAGGATCCCGAGACGGGTGAGCTCGCGCCCTGGCTGGCGCAGGAGTGGGAGATCAACGAGGAGGCGACCGAGTTCACTTTCCACCTTCGGGAGGGCGTCACCTTCTCGGACGGGACACCGTTGACGGCGCAGTCGATCAAGGACAACTTCGCGGACGTGCTCGCCCAGGGTGCACAGGCGAGCTACGCCATCGAGCACCTGGCGGGCTACGTCGACACCGAGGTCGTCGACGAGCAGACGGCGATCGTCCGGTTCGACGTCCCCAGCGCCCCGTTCCTGCAGGCCCTGACCGAGCCGATCTTCGGCCCGCTCGCGGCCTCCACCCTGGCGCTGCCGTGGGAGGAACGCGTCTCCGGAGGGGTGATCGGCACGGGACCGTTCGTGCTGGACCGCTACACCAAGGACACCGAGGTGGTCCTCTCCCGGCGCGTGGGGTACGCCTGGCCCTCGTCGCTGAGCCAGAACACCGGCGAGGCCTACCTGGACGAGGTGGTGTTCCAGATCGTGCCCGAGGCGAGCGTGCGCACCGGGTCCCTCTCCTCGGGTCAGGTCGACGTGATCGGCGGCGTCCCGCCGCAGGACCAGGCCACCCTCGAGGGTTCGGGCTACACCATCGTGGCCCGTGGCAACCCTGGCACGACCTTCGGACTGACGCCCTACAACGCCAAGCCGATCGTCGGGGACGTGAACGTGCGCCGGGCTCTCTCCCTGGCACTGAACCGGACGGATCTGCGGGACGCGACCCTGAACGAGTCGTACGCGGTCTCGACGAGCCCGCTGGCAGCGACCACACCGGGGTGGGTGGACCTGAGCGAGTACCTCGAGCAGGACGTCGACGAAGCGGCCCGGTTGCTGGAGGAGTCCGGGTGGGTGCCGGGCGCCGACGGCATCCGCGAGCGTGACGGTGAGCGGCTCGCGCTGGTCATCGCCTGGAGCAACAACTTCGTCGCGAACCAATCGGCGCTCGAACTGCTCCAGCAGCAGGCCAAGGAGGTCGGCATCGAGGTCGAGCTGTGGACCGGTGACGTCTCCGAGCGCACGGCGAAGGGTGAGGCCGGCGAGTTCGACCTCACCTACGGCAATCTGAGCCGTGCGGACGGGGACATCCTGCGCACGAGCTTCGCGTTCGGTGACGAGGATCCGTACCGGGTGGCCGACGAGGAGCTGAACGTTCTACTGGAGGAGCAGCGAGGGCTCACCGACGTCGCTGCCCGCAACGAGGTCCTGGCCCGGGCGCAGGAGCGGATCCTGGAGATCGCGTTCCACATCCCGACGTTCGAGCTCACGTCGGTGCTCGGCACGACCGAGGAGGTGCACGGCGTGGCGCTCGGTGCCGACTCCAGACTCACGTCCCTGGTGGACGCGTTCCTCGAGGGCGGGGCCGCCTGATGGGCCGCTACCTGAAGACCGTCACCGGGGCCGGTGGCCGGCCCGGTGCCTACGAGCTGGCCCTCGACCCGAAGCGGCACACCCTCGAGACCGCCGTCGAGGTCGCCGGGCTCGCCGAACGGGCCGGGTTCGACGCCCTGTTCACCCCGGACCTGCTCAGCTTCAACGGGCAGGGGAGCATCGGCAGCCAGGACTCGCTGACGGTGATGGCGGCGCTGAGCCTGGTCACCGAGCATGTCGGGCTGATCTCCACGGTCACCACGACGTTCAACCACCCGTTCAACCTGGCCCGTCAGTTCGGCACCCTCGACCACATCAGCAACGGCCGCGCGGCCTGGAACCTGGTCACGTCCTCCATCGGTGAGGAGAACTACTCGGGCGAGGACCTGCCCAGCCCGGAGCAGCGCTACGCCCGGGCCGCGGAGTCCCTCGACGTGATCAACGCCCTCTACGACAGCTGGGGCGAGGGGGCGCTCGGTCACGACGAGGAGGGCCACGTCCGGTTCGACCCGAGCCGGGTCCGCCCGATCGACCACAAGGGCACCTTCTTCACGGTGGCGGGACCGCTGAACATCCCGCCGTTGCCGCAGCGGCGGCCGGTGCAGTTCGTGGCCGGCCAGTCCGCGGCCGGGCTCGAGCTTGCCGCCCGGTACGCGGAGGTCGTGTTCACGTCCCTGCCCACCCTCGACGTGGCGCTCGACTTCGTGACGAGGCTGCGCCGTCGGGCCGCGGAACTGGGCCGTCCCGAGGGGCTGCCGCTGATCATGAGCTCGTTCCATGCGACGTTCGGCGCCACCGAGTCCGAGGCGCTGCGGTTGCGCCGCGAGAAGCAGGAGGCGATCGACCTCGTCGCCGGGCGCGCCGTGCTGGAGGACATGCTCGGTGGCATCGACCTCTCCGACCTGCCGCTGGATGGCCCGGTGCCGATCGAACGGGTGCCGGAACTGGGCAGCGTGAACCGGCGCCGTGGGCGGGTCGAGGTCTTCGGTCGGCAGGTCGCCGAGGGGCGCACCCTGCGGGAGCTGATCATCGCCGCCCAGGACACCGGCCACTGGGCTCCCGTCGGCACCCCCGAGCAGCTCGCGGACGCCGTCGAGGAGCGGATGGACGCCGGCGTGCTCGACGTGCTCTCCATCGGAGGGATCGGCGACCCGGTCACCCACGATCTCGTCGTCAACGGGCTCCTGGAGGAGTTGCGCCGCCGTGGACGGCTGCGTCGTGACCGCGTGGGTGACACGTTCCGCGAGAACCTCGAACTGCCGGAGCTCCCGTGACCGACCCGACGAGAGGTGACGACGTGAGCGCACCGCGCGTGCCGTTGTCCATCCTGGATCTCGCGATCGTGCCCGAGGGCGGCACCGGCGCCCAGGCGATCCGGGACGTCCTCGACCTGGCCGCGGCCGCCGAGGACCTCGGCTACCGGCGGATCTGGTTCGCCGAGCACCACCTGGCCGCGGGCGTCGCGTCCGCGGCACCGGCCGTGCTCGCCGCGCTCGCCGCAGAGCGGACCAGCCGGATCCGGGTCGGCTCCGGGGCGATCGCGCTGAGTGCGACCAGCCCGCTCCAGGCCGTGGAGCAGTTCGGCACGATCGCGGCGCTGCACCCCGGGCGCACCGACCTTGGCCTCGGGAGGGCGTTCGTGCCGCCCCCGAAGAACGAGACGCCCGACGGCGCAGCGCCGGAGGGGGAGCCCGCTGCGGTTCCCGCGTGGCGGCGCCGGTCGACCCACACGCAGGCCCGCGACGTCGACGGACTGCACGTGCCGGCCACCCCGGCCGGGGGCACCGATGACGAGGGGTTCCGCAAGCGGCTCGCCCGTCGGGTCGCGCTGATCGGGCGGAGCCGCGCCCCGGAGAGCTTCCGGGCCGAGGTGGACCTGGTGCTCGGACTGCGCGCCGGGGACCACGTCGGCCCGCCGGTCGGGCCCGGCGAGAGTGCGACGGTCAGCCCGCCGGCCGCCGGCGCGGACTTCGAGGTGTGGGTGCTCGCCTCCAGCGGCGGGGAGAGCGCCCGGGTGGCCGGCGAGCTGGGGCTGCCGCTCGCGGCGAACTACCACGTGAGCCCGTCCAGCATCCTGGAGACGGTGAGCGCCTACCGGGACGCGTTCCGCCCCGGTTCGCTGTCCGAGCCCTACGTGCTGGTCTCGGTCGACGCGCTCGTCGCGGACACCGACGCCGACGCCCGCGAGCTCGCGGAGCCGTTCGTGGACTGGGTGCTGTCCGTGCGCCGGACCGCCGGCGGCGCGGTCGCCTTCCCGCGGCCGGGCACGACCACTGCGTGGGTCGACCGGGACCCGGCCGAGCAGGCCCTCGTCCGGGACCGGATCGACGCGCGGTTCGTCGGGTCCCCCGCCACCGTGCTGGAGCGGCTCGAGTCCCTCGTGCGGGTCACCGGCGCGGACGAGGTCCTGGTCACCACCGCCACGCACGATCCCGCCGACCGGCTCCGCTCCTTCGGACTCCTGTCGCGGGCCTGGGGTCAGCCGGTGGGCACGCGGGTCGGTTCGTCGTCGGCGTCGGTGACGTCCGCGAGGTAGCGGCCCACCGGGCCGGCGTAGGTGGTCAGGCTGTCCCGGAGCCCTTCGAGTGCGACGACGGCGGCGCGCCGATCCTCCCCCAGGTCCAGCAGGGTGAGGGCCAGGAAGGCGCGGGCGGCCGCCGCGTAGGGCGCCACGAGCGTGGCACCGAGTTCGGCCCGGAGCAGGTCCGCGGCCTCGGTCGCCCGGCCGAGGTTCCGCAGCGTCGACGCGAGCTGGATGGTCGCCTGCTGGTGGCGGGCCGGGTCGAGCCCGCCCGAGAGCGCCCGCCGATAGGGCGCCTCGGCGCGGGCCTCGTGGCCCGCGTAGTCATAGGCGCCGGCGACCTCGAACGCGGCCAGCGGGTCGCGTTCGTGCCCTGCCACGAGCTTCTCGATCTCCGCGAGGACCTCGTTTGGGTCCCGGCCCTCGGCATCCGCCCAGACCTCGGTGATCGTGTCGTGCCAGTTCGGTGCGGAGGCGTCCATGGAGCCATGATGTCGTGTCGGTGACCATCACAGCTCGATCGGCAGGAACCGTACCGCGCTGGTGCGGTGGAACGCGGCGTTGCGGACCTCCAGGGTGACGTTTCCGGCGGTGCCGGCCGCGAACTCGTACGTGCCGAGCGTGCGCCAGTTGTTCGGTGCCGACCGCTGGCTGATCACGAGTTCGTCGGTGCCGCCGGCGTGGGTGACCACGTAGGCGGCCGAGTCGGTGGTCTCGGCGTTGCTCGGGTACCAGACGGCCACCTCGTAGGTGCCGGCCTCGGGGAGGTTCGGCGTCCAGGTGGCGGTGCCGCCGACTGCCTCGGGCGCGCTGTACCGGGACCTGATCCCGTTCCAGCCGGTCAGCGAGCTTCGCAGCCACTCGCCGGTCTCGGTGTAGGCGGGCGCCAGCAACTCGTTGTGGATCACGATGCCGGCGTCCCGGATCCGGGCTTGGGCGATCGCGGTGTGCACGGTGTCCCAGCGGACCCGGAACTGGTAGGAGGAGCCGAACGTGGCCGCCGTCGGTGAGACCACGTCCCAGGTGTGGGTGCGGACCTCGCCGGGTGCCACCGTCACGTCGAGCTGACGGTCGGTGATCTGCCAGCCCGTCTGGCCGGCGAGGACGAGCGGCCCGGTCGCCGGCGCGGCACCGGCGTTCGCGATCGTGGCAGTGAACCGGACGGTGTCCCCGGGTGCGTCCAGCACCTGCGGGTCGACCCGCAGGGAAAGGACGGCGCGTGCGTCCCGCACGGTCAGCTGCGCCGGCTCCAGGTCCGCGGTGCCACCTGTCCAGGCGGCGACGGCCGTGAGCGGGTACGCGCCGAGCGTCGCCCCGGCGGGCACGGTCACGGTGTAGGTGGTGCTCGCGGTCCCGCCGGCCGGCACCTCGGTGGGTGCGTCGACGGGCGTCAGCGTCCACCCGTCCGGGACGGTGGGGGTCACCACGAGGCCGGTCAGTGCCGCGTCGGTGCCGTTGCGGACGGTCACGACGAGGTCGACGGCGTCGCTCGCCGTCGCGCTCGTCGGCCCACCGATCTCACCGCCGACGGCGCCCGTCGCGATCCCGGCGACGGCCGCCGGCAGGTGCAGCGTCACCTCGTCCGTGGTCACGCTCGCGGTGACGACCTGGTAACTGAAGGTGGCCGCGAGGTCGTCGACGCCGATGGTCCACTCGTTCGGGTAGGTCTTCGGTGGGGTGTCCTGACTCGGGCCGTCGCCGATCCGGTACCGGAGCGTCGCGGCCTCCTCGGTGTCGATGTAGACATAGGCGTCGTAGCCCGCGGAGTCCGGCCGCACCAGGAGTGTGCCCCGGGTGAGCCCGAAGTCCGAGTCCGGGTCGGTGTCCTCGCCGTGGTGCGAGGCCAGACCCCGGTCCACGCCGCCGGGCTCGAGCTGCCACGGCGCGGCGATGGTCACGTCCCGGATCACGACGGAGGCGATCCCCTTCGGGGGCACCTGGACGACCACCTGCCCGGCGACGGCCGTACGCGACCTGCGGGCGCCGTCGGGCGTGACGAGCTCGACGGCGTTGCGGCGCCCGCCGCTCGGGCCGAGCCCGGTCAGGGCGTTCGCGGCGTCGATGCGCACCGTCTGGGTCTGCGCGGAGGAGTTGGTCAGGCTCAGGTAGAGGGAGTCGTTCCCGACGCCGGCGAGCCAGTTCACGAGCGGGTTGTCGACCTCGACCAGCCCCTTCGGGAAGTACGGCCAGACGCCGTCCTCGCCGTAGAACGTGCCCGGGCGGTGACCGTAGGTGCTGAACTTGAAGTAGACGAAGTTCGCCTCGAAGGCTCGGGGGTAGTCGACCGCACCGTTCGAGCGGACGAAATGCTCGCTGAACAGGTAGTCGAGGGCGAGCGCGAGCTGGCCGGGCGCGTGGTGGAAGTACACCCCGGACACGCCGACCGGACCCGTGAGCGGGAAGTCCGGCCGCATCGGCACGGCCTGGTGCTGGCGGCTGTAGTAGCCCGGGTAGTTCCCGAACCGGCCGACCACCAGGTTCTCGGCGATGTCGCCGAGCAGCTCGTCCCCGGTGTAGTGGGCGAGGCGCAGCAGCGAGCCGGCCCAGCACGGGTTCAGGACGAACCCGCCGCCGGGGTTGGGGGTGGTGGAGTCGCCGACCTTGAGGGTGGAGAGCTGCTCGAAGGTCAGACCGTTCGTGGACACGGTCCACGCCGGCACCTCCTCGGGACTCACCTCCGTGGCGGGGTAGTCGGGCAGTGCGGACGGGTCCCAGTCGTACTGCTGCAGGACCGTCGGCCCCTCGCCAACCGTGACCGAACCGCCCGGGACCGGTCGCATCTGGGTCTGGGTGACGAACCGCTGTGCTTCCCGGTGGGCTCCGGTGAGGAAGACGTCCTCGCCGGTGAGCTCGTAGAGCAGCACCAGGTCGGACCAGTACCGGCTGTAGCCGTAGCCGAAGGAGGACTCGCCGTTGTTCGTCGTGTACGGCGTCTCGATGTCGTCGCGCACGTAGGCATCGGCGATCAGGCGCGCCTGGCGCAGCCAGGACGGGTCCCCGGTGAGCTCGTGAGCCGCGAGCGCGACGGCGAACGGGCTCCGGTGCCCGCCCTGCTTGTTCGCCAGCGCGAGCTCGAGGCCGCGGGCGTGCACGCCACCGTTCTGGCGGCGGGTGAGCTGGTCGATGGAGTTGAGGGTGACCGCGTCGAACGGGATGCCGCCGAGGCGGTACAGGTTCACGTCGTCATAGACGTCGCTGCCCTTGATCGGTGTGAACCCGGTGCCGGTCCGGGACAGGTGGTACTCGATCATGTCCCGGCCGCGGCGGGTGTAGAGGTCGGTGCCCGCCTCGGCCCCGACGGGCGTGGTCAGGTAGTGCGCCGAGAGCAGCACCCCGGCGACGGCGGTGCGCACCGCGTCGTCGTTCTCGACGTCGATGAAGCCCTTCGCCCGGCTCCACCAGCCCGAGTAGGAGGGCACGAAGTCCACCGAGTCGTCGGCGTCGGGGCCGTTGCTGAGCAGGTCGACCATGTTGTGGATGGCGTCCGTGAGCGAGGTGTCGTAGACGTTCTGCCGGTAGCTGGCGTAGGCGTACTCGCCGCGGGCGAGGTCGGTGTAGGCGTCGAAGAGCGCGGTGGGCAGCGCACACACCCCGAGGGCGTAGCCGCGCTTCTCGCCGGCCGCCATCGGGGTCCGGCGGCCAACCTGCGGGGCGTAGGCGGAGGGCACCACGTCCAGGGAGTCGTTGCGCAGGCTCAGGCCGAACGGCTGCCGGTCCGCGCCGAGCGCGCGCTCGTGCTCGAACGCGAGGACCTCGGCAGGGATGTAGACCCCGAGCGTGGCGACCTGTGCGCCGAGCGTGCGCTGGGTCAGGGTCATCGGGGCGAACATCTCCCACGCGGACTTGGGTGCGTAGTCGTTCTGAACCACTCGGGCGTGCTGCAGGGCTCCGCAGAGCACCTCGTCCACCCCGGCCAGGTCGGTGACGTCGAAACTCTGGTAGCCGACCAGGAAATCATCGTCGCGCAGCGCCTCGAGCGTGTACTGGAGCTCGGGGTTGTCGCCGTCGAGGGACCAGCGCAGCACGAGGTCGAACACTCCCTCGGCGGCCGCGTGCAGCTCGACCGTGCGCTCGCCGACCTGGGTGCAGGAGTCGAACGCCACCCAGTGCGTCTCGAGGGCGTCGTAGATGTAGAGGGAGTCGCCCTCGGTGGCGCCGGTGAAGACGACCCACTGCTCGTCGAACCGGCCCGCCTCGGTGGTCACGGGCACCCATTCACCGCCGACGGCGACCTCCAGGTCCCGGACCACGGTGCGGCCGCCGTCCCAGACGGCGTCCGAGAACGTGACGCGGTGCCGCGGACCGGTGAGCGTGGTGATCGGGGTGACGGTCAGGTTCGGCTTGTCCACCCGCCGCAGCGCGTCTGCGGGCGGCGGCGCCGTCGTGTCGCGGGGGCGTGGCCCGCGGGAGGCTGCCTGGGTGGGATCGGCAAGGGCGCCGATGACCGGAGGCAGAACCGCCGCGGTCAGGAGGAGCCGCACGGCGTTCCTGCGGCTCATTCCATCAGAAGAGCCATTGACGATCTGCATACTCGACGCTGAGTTCATATAGTGATTCAACGAACCATCCGAGGGGATGTCAAGGGTTGTTCGTGGCAGTCCCAGGGGTTGGACCGCACCGGTCGCTTGGTCCGGCGCTTCGCCGGCCGTCCCAACCGTTGCCGCCACTGGCGCAGGCGCGCGCGAGAACGGACAATGGAGGGACTCGACGAGGTGGCGAGCCGGTGATCTATTGGATGCTCCTGCTGTGGGCCGTGGCCCTCACCGTGGCGGTGTGGCCGTGGGGGTTCCTCACGGCCCGGCGCCGGGCCCGGGAGCGCCGCAGGCGGGCCGAGGCCGCCAACCCGACCCGGGCGATCTGGCCGGACCGGGGCAAGCGAGCACCCGCCGTCGACCCTCTCGTGGTGCTCGAGGTGCAGATCCGGCTGGCGGAGCTCGCCGCGGAGGTGCAACTCGTCGAGTCGACACCCGGGATGTACGCCCAGGCGCACCATCTGCGGGCCGCGCTCGCGGCCTATGACGCGATGCTGGCGCAGGCGTGTGCCCTGGCCGGGCTGCCGTTCCCGGGGCAGGCGCTCACCACCCCGGTGCCGGAGGAGGAGCGCGAGCGCCGCGAGCTGGAGCTGAGCTCGCGCGGCTGGCACTGGTGATCGGTCGTCCATCCGGCGGACGCTGTTCGCGTGTGGGGCCCGATGTTTCTATCCTGTACCGGGCGCGTGACGGCTGAGTTAACCAGGCCTGAGCCGGCCCACCCCCGAGCGCGGCGATCAGGACCGCCTGCGGCGCGCACGCGAAGAACCAAGGAGCCTTTGTGGAACCCGATCTGAATGCCGTCTTCGACCTCGTGCTACGCCGCAACCCCGGCGAGGTCGAGTTCCACCAGGCCGTGCGCGAGGTGTTCGACTCCCTGGGCCCGGTGCTGAAGAAGAACCCGCACTACGCCGATGAGGCCGTGCTGCAGCGGATCTGCGAGCCGGAGCGTCAGATCATCTTCCGGGTGCCGTGGGTGGACGACGAGGGCACGATCCGGATCAACCGCGGCTTCCGGGTGGAGTACAACTCCGCGCTCGGCCCGTACAAGGGCGGCCTGCGGTTCCACCCGTCCGTCTACCTCGGGATCGTGAAGTTCCTCGGCTTCGAGCAGGTCTTCAAGAACGCCCTCACCGGCATGCCGATCGGCGGCGGCAAGGGTGGGTCGGACTTCGACCCGCGCGGCCGCAGCGACGGCGAGGTGATGCGGTTCTGCCAGTCCTTCATGACCGAGCTGTACCGGCACATCGGTGAGTACACCGACGTGCCGGCCGGTGACATCGGCGTGGGCGGGCGCGAGATCGGCTACCTGTTCGGCCAGTACAAGCGGATCACGAACCGGTACGAGTCCGGGGTGCTCACCGGCAAGGGCCTGACCTGGGGTGGCTCGCTGGTGCGCACCGAGGCCACCGGCTTCGGCACGGTGCTGTTCGCGAACGAGATGATGAAGACCCGGGGCGAGAGCTTCGACGGCAAGCGCACCGTGGTCTCCGGCTCCGGGAACGTGGCCACCTACGCGATCGACAAGGCGCAGCAGTTCGGCGCGCACGTGGTCGCATTCTCCGACTCCTCCGGGTACGTCGTGGACGAGGCCGGTGTGGACGTCGGCCTGCTGCGTCAGATCAAGGAGGTCGAGCGCGGCCGCGTCAGCGAGTACGTCGCCCGCCGCCCGGGCGCCACCCTCGTGTCCGAGGGGTCCATCTGGGACCTACCGGCCGAGGTGGCACTGCCGTGCGCCACCCAGAACGAGCTGCACGAGGACCACGCGGTCACGCTGGTCAAGAACGGTGTCAAGGTGGTCGCCGAGGGCGCCAACATGCCGACCACCCCCAAGGCCGTGCAGCTCCTGCAGGAAGCGGACGTGCTGTTCGCGCCCGGCAAGGCGGCGAACGCCGGCGGCGTGGCCACCTCCGCGCTGGAGATGCAGCAGAACGCGAGCCGGGACGCGTGGTCGTTCGAGCACACCGAGGAGCGGCTCGCCGAGATCATGGCCACGATCCACCACAACTGTGCGACCACGGCCGAGGAGTACGGGCAGCCCGGCAACTACGTGGTCGGCGCGAACATCGCCGGGTTCACGAAGGTGGCCGACGCGGTCATCGCGCTCGGGGTGATCTGATCCCGGTGGCGACTCGCGTCCGGGCCGCAGCCCTGGAGATCGCGATCACGGGGGTGCAGGGCGCCCGCGCCGCACGCGACGGTGGGGCGGACCGGGTGGAGCTGTGCAGTGCGCTCGAGCTCGGCGGGCTGACACCGAGCCTCGGCCTGGTGGACGCGGTGGCCGCCGTCGGCATCGACCTGCACGTGCTGGTTCGTCCGCGCCCCGGTGGGTTCGTGTTCACCGCCACCGAGGTGGAGGTCATGGTCCGCGATCTGGAGCACCTCGTGGACGCGGGCGTCGCCGGCGTCGTGATCGGGGCGCTCACCCCCGACCGGGGGATCGACCGTCATGCGGTCAAGTCACTGGTGCGCGCTGCCGAGGGGCGCGAGGTCACGTTCCATCGGGCGCTGGACGTGGTCGCCGACGCCCGCCGGGCGCTGGCCGAACTTGCCGACCTTGGCGTGCGCCGGGTGCTCACCTCCGGTGGCGCGACGCGGGCCGTGGACGGTCTCGACGTGCTGGCGGCCCTCACGCAGACGGCGGCCGGTCGGATCGAGGTGATGGCCGGCGGGAGCGTGGATCCCGAGCACATCCCGCTGCTGCTCGAGGCGGGCGTGGACGCGGTGCACCTGTCCGCCCGGGTCCACCGCGACGACGCGGGTGCCGCCGGACCCGGCGGGGGCGCGGCCGTCTACTCGATCGCCGACCCGGAGATGATCGCGCACGCCGCCGCTGCGCTGACATGAGGCCCGCGGCGGCGGAACCGTTCGTCATCGCCGTGGACTCCGGAGGCACTCACACGCGAGTGGCCTGCCTGAACCTGGACGGTGCGGTCCTCTCGGCCGCCGTCGGACCGGGCGGAAGCCCGCTGCACAACGATGATGCCGCCGAGAACGTGTCCCGCGCGCTGACCACGGCCCTACGATCAGCGGGCCTGGACCCCGCCCTCGCGCTCGCCCTCGCCGCGGGGACCTCCGGCTTCAGCCGTGTCGGGTCCAACCAGGGCGACGGCCGCAACGACTGGGCGCAGGAGTACTACGCAGTGCCTGGTCTCGGGTGCCCGCGGACCATCGTCAACGACGCCGTCGTCGCGCATCGTGGCGCACTGGTCGGGGGACCGGGGATCGTCGTCGTCGCCGGGACGGGATCGATGATCCTGGCGATCACCGAGGATGGCACCGAGCTCGAGAGTGGACAGTTCGAGCACTACGCAGGTGGCGCTCGGCACCTGGTCTTCGACGTGATGCACCGCCTGCTCAGCGAGACCGACCCGCTCGCGGCCGACCCGCTCGCGGCCGACCCGCTCGTGCGTCAGGTCCTGGAGTACTGGCGAGCCGCCGACCTGTCGGACCTGCGCCGGATCGTCCTGGAACTCGGCAACGTCGACCGGAATGTCCGCAAGCGCCGCTACGGCGACCTCGCACCCACTGTCACCGCGGCCGCGGATGAGTCTGCGCTGGCCGACGCCGCGCTGCGCTCGCTCGCGTCGAAGACCGCCGACGGCGTTGCCGTGCTGGCGCCGTCGATCGGGACACGGCCGGTGCCGGTGGCCGTCTCCGGCTCGCTGGCCGGCGATCCGGCGTTCGTCAGCCGTCTCGGCGACGCCCTGAGCGCCGCCCGAGGGGTGCCGACCCGTCTCGTTGCCTCGGTCATGGATCCCTTGGGTGGCGCCGCCCTGATCGCCTACGAACTCGCCGGCATCGACGCGAGCCGCCAGCTCGTCGAGCGACTGGTTACGGCCCTGGCGTTCTCCGGATAGCTCAGCGACCGGCAGCCAGCACTGCCGCGAGACCCTCCTGCAGGTCCTTGACGAAGTAGCCGGGTACCTCCAGCGACGGGAAGTGTCCCCCGCGTGCGGGCGACCTCCATCGGACGATCCGTCGGTAGCGTTCCTGGGCCCAGGCGCGTGGATACTTCTCGATGTCGCGGGGGTACATGGTGATCGCGGCCGGGACGTCGACCCGGAGGTCGGGGTCGAGCGAGTTGTGGCTCTCGTAGTAGATGCGAGCCGACGATGCGCCGGACCGGGTCAGCCAGTAGAGGGTGACGTCGTCAAGGACGCGGTCCCTCGAGATCGTCTCGAACGGGCTGTCCGAGGTGTCCGACCACTCGGCGAACTTGTCGAGGATCCAGGCAAGGAGCCCGACCGGTGAGTCGACGAGCGAGTAGCCGATCGTCTGCGGTCGGGTGGCCTGCTGCTTCGCGTACGCCGCGCGGTGGTGCCAGAAGTCGCGGGTCTCCTCGGTCCAGGTGCGCTCGAGGGCGGTCAGGCCGTCCGTTGTCAGCCCGGGCGGTCCCTGCGCGAACGTCGTGTGGATGCCGAGAACGTGCGCCGGGAACCTGCCTCCGAGGACCGTGGTGATGTTGCCTCCCCAGTCGCCGCCGTGGGCCAGGAACGTGCGGTAGCCGAGCCGTCCCATCAGCTCCACCCAGGCGGCGGCGATCTTCTCGGTGCCCCACCCGGTGCTGGCCGGCTTGTCGCTGTAGCCGAAGCCCGGTAGCGACGGAACCACGACGTGGAACGCCGGCGCGTCCGCATCCTCCGGATCTGCGAGCTCGTCAACGACATCGATGAACTCGGCGATGCTGCCCGGCCAGCCGTGCGTCAGGATCAGCGGTGTCGCGTCGGCGCGCGCGGACCGGCGGTGCAGGAAGTGGATTGCCAGACCGTCGATGCTCGTGCGGAACTGGCCGGTCCGGTTGAGGCGCTCCTCGAACGAGCGCCAGTCGTACCCCGTGCGCCAGTAGTCCACGACCTCGACGAGGTCGGCGAGAGGAACGCCCTGGTCCCAGCGGTGCGGGTCTGGCGCGGCACGGTGGACCGTCTCGGCCTCCGGTAACCGCGCCGCAGCCAGTCGCGCGCGCAGATCGTCGAGATCGGCGTCGGTTGCGTGGGCTTCGAACGCATGCACGCCGTTGCTTGGACGGGGCATGGGACCTCCTGGCTGTCGTGGCACCGGCAACTATCGATTGCGAACCGGCTTAGACGGTTCTACCAACTCTCTGGCCCGTCCGCAACCGGCTAAGGTGGTTCCATGCCCGCCGAGTTCCCTGACTTCCGCCTCGGCACCGAGCTCGCGACCAGTTTCACGGCGACGCTGACGGAGCGGCGTGGCACCGCTGTGGAGCGCATTCCCACCCCACGCCGACTCATGGACTGGCTGGCGGTCAGCGGTCTCGCCGTGGACTCCTGCACCGCTGTCCAGCTCGCCCTCGCTCGGGAACTGCGGGAGGCGATCCACACCGCCGCGACAGCGGCCGCGACCCAGGACGCGCTCCCCGCAGCTGCTGTCCGGGTCATCAACGAGCGCAGTGCTCAGGGTCGGGCCGCAGCCGTCCTGACGTCCGACGGTGAGCGGCGTTGGCGGCTCGGCTCGGCCTCCCGCGTGGACGATGCTCTCGGCGTGATCGCCGCCGACGCGATCAGCATCATCGCGGGCGAGCGAGCCGGAAGACTGGCCCTGTGCGCCTCACCGACCTGCCAGGCGGCCTTCTTCGATACCAGCCAGAGTCGCACCCGCAGATGGTGTGACATGAACACGTGCGGGAATCGTCAGAAGAAGGCGCGCTTCAACGCCAACCGGCGCAACGGCTCCGGTTCGGCGACATGATCCTGGCCCGGTCGTCATGACCCGAACGCCGTCCATTGCCCTTCGGAGACCACCTCGACGTCGCCGTCGACGACCTTGATGGCCGTCTGTTCGTCGATGGCGTAGGCCGGGCCGTCGATGTCGGCGGCCCACCGCTGTGCGTCGGCCAGGGTGTTCTGTGGGAACGCGTTCAGGTGCGGGAAGATCGAGAAGTCGACGACGCCGAGGGTGCGGTCGTCCGGTGCGGACGGCCATTCGACGAAGTACTCCCCGATCCGGGGCGTCATCACCATGCTTCCGGCGCTCACGCCCACCCAGACCGTGTCGGGCAGGGAGGGCAGCAGCTCGGCCAGCCCGGACTCCCGCATCCAGTGGCTCAGGAAGGTCGCGTCGCCGCCGTCGACTAGCAGCACGTCGGCCTCCCGGACCCAGGGGACCCACCGGTCGGCGCCGATGGTGGGCAGCGCGGTGAGCTCGAGGACGCCGAGCGACGCCCAGCCGAGGCCGGTGAAGTACTGGAAATCGGGTTCGGCTGCGATGAGGCCCCGCACCGATCTCGGACCGCACATCGGGTGACCCCACTGCGCCGTCGGGATGCAGAGGGCGTGTGACTCGGCGACCGGCTTGCCGAGAAGGTGCTCGAGTGTGGAGTGGATGCTCGGGTTCGTGACGCCGCCTGACGTGAGCAGGAGTTTCACGGTGCCTCCAGAGTTCGCGACCGATGGATGTCCGGTCAGACCCGGGTGGGTGCCGGAACTCATCGACGTCCGGGCAGCCTCCTCGCGGCCCGCACACGGCTCATCGAACGGCGGCCCGCGGCAGGGTGAGGATCTCGGCCCCGTCGTCGGTGATGGCGATCGTGTGCTCGCTGTGCGCGGTCCGGCAACCGGTCGCGCTCCGGAGCGTCCACCCGTCGGCGTCGGTGACGAGTTCATCGGTGTCGGCCATGACCCACGGCTCCAGCGCCAGCAGCAGTCCGGGGCGCAGCCGGTAGCCACGTCCCGGTCGCCCGGTGTTCACGATGTGCGGGTCCTGGTGCATCGTCGATCCGATGCCATGGCCCCCGAACTCGGTGTTGATGGAGTACCCGGCCGCGGTCAGGACCTCGCCGATGGCATGGGAGACGTCGCCCAGGCGTGCCTGCGGCCCGGCGGCCGCGATCCCCGCCGTCAGTGCGCGCTCGGTTGCTTCGATCATCGCGACACTCTCGGCGCGATCCGTCGGGCGGGCGTCGCCCACGATGAAGCTGATGGCGGCGTCCGCGGCGATACCTCCGTGGGAGACGGCGAGGTCGAGGGTGAGCAGGTCGCCGTCGGCGAGGGTGTAGTCGTGCGGCATCCCGTGCAGCACGGCGTCGTTGACGGCCGTGCAGATGTAGTGGCCGAACGGGCCGCGTCCGAACGACGGCGCGTAGTCGACGTAACAGGACTGCGCCCCGGCCTCGGCGATCATCGCCTCGGTCCACCGGTCGAGGTCGAGGAGGTTCGTGCCGACCAGGCTGCGGTTCTTCAGCTCCTGCAGGATGTCGGCGACGAGGCCGCCGGTGCGTCGCGCCTGGGCCAGCTCGGTGGGCTTGAGGATCTCGATCATGTGGTGCCTTCCGAGTGCTTCCAATAACTATCCCGGCCATATTATCCCGGTACTACTATTGGGGCCATGGTCCGGTTGCCGCTCACCCCCGCAGAGGTCGCGCGCGGCCGTCGCCTCGGTGCGCTGTTGCGGCGAGCTAGGGGAGAGCGCTCGATGCTCGAGGTCGCGCTCGCCGCGCGCGTCTCACCCGAGACGCTGCGGAAGATCGAGTCGGGCCGCGTCGCGACCCCGGCGTTCCCGACCATCGCGGCGATCGCCGACGTCCTCGGGCTCTCCCTCGATGTGGTCTGGGCCGAGATCAGCGAACCCGAACGTGGTCTTGAGCCCGCTCGTTCCCCTCGCGCCCGGGAGCGATCGGCCTAGGTCCGATCAGGCCAGCCGGCGCCGCTCGTCCACGACGGCGATCACCAGGGCGACGGCCACGATGACGAGCACCACCCGCAGGCTCAGGGACATGGCGTGGTCGTAATCGCCCGACGCGGCGAGGGTGGAGAAGAACACGGCGGCGGTGGCGGCCACGCCCACCGAGGTGCCGACTCGCTGCCCGGTCTGCAGGGCACCCGCGGCGACACCGGCATGGTGCACCGGCACGTCGGCGAGGGTGAGCGCCTGGTTCGGCGAGATGACGATGCCGTTACCGAAGCCGGAGATGATCAGGACCGCCGCGATCCACCAGACGATCGATGCGCCGTCGAACAGGCTCACGAGCACGTCGGTGGCCGCCACCCCGATCAGCATTAGGATGATCCCGACGACGACGAGCCGCCGCCCGTACCGGTTCACCCACCGGCCACCGAGCCAGGCCGAGAGTGATCCGGCGAGTGCGAACGGGGTGAGCACCAGCCCGGCCTGCCAGGCCTCGAGCCCCAACCCGTTCTGCAGGTAGAGCGTGGACACCAGGAAGATTCCGGTGAACCCGCCGAAGTAGGCCATCCCGAGCGTCGCGCCGCGGATGTACGACGGCGTGTGCAGCAGATCCGTGGTGATCACCGGTTGGCCGCCGCGCGCCTCGAGCCGACGCTCCCACCACCGGAACGTCACGAGGGCGAGTGCGGCCACGACCAGCAGCCACCAGGGCGCGTCGGTGATCGAGCCCTCGGAGACCTGCACGAACGGGAACAGGAAGCTCACCACGGCGATCCCGAGCAGCACCAGCCCGGGCGCGTCCAGGCTCACCTTCGCCCCGCCGTCGCGGGCCGGCCGCACCCGCGGCAGCAGCCGCCAGGCGAGCACGAGCGCGACCAGGCCCACCGGGACGTTCACCAGGAAGACCGCCCGCCACCCCTGCTCCGGGCCGAACGCGGCGATCAGCGCGCCGCCCAGCAGCGGGCCGACGGCGGTCGAGAAACCCACGGTGGCACCGAACCAGCCGAACGCGCGGCCGCGGTCGGGGCCGCGGAACAGCTCCTGGATCATCGCGATCACCTGCGGGTTCAGCAGGCCAGCGGCGGCGCCCTGTAGCAGCCGGCCCACGGCCAGCATCGGCGCGGACACCACCAGCCCGCACAGCGCGCTGGTCAGCACGAACAGGGTCAGCCCGATCAGGAACATCACCCGCCGCCCGAACATGTCCCCGAGCCGGCCGGCGGGCACCAGCACCAGGCCGAACGCGAGCGTGTACCCGGCCACGATCCACTGCAGGTGGGAGGGGCTCGCGGACAGGGCGCCCTCGATCGAGGGCAGCGCGACGTTCACGATGGAGACGTCGAGCAGGGTCATGAAGCCCGCCGTCAGGCAGACCGCGAAGGCCTGCCAGGGACGACTCACGGCGGCCGGTGGGGTGGTGGGCATCAGGGCTAGGTCTACCACGCAGCCCCGACACCCGAGTCAGGTGCCCAGCCCGTGACCGGCGTGTCCCTCCCGCGCCCACGTGCGGGCACGGACAATGCAGAGGTGCCCCTCATCGACAACGCCGTGTACGTCGACGGCGCGCGGATCGCCGATCCCACCAGCCTGGACCAGACCTTCGAGTACCTGCGTGCGAAGGGCGGGCTGGGCTGGATCGGCCTGCTGCGGCCCACGAACGACGAGCTGACGACCGTGGCGGACGAGTTCGGGCTGCATCGGCTCGCCGTCGAGGATGCGCGCACCGGCCATCAGCGTGCGAAGCTCGAACGCTACGGGGACACGCTCTTCGTGGTGCTGCGGCCGGCCTGGTACGAGGACGCGACCGAGACGGTCGAGTTCGGTGAGCTGCACGTCTTCGTCGGCCGTGACTTCGTCGTCACGGTGCGCCATGGCGATGCGCCCGATCTCTCCCACGTGCGGAGCCGGCTGGAGACCGAACCCGAGCTGCTCGCCCGCGGTGCCGAGGCCGTGCTCTACGCCATCCTCGACGAGGTCGTCGACCAGTACGAGCCGGTCATCCGCGGTGTCGAGAACGACATCGACGAGATCGAGGACGCGCTCTTCAGCGACACCCGGATGGCGCTCTCGCGGCGGATCTACGAGCTCTCCAGCGAGGTCATCGCGTTCCAACGGGGTACCCAGCCGCTGGCCGGGATGCTCGACGCCCTCCAGCGCGGCGGCGAGAAGTACGGCGTCGACGTCGAGCTCCAGCGTCTGCTGCGCGACGTCGCCGACCACGTCATCCAGGTCACGGACCGCATCGCCTCGTTCCGTGCCATCCTCACCAACGCCCTCACGGTCAATGCCACGATCGTCACCCAGCGCCAGACCGAGACCGCGCTCGAGCAGAACGACCAGGTGAAGAAGATCTCCGGCTGGGCAGCCATCCTGTTCGGGCCGTCGCTCGTCGGCGCGATCTACGGCATGAACTTCGACCACATGCCCGAGTTGCACTGGGCGCTGGGCTATCCCTTCGCGCTCGCCCTCATGGCGGCGACGAGCCTGACCCTGTGGCGCATCTTCAAGTGGCGCAAATGGATGTAGCGGGGGCCTATCCCTCGCGGATCACCAGCACCTCCTTCGGCGCGAGCCGCAGCGTCTCACCCGCGGTGATCGACCGTCCGGTCAGCAGCTCGGTGCCACCGACGTGCGCGGGCACCTCGACCGGTGCGTCGCCGTGCCAGAGCACGAACGTGTGCCGCACCCCGTCGCGCTCGCGCACGCTCACCTCGAGGTCCGCGATGTCCGCGTGCGGCCCGACCAGCCCGTACGGAGCGAGCGCCGCCCGCACCACCCATGCGACGCCGTCGGACGCCAACTGCGTGCCCACGTACCAGGCCTCGCCCGACCGCCCGGCCGCGTCGACACCGCGCACCGCGCCGCCGGCACCGGCGGCACCGGGCCGGTACCGGGTCACCGCCGGCTCGCCGGCGTAGAAGTCCGCGCCGTAGGTGCCGATCACCTCGGCGCCCTCGGGCACGAGGACCTCCATGACCAGCCGGCCGTCGGCGGTGAGCGAGTCGGTGCGGTCCGGCCGGTCGGGATCGGCGAGGCTGACCGGGTTCGCGACCTCCGGGGGCTGCGCGTCCGTCTCGGTCACCCGCACCCCGAACAGGGACGTGAAGCCGGCCGGGTCGTCGCCGAGGAAGGCGTTGTCGTCGGCGTCCACCCGCCCGGACAGGAACGACGTGATCACGGTGCCGCCGCGAGCGACCACGGCGGCGAGCCGCTGGGTGAGGTCGCCCTTGACCATGTGCAGCAGCGGCGCGAGCACCACGTCGTAACCGGTCAGGTCCGCGGTGACCGGGACCGCGTCCAGGTCCACGTTCGCCTCCCACAGCGCGCGGTGATAGCCCAGCACCACGTCCGGGTAGCGCACGTGCCGGTTCGGGCCGTCGGAGATCTCGGCCGCCCACCAGCTGTCCCAGTCGAACAGCAGCGCCACCCGGGCCGGCGTCCGCGCGCCGAGCACCGCGTCGCCGAGGCGTTCCAGCTCGGCGCCGAGCGTGGCGGCCTCGGTGAACGCGCGGGTGTCCGTCCGTCCGGTGTGGTCGAGCAGGGCGCCGTGGTACTTCTCGCACGCCCCGACGGACTGGCGCATCTGGAAGTACAGGACCGCGTCGGCGCCGTGCGCGACCGCCTGCCACGACCACAGCCGCAGCACCCCGGGCCGCTTGACCGGGTTCACGTCCCGGCTCGCGGTGGTGGTCGGGGTCTGCTCCATCACCCAGAACGGGTCGCCGCCCTTCAGTCCGCGCATCAGGTCGTGCGTGAACGCCATCCGGGCCTGGGACTGCTCGTTCGGCGGGTAGTTGTCCCAGGACGCGAGGTCCAGGTGCTCGGCCCAGCGGTGGTAGTCGATCGGGCGGTACATGCCCATGAAGTTCGTGGTCACCGGGGTGCCGGCGTCGTGCTCGCGGATCGCGGCCTTCTCGTCGGTGAAGTTGCGCAGCATCGCTTCCGAGGTGAACCGGAGGTAGTCGAGCGTGATGCCCTGGAACGCCGTGTGGTTGGGTCCGCGCCAGTGCTCGGTGAGCGCGCTCGGCGGTTCGATCTCGTCCCAGTCCGTGAACGTGTGCGACCAGAACGTGGCGTTCCAGGCCCGGTTCAGCCGGTCCAGGCTGCCGTACCGCTCGCGCAGCCAGGCGCGGAACGCGGCGGCGCAGTTGTCGCAGTAGCAGGCGCCGCCGTACTCGTTGCCGACGTGCCAGGCGATCAGGCCCGGGGTGCCCGCGTACCGCTGCGCGATCCGCCCGGCCAGTGCGGCCGAGAGGCGCTGGAACACCGGCGAGCTCGGGCACGCGTTGTGCCGCTGCCCGTACCGGTGCCGGCGGCCCTCGAAGTCGGTGCGGGTCACCTCCGGGTGTGCCTTCGCGAGCCACGGCGGCAGCGCCCCGGTCGCGGTGGCCAGCACGATCTGGCGGCCCTCGGCGACGATCCGGGTCACGATCGCATCCAATGTGCTGAAGTCGTAGGTGTCCTCGGCCGTCTGCAGGTGGGCCCACGCGAACACCCCGACGGTGAGGGTGTCGATGCGGGCCAGCCCGAACGCGTGATGGTCGGCCGCCCAGACCTCCTCGGGCCACTGCTCGGGGTTGTAGTCGCCGCCGTAGGCGAGCGCGGACAGCTGGTGGTCAGGCATCGATGAAGTTCTCCTCGAGATGGTCGCGGACGGGGCGCTCCCCGCGCAGCAGCAGCCAGATCAGCGGCGCGGCGGCGAGCACGGGCAGCCAGTCGGAGACGCCGAGCGCCGCGCCCACCACGACCGCGACGAGCGCGGCGACGCCGATGCTCGCCATGGGCTTCGCCGTCAGGTAGTAGATGCTCAGCCGGGCGACGTCCCGGGTGCGCAGCTTGTACAGGGACGAGATCACCACGGCGTGGCCGCTGGCCACGATCAGTCCGAGCCCGACGGCGGCGCTCACCGCCCCGAGGACGGTGCGCAAGGCCGGTGGTCCGGTGACGGCGTCCAGGTTGGTCAGGTTGATGCCGAGCAGGGTCAGGGCGGCGAGCGCGGGCAACCACCAGCGCAGCACGTCCCAGGCGCAGCGCCGGTAGCCGCGCAGGAAGTAGCGGGCCGGCTCGGGGTCGCCGTCATCGCCGAACGCCCGCCAGGAGTACACGACCGCGCCGGTGGCCGGGCCGAGCGGCACCAGCGCGAGGGCCATCAGCGGGAGGTTGCTGGCATCCGGGGCGAGCAGGAGCAGCAGGGCCAGGCCGGGCAGCGACGCCAGCACCCAGCACACCTCCAGGACCACGAGCCAGTGGATCACCGCGGCCGCCCGGGAGATGGGTCGGCTCGAGAACTCGCGCTGTGCCATGGACGTCATTGTGTCGCTCCGGGGCGGGTCGGCGGACGGGGGTCTGCGGGTCGGGTCGGCCCTCGCGCCGCCGCCCGGCACCGGGGAGGGTGCCGGGCGGCGGCGGAACGCGGGACGACCCGGGGAGAACCGGGGTCAGCCGGTCGTGACGTCGGCGGCCTCGTTCACGAGGGTGACGTACTGGGACATCCCGGCCGCCTCGAGTTCGGCGACGTAGGCGTCCCACTCGTCGAGCGAGCGCTGACCGAGGATGAACGCGGCCGTGTTCTGCATGACGTTGTCCTGCAGGGCGGTCTGCAGCAGCGACGCCTGCTCGCGCTGCATCTCGTCCATCGTGATCGCCGGCCCGCTCGGGGCGACGTCCTTCTCGTTCATCGCGTTCAGGAAGTCCACCACCTCCGGGCGCAGCATGGACTGGACCAGGTCGGCGGTCGCGCCGTGGTTGAGCATCCAGACACCGTTGTGGAAGCCGTAGTCGGTGTTCAGGGTCTCGGGCGCGCCCGGGTTGAGGCCGTTGATGTCGATGGTCTCCACCAGGGTGCGGGTGCCGTCGGCAGCCGTGTTGTAGGTCTCGCCCTCCACGCCCCACTTGGCGAACTCGAGGCCCTCGTCGGAGAAGTACAGCCAGTCGACGAACTGCAGCATGGCCACGAAGTTCGGCGAGTCGGCAGCATCGGCCGAGAACGCGATCCCGGACTCGAACCGGCCACCGGTGCTTGCGTCCATGATGTTGCCGGCCGGGCCGGCGGGCACGGTCAGGTACCGCACCTCGGCCTCGGTGTTCCCGGCGTCGGCGAAGGCGTCGCGGTAGCGCAGGATCTCCTGGTCGTTCACGCCGATCGCGGCGGACTGACCGGAGGTGAACTTCGCGATCGCGGCGTCATCCTCCTGGGTCAGCGACTCCGGGTCGAGCAGGCCCCGCTCCACCAGGTCGGCGAAGTAGGTGACCAGGTCCCGGTAGCCGTCGGAGGCGCCGGTGTAGACGTACTCCTCGGCCTCGGGGTCCCAGATGACGCCGTCACCGTAGCCCCAGCCGGCCTCGGTGCCGAAGTTGCCGGACGCCGCCTGGAGGGTGGCCTCCAGCGGGCCGTTCGCGGACCAGCGGTCGGAGTAGGGGTAGGCGAGGTCGGGGAAGGCCTCGTTCACGATCTCCAGCTGCTCGGTGAACTCCTCCCAGGTCTCGGGGTCCTCGGTGATCCCCGCGGCCTCCCACAGGTCGGCGCGGATGGCGATCGAGTAGGCCGGCTTCGGGTTCTCATGCAGGCCGGGCAGCAGGTAGTAGTTGCCGTCCTCCTGGCGGAGCAGGTCGAGGTCCTCCTGCAGGCCCCACTCCTCCACCTTCTCGGCGAAGTTCGGCAGGTAGTCGAGGTACTCGGAGATCGGCAGCACGGCGCCACTGCCGGTGAACGGCTGGATGTCCGCGTTGTACGTGGACGGGATCAGCATCGGGGCGTCACCGGCGCTGATCAGCAGCGAGCGGCGGTCGTTCCAGTCCGAGAGCGGCACGTTCACGAAGTCGAACGTGACGTTGTTGTCCGCCTCGAGGTGCTGCAGGATCGACCAGTCCGCATCGAAGGGGTAGTTCGGGTGGTCGCGGTAGAGCAGGGAGAACTCGATCGGTTCGGTGGCCACGAACGTGGTCCCGACGCCGTAGTCCTCCATCGCGCCGACCATGTTGTCGTCGAGCGCACCCGGCTCCGGGCCGTTCTCACCCTCGTCGCCGCCGTCCGAGCTGCACGCCGCGAGTGTGATGGCCAGTGCCGCGGTCAACAGGCCGGCGGCGGCCCTTCTTGTATTCCTATTCATTGTTTCCTCCGGGGTTGAACGTCGTCGTCCACGACGGGTTGGGATCTTGCGGGTGGGGATTCGGACGCGACTCAGCCCTTGACCGAGCCGAGCATCACGCCCGAGACGAAGTACTTCTGGATGAACGGGTAGAGACAGATGATCGGAAGCACGGTCAGCACCATCGTCACGGACTG
Source organism: Occultella kanbiaonis (assembly GCF_009708215.1). Lineage (NCBI taxonomy): Bacteria > Bacillati > Actinomycetota > Actinomycetes > Micrococcales > Ruaniaceae > Occultella > Occultella kanbiaonis. The sequence continues at coordinate 5,022,665 of NZ_CP046175.1, read as the reverse complement.
CACATTGGCGGCGATCTGCGCGCCGTCGGAGCCAAGGCCCTCGGTGCCGGTGGCGGCCGCGAGCAGGTTCCGTAGATAGACCGTGACCGGGTACAGCTCGGCCCGGTCCAGGTACAGGAAGGCGCTGAACCACGAGTTCCAGAACGCCACCGCGTAGAACAGGACCATGGTCGCCAGGACCGCCTTGCTCAGCGGGATCACGATCCGGAAGAACACCCCGTACGTGGACAGGCCGTCGATCGCGGCCGCCTCCTCGAGCTCGGTGGGGAAGTTCTCGAAGAACGACTTCATGATCAGCAGGTTGAAGACGCTGATCGCGTTCGGGATGACGATCGCCCAGATCGTGTTCTTGAATCCGAGCTCGTTGATCAGCAGGTAGTTCGGGATCAGGCCGCCGCTGAAGAACATCGTGAACACGGCGAGCCCGATGAAGAACTGGCGCCCCTTCAGTTCCTTGCGGGAGATCGCGTACGCGAACGTGGTGGTCATCGCGATCGCGATGGCGGTCGCCACCACGGTGTAGATGACCGTGTTCTTGTAGTTGATCCAGAACATGTCGTCGCTCAGCACCGCCGTGAACGTGGTGATGTTGAACCCGCGGGGGATCAGGTTCACCTGGCCCGCGATGATGAACCCCTCCGAGCTGAACGCCTTCGCGACCAGGTTGATGAAGGGGTACAGCGTGAGCGCACAGATGAGGGTGAGCACCACCACGTTCACGACGCTGAACGCCCGGTACCCGCGAGTGTCCTTGATCGCGGTCGTGGACCGGCGCACGGCGCTCACGTCCGGCACGTCGGACGCGGCCTGGATCGGATCGGTGGTCACCACAGGGAACTCCCGACGACTCGACGCGAGATCGCGTTGGCGGACATGACGAGGGTGAGGCCGATGAGTGCCTCGAACAGGCCGATGGCCGTGGAGTAGGAGTAGCTCCCGGACTGGATGCCGACCCGGTAGAGGTACGTGGAGATCACATCCGCCGTCGAGAAGATCAGCGGGTTGTACAGGAGCAGGACCTTCTCGAACCCGACCGCCATGAACGTGCCGATGTTCAGGATCAGCAGCACCACCATCGTCGGGCGGATGCCGGGCAGCGTGATGTGCCAGGTCTGGCGCCACCTGTTCGCACCGTCGATCCGGGCCGCCTCGTACAGCTGGTCGTCGATCGTGGTCAACGCGGCGAGGTAGAGGATCGTGCCCCACCCGACCGTCTGCCAGATCTCGGAGGAGACGTAGATCGGCCGGAACCAGGACGGCTCCTGCATGAACGAGATCTGCTCCGCGCCGATCGCACCGAGGATCTGGTTGATGGTGCCGTTCAGCGACGTCAGCTGCAGCACGATCCCGGCCACGATGACGATCGACATGAAGTGCGGGAGGTAGGTCACGGTCTGCACGAACCGCTTGAACTTGCGCGAGCGCAGTTCGTTGAGCAGCAGGGCGAGGACGACCGGCAGCGGGAACACGATGATCAGGGTCAGCGCCCCGAGGATCAGAGTGTTGGTGAAGACCCGCCAGAACGTCGGGTCGTTGATGAACATCTCGATGTAGTACAGGCCCACCCACTCGTCGCCGAACATCGATCCGCCCGGTCGGAACCGGCGGAACGCGATGACGTTCCCGAGCATCGGCACGTACCGGAAGATGATCAGGAAGACGACGGGCAGCACGAGGAAGGTGTACAGGCGCCAGTCCTTGCGCAGCGCCTGCCGCCACGTCACCTTGCCGCCACCTGCGCGGCGGGCGCCGGTGCGGGCCGGCGGCGGTTTCTCGACGGCGACGGCTCCGCCGGCCTCGCTGGGTGCGCTCTCGGGGGCGAGCGGGTCCCGGATCGTCACTGGGTCACCTCCGCGGGTGGGTCGGCCTGTTCGATGACGACGGCGCAGCCCAGTGCGCGGTCGGGTCCGGTCTCGCGTTCGGTGCCGACGAGCCGCAGGCGCAGCGCCGCGGCGACGTCCGCGCTCGAGCGCGCGAGCCGCAGCTCGACGTCGCCCGGTTCGACGATCCGTCGGCCCGCCAGCCCGGTGAACGAGGTGAGGTCCGCCGGCACGGTGAAGCGCACCCGGGCCGCAGCGCCCGCCTCGAGCGGCACCCGGGCGAAGCCGATCAGTCGCTGCACCGGGCGGGTCACCTGGGCGACCGGGTCGTGCAGGTAGAGCTGGACGACCTCGGTGCCGGCGCGCTCCCCGGTGTTGCGTACGGTCACCTCGACGCTCGCGTCACCGGTCACGTCCCACTCGGGGAGGCCGTCACCGCCCGCCTCGTTCACCACGGTCGCCGACTCCCACGCGAACGAGGTGTAGGTGAGGCCGTGACCGAAGCCGAACAACGCCGTCGGGTCCAGGTTCGAGACGCCGGAGCGGGCGCCGAGCGGCGCCGTCAGGTAGGTGCCCGGACCGCCCGTGGGGCGGCGCGGCACACTCACCGGCAGCCGGCCGGACGGCGCGACCGTTCCGGTGAGCACCTCCGCGATCGCCTGCCCGCCGAGCTGGCCCGGGAAGAACGTCTGCACGACGGCGCCGGCGCGGTCGGCGTACGCGCCGAGCGCGTACGGGCGACCGGTCAGCAGCACCAGGACCACCGGGGTCCCGGTCGCGAGCACGGCCTCGATGAGATCGGCCTGGATGCCGGGCAGGTGCAGGTCCTCGGCGTCGCAGCCCTCACCCGAGGTGCCGCGCCCGAACAGCCCGGCCCGGTCGCCGACGGCCACCACGACGACGTCCGCCGCCGCCGCGACCCGGACGGCCTCCTCGAGGCCATCGGGCTCGGCGTCGGTGACGTCGCACCCGCGGGCGTGGCTGACGTCCAGCCCGGAGCCGGCCAGGGCGGCCCGCAGGGTGGGGATCTCCAGGCCGATCGGGTGCTCGGGATGCTGGACGCCCACGTGCGCCGGGAAGGAGTAGCAGCCGAGCATCGCCATCTCCTCGTCCGCGAGCGGGCCGACGACGGCGACCCTCGCCCCGGGCGCGAGCGGCAGGGTCCCAGCGCGGTTGCTGAGCAGGACGACCGCCTCGCGGGCCAGGCGCAGCGCGACGTCCCGCGAGGCCGCCGTGTCGAGGATGCCGTCGTCGAGCCCGCTGCCGTCCGACCCGGCGGGTTCGGGGGCGTAGTCGGGGTCGAGGAGGCCGAGGTCGATCTTCTGGCGCAGGACCCGGCGCAGGGCCCGGTCCACGAGCGCGACGTCCACCCGGCCGGCCCGGAGTGCCTCGAGCAGCGGTGCCCCGAACGCGTCCACGCTCGGCAGTTCGGTGTCCACCCCGGCGTGCAGCGCGAGGCCGGCCGCCTCGCCCGGCCCGGCCGCCACCCGGTGCAGCCGCTCCAGGAACCTGACGCCGAAGTAGTCCGCGACCACGGTGCCCTCGAAGCCCCACTCGTGCCGCAACAGACCCGTGAGCAGACGCTCGTCGGCGGCGGAGGGGACCCCGTCGATCTCGGTGTAGGAGTGCATCACCGACCTGGCCCCGCCCTCGCGCAGCGCCGCCTCGAACGGGGGCAGGATCACGTCGGCGAACTCGCGTGGGCCGACCGCGACCGGGGCGAGGTTGCGGCCGGCGCGGGAGGCGGAGTAGCCGGCGAAGTGCTTCAGGGTGGCGACGATCCCGGTGGACTCCAGTCCGCGCACGTACGCGGCGCCGATCTCGGCGACCAGCTGCGGGTCCTCGGAGATCGTCTCCTCGGTGCGGCCCCAGCGGTAGTCGCGGGTCACGTCCAGGACCGGGGCCAGGCCCTGGTGCACACCGACGGCGCGCATCGACTCGCCGATCAGCGTCGCCATCTCGGCGACCAGGTCCGGGTCGAACGTCGCGCCCCAGGACAGCGGGACCGGGTACGCGGTGGCCCGCCAGGCGGCGAAGCCGGCGAGGCACTCCTCGTGCACCTGGGCCGGGATGCCGAACCGGTTCGCGGCCATGATCTCCCGCTGGGAGCTGGCCAGGGACCGGGCCCCGGCCGCCGGCGCCACCGGCGCGGTCCCGAACGGGCGGGTCAGCTGCCCGAGGCCGCCGTCGATCACATCCGCCCAGGCGTGGTCGGTGCCGGTCATGTCCGCCTGGTGCGGGGCCACGCCGCCCCCGGAGGCGTCCGCACCGACCCACAGGCCGACGAGTTGACCGATCTTCTCCTCGAGCGTCATCTCGGCGATGAGGGCGTCGGCCCGTTCGGCGCCGGTGAGCCGGAGGTCGTGCCAGGGGTGCGTCGACCCGGCCGGGCCGGGCGGCAGATTCGACGTGGCCGCACCCCTCGTGATCTCTGTGGTCATCGAGACCTTCCTCCACCGCGCTGTGGGTCTCGGCAGCGATGCCTCGACACGAAACTTTCGGATTTGCACCGATACTTTGTGGTGGTGACTGTAGGTCGATGATGTGAGCGATGTCAACGGACGGTAGGTCACGGAACGGAAACGGTTGCGAGTCCGGTCGGGTCAGGTGGTAGCGTCGCACCGAAAGTTGCGGGTAGGAGTGAGGTCAGCCATGGCGCAGTCGTCGGGTCCTGAGACGGGGCCTGAGCCGAGTACGCCGCGCGGCAAGGCGACGATCGCGTCGATCGCCGCCGAGGCCGGGGTGTCGGTGCCGACCGTCTCGAAGGTGCTCAACGGGCGGCCGGACGTCTCCCAGAAGACACGCGAGCGGGTCGAGGAGGTCCTCGCCCGGAACAGCTACCGGCGTCGACGTTCGAACGGCTCGGCCGGTCCCGCGCTGATCGACCTGGTGTTCCACCAGCTGGGTTCTCCCTGGGCGATCGAGATCATCCGCGGGGTCGAGGCGGTCGCCGCGACTGAGCATGTCGGTGTGGTGCTCTCCGAGCTCGGTGGCAAGCACCGCCCGCCACAGGACCTCCTCGACGCGGTCCTGGCGCGGCGCCCGCTGGGGGTCGTGCTGGTCCTGTCCGGACTCGACCGGGAGCAGCGGCACCAGCTCGAGAGCCGTTCGATCCCGTTCCTGGTCGTGGACACCGACGGCGAGCCGCCGGCCGGGGTACCCACGGTGGGCTCGAACAACTGGAGCGGCGGCCTCAGTGCGACCCGGCATCTGCTCGAGCTCGGCCACCGCCGGGTCGCGGTGATCAGCGGGCCGGCGGACGTCCTGTGCAGCCGGGCCCGGGTGGACGGGTATCGCACGGCACATGACGAGGTCGGCATCGCGCTCGACCCGACGCTGACCCGGTACGGCGACTTCAGCGTCGACGGCGGGTACCGGTACGGGATGGAGCTGCTGAGCCTGCCGGACCGCCCGACGGCGATCTTCGCGGGCTCCGACATGCAGGCCCTCGGGGTGCTGCGAGCGGCCGACGAGCTCGGCCTGCGGGTGCCCGAGGACGTCTCGGTGGTGGGCTACGACAACCTGCCGCTGGCCGAGTGGGTGGTACCCCAGCTGACCACCGTGAACCAGCCGCTCTACGACATGGGCGCGACCGCCACCCGGATGCTGCTCGGCATCGCCAGGGGTGAGGCGCCGATCAACCGGCGCCTCGACCTCGCCGCCGAACTGGTGGTACGCCGCTCCACGGCCCCGCTCGTCTGACGCTCGCGCCGAGCCGCGCTGCCACCGCGCAGCGGCTGCGGCACAATGACGAACGGCGCTCCGATCGACGACGCGGGGCGCGAACTCCCTCCGAGTGCGGTGAAGGCGGTCCAGCAGGCGATGAGTGCACCCAGCGTCAGTTACTCGATCACGGTCCGACTGGAGATGCCGGCCAGGCCGGCGGCGGTCAGTTCGATCACGACCGCCGTCGAGGAGGCCGGGGGAGTCGTCACGGCCGTCGACGTCTCCGCGTCGGGTATCGACCGCCTCCAGGTGGACGTCACCTGTGCCACCGGCGGCGAGGACGACGCCGCCCGGATCGTCGAGGCGCTCGGCACGGTCGAGGGGGTGACGATCGGGCGGGTCTCGGACCGGACGTTCCTCGCCCACCTGGGCGGCAAGATCGAGATCCAGCCCAAGATGCAGATCCGCCACCGCGACGACCTCTCGCTCATCTACACCCCGGGCGTCGGGCGGGTCTCGCAGCAGCTCGCCGCGCACCCCGAGGACGCGGTCCGGCTCACCATCAAGCGCAACACCGTCGCCGTGGTGACGGACGGGTCGGCCGTGCTCGGCCTCGGCAACATCGGCCCGATCGCGGCGCTGCCGGTGATGGAGGGCAAGGCCGCGCTGTTCAAGCGGTTCTCCGGGATCGACGCGTTCCCGCTCTGCCTGGACACCCAGGACGTCGACGAGATCGTCCGGACCGTGAAGATCGTGGCGCCGGTGTTCGCCGGCATCAACCTGGAGGACATCTCCGCGCCGCGGTGCTTCGAGGTCGAGGACCGGCTCCGCGCGGAGCTCGACATCCCGGTGTTCCACGACGACCAGCACGGCACCGCCATCGTCGCCGTCGGCGCCCTCACGAACGCGCTCAAGGTGGTCGGCAAGGACATCGGAGACGTCCGGATCGTGCAGTCCGGGGCGGGCGCCGCCGGCTCGGCGATCCTGCGCCTGATGCTCGCCGCCGGGGCGCGCGACGTGGTGCTCGCCGACGTCGAGGGCATCATCCGGGCCGACCGGCCGAACCTGGAGCCGACCCTCGCCTGGATCGCGGAGGCCACCCAGGGGGACCGGTACGGCGCCACCCTGACCGAGGCCATGGTCGGCGCGGACGTGTTCATCGGCGTCTCCGCACCCAACCTGCTCACCGAGGCGGACATCGCCGCGATGGCGCCGAACTCGATCGTGTTCGCGATGGCGAACCCGGTGCCCGAGGTGGACCCGGCGATCGCGACCCGGCACGCCGCCGTCGTGGCCACCGGCCGCAGCGACTTCGCGAACCAGATCAACAACGTCCTCGCGTTCCCCGGCGTGTTCCGCGGCCTGCTGGACGCCCGATCGACGCGCATCACCGACGACATGCTGCTCGCCGCCGCGCACGCCCTCGCGGGCGTCGTGACCGCCGACGAGCTGAACGCGACCTACATCGTCCCCAGCGTGTTCCACCCGCACCTGCACACCGCGATCGCGGCTGCCGTGAAGGCGGCCGCCGAGGCCGATCCGACGGCGGTCGCACCGGACTGAACCACGGCCGTCCGCGAGCGCTCGCGCCGGGTGCGCGTACCGGCCCGCCTCAAATTCCCTTGCCGGGCTGCCTACCGTCGATGGTGTGGACGAAGGTGGCACACGCACTGAAGAGGGGCGGATCTCCCGGGTGGACCGGGGTTCGGTCTGCGTGCTGCTGCCTGCGGCGGGTCCGCGCGAGCAACCGGCGGAGCTGACCATCGCCACCGGCCGGGACGGCACCCTGCCGGCCGTGGTCGGCGACCCGCTGCACCCCGCCGTCGGGGACCGGGTGGTGCTCGACGGCGACCGGACGCTGGTCGCGCCGCGGACGAGTGAGCTCGCCCGGGACGGGTCGGACCGCACGTCCGTGGAGCAGGTGATCGCCGCGAACGTGGACGTGGTGGTCATCGTCGAGCACCTGGAGCCGGCGCCGTCGCTGGGACGCCTGGAACGGATGCTCACCATCGCGTGGCGCTCCGGCGCCATCCCACTGGTGGTCCTGACCAAGGCGGACCTGGTCTCCGACGCTGCCCACTGGGTCACCGAGGCCGGCGCCGTCGCTCCGGGCGTCGGCGTGGTCGCCATCAGCGCGAGCACCGGTGCCGGGCTCGACGAGCTCGAGGCGCAGCTGGGCGAGGCGCAGACCCTGGTGCTGATCGGTCCCTCCGGTGCCGGCAAATCGACCCTGGTCAACGCGCTCGCGGGCGCGGACGTCATGGTCACCGGCGTGGTCCGCGGCGACGGCCGCGGGATGCACACGACCACGCACCGTCAGCTCGTGCCGCTGCCCGGCGGCCGCCTCCTGATCGACACCCCGGGATTGCGGTCGGTGGGCATCGTGGCCACCGAGGAGGCCGTCGCCGCCACCTTCGAGGACATCGCCGCCCTCGTCGAGCTGTGCCGGTTCAACGACTGCGCGCACGAGCGGGAGCCGGGCTGCGCCGTCGTGGCGGCACTCGACGCCGGGGAGCTCAGTGAGCGGCGGTTCGAGTCCTGGCGCAAGCTCCAGCGCGAGGCACGCCGTCAGGCCGCCCGCGCTGACCACCGGATCGCCGCCGAGCAACGGCGGCAGGTCCGCTCCCGCGGTCGAGACGCCAGGGAGGCGTCCCGGATCAAGTCCCGGCACTGACCGGAGCCGGGGCACGCCGTCCGGCACGGAGGCGGATGAACCGCGACCATCGAGCACCACGAGCCGGTTGAACGTTCCATGACCCAGCGGTGAACTCACTCGCCGACAGAGCCCAACCTCTTCCGGCCCTCACCCGGGGGCGCTACCGTGCCGGTACCCCTGTTATCTGGATCACACAAAGGATGCCCCCACATGTCACCATCCTCCAGGGGCGGACGCAGGCATGCGTTCCGCCCGATAGCAACGATCACGACACTCGCGCTCGCGAGTCTCGGCGCCGCGGTCCCCGCGTTCGCCGCCGCCTCACCGCAGGACGACCCCAGCAGTGCCTCGGCCGGACTCTCCTCGGGGGATGAGAGCGCCGCGACCTTCGTGCAGACCGATGGGTCGATCTTCATCAGCGAGATCCACTATGACAACGCGGGCACCGACGCCCGCGAGTTCATCGAGATCCAGGCGCCGGCCGGCACCAGCCTGAACCGCTGGACCGTGGTGCTCTACGGCGCCGACGGCGTCGCCTACAACACCTCGAACGTCCGCGGCTCCGCGAGCAATGGCACGGTGGTCGTCAACTACGGCTCCGAGTCCATCGTCAACGGCACCGGTGGGGTCGCCCTGGTGAACCCCGACGGCGGTGTCGTCGAGTTCGGTTCCTACGGCGGGTCGATCACCGCGGCCGACGGCCCGGCGGCCGGTCTGGCCAGCACCGACCTCGGCGTGCAGCAGGCCGAGACCGAGCGCGGCCTGACGTTGCAGCGGATCGGCACCACGTGGACCGGCCCGGTCGCGAGCACGCAGGGCGCGCTGAACCCGGAGCCGGAGCCCGAGGTCGAGGCGTTCATCAGCGAGATCCACTACGACAACGCCGGTGCCGACACCGGCGAGGCCATCGAGGTCCAGGCGACGGTCGGGGCGGACCTGACCGGCTGGACCCTGGTTCTGTACAACGGCAACGGCGGCAACAGCTACGACACTGACCCGGTCGGCGGCGTGGTGCCGGACGCGGGCGTCCTGGTCGTGAACTACCCGACCGACGGCGTCCAGAACGGCTCGCCCGACGGCGTCGCGCTCGTGGACGCGGACGGCAACCTCGTCGAGTTCCTCACCTACGAGGGCGCCTTCACCGCGAACAACGGACCGGCGGCCGGGGTGGCCGGCACCGACATCGGTGTCAGCGAGGCAAGTTCCACACCGATCGGTCAGTCCCTGCAGCTCATCGACGGCGTCTGGACCGGCCCGGCGACGAGCTCGTTCGGCGCCATCAACACCGCAGAGGACCCGGGCGAGCCCGGTGAGCCCGGCGAGGACACCCACACCATCGCGCAGATCCAGGGCACCGGCGACGCCTCGCCGGTGGTCGGTCAGACCGTGACGACCACCGGTGTGGTCACCGCCGCATACCCGACCGGTGGCTTCAACGGCTACTACCTGCAGACCGCGGGCAGCGGCGGCGACGTGGATCCGAGCACGCGTACCTCCTCCGACGCGGTGTTCGTGTTCTCGGCGGCCACCGTGGCCAACGTGCAGATCGGTGACCACGTCCAGGTGACCGGGACCGTCGTCGAGTTCAACGGACTCACCGAGATCACCGTCGCGGCCGGCGGGGCCGTGGTGCTGGACACCCCGGCCGAGGCGGTCAAGCCGATCGAGGCGTTCGCCCTGCCCGGTACCGACACCGAGCGTGAGGTCTTCGAGGGCATGCTCGTCGCCCCCGTGGCCGACTACGTCGTCTCCGACACGTACGCCCTCGGCGGGTTCGGCACCACTCGATTCGGGTCCATCGGGCTCGGCCTCGGTGGGCCGCTCGTGCAGGAGACCGACGTCGCCCTGCCCGGCACGCCCGAGTTCGACGCCGTCGCGGCCGACAACGCCGCCCGTGCGATCACGCTCGACGACGGCCAGTCCAACCGCACGGACCCCAGCGCGGAGGTTCCCTACCTGACCGGCGCGCCGGACGCGCGCACCGGCGTCGGGCTCACGTTCGTCAGCCCGGTGATCGTCGACTTCCGGTTCCAGTGGAACTTCCAGCCGACGAGCCCCGTCGACGGCAACGCCGACGACGTGGTGCTGTTCAACACGGGCAACACCCAGGCGGCCAACGCCACCCCGCAGGATGTGGGCGGCGACCTGACCATCGCCACCTTCAACGTGCTGAACTACTTCACCACCCTCGGCGCGGACCTGCCCGGTTGCGTGCCGTTCACCGACCGGGACGGCAACCCGATCACGGTCAACACCGGCTGTGACGCCCGGGGAGCCTGGGACGAGACCAACCTCCAGCGCCAGCAGGACAAGATCGTCGCGGCGATCAACGGACTCGGTGCGGACGTCGTCTCCCTCGAGGAGATCGAGAACTCGGCGCAGTTCGGGCAGGACCGGGACACCGCACTCGCTGCCCTCGTCGATGCCCTGAACGCCGACGCCGGTGCCGGCACCTGGGCGTTCGCGCCCTCGCCGGCCGTGCTCCCGGATCTCGCCGATCAGGACGTCATCCGGAACGCGTTCATCTACCAGCCGGCCAGCGTGGAGCTCGCCGGTGAGTCGGTCGTGCTCGTCGGCTCAGCGGCGTTCGAGAACGCTCGTGAGCCGCTCGCCCAGGCGTTCACCGCCGTCGGCACCGATTACACGTTCCTCGCCGTGACGAACCACTTCAAGTCCAAGGGAGGCGACTGCGGCGACCTGCCGGAGGGCTGCTTCGACGCGGACCGGGTGGCTCAGGCGCAGGCGCTGACGGTGTTCGCGCAGGGGGTGGCCGACGCCGCCGAGGTGGAGGACATCTTCCTGCTCGGTGACTTCAACTCCTACGGCGCGGAGAACCCGGTCGTCGCACTGGAGGACGCCGGCTACACGAACCTGAACACCGAGGAGACCACCTACGTCTTCGACGGCAAGGTCGGTTCGCTCGACCACGTGTTCGGCAACGCGTCCGCGCTGGAGCAGGTCACCGGCGTGGACGTGTGGAGCATCAACTCGGTCGAGTCGGTGCTCGCGGAGTACTCGCGCTACAACTACTTCGCCAGCGAGCACTTCCAGGCCGGGACGCAGTTCCGGGCCTCGGACCACGACCCGATCATCGTCGGGATCGACGTGCCGGAGACGGTCACGCCCACGGTGGACATCAACCTCCTCTCGATCAACGACTTCCACGGCCGGATCGAGGCGAGCGGTGAGTCCGCGGGTGGCGCCGTCCTGTCCTGCGCGGTGAACACGTTCCGGACCCAGAACCCGAACACCCTGTTCGTCTCCGCCGGGGACAGCATCGGGGCGTCCACGTTCACCTCGTTCATCCAGCAGGACCAGCCCACGATCGATGTGCTGAACACGATCGGCCTGGACGTCTCGGCGTTCGGCAACCACGAGTTCGACCAGGGTCAGGACGACGTGAACGACCGGGTCATCCCGGCGTCGAACTGGCCGTACGTGGCCGCGAACATCGTGGACGCCAACGGGGACCCCGTGTACGACCCGTACACGATCCTCGACGTCGACGGCATCTCGGTCGGCTTCATCGGTGCGATCACCGAGGAGATGCCCGCCCTGGTCTCCCCGGCCGGCATCGAGGGCCTCACCTTCAGCGACATGGGTGAGGCGGTCAACTCCTACTCGGCGCAGCTGTCCGACGGGGACGACGCCAACGGTGAGGCCGACGTGATCGTGGTGCTGGTGCACGACGGTGCGTCCGCCCCGGACCTGTCCAGCGCCGACGGCACGCCGTACGGTGACCTGGTCGCCGGCGCGGACTCCAACATCGACGCGATCATCTCCGGGCACACCCACCAGGCCTACGTCCACGATGTGGACGGCACCTGGGTGACCCAGACCGGTCAGTACGGCGAGGCCATGGGCAACCTGGCCCTGACCGTGGACCGGGCCACCGGTGAGGTCACCGCCGCCACCGCCGAGAACGTGGACCTGGTCCCCGTTGCCGGTAACCCGACGGCGACCCCGCCGATCCCGAGGCAGACCTACTGCGAGGGTGACCCTGCGGTGCAGGAGATCATCGACGAGGCCGTGGCCGTCGCCGACGAGCTCGGTGCGGTGCCGCTCGGCCAGATCACAGCGGACTTCAACCGGGCGCGTCAGACGAACGGTTCGGAGAACCGCGGTGGCGAGTCCACCCTCGGGAACTTCGTCGCGGACGTCCAGCTCTGGGCGGCGCAGCGGACCAACCCGAACGCGCAGATCGCCTTCATGAACCCGGGCGGCCTGCGGGCGGACATGACGTACGCCGCCTCCGGCAACGAGGGCGACGGCGTGCTCACCTACCGTGAGGCGGCGATCGTCCAGCCGTTCGCGAACACCCTGGTCACCACCGTGCTCACCGGTGACCAGCTCGCCCAGGTGCTCGAGGAGCAGTGGCAGCCCAGCGGTGCCTCCCGGCCGTTCCTGCGGCTCGGTGCCTCGGCCGGGTTCCTCTTCACCTACGACCCGAACGCCGCGGTCGGCGAGCGGATCCTGGACATGACCCTGAACGGCGAGCCGATCGATCCGGCCGGTCAGTACACGGTCGTGGTGAACTCGTTCCTCGCCTCCGGCGGTGACAACTTCGCCACCCTCGGTGAGGGCACGAACACCCAGGACTCCGGCCAGAGCGACCTCGTCGCCATGGTGGACTACATGGCGGCGTTCGGGTCCGCGACGCCGGACCTCGCCCAGCGCGGCGTCGGCGTCAGCTGGGTCTCCGACCCGGCGGCCGAGTACGCGGCCGGTGACGAGATCGCCCTGGACCTGTCCTCGCTGGCCTTCTCGGCCGGTGAGCCGGTTCCGGCGGAGGTCGCCATCACCCTCGGTGGTGAGCAGGTCGGCACCGCGGCGGTCGACCCGGCCATCGTGGACACCACCGACGAGGCCGGCCGGGCCCAGGTGCGGGTGACCGTGCCGGAGGGCCTGGAGGGCACCGTCGACCTGGTCATCAGCGATGACAACGGGACCTCGGTGACCACCACCGTCACGGTGGCGGCCGACGAGGAGCCCGAGGAGCCGACGTCCCCGTGGGAGGCGTTCGCCCGCTTCCTCTGGGCGCTGTTGAAGTTCCTCTTCCCGTGGTGGCCGTGGCCGTGATGAGCCCGGGCCGGGCCTCCTGGAGGCCCTAGCCCGGTAGGCAGAGCCGGACGCCCGGTCCCGCACCGCGAGGTGTGGGACCGGGCGTCCGGTCGTTCAGCAGCAGCGAACGCTCGTGAGGGTTGAGCGGGCCGAGGGCCGGCGGGAGGACGGGTAGGTTCTCTGCCATGGCACGACGGCGGATCGGCACCGAGCAGGGCGAGGCGGCACTGTCCGCGTGGCGGGCCGACGGAGCGCAGTCCGCGCCGGCCGACGTGCGCACCGCGGTGCGGTACAGCCTCGAGGAACTCGGTGAGGTGGCGCCCGGCAACTCCGTCGAGGTGCGGGTCCCACCGGCCGGGGTGGTGCAGGCCATCGAGGGACCACGGCACACGCGCGGCACCCCGCCGAATGTGGTGGAGATGGATCCGCAGACCTGGCTCGGCCTGGCCACGGGCGAACTGACCTGGGCCGACGGCGTCGCGTCGGGCCGGGTCAGAGCCTCCGGGCAGCGCGCGGACCTGAGCGCCGTGCTCCCGCTGTTCTGACGGGTAGCCCGACGTGGAGTGCGCCCGCGTCCTCCGGTCCCATTCCAGGCGGGTAACGTCTCCGGCATGAGCACGTTGGAACAGGGCGACACCGAGCCCGACGGCGAACGGGAGCCGGTCCCGCCCGTCCCCTCGGTCATGCCCACCCCGGTCGCGGCGGAGGGTGGTGAGGCTCCGGTCGACCAGCCGGCGGTGCTGGACTCCGACGTGGTCGCCCAGCAGCCCGACGACGGCGCAGACGCCGCCGACGGCGCCGATCCGGCCGATCCAGCCGACGACGAGCCGGCGCCGGCCTGGGCGGAGTCCGCCGAGCAGGTCTCGGACACCACCGACCTCGACCTGGCCGCGATCGCCGACCGGAGCCACGTCCGCCGGGCGCCCCGGTTCGGCCGGTTCGCCGGCTTCGGCGTCGCCCTCGGGATCATCATCGCCTTCGCCTTGTCCCGGCTCGGCGAACCGACCGAGTACCTCGACCGGGGCGGCATGTTCATCCTGCTGATGGCGATGCTCGCCCCGTTCGGCGCTCTGGTCGCGTGCCTGATCGCGGTGCTGTTGGATCGGACCAGCAAGCGTCACCTGGACGCCGACCAGCACTGACTCCGGCCGCGGCCGCTGGAGCACCGCAGCACCGACCCGATCCAGAGGAGCCCGACGTGCCCCGACGAACCGTTCACCTCGATTCCGCGGCCACCCAGACCGTGGGACCGGCACTCGCCGAGATCCGCAAGGAACTGGAGGTCCCCGGACCGTTCAGCGAGGACGCGGTCGCCGAGGCCGAGGTCGCGGCCGCGGCGGCACCGACGGGTGGCCTGGACGCCACGGACGTCGAGTTCGTGACGATCGACCCGCCCGGCGCGAAGGACCTCGACCAGGCGCTGCACCTGGCCCGCCAGGGGGACGGTTACCTGGTCCGGTACGCGATCGCGGACCCGGCGTCGTTCGTGACGCCGGGCGGCGCCATCGACACCGAGCTCGCCGACCGCGGCGTGACGTTCTACGGCCCGGACGGCTCGATCACGCTGCACCCGCCGGTGCTCTCCGAGGGTGCCGCGAGCCTGCTCGAGAACGTCGAACGGCCCGCCTGCCTGTGGGAGATCGTCCTCGATGCCACCGGAGAGATCACGTCGGCGAAGGTCCACCGGGCCCGGGTGCGCAGCCGCGAGCAGCTCACCTACGACGAGGTCCAGGAGCGCATCGACGCCGGCACCGCGAGCGACTCCCTCGCCCTGCTTGCCGTGGTCGGCGGGCTGCGCCAGGAGCGGGAGCGCGCCCGTGGCGGGGTGTCCCTGGAGATCCCCGAGCAGGAGGTCGACGTCGACGACGGCGGCTACCGCCTCGAATACCGCGCCACGTTGCCGGTCGAGGAGTGGAACGCGCAGATCTCCCTGCTGACCGGGATCGCCGCGGCGAGCCTCATGCGGGGCAAGCGGGCCGGGATCTTCCGCACCCTGGAGCAGGCCGACCCTCGCGACGTGAAACGGCTGCGCCGGGCTGCGCACGGTCTCGGCATCGACTGGCCGGCCGACGCCTCCTACGGCGACCTGCTGGCGACCCTCGATGCGGCCGTGCCGGCCCACGCCGCGTTCGCCCAGGAGGCGACGTCCCTGTTCCGGGGCGCCGGCTACCTCGCCTTCGACGGGGAACTGCCCCCGACGTCCGAGCACGCCGCGATCGCCGCCGAGTACGCCCACGTCACCGCGCCGCTGCGCCGGTTGGTGGACCGGTACGGGCTCGAGGTGTGCCTCGCGGCCACGGCCGGGACCGACGTGCCGGACTGGGTTCGCGAGGCGCTGCCGGGGCTCCCCAAGATCATGAGCCGGTCCGGTCAGCGCGCGAACTCCTACGAACGGGCCTGCGTGGACCTCATCGAGGCGGTGCTGCTGCAGCCCCGGGTGGGGGAGACCTTCGACGGCGTGATCGTCGACCTGAACGAGCGCCGCAACGGCAGGAACGCGAACAACGGCGGCAACGCGACCGCTGGCGCGAGCGGCACGAACGCAACCGACCGCGGAGGCGACGCCAAAGCAGCGGACGCAACCTCCGCCGTCGTACCGGCCGTTGTGCAGGAGGGCACCGTGGTGCTCGCCGACCCGGCCGTCCGCGCGACGGTGACGGGCGCGAACCTGCCGCTCGGCGAGTCCGTGCGCATCCGCCTGACCGTCGCGGACCCGGGCTCACGGGACGTCCGGTTCGAGCTCGTCACCGACTGAGGGCAGCTCGTGCTCCGGAGTTCGCGACGCCGGGCGCCTGTGGGACGATAGGCGCGTGGTACGCGGAGATGGTCGGCTGTCGCATGAACTCCTCCCAGGCGAGAAGGGCCCTCAGGACGCTTGTGGCGTCTTCGGGGTCTGGGCCCCGGGTGAGGAGGTGGCGAAGCTCACCTACTTCGGGCTCTACGCCCTGCAGCACCGCGGCCAGGAGTCGGCCGGGATCGCGACCAGCAACGGTCAGCAGATCCTCGTCTACAAGGACATGGGCCTGGTGTCCCAGGTCTTCGACGACATGTCGCTGCGGACGCTCACCGGTCACATCGCGCTCGGCCACGCCCGCTACTCCACGACCGGCGCGAGCACCTGGGAGAACGCGCAGCCGACCCTCGGGCCGACGTCGTCGGGCACCGTGGCCCTCGGACACAACGGCAACCTGACCAACACGGGCGAGCTCATCACCCTCGTCGGCGAGCGCTACGGGCCGGAGCAGCGCAAGAAGCTGCTCGACGGCGGAGCCTCCGACACGATGGTGCTCACCGCGCTGCTCTCGGGAGACCCCGAGCACACGCTCGAGATGACGGCGGCCGAGGTGCTGCCGCGGGTGCGTGGCGCGTTCTCGCTCGCGTTCATGGACGAGCACGCCCTCTACGCCGCGCGCGACCCGCAGGGGGTCCGCCCGCTGGTGCTGGGCAGGCTGGAGCGCGGCTGGGTCGTCGCCTCGGAGACCGCGGCGCTGGACATCGTGGGCGCCTCGTTCGTGCGCGAGGTGGAGCCCGGTGAGCTGATCGTCATCGACGAGGACGGGCTGCGCACGCAGCGGTTCGCCGAGGCGGCACCGAAGGGCTGCGTGTTCGAGTACGTGTACCTGGCCCGGCCGGACACGGCGATCGCCGGCAAGTCGGTGAACGCCGCCCGGGTGGCGATGGGCCGCGCGCTCGCGAAGGAGCACCCGGTGGACGCGGATCTGGTGATCCCGGTGCCGGAGTCCGGCACCCCCGCGGCCATCGGCTACGCAGGAGAGTCCGGCATCCCGTTCGCGCAGGGGCTCACCAAGAACGCCTACGTGGGCCGCACCTTCATCCAGCCGAGCCAGACCATCCGCCAGCTCGGCATCCGGCTCAAGCTGAACCCGCTGCGCGAGGTCATCGCCGGCAAGCGCCTGGTGGTCGTGGACGACTCGATCGTGCGCGGCAACACCCAGCGTGCGCTCGTGCGGATGCTGCGCGAGGCGGGGGCCGCCGAGGTGCACATCCGGATCTCCTCGCCGCCGGTGAAGTGGCCGTGCTTCTACGGCATCGACTTCGCGACCCGGGCCGAACTGATCGCGAACGGCCTGAGCGTGGACGAGATCGGCCACGGTCTCGGTGCGGACTCGCTCGGCTACATCAGTCTCGAGGGCATGATCCGGGCGACGGAGCAGCCGGAGTCCAAGCTCTGCGCGGCGTGCTTCACCGGGAAGTACCCGATCGAGATCTCCGAGTACGGCGCTTCCGTGCAACTGTCCGAGCAGACCCAACTGCCGATCCTGGACGGCCCCGGCCCCGGCCCCGGCCCCGGCGACGGCCTCGGCCCCGAGCACAGGCTCGGCGCACCGGAGGACGGACTCACCTCGCTCACGGTCGCGAGCGGTGGCGCCGGGGCGCTGATGCACCCGTGAGCGACCAGGCCGCCCCGGTCACGTACGCCTCCGCCGGTGTGGACACGCACGCCGGTGACAAGGCCGTGGAACTGATGAAGGACGCCGTGCGGGCCACGCACGGGCCGCAGGTGCTCGGCGGAGTCGGCGGGTTCGCCGGCCTGTACGACGCCAGCGCCCTGCTGACGTACCGCAAGCCGCTGCTGGCCACGTCGACCGACGGCGTCGGCACCAAGGTCGCCATCGCCCAGGCGATGGACATCCACCACACCATCGGCTACGACCTGGTCGGGATGGTGATCGACGACATCGTCGTGGTCGGTGCGAAGCCGCTGTTCATGACGGACTACATCGCCTGCGGGAAGGTGGTCCCGGAGCGGATCGCCGACATCGTCCGTGGCATCGCCGGCGCCTGCGAGGTGGCCGGCGCCGCGCTCGTCGGCGGCGAGACCGCCGAGCACCCCGGCCTGCTCGAGCCCGACGAGTACGACGTGGCCGGCGCCGCCACCGGCGTGGTGGAGGCCGACGCGCTGCTCGGCCCGGAGCGGGTCCGCGCCGGTGACGTGCTGATCGCCCTGGGAGCGAGCGGGCTGCACTCCAACGGGTACTCGCTCGTGCGCCGGGTGATCTCGCTCGCCGGGTGGGAGCTGGACCGGGACGTGCCGGAGTTCGGGCGCACCCTCGGGGCCGAGTTGCTCGAGCCGACCCGCGTCTACGCGGCCGACTGCCTCGCGCTCGCGGCCGACCCGGGCGCGGGTGTGCATGCGTTCACGCATGTCACCGGCGGCGGGCTCGCGGCGAACCTGGCCCGGGTGCTCCCGGAGGGCCTCGTGGCCACCGTTGACCGGTCGTCCTGGGTGGTGCCGCCCGTGTTCGACGTGGTCCGCCGGCTCGGGTCGGTGCCCTGGACGGACCTGCAGAACACCCTCAACCTCGGCGTCGGAATGGTGGCGGTGGTCGACGCGAACGGGGTCGACGCCGCGCTCGCCAGGTGCCGCGAACTCGGGCTGCCCGCGTGGGAGCTGGGCACGATCGCGGCCGCGGAGGACCTCGACGCCGACGCCTCGGCCGAGGTGATCTCCGGTACGAAGGGCGTGCACGGAGGCGGCGTTCGACTCGTGAACGACTACCGGACGTCCTGACCCCGGCGCGCAGCACCTGACGGCGCGTCGTAGCGTAACGACAGATCCTGCGAGGCCTGCCCGCAACATTCGCGGGAGCGGTGTGAATCTGACGTACCCGGTACGTCAGATTCACACCCCAACAGGTCGCCACCACCCCCCCGCAGCACTGTCGGGCGGGCCTCCGGGTCGCCGACGGCGCGTGGGTCACCTGTGCACTGGCCTTCACCACGCCGAGCGGACCGCCCGGAGGACCGCGGAGATCCGTCACCATCGCTGCTGCGACAGTGACCCGCGCAACGGCTGATGGTGTGGTTCCGACGTACGGGGTACGTCGAGACCACACCGCAACGTGGATAGGCACCACGGGATGGTGTAGCGATTCGCTCGCGTTCGAGTGCTCTGACAGCGTGCCGACGCGAGCCCGCCCACGCCGTCGGGCAGCACCGTGACGTGGGCCCGACCACCCGGCCCGACCATCGCTCTTGCGACGGCACGCCGGACCTGCCGACACCCGCCGCCGGACGGTGGCGCGCCTCGATGGCCCTACCTACCTACGTCGGCCCAGCGCGCCGGGCCCGCCCCCGCTCAGTGGATCAGTTGCGCCGCGACTGCGGCGACCACTCGTCCTCGTCATCAGCGGGCGGTACGTCGTACCGGTCCGCGAGGTCGGTCTGGGTCGGACTCGTCAGCTCACGTTCGAGTGCGCTGTAGTCCGTCTCGGGGCTGTAGTACTTCAGCTGCCGAGCGACCTTGGTCTGCTTCGCCTTTTGACGGCCGCGCCCCATGGCGTGACCCCCTCCGCTTTGGTGCCGGTGTCACACCGTCCGGGGACGTAGTGACGACCGGGAGTGGGTTATCTGTCGTGGGACCCACCGTACCTTGTCACGGTGGCGATGGGCGAACCCGTTTGGTGCAACGGATGCCGTGGCACCGCTATTCCGCTAACGGAGAACGCGCCGCCCCGGCCGGGACGGCTCGCTCAGCCGGAAGTCAGCGACTGCGCCGCAGGACCGAGATCCCAACGATCGCGGCGACCACCGCGGCCGCCGCACCGACGATGCCGATCGCTCGGGGCTCACCGGCCTTCACGTCGCCGGCGAACGCCTTGGCCTGCTCGGTGGTGTTGTCCGCGAGGTTCTTGGCCTGATCCTTGAGGTCACGCACCTGACGGCGCGGGTCGACCCGGCTGGTCAGCTCGTCCATGTTCTTGGTGATCTCGGCGCGGGTGCGCAGCAGGTCCGCCTCGATCTCGGCGGCCGTGCGCTTGCGGGTCTCCGGCTTGTCCTGCTCGGTGCTCACGACTTGACTCCCGCCTTGATGGCCTCGATGTCCTTCATCACATTCTCCTTCGTCTGCGGCGACGGTGCGCTCTTCAGCGCAGCACGTCCGGCCAGGCCGGCGATCGCGGCGATCAGGAGGACCACGCCGGCGACGATCAGGGAGGCGGCCCAGTACGGCAGCGCGGTCGCGAGGCCGAACATGGCGGCAGTGAGGAGCCAGCCGAGACCGAAGAGGGCGAACACCCCGGCGACGGCGAAGAGCGCGCCGGTCACGCCGAA
This sequence comes from Occultella kanbiaonis, assembly GCF_009708215.1. NCBI lineage: Bacteria > Bacillati > Actinomycetota > Actinomycetes > Micrococcales > Ruaniaceae > Occultella > Occultella kanbiaonis. The sequence goes on along the minus strand of NZ_CP046175.1, from coordinate 5,002,388 downwards.
GGACTTGCCCTTCTCGGCCAGCTGGGCCTGGGCGAGCTGGAGTTCGTCCCGGACGAGCGTCGAGAAGTTCTCGGTGAGCTTGCCGACCAACTGGCCGATGGACGGTTCACTGGCTCCGGGCGGGGGTGTTCTGCTGTCAACCACCGTGACTCACCTCTCATGGACTCGCGGCGCGTTGCGCGCACGCGTACTGGGTACAGCCAATCGTGCCGGGGGCCGATCGGCAACACGGTGCCCGCGTGGCGGCCTCCCTCACTCCTGGGCGATCGCTTCGAGGACGGGCAGCCGGGAGGCCCGGATCGCGGGCCAGACGGCGGCCAGGACCCCGACGACCGCGGACAGCGCCACGATCGCGGCGAGCTGGTCCCACGGGATGGCGAGCACGGACAGACCCTGGTCGGCGAACACCGACCGTACGGCGGCAGCCAGCGCCACGCCCACGACGACGCCGACCGCCGTCCCGAAGATCGCCGTCAGCACCGACTCGATCACGATCGTGACGGACAGCTGCAGGCGTCCGAGGCCGACCGCGCGGATCAGGCCGATCTCCCGGGTCCGCTCGATCACGGACAGCGCGAGCGTGTTCACGATGCCGAGCACGGCGATCACGACGGAGAGGGCCAGCAGGGCGTAGATGATCACCAGTGCCTGGTTCACCTGGTCGGCGATCTGGTTGACGAGCTCGTCCGCGGTCAGCGCCGTCACGACGACGTAGGGCTCGATGATGGCGTCCAGCTGGTCGCGGAGCTCGGCGAGCGGGACGCCATCGACGCCGTCGACGCCGACCATCACCACGTTCGCGGGGGCGGGGCCGAGGAGTTCGGCGAGCTGGTCCTCGCCGATGGTCACGTCCGCGTTCAGCGCCTGCGAGTTCGTGATGGCGCCGACCGTGAGGGTCAGCTCGGTGACATCGGTGCGCAGGGTGATCTCGTCGCCGAGCTGCCAGCCGTACTCGAGGGCGGCGCTCGTGCGCAGGGCGGCCTCGCCGTCGGCCAGGGTGGCGAGGTCGCCCTCGAGGGTCTCGATCTCCAGGGTGGTGCCGAACGCCGCGGGCGGCGCCCCGATGACCGTGGTGGAGGTCGGGTCCAGGCCCGGCCCGCTCAGCTCGACGGGTGCCGTCGACAGGGCGTCGGCACGGGCGACGTCATCGAGGTCGGCGATGGCGGCGACGGCCTCGGCCGGCACCGCGTTCGTGGCGGACAGGACCACGAAGTCGGCGCGGTACTCGGTCTCGACGATCGCCGTCGTCGACTCACGGGCGGACGCGGCGAGCACCGTGCAGGCAGCGACGAGGGCCATGCCGATCATCAGTGCGCCCGCGGTGCTCGCGGTGCGGCGCGGGTTGCGCATCACGTTGCCGCGGGCGAGCCTGCCGAGCGGCTTGATGGCGGCGACGAACGGTGCCGCCAGCACACCGAGGGTGGCCCGGGCGATCACGGGCGAGAGGGCCAGCATCCCGACGAGGACGGCGCCCGCGCCGATGCCGAGCCAGGGGCCGGGCTCGAGCCCCCAGTACGGGTCCTCGGCGGTGGACACGGCCACGGACACGTAGGTCGCCGCGACCCCGATCAGGAGCAGCACGGCGCCGGCCAGCGCGCGCCAGCGCAGGGACTTCTCGGTGACGGTGACGTCGTCACGCATCGCCTCCACCGGCGCCGTCAGCGCCGCCCGGCGGGCCGGCACGGCCGCGGCGACGAGGCTGACCAGGGTGCCGATGCCCAAGCACAGGACGGCGGTGAACGCGGTGACCGGGGCCTCGCCGGTGAGGTTCATGCCGAACCGGGACAGGATCCAGCGGATCAGGTCCACCAGGGCCACGCCGCTGAGCAGACCGATGGCCGAGCCGACGAGGCCGACGGCGAACGCCTGGGTGAGCACGACCGTGAAGACCTGCCCCGGCGAGGCGCCGAGCGCGCGCAGGAGTGCGTACTCGCGCTGGCGTTGGCGCACGGACATCGCGAACGTGTTCGTGATGATGAAGGCGCCGACGAACAGCGCGATGCTCGCGAACACCAGCAGGAACGTGCCGATGAAGCCGATGATCTCGTTGATCGCCTCGGACGCCTCGGCCCGGACGTCGTCGCCGGTGCGGGCCTCGAGGTTCGCGTCGGGATGGTCGGCGAGCACGGTCTCGGTGATGGCATCGACCAGGTCCGACTGGCTGACGCCGTCCTCGCCGTAGACGGCGATCGAGTTCACGAGCCCGTCGGGGGCGAACAGGTCGGCGGCCACGTCCGCGTCGAGGAACGCGAGGGTGGCGCCGGACGTGGGGGAGCCGTACGAACCCTCGGCGACGACAGTCACCTCCCGGACCTCGCCCCCCAGCACGACGGTCGTGGTGTCGCCAAGGGCAAGGCCGGAGGAGTCCAGCGCACTGCTTTCCAACCCGATCTCGTTCGGTCCCACGGGTACCTCGCCGGCGACCAGGTCGACCGCCGGGTCGTCGGGGTGCAGGGCGAGCGCCAGGCTGGGCGCCTGGCCGTTGACGACGGCGGTGCCGTCCGCGCCGACGATCACGATCGGTCCCTGGACGTCGGGCAGGGCCCGCGAGACGCCGTCGACGGCGGCCACCTCGTCAGCGAGGGTGATGTCGATGCCGTCCCGGGCGCCACCGAAGCCGGCACCCGGGTCCGGCGGGCCGTCCGGAAGGCCGTCGTCGGTGGTGGTGGCGACGCTGCGCAGGTAGGCGTCGCCCTGGAGGGAGCTCTCGACGATGGAGTCGAAGGTGTCCGAGAGCATCGCCCTCAGGATGAACGTGCCGGCGACGAACGCGACGCCGAGGATCACGGCGAGCACGGACAGGGCGAACCGGACCCCGTGTGCGCGGATCTCGCGAAGGCTGACCCGCAGCATCAGGAGGCGTCCTGCTCCCGCGCCTCACCGAACGCGGCGAGGGCCTCGAGGATGTCCGCCTCGGCCGGGTCATGGAGCTCGCCGACCAGGGCGCCGTCGGCGAGGAAAATCACCCGGTGGGCGTAGGAGGCCGACCGGGGGTCGTGGGTGACCATCACGACGCTCTGGCCGAGGTCGTCGACGCTGCGGCGCAGGAACCCGAGCACCTCGCCGGCCGCCTTGGAGTCGAGGTTGCCGGTGGGTTCGTCGGCGAACACGATCGACGGCTTGGCGACCAGGGCGCGCGCGCAGGCGACCCGCTGCTGCTGGCCGCCGGAGAGTTCGGTGGGTCGGTGGGTGAGCCGATCGCCCAGGCCGAGGGTGTTGATGACCGTGTCGAAGCGGTCGCGGTCGACCGGGGTGCGGGCGATGTCGAGCGGCAGCGTGATGTTCTCCGCCGCGGTCAGGGTGGGGACCAGGTTGTAGGCCTGGAAGACGAAGCCGATCCGGGTGCGGCGCAGGTTGGTGAGCTGACGCTGGGACATCGAGGAGATGACCTGGCCGTCGACCTCGACCGTGCCGGAGGTGGGGGTGTCCAGACCGGCCATGCAGTGCATCAGGGTGGACTTGCCCGAGCCCGAGGGGCCCATGATCGCGGTGAGCCGGCCACGGCCCAGGTCGACGTCCACGCCGCGCAGGGCGTGCACGGCCGTGGCGCCGGCGCCGTAGACCTTGGTCAGCCCACGGGCCGAGGCGATCGGGTCATCAGCGGGTTCGGGGGAGCTGGAGGCGGGAGCGGCGTGTCGGCCCATGGTGCGATTATTCGTGGTCCGGTCGCGCGAGGGGATCACTCAGGAGGGTGAGATCCCTGCGGCGTCCTACGACCGGGGGCGCAGAGCGGGCTGCGTCGGCTGCCGGTGGACGAGTTCCCAGGGCGTCGGCCGCGGACCGGTGCGAGGTGAGCCGGACCCTCAGCCACCCGAGCCCGACCGCCCGGGCCGCGCTCCGCCGTCGGGCATGAGAAACGCCGCGGACCGAGTGGTTCGCGGCGTCTGCTCCGTGTGTGGCTCCGACCGGCGTCGATCCGGTGACCTTTCGATTTTCAGTCGAACGCTCTACCAACTGAGCTACAGAGCCTTGAAACGAACGCCCGGTCATCTGCATGACCGGGCGGATGTTTCGCGACCCCGACCGGACTTGAACCGGCGACCTCCGCCGTGACAGGGCGGCGCTCTAACCAACTGAGCTACGGGGCCTCAGGTGAGGCTTGAGTCTACGTGCGATGCAATTGTGGTGCGTACCCCCAACGGGATTCGAACCCGTGCTACCGCCGTGAAAGGGCGGGGTCCTAGGCCGCTAGACGATGGGGGCCCGGTTGAAGCTGAGCGCCCGTGACGCTGTTCGGCGCCCCAAGACCTCCGAAAGCATACGGTACGCGAGGCCCGCGGAGCAAAACGCCCGGGCCCTCTGTGTGCGAGGTCACGTCGGGGTGGTTCCGGGGCGGTCCGGCGGGCACGCATGGCCGCCGTGGACCTGGGAGATCCGCCATCTGCTGTCACACTGGGGCGGTGATCGAGATGTCCCGCGAGGAGTTCGAGGAGGCCGTCGCCGACGGCCTCGACCTGATCCCCGAGGAACTTGCCAGGCACATCAGCAACGTCGTGATCCTGGTCGAGGACGAACCGCCCACCGACTCCGACGACCCGGACCTGCTCGGCCTCTACGAGGGCACTCCGCTCACCGAGCGTGGGGAGTGGTGGGCGGCCGGCTCGCTGCCGGACCGGATCACGATCTTCCGCAACCCGACGCTGCGCTTCTGCGAGTCCACGGACGAGGTGGCCGAGGAGGTCGCGGTCACCGTCATCCACGAGATCGCCCACCACTTCGGGATCGACGACGACCGGCTCCACGAGCTCGGCTGGGCCTGACGCCGCGGGCTGCCGGTCGCCGAGCGCGAGGTTGTTGGCCCGCGAGCTCTTTTGGCAGCCAACAACCTCGCGCTCGACGGCGGAACTTGCCTTGGGGCGGTTGGGTGGGGGCGTGGGAAGGTCCGGTCAGGCCTGCGCGGACTGCCGGGCCTCCCAGGCCGTCGCCACCATCTGCTCCAGCGAGTAGCTCATCCGCCAGCCCAGATCCCGCGCGGCCGCCTCGCCGGACGCGACGATCCGCGCCGGGTCCCCGGGCCGACGCGCGGCGACGGTCGGCTCGAACGGGATCTTCGTGACTGCCGCCATCGTGTCCATGATCTGCCGGACCGAGACGCCGTCGCCGCTGCCGAGGTTGTACACGGGCAGCAGTTCCCGGCCCTGCGCGAGTGCCTTGGCGGCGCCCACGTGGGCGTCCGCGAGGTCGGCGACGTGGATGTAGTCGCGCACGCAGGTACCGTCCGGCGTCGGGTAGTCGGTGCCGTTGATCCGCGGCGTGCGCCCCTGCGCGAGGGCCTCGAGCACCAGCGGGAACAGGTTGTGCGGGGAGGTGTCCCGCAGTTCCATCGAGCCGGAGCCGACCACGTTGAAGTACCGCAGCGAGGTGTGCCGCAGCTCGCTGGCTCGGCCCTGGTCGGCGAGCAGCCACTCGCCGATCAGCTTGGACTCCCCGTACGGCGACTCCGGGTGAGTGGGGGTCGCCTCGGTGACCAGGTCCACGTCCGGGGTGCCGTAGGTGGCCGCCGAGGAGGAGAACACGATCGCCTCGACCCCGGCGCGTTGCATCGCCTCCAGGACCGACACGGTCCCGGTCACGTTCTGCGTGTACGTGTGCAGCGGCTGCTGCACGGAGACGCCCGCGTACTTGAACCCGGCCACGTGCACCACGCCGATGCAGTTGTGCTCCTCGAGGGTCCGGGCGACCACGTCGGTGTCGAGGATGGATGAGCGGACGAACGGGACGCCGTCGGGCACGAACTCCTCGTGACCACTGGACAGGTCGTCCAGCACCACGACGCCGATGTTTGCGTCCCGGAACGCATGGACCACGTGCGCGCCGATGTAGCCGGCCCCGCCGGTCACCAACCAGGTCATCGCCGGGCCTCCTCGCTCTCGGTGTCGAAGCCGGGCAGCACCACGGCGCCGTCGTCGTGGGAGTGTGAGCGCAGCAGCGACATGGTGGCCCACCCGCGCGCGAGGTAGCCCGCGTCGGTGTCGTCCTCGAAGTGCACGTCATGAGAGGCGAACGGGCGGAACAGGAGCTTGTCGATCTGCTGGTTCACCACGTCGGTGTCGACGTCGAAGGTGGCCAGCCGCGCCGCCCGCAGCCCACGCAGCTCGGCCGGTGGCACGTCCGGGATGTTCACGTTCAGGACGCGGGCGTCCTGGGTCTGGCTGGTGAACCACTCGAAGGCCCGCGTCAGCACCAGGTATGCGGTGTCCCAGTGCTTCGGGTGCTCGGCCGCGATCGAGCTCGCCAGCGCCGGGATGCCCTGGGCGGAGGCGGACAGGGCCGCGCCGACCGTGCCGGAGTGGATCACCGCGGGCCCGACGTTCGGGCCGAGATTGATGCCGGAGAGCAGCAGGTCGGGGCGCTGGCCGAAGGCACCGAGGCCCGCCGCGTAGGCGATCAGGGCGGGGCTGGCGTGCACCGCGATCGACTCGATGTCCTCCCGCAGGCCGTCCGGGCGGCCGGGTGACGTCTTCACGGCGCCGTTCTCGCTCTCACCGCTCAGCGCGGCGCTGTAGCCGGAGTACTGGTGGTTGGGGGCGGCGACGATCACGTCGTGACCGGCGTCCGCGGCGACGTGCGCCAGGGTCACCAACCCGGGTGAATCGATGCCGTCGTCGTTCGTGATCAGGACCCGCATCGCGGTGGAACTCCCTTGAGAGGTGGCTGGTGGCCGGCCCGCGCCCGGCGCGGGTTCTGCTCCCATTCTGCCCCGCTCGCAGAGATCGTGGGTCGGGCGTCCACGTGCCCGACGGCGGTGCCTCGCCCGGGCGTGCCGGTGGGCACCGCGAGGGGGTGCCATGCCGGGCGGGGCTCGCTACGCTCGCCGATGGGACGCCGTCGGCGCCCACACTCGATGATGAGAGGCCCGTGATGTCGACCACCGAAGAGATCCTCGACGCCGTCCCGATGGACCAGGTCGCCGCCCGGCTCGGCGTGGACCGCGCCACCGCCGAGCGCGCCACCCGCGCGGCGCTGCCCACCCTGCTCGCCGGCATGAACGCGAACGCCGCGGACCCGGACGGCGCCCGGTCCCTCGTCGGAGCCATCTCCAACCACGATCCGCCCTCGTGGAGGGCGGCGTGGACCTCGACCAGGTGGACACCGACGACGGCGCGAAGATCGTCCGCAACGTGTTCGGACAGAACACCGACGCCGTCGTCAACACGCTCTCCGAGGCGGATTCCGGCGCGGAGGGCTCCGGTGGCGGGCTCGGCGACCTGTTGCCGAAGCTGCTGCCGATCCTGGCTCCGATCGTGCTGTCCTTCCTCGCGAAGAAGTTCGGGCAGGGCGGCGGAACGGGTGCCGACGCGGAGTCGGGCGGCGGGGGAATCGGCGACCTCCTCGGCGGGCTGCTCGGCGGTGCCGCCGGAGGCTCGACCGGGTCCGGATCGGGCGGTGGTGGCCTCGGCGACCTCCTCGGTGGCCTGCTCGGCGGTGGTTCCGGCTCGGGCGGGTCCGGCTCGGCCCAGTCCGGCGGCGGCCTCGGGGACCTGCTCGGTGGCCTGCTCGGCGGCGGCAAGCGCTGACCCGTCCCCAACCCCGCGTGTTCCCGCGCACCGAGATCGCACGTCCCGCCCTCGAGATCGCACGTCGTTACGGGCGATCTCGAGGTGGGACGTGCGATCTCGGCCGTGAGGAGCCTCGAGGTGGATCCCGAGAGACAATGGCCGCATGTACAAGGTCACGAAGTCCGAGGACGAATGGCGTAACGAGCTCAGCCCGCAGGAGTACCAGGTGCTGCGGCAGGCCGGGACCGAGCGCCCCGGCACCGGCGAGCTCCTGAACGAGGAGCGGGTGGGCGTCTACCACTGCCGCGCGTGCGGCGCCGAACTGTTCCGCAGCGAGACCAAGTTCGAGGCACACTGCGGCTGGCCGAGCTTCTACCAGCCGAAGGAGTCGGACGCGGTCGAGCTGAACGAGGACCGCACGCTGGGCATGGTCCGCACCGAGGTGCGCTGCGCCAACTGCGGCTCGCACCTGGGTCACGTCTTCGACGACGCCCCGCAGACCCCGACCGGGGACCGGTTCTGCATGAACTCGGTGTCGATGACGTTCGAGCCCACCCAGGGATGACCCGGCTGCGGGTCCTCTCCTTCAACATCCAGAGGGGCCTGGCGTCCGCGGGCGGCGCCACCGACGAGCGCACGCTCGCCGACGCGTTCGCCGGCGTGAGCGCGGACGTGGTGGCACTGCAGGAGGTGGACCGCGACCAGCCCCGGTCGCGCCACCTCGACCAGGCGCACGTGATCGCCGATGCCCTGGGGCTGGCGCACGTGCGGTTCGCCGCGGTGCTCGGCGGCGACGTCCGCCTCGGCAAGCACGCCACCACGCGCCTCGGGGACCACCCCGGCGCCGGGTACGGGCTGGCGATCCTGTCCCGGTACCCGATCACGGCCTGGTTCGCGCGGCCGCTGCCCCGGGTCCGGATCCCGCTGCCGGGCTGGAAGGCCTCGGCGCCGTTCACCTGGCGCGACGAGCCCCGGGGCGCCCTGGCGGCAGTCCTTGCCACCCCGGACGGGCCGCTCGGGTTCTGCAGCACGCACCTGTCCCAGGCCGGCCCGATGGCGGCGCTGCAGCTGCCCCGGCTGCTCCGGTCGGTCGAGACCCTCCCCGGCGCGCGGATCGTCTGCGGCGACCTCAACCTGAATCACGCCACGGTGGCGCGACTCGCGCGCCGTTACGGCACCGCCCGTGCGGACACGTTCCCGGCCGATCACCCCCGCCGCCAGATCGACCACGCTCTGGTCCGCGGCGCCCGGATCGTCTCGACGTCGGCCACCCGGCTGCCGGTCTCCGACCACCGGGCCCTCGAGGTGACGATCGACCTGGCCTGACCCTCGCCGGGCGTGGGGCCGTCCCGGGACTCGGACCGCCGGCCGTGGCGGGCCGGGTGCGCTGGCATCATGAACCGGGTGAGCGGGCAGCGATGAGACAACTGGTGGACCGGACCCCGGCACCACTGCTCTTCCTGGTCGGCGGCTTCTCGCAGTACATCGGCGCCGCCCTCGCGGTGGGCCTGTACCCGACGATGCCCCCGCACGCCGTCGCCTGGCTGCGCGCGGTGTTCGCCGCCGTCGTCCTCCTGCTCGTGGTGCGCCCCTGGCGCGCCGACTGGAACCGCCGCACGCTCACCCAGACCGGCGTCTTCGGGCTCGTCCTGCTCGGCATGAACATGCTGTTCTACGTGGCGATCGAGCACCTGCCGCTCGGCGCCGCCGTCGCCGTCGAGTTCACCGGCCCCGTGGCCGTGGCCGCGTGGGGCGGCCGGACGGCGCGGGCCCGGATCGCGATCGGGCTGGCACTGTTCGGGGTGCTCTCGATCAGCCTCGTCGGCCTGGACTGGTCGGTGACGGGGTCGACGGCGGACCTCCTCCTCGGTCTCGCTGCGGCGCTTGCCGCCGGGGTGCTCTGGGCCGCCTACATGGTCATCGGTGGCCGGATCGTGCGGGCGCGGGACGGACTGTCCTCCCTCGCGGTGGGGCTCACGATCGCCGCGGTCGCGTTCGCGCCGTTCTCCGCACCGTTCGCCGGCGCCGCCGTCCGCCCGGAGATCCTCGTGACCGCGGCCGCCGTGGGGGTGCTCTCCAGCGTGGTGCCGTACGTGCTGGACCAGGTCACCCTGAAGCGGCTCGGCACGGCCACGTTCGCGCTCATGAATGCCCTGCTCCCGGTCTCGGCCACCATCATCGGCGTGATCGCGCTGGCCCAGCTGCCCACGGCCGGCGAGGTGGTCGGCGTCCTCGCGGTCAGTGCTGCGGTGTGGATCTCGGGAAGCGGGCGACGGCCCGCGGTGGAGCCGGGCTGAAGCTGCCGCCGAATCCGCCCAACGGGCGGGACGGGACCGCCTGTGCCACGCTTTCGACTGCAGCCATCGCTGCGAATGTCTGTTCGAGAAGGATCGAGGTTCATCCATGGGCGAAGTCATCGGTGTCATCATCTTCGGCGCTGTCATCGGCGTCATCGCACGCCTCGTCCGGCCCGGGCCACAGAAGATCGGGATGCTCTGGACGGTCATCATCGGGATCGTCGGCGCCCTGCTCGGCTACCTGATCTCCGGCTGGCTCGGCGTCCAGGACACTTCGGGGATCGACTGGATCCGCTGGGTCATCTCGATCGTCGCGGCCGTCGTGCTGCTCGGTGTCTACCTGGGGCTGACCGCGAAGAGCACGGGCGGGAACTCCGTCAGGAAGTGATCGCCGACCTCGGTCCTGGTGGGATCGAGGTCCGCGAAGCGAGGGTCCGGTGGCCGGTCGGCCGCCGGACCCTCGCCCTGTGGGGCACTGTCCGGACGCAGGTGAGATCGATGCCGCGATTCTGGGAGAGTGGGCCCATGGAGCTCATCATCGCGCCGGATTCCCGGGCCATCGCCACCATCGTCGCCGACGCGATCGCCGCGCTGCTGGATCGCAAGCCCGATGCCGTGCTCGGCGTCGCCACCGGGTCCTCCCCGCTCGCGATCTACGACGAGCTCGCCACCCGGTACGCCGCCGGTGCGATCTCGCTCGCCGGCGCACGTGCGTTCATGCTGGACGAGTACGTGGGACTTGCCGCGGACCACCCGCAGCGGTACCGGAACGTGATCGACACGGAGTTCGCCGGCCGGGTGGACATCGACCCCGCCAACGTGCAGGGCCCCGACGGGCTCGCCGCGGACATCCCCGCGGCCTGCGCCGCCTACGAGCAGGCCATCGTGGACGCCGGCGGGGTGGACCTGCAGATCCTCGGGATCGGCACCGACGGGCACATCGCCTTCAACGAGCCGGGCTCCTCGCTCGCCTCGCGCACCCGGATCAAGACGCTCACCGTGCAGACCCGGGCGGACAACGCCCGGTTCTTCGACGGCGACCTCGAGCAGGTGCCCACCCACTGCCTCACCCAGGGCCTCGCCACCATCATGAGTGCCCGGCACCTCGTGCTCGTCGCCACCGGCCTGGCCAAGGCCGAGGCCGTGCACCACATGGTCGAGGGCAGCGTCAGCGCGATGTGGCCGGCCACGATCCTGCAGCACCACCCGCACGCGACCGTGCTCGTGGACGAGGCCGCCGCGTCCCGCCTGCAGCTCGCGAGCTACTACCGCCAGACGTACGAGTCAAAGCCGGCCTGGCAGGGCATCTGAGCGACCGTTCGTCGGTCGGGGGCGAGCCTCGTCGGGCGAGGACCGGCCGCGAGAGCATCCGCCGTTCGCGCACCCGCGCGACGAGCGCCGTCAGGCGATGACGGCCCCGTCGCGCAGGAACGGGTCGAACGATCCCCACGGCTCGGAGCCGTCCGCGGACATGATCACCTCCGCCGAGTACTGCGCCAGGTAGACCCTCCGCATCCGGTCGGTCAGGTTCGGCCCGCTGCGGTGGATCACCATGCTGGAGAACACGGCGATGGACCCGGCCGGGACCACGACGGGCATCCCCGGGTCCGACCCGAAGTAGCAGACCTTGTCATTGACCTGCGGGTCCGGGATGTGCTTGATGTAGGAGCGGATCCCGGACCGTGAGTACGGCAGCAGGTACACCGAGCCGTTCTCCTCGGTGACGTCGTCGAGGGCGATCCAGCAGGTCAGGTACGGCTCGTGGTTCTCATGGACGTACCCGGAGTCCTGGTGCCAGGCGAACGCGGTGTCCGGATCGCCCGCCTTGAGGACGTACTGCTCCCAGAACAGGTACGCGTCGTCCCCGAGGGTCGCGCGGCAGATCTGTGCCATCGTGTCCCCGAACAGGAACTGCCTCAGCTCGGGCCGCTGCTGGTAGACCATCGCGGAGAAGTACCGCTTGCCCCGGGCATTGATGCCGATCCGATCCACGCCCTGGGCGTCCATCTCGGCGTCGAGCCGGTCGACGGCGAACTGGGCGCCCCCGCGCAGCAGCTCGAGCTCGGTGTCACTGAGGACGTTCTCCAGGATGAAGTAGCCCTCGTCACGGTACTGCGCACGCATCTGCTCGGTGACCAGGGGTGTGTGGGTGTGCTGGACGCTGCTCATCGGGACCTCACCATCGATCGGATCTGAACCGTCCACGCTAGGCAGTTGGACACCCGGGCCGGAATGCTCGGAGTGGACAATGCCATGTACGTTCTGGCGCGATCGCGGTTCAATCGGACCATGGACCAGCGCACCCGTCTGCTCGTCGCGGACGCGCCGGTGACCAGGATCGGCCGGCTCGTGCTGGCCGGTCAGGTCATCGATGACGAACCTGTGATGCCCGCGAATCTGCGGGTCATGAGCCCCTACGTGCTGTCCGCGGTGTTCGCCGGGCACGGCGTCTACGAGGATGCCGAGGGCACGCGGCCGATCCGCCCGGGCACCGTCACGGTGGTCCGGCCCGGGGTGCCGCACCGGTACGCGACGGCGCCCGGCGAACGGTGGACGGAGGTCTTCGCCGTGTTCGACGGACCACTGTTCGAAGGCCTCGACGCAGCCGGGGCGCTGCCCGCGCCCGGCCCGCAGCACCCGTCCCCGACGCCGGCGATGGCAGCCCTGCAGGCCGTGCTGCGGATGACCCCCTCGGGTCGCCTCGCGGCCGAGCACCAGCTCATGGCGCTCGCGGACTGGCTGCTCGACGCCGGCCGGTCCGACGCCGGGGAGTCGCTCACGGCACCGATCCAGACCGCGGTGGAACGGCTCTCGGGCACCCTCGACGCGCCGGTCGACCTGCGCGCCCTGGCGGCCGAGGTGGGGCTTTCCTACGACGCGTTCCGACGACGGTTCTCGGCCGAGGTGGGCCGCTCGCCCCTGGCGTTCCGCAACGAGCGACGCCTCGCCGCGGCCGCGACCCTGCTCCGGCACACGGACCTGACCAATCGGGCGGTCGCGCGTGCCCTGGGCTACGTCGACGAGTTCCACTTCTCCCGGCGGTTCCGCGCCCACCACGGTGTGCCTCCCGGGCGGTACCGCCGCCGGTGACCGCCGTGACATATTGACCCCCATGGATACCCCCACCCTTCTCGGGATCGGCGTGGTCGCGCTGATTCTCGTGATGTCCGTCGTCGGCACCATCGTCAAGCGCAAGGCGGTGGCGAAGGGCGCCGAGATTGGCGCCCGGCGCTCCGCGGGCCGGCAGTCGGGCAAGGCGGGCTCTCTCGGCGAGAGCGTGGTCGTCAACGCGCCCGTCGACGTCGTCGCCGGCCTCGTGGCTCCGATCCTCACCGGCACCTGGGTCACGCAGAAGTCACCGACCGAGTGGACCCAGAAGATGTACCACGACGACGACATCACCTACCGGATCGCGCCGGTCGCGGACGGCTCCGAGGTTTACGTGGCCGAGACGATCGAGTTCATGGGCACCGTGAACGGGTCCAAGCAGTGGCGCAGGTTCCGGGAGCGGATCGCCACGTCCGCCGCCGAGAACGGGCTGGTCAGCAGGGCCGGGCAGCGCCACCTGGTTCGCTCGCACGCGGTGAAGAACGACGACCACGTGTGGATCGCCCAGTAGGTAGGCCGCGACTCAGGGCAGCGAGATCGTGACCCGCCCGCGGCCCGTGCGGCCACCTCCGGTCGCGCGCAGCACCACCCTGGCGATCTCCGGGCCCCAGACGCCACGCAGGATGGCGTCCTCGAGGCCGATCGTCTCGACGCTCAGCTCGAAGTCGCCGGCGTCCATGTGCAGGTGCGCCAGGACCGCGTCGCCGTCCGGGCCGCGGAGTCCGAGCGAGCCGTCCGCGGCTCGTAGCGGCGGTCGCGCCAGCAGCAGGTGCACGCGCACGTCCGGGTCCTCGGCGTCGTCCTCGGCGCCGTCGGCCCGACCGGCCAGGGCCCACTGCTCGGTGATCCGCAGGCCGTCGTCGGCCAGGCGCAGCTCCCGCTGCCAGGACGTCAGGCCCGCCTGCGCCGGGTAGGCGCCGGCGAGCTCGAGCCGGATGGAGGAGGAGTCCCGGGCCAACACCTCGCCGCGGAACTGCGCGCCCGGGGACTGCCCGACTCCGTCCACCTGCGGCACCGAGTGGAACTCGGACCGCAGGTACCAGGTGTCGTAGCGCGACGGCGAGAAACTGGCGGCGGTGTACTGGCCGGTGCCCACGTCGATGAGCAACTGCTGCCCGTCGACCGCCAGCACGAAGCTGCCGACGTCGTTGTGGTTGTGCGGCTCGTCGTTGTGACCACCCTTGGCCACCAGCCGGAGCCGGCCGTCGGCGCTGCCGAGGGCGACCACCTCGGACTCACCGAGCCAGTACGAGCCGACCGCCGTGGGAGGCGACGGCTGCTCGGGGCCGGAGGCGCCGCCGTCGGGCCAGGTCGGATCGAACAACGTGACCAGCGAGCGGTACATCGCGACCGGCAGTTCGAGCTCGGGCGTGAGGGTGCGGGCCATGGCGACCACGTCGTCGTCGCCGACGGCCAGCGCGAACCGGTGCAGCAGCGCCGGCGGGTGCCGGTCCTTGTCGATGCCGGGACCGGGCTGTGGGACCCGGCCGACGCCGTCGCCGAAACTCGCGGACCACTCGCCGCCCAGGTGCACCACGAGCGGGTAGCGCACCATCGACCGCAGCAGTGGATGCGCGAGGACCTGAGCGGCGCCGTCGGGATCGGCCCAGCCGAGCACGTCGACGGCCTCGTACAGCCGGGCCGCCGACTGCCACCAGTACATGATCCCCTCGGTGCAACCGCCGTCCTGCGGTGCGTGCGCGAGGTAGCCGTCAAGGCTCGTCAGGGCGGAGGCGACGATCGCGCGGGTGCGCTCGGGGGAAGGAGGGTGCAGCACCGTGGCGGTGAGCACGTTGGCCACGATCCAGGGGTTCCAGTTCGTGCCGACCGCGTACCAGGTGTACGCGGGGCCGAAGGTCTCGAACGGGACCAGCACGCGGCGCGAGATCTCCGCACGGATCCGCTCCAGCAGCCCTCCGGCGGCGGCGAGCCGGTCGGCGTGCAGCCACGCGATCCAGGACAGGGTCGCGGCGGTCTCACCGGCGAACAGGTCGAGCACCGGGTCCTGCGGGTCGGGGAGGTCGCGGCGCTGCTGCCCGGGCTGCGTGTCATGGGCGGGCAGACACCAGCTCGCCTCCTCGAGGACGAACCCGAGGCCGTCGATCAGGTCGTCGACGTCGTGGCGGCCCGGCTCGGCGGCCAGCGCGAGCGCGAGCGCGGTCAGCCTCCGGCGGCGGTCGAAGTACGGTTCCTCGAACGCGCGCCGACTGCCGCTGCGGGTGAAGGCGAGGCGCTGCGAGTAGGTGGGCGCCGGCCAGGGCCGGTCGGCGACGGCGGAGCTCACCCGGGTGAGGATCGCCGAGTTCGCGGGAGTGATCGCCGCCCACGCCGCCCGGTCCCCGGCCCTCGGGAACGGCACCCGGGCCCCACCACGGGAGAGGGCCTCGGCGATGCGGTCCGGGTCGAAGGTGGACCTCAGGACAGGGGCGGCCGGGGCGTCGGTGCGGGTCACGGTCGGTAGCCTAACCAGCGGTGCGGACCGGGCTAGCCACGGTCCACACGCCCGATCCAGAACCCTGCCGGAGGTCAACCTTGTCCGAGCCCGTGCTCCATCACCTGCGCGCCGGCGGGGTCTCCGTCGTGCTGCGCACCATCGGCGACCGGCTGCCCGAGGTGCTGCACTGGGGCGCCGACCTCGGTGACGTGCCGGGCGCCGCACTGGCTGACCTGGACCTCGCCTCGCGCCCCCAGCAGGTCACCGACCAGACGAACGACCCGGTCCAGGTGAGCCTGCTGCCGGAGCTGTCCGCGGGCTGGCTCGGCACGCCCGGGCTGAGCGGCCACTTCGCCGGTGCCCGCTCGAGCCACCGGTTCGCCGTCACGGACGCGCGCTTCGACGCCGACCGCGCCGAGCTGGAGGCGAGCGACCCGAGCGGACTCGGCCTCGCCGTCGTCCTCGAGCTGTCGCCCCAGGGCCTGGTCCGCCAGCGTGCCACGGTGACCAACCACGCGGCCGCGCCCTACACCCTGGACGCCGCCCACCTGATCCTGCCGGTGCCGGCCCGGGCCACCGAGGTCCTCGACTTCACCGGTCACCACCTGCGCGAACGCGCACCGCAGCGCGCCCCGTGGCAGCTCGGCGTACGCAGCCAGGACAGCAGGCGCGGCCGGACCGGTCTGTCCTCGACCACGCTGATGATCGCCGGGGAGGCCGGGTTCTCCTTCGGCGGTGGTGAGGTCTGGGGCGTGCACACGGCGTGGAGCGGCAACCACCGCATGTACGCCGAGCACCACAACGACGGACGCAAGCTGCTCGGCGGGGGCGAGCTCCTGCTGCCCGGTGAGATCGTGCTCGCCCCGGGCGAGGACTACACCACCCCGTGGCTCTACTACTCCTACGGTGTCGGCCTGGACGAGCTGTCCGCGCGATTCCACGAGTGGCTGCGCGCCCGCCCGGGCCGGGCGACCCGGCCCCGGCCGGTCGCCCTGAACACCTGGGAGGCCGTCTACTTCGACCAGAGGCTCGAGAAGTTGACGGAGCTCGCGGACGCGGGCGCCGCCGTCGGGGTGGAGCGGTTCGTGCTCGACGACGGCTGGTTCGGCTCGCGCCGTGACGACACCTCGGGGCTGGGGGACTGGGAGGTCTCCGCCGACGTGTGGCCGGACGGGCTCGGCCCGCTCATCGACCACGTGCGCGGCACCGGCATGGAGTTCGGGCTGTGGGTGGAGCCGGAGATGATCAACGTCGACTCCGACCTGGCCCGCGCGCACCCGGACTGGATCCTCGCGCCGGTGGGCCGGTTGCCGATGGAGTTCCGCAGCCAGCAGGTGCTGAACCTGACCATCCCGGAGGCGTTCGCGCACATCCGCGGCCGGCTGATCGCGCTGCTGGACACCTATGACATCGCCTACTTGAAGTGGGACCACAACCGCGACCTGATCGAGGCGTGCGACCCGGCCACCGGGAAGGCGCTCGTGCACGCCCAGACCGCGGCGTTCTACCGGCTCGTGGACGACCTCAAGGCCGCGCACCCCGAGGTCGAGATCGAGAGCTGCGCCTCCGGCGGCGGGCGGGTGGACCTCGAGGTCCTGGAACGCACCGACCGGGTCTGGGCCTCGGACTGCATCGACCCGCTCGAACGCCAGCACATCCAGCGCTGGACCGGGCTGTTGCTGCCGCCCGAGCTCGTCGGGGCGCACGTCGCCTCGCCCACCTCGCACAGCACCGGACGCACCCACGACCTGTCCTTCCGGGCCGCGACCGCCATGTTCGGGCACTTCGGGCTCGAGTGGGACCTGACGGCCGCCTCGGAGACCGAGCGGGCCCGGGTGGCCGAGTGGATCGCCGCGCACAAGCGCTACCGCGAGCTCCTGCACACCGGCCGCACGGTCCGCGCGGACGAGCCGGACCCGAGCCGGTTCGTGCACGGCGTCGTCGCGCCGGACCGACGGCACGGCCTGTTCGCGGGCGTCATGCTGGCGACGTCGGCGCACCAGCCCACGCCGCCCGTCACGCTGGCCGGGCTGGACGAGGACCTCACCTATGAGGTCACGCTGGTCGGCGTAGGGACGGACGACGGCGGGGGCTGGGGTCGGCCGCTGCCGTGGGCCGAGCACGGGGTGCGGCTGTCCGGGCGGATGCTGCACCGGGTGGGCCTGGTACTGCCGCGGCTGAACCCCGAGCACGCGGTGCTGCTGGAGGTGCGGGCGCTCTGACGGAGCCCTGCCGGGCCGGGTCGGTCGGTCCGGGACAGTGGGGTGCAGGTCAGCGCGGCGAGACGGTGAACACCGTGCCGTCGGGATCGGCCAGCGCCACGGAGCCGTCGTCGCCGTCGCCGACCCTGCGTGCGCCGAGGGAGACCAGCCGGTCGACCTCGGTGGCTGGGTCGCCCTCGGCGACGAGATCGAACCGCTGGCGGTCGTGCCGCTGTCCCGGGGTCTGTGGCTGGCCGCCCCAGGCGACCTTCGTGCCGCCGTGCGGGGACTGGACCGCGGTCTCGGAGTCCCGGTCCCAGACGAGCGGCCAGCCCAGTGCCTGCGCCCAGAACAGGCCGACCTCGCGGCTGCCGTCGCAGGCGACCTCGCCGAGGAAGCCGCAGCCGGCCAGGAACTGGTTGCCGGCCTCGATCACACAGAACTCGTTGCCGCCGGTGTCGGCCAGCACGATGTGGCCCTCCTCCGGCAGCTGGCCCACGTCGAGGTGGGCGGCACCACGCTCGACCGCCGCGGTGACCGTGTCCTGCTGGTCCGCGGGAGTCGTGCTGGTCAGGTGGAGGTGGACCCGGTTCGGACCGGGCTTCTCGGCCGCGGTGTGCGAGAACCGCAGCCCGACCTGGGTCTCGGAGCCGGGCAGGAGCCGCCCGCGCGCGTCGTCGACGACGGCCCGTCCCAGCATGCCGGCCCAGAACTCCGCCACCCGGGCGGGGTCACGAACATCGAAGGTCACGGCCAGCAGTCGCAGAGGCATGTCACGGACGGTAGGCCTGGACGCGCGCCCGCGCACGGCATTTGTTGCCGGTGCCGACGCGTGTGGCACCGGCGAGCCCGCCCGGCTCAGGCCATCCCGGAGGAGGACCGGGCGCCGAGGAACGGCTCGAGGTCGTCCTCCCGGTCGAGCCACGCGGCGAGGCCCTCGGCCTGCTCGGCCGGGGTGAGCAACGACTCCTCGAACGCCTGCGCCACCGCGGCGCGGTGCGGGCCGGCGCCGACCACCAGGAACCGGGTGTGCGGGGCGTGGTGGTTCCACCGCGAGGCGATCCCGACGCTCAGCTGCCGGCCGGCGCCCAGCACACCGCACACGGAGTCGGGCCGGTTCGGCACCCAGAACCGGCCTCGGACCACTCGCGGGCCGTTGATGAGGGCGTCGATGTGGGTGAGCAGGCGGCTCGGGTGCACGGCGGCGGGGGAGCGCAGGTCGAGGGTCCACACGCCCGACGGCGTTGCCTCGCCCGGGTGGGTACCGGCACCCTCCGCGTCGGCCCCGGCAGCGTCGGCGAGCATGCCCGGTCCGGGCGTCATGCTCAGCGGGTGCGCGCGGCGTTCGGTGGCGAGCGTGGAGTGCGGGTGGCCGAGCACGCCGCTCAGCCACGGCTCGTGCGCGTCGTCCCAGCGGGTGCTCTCGGGGGCGCGGAGCGCCTCGAGCAGGTCCGCGCCGAGGTGCGCCCCGTGGGTGGCGTGGGTGGTCGGGCTGACGCCGACCCGCTCGGGCAGGGTGGTCTGCGCCGGTGCGGTGAGCAGCACCGCGTCCGCGACCGGCAGCTGGCCGAGCAGCACCTCGCCGATCGTCCGGTGATCACCATGGGTCAGCATCAGGCCACGGTCGGCGAGGTCCTCCTCGCCGAGCAGGTCCGTGGCGAGCGTGTCCGGGTTCACCAGGCTGACCGTGGCGCCGAGGCGGACCGTGCGCAGGTCGCCGTCCGACCCGAGGTGCTGGGCGAGGCCGCGCACCGCCGGCAGCAGCTCGGCAGCGGCGGGCAGCGCGAGGATCATGCCGCCGTACGAGCCGGTCTGCGCGAGTCGGGCCAGCACCGGCACGGCGTCCTCACGGACCGCGCAGGCCGGGCAGACGTGGTCGAGGTCGACGAACGTGTCCTCGAGGGCGGTGCCGGCGTGCAGGACCCGACGGCGGAGCCGGTGGCCTTCCAGGTCGTGGACCACGGCGACCACGTCGGGGCGGTCGACGAGGGCGCTGCCGAGCGCGATCTCCCGGTCTATCGGGTCGACGCTCGCCAGCACCGCGACGGGCACGCGCGGTGGTCCCTGGGTCTCGGAACGCTCACTCATAGGCGCTAAGGATAGCCTTACCTGAACGGTGGTGAATACCCCGGTCCCGGACGAGGTGGGCTCGGCCATCCAGGAGCGGAGTGGCCACCCAGAAGGAGAGCGCGGGCCGTGTCGGGCCCAGTTCGGGCTCCTTGACGCGACGTTGCGTCAAGCGTTACCGTGTGCCGCACCGATGCGTCCGCAATGTTTCGTCAGAGGTTCGTCGGAGGCGACAACCAGCAGCGGGCACCGATGCCGACGGAAGGACACCGTGACCTCGACCTCCGCGCCGCGCACCGTCTTGCTGCGCTCGTCCTGGGCCACGGTCGACGTCGGCGCTGCGCACTCACCCACGGCCACAGGTCCGACGAGCGGGTGTGGCCGATGAGGTCGCCACGCGGGGGCTTCGCGCCGGTTGTGCCGGAGCGTGTGATCGAACTGGTCCGTAGCGACCATCCACGGTTGATCGCTGACGACGACCGGTTGGCCCAGATCCACGCGTGGGTCGAGTCGGGCGGTGGTGCTGCCGCCCTGCAGGGGCGGCTGCTGGCCGGCGCCGACGCGCTCCTGGACGAGCCGACGACGGTGTACGAGTTCACCAACGGGCGGTCCCTGCTGTGGCCGGCGCGTCAGGTCAAGACTCGCGTGTGGACGCTCGCACTGAGTTACCGGCTGACTGAGGACCGGGCATACGCCGAGCGCGCCGCCGTCGAACTCGAGGCTGCTGCCGCGTTCCCGGACTGGAACCCGGAGAGCTTCCTGTCGGTGGCGGAGCTGTTGAACGGCTTCGCCATCGGCTACGACTGGCTCCATGCCTACCTCGATGACGAACGGCGATCGAGCATCGCGGCCGCGATGCTCGACAGGGGTCTGCTACCTGCGCTGGAGGCCTACGAGAACGGTGCCGGTTGGACAACCGAGACGAACAACTGGCAGATCGTGTGCGTGGGTGGGATCGCGATGGCGAGCCTGGCCCTGGCCGAGGTCGATCCGGGACTCACCGAGAGGCTCCTGCAGCTGGGCATGAGGCACGTCGGCCCGGCGATCGACGAGTACGCCCCCTCGGGCGGGTTCCCCGAGGGGATCGTCTACTGGAAGTACGCGACCAAGTTCCTTGTCCAGTACATCGCGAGCCTGGTATCGGCCACGGGCCGCGACTTCGGCATGTCGGATGCCCCCGGCCTTGCTGAGACCGGGGCGTTCGCGCTTCACATGGCTGGCACGAGCGGCCTCAGCTTCAACGTCGCTGACGCGTCGCCTGCCCAGGTACCTCTACCGGAGATGTACTGGTTGGCGGAGCGGTACGAGCACCCTGAGTACGCGTGGTGGGCGGACGAGGGGCTGGCGTCGGTCGATCCAGCCGCGGCGATGGTCTGGTACGGACTCTCGGACCGAGCGACACCGGCGCAGGCAGGGCTGGCGACCGACGTCGTGTACGAACACGTCGGCATCGCGCTCTCCAGGTCGGCCTGGGCAGGCTCGACCGGCCTGTTCACCGGCTTCAGACCCGGTGACAACGCCAGCAGCCACGGCGACCTGGACATGGGGACCTTCGTGCTCGATGCCGGGGGCGTCCGCTGGGCGGAGGATCTGGGTGCGGACTCCTACAGCCTGCCGGGCTACTTCGGCAGCCAGCGCTGGACCTATTACCGCAAGCGTGCGGAAGGGCAGAACACGCTCGTCATCAATCCCGGCGGCGGACCCGATCAGTCGGTGACGGGCGCGGGGGAGGTGATCGCCAAGGGTTCTGCTCCGATCGCCGCCTTCACGGTCGCCGACCTCACATCTGCCTACGCTGATCGCGGTGTCGATGCCTGGCTGCGCGGGGTTGCGATGATCGATGACCGCACCCGTGTGGTCGTGCAGGATGAGGTGCAGGCCTCGGAGCCGGCGGATGCGTGGTGGTTCATGCACACCTCGGCCACGGTCGACATCGCACCGGATGGCCGGTCGGCGGTGCTGACGTTCGATGGGCGGACCCTGCTGGCACGCATCGCGGACGCTCCTGCGGGGGCTGTGTTCTCGGTGCTGGACACGGTGCCGCTGCCGACATCGCCCAACCCGGATGGTCAGGCGGCAAATGCGCAGTCGAAGCTGACGATTCGCGTGAGTGAGGCTTCGTGCTTCGCGTTGGCGGTCGTGTTCGACCCAGTCGTCGACGGCGCGGCGGTGCCACCGTTGCCCGAGATCGTCCCCTTGGGTGGGTGGACCGTGCCAGGTGAGCTCTCGTTGTGAGCCTGAGGAGTGCAGTGTCTGGCGTTTCTTGGCGGCAGGGGTCGCCCTCGGGGTAGGCGCTCCGTCGTCTCCCGCCGACGCTGCTCTCGGGCGCGCGCTGTCGGCAGCGCCAGAGGGCGGCTACTGCGGCCCGCAGAGCAGGTCCGCCACCGCCCGGCCGCTCGCGGCACCCGACCCGTACGTGGTCACCATCCGCGCCGGGGCGGACGCGAGCTCGTCGGGCCAGCCCAGGCGCACCACCACCGCGTCCGGACGTGCGGCCAGCACCGACCCGAGCAGCTCCCGCTCGACGTCATGCAGGTGTGGCTGGTCCAGGACGAGGACCAGCTGGGCGTCGCGGGTCGCATCGAGGAGGTCACCGGAGGCCGTCCCGGCGGCGGTGATCGCGGTGACCGACCGACGCTCCGCGAGTGCCGCTGCCACGGGATCGGGGACGACCCCCGCAGCCTCGTTCCGGCCCGCGCGGCCGTCCACGACCACCACGGTCGATCCGGTCCGCAGGGCGACGTCGCCGTGCACCTCGCAGGCGTCGCGGGCCACGTCGACGGCGGCCCGGTCGGTGATCGGAGCGGTGGCGTGGGCTGCCCGCTGCTGGGCGATCCAGGACCGCAGTGCCTCGATCCGGGCAGCCGCCGCCTCGAGGACCTCGGGATCGAGCGCGCCCGAGCGCATCGCCTCGACGATGGCGTGCTGGGTCTCGGCGTACGTGCGCTCGTCCGGGTGTGGGTCCGCCGCCGTGACCGGGTAGACGCCGGCGTTGCCGAGGCAGAGCAGGTCCACGCCGGCCCGCAGTGCGGCGACGGCGCCACCCCCGATCCCGAGGGTCGCCGAGATCGCGCGCATGTCCAGCGCATCCGAGACGATCAGGCCGTCGAACCCGAGGCCGCGCAGCAGCGCGGTCGCCCGAGGATTGACCGTGGCCGGTTCGGGGCCGAGGTGATCGACCACCAGATGCGCGGTGAGCACGGCGCGGACGCCGGCGTCGATCGCGGCGCGGAACGGCGCGAGGTGGATCTCCTCGAGCTCCGCCACGGTTGCGGAGGAGCGGGCGCCGCCCAAGTGGGAGTCGGTCGCGGTGTCCCCATGTCCTGGGAAGTGCTTGGCGCAGGCGGCCGTGCCGGTGCTCTGCAGGCCGCGCACATAGGCGGCCGTGTGCCGGGCCACCAGGTCCGGATCGGCGCCGAACGAGCGCACTCCGATCACCGGGTTCGCCGGGTTGCTGTTCACGTCCGCGACCGGGGCGAGGTCCACCCCGATGCCCCGCTCGGCGAGTTCGGTCCCGATCCGGGCGGCGACGGCGGCGGTCGCCTTGACGTCGTCCGCGCGGCCGAGCACGGCGTGACCGGGCACGGGGGACCCGGTGCGCGCGTGCAGCCGGGTGACCGACCCGCCCTCCTCGTCGATGCCCGTCACGGCATCCTGACCACCGAGCTCGGCGACCAGACGCGCCGCCTGGTGCGGGTCGCCGTCGTCGATGTTCGTGGCGAACAGCACCGCGCCGGGTGCGCCGGCCGCCCGTGCCCGCAACAACCAGGCCGGGGCCGTGGTGCCCGCGAAGCCGGGCCAGAGGACGGCGTGCGCGAGCCGGTCGAGGGCGTGATCGCGGCCGGTCACGCGGTCGGTCCCGTCGCTGGTGCGCGCCGGACCCGACGTGCGAGCACTGTCACGGACCGCGCGAGCACGGGCCCGATGGGGCGGGGCGGCACCTCGAGGTACCCGCCGTCGGCGAGGCCCGCGTTGCGTTCGAAGAAGCACCGTGCGGCGCGGTCCCCGGTGCGCAGCCAGGACCAGCCCATCGACAGCAGGTACAGCGGGATGAACGGCAGACCGAGGCAGGCCATCCACTGCCGGCTGTGCCGTTCCTCGTGCCTGAGGAGGGTGGGGTTCCTGGCCGTCAGCTTGCTGATGTCGTGACGGCTGATCACGACGTCACCGACGGTGAACGCGCCGCCGGTCGGGAAGTGCCACCGGTAGTGCTCGGCCAGGTACAGCAGCTGCGGGCCGCGGCGGATCGTCGCCCCGCCGGCCGTGGCCACGCCGAGTCCGAGTGCGGTGGAGAGGTTGGCCCAGTTGGCGACGTGCCGCGTCCGCGTGAACCGGCTCAGCCGGTCCGGCGGCGTGGAATCGAGGTGACTCATGTGGGCTGACGCTAGCCGGTGTGAGGCGGGCGGTGGCTAGATCTGTCCGATCGGCTCGCGCTTCTCGGCCTGGAAGGTGTCCTCCTTGCGACCGTGGGCCCAGTATGCCGAGAGTGAGAGTTGTGAGCGGTCGAGGGCGCGCTCGTCGGTCAGGTACGGGCGCAGCGACTTCATCGCACCGCGCTCACCATGGGCGAAGACCTGCACGCGGCCCTCCCGCCAGTCGAGGGCGCGCACCGCGTCGGCCAACAGGGTGGTGGTGCCCGCTTCGCGGCCATCCCGGTGCAACCACTCGATCCGGATGCCGTGGGGGGCCGTGAGTTCGAGCCGGTCGGCGACGCCGTCCACCTCGAGCAGTGCGACACCGCGGGCGTCGGAAGGCATTGCTTCCAGCGCGGCGGCGATCGCAGGCAGTGCCGAGTCGTCACCGGCGAGCAGGTGCCAGTCGGCATCCGGGTCCGGAGCGTAGCCGCCGCCGATGCCGCCGAGCACCACCGCGTCACCGGGTCGGGCGGCATCCGCCCACGGACCGGCGAGGCCCTCGGCGCCATGCACCACGAAGTCGATCCAGATGTGACCGTTCGCCAGGTCGAAGTGGCGGATCGTGTAGGTGCGCATCGAGGGCAGCAGCGAGGTCGGCAGCTCCTCACGCAGCGCGGCGAGGTCGTAGGGCGGCGTGAGGTCCGTCTCCGGGTGCGCGAAGACCATCTTCGTGTACGCATCCGTGGAACCGTTGTCCGCGACATCGGCGATCCCGGGTCCGCCGGCGACGATGCGGACCATGTGCGGGGTCAGCTGGATGCGCTCGAGGACCTGCAGCACGATCTGGGGGCGCTGGACCCGCTGGGCGCGCTGAGGGCGTTCGGACACAGTCATGTGATGCCTTCCACGTCAAGGTGAGGACGCAGGAGACGCTCACATGTCAGCGGCGCTCCCGTAAGGCAAGCCTAACCTGTCTCGTGGGTCCGCACTCACCCGCTGATGCGCTCGGACAGCTCGACGAGCCGGTTCGAGAATCCCCATTCGTTGTCGTACCAGGCGAAGACCTTGACCTGATCGCCGACGACCTGGGTCAGCGGCGCGTCGAAGATCGCCGAGTGGGGGTTGCCCACGATGTCGGCCGACACGATGGGTGCCTCGGAGTAGGCGAGGTAGGGCGAGAGTCCGGGGGTCGTTGCCGCGGTGTGGAAGGCCGAGTTGACCTCGTCGACGGTCGCCGGCCGCGTGAGCTTGACCGTGAGGTCCGTGATGGATCCGACGGGCACCGGCACGCGCAGGGCCAGGCCCGTGAGCCTCCCGTCGAGCTCGGGGATGATGCGCCCGATCGTGCCTGCGGCGCCCGAGGACGTCGGAATCGTGGACAGGCCCGCGGCGCGGGCACGCCGCAGGTCGCCGTGCGGGGCATCGTGCAGACGCTGGTCGCTGGTGTAGGCGTGGATCGTCGTCATGATCCCGGACTCGATGCCGAACGCCTCGTGCAGCACCTTCACCATCGGGGCGAGGCAGTTGGTGGTGCAGGAGCCGTTGGAGAACACGTCCTGCGCCACGTCGATCGCCTCGTCGTTGACGCCGAGCACGACCGCCGGCACATCGCCGGACGCGGGCGCGGAGATGATGACCTTTCGTGCACCCGCCACCAGGTGCTGACGCGCGCTCTCAGAGTCAGCGAACCGGCCGGTGGACTCGATGACGACGTCGACGCGCTCTTCGCCCCACGGGATGGTGGCCGGCTCTCGTTCCGCGGTGACGCGGATGCGAGCACCGTTGACGACGATGGCGTCCTCGTCGACCTGGACGCCGTCGAGATGCCCGGCCAGCGAGTCCCACTCCAGGAGCGAGGCGAGGGTCGCGGCGTCGGCGATGTCGTTGATCGCGACTACCTCGACGTCGGCGCCGCTGCGTAGGGCGGCGCGCAGGTAGCTGCGGCCGATGCGGCCGAATCCGTTGATTCCGACTCGTACTGTCATGGGGTTCTCCTTCTCGGGTTGGTCAGTTGTCGTTGCCGGCAGCGTGCGCGGCGTCGAGCAGGGACACGGCGCCCCGGATCGCGGCGTCCATGGGGCCCTGTTCGCCCTTCGCCCGGGCGAGCACATAGCCGCCCTGGATGACCGCGGCCAGCGTTCGGGCGAGGTCGGCCGGGACGATGCTCGCGGGCAGTTCTCCAACCGCGATCGCAGCGGTGATCGTCTGCTCCCAACGGCCCAGCATCGTGTCGAAGGCGTTCGCGACGATCGCGATGAGCTCCGCATCCACCACCACCTGCGGATCCTGGGTCATCCGGCCCACCCGGCAGCCGAGGGTCCCCGCGCGGGGGATCGACAGGTAGCGCTTCATCCGCTCCAGCGGCGAGGCGCCTCCCTCGAGCAACGAGGACTCGCCCGTCATCTCTCCGGTGACCGCCGACAGTGCCTCGACGGCCAGCTCGTGCTTGCCGCTGAAGTGGTGGTACATGCTGCCCTGGCCGACCCCGGCGCGCACCATCACCTCGCGTGGGCTCGTCGCCGCGTAGCCGCGCTCCCACAGGAGCTCCGCCATCGCGTCCGTGAGTTGATCGCGTGAGTTCATGGGAACAGTGTAACAACTAGTATGTACGCGACCGACATGCGATCGCCAAACGACGGCGTGCGGCCTCGTCAGGCTTCGCCGCCGCGGCGTG
Organism: Occultella kanbiaonis; assembly: GCF_009708215.1. NCBI lineage: Bacteria > Bacillati > Actinomycetota > Actinomycetes > Micrococcales > Ruaniaceae > Occultella > Occultella kanbiaonis. The sequence continues at coordinate 4,975,753 of NZ_CP046175.1, read as the reverse complement.
AATCGAATGGAGAGCGTGATGGATCGTCGCGAGGCGCCGAGTCCGCTCCTGGGACTATGGGCGTGCGGAGTCTTCGTCGTCGCCGCGGTGGTCTATCTCGTCGCGCTCGTCGTGATGATCGTCTCCGGAGCCGACGACCCGACGGTTGCGCCCTGGGGACGGTGTTCAACGTCCTCAACCTCGTCGGCCCGCTCATCGGCATCCCGATCTGGTGCTCGGTCCACCTGCTCGCACCCGCCGGGTCCCGCGCGTACACGCTGTCGGCGTGCGCATTCGCCGCAGGCTGGGCCGTGACGGTCACGATCAACCGCTTCATCGGGATGATCCTGGTCCCGCAGAGCACGAACGCGGGCCGGACACAGGGCTCTCCTGATGGTCTGGTTCCACTGCCACCACATAGATCAGCTCGCCTCGCGCTGATGAGAGCGGCTGGGTGCAGAACCGGTGAGTGGGCCCCGTGGGGCTCGAACCCACAACCTACGGATTAAAAGTCCGCAGCTCTACCGATTGAGCTAGAGGCCCGCGAGCGGCACGCCGGCTCGTACTCGCCGGGGAAGTCTACTCGGCGGCTCGCGGTGCCTGTCCTCTCGGGCTACCAGGGCTGCGGGTAGCCGGTGGCCCGGTAGTTCTGCTCCCGGATGATGCCGGGGATCATGAACGCGTCGATGATCCACCAGATGGCCAGAGCGACAAACGCGAACCAGCCGATGAGGATCCACACCGTCAGCCACCCGAGCAGGTTCAGTCCGATCTGGCCGATCCCTGGCCCGACACGGTTCAGGTAGAAGTTGTGCACACCGAATCCGCCGAGGAAGAACCAGAGCAGGTACGCGGTGGTGGTGTCCTTGTGTGGTGGTGCGATCGGACCGTACGCGCCGTAGGCACCGGGTGGCGGCCCATACGTCCCGGGCGACGGGCCATACGCGCCCGGCTGCGGGCCGTACGCGCCGGCGGCAGGTCCGTGGGGACCGGGGTCCCCGTAGGAGTTCTGCCCGTACGCGTGCGGGACGACCCCCTGCCCGTAGGCCTCTCCGCCCGGCACCGCGGGGCCGCTGCCGGCCCAGGACTGCGGGCCGCTCGCCTGGTAGGGATCCTGCGGCGGCTGGCCGTACTGGTTGTTGTATGACATCTGCCGGTCCCCTCGCTGGTCGCCCGGCGGCCCACGCCGGGTGCCCACCAACTCTAGGCCCGGGCCCGGACGTCCCGGTCCGGATCGCGGGGGCACCTCTGCCCGTCCCGAGCGGGGCGTCAGGGCAGCCGGACCGCCGCTGACGGCTCGTCCACGGGCAGGTCGCCAGCCACCGTGGCCAGCACCCGCTGTGGACCCATCCGCAGGCCGCCGCCGTAGCTGGACAGGAACGCGGTGTCGGCGGCGTCGCGGCCGGTGGCGATCCGCACCAGGGACTCGCGCGGCGCCAGCCCGGTGGCGTCCACCACGTGCCAGTGGCCCGCCACCCAGGCCTCCGCGACCGCGTGGAAGTCCATCGGGCTCAGCCCGGGCGCGTACACCGCGGTCAGCCTGGCCGGGGTGTCCATCGCGCGCAGCAACGCCACCACCAGGTGCGCGTAGTCACGGCAGACGCCCTGCCCGAGCAGCATCGTGGACACGGCGCCGTCGGTCACCCGGCTCGACCCGGGCACGTAGAACAGGCGCTCGCGGACCCACGCGGCGACGGCGTCGAGCAGCGCGAGACCGCTCAGCCCACGGAACTCGCGCCGCGCCGTCGGGAGCAGTTCGTCGGACTCGGCGTACCGGCTCGGGCGCAGGTAGGTGAGCAGGTCGGACGTGCTCGGCGCCGGCGCGAGGGCGAGCGCCGATGCGGGGTCGCCGTCGATCGTGGCGCGGTACCGGATCCGCACCTCGGCGCCGCGGACGGTCGCGGCGTCGAACTCGACGAGGTGCATCACGCCGTGGTGCGGCGCTCCGATCTCCACGACCTCGACCGGGTCGCCGTCCTTGGTGACGGCCAGCTCGTCGGTGATCTCGAGCCCCGGCGCGCGGGCGACGGCGATCAGCAGGGCCACCTGGGTGGCGCCCTCACCGGTGCTGAAGTCGAGGTCGGCGCTCACGGACCGGCGCATGGGCGGGCACCTCTCAAGGTCGGCGAGGCGGACCCGGCGATGCTACCTCCCAGCGGGGCCGAACACCGTGTCGGTGTAGCCGTTCGCGAACAGCCCTCGGGGGTCGACGGCGTCCCGTACCGCGAGGAAGTCGGCGAACCTCGGGTAGAGGTCGGCCAGGCCGGCCGCGTCGCGGCGGTGCATCTTGCCCCAGTGCGGCCGGCCGGCGTGGGCGATCATGATGTCCTCGACCGCGCGGAAGTACCGCTCGTGCGCCAGGGTGTGGAACTGGTGCACCGCGATGTACCCGGTCGCGCGCCCGTGCGCGGTGGAGAGCCACACGTCGTCCGCCGCGGCGAACCGCACCTCCACCGGGAACGGCACGTTCTCCCCGGTCCGGCGCACCCAGGCGTCCACCTCGCGCAGCGCCGGCACCACGGCCTCGACGGGCAGCGCGTACTCCATCTCCTTGAACACCACCCGGCGCGGGGACGTGAACACGGCCGCCGACGACGCCGTGTAGGTCCGGGCGGTCAGCAGCCGCGACGCCACCCGGTTCACGGTCGGGGTGAGCGCCGGCAGCCTCGCGGTGAGCGCGTTCGTGGCGCTGAAGATGCCGTTGGAGAGCACCTCGTCGTCGAGGACGCGGCGCCAGGTGGGCAGCGGCGTCCCGCCCTCACCGGGCCGAACGGTGTTGTTCGCCTTCGTCAGGGCGATCTCCGTGTACGGGAACCAGTAGAACTCGAAGTGCTCGTTCGTGGCGACCGGTCCGTCCGCCTCGGGCAGCGACTCCAGCACCTGCCCGAGCGGCATCGGCGCCTCCACCGCACGCAGCCCGAACGCGGGCACGCACCGCATCGTGATCGCGGTGAGCAGCCCCACGGCACCCAGCCCGAGCCGGGCCGCCTCGAACAGCTCCGGGCGCTGCGCAACGCTCGCCGCGACCACGTCGCCGTCGGGCGTGATCAGCCGCACCGCGCGCACCTGGGCCGCGAACCCGGTGAAGGCGGCGCCGGTGCCGTGGGTTCCGGTGGAGATCGCCCCGGCCAGCGACTGGGCGTCGATGTCGCCCATGTTCTCCAGGGCCAGGCCACGCCGCGCGAGCTCCTCGCACAGCGCCGACAGCCGGATGCCCGCTCCGACGCGGACCTCGCGGGCGCCGTCGGCCTCCTCGGGTCCCACCCACTCCACCCGGTCGAGGTGGTCGAGGCTGATCAGGGTGCCGTCGGTGACGACGGCCGGGCTGAACGAGTGCCCGGCCCCGACGGCCCGGACCCGCCCGCCGCTCTCGGCGGCCGCCCGGACCAGCGCCGCGGCCTCATCCTCGGAGGCAGGGCGGGCGAACCGGCTGGGCTCGGCCGACGCGGTCCCGGCCCAGTTCCGCCACGTCGCAGGTGCGGTCATCGGGACATCATCGCGCGGACTTGCCCGCACACGTGACAATGGGGGCATGAGTCGATCAGGGGCCGTCGGCCGGCCCGCGCCATGGCGTGACGCGACCCGCTCCCTCAGTGCACCGCTCGCCGTCGTGGACCTGGACACCTTCGACATCAACGCACGGGATCTGATCGCCCGCGCCGGCGACACCCCGGTGCGGCTGGCGACCAAGTCGGTCCGGGTGCGGCACCTGGTGCACCGGGCCCTGGACGTGCACGGCTTCTCCGGCGTGATGGCCTACTCACTCGCCGAGGCGCTCTGGCTCGCCGAGGACGGCATCTCGGACGTACTCGTCGGATACCCGAGCGTGGACACCGCCTCGCTGGTAGCGCTCGCCTCGAACCCGGCGGCCCGGGAGGCCATCACGCTGATGGTCGACGACGTCGCCCAGATCGCGCTGATCGAGCGGGCCCTGATCCGGGCCGGGTCCCCGGGCGGTCCGGCCGTGCAGGTCTGCATCGATGTGGACGCCTCGCTGCGGATCGCCCCGCTCGGGGTCCACCTGGGCGTGCGGCGCTCACCGCTGCGCAGCCCGGCCGACGCCGTCGCGCTGGCCCGGGCGGTCGAGCGCACCGGACGGGTCCGGGTCCGCGGGGTGATGTTCTACGACGCGCAGGTGGCGGGTCTTGGCGAGGCCGGGCTGCGCGGTGTGGGGGTCCGGATCCTCAAGCGGGCCTCGCTGCGCGAGCTCGCCGGCCGTCGCCCCGCCGTGGTGGCCGCCCTCGAGGATCATCTGGGCAGGCAGCTGCTGGTCAACGCAGGTGGCAGCGGGTCCGTGCACGACGTCGCACCGGACCCGACCGTGACCGAGGTGACCGCCGGATCCGGCCTGTTCTGTCCGACCCTGTTCGACGACTACTCCGGCTTCACCGCCCGTCCGGCCGCCTTCTTCGGGCTGGACGTGGTCCGGCGGCCGGCGGCCCGGATCGCGACCGCGTTCGGCGGTGGGTACGCGGCGTCCGGACCGCCCGGCAAGGACCGGCTGCCGCGCGCCGTCGATGGTTCGGCGCTGCTGCGCTCCGAGGGTGCGGGCGAGGTGCAGACCCCGCTGCGTTATCGGCGTGGGCACCGCGTGCCCGCCATCGGCTCCCGGGTCTGGTTCCGGCACGCGAAGGCCGGGGAGCTGCTGGAGAGGTTCGACGCCGTGCACCTGGTCCGGGGCGAACGTGTGCGCGAGACGGTGCCCACGTATCGTGGTGAGGGCCGAAATTTCGGGTGAGTGCCGATCCGCTCCACCCGGAATGCCCGGTGGCGTCGCGGCGTTGTCGAGGCGTCCGGGTCGCCAGGCCCATGATCGCCGACCTCGAGGAGCATGTTGAGCACGCACCGTTTCCGCCGCCCTGCGATGTTGAGCCCGCAGGAGGCAGAGCAGATCGCCGGTGACATCGACCCGGCGGTCCGGTCCGAACTCGCGCACACGACGGCCGGCGCGCTCGTGCTCGGCGGCCGGGACGGCGCCGAGGACCCGGACCTGGTGCGGCGCCTGATCACGCTCGTGGACACCGAGGGTCTGGACACGGTCGCCTCGATGTGGTCCCAGAGCCCGGCTGACACCCTGCCCGGGGCGCTCTGGCGCCTCTACCTCCTGCGTGAGTGGACCCGGCGGGACCCGCACACCATCGCCGAGCGCTACCACCTCGGCCTGCACCGCGCGGAGGTCGCCGGGGTCGTCGCCGGCGTCGCGTCCCCGCCCGGCCCGGACCAGATCCGCGAGCTCGCCGACGCCGTGCTCTCCGGTGTGTTCCGGGGCGACCTCGACGTGACCCTTGACCGCGCCGCCGCGTTCCTGCGGGTGCTCGCGACCGGCTCTGCCATGGACGCGGACTGGGTCGAGCTCGACGACCGGGATCGGGCCACCCGGCTCACCCGCAACGCCGGAGCGCTGCTGGACACCGCCACCGACCTGGAGAACGCCGCGGCCCTGTGGCGGGCCGGGCGGCTGGACTGATGGCGATCGAGGTCGCGCGGGCGCTGCCAGCCGCGGACGTCGCCGCCGTGCGGGACCTGGCCGCCCGGGTCGCCGCCGCCGACGGTGAGGCCGCGTTCGACGAGCAGTCGCTGCTGAACCTGGGCGGCGGCCGGCCCGTGCGGCACCTGATCGTGCGAGGTGGGCCGGAAGGGCCCGACGGCGGGGGGCCGGTCCCGATCCTCGGGTACGCCCAGGTGGCCGACGGGTCGGGCGAGCTCGCCGTGGATCCGGCAGCGCGTCGCCGGGGGATCGGCGGGGCACTCCTGGACGCGGTGCTGGACGGGCTGGACGGGCTGGACGGGCTGGATACGCCGGACGGCGCGGACGGGCTGCACGGCCCGGAGGACGTGCGCGTCTGGGCGCACGGTGACCTCGCGCCCGCACGGGCTCTGGCGGCGACCCGCGGGCTCGGCGTGGTTCGTGACCTCTGGGTGATGACCGCACCCGCACCGACCGTGCCCGAGCCCACGAAGGTGCCGTCACAGAGCGAACCGACCTCCGCCGTCGACGGCGTTCGGGTGCGCACGTTCGAACCCGGCAGCGACGAACAGGCCTGGCTGACCGTGAACGCCCGCGCGTTCGCCGACCACCCCGAGCAGGGCCGGATGACGCGCGCCGACCTCGAGGCTCGGATGGCCCAGCCGTGGTTCGACGGACGACTGTTCTGGCTCGCCGAGGACGTGAACAGCGGCCGAACACTCGGTTCCATGTGGGTGAAGATCTCCGATCGGGTCGGGGAGATCTATGTGCTCGGCGTGGACCCGGACGCGCAGGGTCGCGGCATCGGCGGGCTGCTCACCGCGCACGCGATGGCGGCGTTCGCGGCCCGGGATCTCACCGGGCTCGAGCTGTATGTGGAGGGGGAGAACGCCCCGGCGATCGCCGTGTACGAGCGCGCCGGATTCCATCGGGCCCGCGCCCACGTCCAGTACGCACGCACCGGTTCACACTGAGCGCCGGGAGGTGCCACGATGGGGCTCATGAGCGAGCAGGTGGACAGTCTGGACGGCGTCAACTCGATCACCCTCGACGTCGACGCGTTCAACGACGCGGAGCCGCACGAGCTGCCCGAGGACCGGTTCGCCGACCGGGAGCTGAGCTGGCTCGCGTTCAACGAGCGGGTGCTCGAGCTCGCCGAGGACGAGGGACTGCCCCTGCTCGAACGGGTCCAGTTCCTGTCCATCTTCGCGTCCAACCTCGATGAGTTCTTCATGGTCCGGGTCGCCGGTCTGAAGCGTCGTATCGCCACCGGCATGGCGGTGCCGGGCGCGTCCGGGCTGCTGCCGCGCCAGGTGCTCGACGCCATCTCGGTCAAGGCCCACGAACTGACCGCCCGGCATGCGGCTGTGTTCACGGACCTGGTGCAGCCCGCGCTCGCGGCCGAGGGCATCACCCTGGTGCACTTCGACGATCTCCACGAGACCGAGAAGGAGCGGCTGCACCGGTACTTCCGGAAGATGATCTTCCCGGTGCTCACCCCGCTCGCCGTGGACCCGGCGCACCCGTTCCCGTACATCTCCGGGCTCTCCCTCAACCTGGCCGTGATCGTGCGCAACCCGAGCACCGGCAAGGAGCACTTCGCGCGGGTGAAGGTGCCGCCGCTGCTGCCCCGGTTCATCGCCGTCGACGCCACCGGCCGGCCAGTGCGCCCCGAGGACGCCACCGACACCACCGAGATCGCCTCGTTCGTGCCGATCGAGGACGTCATCGCGTCGTTCCTGTACTACCTGTTCCCGGGCATGGAGGTGGTGGAGCACCACATCTTCCGGGTCACCCGCAACGAAGACCTCGAGGTCGAGGAGGACGACGCGGAGAACCTCCTGAAGGCGCTCGAGAAGGAGCTCCTGCGGCGCCGTTTCGGGCCCCCGGTTCGGCTCGAGCTCGCGGCCGGGTTCACCGACCGACTCCGGGAGATGCTGATCCGCGAGCTGGACATCGGTGATGCGGACGTCTACGAGTTGCCGCCCCCACTGGACCTGACCGGCCTCGGCGTGCTCACGGACGTCGACCGGCCCGAGCTGAAGTACCCCCGGTTCGTGGCCGCCACCGCCCGCGGCCTGGCCGAGGTGGAGAGCGCGAACCCGACCGACTTCTTCGCAGCGATCCGCAACCACGACATCCTGCTGCACCACCCCTACGACTCGTTCTCGACGAGCGTGCAGCAGTTCCTCGCCCAGGCGGCGGCGGACCCGAACGTGCTCGCGATCAAGCAGACCCTGTACCGGACCTCCGGTGACTCCCCGATCATCGACGCACTCATCGACGCCGCCGAGGCCGGCAAGCAGGTGCTCGCCATCGTGGAGATCAAGGCGCGCTTCGACGAGCAGGCGAACATCACCTGGGCCCGCAAGCTCGAGCAGGCGGGCGTGCACGTCGTGTACGGCATCGTCGGCCTGAAGACCCACTGCAAGCTCTCCCTGGTGGTGCGCCAGGAGGCGGACGGGCTCCGCCGCTACTGTCACGTGGGCACCGGGAACTACAACCCGAAGACGGCTCGCCTCTACGAGGACCACGGGCTGCTCACGTGCAACTCCGAGGTGGGCCAGGACCTCACCCGGCTTTTCAACCAGCTCTCCGGGTATGCCCCGAAGTCCCGGTTCCACCGGCTCCTGGTCGCCCCGCGCTCCATCCGGAACGGGCTCGTGGAACGGATCGACCGGGAGATCGAGAACAAGCGGGCCGGCCGCGAGGCGTGGGTCAAGTTCAAGATGAACTCGGTCGTGGACGAGGTCACCATCGACGCCCTCTACCGCGCGTCCCAGGCCGGAGTCCCGGTGGACGTCATCGTCCGCGGGATCTGCGCGATCAAACCGGGGATCCCCGGGCTCAGCGAGAACATCCGGGTGCGCTCGATCCTCGGGCGCTTCCTGGAGCACTCCCGGATCTACGCGTTCGCCGGCGATGGCGATCCCGAGGTCTTCATCGGCAGCGCCGACCTCATGCACCGCAACCTGGACCGGCGGGTGGAGGTGCTGATCCGGGTGATCGACCCCGACCACGTCGCCGAGCTCGTCGGCCTGATCGATCGGTCGGCTGCCGACACCACGGCAGCCTGGCACCTCGCTCCGGAAGGCGACGGCCGGCACGTGTGGACCAGGCGCTACCTCGACGACGACGGGAACCGGCTGGTGGACCTGCAGGAGTCCCTCATGGCGGCGCATCGGCGCCGCGCGAGCGTGGATCGCTGAGGCGTGGGCAACTCGTCTGTGCCGGTGGTACAGGCCGCCGGGGCGTTGATCTGGCGCGTGGTGGGGCGGCGCCTCGAGGTGCTGCTGATCCACCGGCCGCGGTACGACGACTGGTCCTGGCCCAAGGGCAAGCTCGACGGCGACGGCGAGTCGCTACCGATGTGCGCCGTGCGGGAGGTCAAGGAGGAGACGGGTCTCTCGGTGCTCCTCGGCGTCCCGCTGCCGTTGGTGAAGTACAAGCTCACGGACGGCCGCGTGAAGGTCTGCACGTACTGGGCGGCGAGGCAGATCTCCGACGAAAGCCACGCGATCGCGCCGCGCGGCAAGATCAAGGACGCGTCCAAGCATGAGGTGGACGAGTCCCGCTGGGTCGAGGCCAGGGCGGCCCGCAAGCTCCTCACCCGGTCCGATGACGTCGAGCCCCTCGGGGCCCTGCTCGACCTCTGGGAGGACGGCCTGCTGGACACCTGGACGGTGATCGTGGCCCGGCACGGGCGGGCCAGGAGCCGATCCTCCTGGAAGGGCGGCGAGGAGTCTCGGCCGCTCACCCCCGTCGGCGCGAAGCAGGCGACGGCGATCGTGCCGATCCTCGCGGCTTATGGGGTCGAGGAGGTCATCTCCTCGCCGTGGGAACGGTGCGTGGCCACCGTGCGGCCGTACCTGGACGCGAGCGGCCTGGACCTGATGACGGCGCCACAACTCACCGAGACCGCGGCCAAGCAGAACAGGTCCGGCGTGCGCTCGTTCATGGGTTCGCTGCTCGGCGCACGGCACCGGCCCACGGTGGTCTCCACCCATCGTCCGGTGCTGCCGATCATCCTCACCAGCATCTCGGCTCGCAGCCCCTACCGGCTCTCGAAGGCCATCCCGGACCGGGACCCGTACCTGCGTACCGGTGAGCTCCTGGTGATCCATATGGCGCGGAGGTCCTCGGGAAAGGCCCGTCTGGTCGCCCTGGAGCGCCAGCGTGGTCTCGAGGCCTGAGCAGTAATCCAAGGTTCGACTGTTCCCACCAGCGGCTCAAGGTCGAGCGCCGTGCCATTGACGCGTGGCGAAGGTCACGCCCATTGTTGTGGCTCGTTCACCTGCTGTTCACCTGAATCAGGAGGCGCATACACCCACGCTCCCTACCGTCAAGCGTGGCTGCGGCACGCCGTGGGATATCACCGGGTGCGCAGTCCCGACCCAGCCAACAGAAACGGGATTCGAACGTGAAGCTTGCACCTAGCCGCCGCCTGGCGGGCATCTCTGTGATCAGCGCCCTCGCGCTCACCCTCGCTGCCTGTGGTGGCGGCGACGGCGACGACACGTCCACCGACGGCGACACCGGTGGCGACAACGGTGGCGACGCCACCAGCGACCTCTCCGGCTCCATCGCCGGTTCCGGCGCGAGCTCCCAGGAGAACGCGGTGGGCGGCTGGATCGCCGGCTTCACCGAGGCGAACCCGGGCGTCACGGTGAGCTACGACCCCACGGGCTCGGGCACCGGTCGCGAGCAGTTCCTCAACGGCACCGTGCTGTTCGCCGGTTCGGACGCCGCGATGGACGACGAGGAGCTGGCCGCGGGCGTGGACCGCTGCTTCGGCGGCGAGGTCATCGAGCTGCCCCTGTACATCAGCCCGATCGCCGTCATCTACAACCTCCCCGGCGTGGACGCCGAGAACATCAACATGACCCCGGCCACCATCGCCGGCATCTTCGCCGGTGAGATCACGAACTGGAACGACCCGGCCATTGCCGAGTCGAACCCTGACGTCGGGCTGCCCGACCTGGCCATCGTGCCGGTGAACCGCTCCGACGAGTCCGGCACCACCGAGAACTTCACCGAGTACCTCGTGGCGACCGCCCCCGACGTGTGGACCAACGAGGCGTCCGGCACCTGGCCGATCGAGGGCACCCAGTCCGGCGCCCAGACTTCCGGCATGATCGACACGGTCAGCGGCGCCGAGGGCACCATCGGCTACGCCGACGCCTCGCGTGCGGGTGACCTCGGTACGGTCGCGGTGGGTGTGGGCGACGAGTTCGTGCCGTTCTCCCCGGAGGCCGCGGCCGCCATCATCGACGCCTCCCCGGCGGCCGAGGGTGCGACCGACCTGCGCCTGACGATCGATCTGGCCCGCGACACCACCGAGGCCGGTACCTACCCGATCGTGCTGGTCTCCTACTCGATCGCGTGCTCGGTCTACGAGACCGAGGAGGACGCTGCGAACGTGGCGGCCTACCTCACGTATGTGGCGAGCCCTGAGGGTCAGGACCGCGCCGCACAGCCGGACGTCGCGGGTTCTGCCCCGATCTCGGACGACCTGCGCGAGCAGGTCACCGCGGCCCTCGAGCAGATCACGGTCGCCGGCTGATCCAGCCCACCAGGTCAGGCGGGTCGGTGCCTCAGTACGCTGAGCACCGACTCGCCTGACGCACGTCGTAACCTCCCATCCCCCCAAATCGCCCCGGAGGACCAGTGGCAGTCGCCGAATCACCCCCCTCGGAACCCGAAGCGCCGCCGAAGGTGCGGGTCGGCCGGACCCCAGGACGGCTCGGCAACCGTGTGTTCCAGGGGATCTCCACTGCCAGTGGGATCTTCATCCTGATCATCCTCGCGGCGGTCGCGATCTTCCTGCTCGTCCGCGCGTGGCCGGCACTCACCGCGGCCTCCTCGGAGTTCGAGGACATCGGCTTCATGCTCGGCCGGGACCTGTGGTCCTGGGTCTGGCCGCTGCTGTTCGGCACGGCGATCTCCTCGGTCATCGCGCTCGTCGTCGCGGTGCCGCTGAGCATCGGCATCGGCCTGTTCATCTCGCATTACGCGCCGCGCCGGCTCGCCCAGGGCCTCGGCTACCTGATCGACCTCCTCGCCGCGATCCCGTCCGTGATCTTCGGCCTGTGGGGCATCCAATGGCTGCAGCCGCTGGTCAGCCCGCTGTTCACCTGGCTCAGCACGAACCCCGCGACCGCGTGGCTGGAGGAGAACGTCGGCCCGACGATCTTCACCGGGTACCAGGCCCCGGCCCGCAACATCCTCACCGCCGGACTCGTGCTCGCGATCATGATCCTGCCGATCATCACCGCGACGGTCCGCGAGGTGTTCCTGCAGACCCCTCGGCTGCACGAGGAGGCCTCCCTGGCCCTTGGCGCCACCCGGTGGGAGATGATCCGCCAGGCGGTGCTGCCGTTCGGGCGCTCCGGCCTCATCTCGGCGACCATGCTCGGGCTCGGGCGGGCGCTCGGTGAGACGATGGCCGTGCTGATGGTCCTCTCGCCCGGGTACCTGATCAACTTCTACCTGCTCCAACCCGGGCAGCACCAGTCGATCGCGGCGAACATCGCCAGCCACTTCCCGGAGGCCAGCGGCCTCGGCGTCGACGCCCTGATCGCGTCCGGGCTGATCCTGTTCGTCATGACCTTCGGCGTGAACCTCATCGCCCGCTGGATCATCGCGCGCCGCGCCGAGTTCTCGGGAGCCAACTGATGACTGTCACCACGCCCCCGGTCCCGGTCCGGACCACCCGCAGGCTCCCGAAGTGGGCACCGATCCCGGTCCTCGCCGTCTCGCTGCTGCTCGCCGTGGGGATCCAGTTCCTCGGTGAAGGGCCCACCATCGCCGGCGTCTTCTTCATCGGCGCGATCCTGTTCGCGATCGTGATGACCGTGACCTCGCGCGTGGTCGAGGGGGAGCGTTGGGCCAAGGACCGGCTCGCCACCACCCTCGTCACGTTCGCCTTCATCATCGCGCTCATCCCGCTGGTGTCCCTGCTCTGGATCGTCGTCGGGGACGGGCTGACGAGGTTCAGCTGGGAGTTCCTCACCACGGACATGACCGGGATCTTCGGTCAGATGGTCGAGGGTGGCGCGTTCCACGCGATCATCGGGACCGTGTACGTCACCGGCATCGCCTCGATCATCGCGATCCCGCTCGGCATCTTCACTGCCATCTACCTGGTCGAGTACGGGCGCGGCCCGCTCTCCCGTGGAATCACGGTGCTGGTGGACGTGATGACCGGTATCCCGTCCATCGTGGCCGGCCTGTTCGCGTTCACCCTGTTCCTGGTCGTCTTCGGCCCGGCGTACAAGGCCGCCGTGATCGGTGGTGTCGCCCTGGCCGTGCTGATGACCCCGGTCGTGGTGCGCAGCGTCGAGGAGATGCTGCGGCTGGTCCCGAACGAGCTGCGCGAGGCGTCCTACGCGCTCGGCGTCCCGAAGTGGTTGACCATCGTCAAGGTGGTGCTGCGTACCGCCATCGCGGGTATCACCACCGGCGTCATGATCGCCATCGCCCGCGTGATCGGTGAGACCGCCCCGCTGTTGCTCACCGTCGGCATCGCCACCAGCGTGAACTGGGACGCCTTCGACGGCCGGATCGCCACGCTCCCGGTGTTCGTCTACCGCCAGTACGCCCAGGGCGGCGCATCGGCGGACCGTGCCTGGGCCGGCGCCCTCACCCTGATCCTGATCGTGATGCTGCTCAACCTCATCGCACGCCTGGTCAGCAGGTACTTCTCCCCGAAGGGAGCCCGGTGACCTCCCTGTCTCCGGTTCCCGCCGCCAACACCTCCATGAATCCCCCCGCCTGCTCCGGAAGGACCGCTTGTGTCTAAGCGCATCGATGTCAACGACCTGAACGTCTACTACGGTGACTTCCTCGCCGTCGAGGGCGTAAACATGGTGATCGAGGCACGCAGCGTCACCGCCCTGATCGGTCCCTCGGGCTGCGGCAAGTCCACGTTCCTGCGCACCCTGAACCGGATGCACGAGGTCATCCCGAAGGCCTACGTGACCGGCAAGGCCGTCATGGACGGCCAGGATCTGTACGGGCCCGGCGTGGACCCGGTGGAGGTGCGCCGCCAGGTCGGCATGGTGTTCCAGCGCCCGAACCCGTTCCCGACGATGTCCATCGCGGACAACGTGCTCGCCGGCGTCCGGCTCAACAACCGGCGGATCGGCAAGGCCGCGGCCGCGGAGCTCGTCGAGCGGTCCCTGACCGGGGCGAACCTCTGGAACGAGGTCAAGGACCGCCTGCACCTGCCCGGCTCGTCACTGTCCGGCGGGCAGCAGCAGCGGCTGTGCATCGCCCGGGCGATCGCCGTGGAGCCCCAGGTGCTCCTCATGGACGAGCCCTGCTCGGCCCTCGACCCGATCTCGACGCTGGCCATCGAGGACCTGATCTCGGAGCTGAAGAACGACTACACGATCGTGATCGTGACCCACAACATGCAGCAGGCGGCCAGGGTCTCGGACCGCACCGGGTTCTTCAACATCGCCGGCACCGGCAAGCCCGGACACCTCATCGAGATGGACGACACCACCACGATGTTCTCCACCCCGTCCGAGAAGTCCACCGAGGACTACATCTCCGGCCGCTTCGGCTGAGCCGCCCCGCTGCGCCGGCGCTGCGCCGGCTCGGTTGAGCGGGCCGGTCAGATGCCGGCGCCCTCGAACGAGGTCGTCGTCGGCTCGGGGGCAACGGCCACGCAGTAGGCGGTGCGGGCACCGGTGGCCCAGGTGTCCGCACTCGGGGTGATCGGTGCCACCGACAGGGACGAGTCCGCGGCCGGGATGCCGACGAAGCCCTCGAACAGGGTGGTGCACTCCGCCAGCGCCGCCGTCTGGATCTCGGTGTCGCCCGGGTAGGCGTCGTCGGTCATCTCGTAGATCGCGACGATCTGGACCTCGTGCTCGGTCGCGCAGTCGATCGTCGGCAGGCCGGAGAGCCCGTCGCCCTCGGTGATGACCGCGAACAGGTCGCTCGCGCGCATGCAGTCGCCGACGCCGGCGACGGGCACGCCCGCGTCGTCGGTGGCGGTCGTGGTGTCCGGCGCGGGGGTCGACGGCGGCGCAGCGGGTTCGGTGCTGCTCGGGTCGTCCGTGCTGCTGGGGTCGCCGGTCGTGCTGGGGTCCTCCGTGCCACCACCCTGGGTGAACGTCTGCGGGCTCTCCTCGTCCCCGGGATCCCCGGAGCACGCACCCAGGACCGGCGCGACCAGCAGGGCGGCGGCGATCGCCAGGACGGCGCGACGGCGACGGACGGCAGCGGTCATCGGATCGACTCCTCGGTTCGGGTGGGCGACGCGGCACCAACGTACCTGACCGGACCGGGGTCCGACGGCGAAGGGCCGCACCCCTCGGTGACGAGGAGGTGCGGCCCTTCGCGGTGGTGCGGCGGGGCGACTCAGATGGCCGCGCCCTCCCAGCTCTCCGTGGTGGTGGTGCCGTCGAGCAGGTAGGCCACGCAGATGACCTGGCGGTCGTTCGCTGCGTCCCAGGTGTTCTCGTTCGGCGGGATGAAGTCGAGGCCGAGCGCGGACTCGTCGTAGCTGATGCCGACGAAGGACTCGAAGCCGGTCCTGCAGCCCTCCTCGGCGGCGGCCGCGATGGCCTCGTCGCCGGGGTAGTCGCCGTCCTGGTCGATGTCGAAGACGTGCACGAACTGGGCGTCGTGCGCCTCGCCGCAGTCGACGGTGGGGATCTCGGTGAGCTCGCCCTCCAGGTCGCTGACGTTCGAGCAGGCGCCCGCGTCGACGGTGGCGACCTGGCTGCCACAGGCGCTCAGGGACGCGGCGAGGCCGGCGGCGCCGACCAGGGCGAGGGTGGTGCGGACGATGCGACGGGACATGGGTCTTGGACTCCCCAGAAGTAGTGGTCGACCGGTACGAGCCCGGTGCGATATGTCGTGGGCGAGTCTATGAGCCGGCGGTCTGCCACGGAAACTCGGCGAATGGGTAGAGGTGCCCGGGCCTCACACGAAGATGCTGAGCACCAGATAGAGCACCGCCGCCACGGCGGCCGAGGCCGGGATGGTCAGCAGCCAGGCCACCCCGATGCTGCGGGCCATGCCCCAGCGCACCGCCGAGGCCCGCCTCGTGGCGCCGACGCCCATGATCGCTGAGGTGATGGTGTGCGTCGTCGAGATCGGCGCGTGGAACACGAACGCCGTCGTGTACAGCACGCTCGAGGCGACCGACTCGGCGACGAACCCCCGAGCGGGATCGAGCTCGATGATCTTGCGGCCGAGGGTCCGCATGATCCGCCACCCACCGGCGTACGTGCCGAGCGAGATCGCACCGGCGGCGGCGAGCTTGACCCAGAGCGGGATGTCCGTGCCCTCGTGCAGCCCGCCGGCGACCAGGGCCAGCACGATCACGCCCATCGTCTTCTGCGCGTCCTGCAGGCCGTGGCCGAGCGCCATCGCAGCCGCGGAGACGGTCTGGGCAATCCGGAACCGCCGCTGGGTCGGCCCCGGGGCGGCGCTCCGGAAGATCCACAGCACAGCGACCATGATCACGTACGCGAGCGCGAACCCGACCAGCGGTGAGGCGACCATCGGGATGACGACCTTGTCCCAGATCACCGACCAGTGCACGGTCGCCATCGACGCGATGCCGGCGCCGGTGAGGCCGCCGATGAGGGCGTGCGAGGACGAGGAGGGCAGCCCCCTCCACCACGTGATCAGGTTCCAGGTGATCGCGCCGAGCAGGCCGGAGAGCACCAGCGCCAGGCCGGAGATGCCGGGCGGGGCATCCACGATGCCGCTGCCGATGGTCTCCGCGACCCCCGTGCCGAGCAGTGCGCCGACCAGGTTCATGACGGCCGCGAGAAGCAGCGCCGCGCGCGGTGTCAGTGCCCTCGTCGAGACCGAGGTCGCGATCGCGTTGGCGGCGTCATGGAAGCCGTTGGTGAAGTCGAACGTCAGCGCGATCGCGATCACCAACAGGACGAGGGCGAGCTCCACCGCCTCAGGTTTCCTTGACGTAGATGGTCTGCACCACGTTGCCCACGCGTTCGAAGGCGTCGGAGGCCTGCTCGAGGACGTCGACGACGTTCTTGAGCTTGATGAGCTCGACCACGTCCGCCGGGCTCCGTTGGAACTGCGGGCTGCCGAACAGGTGCGCCAGGAGCGCGCGGTAGGTCCGGTTCGCCTCGCTCTCCAGGCGGTTGATCTCCACCCAGTAGGGCTTCAGGTCGGTCATCGTGCGTAGCTTGGGCATCGCGGCCAGGGTCAGCTCGGCGGCCCGCTGCAGCGTCGCGACCATCGTGACGAGTTCGTCGGGGATGTCGACGATCTGGTAGCGCACGATGATGTCCCCTGCCTCCTCCATGGCGTCGATGCAGTCATCCATCGCAGCGGCGAGGGTATAGATGTCGTCGCGGTCGAACGGCGTCACGAACGTCTGGTTCAGCCGGTTCATGATCGTGGCCTTGGCGTCGTCAGCGTCCTGCTCGATCTCGTGCAGCCGAGCCGCGTGGCCGGGCCGGTCGGGCGGGTCGGCCCCGATGAGCTGGGCGAGCAGGTCGGCGCCGTCGACGAGGTGCTGCGCGTTCATGGCGAAGAGGTCGAAGAATGTGACATCGCGGGGGGTCAGTCGGAAGCGCACAGCATTCACTCCGGGGGAAGGGCAATGTCAGCGGAATCAGGCTAGAGCACCGGGGGCACGCGAGTGAACACCGCGCGAACGGCGAGAGTTCGGTCGATGACGCCGGGCCGCCCAGCGCCTGACGGCGCGAAGGCCGCTCGTAGCGGCTGATGTTGGAGCCCGGGGCTAGCGCGACCCGGCGTCGGAAGAGATTCTAACCGTCGACGGCGGTGGTCGGCTCGGTGGGCGACGTCACAGCCGGTGCGGTGGTCGCGTCGGTGCCCGCGGGGGCCTCGCCACCGGGGCGTCGCTCGCGGGGGAGGTCGAACCGGTATCCGACGTTGCGGACGGTCCCGATCATCGCGTCGTGCTCGGGGCCCAGCTTGGCGCGCAGGCGTCGGACGTGGACGTCCACCGTCCGGGTGCCGCCGTAGTAGTCGTAGCCCCACACCTCCTGGAGCAGCTGGGCGCGGGTGAACACCCGTCCCGGGTGCTGGCTCAGGTACTTCAGGAGCTCGAACTCCTTGTAGGTCAGGTCCAGCGGCTCGCCCCGCAGCCGTGCGGTGTAGCCACCGGAGTCGATGACGAGCTCACCGGCGAGGATCTCCTCCGGGTCTTCGGAACTCTGCCGGTCCGAGCGCTGGGTGACCAGCCGCAGCCGCGCGTCCACCTCGGCCGGGCCGGCATCGGCGAGGACCAGGTCGTCGATGCCCCAGTCCTTGCCGACAACGGACAGCCCACCCTCGCCGAGCACCAGCAGGACCGGCACTTCGATGCCCGTCGTGCGCAGCAGCTGGCAGGTGCTCCGGGCCCTCGCGAGATCCCGCCGACCGTCGATGAGCACCACGTCGGCGTCCGGCGCGTCCAGCAGCGACGACGGCTCGACGGGCACCACCCGGACGCGGTGATGCAACAGAGCGAGGGCGGGAAGCACCTGTGCCGAACCGCCAGGCTCTGACGTAAGCAGCAGAAGTTCTGCCACGCGTGCTCCTCCCGACCGGTTGCGTCATCGTATTGCAGGTAGCGTTCCGCCTGTACCGCGCGGTCGGATCGTGGCCAGCGGACCGACCGAGAGGTACACGAGGCAGATGATGAGCGGCGCGTTCCGCGCGGTGGTCGCGGCGACCGCGGCCGCAGGCATCGGCATCACCGCGTTCGGGGACCGGTATCTGCTGATCGGCACCGTCGCCGCGATCGGTGCGCTGTTCTCGCTCGGCTGGCCGGCCCTGCTCGGGCTGCCGGCGCCGCGCGGCGCCAGCGTCGTGCTGCTCGCAACCGTGGCGGCCTCCATCGGGGTGCTGCTGCTCACCGACGACCTCGCGTTCGTCGCCGTCGTGTTCGCGTTGTCCGTGGTGGGCGCGTTCGTGCACGAACTCGTGCGCCGGGACGGGCGCCCACGCCTGGTGGAGTCGGTCTCCGGTGTGGTCGCCGGGACCGCGGTGGTCACCTCCGCGACCGGGTGGATCGCGGTCGGCACCGGCCCGACGGCGATCGGCCTGCTGCTCTGCGGGGCCGTCACGCTCGCCGTCGCCGCGACGTGCACGGCGCTGCCTTTCCCGGGCTGGATCGGCGCCGGCATCACCATCGTCGTGGCCGCCGCCGGTGGACTCGCGGTCGGCTCGGTGACCGACGTCGGGCCCCTCGCCGGGGCGTTGATCGGCCTCTCCGCGGGGGTCGTGGTCGCCGCGGCGCACCGGCTGTTCGGGCAGTTCCCCGCCTCCGGGCGGCCCTTCCCGGCACTGGCCGCGGCGATGCTACCGGTGGCCGTTGCCGGTCTCCCGGTCTACGTGCTGGCCCGGCTGCTGCTGGCCTGACGAGTACCATCGGCGGCAAAGCCGACCCGCCCCAAGGGAGTCCACGCCCATGAGTTTCGCCATCCCCGACGGCCTCGCCCCGGAGACCTACCCGCTGGCCTGGCTGCTCGGCACCTGGCGCGGTCCGGGGTTCCTCAGCTATCCGGACATCCCGGAGCGGCCGATCCTCGTCGAGGTGAGTTTCACCTCCGACGGCGGCCCGTACCTCGCGTACACGGCCACCACCTGGAACCTTGACGGCGAGCTCGACTCGCTCGAGGGCGACATCGACGTGGCCGCCCTGCGCCCCGGTCAGCTGTGGGCCACCGAGTCCGGGTTCTGGCGCGTGGTGCCCACGGTGCCGGACGACCCAAGCGCGCTGACCGACCCGCCCGCGCCCGCAGCACCCGCAGCGGAGGGCGAGGCGTCCGGCTCGGCCGCACCACCGCCGTCGGCCACCGAGCTCGAGGTGCTGCTCGCCGAGCCGAGCGGCCACGTGAGCGTCTACCTCGGCGTGGCCCAGGGCCCCCGCATCGAGCTCGCGACCGACCTGGTCGCCCGGACCGCATCCGGCGCGGAGGTCTCCGCCGCCGCCCGGATGTACGGCCTGGTGCGCAGCGAACTCATGTGGGCCACGGACCTGGCCGCGTTCGGGCACGAGATGCAGTCCTACTCCTCCGGCCGGCTCCAGCGGCAATGACGGCGAACGAGGCGAAGGGCGGACCCACGGTCCGGAATGAAGCAGCGCCCGCCGGCCTTGTCCCTGATGTGACCACCATCGCCTCGCCCCTGTTGTCCCGCCACGGCGCCGTCGCGGCCGGCGGCCCGGACTCGGGCGTTGCCGCGCATTACGGCGAACCCAACCGGGAGCAGCGCGACCTCGCCAGGGGGCTGGCCGTCGTGGACCTGTCCCACCTCGGTGTCGTGACCGTGACCGGCGTGGACCGGCTCAGTTGGCTGCACACGCTCAGCTCGCAGGACGTCGCCACGCTCGCCCCGGGGGTGTCCACCGAGCTGTTGCTGCTCGACCCGAACGGTCGCGTCCAGCACGCCCCGGCCGTCGTCGACGACGGCGCGACCGCCTGGCTGATCACCGAGGCCGGCGACGCCGCCGGGCTCGCCGCGTTCCTGGAGTCGATGCGGTTCATGCTCCGGGTCGAGGTGGCCATCGACACCGACACCGCCGTCCTCGGTACCTCCGCCGCGGGACCGTCGCTGCGCACCGCCGAGGGCGCCGAGCCGGTGACCTGGCGCGACCCCTGGCCGGCGACCGCCCCGGGCTCGACCCGGTACGGCCCCGCCGACGCCGACCACCCCGGCTCGGAGTGGGCCGCGCAGCTGTGGCTCGTGCCCCGCGCCGACGTCCCGGCCGTGGTCCGGGCCGCCGAGAGTGCCGGTGCGCGGCTCGCCGGGGCATGGGCGTGGGAGGCGATGCGGGTGGCCGCCTGGCGCCCCCGTCTGGCCCGGGAGGTCGACGAGCGCGCCATCCCGCACGAGCTGGACTGGCTGCGCACCAGCGTGCACCTGAACAAGGGCTGCTACCGGGGCCAGGAGACCGTCGCCCGCGTGTTCAACCTTGGCCGGCCGCCGCGCCGGCTGGTGATGCTGCACCTGGACGGCAGTGAGCACCTCACCCCGGAACCGGGGGAGGCGGTGCTCGACGGCGAACGGGAGGTCGGGCGGGTCACGTCCGTCGTGCGGCACCACGAGCTGGGCCCGGTGGCTCTGGCCGTCATCAAGCGCAACGTCGCCCCGGACGTCCAGCTGACGGTCGGCGGCATCGCGGCCGCCCAGGAGCTCATCGTGTCCGTCGAGGGCGCGGGCACCGACCGGCCGGAGCCGGCAGCGGGACCGATGCTGCGCCGTCGGACGCTGTAGCACCCGCCTGAGCGGGACGGACCCGCGGAACCGGCGCCGCGCCGTCGGGGAGTTCTCGCGCAGCCGATCGGTGGGAGCCACCCGCCACCCGTACGCTGTCCAGGTGTGAGCAACGGACCGGCGCGCGCCGACGCACCCCGACGGCGATTCGACCTGCGCCGGGCCCGCGTCCTCGTCGGCGCCCGAGTCGGCCGCGGCGTCCGCCGGCTCCGCTCGAACGCAGTCGGGATCATCAGCGCGTCCGTGGCCGCCGGGGTCGCCTACGCCATCGCGCTGTACCTGGTCGGCCACGAGGTGCCGGTGTTCGCGGCGATCGCAGCCTGGGTGTGCCTCGGGTACGGCAACGACCGGCGCCCGCGCAAGGTGGCCGAACTAGCGCTCGGGGTGACCCTCGGGGTCGCGTTCGGCGAGGTGTTCGCGCACCTGTTCGGCACCGGACCCGTGCAGATCGCCGTGGTGCTCGCGCTCGCGGTCTCGGTGGCCCGGCTCGTCGACGGCGCGCAGATGCTCGCCATGCAGGCCGGGGTGCAGGCCGTGGTGATCGTGGGGTTCTCCACCACGCTCCTCGGTGGCGGGGTCGGGCGCTGGCTGGACGCCCTCATCGGAGGCGCGCTGGCCCTGCTCACCGCGGCCCTGCTGCCGCTCGACGTGCGCAAGCGGGCGCAGTCGCTGGCCGCCGCCGGGATGGCCGAACTGGCCATCACCGCCGAGGACCTGGCCCGCGGCATCCGGCTCGCCGACCCGGAGGTCCTCAACGACGCCCTGGTCCGGGCGCGCGGGTCGCAGGGGGTCATCGACGAGTGGAACACGCTCGTGCGGGACGCCCTCGAGGCGACCCGGCTGACGCCGTCGGCGTTGCGCCACGACGACCTCCTCACCCGGCTCCAGCGGGCCAGCACCCTGTGCGACCGGGCGATGCGCAACCTCCGGGTGATCGCGCGCCGGTCCTGGTCCGTCTCCGCCACCATGCAGGACAACGACCGGGTCGCCGGCATCCTCGAGGTGACCGCCCGGGCGAGCCGGGACATCGGGGTCGCGTTCGGTTCGAACGCCGACCTGATCCGGCTGCGTCCGCAGCTGCTCTCGGTGGCGGGCGACCTGGACCCGCAGGCGTTCACCGGGTGGCAGACCCAGACGCTGGTGGTGCTGCTGCGCTCGCTCGTGGTGGACCTGCTCGAGCTGACCGGGATGACCGGCACCCAGGCCCGGGAGGCCCTCATCGAGATCGACACCGGGCGACCCGGCTGAGGCGCCGCTCGCGTACCCTCATGCTGTGATCGCGATCATCCAGGCGTACCTGTTCCTCGGCCTGTCCGTCATCGCCTTCGGGCTCGCCCTCTGGGCCCTGGTCGACGCCCTGCTGCGGCCGTCGACGGCGTTCACCTCGGCCGACAAGCGCACCAAGGGCTTCTGGGGCGGCGTGCTCGCCCTTGCCACTGTGCTCGGCTTCCTCGGCATCCCCGCGGGCGGGGGCGGCAGCTCGCTGTTCCTCGTGCTCATCGCGGCGATCCCGGCCGGCATCTACCTCGCGGACGTGCGCCCCGCCGTGGCCCGGTACAGCGGCCGCGGCGGCTCCGGCGGCAGCGGTGGCGGTGGGGGCAGCCGGTGGTGAAGCCACCGCCGCGGCTGGCTCGACCCGCGCCGGGGGAGCCGCTGGCGTGGGTGATCCGGGGGACACTGGTGGAGTCGGTGCACACCGGACATCTGGTCGCCCTCGGCGCCGACGGCGCGGCCGTCCGCACGCTGGGTGAGCCCGAGCAGGAGATCTACCCCCGGTCGGCCATCAAACCGGTGCAGGCGCTGGCGATGCTGCGCGCGGGGCTGGAGGTCAGCAATGAGCAGCTCGCTCTCGTGTGCGCGTCACACTACGGCGAGCCGCGGCACCTCGACGTCGCGGCGACCATCCTCGCCGGTGCCGGTCTGAGCGAGGCCGACCTGCGCACCCCACCGTCGCTGCCCTGGCACGAACCGAGTGCCGCCGCGTGGATCGCGGCCGGGCGGCCGCCGTCGGCGCTCGCGCACAACTGCTCCGGCAAGCACGCCGGCATGCTGGCCACCTGCCGCGCCGCCGGGTGGCCCACGGAGGGGTACCTGGATCCCGCCCACCCGCTGCAGCAGTCGATCGCGGCGACCATCACCGAGCTGACCGGTGTCGAACCAGCGCACCTGGCGGTGGACGGTTGCGGGGCGCCGCAGTTCTCGACCACCGTGGTCGGCCTGGCGCGCGCGTTCGCCCGGATCGCCGCCGCCGAGACCGGCCCCGAGGCACGGGTGCGGGCCGCGATGACCGCGCACCCGTGGCTGGTCGGCGGCACCGGCCGCGACGTCACCGAGGCGATGACCTCCGAGCCGGGCCTGGTCGCCAAGGACGGCGCCGACGGCGTGTATGCCGCGGCGATGCCCGACGGCCGCGCGCTCGCGTTCAAGGTGTCCGACGGCGGAGGCCGGGCCCGTCCGGTGATCCTCGCCGCCGCGCTGCACGAGCTGGGCGTCGAGGGGTTCTGGTCGTGGGGGCGGGTGCCGGTCCTCGGTGGTGGGGCGCCCGCAGGCGCGATCCGCGCCGCCTTCGGCGCCGAAGCGCCGCCCGGGCTGGGCTGAGGCGATGCGGGCGGTGCTGCAGCGGGTCAGTTCCGCGTCGGTGCACGTCGACGGCGAGGTCGTGGGGCAGATCGGCCCGGGCCTGCTCGCCCTCGTCGGGGTCGCGGTGGCGGACACCGCCGACGACGCGCGGCGAGTGGCCCGCAAGATCGCCGAGCTGCGGATCCTCGAGGGGGAGGCGTCCGTGGCGGACACCCCGGCCGCCGGCGTGCTCGTGGTCAGCCAGTTCACTCTGTACGGGGACACCCGCAAGGGCCGGCGTCCGTCCTGGTCCGCGGCCGCCCCGGGCCCGGTCGCGGAGCCGCTGGTGGAGGCGGTGGTCGCGGACCTGCGCGAGCGGGGGATCACCACGGCGACAGGCGAGTTCGGCGCGATGATGTCGGTCTCGCTGGTGAACGAAGGGCCGTTCACGTTGCTCGTGGAGAGCTGAGGGAGACACCGTCGCTCGGCTGGTGGGACGGCTGGACCGGGCGTCGCGGGGCGCGTCGTGCCGGGTGGGCACGACATCGGGCACTGACGGCTCCTCCGATCGCCCGGCGAAATCCCCGAGAAACGTCGTCGCGACACCATGGTGCGGGTGATCGTCGCCACCGACTCCCCGTCCCGCGCCGACGTGCAGGCCCTGCTCGCCGAGCACCTCACGGACATGTTCGCCACGTCCCCCGCGGACTCCGTGCACGCGCTCGACCACGAGGCGCTCGCGGCCGACGGGGTCGCATTCCTCTCCGCGCGGGCGCCCGACGGCACGCTGCTGGGCTGTGGTGCGCTCGTCGAACTCGAAGCGACGTCGCCCCGTGACGAAGGCGGGACCCGTGCCGGGCACGGAGAGCTGAAGTCGATGCGCACCGCCCCCGCTGCGCGTGGGCGCGGCGTCGCGTCCGCCGTTCTTCGCCGGCTGCTCGGGACCGCCCGCGAGCGCGGCTACGGCCGCGTCAGCCTGGAGACCGGGTCGCAGGAGTTCTTCGCGCCCGCCCGGAGCCTGTACACCCGTCACGGGTTCGCACCGTGCGGTCCGTTCGGGTCCTACCGCGAGGACCCGAACAGCGTGTTCATGACGCTGGAACTCGCGGCACGCACGGACTCCGGCGCGGTGCCCGGACGTGCCACAGTGGGGTCATGCGCATCGAAGCCGTTGCCGGCGACATCACCACCCAGTCCGTCGACGCCATCGTGAACGCGGCGAACTCCTCGCTGCTCGGTGGAGGTGGGGTCGACGGCGCCATCCACCGCGGGGCCGGGCCGGCGCTGCTGGAGGAGTGCCAGCGGCTGCGGGCTACCACGCTCCGGGACGGGCTGCCGGTCGGCCAGGCGGTCGCGACCGGCGCCGGGAACCTGCCCGCCCGGTGGGTCATCCACACCGTGGGGCCGAACCGGCACCGGGGTCAGACGGACCCGGCGCTGCTCGCGTCCGCGTTCTCCTCGAGCCTCGATGTGGCGAGCCGGCTCGGGGCCACATCGGTGGCGTTCCCGGCGATCAGCGGCGGGGTCTACGGCTGGGAGATGGCGCAGGTCGCCGAGATCGCGGTGAGCACCGTCCGAGCGGCGGACGCACCCGGCGTAGAGACGGTCCGGTTCGTCCTGTTCGGAGCCGACGCCCTCGAGGAGTTCGAGGCCAAGCTCGCCTGAGGCGACCACGGCCCGCGGTGCGCGGGCCGCCGACGGCGACCATCCGCCGTCGGGCGTTGCACGATCGTGACCGGCGTGCTCTCTGCCGCTGGCGAACAGGGGCATCATCGCCGGACCGGCGCCGTTAGCATCGATGACACACACCGCCATGACCGGTGTCGGTCCCGGCCCGTGAGGAGTACGCAGATGTTCGAGAGATTTACAGACAGAGCCCGCCGAGTGGTTGTCCTTGCCCAGGAAGAGGCGCGGATGCTCAACCACAACTACATCGGCACCGAGCACATCCTGCTCGGCCTCATCCACGAGGGCGAGGGCGTGGCCGCGAAGGCACTGGAGTCGCTGAACATCTCCCTGGAGGCCGTGCGCCAGCAGGTCCAGGAAATCATCGGCGAGGGTCAGCAGGCGCCGTCCGGGCACATCCCGTTCACCCCCCGTGCGAAGAAGGTCCTCGAGCTGTCTCTGCGTGAGGCGCTCCAGCTGGGCCACAACTACATCGGCACCGAGCACATCCTGCTCGGCCTCATCCGCGAGGGTGAGGGCGTCGCCGCGCAGGTGCTCACCAAGCTCGGCGCCGACCTGAACCGGGTCCGCCAGCAGGTCATCCAGCTCCTGTCCGGCTACCAGGGCAAGGAGCCGGTCTCCGCCGGCGGCCCCACCGAGGGCACCCCCTCGGGCTCGGCCGTGCTGGACCAGTTCGGCCGCAACCTGACCCAGGCCGCCCGCGAGAACAAGCTGGACCCGGTCATCGGGCGCGGCAAGGAGATCGAGCGGGTCATGCAGGTGCTCTCCCGGCGCACCAAGAACAACCCGGTGCTGATCGGTGAGCCCGGCGTCGGCAAGACCGCCGTGGTGGAGGGCCTGGCCCAGGACATCGTGCGCGGCGACGTGCCCGAGACCCTGAAGGACAAGCAGCTCTACACCCTCGACCTCGGCGCCCTTGTGGCCGGGTCGCGCTACCGCGGTGACTTCGAGGAGCGCCTGAAGAAGGTGCTCAAGGAGATCCGAACCCGCGGAGACATCATCCTGTTCATCGACGAGATCCACACGCTCGTCGGGGCCGGTGCCGCCGAGGGTGCGATCGACGCGGCCAGCATCCTGAAGCCGATGCTCGCCCGTGGTGAGCTCCAGACGATCGGGGCGACCACCCTCGAGGAGTACCGCAAGCACATCGAGAAGGACGCCGCGCTCGAGCGCCGGTTCCAGCCGATCCAGGTGGCCGAGCCCACGCTCGCGCACGCCATCGAGATCCTCAAGGGCCTGCGCGACCGGTACGAGGCGCACCACCGGGTGACGATCACCGACGGTGCTCTCGTGGCCGCCGCGACGCTCGCCGACCGGTACGTCAACGACCGGTTCCTGCCGGACAAGGCGATCGACCTGATCGACGAGGCCGGCGCCCGGCTGCGGATCCGCCGGATGACCGCGCCGCCGGAGCTGCGTGAGCTCGACGAGCAGATCGCCGAGACCCGCCGCTCCAAGGAGTCCGCGATCGACGACCAGGACTTCGAGCGCGCTGCCCGGCTGCGGGACGAGGAGAAGAACCTCTCGAACACCCGCGTCGAGCGCGAGAAGGCCTGGAAGTCCGGGGACATGGACAACGTCGCCGAGGTCGATGAGGAACTCATCGCCGAGGTGCTCGCGGTGTCCACCGGGATCCCGGTGTTCAAGCTCACCGAGGAGGAGTCCTCGCGGCTGCTGCGCATGGAGGACGAGCTGCACAAGCGGATCGTCGGCCAGGACGCGGCCATCAAGGCGCTCTCCCAGGCGATCCGGCGCACCCGTGCGGGTCTGAAGGACCCGAAGCGGCCCGGTGGCTCGTTCATCTTCGCCGGCCCCACGGGCGTCGGGAAGACCGAGCTGGCCAAGGCGCTCGCGGAGTTCCTGTTCGGCGACGAGGACGCCCTCATCCAGTTGGACATGAGCGAGTTCTCCGAGAAGCACACCGTGTCCCGACTGTTCGGGTCCCCGCCCGGATACGTCGGTTACGAGGAGGGTGGCCAGCTCACCGAGAAGGTGCGCCGCAAGCCGTTCTCCGTGGTGCTCTTCGACGAGGTGGAGAAGGCCCACGCGGACATCTTCAACTCGCTGCTGCAGATCCTCGAGGACGGTCGCCTGACCGACTCCCAGGGCCGGGTGGTGGACTTCAAGAACACCGTGATCATCATGACCACGAACCTCGGTACCCGGGACATCGCCAAGGGCCTGCTCACCGGCTTCCAGGCCGGTGGGGACCTGTCCACGAACTACGACCGGATGAAGGTCAAGGTCAACGACGAGCTGAAGCAGCACTTCCGCCCGGAGTTCCTGAACCGTGTCGACGACGTGATCGTGTTCCCGCAGCTGTCCCAGGACGAGATCTTCCAGATCGTCGACCTGATGATGGCTCGGCTGTCCACCCGCCTCGCGGACAAGGACATGACGATCGAGCTCACTCCGGCGGCGAAGGAACTGCTCGCCGAGCGTGGGTACGACCCGGTCCTCGGCGCCCGGCCGCTGCGCCGCGCGATCCAGCGCGAGATCGAGGACCAGCTCTCCGAGAAGATCCTCTACGGCGAGATCGCCGCGGGGCAGAACATCATCGTCGACGCCGTCGGCGAGGGGCTGCTCGGGGAGTTCACCTTCCGCGGTGAGGCCAAGGCCACCGAGGAGAAGGAACCGCTCGCGGTCGGTGCCGGTGCCATGCCGGAACTGCCCGCCGCATCCGCGGACTGATCGCTGTCGCGGACTGATCGCAGTCCACGAAGGGCCGGCCACCATCACGGTGGCCGGCCCTTCGTGTGCGTACGGGCCGTTGCTCTGGTCGGTGCCGGGCTCGCCCGCGTAGGCTCGGTGACCAGGCGCGGCGCGGCCCTCGCGCGGCGTGTGAACGGGAGGCGGATCGTGGCAAAGGCAACGCTCGGGAACCTGACGTCCAAGGAGTACGAACTCGTCCTGGAGACGGAGAAGAAGAACCTGGACACCCTCGACGAGGACGGGCTCGACGCGCTCCTGACGAGGGTCCGGCGCGCCCGCACGAAGTACGTGAAGCTGCACCGCACGGAGGTCGCCGAGCAGGTGCCCCTCAAGGGGGCCCGCGGCGCCGCCAGCCGGGCACCCCGGCGCAGCGGGGACAAGGCGGAGATCTTCGAGGAGTCGCTGGCTCGGGTCAGCGCCGCGCTGGCGAAGGCCGCTCGGGCCAGTGCCGCCGAGCTCAAGGCCGAGCGGCTCGCCGCCGCTGCCGGTGAGCCGGCCAAGGCTCCGGCCGCGGCTGCCTCCGCGCCGGCGAAGGCCTCCCGCGCGAAGGCCAGCAACAAGGTCGGCTCGCGGGCTCCGGCCCAGAAGAAGACGGCCGCGAGCAGCAAGGCGCAGGGCGCGCGCCGGCAGGCCAAGAGCGACAGCCGCTGACTGGTCCAGAGGGCGGCGCCGCTCCCGCGGATGCGCGAGGAGCGGCCCGCCCGCTCCCGCGGAACCGCGCGACGACCCGGGCACTCGATACCGGACCCACCCCCCCCGCGCCATGACAGGCGTCGAGCCAGTGGCCTGCGCCTCGAGATAGGCGGTTCGCGGCGACTGGTTCGACCTGGTCGAGACTAGGTCGAGCGCCGCTCCACCCATGGCCCGGGCGCGTTGCGTCAGTGACCCACGGGGCGGGTCAGTGGCGCAATGCTCGGACGGCGCTGCGTCAGTGACCCACGAGGCGGGTCAGTGACGCAGCGCGCGGACTGACGCTGCCGCGTAGGGCTGCCGCGCGCGGGCCGGCCTGGTCAGGCGGTGCGGAAGACCTCGAGCCAGCGGTCCGCGAGGAAGCGGTGCCCCTCGGGTGAGGGGTGTACGCCGTCGGCGGCGAGCGCGGCGGCGCCGGTGCGGGAGGCGGCCTGCGCGTACGGCCCGTCGGTGGCGACGAACTCGACTCCGAACTCCTCGGCGAGGCGCCGGACCGCGGCGATCTTGGGGTCCAGGTCCTCCCGCCAGTCCCACTGGTCCGGGCGGACCGGCAGCAGGAACGGCTCCACGAGGAGGAT
This sequence comes from Occultella kanbiaonis, assembly GCF_009708215.1. Classification (NCBI taxonomy): domain Bacteria; kingdom Bacillati; phylum Actinomycetota; class Actinomycetes; order Micrococcales; family Ruaniaceae; genus Occultella; species Occultella kanbiaonis. The sequence continues at coordinate 4,946,857 of NZ_CP046175.1, read as the reverse complement.
CCGGGCGATGCCGGCCGCCTGGGCGCGGGCGAGCAGGTCGCGGTAGCCGGCCTCGTAGGACTCAGCGGACGTCGGGTCGTCGTTGTCGTAGCGGCGCCAGGTGTCGTTGATGCCGATCATGATCGAGAGCACGTCCGGGGCGTGTGCCAGGACGTCCACGTCCCAGCGCGCCTGCAGGTCCACCACGCGGTGGCCGCTGATGCCGGTGTTGATCACCCGCTCGCCCGGCAGATCCGCCGCGACCAGGGCGGCATAGCCGGAGCCCAGGCTGGCGAGGTCGTCACGGTCACGTCCGGCGTCGGTGATCGAGTCACCGGTCAGGAGAATGGTCACGATCGGGCAGCCTACCCATCGACGCCCGAGGGGTGAACACCCTGTGGTCGGTATCCGGACGAACTTCTAGGATGAGCGCGATCGGCGGCGCGGGCGCGCCGTGACCATGTTGCAGAGAGGCACCCATGTCGGACATCCAGGACCTGAAGGTCGTCATCACCGGGGGAGCGGCCGGCATCGGCGCGGCCACTGCCGCCGAGTTCCTCACGCAGGGGGCGCGGGTCGCGGTCCTGGATCTGACCGAGTCGCCGGACGAGGGTGTCACCTCCTTCGTCTGTGACATCACCGACGAGGGTGCCACCAAGGCGGCCATCGCCGCCGCGGCCGAAGCCCTCGACGGCATCGACGCGATCGTCAACAACGCCGGCATCGGCGCCCAGGGCACCGTCGAGGACGGCGACCTGGACCTCTGGCGCAAGGTGCTCGACGTGAACGTCGTCGGCATGGCCTCCGTCACCCGGGCCGCGCTGCCCTACCTGCGCGCCTCGGACCGGGCCGCTGTCGTGAACATGTCCTCGATCGTCGCGCTCGTCGGCCTCGTGCAGCGGGCCGCGTACGCGGCGAGCAAGGGCGCCGTGCTGGCGCTGACCAAGGCGATGGCCGCGGACCACGTGGGCGAGGGCATCCGGGTCAACTGCGTGGCGCCCGGCACGGTCGGCACCGAGTGGGTCGGCCGGCTGCTCGCGAACGCCGCGGACCCGGTGGCCGAGCGCGCCGCGCTCGAGGGCCGCCAGCCCATGGGCCGGCTCGTGCTGCCGGAGGACGTGGCGAAGGCCGTCGTCTTCCTGGCCTCCCCGGCCAGCGGGTCGGTGACGGGCACCTGCCTGTCCGTGGACGGCGGCACGTCCGGGATCCAGCTACCCCGCCCCACACCCGCCCGATGATCGACCTCCCTCCGGTCGGCGTCGGCGGGGCAGCGTTCGGCAACCTGTACGGACCGGTGCCGGACGCCGTCGCCGAAGGGATCCTGGACGCGGCCTGGGCGGCCGGGCTGCGCTACTTCGACACCGCGCCGCACTACGGACTCGGCGTGTCCGAGGAACGTCTCGGTGCCCTCCTCGCGCAGCGGCCGCGCGAGGAGTACGTGCTGTCCACCAAGGTGGGCCGGCTGCTCGAGCCCAACCCCGACCACGTGCCCGGCGAGCTGGACACCGAGAAGGGGTTCTGGGTGCCGACCACCCGCCGCCGGGTCGTGGACCTGAGCCCGGCCGGGATCCGCGCCAGCCTCGCCGCGAGCCTGGAACGCCTCGGCCTCGACCGCGTCGACGTGGCCTACCTGCACGACCCCGAGGAGTACCCCCGCGCGGACGCGCACGCCGCCATCCGGACCCTGATCGAGCTGCGCGAGGAGGGCGTGGTCGCCGCGATCGGAGCCGGTGCGAAGGACGTCGAGGTGCTCGTCGACCTGGTCCGCGGCGCCGCGCCCACGGGCGCGCACGGTGGGCCCGGGCTCGACCTGGTCATGGTCGCCGGCCGGTACACCCTGCTCGAGCAGCCGGCCTGGCCCGAGCTGGTGCCGGCCTGCGCCGAGCACGGGGTCGGGATCGTGAACGTCGGCGTGTTCAACTCGGGGCTGCTCGCCCGCCCGCAGGTCGCTCCGGACGCCCACTACGAGTACGGGCCCGCGCCCGCAGCGATCATCGAGCGCGCCACCGCGATCGCCGACGTCTGCACGCGGTTCGACGTGGACCTGCCGACCGCGGCCGTGCACTTCGGGCGCCGGGCCCGGGGAGTCGTCAACGCCACGTTCGGCCTCAGTTCCGCCGCCGAGGTGCGCCAACTCACGGAGCGACTGGCAACCCGCGTCGACGACGGGCTGTGGGCCGCCCTGATCGCCGAAGGACTCCTGCCCGACGGCGTCGTCGCGCCCTAGGTTCCGGCGTCACCCTGGCGGGTGGGCGCCTCGGGTGAGGCGCCTATGCGCCCACGTAGAAGAACTGCTCCGCGGGGCACGTCTCCGGGATCTCGACGCGGTTGTCCTCACGCAGCGGCCCGGAGCCGAGTCCGCCGCCGAGCTCGATCTGTTCCCCGACCATCACGGACATGCCCTGCAGGCGCAGGGTCTGCCCGTCCCACTGCACCTCGGGCCACGGGAACACCGGCGTGACCTCCATCGGTTGCGACGGGTCGGCCTCCAACGGCACCTCGGTGCGGACCACGAGGCAACCGCCGTCGAGGACAAGGGTCCCGACCAGCAGAGCCTCGTCCCCGCCCTCGGCGTCCTCGGCGGCCCACGTAGCCAGCGCATCTGGCCGGTCCGCGTCCGACGGCTCGCCGGAGCCACCCGCGCACGCACTGACGGCGACCGCCAGCGCACAGGCGAGTAACGCCGTCGTACCCGAACGAATCACCGTGACCACCGCGCCTGCCTCCTGCCCTCCATTGTGACACTTCTCACGTCATTCGTTGAATGACCACGCCATGGGGGATGATGGACCCCAGGCGCGCATGGTTCGCGCCGGCATCGCGGTTCTTCATGCGCCGGCCACTCGGCCAGGCAGCACCAGTGTCGACCACTGCGGTGAACCCAACGAACGAGAGAAACAACTCCTTGTCATCAATGACTCCTGCCCAGACGCCGTCCTTCTCGGCTCTGGGCGTTCCGGCTGCGCTGGTCAAGTCCCTGACCGAGCGCGGCATCACCGAACCCTTCCCCATCCAGACCGCCACCCTGCGGGACACCCTCGCCGGGCGCGACGTGCTCGGCCGCGGCCGCACCGGCTCCGGCAAGACCATCGCGTTCGCGGTGCCCCTCGTGGCGCGGCTGACCGACGGCCGCCGGGCCGCCTCCCGCAAGCCCCGCGGGCTGGTGCTCGCGCCGACCCGTGAACTCGCCAGCCAGATCGGCGAGACCATCGCTCCGCTGGCGGCCGCCGCCGGCCTTCGCCACACCGTCATCTTCGGCGGCGTCGGCCAGGGCAAGCAGGTCACCGCGCTGAACGACGGCGTCGACATCCTGATCGCCTGCCCGGGTCGCCTCGAGGACCTCAAGGGTCAGGGGTACCTGAACCTGGACAACATCGAGATCGCCGTGCTCGACGAGGCCGACCACATGGCCGACCTCGGCTTCCTGCCCGCCGTGAAGCGGATCATGGACGCCACCCCGCGCGGCGGCCAGCGGATGCTGTTCTCCGCCACGCTCGACAACGGCGTGGACATCATCGTCAAGCGCTACCTGACCGACCCGCTGACCCACTCGGTGGACTCGGCCTCGTCCCCGGTCGCGGCCATGGAGCACCACATCTTCGAGGTGTCGGGTGCGGACGCGAAGCGCGACCTGATCGAGCAGCTCGCCGCGGGGACCTCCCGCCGGCTGCTCTTCACGCGCACGAAGCACCAGGCCAAGAAGCTGGCCCGGCAGCTCACCGCGAGCGGGATCCCCGCCGTCGACCTGCACGGGAACCTGTCCCAGAACGCCCGCGAGCGCAACCTCGACGCGTTCTCCACGGGGACCGTCAAGGTCCTGGTCGCCACGGACATCGCCGCGCGCGGCATCCACGTCGACGACGTCGAGCTCGTCGTGCACGTCGACCCGCCGGCCGAGCACAAGGCGTACCTGCACCGCTCCGGCCGCACCGCCCGGGCCGGCTCCGGCGGCACCGTGGTCACGCTCATGCTCCCCGAGCAGCGTGGCGACGTGCGCCAGCTGACCCGCGCCGCGAAGATCACGGCCTCCCCGGTGCGTCCGGACGGCGCGACCGTTGCGAAGCTCGTCGGCGATGTGGCTCCGAAGGTGGACCCGGCGCGTGCGCCGGCCGCCGCGGCCACGGCGCCGGCCCCGTCCGGCCCGGGGCGTGGCCGTTCCGGTGGCAACGGGCGCGGGGGTGACGGCGCCCGCACCGGTGGTCGCTCGCGCGGCGGCCGGTCCGGTGGGCAAGGTGACGCCGCGGGCGCGCGCTCCGGAGACGGCAGCCGTTCCGGTGGGCGCTCGGGCGGCGGCTCCGCGGGTGGCGGTCGAGCCGTCGAGGGCGGCCGTTCCGGCGGTCGTTCCGAGGGCGGCCGTTCCGGCGGTCGTTCCGAGGGCGGCCGGTCCGGTGGGCGCGACGGACGTGGCGCCGGCGGCGGTCGCTCCGGCGGCCGTGGCGGCGGCTCGTCCCTGACCTACTCGACCTCGTCCGGCGGCACCGGCTCGGCCGGCGGTCAGACCCGCTCCGGCATGCAGGCCTCCTGGGCCGCCGACCGGACCGGGGCCGGTTCCGGTGCTCCCTCCGGTGGCGGTGCTCCGCGGGGCACCCGCGGTGGGCGTCGTTCCGGTCGCCCGGCGGGGGCTCCGAGCGGTCGCTGAGCCGCACCCGAACCGACGCACGCCCCCGGCTCCGGAAACGGACCCGGGGGCGTCGTCGTCGGCGGCGCCGCGCCTATCGACGGGCCGGTCGGCGTGGGCCCAACGTCCCCGGATGTCCGGCAAGTCGCCTCCTACCGTTGAGTAAGAGTCCTGCCGACGGCGGCGGGGCGGACGAAGGAGGCATGGCGTCATGAAGGCACTCGTCTACCACGGGCCCGGGCAGAAGGCGTGGGAGGAGGTGCCCGACCCGACGATCGTCGAACCCACCGACGCCATCGTGCGGGTCGACACCACCACCATCTGCGGCACCGACCTGCACATCCTCAAGGGGGACGTCCCGGCCGTCACACCAGGCCGCATCCTCGGTCACGAGGGCGTGGGCACCATCGTCGAGGTCGGCTCGGCCGTCGGCACACTGGCTGTCGGCGATCGCGTGATCGTCTCCTGTGTGTCCTCCTGCGGCTCGTGCTCGTACTGCCATCAGCAACTGCCCTCGCACTGTCTGAACGCCGAGGGCGCGGCCGGAGTCGGCTGGATCTTCGGCCACCTCATCGACGGCACCCAGGCGGAGTTCGTTCGCGTTCCGTTCGCAGAGAACTCGCTGCACAAGCTACCCGACGGGGTCAGCGACGAGGCGGCCGTGATGCTCTCCGACATCCTGCCCACCGGATTCGAGATCGGCGTCCGCAACGGCAGGGTGAAGCCGGGGGACGTGGTGGCCGTGATCGGCGCCGGCCCGGTCGGCCTCGCCGTGATCATGACCGCCGGCCTCTACGGAGCCGCCCGGGTGATTGCTATCGACCTTGACGACAACCGGCTCGAACTGGCGAAGGCGTTCGGTGCGACCGACTCGGTGAACAGCAGGGCGGGGGAGTGGGCGGAGCAGGTCCTCGCGATGACGGACGGACTGGGGGTGGACGTGGCGATCGAGGCCGTGGGCGTGCCCGCGACGTTCGACATGGCGACCGAGCTCATTCGCCCCGGCGGCACGGTCGCGAACGTGGGCGTGCACGGGAGGTCGGTCGAACTGAAGTTGCAGGACCTGTGGATCAAGGACGTTGCGATCACCACCGGCCTCGTCTCCGCCACGACCACGCCGATGCTGCTGAGGTTGGTCGCCCAAGGCAAGCTCGAGCCGGAGCGGTTCGTGTCCCACACGTTCGCGATGGAGGACTTCATGGACGCGTACGACACGTTCGGCCGGGCGGCCGAGACGAAGGCCATGAAGGTGATCATCAAGCGCTGACCCCACCCTGCCCGACGCCCGCTCAGGTCAGTGCCGGGCGGGCGTCGCTACGGATGGCGGCCGGTGGGCGGCTGTCCGCCCACCGGTCGCGGTTGTCACGACGGGTCCGCGCGCGCCTACGCTTGGAGCCATCAGGTCTGCCGCACCGACTGCAGCTCCCGCCGGGAGCCGAACGGCGCGGGACGCGCCCACCGACGACCCCCGAGAAGCAGCGAGAAGGACACAGTGGCCACTTCCGCCTCCCATCACCTCAGCTACCTGACCGACCCGGACCCGCACACCGGCCGCCTGCCCGCCCGGGCCCGACTGGACAGCGACGCCCCCGCCGTCGACCTGGACGGCGACTGGGCGTTCCGGCTGGCGAGCGACACGCTCGACCTGACCCCCGCCGTCGGGGCGGAGGAGCTCGACGACACCGCCTGGGACCGGATCACGGTGCCCGGCTCCTGGCAGTTCGTCGGCCTGCCGGGCGAGCCGACGTACTCGCCGCCCGCGTACACCAACGTCGTCTACCCGTTCCCGGTCGACCCGCCGCACGTGCCGGACGCGAACCCGACCGGGGAGTACCGGCGCACCTTCACGGTGCCCGCGCTCGCCGGTGGCACCCGCGCGGTGCTGCGGTTCGAGGGCGTCGACTCGACGTTCGTGGTCTGGGTGAACGGCACCGAGGTCGGCACCAGCGCGGGCAGCCGGCTCGCCGCCGAGTTCGACGTGACCGGGCTGGTCCGGGAGGGCACCAACACGGTCGCGGTGCGCGTGCACCAGTGGTCCGCGGCGAGCTACCTCGAGGACCAGGACATGTGGTGGCTGTCCGGGATCTACCGCTCCGTGCGGCTGCTGCTGCTGCCCGCCGGCGGCATCGAGGACGTGTTCGCCCACGCCGACTACGACCACACCACCGGAACCGGGACGCTGGCGGTCGAGGTGACCACCCGCGACGGCGCCGCCGCCGTGCTCGACGTCCCCGAACTCGGCCTGCACGGGGTGGACCCGGCCGGTCCGCACACGCTCGACGTCGAGCCCTGGAGCGCGGAGGTGCCGCGCCGCTACGAAGCGGTCCTGCGTACGCCGACCGAGCAGGTGACGCTGCGCCTCGGCTTCCGCACGGTGCGCGTCGCCGACGGGCTGATCACCGTCAACGGCGCGAACATCCTGTTCCGTGGCGTGAACCGGCACGAGTGGCACCCCGAGACCGGGCGGACCCTCGACACCGAGACGATGCTCGCCGACGTGCTGCTCATGAAGCGGCACAACATCAACGCCGTGCGGACCTCCCACTACCCGCCGGACGCCCGGTTCCTCGACCTGTGCGACGAGTACGGGCTCTGGGTCATCGACGAGTGCGACCTCGAGACCCACGGCTTCGGCCTGAACGGCTGGCGCGGCAACCCCAGCGATTCTCCGGACTTCGCCGACGCGCTGCTGGCCCGGATGCGCCGCACGGTGGAGCGGGACAAGAACCACGCCAGCGTCATCGCCTGGTCCCTCGGCAACGAGAGCGGCACCGGTGTGAACCTGGCCGCGATGGCCGCCTGGACCAAGGACCGCGACCCGAGCCGGTTCCTGCACTACGAGGGCGACTGGGACAGCGGCTACGTGGACGTCTACTCCCGGATGTACGCCGACCACGCCGAGACCGAGGCGATCGGTCGCGGCGCGGAGACCCCGACCACGGACCCGGCCCTGGACGCACGCCGGCGGGGCCTGCCGTTCATCCAGTGCGAGTACGCGCACGCGATGGGCAACGGCCCCGGCGGGCTCACCGAGTACCAGGACCTGTTCCACACCTACGACCGGCTGCACGGCGGCTTCGTCTGGGAGTGGATCGACCACGGCATCACCCGCACCACGGAGGACGGCCGGTCCTACTACGCCTACGGCGGGGACTTCGGTGAGGTGCTCCACGACGGGAACTTCATCACCGACGGCCTCGTGTTCCCGGACCGGACGCCCTCGCCCGGCCTGCGCGAGTACAAGAAGGTCATCGCCCCGATCGAGATCGAGGCGTTCGACGGCGGTGCGCGGGCGCGGGTCCGCAACCGGTACGCCGTGCTGTCCACCGCCGGCCTGGTGGTGCGCTGGGACGTGGAGGTCGACGGCGAGGGCGTCGCCTCCGGCGACGTGGACCTGCCCGACATCGCGGCCGGGGAGGTCGGCGAGGTCGACCTCTCCGCGGCGGTCGCGGTGGCCTTGCCGGACGGGGTCGGCGGCGAGGCCTGGCTGAACCTGCGGGTGCGGCTGGGCGCCGACACGCCCTGGGCCGACGCCGGGCACGAGATCGCCTGGACCCAGCACCTGCTGCGCGAGCGAGCCGAGGCCCTGGTGCGCACCGGCGTAGGTGGCGCCGAACGGGCCGAGGCGGGCTACGCCGTCGGGCCGGCACGGTTCGATGCCCGAGGAACCCTGATCGGGCTCGGGGACGTCCCCGTGACCGGGGCCCGGCTCGACCTGTGGCGAGCGCCGACGGACAACGACGTCGGCTGGGACAACGTGGCGGCGGCGTGGCGCAAGGTCGGCCTCGACCGCACCGAGCAGCGCACCGTCTCGGTGGACCTCGACGGCGACTCGCTGCGGGTCGTGACGCACACGATGGCGGCCGCCGTCGACGTCGGGATGCGCGCGGTCTGGACGTGGACCGCCACGGCCGACGGGGTGCTGCTGGACGTGGCGACCGAGGCGATCGGCACCTGGACCACCACGGTGCCCCGGATCGGGGTGCGCCTCGGGCTGCCCGTGGCACTGACCGACGTGACCTGGTTCGGGCTCGGGCCCGGGGAGGCGTACGCGGACACCCGGCGGGCGCCGCACGTGGGCAGGTTCGACTCGACCGTGGCGGACCTGCAGACGCCGTACGTGTTCCCGCAGGAGAACGGGAACCGGGCCGACGTGCGCTGGGCCGAACTGCGCGACGGTGACGGCGGCGGGCTCGGATTGCGCGCCCCGCACCTGGTGGACCTGACCGTGCGCCCGTGGACGTCGGAGGACCTCGACGCCGGCAGGCACACGACGGACCTGGTGCCGGGCGAGACGACCTGGGTCAACCTCGACGCCGCGCAGACCGGGATCGGCACGAACTCCTGCGGCCCGGGCGTGCTCGCGCAGCACCGCCTGCTCGCCGCGCCGGCTCGGATCACGGTGGAGCTGCGCACGCTCTGAGCCCGCCTCAACGCTGACATCGCACCTGCCGCGCTGAACTCGTACACAAGCAGGTGCGATCTCAGCGCGGCCGGTGCGGTCTCGGCACCGGAGCGTCGCGGCCGAAGCGTGGTCTGGGCGGGAGGTGCCGGGCCGCGCTAGCGTGTGCGACCACGGACCATTCCGTTCTGCGCGAACGCCGTGCATCCGCGGAAGAGTTCGGCGTGGTCTGCTGTTCGGCGGAAGGTGGGCGAAGACGTGAGCACGAACAGCACGAGCAGCACCGGGGGCACGGACCAGCGGGCCGACCCACCCCGGCGGCCGGCTGGGGACGAGCCGCAGAGCCGGACCCGCCGCAAGCACCTCATCGGCCAGTTGCCCGGGCCGCTGCGCACGTTCCTGGCGACCGAGGCGGGTGGCGCGACCCTGCTGCTGGTGGCCGCGGCACTCGCGGTGATCTGGGCGAACTCGCCGTGGTCCGCCTCGTACGAGGCGCTCTGGGACGCCGACGCCGTGATCGGGCTCGGTCCGTGGATGCTCGAGATGCACCTCGGGCACTGGGTGAACGACGGCCTGATGGTCGTGTTCTTCTTCGTCATCGGACTCGAGGTCCGGCAGGAGCTGGCAACCGGGGAGCTCACCGACCGTCGCCGCGTGGTGGTCCCGGTGCTCGCGGGCATCGGCGGCATGCTGGTCCCGGCCGCGATCTACCTCGCCCTGAACGCCGGCACCGAGGCTGCGCACGGGTGGGGGATCGTGATCGGCACGGACACCGCGTTCCTGCTCGGCGCCCTGGCCCTGGTGGGACCCGCCGTGTCCACCCAGCTGCGGATCTTCCTGCTCACCCTCACGGTGGTCGACGACCTCGTGGCCGTCAGCGTGATCGGCGTCGCCTACTCCGACGACCTGGACCTCGGCGCGCTCGCGTTCGCGGTGGTGTGCCTGATCGGCCTTGTGGTGCTGAGCCGGCTCCGGGTGTGGCGGGCCTGGCCGTACGTGCTCACGGTGGTCGTCCTCTGGCTGGCCACCCTCGCCTCCGGGGTGCACCCGTCCATCGCCGGGATGGCCGCAGGGCTGCTCGTGCCGGCGTTCCTGCCGCGACGCCAGGAGGTCGAAGGTGCGGCCCGGCTGTTCGCGGCGTTCCGGCAGTCGCCCCGCCCGGACTCCGGGCTGACCGTGCAGGCCGGCGTGGCCAGGTCGATCTCGGTGAACGAACGGCTGCAGACGGTGCTGCATCCGTGGACGTCGTATCTGATCGTGCCGGTGTTCGCGCTCGCCAACGCGGGGGTCGACCTGCGCGGTGGGGTGCTGGCCGACGCGCTCGGCTCGCCGGTGACCTGGGGGGTGGTGGCGGGCCTCGTGCTCGGCAAGACGGTCGGGATCAGCCTCGGTGCGTTCGCCGGGGTGCGGGCCCGTCTCGGGTCGCTGCCGCAGGGGGTGGCGCCCGGGCACGTCGTCGGTGGCGCCGCGCTCTCCGGGATCGGGTTCACGGTGTCCCTGTTGATCGTGGACCTGGCGTTCGGCGACTCGGTGATCGCCGACGAGGCAAGGGTCGGCGTGCTGCTCGCGGCCGTGCTGGCGGTGGCCGTCGGTGCCCTCGTGTTCCGGCTGGCCGCGAGGTTCCGCGGTGAGACCAACGCGAGCCTGCCGATGGTGCTCTCCGATCCGGTCGACCCGGCGCGCGACCACATCCGGGGACCGGTGGACGCCCCGCTCACACTCGTGGAGTACGGGGACTTCGAGTGCCCGTTCTGCGGCAAGGCCACCGGTGTCGCCCGTGAGTTGCGCGAGCACTACGGCGACGACCTGCGCTACGTGTTCCGCCACCTGCCGCTGCCGGACCTGCACCCGCACGCCGAGCTCGCCGCCGTCGCGGCCGAGGCCGCCGCCCACCAGGGCCGGTTCTGGGAGATGCACGACCTGCTGTTCCGGCGCCAGGACGAGCTCGAGGTCGAGGACCTGGTCGGCTACGCGGCGGACCTGGGCCTGGACGTGGAGGTCTTCCTGCGCGGGGTGGACAAGGAGACGCTCAGGCGTCGGGTCCGCGAGGACGTCGCCAGCGCCGAGGCCAGCGGCGCCCGGGGCACCCCCACGTTCTTCGTGGGGGAGCGGCGCCACCTCGGCCCGCACGACACCGCGTCCCTGATCGCGGCGCTCGAGGCCTCCAGAGCGACCGGCTGACCCCGCGGTCCCGGATCACGGACCGGTCGGTGGCAGACTCTGCCGGATGACGCAGCAGCAACGGGCGGGAATGCTCACGGACAGGTCACCACTGGCGCTCGGGCTGCGCTCCCTCATCGTCGTGCTCGGGGTCGTCGCCGAGGTGTGGAACCTGACCGAACTGGCCACCGGCGCCGGCGCGCTCGCGGACCACTTCGCGTACTTCACGATCCACACCAACCTGCTGGTCATCATCGTGCTCGGCTGGGCGGTCGGCGTGCCGCCGGCGCGCCGGCCGACCTGGTTCGACCCGCTGCGCGGGGCGATGACCACCTACATCGTGCTCACCGGGATCCTGTACAACCTGCTGCTCGCCGCGCCCGGGGAGCTGTTCTCCTGGGCGGTGCACCCGCCGAACCTGCTCCAGCACCGGATCATCCCGATCCTCGTCGCCATCGACTGGCTGCTGATCCCGACGACGCGGCGGCTGCGGCTGTCCCGGTTCTGGATCTGGCTCGCCTACCCGGTCGGCTACCTCGCGTTCACGCTCATCCGGGGCCCGCTCGTGGGCGACTGGTACCCGTACTTCTTCCTCGACCCGAACGAGTTCGGCGGGTACCCGGGCCTGCTCGTGCCGATCCTCGGGCTGGTGGTGGTGTTCGCCGTCGGTGCGTTCGTCGTGTGCGCGGTCGGGGTGGCGCGGTACCGCCCGGTCAGGGTCGGATCGTCGCCAGCCGTCCCGCGGTGAGGTGATGCACCGCGTGGTCGTCCCGGACACGCACGGAGACGGTCGTGTCCCGGTCCGCGGTGAGGGTCGCGGCGCGTAGCCGACCCCGGGTCCACTCGAGGTCGACGGTGATCGCGCCGCGCACCCGCAGACCGTGCACCGCGCCATCGGCCCACGCCGGCGGCAGGCACGGTAGCAGGTGGACCTCGCGCACGCCGTCCGCCGTGTGCCGGTGGGACTGCACGAGCAGCTCGGCGACCCCGGCCGTGAAGCCGAAGTTCCCGTCGATCTGGAACGGCGGATGTGCGCACAGCAGGCTGCGGTACACGCCGCCGCCCTGCACCGAGACGACCGCCGGCCCGGCGGGTTCCACCGGCCGCAGGAAGGCGTCGATCGCCGCCTGCGCCCCGCCCGGATCCCGTAGCCGGGCGCGTAGGTTCAGCCGCCACGCGAGTGACCACCCGGTCGACTCCAGCCCGCGGGCGGCCAGTGTCGCCAGGGCGGCTGCGGCCAGGTCCGGCGCCTGGTCCGGGTCGATCGAGGCGCCCGGGTGGACGCCGAACAGGTGGCTCTGATGGCGGTGCTCCGGCTCGGCCTCGGGCAGGTCCGCGAGGTGCCACTCGGCGATGCGTCCGTCGGCCATGATCCGCTCGCCCGGGAGCCGGGCCAGGGCGTCGTCGACGCGGGCCAGCAGGGGTCCGTCGGCGAACGGGACGCCGTTGCCGACGTCCACGCCCGCCAGCCGCCGGACGCCTGCGAGCAGGTCCCGGGCCATCGCAAGGTCGGAGGTGGTGGACGCGGTCACGGCGCCAGGCGTCCCATCCGCCGTGAGGAAGGAGTTCTCCGGGGAGGTGGCCGGGCTGGTGCCGAGGGTGCCGTCCGCCATGGTGACCAGGGTGTCGAGGACGAACTGCGCGGCGCCGAGGATGACCGGCCGGGCGCGGGCCAGCGCGTCGTGGTCGCCGGTGAAGTCGTAGTGGTCGATCAGGTGCCGGGTCAGCCAGACCCCACCGAACGGCCAGAACGACCACCGCGCGGGATTGGTGCCGTCGCCCACGGGGTCGGTGAACGCCCACGCGTCGGAGTTGTGGTGGGCGACCCAGCCGCCGGCTCCGTAGATCTCCCGGGCGGTGCCGCGGCCGGCCGCGGCCAGGTCCTCGAGCCACCGGCGCAGCGGCTCGTCGCACTCCGCGAGATTGGTGCTCAGCGCCGGCCAGTAGTTCATCTCGGTGTTGATGTTGATCGTGTAGTTGCTGCGCCACGGCGGGCGCAGGGAGTCGTTCCAGATGCCCTGGAGGTTCAGTGGCAGCGTGCCGGGGCGCGATCCGGCGATGGTCAGGTATCGCCCGTAGGCGAACGCGAGCGCGGCGAGGGAGATGTCGGTGCCGGTCGTCCGGTGCTCGCGCAGCCGCGCGTCGGTGTCCAGGCCCGGCTCCGGCCCGCGGCCCAGCCGCAGCCCGACCCGATCGAAGAGCGCGCGATGATCGGCGACGTGCGCCGCGCGGAGGTCCTCGAACGTGCGCGCGCCGGCCCGCTCGAGCCGGTCCGACGCCTCTGCGAGCAGCCGGGCTCCGTCACCGTGCAGGGCGGTGTGGGCGCCCGCGTAGTCGCTCTGCGAGGCGAGCAGCACCGTCAGCCAGGTCGCCCCGCGCACCTCGATCCCGGTGGTCCGCACGGTCACCACGCCGTCGGTGTCCAGTCGCAGCGCCACCGCGCAGGTGACGCCGGCGCCGGGCGCCGGCGGCGCCGACGGAGGCGTTCCAGGGGCAGGTCCGGGCGCCTTCGGATCGGTGGAGACGGCCGGCATCCGCACCAGGGCGGACCACGTCGCGCCCTGCGGCGATCCCGCCGCGCCCACCTCGAACAGCCGATGATCCGAACCGACCCGGACCACCAGATCCCTGGGCGCCCGCATCCGCCGGTCCACCACGAGCGCCCCGGCCGGGCGGCTGACGAGTACCTCCTGGCGTACCGCTGCGACGCCGTCGGACCAGGAGTGCCCCGCAACCGCCTCGTCCAGACGCAGCCACCGGCGGTGGTCCGCCGTGACCTCCGGCGCACCGGCGTCGGTGATCCAGAGATCGACGAGCGGCTGGTAGGCCTCGCTGCGGCCGCTCTGTAGCTGCTGCACCAGGGCCTCGGCGCGAGGGACGTCGCCGGCGGCGACAGCGGCCCGGGCCGCGGCCAGGATCTCGGGCGCCCGGCCCGGTTCCAGGCCGGTACCACGGGTCGGCCGGACCACGGGCGCGCCGGTCCAGCACGTGTCGTCGTTGATCTGGACCCGGTCCCGAGCGGCACCGCCGAAGACCATGGCGCCGAGGTTTCCGTTGCCGATCGGCAGGGCGTCGGTCCAGGCCACAGCCGGGGTCGAGTACTGCAGCGTCACATCCGGCGACGCGGCGGCCAGGGCTGACGGCACGGAACTCCCTCGGTCGTGGGTTGGCGGCCGCAGAATCCTATGCCGGGTTCGGCCCGGCCGTCGGGTGGCGCGCACACCCGGTGCGATCCGGCGGCGCGGTCACGCTGCACCCCTGATCGGCACGCGGCCGAGGCGCCGGGCCCGACGGCGGCAGTAGCCGTCGGGCCCGGCGCTCGAGCCGGCTATCCCGCGACGACGCAGAACTGGTTGCCGTCGGTGTCGGCCAGCACCACCCAGCCGTCATGGCGCGCCACCTCGGCCGCCCCGAGCCCCTGCAGCCGGCCGACCTCGCCGTCCAGGTCGGAGGTGAACAGGTCCAGGTGCACGCGGTTCTTCCCGACCCGGGGCTCAGGCACGTTCTGGAGGGAGAGGCCGACGCCGCTCTTCGCGGGATCCTCCAGGTACGCGGTGCTCTCGTCCGACGAGCCGACGGCGTAGCCGGTGACCTGCTGCCAGAAGGCGGTGGCCCCGGCCAGATCGGTGGTGTCGATGGTGATGTTGCCAATGCTGCTGCTCACGGGCTGATCCTTCGTGTCGACTAACTGGTGTCAGCTTGACGCTAGTTATATATCCAACCATCGTCAATGGGTAGTTAGAGTGGGCGCATGGCATCGCTACGCCTGATCGAGGAGTTCATCAACACGCGCATGGCAGACGGCGACGCGATCGCCGCGGTCCCCGACCTCACGGCCTGGCTGACGGCCCGCGACCTCGTGCCTGGCGCTGCCACGCTGTCCACGGCCGACGTCTCGCGGGCGGCGGCGGTGCGCGAGGGGCTGCGCGCCTTGATCGCGGCCAACAACGCCGATCCCGTGCGCAGCCCGAGGGGGGATGGCCTCAGCCCCACCGCCCGCGAGGATCTCGCGGCCCTGACGGGGCGGCTGCCGCTGATCGTGGACGTCACCGCCCAGCCGCCGGGTCTCGTGCCGCGGCCGGGACTGCCCGCCGTCGACTCCGCGCTGGCGGCCATGCTCGCGACGGTCGTGCTCGCCGTCGCGGACGGCAGCTGGTCACGGCTCAAGGCGTGCCGTGAGCCGAGCTGCCGGTGGGCGTACTACGACCAGTCCCGCAACCGGTCGCGGTCCTGGTGCTCGATGGACCTCTGCGGCAACCGGGCGAAGGCGCGCGCGTTCTACAACCGCAGCCAGCCCTGACCTGCCACCGCTCAGGCCGGGTTCGTCCCCTCCAGGTGGTTCCCGATCAGGGCCAGGTTCTGGATCGCCGCGAGTCCGAACTGGGAGGCATCGTTGGTCGACACGAACGGGGCCTCGTCCACCGGTTCGGCCACCTCCGGCCCGTCGATCCGGCTGCGTGACCAGTCCGGCACCCGCTGCAGGGCGTTGCGGTTGACCATGTCCCCCGAGTCGACGAAGAACCGCCGCCACGCGAAGGCGGCCAGCTCGGCATCGTCGGTGCGGTGGGCGGCATACGCGGTGAGTCGGCTGTGGGCCTGGATCAAGGAGATCCCGGTGAGCCTCTGACCGAGCTCCGCCTCCTGGGTGGCCGCGTCCGCCAGGTAGAGCCGGCAGTACTGCAGCCAGGCCCGCTCGAAGCCCGGCACGTCCGCGAGGTCGATCAGCTCCGAGCACACCTCCACGAGGCCGAACACGGCGCTCAGGTGCGAGAGGGCGAGCCGCTCGCGGGAGGTGTCGAACCGGCCGGTGGACAGGTCGAGGCGCGCCTCCCCGGTGAGGAACCCGTTGGCCAGTGCGCCGATGTCCGCCATGGTGCCGAGCAGCTTGTCCCGGGCGGTGGTGTCCCCGTGCCGCTCCCACCGGGTCAGCCAGGTCGCGGCCAGTGCGCCCCAGTCGGTGCCGAGCCCGACGGACAGGGCGGCCGGGTCGGGGGAGTAGACGTCCGAGCGGACCTTGCGAGTGGCGTCCACGCCGAGCAGCGCGCGCTCGGAGCCGGCCAGCTCGTCGAGCAGGTCGCCGACCCGTTCGTCCGCCGTCAGGTAGTAGTAGAAGCGCCGGTAGGCCGGGTTCGAGATCCGCAGCTGCTTCGCGCTGCACCCCCAGTGCTGGACGTTGTGCCGAGTGCCAAGGCCCGCGAAGGCGCCCGCGTGATAGACGTCCACCTCACCGGTGTGCCGGGTCATCGCCTCCGCGAGCCGGAACAGGTCCGCCCGGCCCGAACGCAGGAACGACAGCCAGAACCACAGGTCCGGGGACAGCTCGGAGTTGTCCCAGGCGTACCCGCCGACGTCGTAGCGCCAGGTGTGCCGGTCAGCGTCGTAGGTGTGCATGACGTCGCCGTAGTCCCAGAACCCGTACCAGCGGCGCTGCTCCACCTGGTCGAGGTAGAACGCGAGCAGGAAGTCGTTGCGGTCCTCGATCGCGGCCCGCGCCGGCGTGGACCGGTCCACCGGGTCCCAGTCGCCGAACACCCCGGCCGCGTGCAGCCGGTCCGGGTCGGTGACCAGGAGCGGGGGCGTCGCCAGGGCCGCCGCGCGGGTCGCGAGAACGGCCGACGACGGCGTCCCCGCCACCGCGGTCAGGCTCAGTTCGTGGGTGCGGGCGATGCCGTTGGCATCGCCGAAGCCGGGCTCGTAGTCCTCGTAGGTGATCTCCAGCGCGTCCAGCTGGTCGGCGTAGCCGTCCTGGCCGAGCCCGTCGTGGAAGAACCGCAGGTCCATCGCCCGCGACTCCGGCGACCAGAGCCAGACCGTCAACTCACCGACGTCGGTCGTGGCGCCGCGCACGTCGATCTGGGTGGGCGCGCCCTTCCAGAAGTCCCGTAGGCCGAGCTCCAGCCCGCCGGAGGTGTCGCCGAGGTAGGCGTACCCACCGGCCCGGGTGCCGCCGCCGATGCCGACCCAGCCCACGCCGTCGGCCGTGCGTTTGCGGACGGTGTAACCGTCCGGGCTGCCCTGGTGCAGCGACCAGTCGTTCCAGGTGGGCACCCAGTGCAGCCGCTGCGCGACGGCGGGGGCCCAGTCGGCGGTCGGTGGTGTGGGCCGGCCGGCCACCTGGGCGGCGCGGACCTCGCTGCCGGGGTCACGGCGCAGGCCGGTGATGCCTCGCACGGCCTCGGTGAGGAACCCGCCGGCGCTGCCGGCCAGGCGCACGTGCCGGTCGTGGGGCTGCTCGCGCAGCGGGACGTCGAACCGGACCCCGAGGCCGGCGAGGAAGTCGCGGTCGGCGTCGCCGTCCCAGACGAAGGAGTGCATCAGGCGCACCGTGGGTGAGCCGGCGTAGGCGTACAGGCGCACGGTGAACGGCAGCCACTCGCGGGCGCCGCCGTCGGTGCCGTCGGTGCCGTCGCTGCCGTGCACGCCGTCGATGCGCAGCACGGCGCGCAGCGGACCGCTCTGCTCGACGGTCACCATGCGCACGCGAGAGGAGAACGGTGTGCGCGGCTGCGGGCCGTCGTCGTCGGGGCCGGCGGCGAGCAGGCTGACCAGGCGGCCGGCGCTGGCGACGACCCGGCCGTCCGTCTCGATCTCGGCGATCAGGTGCTCGCCCGTGCGCGGCACCCTGATCCGGATCGCGCCGGTGTCCACGAGCACGTCCTCGCCGGTCTCGGTGACGGACACCGCCCGGGCCGGCCGGCTCGGCTCGGTGCCGGCCTCGAGCGCGTACGCGTCGGTCGGCGCGGCCGGGGCCGCTGCGTGGGCTGTCCACTTCACGGATCCGTCCGGCCAGGTCGCGGTCACCCAGGTCTGCACCGGCTCCGGGCTCCCGCCCGCGGTCCGCAGGGCGATCGGGGTGCCGGCGGCCAGCGCCCCACGGGCCCAGGGCACGCCCCACGTGACGCCGGTCGTGGCGGCTGGGGTGTCCTCGAGCCAGTGCAGGGCGGTGTCGGGCGGCGGGCTCACGGTGGCGTGCTGGATGGTCGCGGACGGTGCAGCGGTCGAGTCGGCGGGCATGAGGCTCCTGGGTCGGTGTGGAGGTCCGGTGCTCTCACGCCGTAGCGAGGAGCGGCGCCAGTGCGTCGGCGACGATCCGGGCCACGGCGGTCGCGCCGGTGACGTTGAAGTGGGTGTCGTCGGTGACGCCGTCGGGGTAGTTGGGGTGCTCACCGGGGCCGAACTGCGTGAACAGCGACCGGGACCCGTCCTCGCCGAGGCCCTCGTACAGCGCCGTGGTGGCCGCGGTCAGGTCGATCAGCGGCACCCGCTCGGCCGCGGCCAGGTCCCGGACGGCAGCCGGGTAGTCTCCGTGGGTCGGCTTGAGCGCGCCTGCGGCGAATGCGCGCCGTTGCACGCTCGTGCACAGCACCGGCGCGGCTCCGGCCCGGCGTGCCTCGGCGAGCATCCGAACCAGGTTGGTGGTGTAGCCCGCGCGCGCCCCGAGGACCTCGGGTTGCTTGGCGTCGTTGTGGCCGAACTGCAGCACGACGACGTCACCCGCGGCAGCCTCCCAGAGCAGCGCGTCCCAGAGCCCGTCCGCCCGCAGTGACGCCGTGGTGGCGCCGCCCCTGGCGAAGTTGTGCACCACCACGCCGGGCGTGAACGTGGCCAGGTGTGCACCCCAGCCGGACATCGGTGCCTCGTGCGGCGGGCAGGCCGCCACGGTGGAGTCACCGGCGAGCAGGATCCTCATCCCTTCACGCTCCCGATCAGCATGCCCTTGGCGAAGTGCTTCTGGAGGAACGGGTAGGCGAGCAGGACCGGGATGGTGGCGACCATGACGACGGCGAACTTGATGCCCTGGGCCGGTGGTGGCAGCTCGTTGCCGAGGTCCTCGGCGGTGAGGGAGGACGCGGCGGTGACCTGGCGCAGGAACATCTGCAGGGTCCACTTGGACGTGTCGTTGAGGTAGATCAGGGGTGACATGTAGTCATTCCAGATCCCGACGGCGTAGAACAGGGCGAACGTGGCCAGCACCGGCTTGGACAGGGGCATGACCACGCTGCGCAGGATCCGCAGCTCGTTCGCGCCGTCGATCTTGGCCGACTCCTCGAGTTCCTTCGGGAGCTCCTGGAAGAAGTTCTTGATGATGATCAGGCTGAACGGGTTGATCGCCGCAGGCAGGATCAGGGCCCAGTAGGTGTCCAGCAGGCCCAGCTGCTTCACGACCAGGAACGTCGGGATCAGGCCCGCCGAGAACACCATGGTGAACACCACCAGGGACATGATGGTGCGCCGCCCGGGCAGGTCGATCTTGGACAACGGGTAGGCCATCAGCGCGGTCAGGACGAGCTGGATCGCGGTACCGACGCCGGTGACGACGATGGTCGTGACGAACGCGCGCACGAACACGCTCGAGCTGAGGATCGAGGCGTAGGCGTCCGTCGTGAACTCGTTCGGCCAGAGGAAGAACGGCCGGGTGGTCAGCTCGTACTCGGTGGCGAACGAGCCGGCGAGCACGTACAGGAACGGCAGGATCGCGATGGTGCCGACGCCGATCAGAACGATCACGTTGACGGCATCGAACACCTTGCCGGCCGGGGTGTTGAACCGGTACTTGACCCTGGCCATCAGAAGATCCCCTGCTGGTTGAAGCGCTTGGCGATCCAGTTCGTCCCGAAGATCAGGATGACGCCGACGATCGCCTTGGCCAGGCCGACGGCCGTGGCGTAGGAGTACGAGCCCTGCTGGATCCCGACGAAGTAGACGTAGGTGTCGAACACGTCCGCGACGGTGCGGTTCAGGGGGTTGGACATGAGGTAGATCTGCTCGAACCCGGTGTTCAGGATCTGACCGGTCTGCAGGATCAGCAGCACGATGATCGTGGAACGGATCGAGGGCAGCGTGATGTGCCAGACCCGCTGCCAGCGGCCGGCGCCGTCGATGATCGCGGCCTCGTACTGCTCCTGGTCCACGCTCGCGAGCGCGGCCAGGAAGATGATGGTGCCCCAACCGGTGTTCTTCCAGACGTCCTGCAGCACGATCAGCGGCCGGAACCAGGCCGGATCGGTAAGGAAGTTGATGTCGGTGCCCAGCAGGTCGTTCACCCCGGTCCACAACGGGCCGTTGCCGATCGCGAACAGCAGCCCGGTGAGCGAGACCACCACCGTCCAGGACAGGAAGTGCGGGACGTAGACCAGGGTCTGCACGGTCCGCTTGAGGATGTTCAACCGCAGCTCGTTCAGCAGCAGCGCCATCACGATCGTCAGCGGGAACGCGATGAACAGGCTCAGCGCTGCCAGGATCAGCGTGTTCCCGAGCAGACGCGGGAAGTCGGGGTTGGTGAAGAAGTCCTCGAAGTGCTTCCAGCCCACCCACTCGCTGCCCTCGATCCCCAGGAACGGAATGTAGTCACGCCAGGCGATCTGCGCCCCGTACATGGGCCAGAACCGAAACAGTACGAAGTAAGTGATACCCGGCAGCATCAGCAACAGCAGCCACCGGTAGCGCACGATCGTCTCGCGCACGTTGCGCCGGTTCAGCGGCCGCTGCGTGATGTCCGCGCCGCCGCTTGCAGCCTCGGCCTCGATGAGCGTGGCCATGCGCGCCTCCTCTCAGGGTGGGGTGGTGCGGGGGCCGGTCGACCGGCCCCCGCACCGTCGATCAGCCGAGTTCGCTGTAGAGCTCGTTCAGTTCGGCGATGACCTGGTCGCCGCCCTGGGAGTGCCAGCGGTCGATCACGTCCTGCAGGCCCGCCTCGTCGATCTGACCGGCGACGAACTGCAGGCGTGCGTCCGAGATCAGGGTGTCGAGCTGGGTGCCGCTGGACTGGTAGGTCTCGGAGGCCAGCGAGGCGGCCGGGTTGAACACCGCGTTCTCGAGGTCCTCCGCCTGCAGGTCGAGCCGGAGCTGGGCCAGCTCCTCGTCGTACGGGGTGGCCGGCTGGGTCGAGTACGCGTCGTAGCCGGCCACGTTCGTGCCGAGCTGCGCCCATGCCCCGCTCACCTGGTCGGTGAAGTCCTGGCGGTCCTCGTTGTAGACCGCGTACCCGTCTTCGACGGTGAAGTTGTCACCCTCGATGCCGTTGTTCAGCAGGATCTGCGCTTCGGTGCTGTTCATGTCGTTCAGGACCTGGAGCACCTGCTCAAGCTGTTCCTCGGTCTCCACGGAGGACCGCGGGATGGCCAGGAAGTTCGAGTAGCCGGCGGTGGGCATGGCGAACGTCCCGTGGGGCCCCTCGGGCTGCCCGACGAGAGCGACGTAGTTCTCGGCGTTCTCCGGGTCCTGCTCGCGGAAGAGTTCCACCAGCTGCGGCGCCCGGGACTGGACGTCCACGATGATGCCGCCCTCGCCGTTCAGGAACGGTTCGTTCCAGGTGGCCGGGTCCATCGTGGCGTAGTCCGGGTTCGTGTAGCCGTTCTGGACGAGGTCACGCTCGTACTCCACGGCCTCCATCCACTCGTCGGTGGTGAATGACGGCACCAGTTCCCCGCCGTCCTCCAACCACACGTTCCCGGCGCCGTGCCAGAGCTCGATCGCGTCATAGGGGCTGCCCGAGCCGATCGATCCAGGCCATGCGGGATTGATGAACCCGTAGGTGTCATCGGCGCCGTTGCCGTCGGGGTCGTCCTCGGTGAACGCGCGCGCCACCTCGTAGAGCTCCTCGACCGTCTCCGGCTGCTCGAGGCCGAGGTTCTCCAACCAGTCCGCCCGGAGGATGATGCAGTGCCGGATGACGTCGCGGGCGCGGTAGACGCCGTAGACGTGCCCGTTCACACTGGTCGCCTCCTGGACCTCGGGGTTCTCCGAGACGAGGTTCGGGTAGTCACCGGAGTTGAGGTAGTCGGTGAGCTCCCAGAACCCGCCGGCCTCCGCCGTCTGCACGAACGCCGGGGTCTTGCCCATCACCATCACGTCCGGGATGTCGTCCCCGGCGAGGACCACGTTGGTGCGCTCGCCGTAGTCGGTGTTCGGCACCCACTGCACGGTCAGGTCGACCCCGGTCAGTTCGCTGAGTGCCTGGTCGATCAGGTCATCCTCCTCCGGAGGCACGGCCGCGAAGTAGGGCGCCATGATGGACAGGCTCGAGAGCGCGTCGCCGCCGGCGCTGTCGCCGCCGTCGCCGCCGTCCGGGTCGTCACCCCCGCTCGTGCATGCGGCGGTCAGCGCGAGGCCGGTCACGGTCAGGATCGCGAGCGGTGCTCGCAGTCGCTTCCTCGGTGTCATGGTCGGTGTTCCTTTCGTCATCTTTGGCGAGGTCAAACGGTGGTGCTGGAGGAATCCGCCTCGACCTGGCGGTCGTTGGCGGCGAAGAAGGACAGGCACAGTGCGGTGCACAGGTACAGCCAGACGCCGATCGAGACGGTGGGCAGCAGGCCTGGCAGCCACGCGGTGACGGCGGCCACGAGGGTGGTCGTGGCGGCGAGCAGGAGGGGGACGCCGGGGAATCGGAGGGCGAACGCGAACGCGAGGCGAAGGCAGTCCCTGGCGCGCAGCGTGTAGTGGGCGTCCATGGTGATCACGAGGAGCTGGTGGGTGACGGTCAATGCCGCGGCCGCGACCAGGGCGACCACCAGCGCGGTGCTACCCGGCTCACCCCAGAACGCAGTGAGATTCAGCCCGAGGATCGCCAGCAGGAGCCAACCGGGTGCCTCGAGCAGGTTCGCCCGGCGCAGTTGTTCGCGCCAGGCCGAGGCGAACGTGCGCAGCAGCGGCTGGGCCTCACCGCGGATCCGGCCCCGGCTGCACGTGACGGCGGCCGCGACCGCAGGGGCGAACCCCAGCACCACGCCGCCGGCAAGCGTGAACACGAGGATCAGGACGTTCAGGACCGCCACGTAGCCGATCGCGTCCGCCCAGCCGTACCAGCGCTCGGTTCGGCCCGGCGCGTACGAGGAGGTCTGGGCTGCGGTCACGGTGCGCTCGGGGGTGCGTGAACCGCGTCTTGACGCCATTCGTGAACGTTCACGAATTTGGGTGTCATGTGTCTCTCCTCGAATTGCGGCTGCGGGTCGGCCGGCACGGAGCCGAGCGGGCAGGTGGCCTGGCCGAAGCCGGCGGGGTCGGGTTTCGTTTGGTGGTGCAGTTGTGGGCCGAGCGAGTATCGGGCGTCAGCGCCCCACCCGGCCGGAGCGGACTGCTACTTCGCAGACCGCTCGGACGAGACTCCGTGAACGTTAGGGTTGAATGCATTCACTGTCAAGAGCGCGGGAAAGCGGTCTCCGAATCGGGCCATGGCGGCGACCCGGGCGCGCAGGAGGCGGCGCCAGGGCGCGTCCGGCCGGTGCTGCCACGGGCCGTGCCGATCGCGCGTGGTCGCGGAATCCGGTCGACCGCCGTCAGGTGGGGTCTAGGCTCGCGCTCACACAAGTGGAAGCAAGGGGAGTTGGGAACCGCATGGTGGCGAGCCGTCGAACGCGTCCGGGGATGAATGACGTGGCCAGGGTGGCGGGCGTGTCACACCAGACGGTGTCCCGTGTGCTCAATGACCACCCGAACGTGCGGGACAGCACCCGCGAGCGGGTGCTCGCTGCGATCGCCGAGCTCGGATACCGACGCAACAGCGCTGCCCGGGCGCTGGTCACCCACCGGTCCGGCATCATCGGGATCATCACCAGCGGCTCGGTGCACTCCGGCCCGGCGAGCACCCTCGCGGTGCTCGAGCGCACGGCCAGGGCGGCCGGCTACTTCGTCACCGTGGCGGCGGCCCCGCACCCCACGCCCGAACTGATGCAGGAGATCTTCGGCTCGTTCATGGACCAGTCCGTCGAAGGCGTCGTCGTGATCGCGCAGGGCGACGAGGTGGCCGGCGCCGCGCGTGCGGCGTTCGCCGAGGTGCCGCTGCTGATGATCTCCTCGCTCACGCCGGAACCGGACGACCCGCCGCTGGTCTCCGTCGACCAGGAGGCGGGGGCGCGACTGGTCGCCCGCTACCTGCTCGACCAGGGGCACCGGGACGTGGTGCACCTGGCCGGCCCCGAGGACTGGTTCGACGCCAGGGCCCGGGTGCGTGGCTGGCACACGGAACTGAGTGAGGCCGACGTCGCCCCGCGGCCCGACCTCACCGGCGACTGGAGCGCGGGCTCGGGGTATGCGGCCGGGCGGGCGCTCCTCGAGGACCTGCCCACGGCGGTCTTCGCGGCGAACGACCAGATGGCGCTCGGCGTCCTGCGCGCGTTCGCGGAGGCCGGGGTGGACGTGCCGGGGCAGATCTCCGTGGTCGGCTTCGACGACATCGTCGGCGCGGACAACTTCTTCCCGCCACTGACGACGGTCCGGCAGGACTTCGAGGCCCTCGGCCGGCTCGCGATCGACGCCCTGGTCGCGGCGATCGGTGGCGAGGCGGCGGCCCGCGAGCTGGTCGCGCCCGTGCTGGTGGAGCGGACCAGCTCGGGACCGCCGCGCCGCTGAGTCCCCCGCGGGAGCGCGGACGTGGCGACCACTTCGGCGCTCTCGCGCGAGTGCGTGGCGCGCGGAGGTTGGCAAGTCATGTTGTGAGCGTTAACATGATCGCGATACGGTGCACGGGGCGAGGATGCCCGTGACATTCGGGGCAACGACGCGAAAGAGGACCGAGGGATGACCGAACAGTCGGCCGAGCAGGGCCGGGACGCCTTGGTGATCGGGGTGGACTACGGGACGCTGTCCGGCCGGGCGGTGGTGGTCCGGGTCAGGGACGGTGCCGAGCTCGGCAGCGCGGAGTACGCCTACCCACACGCCGTGATGGATCGGACGCTGACCGCGTCGGCCGACGAACCGCTGCCGCCCGACTGGGCCCTGCAGGTGCCCGCGGACTACGTCGACGTGCTCAGGAACGCGGTGCCCGAGGCACTGAGGGCCGCCGGCGCGGACCCGGCCGACGTGATCGGGATCGGCACCGACTCCACCGCCTGCACGATGATCCCGACGCTCGCCGACGGCACCCCGCTGAACGAGCTCGAGCAGTACGCCGACCGCCCGCACGCCTACGTCAAGCTCTGGAAGCACCACGCCGCGCAGCCGCACGCGGACCGGATCAACGAGCTCGCCCGTGAGCGGGGCGAGGCCTGGCTGCCCAGGTACGGTGGACTGATCTCCTCCGAGTGGCAGTTCGCCAAGGCGCTCCAGGTGCTCGAGGAGGACCGCGAGATCTACGACGCCATGGACCGCTGGGTCGAGGCCGCGGACTGGATCGTCTGGCAGCTCGGTGGCAGCTACGTCCGGGACGCCAGCACCGTCGGCTACAAGGGCATCTACCAGGACGGCGCCCACCCGGGCGCCGACTTCCTCGGCGCGCTCAATCCCGACTTCGCGACCTTCGTCTCCGACAAGCTGGACGCGCCGATCGCCCCGCTCGGCGCGCGGGCCGGTCGGCTCACCGCAGAGGCCGCGGCCTGGACCGGGCTGACCGAGGGCATCGCCGTGGCCGTCGGGAACGTCGACGCGCACGTCACCCTGCCCGCCGCGAACGCCGTGGAACCGGGCCAGATGGTGCTCATCATGGGCACCTCGACGTGCCATGTCGTCAACAGCGAGAACCTGCACGAGGTGCCGGGCATGTGCGGCGTCGTCGACGGCGGGGTGATCACCGGGCTGTACGGCTACGAGGCGGGGCAGAGCGGCGTCGGGGACATCTTCGCCTGGTTCGTCTCCACCGGCGTGCCGCCGGCATACGTGACACAGGCCGAGGCGGCGGGTCAGTCCATCCACGCCTACCTGACCGACCTCGCGGCCGCCCAGCCGATCGGCGGCCACGGGCTCGTCGCGCTGGACTGGCACTCCGGGAACCGTTCGGTGCTCGTGGACCACGAACTGTCCGGGCTCACGCTCGGGCAGACCCTGACCACGCGGCCCGAGGACATCTACCGCGCCCTGCTCGAGTCGACCGCGTTCGGCACCAAGACGATCGTCGACACGTTCGCGGCCTCCGGGGTGCCGATCACCGAGCTCGTCGTGGCCGGCGGACTGCTCCGGAACCGCTTCCTCATGCAGATGTACGCCGACGTCACCGGGCTGCCGCTGAGCACGATCGTCTCCGAGCAGGGCCCCGCGCTCGGCTCGGCGATCCACGCCGCGGTCGCGGCCGGCGCCTACCCGGACGTGCGCGCGGCCGCGGCCGTCATGGGCGGGCGGGTCGCCGGTGCGTACACACCGGAGGAGGAGGCGACCGCCGCCTACGGCGAGCTGTACGCGGAGTACGCCGCGCTGCACGACTACTTCGGACGCGGCGGCAACGACGTGATGCGCCGGCTCAAGAAGATCCGCCGCCAGGCCCTCGCGTCGACCGACGGTGCCGGGGCCGAGCCGGCCGGCGCACCCGACCTCGAGCCGCAGGGAGACCTGGTATGACCGACGCGACCGACGCGACGCAACCACTCGTGCTGGCGGACCTTCCCGCACCGGTGCGCGCCGCCGTCGGGCGGGCCAGGGAGCGGGTGGCGGCGCTGCACGCGGAACTGACCCGCTACCAACTCGTGGTCTGGACCGCCGGCAACGTGTCCGAGCGGGTGGCCGGCGCCGACCTGTTCGTGATCAAGCCGTCCGGCGTCTCCTACGACGAGCTCACGCCGGAGTCGATGGTCGTCTGTACGCTCGACGGCACGAAGATCGAGGACGGCACCCCGGCACACCTGAAGCCGTCCTCGGACACCGCCGCGCACGCCTACGTGTACCGGCACCTGAGCGACGTCGGCGGGGTGGTGCACACGCACTCGACCTACGCGACCGCCTGGGCCGCCCGCGGCGAGCCCGTGCCCTGCGTGCTCACGATGATGGCGGACGAGTTCGGCGGTGAGATCCCGATCGGGCCGTTCGCGCTGATCGGCGACGACTCGATCGGCCGCGGCATCGTGGAGACCCTCCGGGAGTCCCGCTCGCCGGCGGTGCTGATGAGGAACCACGGGCCGTTCACGGTCGGCACCGACGCCCGCGCCGCCGTGAAGGCCGCCGTGATGTGCGAGGAGGTCGCCCGCACCGTGCACATCTCGCGCCAGCTCGGGGACCCGCTGGCGATCGCCCAGACCGACATCGACTCGCTGTACGACCGCTACCAGAACGTCTACGGACAGGGCCTGGCGCCCGAGGAGGACCCCGCGTGAGCACGAATATGACCGACCCGTTCGAGGGCAAGGAGATCTGGTTCCTGACCGGGAGCCAGGACCTGTACGGCGAGGAGACCCTCGCCCAGGTCGCGGAGCAGTCGCAGCAGGTGGCGGCGCTGCTCGAGGAGTCGGAGTCGATCCCGGTCCGGATCGTCTGGAAGCCCGTCCTGAAGGACTCGGCCGCCATCCGCCGGGCCGCGCTGGACGCGAACGCCGACGACGACTGCATCGGCGTCATCACGTGGATGCACACGTTCTCCCCGGCGAAGATGTGGATCGCCGGCCTGGACGCGCTGCGGACCCCGCTGCTGCACCTGCACACGCAGGCCGGCGTCGAGCTGCCCTGGGCCGACATCGACATGGACTTCATGAACCTGAACCAGGCGGCCCACGGCGACCGCGAGTTCGGCTACATGGCGGCCCGGCTGGGCGTGTCCCGCAAGATCGTGGTCGGGCACGCGTCCGACGGCGTCGTCCGCGCCCAGGTGGGCGCGTGGGCTCGCGCGGCGGCCGGCTGGGCGGCCCTGACGGGCATGAAGCTGGCCCGGTTCGGCGACAACATGCGTGGCGTCGCCGTCACCGAGGGCGACAAGACCGAGGCCGAGCTGCGGTTCGGTGTCTCGGTGAACACCTGGGGCGTGAACGACCTGGTGGCGCGGGTGGACGCCGTGGCCGACGCCGCGGTCGACGCTCTGGTCGCCACCTACGCCGAGATCTACGACGTGGCACCCGAACTGCTGCCGGGCGGCGAACGGCACGAGTCACTGCGCTACGGCGCCCGTCAGGAGCTGGGGCTGCGGTCGTTCCTCGAGGAGGGTGGCTTCGCCGCGTTCACCACGAACTTCGAGGACCTCGGCGGGCTGCGTCAGCTCCCGGGCCTGGCCGTGCAGCGGCTGATGGCCGCCGGCTACGGCTTCGGCGCGGAGGGCGACTGGAAGACCGCCCTGCTCGTGCGCCTGGCGAAGGTGATGGGCCACGGGCTGCCCGGTGGCGCGTCGCTGATGGAGGACTACACCTACGAGCTGACCCCCGGCAAGCAGAAGATCCTCGGCGCGCACATGCTCGAGGTCTGCCCGTCGCTGACCACGTCCCGGCCGCGGCTGGAGATCCACCCGCTCGGGATCGGGGACCGCGAGGACCCCGTGCGCCTGGTCTTCGACGCCGACCTCGGCGAGGGCCTGGTGGTGGCGCTCTCGGACATGCGCGAGCGGTTCCGGCTCGTGGCCAACGAGGTGGACATCGTCGGCCCGGACGCGGAGCTGCCGAACCTGCCGGTGGCGCGCGCGGTCTGGGTGCCGCGCCCGGACTTCACCACGTCGGCGCGGGCCTGGCTCACCGCGGGAGGTGCGCACCACACGGTGCTGACCACCGCCGTCGGGCTCG
The DNA here is from genome assembly GCF_009708215.1 of Occultella kanbiaonis. NCBI lineage: Bacteria > Bacillati > Actinomycetota > Actinomycetes > Micrococcales > Ruaniaceae > Occultella > Occultella kanbiaonis. The sequence continues at coordinate 4,918,299 of NZ_CP046175.1, read as the reverse complement.
AGGTCTTCGAGGACTTCGCCGAGATCGCCCGCACCGAGCTCGCGGTGATCGACGCGCAGACCACGGTGCGCGGCTTCGCCCGGGAGCTGCGCTGGAACGCCGCCTACCACCGGCTCGCCCAGACGCTCTAGGGCAGACTGGCCGGGGCTCGACCCCGCCCGCACCGACGCCCGATGGAGGACACATGGCCAGCTACCGGGAGTTCATCCCGAACGCGTGCCGCCACGGTTCCGGGCCCGGCCCGAGTAGTTCCGCCACGCTCGCGGGGCGACGGTCCTCGGCATTCCTGATAGCGTTAACAACACCGATATTCCGCGTGCGAGGACGTGCTCCACGCGGCACCGTGAAGGAGAAGAGCAAGGATGCGTCTGGCCAGACTCCATGGGGTGGGTGACCTCCGGATCGAGGAGGCGGAACTGCCCGAGGTGCAGCCCGGGCACACGCTGGTCCGGGTCACCGACGTGGGCCTGTGCGGCAGTGACCTGCACTGGTTCGCCGAGGGTGGCATCGGCGACGCCCGGCTCACCCGGCCGATCGTGCCGGGCCACGAGTTCGCCGGCATCGGCGCCTCGGGGGACCTCGACGGCGTCCGCGTGGCGGTGGACCCGGCGATCCCGTGCATGAACTGCACGATGTGCCACGAGGGCCACCCGAACCTCTGCCCGACCGTCGGCTTCGCCGGCCACGGGAAGCTCGACGGCGGCCTGGCCGACTACATCTCCTGGCCCACGAACCGCCTGTTCCCGCTCCCGGACTCCTTAACCGGGGCCGACGGCGCCGTGCTCGAGCCGCTCGGGGTCGCCCTGCACGCGTGGGACCTCGCGCACGTGCCGCTCGCGGCCGACGTGGTGATCGTCGGCGGCGGCCCGATCGGTCTGCTGCTCGTGCAACTGGCCCGGTCCGCCGGTGCCGACCGGGTGGCCGTCGTCGAACCGCGCGAGCACCGCCGCGACGCGGCGCTGCGCTACGGCGCCGACGAGGTGCTCACGCCCGACGCCGCCCGCGAGGCGTCCGCGTGGAAGGGCTGGGGTTCCGGCGGGCTCGGCGCGGACGTGGCGTTCGAGATCGCCGGGAACGACGACGCGATCGCCATCGCGGCGACGGCTGCCCGGCCGGGTGCCCGGGTGATCCTCGGCGGCATCCCCGACGACGACTCCTCGTCGTTCCGGGCCGGCACCGCCCGCCGCAAGGGTCTGACCCTGGTCATGGTGCGCCGCATGAAGGAGATGTACCCGCGTGCCATCCGGCTCGTCGAGCGGGGCCTGGTGGACGTGCGCTCGCTCGTCTCCGAACGCGCGCCGCTGACCGACGCTCCCGCCGCGTTCGCCCGGGCCACCGAGCGGACCGGTCTCAAGGTCGTCATCGGCCTCGACTGACGTCCCGCCCCAGTCCAACCCGGTCCCACCCAGCCCAACCCGAGTCCGAACCACCCGAGAGGTCCGCGCAACGATGCAGGTCGACACCACCACACCCCCGATGGGGTGGAACAGCTGGGACTGCTACGGTCCCAGCGTCACCGAGGACGAGGTGCTCGCCAACGCCGAGTTCATGGCGGCGCACCTGCTCACCTTCGGGTGGAACGTCGTGGTCGTGGACATCCAGTGGTACGAGCCCACCGCGCGGGCCGGTGGCTACAACGATGATCCGCCGGTGGAGCTGGACGCGTTCGGGCGGCAGGTACCGGCGCTGAACCGGTTCCCGTCAGCGGCCGACGGCGCCGGGTTCGGCCCGCTCGCCGCCCGGGTCCACGACCTCGGGCTGAGCTTCGGGCTGCACATCATGCGGGGCATCCCGCGCCGCGCCGTCGAGCTCGACCTGCCGATCCTCGGCACCGAGTGGACCGCCGCCGACGCGGCCGACACCGGGTCCGTGTGCCCGTGGAACCCGGACAACTACGGTCTGAACCACGACCACCCGGCCGCTCAGGCCTACTACGACAGCCAGGTGGCGCAGTTCGCCGACTGGGGTGTCGACTTCATCAAGGCGGACGACATGCTCGCCCCGTTCCATGACGCCGAGATCGCCGCCTACGCCGAGGCGATCCGCCGGTCCGGCCGGCCGATCGTGCTGTCCCTGTCGCCCGGCACCGGCCTGGACACCGCACACCTGGACCACCTGCGCGACAACGCCGCCATGTGGCGCATCAGCGACGACCTCTGGGACCGCTGGGAGGACGTCCACGACCAGTTCGAACGGCTCGCCCGGTGGGCTCCGACCCAGCGCCCGGGCGGCTGGGCGGACGCGGACATGCTCCCGCTCGGCCGGATCGGCATCCGCGCCGAGCGCGGCCAGGACCGGCCGAGCCGGCTCACCCCGGACGAGGCCCGCACCCTGATGACGTTGTGGGTGATGGGCAGGTCCCCGCTCATGTTCGGCGGCGACCTGCCGTCCACGGACGCCGATACCCTCGCGCTGCTCACCAATCCCGCCGTGCTGGAGATCCTCAAGCACTCCGACGGCGGAGCCCAGGTCTCGCGCGACGGCGACGCCGTGCTGTGGTCGGCCCGGGCGACGCGGCCCGCGGCGGCGGCGCCCGCCCCAGCCACCTACCTGGCTGCCTTCCACCTCGGCGATCAGGCGAGTTCCGCCGTCGTCCGTCCTGACGCCGCCGGCGTGCGCGGTCCGCACACCGCCACCGACCTCTGGAGCGGCGAGGTCCTCGACCTCGCCGAACCGCTGACCATCCCCCCGCACGGCGTCCGGCTCGTGCGACTCGACCCCCACCACTGACCCGCAACCAGGAGCACCCCATGTTGACCGCATCCCTCGTGATCGACCCGGCGTTCGTCGTCGGGCCCGTCCGCCGCCGCACGTTCGGCTCCTTCGTCGAGCACCTCGGCCGGTGCGTGTACACCGGCATCCACGACCCCGAGCACCCGAGCGCCGATGAGGACGGCTTCCGCGGCGACGTCCTCGACCTCGTCAAGGAGCTCGGCACCGGCACCGTGCGCTACCCGGGCGGCAACTTCGTCTCCGGGTACCGCTGGGAGGACGGGGTCGGCCCGCGCGAGCAGCGTCCGAGCCGACTCGACCTGGCCTGGCACTCCACCGACCCGAACACGGTGGGCGTGGACGAGTTCATGCGCTGGGCGAAGAAGGCCGACGTCGAACCGATGATGGCCGTCAACCTCGGCACCCGCGGCGTGCAGGAGGCCCTCGACATCCTCGAGTACTGCAACGTCGCCGGCGGCACGCACCTGTCCGACCAGCGCCGCGCGAACGGTGCCGAGGAGCCGTACGGCATCAAGATGTGGTGCCTCGGCAACGAGATGGACGGCCCCTGGCAGATCGGGCACAAGACCGCACACGAGTACGGGCGCCTGGCCACCGAGACCGCCCGCGCGATGCGGATGATCGACCCCGACCTCGAGCTCGTGGTCTGCGGCAGCTCGTCCTCGGCGATGCCGACCTTCGGCGCGTGGGAGGCCACCGTGCTGGAGGAGGCGTACGAGTACGTCGACTACGTCTCCGCGCACGCCTACTACAGCGAGAAGGACGGCGACCTGGCCTCCTTCCTGGCCTCCGCCGTCGACATGGACCACTTCATCGACTCGGTGAGCGCCACCGCGGACGCCGTGCGGGCCGCGAAGAAGCTGACCAAGCGCATCCACATCTCCTTCGACGAGTGGAACGTCTGGTACCAGCACCGCGCCGAGTCCCGTCCGCCGACCGGGGACGACTGGCCGGTCGCGCCGGTGCTGCTCGAGGACCGCTACAACGTGGCCGACGCCGTGGTGGTGGGCAACCTGCTCATCTCGCTGCTGCGGCACACCGACCGGGTGCACTCGGCGTCCCTCGCCCAGCTCGTCAACGTGATCGCGCCGATCATGACCGAGCCGGGCGGGCGCTCCTGGCGCCAGACCACGTTCCACCCGTTCGCGCTCACGTCCGAGCACGCCAGGGGCGAGGTGCTGCAGGTGGCCGTCGAGGCACCGACGCTCGAGACCGAGAAGTTCGGCGAGGTCTCGGCCCTGGACGCCGTCGCGACCCGCGACCCCGAGACCGGCGCGGTGGCGATCTTCGCCGTCAACCGGTCCACCACGGAGTCGCTGACCCTGACCGTCGACGTGCGCTCGCTCGGCGACGTGCGGGTCGTCGACGCCCAGACGCTGTCCAACCCGGATCACACCTGGGCGGCGTCCGCGGACGACGCGACGTCGGTGCTGCCGGTCGATAACGGCACGGCCGCAGTGTCCGACGGCGTCGTCACGGTCGAGCTGCCGGCCGTCTCCTGGTCCGTGGTGCGGTTGGGCGCCTGAGTCGTGGCCGGTGCCGGCCGCCCGGGCGGCTCACCGCCGGGCGGTCGGCGCCGCGGCCAGGGCGCGGATGTCGCGCTCGGCCTCGGCCACGCCGATGGCGCGGCAGCCCTTGGCCACCCAGCCGCGGATGAGCCCGGGCTCGGCCCGGAACAGGGCGGTGCCTCGGCGGATCAGCGTCATCGGGGGCTTGCGGGACTCGGCGAAGTCCCGGAGCAGCCGGAACCAGAACGTCTGCATCCGCGGGCGGAGCAGGCAGATCGCGTCGGCGAGCACGTCCTCGGCGCGCAGGTCCGCGACCAGTTCTGCGGCGAAGATGCCCTCGGCGATCACGAGTGGCTCGCGGTCGAGGACCAGGTGGGTGGTGCCGGTGCGGCGCGAGGACGGGATGTCGTAGAGCGGCAGGTCGCTCGCGCCGTCCCGGCACAGCGCCACCAGCGCGGCCCGGGCGCCGTCGTGGTCCCAGGACGCCGGCGAGTCCCAGTCCACGCTGCCGTACCGGGACGGCAGGCCTGGTCGGTCGATGTCGAAGTAGAAGTCGTCCAGCGGTACCACCGGCAGTCCGAGCCGGCGGGTCAGCGAACTCTTGCCGGAGCCGGACGGGCCGGTCAGCAGCACCACCCGGCGCCGGACCTGTCGGGCGCCCTCCGGGATGGGGAAGAGCGCATCGCCGGCACTGTCGGGGTCGGGACCTTCGGGCATCCGGCCATTATCCCCATCTCGCACCAGCATCCTTAACCGCAACCGTCACCCCAGTGGAGTGCTCACGTGAACGCATCAGCCAAGGCCATCATCAACCTCGACGTGGAGGGGCCGGTCATCAGCCGGCACCTGTACGGACACTTCGCCGAGCACCTGGGCCGGTGCATCTACGGCGGCTTCTACGTGGGTGAGGACTCCGACATCCCGAACGCCGGCGGCATCCGCCTGGACGTCGTGGAGGCGCTGCGGGCCCTGAACATCCCGAACCTGCGCTGGCCCGGTGGCTGCTTCGCGGACGAGTACCACTGGATGGACGGGATCGGCCCGCGCAGTGAGCGCCCCTCGATGGTGAACACGCACTGGGGCAACGTCGAGGAGAACAACCACTTCGGCACCCACGAGTTCATGGCCCTGTGCGAGCTGCTCGGCGCCGAGCCGTACATCAACGGCAACGTCGGCTCCGGCACGGTGAAGGAGATGAGCGACTGGGTCGAGTACCTGACCCGGGACGGCGACTCCCCGATGGTGCGGCTGCGCAAGGCGAACGGCCGCGACGAACCGTGGCAGGTGCCGTTCTGGGGGATCGGGAACGAGGCATGGGGCTGCGGCGGGAACATGAGCGCCCAGCACTACGCCGATGAGGCCCGCCGCTACGCCACGTACTGCCGCGACCACGGTGGCAACAAGCTCTACCGGATCGCCGCCGGGGCCTCCGACGACGACTACGCGTGGACCGAGACCCTCATGAAGGCGGTCAACTGCCTCGGCTGCGCGAAGGAGCCGCGCGGGTACTTCCAGGGACTGACGTTCCACTACTACACGGTGCCCGGGCCGTGGTCGGACAAGGGCAGCGCGCTCGAGTTCGACCTCGACGACTACTACGCGACCATGGTCAAGGCCGCGCGGGTGGAGGAGCTCATCGCCGGTCACGCGGCCGTGATGGACTGCTACGACCCGAAGAAGAAGGTCGGCCTGATCCTGGACGAGTGGGGCACCTGGTGGAACGTTGAGCCCGGCACGAACCCCGGGTTCCTGTACCAGCAGAACACGATGCGCGACGCGCTCGTGGCCAGCGTCCACTTCGACGCCTTCCACCGCCACGCGGACCGGCTCGTGATGGCCAACATCGCCCAGACCGTGAACGTGCTGCAGGCGATGATCCTCACCGACCCGGACTCCGGTGCCCTCGTGCTCACGCCGACCTACCACGTGTTCGAGATGAACTCCGGGCACCAGGACGCCGCCTCGCTGCGGGTCGATGTGAAGTCCGAAGGGACCACGCGCACGGTCGGGGAGAGCGAGCTGGACACGTTCTCGGTCTCGGCCAGCACGAAGGACGGCCGGGCCCTGGTGTCCCTGACGAACCTGGACGCCGACGCCCCGCTGGAGGTCGACCTCGACCTGCGCGGCCGGACCGTGGCCGGCGTGCGCGGGCGGGTCCTGACCGCCGATGTGCTGAACGCGCACAACACCGCCGCGGTCACGGACGTCGCGGTACAGGACCTCGACGGCCTGAGCGTCGAGGGCGGGATCCTGCGGGTGAGCATCCCGGCGCACGCGTTCGTGACGGTGGAGCTGGAACTCGCCTGAGGCCTGGCGCCGGCCGGCCCGCACCCTCAGGTTCCGCTGCCGCGAAACGTGGGTCGGCGGGTGCGTGACCCGCAGTTCGCGTCAGTGGAGCGTGGCGCGTGGTTCCCCTGTCGCGAAACGTGGGTTGGCCAGCGTGTGACTCGCGGTTCGCGTCAGTGGAGTGCGCGACCCTGTGGTCCGGACCGCGACGGCCGGGCCGGCCACGAGAGGTGACGGCAACCGTGGGGTGGTCAGGGCATCGGGGGGCAGTCCGACGATGCGAGTCCGGGGCTGACTCGGGCCTACCCTGACCACATGGCGGCGACGATGCGGGATGTGGCTGCGCTGGCCGGGGTGTCCCTGAAGACGGTCTCCCGGGTGGTCAACAGCGAACCCCACATCCGGCCGGAGACGGTCGCCCGCGTCCGGGACGCCATCGCGAGCCTCGGCTGGGTGCCGAACGGCAGTGCCCGAGCCCTGCGCACCGGCCGGACCGGGGTGATCGGCATCGCCGTCGCGGGGCTGCGCCGGCCCTACCTCGCGGCGCTCGTCGAGGCGCTCGTCACCGAGACCGACCGACGCGGGCTGCAGTCGGCGGTCGAACCGAGCCACGGTGACCCGACCCGGATCCGCGCGGTACTGGACGGTCGCGGACCGAGCTACGACGGCGTCGTCCTGATCGGCGACGACGGCGCCGGACTCCCGCTCGACGGAGCCCTCACCGACCGCCCGGTCGTCGTGGTGCAGGGCGACGACGCGGACGCGGACCTCGTGCTCGACGACGTGGCCTCCGCCATGGGCATGGTGACGCGCCACCTCGCGGTGCTCGGACGCCGTCGACCTCTCCTGCTCGGCGGTGACCGTGGCGCGGACCGTGGGCCGCGCACCCCCGGCGCGCTCGCCGAACCGGGCGCGGTGACCCGCGCGGCGCTCGCGGCGGCCGGCTTCGAGGCCACGGTGCCCGTGATCCGGCCCGACGGCGAATGGGACCGCGGCTGGGGTGCCGCCGCCGCGGTCGACGCCCTGGCCGCCCACCCGGGCACCGACACCCTGATCTGCGTCAACGACGAGGTGGCCCTCGGTGCGCTGTCCGCGCTGACCGCCCGCGGCGTGGAGGTGCCGGGCGAGGTGGCCCTGCTCGGGTACGACAATCTGGACGACGGGTGGTTCTCGACGCCGTCCCTGACCACGGTCGACCCCGGGCCGGCGCGACTGGCCCGTGCTGCGCTCGACCTGCTCGCCGAGCGGATCGCCGGAACCGCGCCGGCCGTGCCCCGACGCGTGGTCCTGCCCGTGGAGCTGGTCCGGCGCGAATCGACGATGGGAGCGCCACGATGAGCCGGCCGACCCTGGCGGACGTGGCCGTGCGGGCCGGTGTCTCGGCCAAGACGGTCTCCAACGTGCTGCTCGGGCGCCGCTACGTCGCCGAGGCCACCAGGGCCAGGGTGCTCGCGGCCGTCGCGGAGGCCGGCTACGCCGTCAACGAGGCCGGCCGCGGGCTGGCGTCGGGCCGCACCGGGCGGGTCGCCGTGGTGGTGCCGATGATCTACCAGCCCTACTTCGCCGAGGTCGCCGAGCGGCTGATCCTGGCGCTGGAGGAGCACGGGCTGACGACTACGCTGCGGATCGCCCACGACACCGCGGCCGAGCGGGACGCGGTGCTCGGCATCACCACCCCGGACGTCGACGGCGTGATCCTGTGCCCGCACGGACTGAGCCCCGAGGTCCTCGGTGACGCGGTCCCGCCGCGGCCCGTGGTGCAGCTCGGCGGCGGGATCATGCCGACGTTCGACTGCGTCATCATGGGGGAGAGCACGGGGTTCCGGGCCATGGCCGAGCACCTGCTCGAGACCGGCCGCCGCCGGATCGCACTGATCGGCATCGGCCCGGGCGGGGCGCCGCAGGGAAGTCGGTTCGCCGGGTACCTCGACGCGCTCGCCGCCCATGGCATCGCGCTCGACGAGCGACTGCTGGTCACCGGGTCGGACTGGGACCGGCGCGCCTCCGGCTACGAGGCCGTGGTGGGCCTGTTGCAGACCGGCGTGGAGTTCGACGCCGTCATGTGCTTCAACGACGCGATGGCGGTCGGAGCCCTGCGCGGGCTGCGCAGCCACGGCTTGCGGGTGCCGCAGGATGTGGCGGTGACCGGCTTCGACGACACCGATGAGGCCGAGTTCACGACGCCGCCGCTGTCCTCGGTCAGCCCCGAGCAGGGGGAGATGGTCGCCGCCACGGTGCGGATGCTGATCGAGCGGATCGGTGGCCGGGACGAGCCGCCCCGGGTGGTGCACACCGGCGCGCATCTGGTGCCCCGGGAGTCGTCGGCTCCGGCTGGCCGGGACGGGTAGGGCGTCACACCTCACACTCCGGGTCTGCGCCGCGACTTCAGGGGACATGATGACCAGCTACCTCCTCCAGGGCCCCGACGGAAGGCCGTACCGCTCCACGACCCCCGGTGTACTGGGTGGACATCGGCGCGGGAGGATCTACGGGCGGCTGGACTGCCCGGCCGCGCTGCGGGCGATCGCGAGAGGCGGGTACGTGACGGATCGAGTGTTCTTCGCCGACGAGGCCACCGCGATCGCGGCCGGGTATCGCCCCTGTGGCGTATGCCTTCGGCACGAGTACGCGGCGTGGAAGGAGCGGTGATGGACGGCCTCTTCGGCGACGACCTGCTGGCCCGGCCCCGCCGGCAGCTCGCGGACGGCGCCACCTGGGTGCCGAACTGGCTGACCCTGGACCAGCAGGCGTGGATCGTCGCCAGGTTCCGCGAGTGGGCCGACGGACCGGTGCCGATCCGGGCGGCAAAGGTCCGCGGGCACGAGATGAGCGTGAAGACCGTCTGTCTTGGCTGGCACTGGCGCCCCTACGAGTACACCCGCGAGGCCGTCGACGTGAACGGCAACCGGGTGCTCGACCTCCCGGCCTGGATGGTGCGGCTGGGCCGCCTGGCCCTGGCTGAGGTGACCGGGGACCCGAGCGCCGGCGACGACTACACGCCGGACACGGCCCTCGTGAACTACTACGACCACCAGGCCCGGATGGGCATGCACCAGGACAGGGACGAGCGCTCCCTCGCGCCCGTCGTCTCCCTGTCGATCGGCGACACCAGCCGGTTCAGGTTCGGCAATACCGAGAGCCGGAACAAGCCGTACCAGGACATCGACCTCGCCTCGGGGGACCTGTTCGTGTTCGGCGGTCCGTCCCGGCTCGCCTACCACGGCATCCAGAAGGTCCACCCGGGCACGGCGCCCGATGGCTGCGGCCTCACCGCCGGCCGGATCAACATCACCATGCGTGTCACCGGCCTGACCGGCTGACCGGCCCGTTGCCCCGCCGCTGGTCGAGCAACGGTCTGACAACGAAATGACAACGCTGATGGCTTGCCGATTGACAACGCTGAATGAGAGCGTTAACAATGGTCCTCGTCGCACCGATGAAGGAGTCAGAGTTGACCGTGCCAACAACGTTCGAGGGGTCCGTGGGCCACCGCACCGTCGCGCCCGCCGTGCCGACCGGACCGGTCGCCGTGCAGCGTCCGCTGGACCTGCGCGCCGTGCGGCTCGACCCGAACGGACGCCTCGGTGCCTGGCAGGACCTGAACGCGGCCGCGACCATCCCGCACTGCATCGACCAGCTCGAGGCGTCCGGGGTGCTCGACAACTTCCGCCGGCTGGTCTCCGAGTCCGACGCGGACTTCCGCGGCTTCGTGTTCGCCGACTCGGACCTGTACAAGGTGATCGAGGCGGTGGCCTGGGAGATCGGCCGGTCCGGCACCGACCGGTGGAACGCCTGGCTCGACGAGGTCATCGGACTCGTCGCCCGGGTCCAGGACGACTCCGGCTACGTGATGACCTGGATCCAGGGCGTCCATCCCGAGAAGCGATTCGTCGAGCTCGAGTGGACCCACGAGATGTACGTGCTCGGCCACATGGTCCAGGCCGCGATCGCCCTCGACCGCGCCGCCGGCCGCGCCGACCTGCTCGAGATCGCCGAGCGCTTCATCGCCCTGATCCACGCCACCTTCGGGCCCGAGGGCATCGAGGGTGTCTGCGGGCACCCCGAGATCGAGACGGCCCTCGTCGAGCTGTACCGGCACACCGGTGAGCGCGCCCACCTCGACCTCGCCCAACGCATGATCGACCTGCGTGGCCGCGGCCTGCTCAAGGTCGGCTCGCTCGGCGCCCGCTACTTCCAGGACCACGCACCCGTACGCGAGGCGCGCTCCGCCGTCGGGCACGCCGTGCGCCAGCTGTACCTGAACGCCGGTGTCACCGACCTCTACCTGGAGACCGGCGAGGCCGCGCTGCTGGCGGCCATGGACGCCCAGTGGGCCAGCGCCCATGAGCGCAAGATGTACCTGTCCGGCGCGTTCGGCGCCCGGCACCGCGACGAGGCGTTCGGCGACGACTACGAGCTGCCGTCAGAACGCGCGTACGCCGAGACCTGCGCCACCATCGCGGACCTGCACTGGAACTGGCGGATGACCCTGGCCCACGGCGGGTCCGGCTACGCCGAGACCATCGAGCGCGAGATCCACAACGCGCTCGCAGCCTCGGTGGACGCGGGCGGCACCCGGTTCTTCTACTCCAACCCGCTCCAGCTGCGCCCGGACCGCTACTCCGAGGAGAACGCGCCGCGCGAGCGCACCCCCTGGTACGCCTGCGCCTGCTGCCCGCCGAACATCGCCCGTGTGGTGGCCCAGCTCGCCGCGTACGTCGCCAGCAGCACCGACGACGAGCTCCTCGTGCACCAGTTCGCCGGCGCCGAGATCGACCTCCCCGCCCACCTGGGCGAAGGCACGCTGACGATCGAGACCGACTACCCGCGCACCGGTGCGGTGACGCTCGCAGTGCGCGGCACGGTGCGCCCCGGCGCACGGCTCGCCGTGCGGGTCCCGGGGTGGTCGGCGCCCTCCGCGCTGGTCACCGTCGGCATCGACGGGGCCGACGGCGCAGCGTCCCGGGCGGACGCCGACGGCTATGCCCGGGTCGAGCTGGTCGACGGCGCCCGGTACCGGTTGGACCTCGACCTCACGCCGCGCTGGACCACCGGGCACCCGCGCGTGGACGCCGTCCGCGGCTGCGTCGCGCTCGAGCGCGGCCCGGTCGTGTACTGCATCGAGCAGGCCGACGTCACGGGGTCGACCGAGGTCGACGACCTGACCGTCGTGACCGCGCAGGCGCCGCGCGAGGTGGCCGCGACCGCGGATGCCACCGGCGATGTCGGCATCGAGCTCACGTTCCGCGTGAGCGCACCACCGACCGACCTGTACCGAACGGACCCCGGCGACATTCCGCCGTCGGGCATCACCACAGTGACCGCCATCCCGTTCGCGACCTGGGGCAACCGCGCCCCCGGCGCGATGCGGGTCTGGCTCCCGGTCGCCCGCGACTGAGTCGCGGACGACGCACCCCCCACCGAATCACCACACGAAGGGCTCAATGATGAGGAAGGCACTGACGGCGACCGCCGCGGTCGTGGCAGGCGGGCTCGTGCTCGCCGGCTGCACGTCCGGCGGCGATGACGGCGCAGACGACGGCGGCAACGGGGGTGGCGGCGAGACCATCCAGATCCTGGTGCTCAAGCACCCCCTGACCGGCCCGATGTCCGACATGGACTGGGTTGCTCAGCTCGAGGAGATGGCCGACGTGACCATCGAATGGGAGGAGGTCTCCGCCGACTGGGACCAGAAGAAGTCCACGATGCTGGCCGCCGGCGACATCCCCGACCTGGTGGTCGGCGTGAACGCGATCACCGACTCCGACCTGGTCACGTTCAACGGGCTGTTCGAGGACCTCAGCGACGATCTGGACGCGCTGCCCAACGTGCAGGGCATGTTCGAGGCGGTCCCGGAGACCGAGGTGATGGCCACGCAGCCGGAGGGCGAGGTGTTCTCGTTGCCGAGCTATCGCCGGTTCTGGCCACAGACCGCCACCCGGCAGTACATCAACCAGCAGTGGCTGGACAACCTGGGACTGGAGATGCCGACCACCTGGGACGAGCTCTTCGAGGTCCTGAAGGCGTTCAAGGACGAGGATGCGAACGGCAACGGCGACGCCGGTGACGAGATCCCGATGGACTGGTCGCCGACCGGGACCGGCGGCTTCGGCTTCTTCCAGCCCTCCGCGTTCCTGGGCAGCCTCGGGCTGCCGATCACGGGCGGCGGCGGCGCCGGCTACTTCGTCGAGGACGGCGAGGTGGGCAACTTCTTCACCGACGAGCGCTACCGCGACGTCGTGGAGTTCCTGCACGACTGCTACGCCGAGGGCCTCATCAGCCAGGAGGTCATGACGCAGGACTACTCCGCCTACCAGTCGGTCGGCCGTGGCAACGGCGACGACGCGACCGTCGGGTTCTCCTGGGGCTGGACGGCGTCCGACCGTTTCGGCGCCCAGCTCGCCCCGCAGTACGCAGCCACCGCGCCGATGGCCGCGCCGGGTGCCGACGCCTCCGACGTGGTCTGGAGCTACGACAACTACTCGCTGAACTACGGGCCGAACAGCATCACGATGTCCGCGCAGACGGACGCTCGTGACGCCTCCCTGCGAGTGATCGACGCCTTCTACGACCAGGACATCTCGGTGCAGGTCCTCTGGGGTGACATCGGTCCGAACATCGAGGAGACCGGCGAGAACGCGTACACCGTGCTGCCGCCCGCCGACGAGACCTCGGACCCCTCCACCTGGAAGTGGACCACCTCCCTGGCGGACAACGGGCCGATGTGGATCCGTGACGACATCGAGGTGGTGCTGCCCTCCGACCTGCAGGAGGCCAACGACCAGGCCGAACCGCTGGCCGATGCGCTGGCGAACGTCGACCCGGTCGAGGACGTGTTCCCGGCGGAGTTCTTCAGCCTGAGCGCCGAGGACTCCTCGACCGTCTCGCTGAACAACACCAACTTCCTCGCCATCGCGATGCAGAACTGGGCGACCTGGATCACCGAGGGCGGCGCGGAGGCCGGCTGGGACGACTACGTCGCCCAGCTGGAGGCCGCGGGCGTGCCGCAGAACGTGGAGATCTACCAGGGCTACTACGACGAGTACATCGCCTCGCTGGGCTGATCACCTCCCGGGCCCGCCGCCATGACGGCGGCGGGCCCGGCCAAACGGCCGAAGGAGGCCAGGATGACGCTGATCGAACCCACGCCGGTCAAGGCGGCGGGCCGGCGCTCGAGGGCCGCGACCGGGGCCGGTGTGCCCCCGCCCCGGGGCCTGCGCCGCCACTTCCGCAGGTACTGGCAACTGTGGGTGATGGCCGCCCCGGCCATCGCGTTCGTGGCGGTGTTCTCCTACATCCCGATGTACGGGATCCAGCTCGCGTTCCGCGAGTTCGACTTCACCGCCGGCCTGACCGGCGGGGAGTGGGTGGGACTGAAGTACTTCCGGCAGTTCTTCGAGAGTCCGCAGTTCTGGACCCTGATGCGCAACACCGTGGTGATCAGCGTGACCACCCTGGTGGTGGGCTTCATCGCCCCGATCGCGCTGGCGCTGCTCGTGAACCAGGTGATCGGCAGGTCGCGCAAGAAGTTCCTCCAGACGGCCACCTACCTGCCGCACTTCATCTCCATCGTGGTGATCGTCGGCATGCTGCAGGTGTTCCTCTCGCCGACCTCGGGGCTGATCACCCGGTTCCTCGAGGGCCTGGGACTGACCGGGGTGAACTTCCTCGGCGACCCCTCGGCGTTCGTGCCGGTGTATGTGATCTCCGAGGTGTGGCAGCACTGCGGCTGGAACTCGATCATCTACCTGGCCGCCCTGGCCAGCGTGGACACCCAGCTCTACGAGGCGGCGAAGATCGACGGCGCCGGCCGCCTCAGCATCGTTCGCCACATCGATCTGCCGGCTCTGATCCCGACCATGATCGTGCTGCTGATCCTGAACATGGGCGGCGTGCTGAACGCCGGCTTCGAGAAGATCTTCCTGATGCAGAACCCGCTGAACCTCTCCGTCTCGGAGGTGATCTCGACCTACGTGTACAAGATCGGGATCCTGTCCAACCAGTTCAGCTATGCGACGGCGATCGGGCTGTTCAACACGGCGATCAACTTCGTGTTCCTGGTGGTCACGAACCAGATCGCCAAGCGCGTCGCCAACACGAGCCTGTGGTGAGAGGAATGACGACCATGCTGAAAAGGCTTCGGCACCGCAGCCCCGGGGACATCGCCTTCGCGGTGTTCCTGGCGCTGAGCTGCGGGCTCATCCTGTTCGTCACGCTGTACCCGGTGTACTTCGTGATGATCGCCTCGGTCTCGGACCCGACCCTGGTGGCCACGGGCCGGGTCTCCTTCTGGCCGCGCGGGTGGTCCTGGTTCGGCTATGAGCAGATCTTCGCCGACAGCCGGATCTGGACCGGCTACCGGAACACGCTCCTGTACACGGTGGCGGGGACGGCGCTGAACCTGCTCGTGACCCTGCCGGCCGCGTACGCGCTGTCCCGGCGCGAGTTCGCACCCCGCAAGGTGCTCATGTTGTTCTTCGCGTTCACGATGTTCTTCAGCGGCGGGCTGATCCCCACCTACCTGCTGTACCGGGACCTCAACCTCCTGGACAACTGGGCGGTGTTCGTCCTGCCGTCCGCTGTGAACGTCTTCAACCTGATCATCGCGCGCGCGTTCTTCGAGAACTCCCTTCCCGAGGAGATCTTCGAGGCCGCCACGATCGACGGGGCGAACTACTTCCAGTTCTTCGCGAAGATCGCGATCCCCCTGTCCATGGCGATCATCTCGGTGATCGGGCTCTACTACCTGGTGCAGCACTGGAACGACTTCTTCACCGGGCTGGTGTTCGTCCGTACCTACGACAGACAGCCGTTGCAGATCGTGCTCCGGGACATCCTGATCTCCAACCAGGCGTTCGCCGGCGGTGCCGGTGGCGCGGGCGGCACGGGCGGCAGCTACGCCCAGCAGTACGCGGACCAGATCAAGTACGGCGTGATCGTGGTCTCCACCCTGCCGATCATCGTGCTGTACCCGTTCCTGCAGCGGTACTTCGAGAAGGGCGTCATGATCGGATCGGTGAAGGGCTGATGCTGCGCCTGCTCGGATGGCACACCCGCGCCGGCGAGATCGGTCTGCGCCTGTTCCTCCTGAACCTCCTGTGGCTGCTGTACACGCTGCGGGGCGGGGTGGTCGTCGGGGTGTTCCCGGCGACGGCCGCGGTGCATGCTGTGCTGCGTCGGGACGTGATGCGTCCCGATGACCCCCACCGGGCGCCGCTGCGGGCCGAGTTCGCGGCCGCCTGGCGCGCGGAGCTGGGTTCGGCGAACCTCATCGGGTACGCGCTGACCGCGGCGTGGGCCCTGCTGCTGGTCGAGCACCGTCTCCTCACCACGGCAGGCGCCCAGGGTCTGGCGGCCGGGGTGGCGGCGGTGCTGTGGTTCGCGGCCGCGGTGCTGTTCCTGGCGTGCGCCTCGGTCTGGATGCTGGCCGCGCACTTCGACGAGGGGCCACTGGCGACGCTGCGGCGCGCGGCGGTGCTTGTCCTGGCTCGCCCGCTGACCGCGATCGGGACGGCCGCGGTGCTGGCCGTGACGCTCTGCGTGTACTACGTGGTTCCGGGCCTGATCCCCGTCTTCGGCGTGGCAGTGCCCGCCCTGCTCACGTCGGCCTGGCTGTGGCGCAGCGGCGTGCTGCCCCGGCCGGCCAAGGAACCGCGCCCGTCGCAGGTACCCAGCCACTCTCAGGTCTGAAGGGAACAACAGGTGTCGAGGAGACGAGTCGAACGGTCCGAGCGCGTCCGCGCGCAGGAGGTACTGCGGCCGCTCGGGCACACCGGGCGGGTCCGGATCGAGAGTGGGCCGCTGGCCGAGCGCATCGCGGACGCCGCGGACACCTATCTCGCCATGGACCCGGACGACGTCCTGCACGGCTTCCGGACGGCGGCCGGCCGGGCCGCTCCCGGCGCGCCCCTGACCGGGTGGTCCACGGTGACCTCGGAACCCACGTTCGGGCAGTGGGTCAGCGGACTCGCCCGCCTCGGCGTCACCGCCGGCGTGGCGGCGGCGAGCGAGCGGGCGATCGAACTGGTCGACGGCTTCGCGGAGACGGTCGGTCCCGACGGTGACGTCCGGATGTCCCTGTACGGCTACGAGAAGCTCATCTGCGGACTCGTCGACACGTTCACCCACACCGGGCACGAGCCGGCGCTCGCGCTCCTCGAACGGACCGTGCCCTGGGCGGACCGGACCTTCGACCGGGCCCGCCCGACGCCGTCGGCGCGCGACTTCGCCGGCGGCCGGATCGGGCCGACCAGCCATGCCCGCACCCTCGAGTGGTACACCCTCGCCGAGAACCTCCACCGCGCCTGGCTGGCCGGTGCGGACGAGCGGGTCGGCGAGTTCGCGCGGGAGTGGCACTACGACGCCTACTGGGACCGCTTCCTGACGGAGCCCCAGCCGGGCCTGCCCTGGCCGGTCCCGACCTGGCTGCACGCGTACTCGCACCTGAACACGTTCGCGTCGGCGGCCGCGGCGTACGAGGCCACCGGCGAGGACCGGTACCTGGAGATCGTGCGCAACGCGCACACGTACTTCACCACGACGCAGACGTTTGCCACGGGCGGTTACGGTCCGAGCGAGTTCACGCTGCCGGAGGACGGCGCGCTCGGGCGCAGCCTCGAGTGGCGCACCGACTCCGCCGAGATCGTGTGCGGGTCGTGGGCCGCGTTCAAGGTGTCCGCGGCCCTGCTGACGTACACCGGCGAGGCGCGCTACGGGGACTGGGTCGAGCAGCTCGTCTACTCCGGGATCGGCGCGGTGACGCCGGTCAGGCCGGGTGGCCGGACGCCCTACTACCAGGACTACCGCCTCGGGGTCGCCACCAAGCTGCCGCACTGGGACGACTGGCCGTGCTGCTCCGGGACGTACCTCCAGTGCGTCTCCGAACTCCCGAACTTCCTCTACTACGCGGCCGACGACGGACTCGCCGTGCTGCTCTACGTGCCGTCGACGGTCTCCTGGGAACACGAGGGACGCGAGTTCGGCCTCACCCTCCAGACCTCCTTCCCGCAGACCGACGATGCCCGCCTGACCCTGCGCGGCTCCGGTCACCTGGCGCTGCGGCTGCGGGTCCCGTCCTGGAGCGACGGCTTCGCTGCGGCCGTGAACGGGGAGCCGGTGCCCGCGGTCGCGACGGCAGGGGGCTGGCTCGTCATCGACCGGGACTGGTGCGACGGCGACGTCATCGACGTCACGATCGGTGCCGGGCTGCGGGTCCTGCCGGTCGACGCCCGGCACCCGAACCGGGTCGCCTTCGCGCACGGCCCGGTCGTGCTGGCGCAGAAGGCCGACTGGACCATGCCGATCTCGCTCCCGACCCCCTGGGAGATGGTCGACCTCGACCAGGCCTTCGAGCCGGGCGACGGCGTGCGATACACGCCCGTCGGCGTCGGGACGGCTCGCCTGCCGCTCGGCGACCTGCGGCCGCTGTCGGAGATCGCCGAACGGACGCCGTACCGCGTCTACTTCGACCTGGACGACCCGCGGATCGTCTGACCCGTCCGCGCGGCCCCTGGCCGTCCCACCAACCCAACGGAGTTCGAACCCGCATGACCGATCACCACTTCCGGACCGACGCCGAGAGCCTCACCTGGCGAGGCGGTGGCGAGACCCTCGTGGTCCAGGCCTGGGGCGCCGACTCGGTACGGGTGCGCGCCGCCCACGGGGCCGACGTGATCGACACCGACTGGGCGCTGCTGCCACCGCAGGCGGGTGCCCACGAGGAGGTGAGGGTCGCCGTCGACGGCTCGGTGGCGACCCTGACCAACGGTGAGCTGCGCGTCGTCGCGACCGCCCGGGACCATTTCGACGGACAGTCCGGCTACCAGCGTTTCGCGTGCCGGCTGGAGTTCTACGGGGCCGACGGACGCCTGCTGTTCGCCGAGGCGGACGCCGGCGGCGCCCTCAAGCTGCGGGCTCGGGACTACTCGGCGCAGGACGGCGGTACCTATGCCACCACGCTCGCCCTGGTGGCCGATCCCACCGAGAAGCTCTACGGGATGGGTCAGTACCAGCAGGACATCCTCGACATCAAGGGCTGCACGTTCGAGCTCGCCCACCGCAACTCGCAGGTGAGCGTGCCGTTCGTGCTGTCCAGTGCCGGCTACGGGTTCCTCTGGCACAATCCCGCGGTCGGCCGGGCGACGTTCGCGAGCAACCGCACCGAGTGGGTCGCCGAGTCCACCAGGCAGATCGACTACTGGGTCACCGCGGGATCGTCGCCGGCGCAGATCACCGCCGCCTACGCGGACGCCACCGGGCACGCGCCGATGATGCCGGAGCACGGCCTCGGCTTCTGGCAGTGCAAGCTGCGGTACTGGAACCAGGAGCAGCTGCTCGAGGTGGCCCGGGAGCACAAACGGCGTGGGCTGCCGATGGACGTCATCGTCGCCGACTTCTTCCACTGGCCGCACATGGGCGACTACCGGTTCGAGGAGGAGTTCTGGCCCGATCCGGCCGCGATGGTCGCGGAGCTGAAGGACCTCGGCATCGAGCTCATGGTGTCGGTGTGGCCCCAGGTGTCGCACTCCTCGGAGAACTATGCGCGGATGGCCCGCGAGGGCTGGCTCGCCCTGTCCAACCGGGGCGTCGACGTCCAGATGGCGTTCGAGGGCCCGAGCCAGTTCGTGGACGTGACGAACCCGGCGGCCCGCGAGTTCCTCTGGGAGACCTGCCGCGCCAACTACGCCCGGCACGGCATCCGGCTGTTCTGGCTGGACGAGGCGGAGCCCGAGTTCGCGTTCTACGACTACGCCGCCTACCGGTACCACCTCGGCCAGGTCCGCGAGGTCGGCAACATCTACCCGCAACTGTTCGCGCGCACCTTCCATGACGGACTGATGGCCGACGGCGACGGTGCTCCGGTCAGTCTGGTGCGGGCCGCGTGGGCCGGCAGTCAGCGCTACGGCGCCCTCGTCTGGTCCGGCGACATCCACTCCAGCTTCGCGTCGATGGCCCGCCAGATCACCGCGGGGATCCACATGGGCGTGGCCGGGATCCCGTGGTTCACCACGGACATCGGTGGGTTCGGCGGCGGACGCACCGATGACCCGGCCTTCCACGAACTCCTGGTGCGCTGGTTCCAGTTCGGGACCTTCCTGCCCGTGATGCGGCTGCACGGTGACCGCGGCCCGGCCGAGCGGGTCCGGGCCGCGGACGGGAGCCACCGCCGGGACTCCGGCGCCGCCAACGAGCTCTGGAGCTTCGGCGAGGAGGTGTTCGCGATCCTGTCCCGCTACGCCCACCTGCGGGAGCGGCTGCGCGACTACACGCGATCGGTGATGGGCGCCGCGCACACCGACGGACAGCCGGTGATGCGCGCCCTGTTCCATGAGTTCCCGGGCGACCCGGCTGCGTGGGACGTGGCCGATCAGTTCCTGTTCGGGCCGGACCTGCTGGTCGCGCCGGTGCTCCGGGCCGGGGCGCGCTCGCGGCCGGTCTACCTGCCGGCCGGGACGGACTGGACCGACCTGCGCACCGGCGAGGTGCACCACGGCGGGCAGCGGATCGAGGTCGACGCGCCGATCGAGGTGATCCCGGTGTTCGCCCGCGCCGGGGCGCTGCCCGGCCTGGTCGGCAGCCTCTGAGAGGCTGCTCCGCGGGGCACGGCACGCGTGGGAAGCGCGCGTAACGTCGACGTAACTAATTGACCCTAGTCTGACGATCTGTGTAGCGTACTTACATCAGTCGATGACGAGTGGGGGAACGGCCAGTGGTCGAGGTGGACGATGTGGCGCGGGTCCGAACGGGCCTGGGCCGGGCGATCGCAGAACCCGGCCTGATCGGCGACGGCCCCATCGGCCTGTGCGCGAACTACACGTCCGTCACGGAGGACCTGCGCCGTGGCGTCGACGCGCTGCTGGGTGCGGGCGTGGAGCTGACCACGATCTTCACGCCGGAGCACGGCTACTGGGGTGCGGTGCAGGCCGGCGAGAGTGAGGGCGACGGCGTCGACCTCGGCACCGGTCTGCCGGTGTTGGACACCTACCGCTGCGACGGGCCGCGGCTCGACGGGCTGCTGCGCGAGTCCGGGGTGGCCACGATCCTGGTGGACTTCCAGGACATCGGCGTTCGGTTCTACACCTACACCTGGACGCTCTTCGACCTGCTCTGCTCCGCGGCACGGGTCGGGATCCGCATCGTGGTGCTCGACCGGCCGAATCCCCTCGGTGGCCTGGTCCGGACCGGACCCGGGCTCGATCCTTCCTGCGCCAGCTTCGTGGGCCGGGTCTCGATCCCGCTCCAGCACGGACTCACCCTCGGCGAGCTGGCACGGTGGTTCAACGTCGCCCACGTACCGGACGCAGTCGGCACCGGAGCCGATCTCGAGGTGATCGAGCTGGCCGGCTGGAGCCGGCAGCGCCGGGCGCCGGACGACGACTGGGTCATGCCGTCGCCGAACATGCCAACGCTGACCACCGCGACCGTCTTCGGCGCCATCGGTCTGCTGGAGGGCACCGTGCTCTCGGAGGGCCGCGGCACCACGAAGCCGTTCGAGCTGTTCGGAGCGTCCTGGACCGACGGGCGCCTGGCCGTCGCGCTGACCGAGCGGGACCTGCCCGGCGTCGCCTTCCGGGAGGCCGTCTTCCGCCCCACGTTCAGCAAGTGGCACGGCGACGTGGTGCACGGCGCCCAACTGCACGTGCGCGACGCCGCGGCGTTCGATCCGATCGCGACCGGCGTGGCCGTGCTCCAGGCCGTCGCCGGCCTGTATCCCGGGGAGTCGATCTGGCTGCCGGCGCGGCCCGGCCGCCCGCCGTTCATCGACCTCCTCTGGGGCTCGCCGGCCCTGCGCGAGGGAATCGATCGCGGGGCGGACCTGAGCGCGATCCTCGACGGCGGTCCACCGACGCCCATCGTGCCGCCGGACGCACTTCTCTACGTCTGAACACCCCGCCGAACACGAACGAAGGACGAATCCGTTGTCACCTCAGACGATCATGGCCGTGGGCGGTCA
Source organism: Occultella kanbiaonis (assembly GCF_009708215.1). Taxonomy (NCBI): domain Bacteria; kingdom Bacillati; phylum Actinomycetota; class Actinomycetes; order Micrococcales; family Ruaniaceae; genus Occultella; species Occultella kanbiaonis. The sequence goes on along the minus strand of NZ_CP046175.1, from coordinate 4,896,819 downwards.
CATCGGCGATATGGACCTCGCCGCTGGGCCGCTGCTGGCGCAGAACGTGCTCGACGGCGGCCGGTCCGTTCTCGTGGCGCTCACGCCGGGGGAGCGGGGGCACCCTCGGATGTCCGCCACGGACTACCGCGAGCAGAAGATCGCCGAGGCTCGGGCGTTCGCGGCCGGGATCGGCGCCGAGGTGGTCGTCTTCGACGACATCTCCGACGGGTTCCTCACGGCCGACGACGCGGTCGCTGAACGCGTCGCCGACCTGATTCGTGAGATCAGGCCGACCACGCTGCTCGCGCACTGGCGGCGCAGCATCCACACCGACCACGAGAACGCCTCGATCGTCGCCGAGCGGGGTCGGTTCCTGGCCGGCCTGCCCGGGTGGAAGGACGAGACCGCGCGCCACGGTGTCGGCCGGCTGCTGTTCACGGAGAACTGGGAGGACGCGACCGGCTTCGATGCGGACCTCTTCGTGGAGATATCCACGGAGGCGCACAGGCTCTGGACCGAGGCCATCAGCGGCCAGGCGTTCGCTCGCGGGGAGACCTACGGCTTCCGCTACATCGACTTCTACTCGGCCCAGATGATCACCCGGGGCTGCCTCGCCGGCGTGCCCCACGCCGTCGCGCTCTCCTCCGGGCGGACTTGGGGCATGGCGCCCCTGGACTGAACCTGCCCTCCGACGGAGGGAGGTACCCGCCGCCCAGCCACCGTCAATGAGCACCATCGAACAGATCGGAAAGGTCATTCCCTTGCAGGTCACCTATCGTGCCCACCGTTCCGGTGATGCCGCCCGGCTCGCCGAGCTCACGACGGTCGCGATGCCGCGCGACGCCGTCAGCGAGGACTGGTTCACCCACACAGTCCTGCTGGACCCGAACTTCGACCCCGACGGCCTGATCGTGGCCGTGGACGCGGCCACTGGGCAGGCTCAGGGCTTCGTCTACGCGGTGCGCGCCGGGCGGGGCATCGGGCCCGATCCCGACGGCGGGTGGATCACCATCGGCTGCGTCCGGCCCGAGGCGCGCCGGCAGGGCATCGGGACCGAGCTGGTGCGGCGGGCCGGGGTGTTCCTCGCCGGCAAGGGTGCCCACTGGGTCAACTACGCCGCGTATCCGCTGGCCTACTTCGTGCCGGGCCTCGACGCGGCCGCCTACCCGGACGCCGCCCGGCTGTTCGAGCGGGCCGGCTTCCGGCGGCTGTACACGGCCGCGGCGATGAGCCTCGATCTGGCCGGGTACGCGACCCCGGCCGATGTGCTCGACCTGCGTGCGGCGCGCGTCGCCGAGGGGTACGCGTTCGCCGTCGCCCGCCCCGACGACCTGCCCGAGGTGATCTCCTTCGCCGCGCAGCGGCTGGCACCGGACTGGGGTGAGGCGGTCCGGGACTCCGTCATGCAGCACGGACGGATCGACAGGGTGCTGCTGGCGCGCCACCCCGAGGGTCCCGTCGTGGGCTTCTCCACCTACGGCGCCTACCGCGGCCTGCGGGAACGGTTCGGCCCGTACGGGGTGGACGAGACGTCTCGCGGCACCGGCCTCGGAAAGGTGCTGCTGCACGAGACCCTCACCCGGATGCGCGCCGAGGGCGCCCAGAGCGCCTGGTTCCTGTGGACCGGCGAGGACTCACCGGCCGGGCACCTCTACCTGCGGTCCGGGTTCCGCATCACCCGGCGCTTCGACGTGCTGCGTGCCGACCTGGGCGACTGACGCCACCTTTGTTCCCCCGCTCCACCCATCGAAAGGTCACCACATGAGAACCCCGAGGTTCATTCGCCTGGCCGCCGTGCTGACGGCCGGCGCCCTCGCCCTGTCGGCCTGTACCGGCGGCGGCGACGACGCCGGCGAGGACGCCGGCGCGGTCGCGCCGCTGACGATCCACGCCAACACGGCCAACACCTATCAGCAGAACTTCAACCCGTTCTCCCCGACGGCGCTCCAGGGCACCAAGGGCATGCTGTACGAGCCGCTGATGATCGCCACCCCGATGGTCCCCGGTGACGCGCAGCCGTGGCTGGCCGAGTCGATGGAGTTCAACGAGGAGGGCACCGTCGTCACGTTCGTGCTCCGCGAGGGCGTCACCTGGTCCGACGGCGAGGCGTTCGACGCCGACGACGTCGCCTTCACCTTCAACCTGATGCGGGACAACCCGGCGGCGAACGCGGGTGCGCTCGACCTCGCCGACGCGGTCGCCACCGACCCCCTCACCGTGGACGTGACCTTCAACAGTGTCGCGTTCGCGTTCCAGGCCTCCATCGCGAACACCGTGATGGTCCCGGAGCACGTGTTCGCCGACGTTGACCCGATCGAGTTCCAGAACGAGGAGCCGGTGGCCACCGGGCCGTTCGTGCTCGAGCAGTTCGGGCAGCAGCTCTACACGCTCAGCGCGAACGAGGGCTATTGGAACGCCGACGAGGTCGAGGTCGAGCAGGTCCGCTACCCGGCGTCCTCCGACCAGACGTTCAACAGCTCGCTGCAGGCCGGCGAGTTCGACTGGTCCGGCGGGTTCGTCGCCAACATCGACCAGATCTATGTCTCCGGGGACCCCGAGCACCGGTCCTACTGGTACCCCGGTGACGGGCTCGTGAACCTGCTCGTGAACACGCAGACGGCACCGTTCGACGACGTGGCGGTGCGCCAGGCACTCAGCGCCGGCATCGACCGCGACCAGCTCTCCGAGGTCGCCATGCAGGGATACACCCCGGCTGCCCACCCCACCGGGCTGCCGTTGCCGGCGTACGAGTCGGTGATGAGCGAGGACTACGCCGACGCCGAGTTCAGCTACGACGTCGATGAGGCGAACGCCATCCTGGACGAGGCCGGCTATGTGCTGGGCAGCGACGGTGTGCGCACCACCCCGGACGGCGAGCGGATGTCCTACGCGCTGCAGATCCCGTCGAGCTACGTGGACTGGGTGACGATGAGCGGCCTGCTCCAGGAGCAGCTCGCGAAGATCGGCGTGGTCGTGGAGCCCCAGGGTGTCTCGTTCGAGGCCTGGCTGGAGGCCCGCAACTCCGGTAACTACCAGATGACCATCGCGTCCGTGGCGATGGGCCTCACCCCGTACACGCTGTTCCGTTCGATGATGAGCTCCGAGTACCGGACCGGACCGGGCGAGACCGTCGTCTCGAACTACAACCGCTACTACGACGACGAGGCCGACGCACTGCTGGAATCCTTCGCGGCGACCAGCGACCCCGAGGAGCAGCAGGCCGCGTTCGACGGACTCGAGCAGATCATGGTCGAGCAGCTCCCGGTCATCGCGATGCTGCAGTCCCCGAACTGGTTCCAGTACAACACCGCACGGTGGGAGGGGTTCCCGACCGAGGAGGACCCGTACGCCCTCGGCGCACCGTTCCAGTTCCCGGACAACCTGTTGGTCGTCACGAACCTGACGCCCGCCGGCTGACCGCGGCGAGGTCGGGCGGGCGGCGCACCCGCCGCCCGCCCGCCTCCGCCGCCCGGCCGAATCCGATCCGAGAGGTTGTCCCGCTTGAAGTACCTCCTGCGCAAGGTGATGCTGTACGTGTTCATCGCCTGGGCTGCGCTCACCATGAACTTCCTGATCCCCCGGCTGATGCCGGGCGATCCCGTCGCCCTCCTCGTGGAACGGCTGTCGGGGCGGATCGACCCGGCCGCCATGGACGCGATCGCGGAGAGTTACGGGCTCACCGACGCCCCGCTGCACGTGCAGTACTGGGACTACCTCACCTCGCTGGCAGCCGGCGACCTCGGCCTCTCGATCGGTTTCTTCCCGGTCCCGGTCTCCGAGATCGTGCTGGGTGCGCTGCCGTGGACGATCGGGTTGGTCGGCATCACCACGGTGATCAGCTTCCTGATCGGCACCGGCCTCGGTGTGGTGCTGGCCTGGCGGCGCGGCTCCTGGACCGACCACCTGCTCCCGGCCCTCACCTTCCTCAACGCCGTTCCGTACTTCTGGATGGCACTGATCCTGGTCCTGGTCCTCTCGGTGAACCTCGGCTGGTTCCCGGTCTCGCACGCCTACGAGCCGGGGCTGGTGCCGGGTTGGGACTGGGAGTTCATCTCCTCCGTCCTCTATCACGGGATCCTGCCGGCGATCACGATCATCCTGGCCTCCTTCGCCGGATGGGTGCTGAGCATGCGGAACATGACGGTGACCGTCCTCGGCGAGGACTACGTGACCATGGCCGAGGCGAAGGGCCTGCCGAAGCGGATGGTCCTCGTCAACTACGCGGCCCGGAACGCGATCCTGCCCTCGGTGACGGGGTTCGCGCTCTCCCTCGGCGCCGTCGTCGGTGGGTCGATGCTCACCGAGGTGATCTTCAACTATCCCGGCGTCGGCTACACCCTGTTCGAGGCGGTCCAGAACCAGGACTTCCCGCTGATGCAGGGACTCTTCCTGATCATCTCGCTGGCGGTGATCGCCGCGAACCTCGTGGCAGACGTCGTCTACGTGTTCCTCGACCCCCGCACGCGTCAGGAAGGCTGACCATGAACCTCTCACGACTCGTGCCGGCGTCCGGGAAGGTGCGCGCTGGCCTGATCATCGCCATCTTCTTCGTGCTGATGGCCGTGTTCGGCCCGATGCTGACGAGCTACTCACCGCAGGCCAGCGGGACCGACCTGCTCCAGCCGCCGTCCGGCGCGCACTGGCTCGGCACCACCCAGACCGGTCAGGACGTCTTCGCCCAGTTCGTGTACGGCGCCCGTGTCTCGCTCGGCGTCGGGCTGTTCGCGGGCATCATCTCGCAGATCGTCTCGGTCCTCGTCGGCGTCATCGGTGGCTACTTCCGAGGGATCTCGGACGACCTGTTGTACATCCTCACGGCGGTGTTCCTGGTCGTTCCCGGGATGCCGCTGCTGATCGTGCTGACCGGATACCTGCCCTCGCGGGGGATGGTCTCGGTGGCGTTCGTCATCGCGATCACCTCGTGGGCCGGCTCGGCCCGGGTCCTGCGCGCCCAGACCATGTCACTGCGGCGACGGGAGTTCGTCGAGGCCGCTCGGGCCACCGGTGAGTCGCGCACCCGGATCGTCTTCTCCGAGATCATGCCGAACGCCATGCCGCTGATCGCCTCCGGCTTCCTGTTCTCCGTGATCGGTGCGGTCCTGGCCGAGGCCGGGCTGTCCTTCCTGGGCCTCGGTTCGCTGACGACCACGAGCTGGGGGTCGATGCTCTACTTCGCGCAGAGCGCGCAGGCGTTCCTGTACGGCGCCTGGTGGTGGTTCGTACCGCCCGGCCTGGCGATCGCGGTCCTCGGCGCCGGCCTGGCCCTGATCAACTTCGGCATCGACGAGTACTCCAACCCGCGGCTGCGCACCGGCAAGAGCCGGGGCCGGGCGGTGCGCACCAGCGGGCCGCACGCGGCCGCGCTGAGCACCGCGGGCGCCGCGGCCGTGGCCTCGGGCGTCGACTCGCCGGGCATGGCGCCGATCCCGCACGAGGACGGCGTGAACGAGGTGTCGGGCCCCGAGTCTTCGGGTGGCGCCGCGACCGAGGCGCAGCTCCGCCCCATCGACGTGCCAGGGGATCCCATCATCGAGGTCCGCAACCTCAAGGTCGACTACCCCAGCGTCGACCAGGTGGTGCACGCCGTCGACGACGTCTCGATCACCCTGCACCGCGGGGAGATCCTCGGCCTGGCGGGGGAGTCCGGGAGCGGCAAGTCCACCCTGACCAATGCGATCACCCGGCTGCTCCGCAACCCGGCGCAGGTGACCGGGGGATCCATCACCTACCACCGGGCCGCTCGCGCCCGTTCGAGTGCGTCGAGCGACGCCGGTCCGGGCACGGCGGAGGCCATCGACCTGCTCGGGCTGTCCGCGGAGGAACTGCGCGGCTACCGCTGGGACGAGATCGCGATCGTGTTCCAGAGCGCCATGAACGCGCTGAACGCCGTGACCAGCGTCGGGGCGCAGTTCGACGACGTGCTTCGCGTGCACCGGCCGAGCATGCCGGCCCGGGAGCGGGAGGCGCTGGCGCGCACGATGCTGGAGAAGGTCGGCATCGACGCCGGCCGGGTCACCTCCTATCCGCACGAGCTCTCCGGCGGGATGAAGCAGCGGGTCGCGATCGCCATCGCGCTCGTGCTTGAGCCGGACGTGATCATCATGGACGAGCCGACCACGGCGCTGGACCTGCTGATCCAACGCGAGGTGCTCGACCAGGTGATGGCGCTGCGGGACGAGTACGGCTTCGCGATCATCTTCACCACGCACGACCTGTCACTGCTGCTGGAGGTCTCCGACAGCATCGCCGTGATGCAGCGTGGCCGGCTGGTCGAGTACGGGCCGGCCCTCGAGGTCTATGCCGAGCCCCGTCATCCGTACACGCAGGCACTGCTGGCCTCACTCGCCGACATGGGAGCCCTCGTATGAGTACCGACGTCGTGAATCCGCCCGAGCCCGAGCAGGGCCGCGTCGTCCTCGAGGCACGGAACCTGGTGAAGGACTTCCGCACGAACAAGCGGGCGGGAGTCTTCGGCCGGGAGTACTTCCGTGCCGTGGACGACGTCTCGCTGGAGCTGCGCGCCGGTGAGGTCACCGCCCTCGTGGGTCAGAGCGGCTCGGGGAAGAGCACGGTCGGCCGGCTCCTCGCCCAACTGATGCCGCTGACCTCCGGCGAGCTCCTGCTGAACGGCGAGCCGGTCTCGGCCACCCGTGGCCGAGCGTTCATCCGTTACACCGGCACCGTGCAGATGACCCTGCAGGATCCGTTCTCCTCGCTGAACCCCCTGCACCGGGTCAGTTACACCCTCGGCCGGGCCCTGCGGATCCACGGCGGTCCGATGAGCGCGGACGAGGTGGAGGAACGCAGCCTCGCGCTGCTCCGGAAGGTGGAGCTGGCACCGGCGGAGCGCTACCTGCACCGGTTCCCGCACGAGCTCTCCGGTGGCGAGCGGCAGCGGATCTCGTTCGCTCGCGCGCTCGCCGCCGAACCGAAGGTGCTGCTCGCGGACGAACCCGTCTCGATGCTGGACGTGACGATCCGCAAGGGGATGCTCGATCTCCTGGACCAGCTGCGCCGGACCGAGGAGCTCGCGGTCCTGTACATCACCCACGACCTGGGCTCAGCCCGTGCGTACTCCGCGCAGACCCTGGTGATGTACCACGGCACGGTCGTCGAACGTGGCTCGAGCGAACAGGTGATCGACGCACCCACCCACGAGTACACGCAGCGACTCCTGGCCGCGGCGCCGAACCCCCGACGGCGCCTGGCCGGGTGAGGTCGCCGCAGGCGGTCTCACCCCAGCAGGAGGTCGGCCACGGCGGACGCGCTGACGGCGCTCGAGCCGTGCGTGGTGACCAGCCGGGGCAGGTCCACCCCGAGGTCTCCGGGCCAGCCCAGGCGGACCACCACCGTGTCCGGGTGCCAGGCCAGCACGTCGGTGAGCGCGTGGCGCTCCGCGGCGGCGAGGTGCGGCTGGTCGACCACCAGCACGACCTCCCCCGGCGGGTCCGCGCGCAGGAGCTCTGCGGTGCCAGCGGCATCGAACCGGTGGTGGCTGATCGCCCGGCGCGCGGCAAGCGCCCGGCCCACCAGGTCCGCCTCCCGCCCGGCCGCGCGGTTGCGCAGCACCCTGGCGTCGATCACGGTGACGGGCGCGTCCGCACGGAGCCGGACGTCGCCGCGGACGTCGCAGGCGTGCGCGGCCACCCGTGCCGCGGTGGCCGTCGGGAGGTTCGGTGCGACCGGCGGGGCGCCCGGAGCCGCGGTCTCCGAGGTCCCGGGCGACCCGTCCGCGCCCCCGCTCGTGCGGTGCGCGGCGACCCAGGTACGGAGGGCGGCGATCCGCTCGGCCGCCTCCTCGAGGCGCTCTGCGCGGAGCGATCCCGAGCGGATGGCGTCGACGACGGCGGTGTGCACCGTCCGGTAGGCGAACTCGTCCGGGTGCGGGTTCTCGGGCGTGCGCGGGTCCGCGCCCTGATTGCCGAGGCAGACGAGGTCCACGCCGGCGGCGAGCGCCGCGACCGTACCCGGGCCGATCCCGAGCGTGCTCGCGATGGCCTCCATCTCGACCGCATCGGAGATGATCAGCCCGTCGAAGCCCATCCCACGCAGCATCGACAGCGCCCGCGGGTTCACGGTCGCGGGTTCCGGGCCGAGGACGGGCACGATGATGTGCGCCGTCAGCACGGAGCGGACGCCGGCCTCGATCGCAGCCCGGAACGGGGCGAGGTGGATCTCCTCGAGCTCGTCGGCGCTGACGTCCATCCTGCTGACGGCGAGATGGGAGTCGGTGGTGGTGTCGCCGTGGCCGGGGAAGTGCTTCGCGCAGGCCGCGGTGCCCGCGCGCTGCAGTCCGCGCACGTAGGCGGCGGTGTGCCGCGCCACCAGCTCGGGATCGGCTCCGAAGGAGCGGCTGCCGATGACGGGGTTCGCCGGGTTGTTGTTCACGTCGGCGACGGGGGCCAGGTCGATGGCGATGCCGTGGCGCGCGAGCTCGGCGCCGATCTGCTCGGCGACAATCTCCGTGTCCGCCGCCACGTCGTGGCGACCCAGCGCCGCGTGGCCGGGGCTGGGCGAGCCGTCCCGGGCGTGCAGCCGGGTCACCAGGCCACCCTCCTCGTCGGCTCCGACGAGGCTGCCACGCGTGCCATCCAGTTCGCCCACCAGGCGGGACACCTGGCCCGCGTCATCGGGGTCGATGTTGTGCGCGAACAGCAGCGCTCCCGGCGTCCCGGCATCGCGTGCGCGCAGCAACCAGTCGGGCGCTCGCGTGCCGGTGAAGCCGGGCCACAACACGGAATGGGCGAGGGACTCGAGCGAGCGGTCGGAGCCGCGGTCGTGGAGCATATGCCCATCGTGGGTCAATCATTGGCGCACTTCAAGTAGAGGCCGTCAATTATTTTCATCGAGGCGCAGTTGCTGGTTTACTTGAATTCGTTTGAACATGGAGGAAGAGGTACATGGTGGCTGACTCCCAACCGGCGACGGGCGAGCGGACCGACCTGCTCGGGACCGAGCAGATCGACGAGCGGTACCGACGGCTCGACGCGATCCCGACGCTGGACGTACTGCGGGCCATGAACGAGGCCGAGGCGGGGGTGCCGCTCGCGGTACGGGCCGTGTTGCCGCAGGTCGCTGCGGTCGTGGAGGCCGTCGCGGTCCGGATGGAGTCCGGTGGGCGACTGGTCTACCTCGGTGCCGGGACCTCGGGGCGACTGGGGGTGGTGGACGCCTCGGAGTGTCCGCCCACGTTCCACACGGATCCCGGCCAGGTCGTCGGCGTGATCGCGGGCGGGCGCGGTGCCATGTTCGAGTCCGTCGAGGGCGCGGAGGACCGTGCCGAGCTCGGCGCCCAGGAGATCGCCGACCTCGGCGTCACCGCGATCGACACGGTCGTCGGGATCGCCGCCAGCGGTCGCACCCCGTTCGTGCTCGGCGGGGTCCGGGCGGCGCGCGCCGCCGGCGCGCTGACCGTCGGCCTGGCCTGCAACACCGGATCCGAGCTCGGGTCAGCCGTGGACCTGCCGATCGAGGTCGAGGTGGGCCCGGAGGTGCTCGCCGGATCCACCCGGCTGAAGGCGGGCTCCGCCACGAAGCAGGTCCTGAACATGATCTCCACCGGCGTGATGATCAGGCTCGGCAAGACCTACGGGAACCTGATGGTCGATCTGTCCGTGAGCAACGTCAAGCTCCGGGCGCGGGCCGAGCGCCTGGTCTCGACCATCACGGGCGCGGACCCCCGAGCGGCGGCGCAGGCCCTGACCGATTCCGGTCAACGGGTCCCGGTCGCCGCGATCATGGTGGCGCGCGGCCTGGACCGGACCGCCGCGGAGCGGCTGCTCGCCGAGGCCGGCGGCCGGCTCGGCGGGGTCCTGGACGCTCAGGTCTGAGCGACGTGCTCCCGGGCCGTTGCGGTCACAGCGCGACGTAGCGGCCCGGCGTCGAACGCGGTCCGGACCGGGTGCACGCGGTTGGTCAGCAGGATCACGATCAGGTCCGCCTCGGTGTCGATCACCAGCGAGGTCCCGGTGAAACCGGTGTGCCCGATCACCGACGGGTCGTCGGTGCCCATGAACGTGGCGTCGCCGAGGCGCATACCGAGCGCCTGCCCGTACCCGACCCGGTCCCGCTCGGACGCGGGAAGCACGTCCCGGCGCAGCAGGGCCAGGGAGTCTGCGCTGAGCAGCCCCGGCCCGTCGGCGCCGAGGGCGGCCGCGAACCGGACCAGGTCCGGCCCGGTGCTGAACACCCCGGCGTTCCCGGACGCCCCCAGGCTCCAGGCGGCCTCGTCATGAACGGTGCCGCACACCAGGCCGCGGTCGGGGACGGACTGGTACTCGGTCGGCACCACGCGCTCGCCCACTCCGCGCGGGTCGTAGCCGGTGCTCGTCATCGCCAGCGGCCCGGTGACGGTCTCCGTCAGGAGGGTGGGCAAGGTCCGCCCGGTCAGGCGCTCGAGGAGGAGGCCGAGCACCATGAAGCCAACGCACGAGTACGCGTGGGCCGAGCCGGGTTCGGAGCGCAGCTCCGTGCCCAGCACGTGCCGGGCACGGTCCTCGCGGGTGCCGGGCACCTCCCACAGGCGCAGCACCGGGGGCAGGCCGGACGTGTGGGTGAGCAGCTGCCGGGCGCTGACCCGCTCGTGCGCACGGTCCTCGGCGAACTCGGGGAGGTGCTCGGCCACCGGCCGGTCGAGGTCGAGGACACCCGCGTCCACCTGGACCAGGGCGGTGACCGTGGTCAGGAGCTTCGTCAGGGAGGCGACGTCGAACACCGGATCGGCGGGTAGCGGGAGCCGTTGCGCCGTCGGGAGCAGTGCGCCGTCGGCCGCGAACAGGGCGGCGTACCCGGCCCGGGCGCGGGCGACCACCCGCCCGCGGTGGGCGATCAACGCGTCGGCGCCGGCTGTGCCCGGGACCGGGTCGGCGGCTCCGATCGGGGCCGGGCCGGCAGCGGCGCTGCGGGTGGCCGAGTCCAGCAGGGCCTGCAGCGCGGCGGTCGGCTCCGGCTCGACGCCCGCGTCGCCCGGGGCCCCGGCGTGTGCGGTTCGGCTGGTCATGGAATCAGGGGCCACGGCTCAGTTGTCACGGAACTGGGCGACGGCGTCGTGGGTGTCGCGCAGCGCGTCGACCGTCTCGGTCATCCGACGCTGGGCGACCGCGACGAAGATGCAGTCCACGATCAGCAGCTGCGCGGTACGGGAGGCCATCGCCCCGGAGCGGAACGGTGACTCCCGGACCGCGGTCCGAAGCACGAGATCGGCGGCTCCGGCCACGGGGGAGCCGGCGGCGTTCGTGATCGCCACCGCGGTCACCCCGCGCTCCCGGGCGGCCTCGAGGAACCGGACCACCTCTGCCGTCGTGCCACGGTGGGAGAAGCCGACCGCGACGTCGCCGGCACCCATCAGGCCGAGCGAGGTGACGGCGTCGTGCCCGTCAGCGAACGAATAGGCCACCCGGCCGATCCGGAACAGCTTGCGGTGCAGGTCGGCGGCGCTCCAGCCGCTCGCGCTGACGCCGTAGACCGAGATCCGGGTGGCGGCGTCGATGGCGTCCACCACGCGGCCGAGCTCGGCGATGTCGAGGCTGTTGATGGTCTCCTCGATGCCGAGGTTCTCGGTGAACCCGATGCTCGCCACGACCTCCTCCAGCGTGCTGCCGGCGGAGATGTCCGAACCGTAGGTCGCCGTCGGGGACCGCCGGGCACCCTCGCGGCCGACCTCGGTCGCCAGGGCGAGCCGGAGCTGGACGTATCCGGCCAGGCCGAGCGTCCTGCAGAAGCGGACGATCGTGGTCTCCGACGTGGCGCACTTACGAGCGAGCTCGGAGATCGTCTCCTCCAGGACCAGGCCGGGGTCGGCCAGGATCGCATCCGCCACGCGGCGCATCGACGGGGCGAGGGTGTCGCGCTTCGCCTGGATCTGGGACTGGATGCTCACGTGGGCCCTTCGACGACGTTGCTGTAGACCGTGGCCGGGCGGCGATCCCACCGTGCCTGCCCCGACCGGAAACATTTTACCGACTCCAAACTGATTCGGGTGCTCGTTTGCGGCAGGTGGAGAGGTGACGGTGGCACGGCCGGCAACCTGACGCGCCATGGAGCCACCTCATCGAGCCGCAGCACTCTGAATCGATACAATCGGAGGTCGGGTCCGCTACCATCGCGGGGGCGGCGGACAGCCGCCCCCGCGTGACGAGACTGGAGAGTTCCCCCCGATGGTTCAGCGTCGAATCCCGAAGGTGCGCGACCTCGCGCCGCTGATGCAGTTCAAGGCACCGGAACTGAGCGGTCGCAAACGCCGCCTCGATGCCGCCCTCAACGTCGAGGACCTGCGCACGATCGCCAAGCGGCGCACCCCGAAGGCCGCGTTCGACTACACCGAGGGCGCCGCCGAGAAGGAGCTGTCGCTGGCCCGTGCCCGTCAGGCGTTCGAGGACATCGAGTTCCACCCGGCGATCCTGCGGGACGTCTCCGCCGTGGACACCTCGGCGACCGTGCTCGGCGGCCCGGTGGCGCTGCCGTTCGGGATCGCCCCCACCGGCTTCACCCGGATGATGCAGACCGAGGGCGAGATCGCCGGTGCCGGTGCGGCCGGCGCCGCCGGGATCCCGTTCTCGCTGTCGACCATGGGTACCGCGTCCATCGAGGACGTCGCCGCCGCGAACCCCGGCGGGCGGAACTGGTTCCAGCTGTACATGTGGAAGGACCGGGACCGGTCGATGGCCCTGGTGGACCGGGCCGCGAAGGCCGGGTTCGACACGCTCCTGGTCACCGTCGACGTGCCCGTCGCCGGTGCCCGGCTGCGGGACACCCGCAACGGCATGACGATCCCGCCCTCCCTCACCCCGAAGACCGTGATCAACGCGATCCCGCGGCCGCAGTGGTGGATCGACTTCCTCACCACCGAGCCGCTCGCGTTCGCTTCCCTCGACCGCTGGTCCGGCACCGTCGCAGATCTGCTGAACACGATGTTCGACCCGACCGTGGACTTCGACGACCTGCGCTGGGTCTCCGAACAGTGGCCCGGAAAGGTCGTGGTGAAGGGGATCCAGACCCTCGAGGACGCCAAGCGCGTCGCGGACCTCGGCGTGGACGGGATCGTGCTGTCCAACCACGGCGGACGCCAGCTCGACCGGGCCCCGATCCCGTTCCACCTGCTGCCGGAGGTGGCCCGCGAGCTCGGGAACGACCTCGAGATCGTGCTGGACACCGGCATCATGAGCGGGGCGGACGTCGTCGCCGCGATCGCCCTCGGTGCCGACTTCACGTTCGTCGGCCGCGCCTACCTGTACGGCCTGATGGCCGGCGGCCGCGCGGGCGTGGACCGGATGATCGCCATCCTCACGGCGGAGATCACCCGGACCATGCGCCTGCTCGGGGTCGCCTCGCTCGATGAGCTCGGGCCACAGCACGTGACCCAGCTGAGCCGGCTCGCACCGCTGCAGCGGGCGGCCCGCGCCGAGAGCGAGCGCCCGGTCAGCTGACCCGGCTCGCGGCCACCGCCGCCCGGCCCATCCGGGACAGCCGGCGCAGCGCCTCGGCGTGCACGCGCTCGGCGGCGCCGCGCGCGGCGGCCGGGTCCGCGACCACCCGGGCGAGCCGCTCGATGACCTCGGCTGCGCCGTCGTCGATCTCGTTGACCATGTCCGACCCGCCCAGGTCCGCGTACATGGCGCCCTTGACCGTGTCGGTCGGCTGGCGCAGGTAGGTGCCGGGCACGCCCACCGTGGTGGCCAGGATGGGGGAGTGGCACTCGATGCTGACGACGGCGGCTGCTCGCGCGTACGTGGCGGTCGCCGTGGGCAGGTCCCAGAACTCGTCCATGATCGCGACCTTCCCGCGCACGTCCTGCGGCAGGGTCGCGGGCCAGTGGTCGGCGATCAGGGCGACGGCGTAGCTCATCTCGGGCGCGATGAGCACCTGCCGGCCGGTGGTCCGGACCCACCAGGCGATGGTCTCGGTCAGGACGCCCAGGTCGCGCGGGGTGAACGCGTCGTTCACGGCGTCCTTGGTGAGGTCGGTGGCGGTGATCGGCAGGTTCCGGATGTGCGCGTAGGGCGTGTAGCGCAGCCGGGGCACGGCGACGAGGAAGCCGGGTTCCAGGCCGTGGTCGGCGAGCACGGCATCGGCGCCGGCCTCGTCGCGGATGTCGAACGCGAACGTGGCGTCCGGGCCGGCCTCGAGGATCTCGGCGTGCACGTCCTGGCCGCGCAGGTAGTCCAGCGAGATGGTGTCCCGGCAGAACACGAACGCGGCGCCGTCGAGGATCTCGCGGGCCTCGTCGTCGAGGTGGCCGGGGGCGATCCCGCCGACCACCCGGCGTGCATCGGGGAGCTGGAAGGGCATGAAGTTGCCGAGCGGGTCGAAGGTGATGCCGAAGAATCCGTACGGCTTTCCGGAGGGGCGCCACGCCCGCAGGCCGGGCCTCGACCCCATGCCGGCGGCGCTGCCGTGGATGAACAGGTCCGCCTCGTCGAAGGCGCGTGCGAGTTCCGGGGTGTCCGGGCGTCCGTCGGCGCCGATGTCGCCGTAGGCGAACTCGAGATCGCCGAACCGCTCCGCGAGCATGGCCTGCTCCCGTTCACCCAGGCTGCCGGGCCACAGGATGATCCGGCTCGCGCCGGCACCGAGCAGCGCCGTGATCGCGCCCGGCGTGTGGGCCACGTCCCCGATGTTGATGGTCTGCCAGGAGGACCGGAGCAGGATCGTTCCGACCCCCTTCGTCTCGGCAGGAGGGTCTTGAAGCATCGTTGCATCACCAGTCATGCAGGCAGCATAGCGGGTCCGGTCAGCGGCCCAAAAGGGCGGGCTACTCCCCGACGGCGCGTACGGCGACCACCTCGCACTGCACCGGGTAGGACTCGGCGCACCCGCCCTCGACCCAGACCTCGACGACCTCGGAGTCCACCAGGTCGGCGGCCTCGATCGGCTGGTCGCCGCGGAGGATGTCCGGGTCGCCGCGCAGGAGACCCATGCCCTCGTAGTAGGGATCGGAGGGCTCGGTCAGGACCAGGGTGGTCCCCTCGGTCCCGACCGTTCCGGTGACGTCCGGGTCCCGGTCCGGTAGTCCGGCGGGACCGGAGCAGCCCGCGGCCGTCAGGGCGAGGATCACGGTGGCGACGGCGACCGGGAAGCGGCGCTGGGCGTCCATCACCCGATGATGCCAGTCGCCCTCGCGGCGGTCACCGGCGTGAGTGCGCGGACGTTTCAGGCGGGCACGCTCGAGGCCCGCACCACGAGCTCCGGCTCGAACTCGACCTGCTCCGCGGTCAGGTCCTCCGAGCCGCGGCGCAGCAGCATGTCCGCGGCGGTCCACCCCATCTTGTACATCGGCTGGCGCACCGAGGTGAGCGGGGTGGCGAGCATGTTCGCGAACATGACGTCGTCGTAGCCCACCACGGCCATCTCACCCGGGACCGAGATGTCCAGATCCCGCAGGGCCCGCAGCGCCCCGAGCGCCGTCACGTCGTTGACGCAGAACGTGGCGGTCGGGGTGGGACCGTCGGCCGCGAGGAGCCGGCGCATGCCGTCGTCGCCGCCGTCGGCGTTGAGAGCCTCGAGCGCGATCTCCACGAGCGAGGTGGCCGGGTCGAGGCCGTGCGCGGTCAGGGTCTGCATCACGCCGTCGCGGCGGTCCACACACTGGCGCAGCGTCAGCGGGCCGTTCAGGAACGCCAGCCGGGTGTGGCCCTGGGCGAGCAGGTGCTCCGTGGCCAGCGAACCGCCGCCGACGTCGTCGACGGCGACGGACGGCAGATCGGGAAGCGGAGAGGTGTGGTCGAGCAGGACCACGTCGATGCCCCGCTCGCGCATCGCCAGGAGCATGTCCAAGCTGCCCTCGGAGGGGGTCGCGATCACTCCGCGGACGCCGTGCTCCTCGAACAGGCGCAGGTAGCGGCCCTCGCGCTCGGGGTTCTCGTCCGAGCTGCACAGCATCAGCGTGTACTCGTCCTGGGCGAGCCGGTCCTCGATCCCACGGGCCATCTCGGTGAAGAACGGGTTCGCGATGTCCAGCACCACGGCGCCGACCGTGTTCAGCTCACCGCTGCGCAGCTGGCGGGCAGACGCGTTGCGCACGAACGAGAGTTCCTTGATCGCCGCCTCGACCTTGGCTCGCGTCGGTGGGGCCACGTTCTCGGGGCGGTTCAGCACGTTCGACACGGTGCCCACCGACACGCCGGCGAGTCGTGCCACGTCCGTGACGCTCGGGCGCTTGCCGTTCCGGCCGGTGCCAGGCTGGGTCGCCGCCATCGTTCTCCTCGTTGGTCTGAGCTCCGTCGGGTCGAGGACTCAGGGGTCACTCGTGACCGCGGCAGCCCTGCCCAGGATCGAGTGTAACGATTCATGGGTCGGCGGGGTGCCTCACCCGGCGGTGTTCACCGTCGCGGATCGATGTGGACCTTCGGTCCCCGGCCGCCCGGCCGCTCGCCGGCGAGCACCGCAGCGGCCTCCGTGAGGGGGACGGTGGCCGCCACCAGCGGCCGCGGATCCACCGACCCGTTCGCATAGGCCTCGATCGCGCCCGCCAGGCCCGCGGACGCCCCGAGGATGCCCACCGCGGTGATGTCGCGGAACACGAGCGAGCGGCTGTCGAACAGGGTCGGGGTCGGCGCGATCCCGATGAAGACGACCCGGCCGGCGGGTTCGACGAGGTCGACGGCCCGGGCCGGCACGCTCGCACCGGTGGACGCATCGACGACGGCGTCCCACGGCTCGTCCGGCAGCGTCGCCTCGGTCCAGGCGTGCGTCAGGCCGAGCGAGCGGGCGAACTCCAGGGACTGTTCGTCCGGTCCGAGCAGGTGTACCCGTGCGCCGGCGGCCTCGGCGAAGAGTGCCGCGAGCAGACCGATGGTGCCGGGCCCGGCCACGAGCACCTGGTCGCCCTCGCCCACGTTCGCCGCCCGTACGGCGCGCATGGCGTTGCCGCCCGGTTCGACCATCGCCCCGGCGGTGTCGTCCAGGGCGTCCGGCAGTGCGTGCAGGGAGGAGGCGGGCACCAGCAGCTGCTCGGCGAGCGCGCCGTGCCAACCGCCGCGGATGCCGATCTCGTACCGGTCGGCGCACACGTGGTGCCGACCGGCCAGGCAGCGGCGGCAGTGACCGCAGCCGAGCATCGTGTCGCCCGTGGTGCGCCGGCCCACCCAGGCCTCCTCGACGCCGTCGCCCACGGCGCTCACGGTGCCGCACCACTCGTGGCCGGGCCGCAGTGGGTAGGCGGCCTGGCCGTCGTGGAGGTAGCTCATCTCGCCGGTGAACAGCTCGACGTCGGTGCCGCAGACGCCCACCCGGCTCACGTCCACCACGACCTCGCCAGGGCCGGGCCGGGGCGCCGGGACGTCCGCGATCTCCGCGGCGTGGGGACCGGTCAGGACCAACGCCCTCACAATCGCATCCCGGGGACCGGGTCTGAGTGTGGGCGGGTGGTGGATGCGGCTGCGGGCCATGAGGACATCGTCGATCTCTCCACGAGACGGAGGGGCAGGAGCGGGTCCGGACCCAGCCTAGGTCCCCTCCCGGTTCGTGAGCTCGCGCACATGGCGGCACCCTGGTGTGCGCCCGGAACACCCCGAATGTAAATTCGGCGGGTGAGTCATGTCGGCAACGCCTCCTTCCGCTATCACAACAGCGCCCTGCTTTCGGTCACGCACATCGAGGCGCCGGTTAAGGTCTCCTCCGCGGAGTTCGAGGAGCGACTCGCCCCCACGCGTAAGCGCCTGCGCCTACCAGCCAACCTGCTCGCGCGGATCTCCGGCGTCGTCGAGCGCCGCTGGTGGGAGCCGGGCACCCGCTTCGACGACCCGGCGATCGAGGCGGGCGCGAAGGCCCTGGCCGAGGCCGGGGTCGAGCCGGCCGAGGTCGGCCTGCTCATCAACACATCGGTGACCCGCACCCACCTGGAGCCATCGGTGGCGGCTCGCATCCACGACGGGTTGAGGTTGCCGACATCCGCCGTCAACTTCGACATCGTCAACGCCTGCCTCGGATTCGTCAACGCCATGATGCTCGCGTCGACGATGATCGACTCCGGGCAGGTGCGCTACGCCGTGGTCGTCAACAGCGAGGACTCGCGAGGCACCCAGGAGACCACCCTGTCGCGACTGAGCGGGCCGGACGTCACCCGTGCGGACTATCGCCGCGAGTTCGCGTCCCTCACTCTCGGCAGCGGAGCGGCGGCTGCGGTCCTCGGACGGGCGGACGAGCACGCCGGGGCACACCGCGTCATCGGGGGCGTCTCACGCGCCGGCACCGAGCACCACGGCCTGTGCGTCGGCGGGCTCGAGGGGATGTTCACCGACACCAAGGCCCTGCTGACCGGAGGGCTGGCGCTCGTCGTCGACGCGTGGCGCGAGGCCAACAACGGCGCTGGCTTCGGGTGGCTGGACATGGATCGCTACGTCACGCACCAGATCTCCACGCCGTACACCGAGGCAGTCATCGCAGCCATCGACCTCGACCCGGACCGGGTCCCCGTGACGTTCTCCCACTGGGGGAACGTCGGACCCGCCTCGCTGCCGATGACACTCGCCGCTGAGGCTCCTTCGCTCGTGGGCGGTGACCGGGTGCTGTGCATGGGCGTCGGGTCCGGCCTCAACGCTGCCATGCTCGAACTCGCGTGGTGAATCACCCGTCCGACTCCCCCTACTTCCCGACGAGGTGCCCGACCACGTGGCAAGCCCCACCGTGAACCTCTCAGCGATGCCCGGCCTCGATCCGCAGTGGAGCCGCTGGGTCACGGTGTCGACGGTGCCGGAGGGGACGACCGCCCGGTGGCACCTGCTCGACAACGGGTCTCAGCTCGCCGACGGCGCGGCACGCGGCACGCTGCTCGCGGTCCACGGCAACCCGACGTGGTCCTACCTGTGGCGCGACCTCCTCGCCGCCGGTGTCGACGGCGGATGGCGGGTCGTCGCCGTCGACCAACTGGGCATGGGGCTCTCTGAGCGGGACGGACGCACCCACCGCCTGGCCGATCGCATCCGCGAGCTCGGGGCGCTGACCGACACGCTCGGGCTCGACGGGCCGGTCGTCACGGTCGGCCACGACTGGGGTGCGGTCATCTCCCTGGGCTGGGCGCTCGCGCACCGCGCGCAACTCGCCGGTGTCGTCCTCACGAACACCGCCGTGCACCACGAGGACGCCACCCGCATCCCCGCGCTCCTCCGGTTGGCCGGGCACCCCATGGTGCACGGGTGGGCAACCCGGACGACGAGTACGTTCCTGAACGCGACCCTCGCCCTCGCCACACCGGCACTGCCGGCCGCCCTCCGCGACGCTTACCGCTCTCCATATCGCAGCGCCGACCGGCGTCAGGGGATCGCCGACTTCGTCAGCGACATCCCGGCGGGCCCCGGGCACCCCAGTCATCCCGCGCTCGTCGAGATCGCCGAGGGTGTGCGCACCCTCGACGTGCCGGCGCTCGTCATGTGGGGCCCGCGTGACCCGGTCTTCCAGGCCCGGTACCTGCGCGACCTGTTGCGCCGGCTCCCGCACGCCGACGTCCACCGCTTCGAGGGCGCCGGGCACCTCCTGCCCGAGGACGCCGACGTCGCGGGCACGGTCCTGGCCTGGCTGAACGCCCGTCTCGAGGCCCCGTCCGACGCGATCGCCGGCGCCTCCGACGGCGGCGGCGTGACACCCGAGGGGGACTTCGTCCCGATCTCGGCGGTGCTCGAGAGTCAGGCCGAGCGCACCGGTCCCGCGGTCGTCGCCCTCGCCGGCGGGGCAACGCACACGCTCACCTGGTCCGAGCTCGCCGCGCGGGTCGAGGACCTGGCCGCCGGCCTCGCCGCCGCCGGGGTCCGTCCCGCGCAGCGGGTGAGCCTGCTCGTGACCCCGGGCGTCGACCTGACGACGTGCCTGTTCGCGTGCCTGCGGATCGGGGCCGTCGTGGTCCTGGCGGACCAGGGCCTCGGCCGGGCGGGGATGAGCCGAGCGATCCGCGGGGCGGACCCCGACCACCTCATCGGGGTCGAACGGGCGTTGGTGGGTGCACGGGTGCTGGGCTGGCCCGGCCGCCGTATCTCGGTGACGGACCTCGCCCCCGCTCGCCGGCGCGCACTCGGGGTCGAGGCGACCGTGCCCGGGCTCATCGCGCGGGGGGCCGCGCTGCGTGCCGCCGGCACGGACCTGGGGCCCATGCCCGCAGCGGATGACGACGCCGCCATCCTCTTCACCTCGGGCTCGACGGGCCCGGCCAAGGGCGTCGTCTACACCCAGGGGCGTCTCGCCGCGATGCGGGACACCCTGGCGCGCACCTACGGACTGGGTGCGGACTCCCAGCTCGTCGCCGGCTTCGCTCCGTTCGCTCTGCTCGGTACCGCGCTGGGCGCCGTCTCGGTCACGCCGGACATGGACGTCACAGCCCCGGCCACCCTGACGGCGACCGCGCTCGCCGATGCCGTGGCCGCCGTCGGGGCCGGGACGGTGTTCACCTCGCCGTCGGCATTGACGAACGTGCTCGCCACGGCCGGGGATCTGGACGCCGATCGACGGGAGGCGCTCGCAGGCGTGGAGCTCCTCCTCTCCGCCGGCGCGCCGATCGCGCCGGAACTGCTCGCGCGGGTGGGTGGGGTCATGCCGAACGCCGTCCCCCACACCCCGTACGGGATGACCGAGGTGCTACCGGTCACGGATATCGACCTCGACGGCATCCGCGCGGCCGAACGTGACGTGCATGACGGCCTGGCCGGGGCCGGGAACGGCACCTGCGTGGGGCCGCCGGTGCCGGGCGTGCGGGTGCGGATCGTTCCGCTCGACGCGGACGGCGCGCCCACCGGTGCGCAGACCACCGAGCCGGGCGTGACCGGCGAGATCACCGTGAGCGCACCCCACCTGAAGAGGACCTACGACCGGCTCTGGGCCACGCAGACCGCCGGCGCCGATCACCCCGGTTGGCACCGCACCGGCGACGTCGGACACCTCGACGCCCACGGTCGCGTGTGGGTCGAGGGTCGCGTTGCGCACGTCATCGCGACGGCGCGGGGCATTCTCACCCCGGTCGAGGTCGAGCACCGCGTGCAGCGGGTGCGCGGGGTGCGGCGGGCCGCTGTCGTCGGGGTCGGTCCGCGGGGAACGCAGCAGGTCGTCGTCGTCCTCGAGACCGAGCCGTCGCTCGACCCGCGGGCGCTCGCATCGCCCGCGCTCGCCACCCCGGGCCTGGCCCGGGCGGTCCGCCGGGCGGCCGGGGTGCCGGTGGCCGCGGTGCTGCGCGTCGCCGAACTGCCCACGGACGTGCGGCACAACGCCAAGATCAAGCGCGGGGCCCTGGCCCGCTGGGCCGGCCGCGCGCTCGCCGGCGGACGGATGCCCGCGCCATGACACCGGCCGGCCACGTGCCACCCGCCTCCCGCGATCATGCCGATCGGGCGACCCCGCCGCGCGGTTCCGGCGTGGCGCGTGGCCACGATGACTCAGATGGGCAACGTGGACCCCGGGTGCTGGTGACGGGCGCGAGCGGGCTGCTCGGCGGCACCGTCGCACGGCTCCTCGTCGAGACCGGCTACATGGTGACCACCTTCCAGCGCCGCCCGTCCGGCGTCGACGGCGCCCGCGACCTCGCCGGCTCCCTCGACGACCTCGCCGCGATCGCCTCCGCCGTAGGAGGTCAGGATGCCGTCGTCCACCTGGCTGCGAAGGTCTCGGTGAGCGGTGGCCGGGCCGACTACGAGCGGATCAACGTCCGCGGTACCGCCGGGCTCCTCGACGCAGCCCGCGAAGCGGGGGTGAGCCGGTTCGTCCAGGTCTCCTCACCGTCGGTGGCCCACACGGGCGCTTCGCTCGTCGGGGCGGGGGCGGGGCCGGCGCAGCCCGAGCGGGCCCGCGGGCACTACGCGCGCACGAAGGCGGCCGCCGAGGTCGCCGCGCTCGCGGCGGACGCGCCCGGGTTCGCGGTAACCGCCGTGCGTCCGCACCTCGTCTGGGGGCCGGGGGACACCCAGCTCGTCGCCCGGATCATCGAGCGCGCGCGGGCGGGGCGGCTGCCGCTCCTGGACCACGGCGCCGCGCTCGTCGACACGATCTACGTCGACAACGCGGCCGAGGCGATCATCGCGGCGCTCGAGCACACCGATCGCGGGCACGGGCAGGCGTTCGTCGTCACGAACGGTGAGCCGCGCCCGATCGGGGACCTGATCGCCGGGATGTGCCTGGCAGCCGGGGTCGAGCCGCCGACGTGGCGGGTGCCCGCGGGGCTCGCCCGGGTGGCGGGCGCCGCCGTCGAGGCGGTCTGGGCCATCCGGCCGGGTGCTGACGAGCCGCCGATGACCCGGTTTCTCGCCGAACAGCTCTCGACGGCGCACTGGTTCGACCAGAGGCATACCCGGGACGTGCTGGACTGGGCGCCGCGAGTGAGCATCGACGAAGGGCTCACGCGCCTGGCGAAGTACTACAGCGCATGAGCGCCGTGTCGCGGCCGTCAGGGCGGGGCGCGGCGGGTGGCTAGGCTTGGCCCGAACGAGTTGGTCGTCGATTGCTCCTCGTACCTGGAGGGGCAGGAACGCGCCCGGTACACCCATCCGGGTCCCGGTCGCCTTCACTGAAGCCGAAAGGTGCCTGTGATGGAGCAGTTGCGGAGTGCGCAGTGGTACGCCGGGCAGGGGCGCGATGCCTACATCCACCGGGCCTGGATGCGCCGGGGCGTGCCCGCGGACGCGTTCGAGGGCCGCAAGCCGCACATCGCGATCGCGAACACCGCCTCGGACCTGGCGCCGTGCAACTCCCACCTGAACGAGGTGGCCTCGAGCGTGCGTGACGGCGTGCTCGAGGCCGGCGGGGTCCCGCTGAACATGCCGGTGGTGTCCCTCGGCGAGACGCAGCTGCGGCCCACCGCGATGCTCTGGCGGAACATGGCCGCGATGAGCATTGAGGAGATGATCCGCGGCAACCCGATCGACGGCGTGGTGCTCCTCGGCGGCTGCGACAAGACCATTCCGGCGCTGCTCATGGGCGCGGCGTCGGTGGGCCTGCCGGCCGTGGTGGTGCCCGGCGGGCCGATGCTCACCGGCACGTTCGCAGGCCAGGCCCTGGGCTGCGGCACCGACGTGTGGCGACTGTCGGAGGAGGTCCGGGCCGGCACGCTCCCGGCGGAGCAGTTCACGCGTTCCGAGTCGGCGATGATCCGTTCCCGCGGGCACTGCAACACGATGGGCACCGCGTCCACGATGGGGCTGCTCGCCGAGGCGCTCGGCATGGTGCTGCCCGGCCTGGCCGGGACCCCGGCCCCGGACAGCCGTCTGCTCGAGGGCTCCCACGCGACCGGCAAGCTCGTCGTCGAGATGGTCGCGGCCGATCGCGGGCCCGCCGACGTGCTGACGAAGGCGTCCTTCCACAACGCCATCGTCACGCTCGCCGCCATCGGTGGCTCGACCAACGCCGTCGTCCACCTGCTCGCGATCGCGGGCCGCCTCGGCATCGACCTGACCCTCGACGACTTCGACCGGATCGGCTCCCGGGTGCCACTGCTCGTGGACCTGCAGCCGGCCGGGCGGTTCCTGATGGACGACCTCTACCGGGCCGGCGGGCTGCATGCCGTGCTCGCACAGGTGCGCGACCTGCTCGACCCGAGTGCGCTCACGGTCGACGGGACCCCACTCGTGGACCACCTGGGCGACGCCCCGATCTGGGACCCCGAGGTGATCCGCCTCCGCGAGGCCCCGGTCCTGGGTGAGGCCGGCATCGCCGTGCTGCGCGGCAACCTCGCCCCGGCCGGCGCGATCATCAAGCCCGCCGCCGCGACGCCCGAGCTCCTGCAGCACCGCGGCAAGGCGGTCGTGTTCGACTCCATCGAGGACTTCCACGAGCGCATCGACGACCCCGGCCTCGAGGTGGACGCCTCCAGTGTGCTGGTGCTGCGCGGCTGCGGACCGAAGGGCTACCCGGGCATGCCCGAGGTCGCGAACATGCCGATGCCGAAGCGGCTCGTGGAGCAGGGCGTGCGGGACATGGTGCGCATCTGCGACGGCCGGATGAGCGGCACGGCGTACGGGACCGTAGTGCTGCACGTCTCGCCCGAGGCCGCGGCCGGCGGGCCGCTGGCCCTGGTCCGCACCGGGGACGTGATCGTGCTCGACGTCGCGGGCCGGCGGCTCGACCTGGACGTGCCGGCCGCCGAGCTCGCCGCCCGCACTCCCAACGAGGCGACCCTGGCCGGGTTCGCTGCGCCCACCCGCGGCTGGGAGCGGCTCTACGTCGACCACGTGCTGCAGGCCGACTCGGGTGCGGACCTGGACATCCTGGTCGGTTCCAGCGGGAGCGAGGTGAGCCGCGAGTCGCACTGACCCGCCGCCGGTGACCGGTTGCCCTAGGATCGTTGTGTAACGATTCAAAGCATCCGCCGGCCGGCGGACCGAAGCGCGAGGGAGCGCCACCCATGGCGGAGAGCAGGCCAACGGGGGAGAGCCGGTCCACGGCGGACGGCGGATCCACGGCGACGAGTGGGTCTGTGGTGGAGAGCAGCGGCAGCGGCGCGCCGACCGGCCCGTACGCGTTCCTGTTCTGGAACGACCACCTGGACGCCGAGGCGATCCGGGCCGAGCTGGCCGACCTGGCCGCGGCCGGTTTCCGAGGCGTCACGATCAGCGCGCGGATCGGGCTGAGCCGCGAGATCGGCTACCTGACCCCGGCCTTCTTCGACCTGGTCCGCGCGGCCGTGGACGAGTGCGCCCGGCTGGGACTGGCCGTGATGCTCTACGACGAGGCGTCCTACCCGTCCGGCTCGGCGAACGGACTCGTGGTGCAGCGCGATCCGGCGTTCGCGGCCCGGTCCCTGCAACGGGTCATCCGGGACGTACACGCGCCCAGCCGCGAGCATTGGCGCCCGACCCTCGGGCGCTCACCCGCGCAGCGGCTGCTGGCCGTGGTGGCGACGCCGCTCGTCCGGTCGGATGGCGCCGGCCTCGATGCCGGCGTTCGCGCCACCGGTCCCGACCGGCTGGACGCCGGCGCCCGGCTGCTCGAGCCGAACGAGCGCGGTCTGGTCGCGCTCGACCTGCCCGCCGGCAGGTGGCGGCTGTGCGCGATCTTCGACGCTCCGAGTGCGGGCACCATCCGCGGCGCCTACGCCGACACCGATGACGACTCCGCGCTCGCGCCCGCCGCGGCCGACCTGCTCAACCCGGACGCCGTCGCCGCCTTCATCGACCTCACCCACGAGGGCTACGCCCGCGCCCTCACCGACCACCTCGGCACCACCGTGGTGGCGATGTTCACCGACGAGGCCTCCATGCTCGGGCGCGGCCCCACGCCGGGAGCCGTCGCCTACACACGCGGCTTCGAGACCGACGTGGCGGCCGAGATCGGCGCGGACGTCAGCGAGGTGCTGCGGCGACTGCCCGCGCTCTGGGACGACGGCCCCACGGACCCGGCTCTGCGCCGCGCCTACGACGTCGCCCTGCGGAACCGTCTGAACACCGTGTACTACGGCGCCCAGTCGCGCTGGTGCGCCGACCACGGGATCGCGCTCACCGGGCACCCCGCCGAGGGTGACGACCTGGCCTCCGCCGCCTGCTTCGACTGGCCCGGCCAGGACACCGTCTGGCGGTGGGTCCTGCCCGGCGACGGCACTGCCCTGGCCGGACCCGAGTCCACGGCCCCGAAGGGTGCCGCGAGTGCCGCCCACCTGCGCGGGCACGGGACCGCCGTGGCCGAGGTGCTCGGCGCCTACGGCTGGCGGCTCAGTCTCGACGAGGCGAAGTGGCTGCTCGACTGGTACCTGTCCCGCGGGGTGACCACACTCGTGCTGCACGCGTTCTTCGCGTCCGTGCGCGGCAACAGAGCCTATGAGAGCGAGCCCGACCTCGGCCGGCACAACTCCTGGTGGCCGCACTTCCCCCGCCTGGTCGCCTACCAGCGCCGGATCGCCGACCTGGTCGCCGCCGGCACCCATACCGCGAGCGTCGCCGTGCTCGCCGACCCCGACCACCTGCCCGACCGTCGCGCCGGCGAGCTGCTGCGGGCCCAGCTCGACTTCTTCTACATCGACCCGGACGCGCTCGCGGGTGCCACGCTTGACGGTGGCGCGCTGCTGGTCGGGGACCAGCGCTACCTGGTCGTCGTCGACGACCTCGGGCCGGGCGCCGGTCCTGATGCCCGACGGCGGTTGGCCGCCTTCGCGGCTGATGGCGGCCTGGTCGAGGCGTACGAGGGCGTGCTCGATGCAGCGCGCCTTGAGCGGGCCCGCGCTCACGTGCGGGCCGGCGGTGGGGTGGCGGTCACAATCGAGCCGCCCGCCCCGGAGCTGCGGGTGCTCACCGTGCGCCGCGAGGGTGCGACCGACTCGGTGTTCTTCAACGAGGGTGAGGACGCCATCGCGGCGTGGGTCACGCCGGACCGGGTACCGGCCCGGCCGCAGTGGCTGGACCCGCTGACCGGCGCCCGCGAGGACGCCCGGATGCGCTCCGACGGCGCCGTCCGGCTCGAC
Organism: Occultella kanbiaonis; assembly: GCF_009708215.1. Lineage (NCBI taxonomy): Bacteria > Bacillati > Actinomycetota > Actinomycetes > Micrococcales > Ruaniaceae > Occultella > Occultella kanbiaonis. The sequence continues at coordinate 4,870,481 of NZ_CP046175.1, read as the reverse complement.
CTGCCGCGCCGCGGGACTGCCGTGCTCACCGAGGCGACGGACCTACCGACCCAGATGCCGGCGTCGGCCGCTACGACCCACACGATCGAGCTACGCGACGTGACCGGCACCCCCGCGGCCGGGCTGACCGCCCCGCCCGTTGCCGAGCTCGGCCTCGGTGACTGGCGGGACCACCCGGACCTGCAGCTGTTCTCGGGCAGCTACCGGTACGTGACCTCGGTGGACCTGCCGGCCGATGTGGCAGCGGTCGTCCTCGACCTCGGCGAGGTCGGGCAGGCGGCCACGGTGGTCGTCAACGGTGCCACGGTCACGGACCTGATGTGGGCTCCGTATCGCGTCGTGATCGGCGCCGAGCACCTGCGTGCGGGCGCGAACCGGCTGGAACTGCTCGTCAGCAACAGCGCGGCCGTGCACTACGAGGGCGCCGATCTGCCGTCCGGCCTGATCGGGCCGGTGACGGTGACCTACTGACGCCACCAGCACCAGGACGACCCTGCGTCCCCCTGGCGCCCGAGGGGCGGCGTCAGGTGTCGCACACCTCGCTCGGCTGCTGGAACGAGGCCCCGGTGCAGCGCCGAGTTAGTGGGTTCACCCTCGACTCAGCCAGAAGTTCGGGACTGTTTCGAGGGTGAACCCACTAGGTCGGCGGCTCGACGACGTGACCCCAGGCAGGCCGGCGCCGAGCGATCGCTTGACACCCGCCGTCGGCCGCTTCTAGTCTGAATCCAGATGGTGAATCGTTTCAGAGCCGAAGGCCGGTCGCCATCATCCCGAACCAGACATGGAGCACAACATGACCACGCCGGCAACCGCCGCCAACGGGGTGCGCGACGCGCTCGCCGCCCAGACCATCGAGCTGCCCTCCTGGGCGTTCGGGAACTCGGGCACCCGGTTCAAGGTGTTCAACCAGGCCGGCGTGCCGCGCGACCCGTACGAGAAGATCGCCGACGTCGCGCAGGTGCACGCCTACACCGGCGCCGCGCCGCGCGTCTCGCTGCACATCCCGTGGGACCTCGTCGACGACTACGACGCGCTCGCCACGCACGCCCGTGACCTCGGGGTGAGCATCGGGGCGATCAACTCGAACCTGTTCCAGGACGACGACTACATGCTCGGCTCGCTCACCCACCCCGACGCCAAGGTGCGGGCGAAGGCGGTCAAGCACCACCTCGACTGCATCGACGTGATGCGCGCGACCGGCTCCACGGACCTCAAGCTGTGGCTGCCGGACGGCACGAACTACCCCGGCCAGGACGACATCCGGGCCCGCCAGGACCGGCTCGCCGACGGGCTCGCCGAGATCTACGCGGCGCTGGACGAGCACCACCGGCTGCTCCTGGAGTACAAGTTCTTCGAACCGTACTTCTACACGATGGACATCCCGGACTGGGGCACCTCGCTGGTCCACTGCCTCGCGCTGGGGGAGCGGGCCACCGTGGTGCTGGACACCGGCCACCACGCCCCGAACACGAACATCGAGTTCATCGTCGCCCAGCTGATCCGGCTCGGGCGGCTCGGCGCGTTCGACTTCAACTCCCGCTTCTACGCCGACGACGACCTCATGGTCGGCGCCGCTGACCCGTTCCAGCTGTTCCGGATCATGAACGAGATCGTCGGTGCCGACGCGCTCCGCGCCGAGTCCGGCGTGAACTTCATGCTCGACCAGTGCCACAACATTGAGCCGAAGATCCAGGCCCAGATCCGGTCCGTCATGAACGTCCAGGAGGCCACCGCGAAGGCGCTGCTGGTGGACCGGGAGGCCCTCAAGGCGGCCCAGACCAGTGGCGACGTGCTCGGCGCGAACGGCCTGCTCATGGACGCCTACAACACCGACGTCCGACCGCTCCTCGCACAGGTGCGCGAGGACCAGGGCCTGGCCGCCGACCCGATCGCCGCCTACCGCGCGTCCGGGTACGGCGAGAAGATCATCGCCGAGCGCGTCGGCGGTACCCAGGCCGGCTGGGGCGCCTGACCCGCTACGCATCCGGAACCGACTCCCACCACCCTCGAGAGTGAAGGCTCTTCCATGACGAACCCGGCTGTCGCCGACCTCATCGCCCGGTCCAACCGCCTCGGCGCCGACCCGCGCAACACCAACTACGCCGGCGGGAACACCTCCGCCAAGGGCACCGAGATCGACCCGGTCACCGGGGAGTCCGTCGAGCTGTGCTGGGTGAAGGGCTCCGGCGGGGACCTCGGCACCCTCAAGGAGGCCGGCCTGGCCGTGCTGCGCCTGGACCGGCTCCGTGCCCTCACCGGCGTGTACCCCGGCGTGGACCGCGAGGACGAGATGGTCGCCGCGTTCGACTACTGCCTGCACGGCAAGGGCGGGGCCGCCCCGAGCATCGACACCGCGATGCACGGGCTCGTCGACTCCGCGCACGTGGACCACCTGCACCCCGACTCCGGCATCGCGATCGCCACCGCCGCCGACGGCGAGCAGCTCACCGCCGAGATCTTCTCGGACCGGGTGGTCTGGGTCCCGTGGCGCCGCCCCGGCTTCCAGCTCGGCCTGGACATCGCCGCCATCAAGGAGGCCAACCCGCAGGCGATCGGCTGCATTCTCGGCGGCCACGGCATCACCGCCTGGGGGGACACCTCCGAGCAGGCCGAGGCGAACTCCCTGGAGATCATCGCCACCGCCGAGGCCTACATCGCCGAACACGGCAAGGCGGACCCGTTCGGCGCCGTGGTGCCCGGTTATGAGGCGCTGCCCGAGGCGGAGCGCCGCGCGAAGGCCGCCGCGCTCGCCCCCGCGATCCGTGGCATCGCCTCCGCGGACGCCCCGCAGGTCGGTCACTTCACCGACTCCCCAGAGGTCCTGGACTTCCTGGCCAGCGAGAGGCTCGGCCCGCTCGCGGCGCTTGGCACCTCCTGCCCGGACCACTTCCTGCGCACCAAGGTCAAGCCGCTCGTGGTGGACCTGCCCGCCGCCGCCCCGGTGCAGGACGTGCTCGCCCGCCTCGCCGAGCTGCACGAGGCCTACCGCGCCGACTACGCCGCGTACTACGACCGGCACGCCACGCCCGACAGCCCCGCCATGCGTGGCGCGGACCCGGCGATCGTGCTCGTGCCGGGTGTGGGCATGTTCTCCTTCGGCAAGAACAAGCAGACCGCGCGCGTGGCCGGCGAGTTCTACGTCAACGCGATCAACGTGATGCGCGGCGCCGAGGCGCTGTCCAGCTACGCCCCGATCGAGGAGTCCGAGAAGTTCCGGATCGAGTACTGGGCCCTCGAGGAGGCCAAGCTCGCCCGGCTCCCCAAGCCGAAGGCGCTCGCCACCCGGGTGGCCCTGGTCACCGGCGCCGGCTCCGGCATCGGCCGGGCCATCGCCGAGCGGCTCGCCGCCGAGGGCGCGTGCGTCGTCATCGCCGACCTCAACCTGGAGGGCGCGCAGGCCGTCGCCGCCGAGCTCGGCGGGCCGGACGTGGCCGTGGCCGTGCAGTGCGACGTCACCAGCGAGGAGCAGGTCGCCGCCCTCATCGATGCCGCCGCGCTCGCGTTCGGCGGCGTGGACCTGGTGGTCAACAACGCCGGCCTGTCCATCTCCAAGCCGCTGCTGGAGACCACGGTCAAGGACTGGGACCTGCAGCACGACGTGATGGCCCGCGGCTCGTTCCTGGTGGCCCGCGAGGCCGCCCGCGCGCTGATCGCCCAGAAGCTCGGCGGTGACATCGTCTACATCGCGAGCAAGAACTCCCTGTTCGCCGGGCCGAACAACATCGCCTACTCCGCCACCAAGGCGGACCAGGCCCACCAGGTGCGGCTGCTCGCCGCCGAGCTCGGTGAGCACGGCGTGCGGGTCAACGGCATCAACCCCGACGGCGTGGTGCGCGGCAGCGGCATCTTCGCCGGCGGGTGGGGGGCCAAGCGGGCCGCCGTGTACGGCGTGGAGGAGTCCGAGCTCGGCGCCTACTACGCCCAGCGCACCCTGCTCAAGCGCGAGGTCCTGCCCGAGCACGTGGCCGCCGCGGTGTTCGCGCTCGCCGGCGGTGACCTGAGCCAGACCACAGGTCTGCACATCCCGGTCGACTCCGGGGTCGCGGCCGCGTTCCTGCGCTGATGACCGCGTTCGCCGCCGTCGACCTGGGCGCCTCCTCGGGGCGGGTGATCCGCGCCGAGGTGGCCCGGGTCGGTGGCGAGCCGCGCCTCGTCCTCGAGGAGGTGGCCCGGTTCGCGAACGGAGCAGTGCCCGACGGCGCAGGAACCCTGCGCTGGGACCTCACCGGGCTCTTCGGTGAGGTCGTGCAGGGGCTGCGCGCCGCGGGGCGGCGCGGACCGCTGGCTGGGATCGGTATCGACAGCTGGGCCGTGGACTACGGCCTGATCGGCGCCGACGGCGCACTGGTCGCCGAGCCCGTCGCCTACCGCGACGAGCGGACGGCGCCGGTCATCGCCGGCGTTCACTCCGCCGTCGACCCGGAGGAGCTGTACCGGATCGCGGGAATGCAGCACCTGCCGTTCAACACCATCTACCAGCTCGCGGCCGAACGGGCCGCCGGCGGTCTCGACGGCGTCGAGCGGGTTCTGCTGATTCCGGACCTGCTCGCGTACCTGCTCACCGGGGTGGCCGTCAGCGAGCTCACGAACGCCTCCACCACGGCGCTGCTCGACCAACGGACCCGGACCTGGTCCACCGACCTGCTCGGGCGGATCGGGGTGCGTGCGGGCCTGCTGCCCGACGTCGTCGAGCCGGGGCAGGTGATCGGCACCCTGAGCGAGTCCGTGCGCGAGGCGACCGGGCTCGGTGAGGTGCCCGTGATCGCCGTCGGGTCCCACGACACCGCGTCGGCGGTCGCGGGCATCCCCGCCACCGGCGCCGACTTCGCCTACATCTCCTGCGGAACCTGGTCGCTGGTGGGGGTCGAACTCACCGAACCGGTGCTCACCGAGGCCTCCCGCGCCGCGAACTTCACGAACGAGCTCGGCGTCGACGGCACCGTGCGGTACCTGCGCAACGTGATGGGGCTGTGGCTGCTCCAGGAATCGCAGCGCACCTGGCGTGAGGCCGGGGACACCGGAACGGACATCACCGCGCTGCTCGACGCCGCCGCGAGGATCCCGGCGCGGCGCACGCTCGTGGACGTCGATCACCCCGACTTCCTGGCGCCGGGGGACATGCCCGCGCGGATCGCCGCGCACGCCCGCGCAAGCGGTCAGCCGGTGCCGGCCACCCCGGCCGAGGTGACCCGGTGCATCCTGGACTCCCTCACCGTCGCCTACCGGCGGGCCGTCCGGGAGGCCACCGAGCTGTCCGGGCACCCGGTGCGGGTGCTGCACATCGTCGGCGGCGGGTCCCGGAACGTGCTGCTGTGCCAGGCCGCCGCGGACGCCACCGGGCTGCCCGTGATCGCCGGACCGGACGAGAGCACGGCGATCGGCAACGTGCTCGTCCAGGCCCGCGCCGTCGGCGCCCTGACCGGTGACCTCGCCGCCCTGCGCGCCGTGGCTGCCCGCGGGCTGACACTGACCCGCTACGAACCCGACGGCACCGAGTGGGCGGCCTGGGCGGCCGCCGAGGAACGCGTGCACGGGGTCGCGGCGGACCGGGCGTGAGCGGTTACCGCAACCCGCTCGCCGGGCCGGAGGACGTGGCCGGCTGGGTCCTCGAGGGCGACGGTGCCGTGACGTTCGGCCAGGGCCGGATGCGCCTGGAATCCACCCGGGACCCGGCGCAGGGGCAGGCCGCGAACCTCGTGTTCTGGTGCCCGGTCGAGGCGCCCGACGGCGTCGCGATCAGCTGGGACTTCTGGCCGGTCCACGAGCCGGGGCTGTGCATCCTGTTCTTCGCCGCCACGGGGCACGACGGGCGCGACCTGTTCGACTCCGAGCTGCCGGCCCGGACCGGCGAGTACGAGCAGTACCACCACGGCGGCCTGGACGCCTACCACGTGTCCTACTTTCGGCGCCGGTGGGAGGACGAACGCGCCCTGCACACGTGCAACCTGCGCAAGTCCCACGGGTTCCACCTGGTGGCCACCGGCGCCGACCCGCTGCCGGACGTGGCCGACGCCCGCGGGCCCTACCGGATCCGGCTCACCCTCGCCGCCGGCGCGGTGACGTTCTCGATCGACGACGTCGAGTCGTTCCGGTGGGTCGACGACGGGTCGGTGGGAGGCCCGCCCCTGGGGCCGGGCCGGATCGGGTTCCGTCAGATGGCCCCGATGATCGCCGAGTACGCGAACCTGCGGATCGAGCCGCTCTGACCCTGACGGTGCCGCGTGATGCCGCCCGGGACAACCCGGATCCACGCCTCGTCGTGCCAACTCGCCCCCGTGAGCGAAGGTCACGACGTCGACGTCGACGTCGACGTCGACGGCGACCCGGCGGCACTAGGAATGCGGGCCGCCGGAGTGCCGGACCAGACCGTCAGCCCGGGGCAGCGGGCGCTGCGGGCCAGCGGCTTCAGCACCGGCCAGTACAGGGCGGTGGGTAACCCGAATCGGCGGACGAGATCCGGGCGCCACCGGACGCCGTCGGCGATCCACCGGAGGAACCGAAGCGTGTCGGCCACGGTGTACCCGTCGATCCAGGCGCGCTTTTCGAACTCCCGCCACTCGCGGTGGCTGAGCACCCGGCGCACGATCACCAGTCCGGCACTCTCCTCGTGCGACAGGTGCGCGAGCAAGGGCCCCTCCAACTCGTCGAGGGCGGCGAGGGCGTCCGCCGGAGTCGCGCGGTCCGCGACCAGGCCGCGGGCGGCCGCCTCGAGCGCGAGGAGCGGCCCGTCGAGCAACTCGTGCTCGGCCTCCATGGCGTCAAGGACCACGCGACTCGCCGGGTCACGCTCCAGCAGCACCGGCCACAGGCTGTGGTCCTCGCCCTCGTGATGCCACCGGAGCTGGGCCATCGTCCACTGCAGGTGCCGCCCGAGGCGCCGGCGCCGCCGCACGGACAGGCCCGGATCGCCCAGCAGCAACCGGGCTCGAGTCAGGTCTCGGCGCAGGGCCGAGTGGAACAGCGTCATCGTGAACGGGTCGGCGCGGTCCTCTGCGGCGATGGGCCCGGTGGGCATCGGTCGGACGTTCGTCACGTCTTCCTCCACTGTTCGTGCCGTGCGGTGAGTGCCGCTGTTGGTGCGAACCAGTCTGTGACGCGACCTACGAATCAAGCAAACCGATAGATGTGATGGCTAAGATCGGCTTTGATGATGGACGAGGCCAAGCTCGAGGCGTTCGTCGCCGTCGCGGAGGAGGAGTCCTTCAGCGCGGCGGCCGACCGGATCCGCGTCGCGCAGTCGACGATCAGTGCACGGATCAAGGAGCTCGAGGCGGAGCTCGGACAGCCCATGTTCATCCGGACCAGCCGCCGGGTCCGGTTGGCGCCGGCCGGAACGGTGGCTCTCCCCGCTGCCCGGACCGCCCTGGCGGCCCTCTCGGCGCTGCGTCAGGTGGTCGACGACGTCGCGGGCGTGCGCCGAGGCCGGGTGCGGCTGGGCCTGTTGACCGGCGCCGACCTCCCCGATCTCGCGCAGCTCCTCGCGGACTTCGCGACGGAGTTCCCGGGCATCGAACTCGTCGTCTCCTCCGCGTCGGCACAGGACCTGCATCGCGCGGTGTCCGAGTCCGCCCTGGATCTGGCCCTCGTGGTGCGAGCCGGTGCCGCCGAGTTGGGCGGGCCGGCCTGGGCGGAGCTTCTGCGCGACCCACTGACCGTGGTCGGCCTGGATCGTGCCGTCGGACCGGCGCCGGTCACCGAGCTGGAGGGGGTGCCGCTGATCCTGCTCGACGCGGCCGCGGGAGCGCGCGGAGTCCTTGAGGCGGCGGCTCGCAGCGTCGGCGCACGGCTCGACATCACGGTCGAGGTCTCCACGCCCACCCTCGCCACGGACCTGTTCGCCCGCGGCATGGGCGCCCTCGTCATCCCGGCCAGCCTGGCCCCTCGACCCGGGTCGGTGCTCGTTGGTGCCGACGGTGCCGAGCTGGGCGTATCGGTCGGCCTGATCAGTCATCCGACCCTGCGGACCCCCGCCGCCGACCTCCTGCTCGGCCGGCTCCGGGCGGGGCTGGGGATGAATGGCTGAGGTCGGAGCCGGCCTCAGCCCGGGCGGTGCGACGCCCTGGGCCCACGGACCCTCCTCAGCCAGGCCACGGTCGTGGCGATGAGCTCAGGCTCCGACCGCCCGGGTCCGCGGCAGCAGCCACAGGGCCAGGGCCGCGAGCCAGATGAGCGTCGGCGCGAGCGACTCGGGGCTGAGGATCGTCTGGCCGGGTAGGTCGGCCACGTTGTGGACGAAGAACCCGGTCCAGGCCAGGACGGTGGCCGCGGTGACGGCCACGACCCAAGGGCGCCGCCGCTCAGTCGTGCGAGGCCCCGCCGTCTGTCAGCCGGACAGCCAGAACGCGGTCAGCAGCAGCGCCCAGAATCCGACCACCACGTACCCGAGCACGAGTGCGGCCATGGCGAGGCCGCGACCCCGCATCAGGTTGTTCCTGGTCTGCACCACGCCGATGTGCCCGAAGACGATCGCGAGCAGCGCCGGCACCGACAGCACCACGCCGAGCAGGGCGAACACCAGGGCGAGCGTGGCCCACACCGAGGACTTCGGGGGCGGCGTGTAGTAGCCGGGGCCGGAGAACGTCTCGGCGTACGAGGGCAGCGGGCGGGTGTAGCCGTTCACGAACGGGGAGACGCCGTACTGCGCGGTTGCCTGCCACGGGCGCAGCGACGCGTCGGCACGCACGGGCTCACGCACCTCGGGTGCGGGTGCGCGCACCGGCGCGAGGGCCGTGAAACCGCCGCCGTCGGACACGACTCAGCCGGTCGCCGTCGGGAGTGGTTCGCAGCCCTGCGGAGCAGGGATCACGACGGCCGGGTCGAGGAGTACCTCTTCGGCGGGCAGCAGCATCTCGAACCGAGCGCCGAGGATCACGTCGATGGTGGCGTCCGCACGCTCGTCGAGCACGATGGTCGATTCGGGGAACAGCAGCGCCACGCTGTAGGCCTGACCGAGCCCGGTGGGACCGGCGACGATCCGGGCGACCCCGGCGTAGCTGGACTCGGCGTTGGCCTGGGCGGCGATGATGATGCCGCGGGCCTGGAGCTCGGCGCCGGTCGTGCCGGCGAGGCCGCTGGTGGTGGTCCCGTTCAGGACGGTCGCCGTGATCTCGGCGAAGTTGATGTACGTCTGGCCCTCCGGCGGGCACGGGCCGGGGGCGGCCGTGGCCTCGGTGGGCTCGGGGGAGTTGATCGGGATGTTCACCGGCGTCGGCAGGATCCCCACCCACATGGCGCCGGCGGTCAACGCGATCACCAGCATCACCGCGATCAGGCCGCCGAAGATGATGGTCTGTCGCTGCTGCAGGTGCCGACGCCGGGCTGCCCTGGCCTCGGCGGCGTCGCGCACGCCATTGGTGCTCACGGAAGGAACCTAGCGGATACGTGGCTGCGGACCACGGAACTGTCCATGGCTCAGATCTCCAGGACCCGGGCGTGGAGCACGTTGCGCTGCTGCAGCGCGGTCCGTAGGGCGCGATGCAGTCCGTCCTCGAGGTAGAGCACGCCGCGCCAGGACACCACGTGGGCGAACAGGTCGCCGTAGAACGTGGAGTCCTCGGACAGCAGGCTGTGCAGGTCGAGGGTGGCCTTGGTGGTGACCAGTTCGTCGAGGTGCACCTGCCGGGGCGGGATCTGCGCCCAGTCCTTGGGCGTACTCAGCCCGTGGTCCGGGTACGGGCGCGCATCGCCGACGGCCTTGAAGATCACCAGGCGATCCTAAATGAGGTGACGGCCTGCGCCCTACCGGCACACGCGGGAGGTCAACGGATCCATGTTATGGGCGTAGCATCCATTTGCATGCCCACCAACGTACCGCCGCCCAGCCTGACCACGATGTCGTGGACCGTCCTCAGCGGTGCCCGTGAGGCCCTGCGGGACGGTTCTGCGGGAGAACCGCTGAGGAGCGCGCGGGACGCGCTCCTCGCTCGGGGGCAGGCGCTCGCGGGGCTCGCTCCGGTGACCGTGACCGACAAGCCGCACCCGGGCCCGTCGGGAGAGGTCCGCGACTTCTACGCGATCGGCAAGTACGCCTGGCCCGACCCGGAGCGTGCGGACGGGCTGCCGTACCTGCGCCGCGACTGCCTGATCAACCCCGAGTCGAACTCGGGCCGGTATGACAAGGCCCGCTACGACGAGATGGTCGAGCGGGTCCGGGTGCTCGCGCTCGGCGCGTTCATCGGTGACGACGCCGAGCTGGGCGAGGCCGCCGCCGCGGTGCTGCGGACCTGGTTCGTGGACCCTGGCACGTCGATGACGCCGCACCTGCGTCACGCGGCCGTGCTGCCGGGCGTCAACGACGGCGCGGGGATCGGCATCATCGAGGGTGCGGTGCTCGTCGAGGTGCTCGACCACGTGCACCTCCTCGAGGCGGACGGCCACTGGCGCGGCGCGGACCGCGACGGCCTGCGGGCCTGGATGGCGGACTACGCCCACTGGCTGCGCACCAGCGAGTTCGGGACGGCGGAGGGCCGGATGGTCAACAACCACGGCTCGTTCTGGCTCGCGCAGGTGGCCGCGGCCGCCGGCTACGCCGGCACCGCGACGCCCGAGGTGGTCGCCGACCTGGCCGAGCTCGGTCGCACGCACCTCGATCACCAGCTCGGCCCGGACGGCTCGTTGCCGGAGGAGATGGCCCGACTCGACGCGTGGCAGTACGCGACCTACGGGTTGCGCGCGCTCGCCACCGAGGCCCAGGTCCTCGCCGGGCTCGGGGTGGACCAGTGGGCGTACACCACGAGCGACGGGCGCAGCCTGCGCCTCGCCTACGAGTTCCTCCTGCCCTACCTGGGCGGCGCCGAGTGGCCCTACGCCCGGGTGGACCAGGCCGAGGACAACCACGCGGGAGACCACGCGATCGCCGCGGCCCGGATCGGGGCGATCGGCCTCGCCGACCCCCGCGTCGCCGACGCGCACCGACGTCTCGCTGCCACCGGCGAGCCGCGGCACGTGGTGCTTGCCGGCGACGCTCGACAGGGTGTGGACGCCTAGGAGTAGGCCAGGTAGCGGCCCGGCTTGCCCGGATTCTCGACCGTGAACCGCAGCTGCAGGTCGGTCTGACCGATCAGGCCGACCTGCTGGGTGAACTGTTCGTTGGTGACGAAGAGGTGCCCGCGCATGCTCCAGTCCTGCGCGAGCCAGGTCCGAAGTGCCTCGAGCAGCGCCCGGTCCGTCTCCGTCGCCAGTCGGGACCGGCGCACCCAGAAGTACACGGCTGCCTCGTACTCGTCCCAGCGCTGGTCGCCCACCGCGGTGATGCGCGCGTTGTCGAACGAGCGCCCATTCGTCGCCATCAGATAGACGCAGCCGAGGCACTCCGTGCCGGCCGGGTTCATCACCGTGTAGGTGAAGGCCCTGCCGTCGGCGTGCCGCTCCTCCAGCCCGACCAGGTCCTCCCGGTTCGCCTCGACGGTGAAGTCGTCCGCCGGCCACGTCGACTGCTCCCAGGCGCGCAGGTAGTCCCGGCTCTCCATCACGGCCGCGTAGTCCAGCTCGGCGTCGGCGGCGAGGATCGGCCGGAGGACGAACTCGTCCGTGGTCAGCCCGTCCGGGACATCGAGGCTTGCGAAGGGCACGTGGACCCACTCCCTACGTTGTTCAACTTTCTGCTCACGCTAGTGAGTGCTCGCTGGGGCACAAGCGAATATGACCCGCCATGTGCTCCGCCCGGCTCAGCCGGCCTCCGGAGGATACGAGGTGGGAACCGTGCTGCTGGGCCAAGGGTGGTCGCCGCATGACGATCGCAGCCAATCTACCCTCGATTATCGATTAGTGATAGCGTCGCCATCGCGGCCCACTCGGGCCGGGTCAACGACGATCGCCACCAACCGGGTGGCCGGAAGGGTCGGTATGTCAGCCATACTCAGGCGGCTATTCACGCTGCTCACCACGATCGCCCTCGGGCTGGGCGGACTCTGTGTGCCCGCACAGGCCGACGCCACGCCTCTCACGCTGTACATCGCGCCGGGTGGTGACGATGCAGCCCCCGGAACTCTCGAGGAGCCCTTTGCCACGCTCGAGGGTGCACGCGACGCCATTCGTGTGCAACGCTCCGAAGGTACCCTCCCCGACGGCCCGGTCACGGTCTACTTGCGTGAGGGCTCCTACCAGCGCACCCAGAGTTTCGAGCTCGGCCCGGAGGACTCCGGGACCGCGGAGGCGCCGATCACCTACGCCTCCTACCCTGGTGAGACGGCACGCCTGACCGGCGGACTCGAACTCGACCGCGGGGACTTCACACCGGTGACAGATACTGCGGTGCTGGACCGGATTGTCGATGTCGATGCGCACGACACCGTGCTCCAGCTCGATCTCGACGACGCCGGGATCACTGACTATGGCAACCTCAGCCGGCACGGGTACTGGCAGGCGAACGACCTCAGCGAGACTCCACCGATGGAACTGTTCGTCGAGGGGGAGGGCATGACGCTCGCTCGTTGGCCGAACAACGGCGACACCGTTCAGATGGGCGAGATCATCGACGTCGGCCCGACCCGCGAAGACGACGACCTGCACGACCGTGGCGGAACGTTCAGCTTCACCTACGACCGGCCTCAGTACTGGACCCAGGCCGAGGACATCTGGATGGACGGCATCTTCGGCTACTCGTGGGAGTGGTCGTACAACAGGGTCGCCTCGATCGACCTCGAGGCTCAGCAACTGACGATGCGCTACGGCGAGATGTCCGGGCTGATGAAGACCTGGTTCGAGGACTTCCATCACTTCGAGAACCTCCTCGAAGAACTGGACTCCCCAGGTGAGTACTACGTGGACCGCGATGCCGGCATCCTCTACTTCCAGCCCAACGCGGGCTTCCAGCACGGCACCGGAGCGGTCACCGTCTCGATGCTCTCGGAGCCGATGCTTCGCACCGACGGCGCATCGCACATCGTGTTCGACGAGCTCGTGCTCGAGTACGGGCGGGCGCTCGCAGCGGTGATCCTCGGAGGCGAATCCGTCACGATCTCGAGCAGCGACATCCGCAACTTCACTGATGGCGGCGTGTACATCAATTCTCCGGGCCGCTATACCTACGACGGTATCCCCGTGAACCGCGGAGGCATCGACCACACGGTCGTGGACTCGCACTTGGAGCACATCGGCGGGGTCGCCGTCGTCCTTCAAGGTGGGGACAAGACGCTGCTGACACCCGGCAACAACCGGGTGGTGAACACCCACATCCACGACTTCGCGTACTACCACCAGGCGTACAACCCCGGTGTGATGCTCGACGGCGTGGGTAACGCCGTGCTGGGCAGCGAGATCCACGACGCGCCTCACCCAGGCATCATCGTGCACGGCAACGACCACCTGATCGAGCGCAACGAGATCTACGACATCTGCAAGAGGTTCCAGGATCTCGGTGCGATCTACATGAACGCAGGCGAGACGCCACAGCAGCGTGGCACCGTGATCCGCGGCAACTACTTCCACGACACCGGAATCGGCCGGCTCGGTGTGGAGGGCATCTATCCGGACAACCTCACGATGGATCTGACCATCGAGGGGAACTACTTCTACCGGATGGGCAACGACGCCATCAAGAGCGGCTCCGGCTCATATATCACCGCCCGCAACAATGTCTTCATCGACACCTTCATCCCCTTCAACAACTATGAGATGTGGATGGGTGACGGCGAAGGCAACAAGGTCGACACCGACTACATGCCCAAGTGGATCGAACTGTTCGAGGAGAACAACGACTTCGTCGGCACCGCTTACGCAGAGCGCTACCCGGAACTGCTGACATTCTTTGACGAGAACCACTACTACCCGGACACGAACGTCTTCGAGAACAACGTGGTATGGAACCCGGGCCTGACGCGTTCCGGGGACGTGAACGCCGAAGGCGCCCGCGATGTCCACGCTCTGATGAACTACGCGAACAACTGGGTCACCGAGACCGATCCGGGTTTCATCGACTGGCAGGCCGGCGACTTCACGTTTGCAGAGGATGCGCAGGCGTTCGAGCAGATCCCCGGGTTCGAGCCGACCGCTTTCGGCGAGATCGGGACGCAGGGCACGGTGGGTCATCCCTCCTCGCCCACGCAGATCGACGTCTCCGGTGTCTACCTTCCTGCGGAGCAGCTGACCCTCCCGCTGGGTTCGTCGCAGTCGTTCGCCGCGCAGGTAGTGCCGTGGAACTCCTCCGACACCGGCGTGACCTACACGAGCAGCGACCCGGCGACCGTCGAGGTCGATGCGACCGGCACGGTGACGGCACTCGCCCCGGGTGAGGCAAACCTGACTGCCACCTCCGTAGCCAACGCTGCGGTCGTCGCCGTGGCCCGGGTCGTGGTGGTGGAGGGTGACGGCATCCTTCACTTCACGGACTTCGAATCCGGTGGCAACGACTGGCCTGTCGATCCGAACCGCAGCATCGTGGCCGATGGCGCCGGGAACCACGCGTACCGGATCGTCAACGGGGCGAACACCCAGCATCCGCGGCCGTTCAGCGAGTACACGCTTCGGTTCCAGCTCCGCACACCGGAGATCATGCCCGAGGGTGGGGTACTCGTGATCTACGACCGCGCCGGAACCGACCCCGGCGGCTTCATCGAGTATCGGCACGCCGAGACCGGTCCGCGGTGGAGGATCTACGACTCCGACTGGGCCGTGCTGGAGGAGGGCGTACTGGCTCCTGAACAGGCTCTCGACCCGAGCACCAACTACGAGGTCGCTCTGACGGCGGCCGCCACCGGTGTGACGGTCTCTGTCGACGGCACTGCCGTGGTCTCGGGACCGAACCCGAACCCCGGCGCCTCGGGTCGGGTCGGGTTCTACGTTTCGGGCTTCAGCCACCTCGACGTCGACGACGTCGCGTTCTCGCTGGTGCGCACGGCACCGGAGTCGATCACCATCGCCGAGACCGACATCGTCCTCGCTGCGGGCGGTAGCCGTCAGCTGACCGCCACCCTCACCCCGAGCGATGCCAGCGCCTCGCTTACGTGGGAGTCGGCCGATCCGGAGATCGCCACGGTCGATGCGCTCGGGCGCCTCCGCGCGGTCGCGCCCGGGGCCACCACGGTGACCGTCACGGTGGCCGAGGATCCCGCGATCAGCGCGAGTGTCACCGTCGAGGTGATCGAGGGCCAGTACGTGATCACGGACCTGACCGATGAGCTCTCGGACGTCGACGGGTGGGTCGGCGACGACATCGCCGACTTCGAGAGCGGCACGTTGCGCGTGACGAGCGAAGGCGTGATCGGCTACGAGGGCGCTACCTACGCCGACGGCCTGCTTCGTTTCAACGCCGCGTTCGGGGCGTTCGACGGCGGGTGGTACGGCTTTGCGGTCCGGTCCGACCGCGCGGGCACGCCGAGCTGGGTGGGCAGTAACAAGGGCTACCTCGTGGTGATCAAGGAGGACGTCATCGAGATCCAGAGTTGGCGACCCGGTCAGAGCATGCTCGACGTAGTGCCGAACACCGCGATCAGCCCCGAGAGCGACCACGTCATCGAGTTCGGCACCATGGCCACGGACGAGGGCATGGAGGTCGTGCTCCGTGTCGACGGCGTGACCGTCTGGAGCGGTCTCGACACCGGGACCGGTGCCGCGATCGCCGACGTCGGATACCTCAACGTCTACCACTACGCCGAGGTCAACGCGCTGACGCTCACGCCGGTCGAGGACGTCGGTCCCGAGCCGCCCGAGCACGAGACCGATGTCGACCTGCGGATCAGCGTCCGCTCGCAGTGCTGGGGCGACCAGGCCGTGGTTGCGGTGCACGCCGTCAATCTGACGGACCTGCCTGCCGACATCCGACTGACCACACCGTTCGGTGACATGAAGTTCACGGCGGTGCAGCCGGGCGCTGCGGTCTACCACGGGTTCGTCACGGGTGGCGCGTCGATCGATCCCGATGGCGCGAGCGTCGCGGGCTACTCGTGGCACGAGGACCACGGTCACTACCAGCGCGACACCGTGAACTACGAGGCGGTGAGCTGCGGCTGAATCGCCACCGAATGGGTGCTCCGGGTTGGTGGCCACGCGGCCCGGAGCACCCATTAGCGATTAGCGATAGCCGTAGACTGACGAGATGACGGAGACGACGACGGGACTCGCACGGGGGCTGCTCTCTGATCAGATCTACGACCTGATCAAGGACAGGATCAAGGACTCCACGCTCGTCCCCGGGCAGCAGTTGGTCGAGTCACAGCTCGCACGCGAGTGGAAGGTCAGCCAGGCACCGGTCCGAGACGCGCTGAAGCGGCTTGCTCACGAGGGTCTCGTGACGCACGAGCGCAATCGCGGCAACTTCGTGGCCGAGTACACCGAGGACGAGGTGCACCAGGCGAAGGTCGCACGGACCGCGCTGGAATCCCTCGCCGGCCGGTTGGTGTGCGGCAACCTCAGCAAGGAGATGCGCAGTCGGCTCGACTCCGCGATCGAGCAGATGCACGCGGCCGCTACCGAGCGCAACCTCAGCAGGTTCCGGGAGCTCGACTTCGCGTTCCACCGCACGGTGATCGAGGCGAGCGGGAACCCGTATCTTCCCCGCATGTGGGACATAATCGAGCCCAGCCTGCGGGCCACGCATGCGCTCGGCGACCCCGAGTTCCCGGGTGATTGGCACGAGGTCGCGGACTGGCACTGGAGCCTGCTGCAGGTGCTGCAGGGCGACGACGAGGCAGCCGCGGCCGACCTGTTCGCCCGGCACGCCGCCGGCACGCTCCTTGAGCCGGACGAGGACTCTCAGGCGAGATAGAGCCTCGTCGCCAGGCCCCGCCAGAACGAGTCCGCCTGCTGCGCCGTGAGTTCCGGCAGCGCATCCCGCGTACGTGCGAGCGTCTCCCGGTAGTCGCAGGTGCGGGTCGAGATGGGCCAGTCGCTACCGAACATCAGGCGCTCGATACCGAGTATCTCGACGGCATCCCGCACGATCCTCCGAACCCTCCCGTGGTCCGCGCCGGGCCGGTGCAGACCCGAGACCTTGGCGGCCACGCGCTCGTGGGAGGCGACGGCGCGGAGCCCCTGACGCCAGATGTCATCGGACTCGGCACTGCCGAGGCCGAGGTGACACACGACGATCGCGAGGTCGGGGTGCTCGGAGGCCAGCGCGGCGACCGCGGGGAGCTGCTCCGTGCGGATCAGCATCTCGAGCACGTGACCCGCAGAGGCCAGGCCGGCCGCAAGGTCGTGCACCCCCGGGACGTCACTGAGATCGGCGGCGCGACCAGGCACCGCGAGCCTGATGCCCGCGAGCGCCGGGTGGTCGAGCACTGCCTGTGCGGTGCCGGCCCACCGGTCGGGGCGCGGCTCGTACTGCGCCACGACAGCGGCCACCAGCGGATCGCGCTCCGCTGTTTCGAGCAGCCATCTCATCTCCTCGGGAGTGTCGGCGGCCTGGACGACGACGGCGCGCTCGGGCCGGTCTGCCGGGTCACTGTCGATCTCGGCGAGCAGGTCGTCGACGACGGCCCGACCGGGCAGGCCCTGTCCCTCGCGGAACCAGGACAGCGAGACCTGGCCGATATCCCACAGGTGAAGATGGGCGTCGACGAACCTCACGCCGCCGCCTCCAGCAGGTGCCACAACTCATCGGGGATCGGCGCCTCCAGGCCCAGCACCCAGTCATTCACCTCAGCGGCTGTTCGGGCTCCCACGACGACTGCCTCGATGCCCTCGTGCTGCAGCGGGTACCGGGCGGCAGCATGGCGGAGCTCGATCCCGTACTGGGCGCAGAGCTCCTGCATCGCCTTGGCCCGGGCAACGATCTCGCCGGATGCCGGGAAATAGTCGAAGTACGGGCTGCCGTCGGGATCGGCAAGCACACCGGAGTTCAGTACTCCGGCGGCGACGACTCCGACGCCCGCCACGCGCGCCGCGGGCAGCAGCGTCTCGTCTGCGCGCCGGTCAAGCAACGTGAGCCTGCCCGCTTCCATCACGACGTCGATCGGCGCCTCCCGCACGAATCGCGTCAATGGCTCCGTCCACACCATGCCGACCCCGATGGCGCGCACAATGCCCTGGGCCTTCAGCGCGTGCAGCGCCGGGATGGTGGACCGCAACGCCTCATCGACGTCGGGTGGGTCGTGCAGATAGAGCAGGTCGACGCGGTCGGTCCGAAGTCGGGTCAGGCTTCCCTCAAGGCTTCGCAGCACACCATCGCGACTGCCGTCGAAGATCGTGTCAGAACCCACCCGGCCGGACTCGACGATCCGGCCGCCGTCGTCCACCACGGCACGTCCCACTTTCGTGGCGATGACAATCCCATCGCGAGGGAAGCCCTCGAGCGCTCGCCCGAGCCGTTGCTCGCTGAGGCCGGCACCGTAGTGCGGGGCCGTATCGAAGAAGCGGATGCCTGCCTCGAGTGCCGCGGTGACCGTAGCCTGCGCGTCGGCCTCGGCGACCTCGGTGTAGAGGTTGCCGATCGGGGCGCACCCGAGCCCGCAGAACGCCTCGGACTCGGGGTCGCTCATCGGTCTCAGGACTGGACGGAACGCCATGCCTCGTACTCCTCGCGGCTGTCCTGCGTGAGCGGGTAGTAGTCGCTCAGCCTGGCCCCCTCTGCGAGTCGCTCCCGGCTGAACACCTCCCACTCCTCGTGGTCGTGGGCCGCAGTGGCGACCTCCATGGCGGCGGCTTGCGGGACGATCACAGCTCCGTCGTCGTCGGCGATGACGAGGTCGCCGGGAAGGCACAGTGCACCTCCGACCGCGACCGGCACGTCGTAGGCCCACGGGAACAGGTCGGACTGCGAGGCGTAGTGCGGCGTGGTCCCGGTGCTCCACACCGGCAGGTCGAGCTCACGGATGCGTCCCGAGTCACGGATGCACCCGTCGACCACGAGACCGACACCCCCCTGACTCTTCAGGTAGCTCGTCAGGATGTCACCCATGCATCCCGAGTGAGTGCTGCCATAGGCCTGCACCACCAGGACGTCTCCCGGTTGTACTTCCTCCAGCACCTTCCACAGCGCCGTGTGTCGCTCGGCGTACTCCTGCCCGGCCGACGATCCCAGGTCCTCCCGCTGTGGCATGAACTGCAGGGTGATCGCCGAACCCACCATGCGCTGCCCAGGACTCAGTGGGCGCGGCCCTGAGATGAAGGATTGGCGGATGCCTATCGAGTGCAGTTTCGCGCACGCGGTGGCGGTGGAGACCTGCGAAAGTGAGTCGCGCACGTCCGCGGAGACCCGCTCGTACGGTTCGCCGCGCACCGGCAGCGCTATCTGCGGTCGTGTCAGCTGGGTGGCGGTGTCGGTCATCGATTCCCCTGTTCGGATCGTGTGGCGGTGGAGGCATGTGCGCCTGCCGCGCGGTGGTGCGGTCGTTGCGTGCTGCGTGTGGTCGCGAGGGTGAGGCGGGTGCGGTGCGACGGCAGGAGCGTCACCTTCACGGCGCCGTCGACCTCTGCGCTCGACGAGACGGGCACTCCCGGTCGAGAGGTCTCAGCAGTCGACGGACCGGGGTAGTCGCCGCCGTCCTCGCCGTGGCTCTCCACCTGCTGCAGCCGGTGTTCACCGAACCGGCTGGCACGGATCAGCAACCGCCTCGTCCGGGTCGCTGAGAGGTTGACGAGCTCGACCTCGATGCGGTCCTGGGCGAGGCTGGTGACCAGTGCGGCGACATCCTGCGGCAGGCCCGCGCGGCCGCGGTCGAGGTCCTCGTAGATCAGAGCGGAAAACGGGAGACCACCGTTGTAGAGCGTCTGCGGCGTACCGGTGATCAGCTGCGACAGGACCTCGGTGACGACCGGGTTCACGCGCTGCCAGTAGTGCAGGTGAACGGTTGCCGGGTCCGGGTGCTCGGCCTCCATCACCGCCACGCGGCGAGCCACCTGACCCAGCGCCATCGAGAGGGCGCGGGCCGGGTAGTCGGGATCCTCGCCGTCGAGGTATGCGAGCCAGGGCGCATCGTGGCCGGACTCCATCTTGTCCCGGAACGGTTGGACGTCCCAGGCCGCCTCGGGCATGCCGTCGAGCACACGCTGTAGCCGGGTACGGTCCTGCTCCTCACGGGTCCACCACCACAGCCATAGCGGGAACTCCAACTGCATCGGCCCGAAGTCGAACCAGCCGTCCGTTCCGTGTCGGTGCGGGACCAGCAGCGCGGGCTCGTTGGCACCAGGGCCGTAGCGGGCGCGCCAGAACTGGCTGAGGCTGAAATTCGCCTCGGCGGGCGGCGCCGTGATCGCGTGCTCGAGAACGGTGTCCAACACGGTGCGGGTCACGTCGAGGAAACTGCTGTCGCCGCTGACCAGCGAGGCATTGAGTCCGGCGATCAGAGTGCCCGATGCCACCGAGTGCAACCCGTGCGGCCACGTCCAGCCGTAGTGGCCGCCGTACCAGCGACCGTCATGAAGGCCTCCCACGACGCCGTCGGGTGCCACGTTGTCGGGGATGAGCCCGCCGTTGAGCCTGGCCCGCTCGTGCCAGCCCTCGACATAGCGAGAGATCCATGACGACGCGCTCGGGTCGCCGTCGTAAAGCCACCTGTTGGCGACCAAGGAGGTCGCCGCAAGATTCACCGCGGTGTCTCCCTGGGCGCGATGCTGCAGGGCGAGGCCCATCGCTTCGGCGTTCGCAGGCGAACGGAGATCGTCCCAACTGCGAATGCCGGGCAGTCCGTGAAGCGGCAGGCCGTAGGGCTCCATCCACACGAGTTCGGCACCGTACGACTGCCAGGTCGGGTTGAGGCCCTCGAGGGCACCGCGAGCGCCGTTGTGCGGCGCCCGGATGATGTTGCGCTCGGCGTCGTAGTTGCCCCGCGTCGGATCGGTGTAGAGGTCGGCGAACCGTGCCGCTCTGCGGGCGAACTCAGGGTCCGAAGGGTCCGCGGCACAGAGCCCGTAGAAGAAGACGAGCGACTCACCCTGGTGGAACCAGTCGTAGCCGTTCTCGTACTGGTCGGTCAGCATGCCGGCCTCGGTGAGCTGCGCCGTCACACCCGACCAGTGGTGCTTGGCTGCGGCTAGCACCTCGTCGCTGCCGCCGAGCAGGTAGAAGGCGGGCCAGTTGAAGAACGGCTCGTAGAGGTCGTCGACGCCGTCGCGATCCTCGAAGCCGCCGCTGTAACGCAGACGACCATCCGGCTCGGTGTAGCGCTCGGCGAACTGGCGCCAGGCCGTCTCGATTGTGTCGAACAGGCGGCGTTGAAGCACAGCCCATGCCGGGATCTCCCGCATCGCCTCGGTGTGGATCAGCACGGTCATCCTTTCGTTGCGCCTGCGATGAGGCCACCGATGATGTGGCGCTGCATGAAGACGAAGAAGATCACGGCGGGCAGGATCGCGAGCAGCAGCGTCGGGAACACCACGGTGTAGTTGGTGGAGTACTGGCCGACGGCGGCGTACACCCCGGTCGTGACCGTGTAGATCCCTGAGCTCGGTCCGAGGATGATCTGTGGCGAAACGAAGTCGTTCCACACACTGATCGAGTTCAGCACCACGATGGTGGCCACGACCGGCTTCATGATCGGGAAGATGCATGACCAGAACGCACGGATCTGGCCCGCGCCGTCCAGTGCTGCTGCTTCGTCGATGTCACGCGGCACGGTGCGCAGGTAGGCACTGAAGAGGAAGATCGTGACCGGCAGCGTCGCTGCGGTCTCGAAGAGGATGAATCCGGGCACTGTGTTGATGAGGCCGAGGACTCTCAGGACGAAGACCACCGGGATCAGCGTGACCTGCCCGGGGATGAACAGGCCGGAGACGAACAGCAACAACAGGCCCATGTGCCACTTCTTGCGGCCACGTGCGATCACGTAGGCGACCGGTGCCGCCAGTGCGATGCCGAAGAGGTTGACGAGCGCCACGAACGCCAGCGTGATGCCGTACGCGCGCACCACGTTGAACTTCTCGCTCGTCAGTGCGGCCTGCAGGTACTCCCACGTGAAGGTCGACGGATCGATCAGCAGGGGCTGCTGGATGATCTCGGCCTGCGGCTTGAAGGCGCTGATCACCAGGATGTACATCGGGATCAGCATGACCAGCGCGATCGCGGCTAGCACCACCCACTTGAGCACTGCGCCCGGCAGCGTACCGCGGGCTCGAACTGCACTCATGCCGCCACCTTCCGCTCAGCGCCGCGCCTGGCCAAGGTGACGGTCAGTCCGAGCACCGCCGTCGCGATCAGCAGCACGACAGACTGCGCTGCCCCGAGCCCCAGGGCCGAACGCGCGAACGAGTCCTTGAGGATCTGGTAGACGACCGTCTGGGTCGCCGCGGCCGGCCCGCCTTCCGTGAGCGCCAGGACCACGTCGTAGACCTTCAGCAGACCGACGAGGGTGAGGACCAGGTTCACGGTGAGCACCGGCGCGATCAGCGGCACGGTGATGGAGCGGAACTGCTGCCAGCGGGAGGCACCGTCGACGGTGGCCGCCTCGTAGTACTCGGTCGGGACCGACTTGATGCCTGCGATGAACAGAATCATGTTGAAGCCGAAGCTTGACCACAGAATGGTCGCGATGACGCTCCCCTTGGCCCAGGTCGGGTCGATGAGGAACGGCAACGGCCCGATCCCGATGTGCCCGAGCAGCGCGTTGGCAACTCCGTTGGGCTGCAGCATCGCCGACCACAGGAACCCGATGATCAGCGAACTGATGATGTACGGGTAGAAGAAGATCGTGCGCAGCACCGTGTTCGCCCGGCCCGGTGCCGCGATCAGCACGGCGACGGCCAGTCCGATGATGTTGCACAGCACGGTGCCCGTTACCGCCACGATCCCGGTGAAGATCACCGCGTCGACCGTGCGGGGGTTGCGGAATGCGAACCGGTAGTTCTCTATCCCGATGAAATTGAAGTTGAGACTGTAGCCGTTCCAGTCGGTCAGGCTGAGCACGAAAGCCAGGATCATCGGGATGATGAACATCAGTAGGAAGACCACGACCGCTGGGCCTGCCATCACAAGGTCTGGCAGTCGCGACCGCAGGCTCTTGCGTCGTGGAGAGCGCACGAGCGGGGCTTCCGAGCCCTTCCCGGTCCCCGGTGGTGCTGTCACGGTTGCTGTCATCTCCTAGCCCTCCTGATCGAGCGTGGGCACGAGCCGACTCGACCCGTGCCCACGCCGGCTCAGCCTGCGTTCGCGGCGAACCAGTCGTCCATGGCGCTGTTCACGTCGGCACCAGCGGTACCGCCCATCAGTGCCTGGGTCTGCGTGTTCAATTCTTCGGAGTAGCCGCTGGGCAACCGCCGCTCGCCGTAGCCCTCTCCGGTCGGGGTGTAGGACGTGGCCGGGGTGTCGGAGACGATCTGGAACAGTTCGTCTCCGAGCGCGGTCGTCTCGTAGGCGTAGCCGTCGCGGAAGTTACCGTCCACCGCCAACTGGTCGACCACCGCGGTCTCGTCAGTGGTGAGGAACTCCAGCAGCAGGGCCGCTTCATCCACGCGGTCGCTGCTCGTGAGGATGCTGTACGGGCTCGCGATGTTGGCGCCCATCGCCGCGTCGCTCACACCATCGATGGCGGGCGCAGCGAAGACGCCGATCTCGGCCGGGTTCTCGGCCGCAGCCTCGGTGCCCGCGAACCAGCTGCCCATCGGGTAGATGGCGCTCTCGCCGGCGAGGAACGACTGCTCGGCGTCGGGGTACTGGATACCGAGCGCCTCGGTGGGGATGTAGCCCGCGGCAACCCAGTCCGCGTAGCGCTCGATCGAGGAACCGTACGTCTCGCTGAAGGTCGCCTCCCCACTGGACATGTTGGCGAACCAGTCGGGGTCCTCGCCCACCACGGTCGGCAGCGCCAGCGCCTGCAGCGCGTGGCTGCTCATCCAGTCACCACCGGTCTGGATGGGCGTCCAGCCCGCCGCCGACAGCGCGGCCAGCGCATCGTCCAGCTGCTCCACCGTGGTGGGCAGCTCCGTGATGCCGGCCTCGTCGAAGGCCGTCTTGTTGTAGAACATCAGGCCCTGCAGCTGCACACCAATGCCCGCCATGTAGTACTGGCCGCCGATTGTGTACTGCTCCGCCAGCGGACCGTTGGTGGCCCACTCGTATGCGGACAGGTCCACGAGCTCAGGTGCCAGGTCCGGGGTAGGGGGCAGTGACTGGACCACGTCGGGCGCATCACCCGCGGCGAGCAGGCGCGGAAGCGCAGCAGCCACGCCCTCGGCACCCGGGTTCTGGATCACGACATCGATGCCGGGGTTCGCGTCCTCGAACGGAGCCACCAGTTCGTTCCAGAACTCCTCGGTCAGGTTGGGGGTGACGTTGACGAGCATGCTCACCTCGACGCCTCCGTCGCCGTCGCCCCCGCTTCCCTCAGCCGGTGCGGAGCATCCCGCCAAGGCCACGGCAGCAACAGCCGCGACGGTCAGTACGGCGCGGTTTCTGATCATCGTCGATCCTCTCGAGTACGTGCCATCGTTAGCGGACCCGACCATAATCGATAATCGCTCAGAGCGCTAGTGGCGTCGTGGATCGGGTCGCGAGTCCGACGGGTTCGCCGCGGTGATGAAGCCCTGCTCGGTCGTCGAGGCAGCCCGAGACCACCATCGGCTGGTCCAGGTCACCGAGGTGCCGACGAAGAAATACGGGAGGCAGCGCGGCACGAGATGCCCACTCGCGGGGCTGCGGATGCTGTCCTTCGCGGTGGTCGGCGGGCTGGTCGTGTGCGTCACCGTGGTGCTCGGGGCATGGGCGATCCGGTCGATGCTTCCGCAGCCGGGCGCCGAGCCGGACCGGCCCGCGTCGGTTGATTCCGTGACTGTGGGAACCCGGCCGGCGTGGCTTGCGCCCGGGGCAGTGAGGACTGTCCAACTCGTGATCGAACTACGTACCGATCGGGACGTGATCACAGCCTCGGCCGCCAGGCAGTTCACGGACTACATCCGTATCCGGCCGTGACGGCCAGGCTCAGGGCGCGACCCCCGCCGCAAGCAGTGCCCACGCCTCGGCGGCGCTGATGGTCGGCGAACCAGCGCCGTAGTCCAGGAATCTCTCGGGCGTCAGCCCGACCGTCAGGGAACCGAGCATCGTGTCCAGGTCCATCGTCGGCTCGATCGCACGCCACGCGACGATCTCGTCTGCGGTCAACCCCATGACGGGCGCGCCGACGAGGGTTTCGACGGCTACGCCGGGCATGGCGGCTCGCAACGCCGCGAACTCGTCCACGCTCACTCCGAGGTGCTGAGCAGGACCAGCTCGTCAATGGTCAGTTCGGGGGCAACCGAACGGTACGCGGCCAGCCCACCGTCGGTGACGGACTGCTCTGGTTGCGGATCGGAGGGCCGGGCCGCCGCTGGCTCATCCGGGCGGAACGCGGCCCGCGCCGTGGTGTAATTCTCGCCGGTCTGAGCCATCCGCTCACGCACCAGCTTCTTGAAATCGGATTCCTCGGTCATGTCAGCTCCTCGGCCAAACGCGCACGACCCCAGCCCGCAGCGCCCGCCGATCGTCAGGACATGAACGGTTCAGCAGAACGTGCCCGAGGATGTACTCCCCTTCGTCTGTTGGTGCCAGGGCTGGGGCCTTCGCACCGACTGGGCGTTGAGCGGACGCCACTGCGGCCAGTTTCCACGATGGTTCCGACCGGCGCAAGGAGTTGCGCGCTCCCGCGTGCCGGACCTGTCCCCGGCCCGTCGTCGAGCGGCGCTCGGTGATGCAGGCTGCGCCGTTCCGTTTGCACGTCTGGGCGGACCGAACCCTCGGATCGGGCTCGAGAACAGTCGTTCCATCGCGAAGCGACATCCAACCCCAGGACACGTCACGTCAAGCCGTTGCTCGCGTCGGCCGGTATCGCAGGGCGGCCACCCCCGACCGGAACTCCTGGCGATCCACGAGCTCGAGCTGGATGCGCTCGCGCAGACCGGCGAGCAACGTCGGTCCGTGGCCGGCAAGGACTGGCTGCACAACGAACACGTACTCGTCGATCAGTCCCAGATCTGCCAACGCCAGCGGGAGCGTCACGCCACCCACGAACAGACCCTCACCCGGCTCCTGCTTGAGCCGCTGGACCGCCTGCCCCAGGTCGCCTCGCACCAGCTCGGCGTTCCAATCGACCGCGCTCAGCGTGCTCGACGCGACGTACTTCTTCGCCTTGTCGATGGTCTCGGCGAACGGGATCTCCCACTCATCCATCCAGTCAGGCCACGTGCCCGTGGCCGGCCGCCGCCAGGCCGACTCCATCATCTCGTACGTCACCCGGCCGAAGAGCAGGGCATCGGCTCGTTCCATCTCCGCGGTCCAGTAGCGCATCGACTCCTCGTCGGGCGGGAGCCCTGCCTCGTGATGGCAGCAGCCGTCGAGCGTGACGTTGATCGAGTATCGAAGTGGTCTCATCTAGTTGCTCTCCCTTGAACCTCGCAGCACGTTTCCACCGGACCGTATTTCAGACTCCTGTCGGCGCCATTTCTCATCGACGTTCGACGGCGTGTCGTTCCGTCCGTCCGCATCGAGTGGTTACAGTGCAACTACTGGTTTCGATGTAACCATGGAGGTGCGATGTCTGTTCGCGACGGCCTGCTGGCGATCCTGACTGATCGGCCGATGCACGCCTATGAGTTGCGGGGCGAGTTCGAGCGCCGCACCACCTCGGCGTGGCCGCTGAACATGGGCCAGGTCACGGTCACCCTGGGCAGCCTGGTCAAGGCCGGCCTTGCCGAGCCCGATCCCGACGGCGATGCTCCCGTGCGCTATCGGGTCACCGACACCGGGCTGGCGCAGGTGCGGGCGTGGTGGCTGGACCCCGCGGACCGTGCCACGCCCGCCCGGGAGGAGGTGAGTATCAAGTTGGCGCTGGCGATCGGCGCCCCGAGCGTCGACGTGGCCACGGTGATCGCGAGCCAGCGTGCGGCCACCGTCAGTGCGATGCACGACCTCACGCGCCTGAAGCGCGACGCGACGGAGCCCGATGACCTGGGATGGCGCCTGACCCTCGACCGCATGATCTTCGCGGCCGACGCCGAGGTCCGCTGGCTCGATCACGTCCGCGAGCAGGTCGCGCGCGGGCGGACCCGCAGTGGTCCGGCGCGAGCAACCGCCGCCGATGAGCAGGTGACACCCGCCGTCACCGACCCCCACGCCGAGACCGAGCGGGCCGCCAGATGACGGCGGGAGGCGCCGTCGTCGTCGACGCGCGCGATCTGGTGCGGCGGTACCCAGGTCTCGGGGGAGACGCTGTGACAGCGCTCGACGGCGTCTCGCTCACCGTTCGTCTGGGCGAGTTGGTCGCCGTGATGGGGCCGTCGGGCTCAGGCAAGTCAACGCTGCTGCACATGTTGGGTGGGCTGGACATCCCCACTGCGGGAACGGTGACCGTGGCCGGGACCGAGTTGAGTCGAGCGAGTCGGGCGCAGCGCTCACGAGTTCGGCGGCGCCGCATCGGGTACGTGTTCCAGGATCTCAACCTCATCCCGTCGTTGCGGGCCGTCGAGAACGTCTCGCTACCCCTGGACTTGGACGGCGTTGGCGCCCGCGAGGCGCGGCTGGCAGCTCTCGACGCGCTGCGGGCGGTAGGTGTCGACCATCTCGCGGAACGCTTCCCGGACGCGCTGTCAGGCGGACAACAGCAGCGTGTCGCGATCGCACGTGCGCTTGTGGGGCCGCGGCGGTTGCTTCTTGCTGACGAGCCCACCGGTGCGCTGGATTCGGTCACCGGTGAAGACGTCATGAACCTGATGCGCGACCGGGTCGACGCCGGTGCGGCGGGTGTGATCGTCACGCACGATGCGCGGCTCGCGGCATGGGCCGACCGCACGCTCTACCTCGAGGACGGTCGGGTCGTCACGACGAGCGCACCCGGCGAGCCCGAGTCGCTGCTGGAGGGCGTGTGATGTGGCGCCGCGCCCGGCCTGTGCTGCTCATGACCATCCGTGACCTGCGCCGCCGTACACTGCGGACGATCCTCGTCGCCGTCCTGCTTGCGCTGGTGACGGCGGTCGGATCGGCTGCTGTCGCGATGGCGGTCGCGAGTCGACAAATGAGCGCCGGCGTGTCGACGGATCCGTGGGTCTCGGCGACGACCGTGCTGGTCTGCGGGCTCGCACTCGGCGTCATCTGCCTCGTCACGGCACCGCTGCACATGGCTGCCGCGCGCCGCAACCTGCGGCAGATCGGTCTGTTGGAGGCAGCCGGAGGGCGTGACGGTGACACGACGCTCGCACTGGTCGCTCCGGCGGGGTTGACCGCCGCGGTCGGCGCGGTTGTCGGGGCTCCGCTCGGCCTGGCGCTGGCGAGCGGTGCCCTGTGGACCGGCGCCGGGTCGGCCAGCGCGCCTGAGACGTTGACCGTGGTCGTCGGAGCAGTCGCGATCGTGGTGGTCGTCGTCGCTGTCAACGTCGTCGCCGCGCTGATGACGGCGTGGCGCGTCCGCGGCGCATCCGTTGTCGACACGCTTCACGGCCACGTGTCCGCGTCGAGGCCCACGAGCAGTTCGCGTCGTATCGGACTGGCAGTCGCCTGCCTGGCCGTAGGGGGCATGGTGCTGGCGCTTGGGCTCCGACGCGTCGACCTGCTGTTGGTGGCTGTCGGAACCGTGGTCACGTGGGCGGGCCTGGCCGCTTTGCTGGCGGTCGGCCTCACGTCGCTCCTCGGCACGGCCCGCCGCGGACCGTACTCGTTGCGCTTCGCGCTGCGCGAGGGTGCGCGCTATCCGATGCGCGTGGTTCCGACGACCATAGCCTGCGCCACCATGGTCACCCTGCTGGTCGCAGCGATGGCCTACGTCGGCAGTACCCACCAGGCTGCACTCGACAGGTACACCCCGATGGGTCCCCCGGGGTCGGGAATCCTGATGCGCTGGGACCCGGACGGTTCGGCCCACGAGGTGACCGAGGCCGAGACGGAGGCGGTGTCCGCGATGGTCACCGAGGCGGGCGCCGACGGTCGCGCGGTACCACTCCACACCCCAGACGACCCGCTCTGGCTCTCGAACGGCCGGGGCACTGTCGTGTTCGAACCCGCCGATGAGTTCAGCCTGCTCGGTGGCTCCGGCGTGCCCGCCGCCTTGCTCGCGACCGATGACCTGATCGACGCCTGGGGCTACGACGTCTCCGTACGCGACGCGCTCTCCGCTGAGAGACTCTTGGTCCCTCCAGGAACGCTGCCCGGGGGCAGCGGAACTGCGGTGCTCACTGGACCGGGCGGCGAGCGCACCGTCAGAGTTGAGGAGATCCTGCCGCGCGGTCCTGCTACGGCACTGCTGCCGCGCTCCGTGGCGACCGAGCTGGACGTGCACGTGGTCGCCGTGCTCGTGGTCGGGCTCGACCCAACGGCGCTTGAGGGACTCGGCCAGCCCGCACAGGAGGACGACTGGACGCTGGCGATCGAGCAGGGCCCGCCCGAACTGGAGCAGGCGCCGACGCAGTACGCCCTCCTTGCTGCCGCCGCGGTCGTGGTTGCGCTCCTGCTGTGGCTCATGGGCGCGCTCGCCCGAGAAGAGGCACGACCGGACGTCGTCACGCTCGAGGCAGTCGGCGCGCGCCCGAGGTTCATGCGCTGGGTCGCGGCGTGGCAGGCGGGCGGGGCCGCCGCGATCGCGGCGGTCGCGGGCATCCCGGTTGGGCTGCTCGGCACCCGGTTGCTCATGACCGTCCGTGACACGAGCCTCTCCTGGCAGCCGACATCGCTCGTGATCCCATGGCCGCCAACACTCGCGATGCTCCTGGTGGTGCCAGTCGTCGCCGGGCTCGGGGTAGCAGCCCTACAGCCTCGCCGTCCGCCCTTGGTGCGCCGCTTGGCCGATTGACTCGTTTCGGGCGGCCTGGGACAGGGGATCGACGTGCAATCGCCCGCGGGGCAACAATGGCCCAGTGGGTGATCCCGTAGGCCCGAACGCTGAGTGGCCGACCAAGCGAGTTGTCGAGCAGCGCATCCGCAACCGCCTCATCGAGTACTTTGAGTTCGCTTCCTCATTCACCGCGCAATTGAGGTACGAGGCGGCGGCGCCCATTGTGCATGTTCCCTACGAGATCATCAACCAATGGGAGGACTGGACGCTCGGCTTGGATCTTTGGCTCGACGAGGCACAGGTTTACACGGCGGAAGAGAAGGAAGCCTTGAGGCGCTTCCAGGTCGTCTGGGACAGGGCCGCTGACGATTTAGCTGACGACTACCCGGCGCTCAGGCAGGTTCAGGCGATGCCGGCTTGGAAAGAGTTGAGGCAGGAGGCCGAGCTCGCCCTAGCAGTCTTCGCCCATCGCGGCCGGTTGCCGGAGGACCACGAACGGTGGCCTTGATCGTCGACCCATGGGCCGTATGTCCGCCTTCCGCCCATGCGGGCTCGGCCCGTCGGAGGTGAGTTGGCAGAGGACCGGAATCTTGACAGAAATCATTGTGCTGGCGAGATACCGGAATGGCTCGCAGACGATGGGGGATTCGCGCCTGAATCGCGATGACCTGCAGGAACTTGCGGCCTTGTGGCCCCGTGCCAGTACTGTGACAGTTTCCCTGGCCGCTTTCAGGTCCAGCGGTCGATGAGTGCGAACTCGGGCCGGGTGAGCAGAAAGATGGTCGGATGCATGAGGAATGCGATGGCCAACGCAGTCCAGGCGTATCGGCGGACGCGGAGCAGGTACAGGACTGCGGGAACGACGATCGAGCCAACTGCTGCGACTCTGGCGACTGTCGCTGCAGTAGCCTGCACGCGATTTCCCGCCTCGCCAATCTCGGAGTAGAGATCGCTGCCAGCTGGGACCACTCCATCAAGGTCGTGACGCGTCTCGAAGAAGAACGTCCAGAATCCGTAGTCGATACCGATGACGATGAGCGCGAACAGAGCCGCCGAGGCTCCCCACCAGATGGAGGGTCGTGGTGGCTGTGGCTCGAAGACTTGCTGCATGACGGTGGTCGTGACTCCGAGGGTGCGTGAGAACTCTGCCGTGGCTCATTGGTGTCTATGTGTCGGGCGCTGGGTCGAGACTACGATCCGCCACGGATTGGCACTGCCGACTACGACGGCGATCTGTGGTTCGCGCCGAGCGCGCTGCCATAGCTACGACCCCGGAAAGCCACCTGGTCCGCATCACTGACTTGCTCCAGCGCTCTTCACCGGCCATGGACCGATGCCCTACGCTACGTCGTACTGTCGAAGGCGAGAGTCGGGCCAGGTGGGACCCGCGGGGTGGGGCCTGCGCGCCCAGACGAGGGCAGATCGGATGGGGGTCGTGTCGTGCGTCGCATGAAGAAGATTGCCGTCGCCATCGGCGGTGCGACGATTCTCGCTGTTGGGGGAGGCGTCGGCCTCTCGATCTTGGCGCTGGGCGACGCGTCGGCGCACTCGGAGCCGAGTACCGGCGGAACAGAGGTTGGATCGCAGGGCCAGACGTCCGCGCCGAGTCAGGCGGTCCTAGACGCGATCGCGGAACTTGAACTGAACCGCGAACAAATCGCGGCGCAGGTGGAGTCCGAGCTCGGGGAGGCGAGCGCCGTCCTGAGCATGCCGGCGGGCACCGAGTTTGGTCCCGTGTATGTGCTCGAGGAGATTGACTCCCAGATCGAGATGCTCTCGGGCGACCATGGGGAGGAACTCCTCGTTTCTGGGGCGATCGACCCGGTGACGCAATGGTTCGAACCGGGCTCGTTCGCATCTTTGATGGCGATCGACTGGAAGTGTGCCTGGTTGTCGACGGGCGTGGCCGCGGTCCAAGCGGGCGATCGTGACGCAGTCGTGGAGGTGGTCCAGACGCTGCACTCGTTCGCCGAGTCTGAGTACGTCGGGGCGTTCCCGGACTACGACTACGTCCTCAGTCTCTACGTCGACCCGCTGCTGGATGGTGACACGA
The DNA here is from genome assembly GCF_009708215.1 of Occultella kanbiaonis. Taxonomy (NCBI): domain Bacteria; kingdom Bacillati; phylum Actinomycetota; class Actinomycetes; order Micrococcales; family Ruaniaceae; genus Occultella; species Occultella kanbiaonis. The sequence continues at coordinate 4,838,828 of NZ_CP046175.1, read as the reverse complement.
CCGGCGCACTTCAGTACCTACCCAGTTGCGAGGATTCCACCCGAGTCGATGATTGAGTCTTGAGCCAATCTCCCACGCAGGACCATTCCGCCCGTCGTCGCCGCTAACGTGCTGGCCCTGAGTGGATGCGACTCCGACGATCGGACAGGTCATCCTGATGCCGCCGCTAGCGTTCTCCTTCGCTATGGGCGACGTCGTCATCGGTGTTGCGGAACGCGCAGCAGAGCGTGGTGTCTTTGACGTTTCGTTCTCCCCGGAACCAACGGTTGGTCCCGCCGGTTTCACGATCGGCTTCTTCGGCGACGGGTCAGCCGCAGTATCGCGAACTCATCTTGCGCAGCAGATCCGGAGGACCGTTGCGGGCTATAGCGACGACGAACTCAACTGGTCCTGACTCGGGATCGGCGAGGCCGAAGTGGGGGACTGGTGCAGACGATGAGCAGTTCGCGGTAGTCCCGGCGACACTTCGAGACATGCCATATCGCCGGCATCTCCGAACCGAGTGGTGGTCAAGCACCTCCCGGTACTCTCCGCTCATGGGCCGAGGTCGCAGCGCGTGGATGGTGTCGTCGGTGGCACTCCTGGCGAGTGTCAGCTCGTGCACGGGCTCGTCGCCCACGCCGTTCGCAGAGCCGTCGGTAGCACCGTGTGACATCGCGTCCGTTGATGGTGAGGCGGACTTCCTCCCGCCGGACTTTCAAGGGGAGATCCAGCATCACGGAGACGGGTACGGCGGCATGCTCTTCGAGTCGCTCGAATCGGCTGTTTGTGACGGCTTCGAAAGGGTGGTCGTCGAATTCAGCTCCTACCCGGACGAGGAGGCCGGCGACGTTGGTCTGTGGGCCGCGTGGGTCGACAAGGTCACGACGGAGGGCGGCGAGGCCATTCCCCTCGACGGATCGCAGATCCTGGTGCTCAGCATTATCGGGGCCACGTGGCAGCCCGGGACGGGCGGCGTTCATGGCGTCTCCGGCCCGACTGGCAACCCGATCGCCGAGGCTCAGTTTCACGAGCAGTCGGGAGGCTCAGGCGGGCTGTACGTGGGGCTGTTCGAGCAGGCGGGGTACCGCGCCTTTACCGTTGATGACCCATATCGGGTCGTGGTGGACTTCCGGATACCTTCCTGAGAACAGCGGCGCCGAACCCGCGCCACCCCACAGGCCAACCTGGACAGGAACCTACAGATTCACGGGTCGGTAGGTAGCGAGGCCCGATGGCAGTGACGCGTAGGTGCCTCACGCGGCCAGGATCGCTGGCAGGATGTCGGCTTCCACCAGGTCCACGATGCCGGCGGGAAGTTCTCTGCCGTCTGCGGCGGTGCCCGGGGGCAAGGCCGACACTGAGATCATCTGGGTCCCGTCGGAGCTGGCGGTGAGCCAATGGTCGCTCTCGCCGGGTACGGGTGCGGGCCGGTGGTAGACGGTGCTGCCCGCGATGGTGCTCTCGTCGTAGGGCCTGTCGGCTATGGCGTGGCTGAGCGCGTCGGCTACCGAGTCGGCGGTCGTGACTGTGATGGTGATCTGTGCGCCGCTGGGGTCCACGAGCAACGCGTCGAGCATGTTGCGCTCGACGAATGACCGGTCGATCGTCAACCCGGTCGCAGCCGCGATTTGCTCGATGTCGGTGACCTGCAGGCGCGGCGCCAGTGCGGCGTCATCGTCGGCATTGGGCGCGGCGGGGTCGTCATCGGTGGACTGGGTTGGCGGTTCGACGGTTGTGGGATCACTCGTGGGGTCCGACGTCGCTGGCGATCCGGTGTCGCTGGGCGTGGGGTTACCGGTGTCGACGATGCCGGTGGCGGGTTCCACCGGGGTGCTGAGCGGGGAAGTGGCGACCGTCCATGTGACGGCACCGATCAACGCGAAGCTGGCAACCGTGACACTGGCGGTCATGGCACGTCGTCGCCGGCGACGTTGCCGCCCGCGAGCCTGGACCGCGTCGAGGTCGACGCCGATGTCATCGGGAATCGCGTCCCAGATTTCGGGCGAGAACGGTCGGTCGTCGGTGGGGTGCGGTGTACTCATCGGTCGGTTCCTCCCATGGTGGTCCGAAGGTGCGTGGCGGCGCGGGAGGCCGCCATCTTCACTGCGGCTTGGCTCATGCCGAGGGTCGTGGCGGTCTCTTCAACGGACAGGTCCTCGAGGTAGCGCAGGGCGACGACCCGGCGCTGGCGTGTGGTCAGGCCGGACAGGGCCGCAGCCAGGAACGCGCCGTCGTCGGGCGAGCTGCCCGGGTCCGGCGCCGTGTGGTGGTCCCGGGAGGACCGCGAGGACCACAGGGCCTCTGCTTCGTGTTGGCGTTGTCGTTTGCGCCAGCGGTCGGTCCGGAGGTTCACCAGGATGCGGCGCACGTACGGGTACGGATCGCCCTGGGATCTGCTGAGCGTCGGCCAACGTGCGTAGGTGCGGGCGAGCGCTTCCTGCAGCAGATCGCTCGCCTCGTCACGGTCCAGAGTCAAGACCCACGCGAAGCGCGCCAAGTCTCGCGATGAGGTCCGCACGAAGTCCTCGAACTCCGAGTCGCCAGCGCGGTCTCCGGTCTGCACCATGCCCCGTCCCGCCACGAGCGAGCGCCCCGGCGCGCCTGGCGCAGGGGAGGTCGCTTCCGATGTCTTGGTCACACCCTCTTACACGCCGGGCGTGCCGATCAGGTAACGCGGCGTGCATTGGTGGTTCAGGACAGGAGTTATTGCGCGCGTGCGAGCACGTCCAGGCTCGAGGAGGCGGTCCCGGCGTCGAGTTGTCGAGCGAGGGCTCCGCGGCATGGACATTCGTGAGCTCACCGGTCGGGGCGTCAAGGTCGGACCCTTGCCAGGTACCGTCACCCAGCGAGCGGACGAGGCCGGTGCTGGCGCTGGTCTCTGCGTGGGCGTAGGCGTCCTCGTTCGGGTAGGACCTACAGTCGCTCGAATAGTCGGTGGCGCCCTCGTGGTCGGTCCACGTCACACAGTCCGGTTGTAGGTGGCTCTGTCAGGGAAGGTGAAGGTGCTCGATTCCATCAGCGGTGTGTCGTCGCTCGTCACGGTCACCATCTCGGCTCAAGGTGAGCGCGACTAGAACTAGTCTCCGCATTGAGGTCCCCTTGGTGCTCGGGTCGTTGGGCTGTGAATGCTCGGACCAATACTCTGGGAGATTCGCGAAATCCTTTGGGGCGATCAGACCGGCACCGCCGTGCGTGGTTGCTACTGTGCGGATGATGCTGGCACGGGGTGCCCTCTCACGGGGGCTGCGGATCCTGTCCTTCGCGGTGGTCGCCGGGCTGGTCCTGGGCGTCACCGCGATGCTCGGGGTGTGGGCCATCCGGTCGATGCTTCCGCAGTCGGACGCCGAGCCGGCCTGGCCTTCGTCGGTTGAATCCGTGACTGTGGGAACCCGGCCAGCGTGGCTTGCGCCAGGGGCAGTGAGGACTGTCCAACTCGTGATCGAACTACATACCGAGGATGACGACGCCGTCCGCCTCGCCATCGACTACGCCATTCGGGTCGAGGACCCCGACGGAGAGGCCGAACAGATCGAGGTCAAGATTCGCGACATCAACGGTGAACAGACCTTCACGATTCCCCTGCCGTTGAACGAGGCCCAAGTTGACGAGGCTCTGGGCTAATGCGGGATCCTGGATCGCACGGACGAATCCGGTCGCGATCCGGCGGCTGTCGCGGCGTCGAAGTCTGACCAACTCACCTCGTCGGCAGACAGGCAGGGAGACCGGACTGATTCCTCTCGACGATGCGGGTGCCCAGGCGTCCGTGGGGACGTGTGCGCGCTGCAACGCCCCATGCGCATCGCTGGTGCGCTTGGATGGCTGAACAGACACCGAACTCGACGGAGCGGTCTCGTGAGTCCAGCAGCGGGGAGGAGTGTTCGGATGCGTAGCCGTGACGATCTCTACTGCCGTGTGTGCGGCTACGAGAATGTTGAGCCTCCGTGGGGGAGCGATGGTCGCTGTCCCAACTACGACTTCTGCCCGTGCTGCGGCGTCGAGTGGGGCTACGGGGACTTCTCGCCGACTAGCGTGCGACGCTTCCGCGATTCCTGGCTTCGGGGCGGCGCCACTTGGGACGATGCCGGAATCGAGCATGATGGGTTGGTCGTCGGCGAGCGGCTGAAGCGGATCGGATATGAGCTTCCAGTCACGGGCATTGAGTTGGGTCGAACCGATGAGGCCGAGGCTGTCGAACGGCTCGGCCGTTCCGAGGCGTCCGGGTTCGCCGTGCGCGAAGGCGAGCGTCGTCGCTGGCTCAGGTATGAGCAGGAGCATGGCTACATACGTGCACGTCTTCGGTTGCTCGCGACGCATGAGGGCGGACGCACGCGCCCGATCTTCACGGGCTACCGTGCGCACTGGTGGTTCGAGCCCGAAGTCCATCCCGACTCCCATGACGCCCCGTTGCTGATTGAGGGATCGGGAATGCTGGAGCTGGGCGCCGAGGCATTGATTCGACTTCATCCGACCTGTCCCGAGGGCTGGCCGGAACCGACTCCGGGACTTCAGTTGAAGATGATGGAGGGCGCACAGGTCGTGGGACTAGCCGAGGTGGTGGAGGTTGTCGGGCCCCTTGTCGACTAAGGGCTCCGTGGGTTCGGCTGGAGATAATTCGCCAGACATTTAGAGCAACGTTCCACGGTCAACGCGGTCCGCCATACGATCGAGAAGGCGCCGCGTTCTTTGATACCTGAGGCACCGCGGCGCTGAGCGCCCAGACCTCGGCTGCCACGGTGTCCCATGGGGGCTTGGTCAACTCGCCCGCGTTCAGCCGTCGTCGGAGATCGCGGACAACTTTCCGGCACGCGGCCGGAGACTCAAGGACGCGCTCGAGTGTGGCTGCCCACTGTGGTTCAACCTGCTGTACGACGATCTCGGTCGCGATCGCACCGCTGGCAGCCGCGCGACGCTCCTCGTAGGCAGCGCGGCGGCATCGCTGCGAGCACCACACGCGTGGTCTGCCACGACCGCTCGGGCTCGGTAGCAGCGAGTCGCCGCACCGAGGGCAAACTGTGCCTGCCGCCGCACTCTTCGTCTCTGGTGCTACCCCTCGTTCCTCGGACTTCAGGGGACGTGTTTGCGCACGCCGGCTGGGGCGGTTTCGACGCCGCTTCGATGCCATGAGGCGCTCCATGCAGATTACGTACGGACGAATATAGCCACTCTAGTGCAAGAGGTGTGTGCGCCTCGGGGTCCTTGCTCTGGATCCGTGATGAGGGTCCGCGGGCGAGGGCCTGGCGGCGCAAGGTCGACTATCGGTGGCGAGACCGGCGGCGCGAGCCCGACGAGTGGTCGGGGCAGTTCGCTGCGGCCGTTCACAGGCAAGGGGAGGAACTCGACTGATGTCGGCGAACAGGTCGGAGGTGGCAGCACGTGAGCGTGCTCGGCAGCGTCGGTTGGAACTTGATGCCGAGCAGGCTCGGCGGGGTCCCGACCGTCGGGTCCACTCTCGAGCTCGTCCGCGATGAACTGGTCACCGCCGGCGCCGGACGCGAGGGGCGCCTACGCAGCGCGATCGAGACGGTGGGGGAGCGGTACGACCTGGTCCTCATCGACTGCCCGCCGAGCCTGGACCAACTCACGATCAACGCACTCGCCGCCTCAGAGGTGGTCGTCGTCGTCAGCGAAGCCAAACTGCTATCCGCCGAAGGCATCGCGAAACTCACCCGCACCGTGGAGACAGTGCGCGAACATTACGCACCAACACTGCGGATCGCCGGCGTCGTCATCAACAAGCACGAGGACCGCACCATCGGTGGGCGCGAGTGGTTCGAACAGATCGCCAGCGCCCTGCCGATGATCGAGCCCGCGGTACCCAAGCGCGCCGCGATCGCCGATGCGCTCGAGGCCGCCACCGGCCTGGACCAGTGGCCCTCACGGCGAGCCGAAGAACTCGTCGTCATCTACGACCAACACCTCGCAACGATCGAAGGAGTCAAGCCATGAACAGGCCAGCACGGCGCACCTCGAGCCTGGGCACCGCCCACCCCGCGGCCCCGTCCCCGATCGAGGCCTCTCCGGCACCCGCAACCCCGCCAGCGGCCACACCCACGACGAAGAGTGAGCCGGCGCCCGAGGTAGGCAAGAAGAAGAGGGCGAACACCGCCACGTTCTACGTCGACCCCGAGATCGTCGCCAGGGCGCGGGGCGCTTACCGCTATACCCAGGGCCCTGAGGGATACCGGTCTTTCAGCGACTTCATCGTCCGAGCCCTCGAGGCCGAAACCGCCCGCGTCGAGGCCAAATACAACGACGGCCGACCCTTCGACGCTCTGGCAGCCGGGACCCTCTCCCCGGGCCCGCAAGCCAACTAAGCGAACCAACCGGGGGAGGGGGCGCCAGTGTTCACCGCGATCGTCTACAGCACCCCCGAGTGCATGCAATGCAAGATGACCTACCGCGCGCTCGACAAGGCCGGCATCACCTACCGGATCGTCGACGTCGCCGAAGATGACGCTGCGCGTGAGTTCGTCACCGACGAGCTCGGCTACAGCCAAGCCCCCGTGGTTGTCATCGACGACCAGGACCACTGGAGCGGATTCCGCCCAGATCAGATCAGCCGCATAGCCCAAGCCAACAGCAGCGCCTCGGCGAGCGGGACGAGTGTCACAACCACCCGGAAGGATCAGCAGTCATGAGCACGGTGGACACGATCACAGTGACTGTTCCATCAGCGACAGTGGAGCAGCTGGAAGACGCGCTTGATTACCTCGATCATCGGCTCATAGGAGAGACGCCCGGCGTGCTTGACCATCTCGCCTCAGCGCTGAGTATCGCGCTGTTCGACGCAGCGACGACCGAGGGCGTCGTGACCGACCTAGGTCCGCACCGCTGCCGCGTGGATGATCCGAAACGTGCCGGCTCTCGGCCCCCAACCGACATCGAAGACCTTGGCGAGATCGATGCACTCACGGCGTGGGACCACAGCACCGAGGGCCAGGCCGCCGCGCGCGAGGCCAATAGGTTCGCTGTCTGGCGTGAGCAGCACCTCCCGCGACTACAGGCTGAGCGCGCCGCTTGGCTCGCGTCCTACGCCGAACAGTTCCGGGGTGATCGAGACGCCTTCCTGGCCGCTCAGCGCGCCGCCTTGCGGCAGCAGTACACCACTGGCGCCGCCGACGGCTCCTAAGAGTCGGTGTCGGCGCACTGATTCTGCACGAAGACACACCCCGCTCCCCCTAGAGCCAGCGGCTGGCTAGGTGAGAGCGAAACACAGCGGCTTTGGTTCGGCGAGGGACGCCCGGCCGCACATCGTGCGCCACGATGCCCTGTACGACACGAAACAACTCCTTCTCGGAGGCTAGGGGACAGTACCTCACGGCGTGGGCGTCGGAGACTGCCGGTGCCGTCAGCCACACTCTTGACCATGACCGATTCGGAGCAGCACGAGTACGAGTTCGACATCGCGGTAAGTTTTGCCGGAGAGAACCGGGAGTACGTGTCCGAGGTAGTCGACGCCGTCAAGGGCGACATGAAGGTCTTTTACGACCAGGACTACGAGGCCGAGGCTTGGGGCGAGGACGGCGTCGAGTACTTCACGAAGGTCTACATGAACCGCGCGAGGTATGTGGTCCTATTCGTCTCGCAGCATTACGCCATGAAGATGTGGACCAACGTCGAGCGCCGCTCGGCACTCGCCCGCGCGGCAACGCAGCGGAGCGCCTACATCCTGCCCGTCCGACTGGACGACACGCAGCTCGACGGACTTCTCCCGACTGTCATCTACCTTGATTCTCGCCGTATCGGCATCGAGGGGCTGATCAACGCGATCCGCACGAAGATCAGCGGAACGGCCCCAGCGAGGCCCTCGAGCGCGCTCCTGGACGGCAGGGTGCCCCGATCGCAAGAAGCCATCGAGGCGCTCATGACCGAGCGGACCGGGTACTGGGAGTACCTGCTGTACGGCGGGCTTCTGAGGGCGAACATGGACAAACTGGAGCCCAAGTATCAGGACTTCGTCATGGGCTACGCACGGCGTAATGGTCGGCGCCTCTCCCGCGACGAGCTAATCGACTTCACTCAGGCAGCGATTAGCGCGATTAGCGCGATCACGGAGAACTTCAACATGGTGCTCGACGCGGGCGTCCAGGAGCGGGCCTTCGGTAAGCCGGGTGAGCCCGGGGACGTCGACCGCATTGTGCACATGGCGGAGAAGTTCATCTCCGTCTACGAGGATTTCATGGACTGGGCGGCGGACCTCCGGGGCACCTCTGCCCAGCTCGGCGGCGGGGCCGGGGCCTTACGAGCCCTATCTAGGTGGGCTGAACAGCCCGTTGAGGAGTGCCGACGGTTCGTCCGAGACTTCGTCGCCGAGCTGGACACCGTCGAGAAGCGGGTCGAGGCCGGCGAGCAGGTACGCATCGTGATGCCCGTGACGCTAGAGATGGACCCCGCCATCTCTGCTGAGTTCCACGAGAAACTCCGTGCCGCGTTCGAGGATGACGACTGACTCAGGGGTGTCTTGCGCTGGCGCGGTCCGGGCTGGCTTATATGCCGGCAGGGCCGCCCACTGGACGAAGGCCCAGGCGAAGTCTGCTCACACCCAGGCCGGGCTGGCGGAGAATGCGCTCGTGGTAGCGAGGGAGGACGCGAAAAATGCGCGCGACCTCGCTGAGGGGCAGCGAGTTGAGACGTTGCGTGCGTCTCGACGATTGGCCGAGACCGAGTGGACACGCAGATGCCAACCGTACTCGTGATGCCAACCGTACTCGTGCGAGCAGAGCCGGGTGCCGGCACCGCAGGTCTGCTGGAACAGGGCCGCTACGACGGCAAGGCCAAAGCCTGGATCTGGCAGGCGATCGATGAGGATGCGGTGATGGGAGTCGACGACGATCAGGCGGTCGCCTCAGAAGGGGATGACTACGACACTGATCTTCTGTTGGTTGGTAGTCGCGTATTCGTGGAGCGCCTGTTTGACGGCTTCGCCCGCCGCGTCGCTGTAGTCCCCCGTGGGCGCAAAGGTGACCTCGAGGTCACCGAGGGGAGGTCCGCTGATATCGAAGACCCTCATCCCGTGAGCGGCCGCGAGGTCCGTCACGAACTTATGAAACCGTTGCTCATGCCGCTCGGCCGTGGTAGGTATCAGGTCGCTGCGCGGCGGGTTTACGCGGTCGGACCGGAGGGACCGGACGTGCAGCAGGATTTCGTCCAGGACATCGGCCTCCCGGCGGCGCTCGGGCACGGCGGCGCCGCCCGGCGCCGCCGCTTTGGCCGCGTCGATCTTCGCCTCTAACTGCGACCAGTAAGCATCGAACCGCCTACCAGCCACGGCTTGGTCGACTCCGGCTACCGCAGCCAAGGACCGGACCACGTCGCGGACGCCGTCCTGCCGCGCCGTCTTCGCCTGGAACTGGGCAAGCGGGCCGGTGAGATCGGCGGGGCTGGCCAGGTCCACGAGCAGGGGAACCACGCGGTGCTCGGCGTCCCGGGCGACAGTCTTGCTCAGTGCTCCCGCCTCGAAGTTCAGCCAGGGTGCGTGTTGATTCTCCGCGGTGACTACGACGAGTCCGAAGCTGGTGTCAGCCAACTCAGCCTCGATCTGGGCCAGGCCGCGCTGACCGGCAGCGATGTCGGTGTCGGATGCCCAGGGGGCCACGCGGTCGAAGAGCAGCGGCAGCCACTCGCGCAGAGCCAAGGCCACGGACTTGGCCATGTCCCCCGACCAACTGATGAACACCTTCACGTCGCTGTGCTCCGTCACGCACGCGACTCTAGTGCCGTGTACGGAAGGGCATGGCGCGACGCGTGCCCGATGTCGCGTTGCCGAGCAAGGTGCGCGGATGTGTGCACCACGCGGATCTCCGGCAGATCCGGGCTGTCCATAGGACGAACCTGTCGCGGGAATAGAGCAGGTTCATCGGGCGCACCCAGGTCGAGTGTCCTCAAGACTGGCCCGAGAAAGTGCCCGGTGATGGTGCGTCATGCGGGACGCGCCAGTCATCCCGCAAACCACGGTGCGTTTGAGTTCCTCGAGCAGCTCGGGGTAGTTGGCTGGCATCGGCAGGTTCTCACCCGTCATCGTCCTACCCCTAGCGCCGCGGCGGTCTCTAGCTCGACGATGTTGAGGTCGGCGCGGTTGAGGGCCCGGTAGATGGTCGCGCGGGAGACGCCGAAGCTGCGGGTGAGGTCGGTGATGGATTCGCCGCCGTCGCGCAGTGCGCGGACTTGGCGTACCTGGTCTTCGGTGAGGCGTGGTGGGCGGCCGGTGTGTCGGCCACGGGCCCGGGCGGCCGCGCGGGCGGCGGCGGCGCGTTCGTGCATGAGTTCGCGTTCGTATTCGGCGAGGGCGGCGAAGATGCCGGCGAGCATGCGCCCGGTCGGGGTGGAGTAGTCGATGCCCTCACGCACCGAGCGCAGCAGCACGCCGGCTTCGGTCAGTGTCTCGATGGTGCGGATCACTCCTGTAAGGGACCGGCCGAGCCGGTCGAGGGCGACCACGACGACGGTGTCCCCAGGACGGACGTAGTCCACGAGTTGGGTCAGGCCGGGCCGGTCTTCGCGCGCCCCGGACATGGTGTCGGTGAATATCCGTTCGCATCCTTGGGTGCGGAGCAGGTCTTCCTGGGCGGCCAGCTGTTGGTGATCGGTGCTCACTCGGGCGTATCCGACGACGGTCATCCAATCAGCGTCGCAGAAGTCGGCTCACTAACCCTGGTAGACGCGCGGAGATTCGCGCCGACTTGTGAGCCGTAGATCCGGCTCCATGGAGTGCTGTCCGTGTGACTTTCGCTGGCAAATGGCGGTGTTCTGTCGATGCTTCGTGGCGGTTTCAGTTGGTGATGCCGACGACGAGGGTGCTGGCGGCTGCTTCGATGACATCGTTGGTGATGGTGTCGAGTTCGTTGATCTTCAGGACGCGCTCGATCTGGGGGAAGAGGCGCTCGAGCAGCCGGAAGTTGCCGCGGGTAATGCGCGCGATGGTGGCGATGGCTTGCGCATCGGTGAAGTCCTCGGTGTCGAGGGTCTTGCCGAGGGTTCGCCAGTGGCGCTGCAGGACGAAGAGCAGTTCGTCCTTGCCCAGGGGACGGTATTGGTGGGCGAAGCCGACCCGGCTATAGAACTGGGGGTAGTGGGTGAACTGCTTCTCCAGGCCGGGCATGCCGATCAGAACCAGGGCGATGTCGTCGCGGTCGTAGCGATCGCGCAGCAGCTCCAGTGCTGCGGGGCGGAGCCGTTCGGACTCGTCGACGATGACCAGCTGCACGTAGTTCCTGCCGTGCCGCCAGCCCCACGTCGTCGGCGTGACCTCGCCGGCCGGTGCGAGGTGCTGCTCGATGCAGATGTTGGTACGGGAGATCGCCTCGTCGAGTTCCTCCTTCAGTGCCCGTGGTGTGGTGAGCACGCTGGGGGTGTAGAGCACAGTGCGGCTCCTGGCCAGCGCGGCGTAGATCTTGGCGTCGCTGTCGGTGCGCGGGCCCCAGTAGGTCAGCAGGTCGTGTGCTTTCTCCCAGTGGGCGTAGCGGCGCGCGGAGAGAGTCTTGCCCACGCCGGCGGGGCCGAAGCACAGGCCGATGGTGTGCCCGCGCCGTACGGCGTCGGCGAACTCGATGAAGCGGCGGTGCTCTTTGGTTACGATGAAGCGCTGGCTCACCTCAGGTCCTCCTTGTAGACTTTCAACTTCCGCCGCGGCGCCGGTGCCGGCGTCTCGGTCTCCGGTGGCTCCTCGGTGGTGTGTGCGGCCACGACAGCGATTCGTTCGTTGATGCCCTGGCGCAGGGCCCGGCGGCGAGCGTTCCGGGCTGCCTGGATCTCTTTGAGGCTGACCTTCTGGTCGTGGTGATCCTGGTTGACGGCCTTGCAGAGGAACTCGTCGTGATCGAAGACGCGGATCTCGGTGATGTCGCGCGGGTCATAACGGATCACCACCGAGCGCCCGACGTAGCCGGCCAGGGTCGGGGAGACGTAGCGCAGCCCCTGGAAGCGGATGCCATCGCGCCGCACCACCCTGGACTGGGCGACCGTGAGCAGCAGCCCGTCGAGCTTCTCCAGGCTCTCGGGCATGCGGGGCAGCCAGCCCTTGGCGATCCACGCGCTGCGGGGCGAGGTTCCGATCTCGCTGTGCGTGCGATCGTTGTAGATGGCGACGAAGCGCTCCAGGGCGGTGTCGAGCTCGGTCAGGGAGAGATTTGGCGTGGGGGCGGGGCGGCCGTCGGCGATGTATCCGGGCAACTCGACGAGCAGTTCTGTGTTGACGGTGCCGAAGAACCGCTCGATCTTGCCGCGTCCCTGAGGACGTCCGACAGTGGAATGGATCAGCCTGATGTGCAGGTCTACGGCGGTGCGGGCGAGCTGGCGGCTGATGAAGTCACTCCCGTGGTCGACGTACAGCACGTCCGGGAGACCGCACATCGGCCAGCTCGGGTCGGTCTTGTGCCAGATCGCCTGACGCAGCGCCAGCGCGGTGTTCATCGCCGAGGGCGCGCCAAGGAAGACGGCATAGCCGCAGATCGCGCGGGAGCAGTCATCGATGATCGTGGTCAGCCAGGGTCGGGCTGATTTGCCGTCGGTGCCCACCACGAGGATGTCGAGCATGGTGTGGTCGGCCTGCCACATCGCGTTGGGCCGCTCGGCCTGCCGGCGCAGCGCAAGCTCGTACTTGTCCCGGTAGGACGCCGGTCCCTCCAGGGCGAGGGTGACCATGCCCGGGTCCAGCGCGTCGACGATGTCCGCACCACTCCATAGGACGGCACCGGCCAGTCCTGCTGGTCGCAGACGCTGCTCACCTTGCGCTGGATCGTGACGGTCGCCGGCCGAGGCTTGCTCAGCGCCAGGCCCTCGATCAACGCCACGAGCTCGCCGGGCAGGCGGTGCCTGCCTGCATCAGAGCGTCGCCGTGTGTCCAGGCCGGCGTACCCGCTGGTGCGGTAGCGGGAGTGCCAGCGCTCCAGGGTGCGCAGTCCAATGCCGGAGTCGCGGGCGAGGGCAGCGAGCGGGACCTGGTCCTCGACGTGGAGCCTGAGGATCTGCCAGCGCCCGGCCGCGTCCATGGACTTACACGGCGCTTCTCGGCCGCCGTGGTGCGACCGCTGAGGCGCTCTGGCGGTTCAGCGCTCGGTAGATGGTGGTGCGACTGACTCCCAGCACGTCACCGATCTGCGCCACGGTCATCTCGTTCTGCTCATACATGCGCCGGGCCGCCTTGACCTGGGCGGGTGACAGCGACGAGGGCCGCCCACCGGTCCGGCCCCGTGCCCGTGCGGCTGCCAGTCCGGCGTTGGTGCGCTCACGGATCAGGTCGCGCTCGAACTCAGCCAGCGCGGCGAAGACATGGAACACCAGCCGTCCGCCCGAGGAGGTCGTGTCGATCGTCTCCTGCAGGGAGCGGAACCCCACGCCGTGGTCGGACAGGATCTGCAACTGGTCAATGAGATGCCGGATCGAACGACCCAACCGATCCAGCCGCCACACCACCAGGGTGTCACCCGGGCGGAGCTGGTCCATCAGCTTCTCCAGCTCGGGACGATGATCGAGCGAGCCGGAGATGGTGTCAACGAAGACCCGATAGCAGCCAGCCGCGTTCAGCGCATCGATCTGCAGCGAGGCGTCCTGATCGGTGGTCGACACGCGCGCATAGCCAAGGAGGTGCCCCATGGCACTGACTGTAGCGATACTCATCCAGCCCGGGAAGTATCGAACCATAGATTCCGGCACTGAGTTCCGCTACAAACGGCGTGAGCCGGGAACCGCGAAGCGTCAACCACCCCGAACGGGGTGACACACCCTCGTCGTCGCTGTAGCAGAATCGTTCGATTACGTACAGCAGACTGCGAGTGGTGCGTCGTGGCTGCCAAGAGAAGTGCGGATCGCTGATGGCCCGTGGAACGTCAGGGGCCTGCCGTCGACCTCGCTGAGGACTCTGGCCATGCAGGCAGCGACGGCTGCCCGAGCGTTGGGGTGTTGGGGCACCAGCGCTTCGGTGACGGCCCGCGCCGCTGGATGCACCGATCACCTCACGTTTCGGGCCCCGCAAGTTATTGGGCGGCATGTTTCACTACGGCACCGACTTCGGGGGCCGCCTGCGGCTAGTCATCGCCCTGGTTGGCGACGCCGGGAACTTCGCCTGCTGCTACCACCTGCAGTACGCCGTCCACATCGACGGCCAGCCCATCGACCCCGAACCTTTCCCATGGCCGCACAGGGTGTGCCGCTGGGTTGAGTTCCACTCCCTCTGTCCGATTCCGATGCGAGCGCGGGGCACAGGGCGGCTCTCCGAGCATCTACGTCTGGGCTCCCGCACCAAAGCTCCCACCGCAGCCTGCCGTGGAAGGCCAGCACGGGATCCGACCGATGGCAGCGGACCGGCATCGAGCAGCCCGTAGATGCCCGGGATAGGTGGGCGGCTTAGTATGGCGAGGACAGGCGCGGCTACAGCCGGCGACGATCTATGGAGGCATTCTTGGACCCGGATTTCCCGCTCTGGCTGCGGGCTACACACCTGCTCAACTTTGTCCTAATGGGGATTGTGCTGCGCAGCGGGTGGGAAATTCTCGCCTCGCTGCCCCGCCTGTGGTGGCGCAATGACTCCAAGCCGGGCACTGAGTGGATCAAGTTCACCCGCCGGGAGCTGCCGAAGGAGGAGGGCGTCTACACCTCCCTCATGGACGAGCGGTCCGCCAGCCCGCTGCTGACCTTGCCGGGGAAGAAGAACATCGGGCTGGGGCGGCACTGGCACGGATTGGGAGTGACGCTGTGGTTGATCAACGGCCTGCTTTACGTCGTCCTGCTGTTCGGCACCGGTCTGTGGCGGCGGATCGTGCCGACCTCGTGGGATGTGTTCCCTGAGGCGTGGGAGTCCATGCGGATCTACCTCGGTTTCGGCGTGCCGTCGATCGAGCATTTCCAGCCCTACGACGCGCTGCAGATGCTCACCTACACCGGCGTCGTCTTCATCTTGGCGCCGTTGCTGATCCTGACGGGTATCGCGATGTCCCCGGCCGTGCGTTCGCGCTTCCCCTGGTACGTGAAGCTGTGGGGTGGGCACCAGGGCGCTCGTTCGCTGCACTTCATCGGCATGGTCCTGATGAGCATTTTCATCGTGATGCACATCGGTCTGGTGTTCTTGGTCCACCCCGAGTACAACCTGCCGCACATGGTCTTCGGTGTCACCGACACCGCCCGATACGCGCAGGCCTTCACCATCGCGATCGCCACGATCGTCGTCGTGATCGGCTTGTGGATCGCTCTGAGCTACCTCACGCTGGCCGACCGCCCGCGCTCCCAGCGCGTGCTCGTGGCGCTGACTGAGCCGATCCGCAAGGTCACCCTGAACTGGATGAAGCCCCGCATGGGACGCCAGAGTACTTACACCGAGAAGGACATCTCGGAGTTCCACTGGACCAACGGGCTCCCGCCGACCAAGGACGAGTCCACGGAGTGGCTCGCCCACCGGGACAGCGGCTTCCGTGACTGGCGCCTCGAGCTCGGTGGTGAGCTGAGCGGTAAGACGCTGCAGCTGAGCCTGGGGGACTTGCGTCAGCTCCCGAAGACCGAGTACATCGCGGTCCACACCTGCATGCAGGGCTGGTCGGCCACCTCCAAATGGGCCGGCGTCCGGCTCCGTGACCTCCTCGAGGTCCTCGGACCTCCCCCGGAGGGTGCCAACTACGTGATGATCACCTCCCACGGCCTGGCCCAGGAGATGTGGGACCACCGGCCGCGGGAACCGTTCTACGCGGTGCTGGACCTCGACACGGTCGCCGAGGACGACACGATCCTGGCGTACGAGCGCAACGACCACCCGTTGGAGGTGCATCTGGGCGCGCCGCTGCGGCTGCGGGTGGAGTCGAACCATGGGTACAAGATGGTCAAGTGGATCAAGTCCATCGAGTGGATCACCGACTACGCCGCGTACGGTGACGGTCGTGGCGGCACCCGTGAGGACGCCGCGATGCAGGCGTTCAACGGCCGGATCTGACAGGAGCAGGGCATGATCAGCACTATCTACACCGTCGCCGGCATGACCACAGCCGAGGATGCGCGGGCCATCAAGGACAGGCTCTATCTCGTGGCAGGTATCGGGGCCGTCGCCACCGAGATCATTCCCGACGGCGACTCGCGCATCATCCTTAAGCACAAGGACGACGTCGAGCTGGACCGCTCGGCCATCGAGGCAGCCGTGCAGGAGGCGGGCGAATACACGCTCGCCTGACCATTACGGCTACCAATAATGAGACGAAGCACGTGCTTATTCGTCTCGGCGCATCTAGCATCACTTTCAGGAGGCAATCGTGAGCAGCGAACCCGGCTCCGCCGCATCGCACGGTGCATCCTCGCCGGTCAATTTCGTTACCGGCGCGGCTGGCCGACGGCGAGTCCCGCTGCGGACTACCTGCGCCCAGCCCCATCACTGTCCATTGCCGGTACGCATGAAGGTTCTCGGCCAGGTGCCGCTCTTCGCCGGTCTGTCCCACGAGGATCTTGTCGGTATCGACCACCGCATGGTCTCGCTGTCCTGGGCTGAGGACGACCCGCTCTACACAGCCGGCGACGTGGCCGAACATCTCTATGTCATGGCAGCTGGGCGCGCCAAGGTCTCCCGCCCGACCCCGAACGGCCAGGACGTCGTCGTCGATCTCCTGGCCCCTGGCGATCTCTTCGGAGGCATGCACACCCTGGGCCAGCCCACCTACCCCGAAACCGTTCGCGCCCTGACCACCACCTGCGCGTTACGCATCGACACACGCGCCTTCCGCGATGTCATGACGCAACACCCCGAGGTCGCCCTACGGGTGGTGGACGACGTCACCGCGCTGCTAGCGCAAGCGCGTGCGGACGTCACCGCGCAATCCACCGCCACCGTCGCCCAGCGGGTAGCGACCACGCTGTTGCGCCTGGCCGAGAAGTTCGGGCAGGACAGTGCCTCTGGTGGCACATTGATCCAGTTGCCGCTGTCTCGCACTGACCTGGCCGGCATGACCGGCTCGACACCGGAGTCCGTCTCCCGGGTAATGAGCCAGCTCCGCAAGGACGGCATCATCGACTCCGGCCGCAGATGGACCGCCATCCTGGACGGCGACCGTCTGCTCGCCACCGTGGCCGCCAGTGCCTGAGGGGCGAGGACTCTCTCACGTCTGCTGCGGTTGATTGATGCACGTCATGGTTCGGTTCCTGGCCCGCTCGTAACGTCGTAGTCAGCACCCAAGAAGGGTGAGACCTCGTCAGAGAAGGAAGGGACACGCCATGAGCACCACCGCTCCCACCACCACCCACACGACCCTGCGCGCCGAAGGCTTCTCCTGCCCCTCCTGCGTGGCGAAGATCGAGAAGCGTGTCGGACGCCTGGACGGCGTCAGCGCCGTGAAGGTCCAGTTCGCCTCCGCGCGCATCGAGGTCGACCACGACCCGGCCAAGGCCAGCGTCGAGGACCTGATCGCCGCTGTGGGCAAGGCCGGGTACGTCGCCAAGCCTGCCGCGTTCTGACGCCCGCCGCGCCAAGGAGAAGGACAGTGAGCGTCATGGCACAGGCGGCGCACCTGCAGCTGCGCCTGGGTGAGTTGTTCTGCCCCTCGTGCGCCACCGACATCAACCGGCACCTGAAGCGTCTTCCGGGTGTGCCGGCCGTGCACATCGATCTGCACTCGCACCGGGTTGACGTCGACTACGACCCCCGACGCTTGGACGTCGAGGACATCCTGGTGACCGTCGGCGGTGCCGGCGTTACCGCAAGCGTTATCTCGGAGGACAGGTAGGACCGCCTCCACTAGGGCGACCGGGGACGTCGAGGCGGTGCCCAGACCAAGCGCGAGCGCACTGCCCGGGCGTCATCCCGCCACCCATCAGGGCCGGACCGGGCCGCCGGGCCCGTCAATGATCAGGGGAAGCCTGCCCGCTGCATTTTCACGTGTGAACCGCTGGTAGACCCACGTCCCAAGAACTCAGGAGAGATTGCTATGAGCGTCAAGCTTCACCATGTCCCGCCGCGCCTGGCGAGCGGGGCCTTCATATTGAACACCGGAATCACGAAGCGGTCATTGGACCTCGAAGGGGCAACGGGGTTGCGGGACCAGGCCGCCAACGCGTTCCCGTTCTTGAAGAAGATGGACCCGGTCCGCTTCGGGAAGGCGTTGTCGACCTTCGAGATCGCTCTGGGCACGGCGCTGCTAGCCCCGGTGGTACCCACCCGGGTGGCCGCGGCCGGCCTGAGTGGATTCTCGGCCGCATTGATGGCCGTGTACCTCAAGACGCCAGGGTTCACCCGTGATGACGGAATCCGTCCAGCGCCGGCTGGCATGGGGATCGCTCGGGACGTCTTCATGCTCGGTAGCGGTCTGGGCCTGATGGTGGAGGAACTGGCAACCAGGCGAACCTGACGGAGCCGTCCCGCCATGCGCGTGACACCCGGCCCCACGGGCCCCGCGGACTGGGGTGTGGTCATGGGCGCCCGCGGGCCAAGGCTACGTGGCTCGTCCGCCCGCATTCTGAGCCAGACCAGCTGAGCGTCACCGCCGATCAACTCGGCGGTGACGCTCTTCATTGTGCCAGCACGCTGGAGCAGCCCCGGCGGCGGTACACGGACGGGTCTGCGGTTGATTGACGCCGGTCATGGTTGCCCGGTGCCGATCTTCGTAACGTCGTTGTCAGCACCTCGAACTGGGGTTGGACAGTTATAGGAAGGTCGAACAGCGATGAACAAGCTGCAGCAGTGGTGGTACGGCAGGTGGACGATCCCGGTCCTCTCGGGCACGTTGATCCTCATCTCCTTCTTTGTGGCCCGCGTCCTGGGGTCCGATGCCTGGAGCAACTCCTTCATGGTGGCCGCCGCCGTGGTCGCAGGTACCCCGATCGTGACCAAGGCCGCCCGCGCGCTGATGGCCCGGGTCATCGGCATCGACCTGCTGGTCTCCGTCGCCGCGATCGGTGCGGTCATCATCGGGGAGTACTGGGAGGCCGCCGCGGTGACCTTCCTCTTCGCCATCGGCCACGCCCTTGAGTCAGCCACACTCAACAAGACCCGCTCGGCGCTAGCCGAGCTGGTCGCCGTCGCCCCCGACGTCGCCGTGGTCATGCGTGACGGTGAGCAGGTCGAAGTCCCTGCCGCCTCGGTGGCCATGGGCGAGATCGTCCTGGTCAAGAACGGCGCCAAGGTCCCCGTCGACGGCGAGGTCGTCGCCGGCACCGGCGCCCTGGACGAGGCCTCCATCACCGGAGAGTCCATCCCCGTGGAGAAGTCCAAGGGCGACCACGTCTTCGCCGGCACCGTCGCCAAGGGCGGGTTTCTCCAGGTGCTGGCCACCGGAATCGGCGCCGACACCACCCTGGCCCGCATCATCCACCGCGTGGAGGACGCCCAGGACGCCAAGGCCAAGACCGCCCAGTTCATGGACCGGTTCTCCGCCTGGTACACCCCGGCCATCATGGTCCTGGCCCTCGTGGTGGGCCTGCTCACCGGTGACGTCGTCCTCGGGCTGACCCTGCTGGTTATCGGCTGCCCCGGCGCGCTGGTCATCTCCATCCCCGTCTCCATCGTCGCCGGCATCGGCCGGGCCGCCAAGGACGGCATCCTGATCAAGGGCGGGGAGTACCTGGAAACCTCCGGCAAGATCACCGCCGTCGCAGTCGACAAGACCGGCACCCTGACCAAAGGCCGCCCCCACCTGACCGACGTCGTCGTCCTGGACCCGACCATGGACCGCAGTCAGGTGCTGACCTGGGCCGCCCGGGCCGAGGCCGGCTCCGAACACCCCCTCGCCCGTCCCATCCTGGACGCCGCAGCCGCAGAGGGGGTGGCCACCCCGGGCCTGCCCGAGGTCACCGAGCCCGTGCCCGGCAAGGGCATCACCGCCACCACCGGCGGACACCGGGTCCTGATCGGCAACCTGGCCCTGCTCGAGCAGTACGGCATCGCCGACACCGTCGGCGCCGGGCAGGTGGCTGATGAGCTCGCGGCCGCCGGGCGCACCGCGATGATCGTGGCGCTCGACGAGACGGTGGCCGGTGTGGTCGCCGTCGCCGATGAGGTGCGCGCCGACGCCGCGGAGATGGTCGCCCGCCTGCACGAGGCCGGGGTGAAGAAGGTGGTCATGCTCACCGGCGATGCCCCGCTCGTGGCCGACGCCGTCGGCCGGGCGATCGGGGTCGATGAGATCCGGGCGGGTCTGCTGCCCGAGGACAAGCTCGACGCGGTGGCCGACCTGCAGCGTCAGGGTCACGTCGTGGCCATGGTCGGTGACGGCGTCAACGACGCCCCGGCCCTGGCCACCGCCGATATCGGCGTAGCCATGGGTGCGGCCGGCTCGGCCGTGGCCGTAGAGACCGCCGACATCGCCCTCATGGGCGACAACCTGCTCAAGCTCCCCGAAGCGATCGGCCTGGCCCGGCGCACCGTGAACAACATGCGCCAGAACATCACCATCGCCCTGATCACCGTGGCCGTGCTGTTGGCCGGAGTGCTGCTCGGCGGAGTGACCATGTCCATCGGGATGCTCGTCCACGAAGCCTCGGTCCTGGTCGTGATCGTCAACGCCATGCGCTTGCTGCGCCGCCACCAGGACACCACCAGCACCACGGCGACACCTTCCGCGCCAGTTACCGCCGCACCGATCCCAGCTGCGGTCCGGTCCTGACCCTCTACCCCGGCCGGGACGCCTCATCCACCGTCCCGGCCAGGCGCGGATGTATCACCGCCGGGTAAGCCCGGCACAACCACAACAGGAGGAATCATGAGTAACGAAGAACACTTCACCATCGAGGGCAACGTCGAGCACTTCACCATCGCGCGGGTCGCCCAGGACAATCCCGACTTCCGCCGGGTGCTGTGGACCGGCCAGCACGCCCAGATCGTCATCATGACGATCCCCGCCGGTGGCGAGATCGGTGAGGAGGTCCACGAGCACACCGACCAGATCCTGACCTTCGTCAGCGGGGCCGGTCAGGCCGACCTCAACGGCCATACCCACCCGATCGAGGCCGGTGACCAGTGCGCCGTCCCCGCCGGCGCCCGGCACAACTTCCGCAACACCGGTGACGAGCCGCTCGTGCTCTACACCATCTACTCCCCGCCCGAGCACGCGGCCGACGGCGCCTACCCCACCAAGGAAGAAGCCGACGCGGCCGAGGCCGCTGGCCAGGACGAACCTCCCACCGCCGCCTGACCGGCCATCCCCGCGCAGCGAACTCAGCGGCTGTTGGCCGCACCTGTCTCACCGGCTTCGAACACACAGCAGAAGGAGAAGAACCCCATGTCCAAGGTGTACGTATTTACCGACTTCGGCGGCCCCGAGACCCAGGCACTCATCGACCGTCCAGCGCCGCAGCCCGGCCCCGGTGAGCTCGCTGTGCGGGTCCGCGCCGCCGGTGTCAACCCCGTCGACTACAAGATCCGCACCGGCCGCTACCGTCGGGACCAGCCGTTGCCGGCCCCCATGGGTCAGGAGGTCTCCGGTGTCGTCACCGCCCTCGGTGAGGGAGTCGAAAGCTTCGCCGTGGGCGACGAGATCCTCGGCCCTGTGGTCCCGGACTACGGCGCCTTCGCCGAGGACACCCTCGTGCGCGCTACCGATGCCGTGGCCAAGCCGGACGAGATCGCCTTCGCCGACGCGGCCACCATCCCCGTCGCCGGGGCCACCGCCTACGACGCCACCCACCAGATCGAGCTCGAGCCCGGCCAGCAGCTCCTCATCCTCGGGGCCGGCGGCGGTGTCGGACTCATGGCCGCCCAGATCGGCAAGGTCCACCAGTTCACCGTCATCGGCATCGCCTCGCAGGCCAAGCGCGAGATCGTTCAAGCCACCGGAGCAACGTTCATCCCCTCCGGTGCAAATGTCGCCGACCAGGTGCGCCAGATCGCCCCCGAGGGGGTAGACCTGATCCTGGACCTCGTCGGTGGCGATGCCCTGCGTCAGGTCGCCGGACTCGTCACCGACCCGGCCAGGATCATCTCCGCCGCCGACCCCGACACCGTCACCGAGCTCGGCGGCAGTCCCCTGAAGCGCACCACCGAGGCACTGGAGAAGATCACCGGCGTCATCGAATACAACCTCGTCGACCCCAACGTCTCGGCCCTCTACCCGCTGGAGGACGCGGGCGAAGCCATTGCTGCGGTCGAGAGCGGCCACGCCACCGGCAAGATCGTCATCCAGCCTCACAACGCCTGACGCGGGTTGACCGGTTGCGTATGTGAAGCACCTGGGCCGGGCCCGGTAGCACCGCGAGCACCCTCGCCATCGGCGTCAGCTGACCCGGCCGCCACACAACTCCGATAGAACCCCGCCATATAACGACGCAAGCCACAGCTGTCCTGTGTCTCACCGGCAGGTGTCTCAGAACCAAGGATGTGAGACTTGGGCCATACCTTGCGGGCGTGCTCGATCGAGGTGCTGCCCTGACACCCCGGCTCGCGGGGATCGAGCGGCACGGCCTGCCTCATAGGCGAGTCGTACCTTCGCCAAGTATGTCGGTGATGCCAGTAGAGTCGCGGCACCGGCAACTGAAGGGGCTAGCATGCGCCTGCGCGCATTTCTGTATAGCGGTGTCACGTGCGTGCTGGTTGCTGCTTCAGCGACAGCCTGTTCCGACCCGAACCTGAGGATTGAGCCTGGTTGGGAGGACATGGTGCCGTGCTCCTCCCAACCGCTCACGGTGGGGGTCGAGGAACTGCATTTGCCTGAGTACAGCGCGTGCAATCTCGTCGGAAGCCAGGTGGAGTTTCCTGACGGCACGCAGCTGGAGGTCGCTGAGGTTGGTGTTAACACCGCTTTGAGTTCGGGAGCCGTCGGGGATGAAGAGCCCGCCTACACCTTGGTGAACCTAGGAGTGGAAGGGACTCTCGCCGTTTTGACATCCCATCAAGGGGTCCAGATCTGGGGGACACCGCCCGCTGTTGAGCGTGTTTTTGAGAACCCAGGAAACTGGATCCCTGGGTTCGCTGACTCCTAGAACTGAACCCTGACGTTCGCGGTGCAGGCCCCGAGGCCTGTGAGGCAGCGCAAGCCGACTGCCCGCGCGACGTAGGAGAAGTGGTAATCGCTCTCGGCGAAGCCCCACATCAGGACGTGAGTAGGCATTCGGTCATGACGAATTAGGAAGTAACTGTTGCCAGGCCGAACGTACGCCCGGACGTCGGCGTCGATCGCCGGCGACCCTGGAAAGAGTGGGTTCGCCGAGTGGGTGACCATCCGGACGAACGCAGTGTTGGTCCCCACACCCGAGGCCGGCATTGTGATGTCGCTGATCGGCGCCGTGTCGGTTGCCGCGTCCCAACACGGGTAATGGGCGATCAGTGGTGCGCAGGTCCATCTATGGGACTCGCCGATCACACGCGATAGTTGTACTGTCCCTACGTCGAAGCGGATGCGCGCTGTTGCCTGGGTGCGACTTGTCCCTGGTGAGTAGGGAGACCGATGGTCGCCGCCGAACCGCCATATCAGCCCTGGGATCGGGAGGGGCGAGTAGACGTACTCGGGCTCCAGCACAGCCTGGTGGCGAATGTAGAGGTCCGGCCACACCGCCGCGGTGGTGCGTGCTGTGTCTGACGTGATGCCCTCGAGCAGCTGACTTTCGAAGTACGTCCAGCCAGCTCCAAGGTCAGGCTCCGCGGCGGACCTCGCCATTGCAGGCAGCGGCGCCGGGAAAGCCACTCCACCGATGAAACTCGCGGGCGTAGGCGCGGCTGGCACGCCACACGTGATCTGGCCGCCATCGGTGAACTCCTGCATGTCGTAGCGCCACTGCAATGAAGTATCGGGGATCGCGAACGACAGGGTGCTACTGCAGGAGAGTGCGAGAGCTTCAGGCTCGCCTTCTTCCCCGGTAAGCGGGTCGAGCCAGGTCCTGTAGACCATCTTGGGCGTGGCCCGGCTCGAGATCGCAGTGATGCTGGTCGTGCCCGTGGACGTTACTCCGAAGACGGGAACACCTTCAGTAGCACCGATGGTTGCGTCGATGTTGGTTCTGAATTCGGCGGTTGCGAGTTGAGCGCCCCCGCTATTGGAGGCGACAAGCAGGAAGTTGGACAGCGGGCCGGTGATCGAAAGGGTCGTGGTGGTCGTACTCCCAGCCAAGGTGCCGAGTGCGTCGTAGGCCTCGACTTTGGTCGTGCCCGTCGGGCGCTGCAGGGCGAGCGTAAAGTTCGTTCCCGACTGGGTGATGGATGTGACCCGCAGACTGGGTGCCGCGACTCGGCTAGCAACGTCGTCGAGGTTTGTGACCGTCAGTCTGCGGTTAGCCTCGGTGATTGCGCCGACGAGGTAGAGCGCTGTGCCGTCGCCGCGCTGCATGGAAGCGAAACGTGTTCCGGGGCTGTCGCTTCCCGTCGCGGTAACTGGTTGGAAGATCTGTCCTCGCTGCGTAGCCAGGAGCGCGGCTTGTGCCGTTGCGATGCGTTGATCGGCAGGCGCCATAGTCACGAGACGGGAGTGCGCTCCGGCGCGGATCTGATCCGCAGCCATGGAGAGCCATGGGTCGGGCACGGCCTGATCTGGGTTCATCGTCAGTTCACGTTCACCGGCTGGGGGAGTTGCCACCGACGCAACAACGCTTTCGGTTGCCCCGAAACTGACGAATACTTGAGTGGCGAAGAAGTTGCCGACAGCCTCGAGTACCGAATCAGCAGACGCAAATTCGTAGGCGATCAGTGGTGCGTTGTTGAGCAAAGCAAACGTCGTAGCCATCTGGGCGCGCTCGGCGGCTGCCGTGTCCGAGACCACGACAACCTGCGGGCTGTTGACGTAGTAGTCCTGCGCGATCGTGACCGACGTATCGAAGCGAGTCAGGTTCGTGAGGTCAACGTCCACCGTGTAGCCAAGTCCAGTCAGTGCATTCCGATACGCGGAAGGAAAGCTCGCCGCGGCACCCACTAATGACACTGCGTCGGCACCTGAGGCGGCGAGGTCCGTCAGCGTGGGGACCTCACCATCGGACGGCGCGCGGACCACGAGTGTTGCGCTCTGCGCGTTCGCGAGGACCGCGCCGAGATCAGCGTTGACGGAGTCCGCGATGACGACCGGGGCTCCAGGCGCGTGATACTGGAGAGCCGCATCGTTTGCAGCTGCCAACTCGGTCGTGGCAGACAGCGAGGGCGAAGTTAGGACGCTCGGTACGCGGGCCACCGCAGGCGCTGGGGTCGAGATAACAGCGTCGTTGAAGCGCAGTGCGCCCCAACCGACGCCGATGGTCGGGTAGGGCGAGAGCCAAGATCCGATGCCGTTGCCCGGAAACAACTTGAGTTCGCCGGTCGTGGTCAGGCGTCCGATTAGGTCGGTGTTCCCGTCGCCGTTGTAGTCGCCGATCCCGAAGGTCGCGTTGTACGCGGAAAAGCCGCCCCCGACAGTCGCAGTCGAGGCGACTCCGCCGGTTCCGTTGCCACGGACTAGCAGCAGGGCGCCGGCTGTCGTCCGACTGATGAAGTCGACCTTGCCGTCGCTGTCGAAGTCTCCGGTCGGGACCATCGAGGAGTACGCGGTCCAGGTGCCCGCGAGCGATGTCGGTGCCCCGAAGCCGCCGGTACCGTTGCCCGGGTATAGGCGCAGAGCGTTGTCGGTGGTGCCTTGGGCTATGAGGTCGACGTGCCCGTCACCATTCCAGTCACCTGGAGAGAAGATCTGCCTGAACGAGCCCCATCCCACTCCGATCCGCGAAGGCAGGAGGAATCCGCCTGAACCGTCACCGGGGAACAGCCACAGTTCATTGCTTCCTCGCATGCGGGCAAGGAGATCGTTGTTCCCGTCTCCATCGAAATCCCCGACGAGACTGACCTGATCGGCTTCGCTCCAGTCTCCACCGAGTACCCGCCACGAGACGATCCCCGCCGGGGTAGTGCGGTACAGACGCAGCACGCCAGATGGGTCGACTGTGATGATATCGGGATGCCCGTCACCATCCCAGTCTCGGGACGCTGTGAAGGCGTCGCTCAGCGGCGTGGCTGCGGCTGGAGCGCTGCCCACGACCTGCCCACCCATCGTCACCACTGTGACCAAGACGGCCAAAGCCGCCGAGAACCATCGCCGCAATTCGTGCCTCCGCGCAATCGATAGGGCTGGTGGGACTGGTCACCTGATGGAGGTTCACTCCAGCAGAGCCCCCTGCGGCACGTCCGTACGGGGAGGGTAGCGGTAAGTTCGGCTCGGGTGGGCAGTTTTCCGAAAGTTCATCCAACTACGCCTCTATGGCTGCGTTTCCGTCCGCTCCTTACTCGGATCTGGCAGCAAATAGGAGGGCCCTGCATCCGAGCCGCGTGGCTGCCATACGGGGAGGAGTGGTAGAGCGCCACGGGCCAACGGCTGCCATGGTGGTGGGTATACGTCGAGGTATCGGGCCTCGGCACTCGCGAGAGCAGGGAGTCGAACGATGACTGTGAACCGGAATGTGGTTCCTAACCCCGATGGCGGATGGGATGCCCGAGGCTGACGTGTTCTCCGGGCCCGATCGTTGGGCCCACGCTCAATGGGACGGGGTGTACCGATCCGCGATAGCCCTAGATCCGTGTCGGCGTGTCGGCGTGTCGGTGTGTCGGCGTGTCGCGTCAGAGGCGCCTCCGCGGGCATCCTCGCAGGTCGGAGCCTTATTGGCTGACCGAACGAGGGCAACTCCACTCTGTGGATTACACAGGGTTATCCACAGCCTACGGTTGCGCCGAGGAGATGCCTTGTCGTGCCCGATCTACCGGGCCCCTGGCTCAGTGCTCGCTGGACGACGGGCCGTCCGCTGGGCTGCCCTCTTGGAGAGCGAAGTCTGTGAAGACCTTCGTGCGCTCAGTGAGCTCGTCAGCCATGCGCTGAGCGACTGCCAGGACGTCCGGCTCGGACTTAGGCTCCTTCGGGCCGCCGCCCGCACCTGGTTCGGCGTGCGCTGTGAGCCACCGGCGCTGCACGCTGTACGTCGGCGCCAGGACCTCGTAATGCATGAGGAACTGCGGTAACTGGCCGTTGCTCAGTTGCTTCTGCGGCTCGGCGTGGGCGAGAGGGCTGTGATCGGGATGGTGAAATACGTGTCTAACGGCTTAGTCGATCATCATCGAATTGAGTCCGATCCCATGCCCGCCATGGAGTTTGAAGTGGTGGTCTTGACGCGACGCGATCGCCGGTTAGATGCCTGTGTCGCCAGGCCAGGCAGGTAGAGACAGCGATGAGGGTCGAGCGGGAGGTAGAGGTCCCAGTACATCGCGGCAGCCATCTGATCCTGTTCGTCCTGGCCATTGAGGAGCAGGACGGGCGCATCGCCTGTGAGCAGACACAGGTCGCTGAAGCCAACCCCCCCCACGGGCGGTGGAATATCGCTCCCGTCAGGGGAGCAATCAGGTTGGCGATGTATCGAATGTGAAGGTTCGCGTGGTCGAATCGAGTTGGCATTTCCTCGACGCTCTGGTGATCTTCTTGATCTTCAAGCAGACGTCGTCGTGGTCGGACAGTTCGTAAGAGCTGGGCGGCGATCCACCACGAGAGCACAAGTTTCGTCTCGCGTCGGGGTGGCCATTGCCGGGCAGTGCGTCGTCATTCGGCCCTCTTCCCGCGTCGAGGAGCCTCGGGAAGGAAGATGTGGCGTTCGCCTCGATGCCCGTGAAGAACTCCTCCAGATCATGGTGGGGCACGCCAGCAACGTCTGTACCCCAGTAGAATCCGCGCTCTACCGCGATATCGTTCACGCCAGTTCTGAACTGTCGCGACAAATCGGGGGTCGCTGCCACCAACTCGGCTCCATGGGAGGTCATCCTGCCGAACCGTTTCAGGTACATCCGCGGCACGTGGTGCTCGCGTGTGTCCGTCTTTTGCCTTGCAGTTTCGCTGCGCCCTCCGCCATCCATCTGACCGCTTTGACATCAACTTCTCTCGTTGGTCAGGCAGTCTGTACCGCTAGCGCTAGTAAGGTCTCGCACCTCCAAATGGTGTTCGGCGTGGTCGCGTGACTAGACGCTCATGCCGGTACCGGTGGCTTCGGAGCGACATTGAGAAACGGGGGTGGCGATGATCATGTCTGGAGAAGTTGCGAACTCATAACTGCCGCAATCTGCGAATACCTAAACTCGGAAATGCGAAAAGTGCAGTATAGGCAATGCACCCACCCGCGGCAAGCCACGGATCAAAACGGGTCGGTTCCCCAAATGCCAACAATGCCCATGGTTCAACAGCCCCCTCGAACGATACACCTACGAACATTACGGTGCCCAAATAGGCTGCGAGGAGCGATAGTGCCACGTAGTAAGACGCCAAGCGGACAGTAATGCTCAATCCGACCGAAATGAGCAGGGCATTGCGAAGGGACGGCCACGCCTGGACGTTGGGCCCTGACGATACTACGAAAACGCACATTGCCGCGACCCCGGCGAGAACGAGTGCAGAAAGAGATCGGTATAGGGCAAGGCGCCGGCCCGACCGCATCTCGAGATCCAGATCTCGAGGCTTAATTAGCACTGCAAGAAGCAGGCCGCTTGAAATAGCATAGACGTCAGCAACTGAGAGATCAAGACTGGGCCCTCTCATCTGAGGCGTGCCAGTCGACCAATGCCCCGCTTCGTGTAGGATCGCTGCAAGTATGGCTAGCGCGAGGACTGCCATATCGAGCGAGCGCCTCCGAATCCAGACTGCCATAGGGCGGATTCTATCCACAATGCTCGGCGCGTATGGAATCCACGGACAGTCCCCCTGCGACTCCTGGAGAGTCCGCACGACCGCCTAGTTCGTCAACGAACAAGCCCATCATTTCTGAGAATGCGGCTCCATAACCCGGTGCGTCGACGCATTGAGCGAGCATCGCAGCAACGTAAACCTCCGCTATCGCCAAGCGTAGTTCGGTTACCGTCGGAACAGGGTTGAAAAGTTCTAAACTACGGTCTTCAGGTCCCTCTAAATCGATACCGACCTGCATAATGCGCAACCTTTGAGAGTCCGGTTCCAGGCGCTGGGCCACGAGATACACGGACTCCTCCGCGGTCACCCAATCGCTAAGCCGTGCCTCCTGGGATTCCCAAACACAAACGTGTCCACTCGCGGAAGCGCATGCGACTCCTCCAGGATTCATACGAGCGAATCCGTTCGGCGTCCACGGGATGATAACGGCAAGCCCGAAAGCCACGGTAGCCAACGTGGCGGCCGTGGCCATCCATAAGGGCAGGTTCGGCCGTCTCAAGCGCCGTGACACTATAATGCAAGCTGCCGCCATACAGGTTGCCGCGACCCCTAGAACATAACCGACGAGTGCCAAGATTGGCACAACGTTCGGCACTAGGACGGGGTCCCAAGATTGATCGATGTATGGCGCGACAATCTGCTGGAGTTGTGGCATCGACGAGAGGCCTAGGACGCTGCTCGAGAAGAGGGTAGCTGCGTACGGTAACGGAGCGAGTATCGCCGCACCGGCAGCGTGCAGGAGTAGCGCTCCGAGTACGAGACCGAAGGTGTAGGAAGCGAGGACTGACGACGAAGCCAGTAGTACGAGCGGCCATATGCCCATCGCGATGCCGCCGCCTATGAGCAAAGTCCGGAGTAGTGCGGCCGCGGCGGCGATAGACAGCCCGGCCGTGAGCCAGATGAAATCTCCGAGTACACGGTAGGAGACCAACGTAAGAACGCTCCGGGACGAGCGTCTATAGATGGCTGTGCTGTCCGTTGCTAGAGACCGACCACTCAAATAGCCTGCGATGAGGGCGAGGCAACCAGCAATGGCGAAGCCGAAGACGGTAAGGTACAAGCCCGTGTTGTTCGGACGGCCGACCCAAGTTGTGTCCAGAGGGCCCGAAGCGAACGCGATCGCTGTGCCAGCGACCGCGATTAATGAGGCGGGAACCGCGGCGGCCGACGTTTCCACATGAATCGTCGTTGCACGTACTACTTCGCTAGGCGATGTCACAGAAAGTCTTCAGGATCGACGGATGCGCCGGCAGGTGACTTGGCCATTGTCTTTAGGGTGCCACCGGCTAGGTGATATATCGTGCAGGCCGACTTCGTCATCTCGCTGAACTCGTGTGACGCGATGATCATTGTCGCCCCGTCCTTAACCTGGGTATCAACGACGCGATGAAACCTCTCGCGGGCGGAGACATCCAGACCGGAGGTTGGCTCATCAAGGAGAACCAATCGAGGACGGTGTGTGAGCTCTACGGATAGGCCGAGGCGTCGCTGCATTCCTCCCGACAACTTCTTTACACGAGTGTCCCGTTGGTCAACTAGGCCAATCTCCGCGAGGAGTTCAGCGGCGCGTCGCTGGGTTTCCGAGGCAGCCACCCCGTGCATCCAGGCGCCGTAGGCGAGGAAGTCCTGGGTGCGGGTCTGCCCTTTGGTGACGTAGTCCTGGCGGAGGTACCCGACGCGCGAGTTCATTAGGTCCCGATCTCGGAATATGTCGCCACCGTCCATGATGGCGCGCCCCGAATCGGGTCGGAGCACTCCGGAAAGCAACTTCAGGAGAGTGGACTTTCCACTGCCGTTTTCGCCGACTAGGTAGTTGATCGTCGCGGGCTCAAAACTTGCGGAGCGCAAGTCAATTACCGCTGCCCGGGTCCCGCTATATCGAAATGAGACGTTCTCTAGACGTAGCGCTGCTAGCGGAAGCGCCTCGGAACTATCGCTTCGCTCGCTCACAACTGCCAAAAGGACTATCCATCCGCTCGTTCGCTATCTCCGTCGGCATACCGGCAATTGTTAGTTGTGGGCGCTCAGGCGCACAGTAGCGTCATAATTGGCGATGTAGTTTCCGAAGACGGTGGTGGTTCCGAAGTTGAGAGGTTGACTTACGGACACCGATCCGCCGGTGTTCATCCGATCCACACGGATCAATGACTGAGTAGGCTGGAGTGTGCGGTACCGGCGGTAGTCGCTCGCGAAACTGAATTGGACTACACTCTGATAGGTCGTGTAGGTCGACGTTCCGGTCAGGCTCACGCTCCTCGGCGTGAGAATTGTCTGCCAAGGTGAGCCGCCGTCATAGCTGAAGTTGCCCGAGCCGATGGAGTACGCGCTTGCTGCTGCGTGTCCTCCCAGCACCGATGCTGCGATGACCGACGCGATCCCCATCTTGGCGAGCGAGCGCTTGAAACGTGACATCCCCGACCCCTTTGTTTGGTGTTTGTAAGGACCGTAGGGGCTCATGGAGCCGGGGTCAAGGGCTCTTTGAGAATCGCGCGGTCTCGTCGGGGACGCGTCACCCCGCCGCACGCCGACTCCTTGTCGCCATGCCACAGGACCAGGTACGCCCTCCAGAGGGGCGGTTTCGTCACCCGTCTCGGCCTCAGTGCCCCAACCACCCGGGGGACGTCCCGAGGGGCGACTTCGGCGAGTTGACGTTCATCCACTGCGCCTGCGGGACCTCGGCAAAGGCCGGGTCGATCCAGTTCCCACACTGCAGCGCGAGAGATTGCCGACTTCATGTCAGATCTGGCTCGCTCCGGTGGTGCCAAGTACGCGCGCGTCCGGGAACATGCCCTCGGGGGGTGCTTCGTAGGGCAACGGCGCGCCGATGTCGGATCTGTTCTCGTCGCCTCTGACCCCCATGAACGGTCCGTCGGGATCGAGAAGCACGGCCATGTGGTGGTCTGCGTGGTCGCGCCACCAGACGCTCATTCCGGTTGCCGCGTCGAGTCGTAGATGTTCCCACGCACGCCAAAGGGCCTCGAGGCGGATCACCGCCTCGTCGTACTCCCACCAACGCGCGGCCCACACACGGCCGTTGCCGTTGCCGGGGATCCGGCGGCGGTAGACATTGCGCAGGTGTTCGCGCACGAACTGGTCCACGGAGCCGTAGTAGAGCGTGGGCGCAGAATCGGTAGTAGCGATCGTCGATCGCCGCCTGGCTGGTCGGTTCGTCGTCTTCGGCCCAGTCGCTCACGAGGCGTCCTCGACGATCGGAGCCGCGGCGACGGAGATCAGTTCCTGGTCCGCTGTGGCGATCGTTTGCTCTGCTTGTGGGTCGTGCGCCGTGATGGAGGCTCGCACGTCGTCGGCGTGCGGGCCGGTCATCCAGGGTTGGGTTTGGATGAGGGTCGGGCGTGAGCCGGCGCCCAGTACGACCGCGCGGCCCTTGGGCAGCGCGGCAAGCTCCGCGATGTCGAGGATACGTTCGCGGTGGAGTTGGTAGTTCACACCGCGGCCGCCGCGGCCGGTGGACAGGGTCGAACCTTGACGGTCGTAGTCACCGATGAGGCGGGAGATGTCCTCGAGGAAGGCGACCTCGGAGACGTTGCCGCCGTAGACCTTCACGTTCGCCGCGGACCAGAGTTTCTTCATGCCCGACTCGCCCCAGACATCGACGCCTTGCGACCAGGACTGCAGGACGGTGTCGAGCACGATCCCGCGGGATCCGTAGTGGGAGTACAGGTTGGGCAGTTCGCGCCACCGGCAGACGTTCGCGGCCTCGTCGAGTACACCGACGAGGGGTGTCGTGAGTCGGCCGCCTGGTGAGCGTGCGGCGAGTTCTTCTGCGGCTTCGACGACCGCCATGGTGAGGGCGGTGAGGAGCGGTCCGGCGGTGCCGCGGCCTTCCTTGGAGAGTGAGTACAGCGTTCCGCCATCGCGGACGAATGCTGCTGGGTCGAAGTGCGGGCGCACGCCTTGGCGGGTGACCCAGGCCGCTACGGCGCGGTTGGTCAGGCAGGAGGCCATCTGTTGGGCTGTGCCGTAGACGCCGCCGCGCTGTTTCTCCGGTGCTGCGATGATCCCGGCCACTTGGTGGGCGGTGAGGGTGAAGTCGTGCCGGCGGAGGATGTCGACGGCCTCTTCGTCGGTTGGACTGGTGAGCCACGCGTAGACGTCGGTGATGGGCCGTTCGTCGAGTGCCGCGGCGAGGAGGAGTCCGGCCAGGAGGTCCAGGCCGGCGGAGTCGAAGTAGGCGTCGGCGCGTGCCCCGGGGTCGCGGGAGCCGGCGGCGAAGTGCTCGGCGAGTTTGGCTGCCTTCACCTCATCGGTGACGTAGCTGAGGGGGTCCCACCACCAGGTGGGTTCTTCGTTGACGATGCCCTGTGGGTCGAAGACCCAGATTGGGCCGCTGTCGGCGCGGACGTCGCGGGTGGCATCGACGACGTCGCGTTTGTTGGATGTCGCGAATACCGCTCCGGGGGCGGCGAGGATCTCGGGCACCACGATCGAGGTGGTCTTTCCTGTCCGAGGTCCTGCGATGGTGAAGCGCATGTCTTCCCACGAGCTGAGGAGCGGCTGGCTTGTCGAGACGGTGATGCCGATCGGCAGACCGGGCGAGGAGACATCCCCGAGTCGCTTGGCGGTCGACCGCGTACTTTTGAGACTCAGGGCCTCGACGTCGCGGCCGCGGCCCATGTAGGTGGCTTTCTCGTCGCCGCGCGCGCCGGCGCCTTGAGCGGGCGACGAGGATCAGGACCAGGATCGCCACGGCGACTAGGACCGCGCCGAGCGCTATCGCCACGGCGGTGCCCTGCTCTGGCCAGGTCACCGCGCCGTTGAGGAGGCCAAAGGCGACGGCGAAGGGGTTTCGCCGGCAAGCCGGTCGCGGTGCCGGCGATCCGGTGTCCTAGGTGCACCCCGCCGTAGACGACGGCCGTCGCGACCAGGACGAGGATGATCACTACCCAGAGCAGGGTCGTTTCGGCGCTGAGGCCGCCGGGATCGCGGCGGCGATTCGTTGGGGTGCTCATGCGGGCCGCCTTCCCAGGTTCCACCGCTTGTTGGTGTTGTGCAGGCCCTGCTCGACTGAGGTCAGTGCGACGTTCAACGGGATCCCGGGGCGACCACCCACTTTGATAAGGAACTTCCCTCGTCCAGGCGGTGGTGAGGCTTCCATGTCGGCCGAACTGCCCCATGATGTTGGGGTTGTCCAGGAGGTGAGTAGGTCCTGTTCGGCGCGGGCGAGTTTGATCGCGCCGGAGAGTCTGGGCATCTCGTCCTCGGGCAACGCCCCGAGGATCACCATGCCGGAGCGTTCGACGAAGCCGCGCGCCTTCTTCTGGTCGAGCTCGGGCAGAGCTGCGAGCTCGGGCAGAGCTGCGAGGTCGGACATGGTGTGGGAGATCATCACCTGGCCGACGCCCTTCTGGCGGTTGAGCCGGGTGAGTGCGTCGACCCGGTCGACCATGCCTTCGCCGGCGCGCAGTGCCTGCCAAAGCTCGTCCATCACGATGAAGTAGCGCCGCTGCGGCTCCAGGCCGGAATCGGCGAGGGCGTTGGCGATGTTCACCGCGCCGAAGCCGTAGGACCAGCACGACAGCAGTGCTGCGGCCTTGACGTCTGCCTGTGCCTCACCGAGTGAGGACACGTCGATTACAGCGGGACGGTCCAGGTGCAGCGGGGTGGTGGTGTGCCCGGAGAACATGTCCCCGAACGCGGCACCGGAGGTGAACCCGACCAGGTCCACCTCGATGTCGCGGGTTATCTCCTGGTAGCGGTTCTTGTCGCCGCGGTCGACGGCGACCGCGCGATCCGATTCGGGTCCGTCTTGGATGACTTTGAGCAGGTCACCGAGGACCGGGTTCCGGTCGGCGGTGTCGTCGAGTACGTGGAGAGCGCGGTCGAGGATCTGCACGGAGATCGACTCAGGTGGCCGTTTGCGCCAGATGTTGGAGAGGGCCACGACCATCTCCAGGCGGCGCTGGTGCGGGTCAGCGAGGACCTCGATCTGGGCCTGCCCGGTCAGCCGTGCTGCCGCGGCGTTGGCTTCTCCGGGGTCGAGGATGTTGATCTTGGCCCTGCCTGGCCCGTTGCGGACTACCTGCCCACCGAGCGCTTGGACGAGGTCGACGTAGTCGGGTTTGAGGTCGCCCAGGACCAGCGGCATGACCCCGTAGCCGGTGAGGCCGAGCACCAATCCGGCGGACCAGGGTGGACTTGCCGTAGGCAGGCAAGCCCATGACTAACGCGGAGGGGTTGTTGATGAGGTTGCCCCGCTCGAACCAGCTGATCGGGTCGCACCCGACCGTGGCGCCGGTGTGCAGGTGATGCCCGAGGGGCACGCCAACGACGGGCGCCCCGGACCCGGCCGCGCCGGGCCACAGCCCGCACACCTGCACGGAGGTCCCGCGCGACTCAGCGAGGGCTTGCACGTAGGTGGACACGCCGCCACCGCGGCCGCGTCAACCCCGCGGGCCGGGCCTGCGGGTGGGTGTGGTGGGAAGCGCCCCGTCGAGGGCTCGTACAGGAGCCGAAGAGCCCCGTCGGAGTCGCTGTACTCGCTCAGCCTCGAGGCAGCGCAGACTTCGACGGGCAAGGGGTAGCCGGACGCCGACGCCGCAAATGGGCAAGGGGTTCTGGCACCCGGGCAACTAGTCCGCCCGGCCACCGGCGGCCGCCCCAATCATTACAACCTCATCCAGCCGAGCAGTCAACTCCCGGTCCCGCTGCGCTGAAGCGTGCTGGTACTTCAGCGCCACCGAGACATCCGTGTGCCCGCCGCGCTCCAGCAGGTCCGCGAGCGTGGCGCCCTGGCGTGCGTACTCAGTCAGGCCGGTGTGTCGCAGGCTGTGAAACCGGAACGAGTCACGCCCTGCCACCTTCCGCGCGACTCGCCAGTGGGTGTCGAACGAGGTCTGCGAGACCCGCCGCCCACGTCGGCTCGGCGGCGTGAACACCGGCCCGTCGGGTCCGGGCGCGGCGTGGGTGTCGAGGTGCTCGCGCAGCACCGGCAGTAGGGTCGCCGGGATCGCGACGCTGCGGGTGCTGCCTCGTTTGGGTTCGGTCAGTCGCACGGCCTTGGTGTTCCACTGCCGCCGCACGTGCAGGATCGCGCGCTCGGGATCGTCGAGGTGCTCCAGGTCGCGGCGTTCCAGACCGAGCACCTCTCCGAGCCGCAGGGCGCACCAGGCCGCCAGCAGGACCGCCGCGCCCAGGTGCTCCGGCATCGCCGCGGCCATTGCTGCCACCTGCCCGGGTGTCGCGATGTCGCCGTCGGGCTCTGCCGGCCGGACGGGGGTTTGCGAGGGTGCCTCGGGGAAGGCGAAGGAGGCCAGGGCGATGTCGGGGCGCTTGATGGCCCCGTTCAGGCACGAGCGCAGCACCCTCGCCGCGTTCGGCGCGACGCCGTTCGCTCGCGCGCCGGGGTGCCGCTTCGACGGCTTGGCCCGGAGTGTCGCGAGGTGGGCGGCGACCTGCCCGGGTGTGAGGTCGACCAGCCGCGTCGCCCCGAGTTCGGGCAGCACGTGCGTGCGCAGCACCGACCGGTAGGACAACACGGTCGAGGGGGAGCGCTCCGGGTTGGCGGCAAGACCGTCCAGCCACTGCTCGGCCCACTCAGCGAGCGTGAGGGCATCGGTCTCGGCCCTCACCTGCGCGGCGCGCCGCTCGGCCCGAATCTGGGCGGGCGGCACGAACGTGCCCCGGGCGCGCTCACCCTTGGCTATGTCGAGTGCCGCGCGGGCATCGCCGAGCGTGTCGAAGACGCCGAGGGCATGGGTGGTGCCGTCGACGTTCAAGCGCACTCGGTAGCGGTCTCGGTACCGTGTGATACCGCGAGGCAGGGCTCCGGCGACCATCGTTGGACCTTCCGCGGACGCTGTCACACGGGCAGTCTGTGACAGCTGTGTGACAGAAATTTTGCCACAAGAGGCCCATTCGTGCCTATCCCTGCACATCGCGACTCGGGCCAGAAACCGCAGGATCCCGCCGGAAACTGGTGTTTCTGGCGGGATCCTGGGAACTGCTGGCGGAGGATGGGGGATTCGAACCCCCGAGGGCTTGCACCCAACACGCTTTCCAAGCGTGCGCCATAGGCCACTAGGCGAATCCTCCTGGTCAGGCCTCAAAGAGGATACCCGAGTTGGGGCACCGCTCCGAACCGATCGGAGTGAGCCGCAGCACAGCCGGACCTATGGAGGTTGCGCCGGTGGGGCCGCTGACGGTTGCATGGTGACATGGACGACCCTCCGCATAGACGATCCCGACCACGACGAGTCCCGGCAGCTCCCGGCCGCCGCGCAGACAGCGCCGCCCCACACGCCAGCCGAACGGACGCCTGATGGACGGCGGCACGCTCGTCAGTTTCGGCCTCGTGCTGTTGTTCATCCTGATCGGCGGGCTCTTCGCAGCCACCGAGATCGCGCTGGTCTCGCTCCGGGAGAGCCAGATCGACCAGCTCGCCGATAAGGGCGACCGCGGTGCCCGGGTGGCCGCCGTGGCCCGCGACCCGAACCGGTTCCTCGCCTCCGTCCAGATCGGGGTCACGGTCGCCGGGTTCTTCTCCGCCGCGTACGGTGCGTCCACGATCGCACCGGACTTCGTTCCGACCCTCGTCGGCTGGGGCATGCCCGAGTCCGTGGCGAGCACCGTGTCCCTGATCGTCATGACGCTCGTGATCGCCTACCTGTCCCTGGTCCTCGGCGAACTGGTGCCGAAGCGGTTCGCGCTGCAGCGTTCCACCGGGGTCGCCCTCGGCGTCGGCCCGCTGCTGGACCGGTTCTCGACCCTGATGCGACCCGTGATCTGGCTGTTGTCGGTCTCCACCAATGCCGTCGTGCGGCTCTTCGGTGGTGACCCGAACGCCAAGAACGAGGAGATGACCGACGAGGAACTGCGCGGTCTGGTCATCGCCCACGAGGGTCTGCCCGAGGACGAGCGCCAGATCCTGCGGGACGTGTTCGACGCGGGCGAGCGTTCGGTCAGCGAGGTGATGCGGCCCCGCCACGAGGTCGCCTTCCTCGACGGTGACCTCGGCATCCGCGAGGCGACCCGGTTCATCGCGGACCAGCCGTACTCGCGCTATCCCGTCATCGGCGACGACTTCGACGACATCCTCGGTTTCGTGCACGTGCGGGACCTGTTCCTCGCGGACGTCGCCACCCTCGCCGGCGACGACGAGGAGATCCCCGCGACCGTGCGCCCGGCGCCGACCGTCCAGAAGGTCCGGGACCTGGCCCGCGAGGTGGTGGTGCTGCCGTCCACTAATGCCCTGCTGCCGTCGATGTCCATCATGCGCCGCGCCCGCATCCACATCGCGGTCGTGATCGACGAGTACGGCGGCACCGACGGCATCGTCACGCTGGAGGACCTCGTCGAGGAACTCGTCGGCGAGATCCACGACGAGCACGATCTCGAACTGGCCGGCGCGCCCGCGCCCACCGAGGACGACGGGCTCATCGACGCCGGGCTCAACCTGGAGGACTTCGCCGAGCGCGTCGGCTTCGAGCTCGCTGATGAGGGTGACTACGAGACCGTCGGCGGGTACTTCCTGGACCGGCTCGGCCGGGTTGCGAAGGTCGGCGACGTCGTGCCGGCCGGCGACCACGTCCTTGAGGTGGTCGAGATCGACGGCCACCGGATCGTCTCGGTGCGGGTGCACCGGACCGAGTCCGGCTGAGCCGGTCGGCCGAAGGCCGATGCCTGACGGCGGATGGTCGCCGTCGCCGGTGTCGCCGCCTTGGGCGGTTCGAACCTGTGCGCAGGTCCAGTTAGACTGGACGGCAGACCCCCCGTGTGGCGTCATCCCGCTGAACCCCCCCAGGGCCGGAAGGCAGCAAGGGCAGGTGGGCTCTGATGGGTACGCGGGGGGTCCTTCACGTCCTCCGAGGGCCTCCGGTGAGGCCGGGTTGTGTCGGTACGCGCCGGGATCGGGCCGGCCGGACACAGGCGAGTGTGCGGTGTCGGTGCCGCCGCCTATTGTGATCGGGTGAGCACCGCGCTGTATCGCCGCTACCGGCCAGAGACGTTCGCCGACGTGATCGGTCAGGAGCACGTCACTGAGCCCTTGATGGCTGCCCTGCGGGCCAACCGGGTGACGCACGCGTACCTGTTCTCCGGGCCTCGCGGCTGCGGCAAGACGACGTCCGCCCGGATC
This sequence comes from Occultella kanbiaonis, assembly GCF_009708215.1. Taxonomy (NCBI): domain Bacteria; kingdom Bacillati; phylum Actinomycetota; class Actinomycetes; order Micrococcales; family Ruaniaceae; genus Occultella; species Occultella kanbiaonis. Next base: position 4,800,197 of record NZ_CP046175.1, on the reverse strand, counting down.
CTGGCGCGCTGCCTCAACTGTGCCCAGGGACCCACCGATACCCCGTGCGGGACCTGCGACAGCTGCGTGGAGCTGGCCCGGGGTGGCCCCGGCAGCCTCGACGTCGTCGAGATCGACGCCGCGAGCCACAACGGTGTCGACGATGCCCGTGAGCTGCGCGAGCGCGCCGCGTTCGCCCCGGCCCGGGACCGGTACAAGATCTTCATCCTCGACGAGGCGCACATGGTCACGACGCAGGGCTTCAACGCCCTGCTGAAGCTCGTCGAGGAGCCGCCGGCACACGTGAAGTTTATCTTCGCGACCACCGAGCCGGACAAGGTCATCGGCACGATCCGGTCCCGGACCCACCACTACCCGTTCCGGCTCGTCCCGCCCGAGCAGCTCACCGCCTACCTGGAGCGGCTGGCCACCGCCGAGAACATCACCGTGGCCTCCGGCGTCCTGCCGCTCGTGGTCCGCGCCGGCGGTGGGTCCGTGCGGGACTCCCTGTCCGTCCTGGACCAGTTGATCGCCGGCGCGGACGACGGCGAGATCACCTACGAGCGGGCCGTCGCCCTGCTCGGGTTCACCCACGGCGCGCTTCTCGACGACGCGATCGACGCTCTCTCCGCGCGGGACGGGGCCAGCCTGTTCCGGGTCGTCGAGCGGGTGATCGACTCCGGGCACGCGCCGCGACGGTTCGTCGAGGACCTGCTCGAGCGGATGCGCGACCTGATCGTGGTGCTCGCCGCCGGCGAACAGGCGGGCACGGTGCTGCGGGCCGTCCCCGAGGACCAGTTGGAGCGGATGCGGGTGCAGGCCCAGCACCTCGGCCTGGGCGCGCTGTCCCGGGCCGCGGACCTGGTGAACCTCGCGTTGACGGAGATGATCGGAGCGACGTCGCCGCGCCTGCAGCTGGAGCTGCTCTGCGCCCGCCTGCTCCTGCCCGCCGCGGACGACGGCGTCGACGGCTTCAACGCCCGGCTGGACCGTCTGGAGGGTGCGCTCAGCGGCGGAGCCCCGCTGGCTCCGCGTGGGCCGGCGCTCCCGCAGCCGCAGTCATCCGCACCCGCCGAGGCGCCCGCTGCGGCCGAGGCATCCGCTGCGGCCGACCCTGCGCGGCCACAGGAGCCGGTCCCGACCTCGGACCCGTCAGCGCAGCCCGCACCGACACAGCCTTCTCCCGTGGGTGGTGCAGCCGATCACGCCGCCGGCGGCGACCGGTCGGGCGTACCCGCGGCGCATGCGCCGGGCGAGCAGGCGGACCACGGTTTGTCCACCGGAGCAACGGACGCCGCGCCCCACGAGCCAACGTCCGACGCCCTCGACTCCGAGCCGGCAGCATCCGACAGTCACTCGACCGAGCGAGCTGGATCCGGCTCTGCTCCTGAGTCGGAAGCACCGGACCGGCCGGTTGTCTCGGCGGCTCCGGCCGCGCCACAGGCCGCCGCCACACCGCCTCCAACCGCCACGCCCCCGGCCGCGGCGCCCGCTGCCGAGGCCGCGCCCGCCACATCCGCCGGGATGACGGCCGAGCAGGTCCGCCGGCGCTGGCCCGAGGTCCTGGAGACCCTGACCAGGATCAAGCGCACCACCTGGGCTCTCATCTCCCAGGACGCCCAGGTCGTCGACCTGACCGCGACGCACCTCGCGCTCGGGTTCTCCACCCCGGGGCTCGCCTCGGCGTTCCGCAACGGCAGCCACGGTGAACACCTTCAGCGTGCGCTGTCCGAGACGCTCGGCCTGTCCGTGCGCATCGACGCCGTCGTCGCCGACGGCAGCGCTCCCGCCGGTCAGTCCGGCGCCCAGTCCGGCGATGCAGGCCATGACCCGGCCGACGCTGGTGCGCCCACCGGTGGTCAGACCCCCGGCAACGACGCGGTGAGTCGCGCCGAGGCCGACTGGGGTCGACCGGCTGCGCCTGCAAGCCCACCCCCACCGGCGAATCCAGCCCCGGCGAACCCGGGTGCCCCGGCGAACCCTGCTGCACCTGCGAACCCGGGTGCATCGGCGAACCCCGCTGCGTCTGCGAACCCGGACGCGGGGGCGAGTCCGGCGGCCGGCTCCCCAGGCGCCTCGCCGGGGCCGGTCTCCGCAGGCCCCGCCTCGCCGTCGGCCTCGCACGGGTCCGCTGCTCAGGACGCGAGCAACCGGGCGGCCGAGCCGTCGGCACGGTCGCAGCCGTCCGCCGGCTCGGCGACCCAGGCCTCGGGCGGCCGCGCACCAGCCGGGCCGTCCGGCTCCGGAGACGGCGAGTCCGACGACCCCGAGCCGCCCGCCCGGGCAGGCACCACCGCCCCCGCGGCCGACGCCGCCACCGGCGGTTCCGCCCCGGCCGAGGCTGCTACCGGCGGTTCCGCCGCGGACGACGACTTCCCGCCCCCGCCCTGGGACATCCCCGGGGACGACGCGGGTTCGAGCGCGGGTGGCGCGACCAGCGCTGGAGGCCCGAGCGCCACCGGAGGCAGGAGCGCCACCGGAGGCACCGACAGCACAGGTGGTCCGAACGACGGTCGTGGCACCGATGAGGATCCGCCGTCCGGCGGCACCCGGCGCGAGCGTGGCCCCGGCGACCGGCCGCCGTCGGCCGGCGGCGCGGCACGGACGGCGCCGGACGACGACATCCCCCCGGCCGAGCCACCGGACTTCGACGACGGTCCGCCGCCCGAGCCCTACCGGGGTGGGCGCGCCTCCACGCCGCGCAGCTCGGCACCGGGCCCCGCCGCACCCACCGGTGCCGGCGCGCCCGGCTCCGCCCGGGACGCCGCGTTCGCGGCCGCCCGCGCCGCCCAGACCAATGGCGCCGGCCCGCGGGGCGGCGACCGGCCGCCGTCGGGCCCTGCGGCATCGATCGACGAACCCGACATGTCGGACCCGGACATCGAGTCCTCCGGCCTCATCGGCGCGCCGCTCGTGGCGCGCCTGCTCGGCGGCACCGTGATCGATGAGATCACCGAGACCACGGACGGACAGCCCTGATGGCCGCATACGAGGGAATCATCGCCGACCTCATCGAGGAACTCGGCCGGCTGCCCGGCGTGGGCCCCAAGAGCGCGCAGCGGATCGCGTTCCACATCCTCGCGGCCGACCCGGCGGACGTGCGGCGCCTCGCCCACGTGCTCACCGAGGTCAAGACCAAGGTCCGGTTCTGTGAGATCTGCGGCAACGTCTCCGAGGACGCCCAGTGCCGGATCTGCCGGGACCCACGCCGGGATCCGGCCATGCTGTGCGTGGTCGAGGAGGCCAAGGACGTGGTCGCGATCGAGCGCACCCGGGAGTTCCGCGGCCGCTACCACGTGCTCGGCGGCGCCATCAATCCGATCGACGGGGTGGGACCGGACGACCTCCGGATCCGGGAGCTGATGACCCGGCTCGCCGACGGCGCCATCCAGGAGATCATCATCGCCACCGACCCGAACGTCGAGGGCGAGGCCACGGCCACCTACCTGGCCCGGATGCTGCGGCCGATGGGGCTGACCATCTCCCGCCTGGCCTCCGGTCTGCCCGTTGGTGGAGACTTGGAGTACGCCGACGAGATCACGCTCGGCCGGGCGTTCGAGGGACGGAGGAGCATCGATGTCTGAGAACCACGGTCTGGATGCCGACCTGCTGGTGCTTGCCACCGCGACCGCCGGGGTCGCCGAGCGATTCCTAGACACCGTCCGCGAGGTCGCCGCCGGGGTGAGCCCGGACTCCTCCATCCCGCTGCTGCTGCTCGCAGTCTCCGATCTCAGCGCCGCCGGTGCCCGCCTCGGCGCGATCGTGGACATCGTCCCGGCCGAGCGGTTCGAGCCCGACGACGGACCCGAGGGTGACCTCGAGCCGCTCCGGGTGTCTCTGGCGAACGTGCTGGAGGGCATCGACGAGTACACCGAGGTGGCGGACCCGCTGGTCAGCCCGGAGGTCAGCGCCGGCGCGCTGAGCAATGACCTGTCCGACATCGCGCAGGCCCTGAGCGTCGGGCTGGCGCACCACCGGGCCGGGAACCCGTCGGAGGCGCTGTGGTGGTGGCAGTTCTCCTACCTGTCGGCCTGGGGTGAGCGCGCGGCCAGCGCGATGCGGATCCTGCTCAGCCTGATCTCGCACCTGCGCCTGGACGTGGACGACGACGTGGCCGGAGAGGCCGAGTTCGACGCCCTGCACACCGGGGGCTGAAGCCCCGGCGCTTCCGCGGAAGCGCCGAGCACAGGAGAGCGGGTGCGCGGACGCACGCCGATCGCGACGGCGCGCCGATCGCGGGCGCGCACGGGTGAATGCGCGCGTCGCGAAGGCTATGCCACCCGCGTGCCCCCCGGCAGGGTGCGGTAGGGCACCTTGAGCCGGCGGATCGCGACCGCGAGCCCGGCTGCCCCGAGCAGCAGGTTCGCGCCCAGCCCCCACGGCCAGACCGGCGTGCCGTGATCGACCTCTGGGGGCGCTTGACTCTCCCACCAGCATTCCTGCACGACGTCCGGCGGGCCGTTGCGCATCTCGTTCGTCGCCGCGCGGATCGCCTCGAACGGGCCCGAGTCCTCCGGGTCGAGGCCCGGCTGGGCGCCGGTGTCCGCGAGGATCACGAACGGGTTGATCGCGAGCAGCCACCAGGTCCGCTCGGTGTGGCTGACCTCGCGCTCGGCGGTGAAGGTCTCGCACCCGCTGTTCTCCCCGTCGGCCGGGGGACCCTGGGCGAGGCCGTAGACCTCGACCTGCTCCGTGGTGGTCACCGCCGGGAGCGTCAGCACGAACAGGATCGGCGTCAGCACCGTGAGCGAGGCGACGGCGATGTACGTGAGCACGCTGGAGCCGGCGGTGCGTGCGGTGAGCGCGGAGAACCCGAGCCCGATCGCGCAGACCACGCCGAGCATCAGGGCGAGCACGGCCAGGGACAGGAAGAACCCGCCCACCGTGGTGCCGCCGAGCAGGGCGCTCCAGATCAGGAACGGCAGCGAGACCACGAGGAACGCCAGTGCCGCGGCCCACCCGGCCAGGAGCTTCCCGACGGCGATGTCCGCCGGCGAGAGGAGCGTCACCTGCAGGATCGCGAGGGTGCCGGCGCTGCGGTCACCGTTGATCGCCGTGGACGCGAGCGTCGGCGCCACCACCAGGCCGAGGCCGAGCACGAACATCAGGACCAGGCCGAAGGCCCACTTGGGGTCGCCGCCGAGGGACGCGAACGCCCCACCGATGAGGACGCTGACCAGGCCGACCAGGGCGAACCAGACCGCCAGGGCGACCCGCCACCGCGTGGACCTGATCCGTTGCCGCAGTTCCAGCACCGCGATCGTACGGACCCCATGCCAGGAGATCGCGTGCGCCGCGGTGTCGGGAGCCGGCGATCCGCCGCCGGGGCCGCTCGGTTCCAGGGGAACGGTGAAGGTCGTCGTCATCGTCGGTCCGTATCCAGGGAGAGGTAGGCCTGCTCGAGCAGACCACTGACGGGGGCGAGCGAGACCACCGGAACCCCGGCTCCGACCGCTGCGGCGAGCAGCGCCGCAGCAGCCGCGTCGTCGGTGAGATCCACGAGGACCGAGCCCCCGCCGTCGGGCGCGTCGGTGTCCGGGACGAGAGTGATCCGTGCCTCGAACGCCCACTGCTGCAGCGCCGGGCCGTCGAGGGAGCGCAGCCGCCACCGGCGGGTCCCGGCACCGGCGTGGAGCTGCTCGGCGCTGACCGTGCGACCACGGGAGAGGAACACCGCGTCGTCGACCATCTCGTCCAGCTCGGCGAGGACGTGGGAGGAGATCAGCACGGTGGTGCCCGCGGCAGCCAGGCCACGAAGCAGGGAGCGCATCTCGATCCGGGAGCGCGGATCGAGCCCGGACGCGGGCTCGTCGAGGAGCAGCACGTCGGGGGAGTTGATCAGCGCGCGCGCCATGCCCAGCCGCTGCTTCTGCCCGCGCGAGAGCGTGTGCGCGGGCGCGGTGGCCAGGTCGTCAAGGTGCACCGTCCTGAGCAGGTCCCAGGCGCGGTCGCGACCCTGCTCCCGCCCCAGCCGGTACGCGCCGGCCATCGTGGTGAGCACCTCGAACGCGGTCAGGGAGTCCCAGGTGCCGAACGCGTCGGGCATCCAGCCGATCCGGGCCCGGGCGGTCGCCGACGATGCGGGATCGGCCCCGGCCACGAGCACCGAACCGTGGTCGGGGGTGAGCAGCCCGGCGAGGATCAGCAGCAGCGTCGTCTTGCCGGAGCCGTTCGGGCCGATCAGCGCGGTGACCGATCCGGGCCGTACCGCCAGGTCCACGCCGGCCACGGCCCGTACCGTGCCGAAGGAGCGGTGCAGGTCGCGGGCCAGGATCGCCGGCCCTGCCGCCGCAGCGGCCGGTGCTGCTGGCGAGCCGGACCCCAGGGGCGGCGGACCCGTGTCCGCCGGGGTCGCGGTGGGGCGTGGAGGGGGCGGCGGCTGGCCGCCCGCCGGCTGCGGTGTCGACATGCCCATACGCTAGGGGCCGCCGATCCCGTGGACACGCCGGATCGGCGGCGTGCCCTGCGTGGGTCCTGTGTCCGGATCGTGTGCCCCGCGGTTCGGACCGGCTCGGCGGCGGGCGAGCGGAGGTGGTAGACCTGCTCCGTGCCCGACGCCCCGATGCTCGCCGATGCCACGATCACCCTCCCGGGGACCGGTGGCCTCGAACTGACGCTCGGCGTGATCGCGCTGCTCGTGCTGGCCGGGTTCGCGGCCGGCTGGGTCGACGCCGTGGTCGGCGGCGGCGGCCTGATCCAGCTCCCGGCCCTGCTGCTGTTCGTCCCGGACATCACCGCCGTGCAGGCTCTGGCCACGAACAAGGTCGGCTCGATCATGGGCACGTCCACCAGTTCCATCACCTACTACCGGCGGGTCCATCCGGACATGCGAACGGCGGCGCCGATGGCGATCGCCGCCTTCGTCGCGGCGGTCGGCGGCGCGGCGCTGGCCTCGAACATCCCCGAACAGGCCCTGCGCCCGATCATCATCGTGGTGCTGATCCTCGTCGCCATCTACACCGCGGCCAAGCCCAAGCTCGGGGCCGTGACGGACCTGCGCTGGAGCGGGAACCGGCACTACGGCGCGGCCGTCGCGCTCGGCCTCGCGATCGGTGCCTACGACGGGCTCCTCGGCCCCGGTACCGGCAGCTTCCTGGTCATCAGCCTGGTCAGCGTGCTCGGCTACGCCTTCCTGCCGGCGAGCGCGCTCGCGAAGATCGTGAACTTCGCCACCAACCTCGGCGCGCTGGTGTTCTTCGTGCCGTACGGCGCGGTGCTCTGGGGGATCGGGATCGTGGTCGGCGCGGCGAACATCCTCGGCGCCTACCTCGGCGCCCGGATGGCCGTGGCCAAGGGCAGCGGGTTCATCCGGATCGCGTTCCTCGTGGTGGTCGCCGCCCTCATCATCAAGCTCACCTGGGACGTCGTCAGCGGCAACTGACGGTTTCGGGATGCGGACGCAAGCGTGTCCACCCACTGGTCCGATCTAGAATCAGGCGTTCCAATTTCCCACCCCCATCGGAGCCTCCGTGGCACTCATCGTCCAGAAGTTCGGCGGATCGTCGGTCGCTGACGCGGCCAGCATTCAGCGCGTGGCCAAACGGGTGACCGAGACCAAGACCGCCGGCAACGAGGTGGTCGTGGTGGTCTCCGCCATGGGCGACACCACGGACGAACTGCTCGACCTCGCCGCCGCGATCTCCGACAGCCCGCCGAACCGGGAGATGGACATCCTCCTGACCGCGGGCGAGCGGATCTCGATGGCGCTGCTCGCCATCGCGATCCATGAGCTCGGCACGGATGCGCAGGCGTTCACCGGCCAGCAGGCGGGGGTCATCACCGACACCTCACACGGCAACGCCCGCATCATCGACGTCTCGCCCAGCCGGATCCAGCGGGTCCTCGAGGGCGGCGCCGTGGCCATCGTCGCGGGCTTCCAGGGCGTCACCCAGCACACCAACGACGTGACCACCCTCGGCCGCGGCGGCTCGGACACCACCGCGGTGGCACTGGCTGCCGCGCTCGGCGCCGACGTGTGTGAGATCTACACCGACGTCGACGGCCTGTTCACCGCCGATCCGCGGATCGTGCCGGCCGCGCGCCGGATCGACCGCATCACCACCGAGGAGACCCTCGAGATGGCGGCCAACGGCGCGAAGATCCTGCACCTGCGGGCCGTGGAATATGCCCGCCGCTACGGCGTTCCCATTCACGTGCGCAGTTCGTTCTCGCTCAACGAGGGCACGCTCGTGACCGACGCAGACCCCGAAGAAGGACCAATGGAAAACCCCATCATCTCCGGCGTGGCCCACGACAGCTCCCAGGGCAAGGTCACCGTCGTCGGCGTCCCGGACGTGCCGGGCAAGGCCGCGCAGCTGTTCGAGGCCGTCGCGGCCGCGGGCGTGAACATCGACATGATCGTGCAGAACGTGTCCGAGCAGGAGACCGGCCGGACCGACATCTCCTTCACCCTTCCGACCGACCAGTCGAAGGCGGCGAAGGAGGCACTCGAGGCGACGGCCGCCGAGCTCGGCTACCAGAGCCTCAACTACGACGAGGGCGTGGGCAAGCTGTCCCTGGTCGGTGCCGGGATGCGCTCCCACCCGGGGGTCTCCGCGCGGCTCTTCGGTGCCCTCCGGGACGCCGGCATCAACATCGAGATGATCTCCACCTCGGAGATCCGGATCTCGGTGGTCACCCGCAGCGAGGACCTGGAGCCGGCGGTCCGCGCGGTGCACACGGCGTTCGGGTTGGACGCCGACGAGGTCGAGGCCGTGGTCTACGGCGGAACGGGGCGTTGAGCATGGGCGTACGGATCGGCGTCGTCGGCGCCACCGGGCAGGTGGGCGCCGTGATGCGCCGGCTGCTCGAGGAACGTGACTTCCCGGCGGACGCGGTGCGGTACTTCGCGTCCGCCCGCTCGGCCGGCACCACCCTGCCCTGGAAGGGCGAGGACATCGTGGTCGAGGACGCCGCCACCGCGGACGTCTCCGACCTGGACATCGCGGTGTTCTCCGCCGGTGCGAGCACCTCCCGGACCCAGGCCCCGCGGTTCGCCGCGGCCGGGGTGACCGTGGTGGACAACTCCTCGGCGTTCCGGATGGACCCGGACGTGCCGCTGGTGGTCTCCGAGGTGAACCCCGAGGCGATCGCGGATGCGCGCAAGGGCATCATCGCGAACCCGAACTGCACCACGATGGCCGCGATGCCGGTGCTCAAGGCCCTGCACGACGAGGCCGGCCTGCAGCGCCTCATCGTGTCCACCTACCAGGCGGTCTCCGGCAGCGGCGTCGCCGGCGTCGAAGAGCTCGACTCCCAGATCCGGGCCGCCGTCGGGCAGGACACCAAGGCGCTGGCCCAGGACGGGAAGGCGGTCACCTTCCCCGAGCCGAACAAGTACGTGGCACCGATCGCCTTCAACGTGGTCGCGCTCGCCGGCAACCTGGTCGACGACGGCTCCGGTGAGACCGACGAGGACCAGAAGCTGCGCAACGAGTCCCGCAAGATCCTCGGCCTGCCCGAACTGCTGGTCTCCGGCACCTGCGTGCGGGTGCCGGTGTTCACCGGGCACTCGCTGTCCATCAACGCCGAGTTCGCGCAGCCGCTCAGCGTGGCCCGGGCCACCGAGATCCTCGCCGCCGCGCCCGGCGTGCAGCTCTCCGAGGTGCCGAACCCGCTCGAGGCAGCCGGTCAGGACCCGAGCTTCGTCGGCCGGATCCGTCAGGACCCGGGCGTGCCGGACGGACGCGGCCTCGCCCTGTTCGTCTCGAACGACAACCTGCGCAAGGGTGCCGCGCTGAACACGATCCAGATCGCGGAGCTGCTCGCGGCCCGCTGAGGCTTCGGTGGTCGGCGGCCGCGAGAGGCCGCCCACCACCAGCCGTTGTCAGGCCCGCGCGCCCGGCAGGTGCCGGAGCACGAACTCGAGCTCGGCGCGCATCTGCCGCACCCGCTCGTGGTCCACGTGGGACCCGTGGCCGGCGTCGTAGGTGTAGGTCTCCACGGTGGCGCCGCGGCCGCGCAGCGCGGTCACGTAGTTCTCGACCTGCCGGTACGGGCACCGCGGGTCGTTCTGCCCCGCGAGGATGAGCACGGGGGCCCGGACCGCGTCGACGTAGGTCAGCGGCGAGGAGACCCGGTAGGCGTCCGGCACCTGCTCCGGTGAGCCGCCGAACAGGGACCGGTCGAACGCCTTCAGGCTGTCCATCTCGTCCTCGTAGGCGGCGATGTAGTCGGCGACCGGCACCCCGGCCACGCCGAGGGTCCACCGCTCCGGCTGGGTGCCGAGCCCGAGCAGCGTCAGGTACCCGCCCCACGAGGCACCGACCAGCACCGACCGGTTCGCGTCGAGCGTGCCGTCCGCGACCAGGGCGTCGTGCACGGCGGCGATGTCCGCGAGCTCGGTGAAGCCGACCTTCGCCTCGAGCGCGTCCCGCCACGCCGAGCCGTACCCGGTGGAGCCGCGGTAGTTCACCTTCAGGACCGCGAAACCGTGATCGGTCCACGCCGCCGCGTACGGGTCGAAGGAGTCCGAGTCGTGCCAGGTGGGGCCACCGTGCACGTCCACGACCACCGGGTAGGGGGCGGTGCCGGTCGACGGGCGGCGCAGCAGGCCGTGGATGCGTCCGCCTGGGCCGTCCGCCCAGACGTCCTCGACCGGCACGGACGCCGGCGGCCGCGGCCCGTTCAACGTGATCAGGGCGGCTCCGGTGGCAGCCGAGATCACCTCGCGCGGCTCGGCGGCCGACGAGCGCGCGATCCAGACGTCGCCGTCCGGCCGGGGCGTGGCCCCGGAGACCGTGCCGACGGCGGAACCCACCTGGCGTACGGAGCCGTCCTGGAGGTCGTAGCGGAACAGCAGGGTGCGCGCCTCGTGGTCCTGGGCGATCAGCAGGGAGCGCCCGTCGGGGAAGAAGTCCGCATCGGCGACGTCGCCCGGCAGGCCCGGGTCGATCGGCCGGATCAGGCCGGTGCGCACGTCCCAGATCAGCAGCCGGGTGGCGCCGGAGCGCTCGTGCCGCACCAGGAGCCGCGGGTCCCCGGGCAGCGGCGCGAACGCGATCGCCCAGAGCCCGAGGCCCGGCCCGTCGTCGAGGTCGGCGACCCGGGCGCCGTTGTCCACGGAGAGCACGCGGATCGCCGGGTGGCGGTTGTCGCCGCGCTCGCTGTGCTCGACGGCGACCAGGTTGCCGTCGCGGCTCAGGGCCGCGGCCTCCGCGTCCTGGGCGTGGTGGTACAGCGGCACCGGCACGGCGTCGGGTACCCCGGCGCGGACGGCGTGGACCTGGGTTCCGTAGGCGTCGTCGCTGCGGCCGATGACGGCCGTGCCGTCGTCGTGGAGCAGGAGTCCGGCCGCGTAGGCGGGCGGCAGGCTGATGGGGTGCTCGGGCCGGCGCGTCACCGTCGAGGCGAACGGCTGCCGGCGCCAGGTGCCGAACTCGTCACCGTCGGTGTCGTCGAACCACCAGATCCACGCCCCCGTGGGGTCGATCGTCGCGTCGGTGGTGCCGTGCGGGCGATCCGTCGCCCGCACCAGGGCGCCGGTGGAGACGGTCCAGGAGTGCACCTGCTGCGCCCCGCCCGCGGTGGCGATGACCACCGCCCGGTCCGGGTTGCCCCGGGCCCATTCGGGCAGGCCCACCCGGCGGGCGCGGAAGCGCTCCTCCCACGGTGGCGGGGGCCATGCCTCGGCGGTGTCCCCAGGGACTCGGCTGGCGCGGTCGGCGGCCCGGTGGGCGCGGCCAATGGCACGATCGATCGGCATGCTCGCAGCCTACGACCACGGCGCCGGCGGGGTTGCCGTGCTCGAGGTGGCCAAACCCGCGCGACCGGTGCGGCGGATCGTCGGGTTGGCTCCGCGACCGCCCGAATTGAATCCGGTGTTGTATACATTGGATTCCGTTTTTCGCCATCCGCTGGTCAGATGAGGCTCTCGTGTATACGCTGTGGTCAAGATCTGACCAAGGAGGGCGACGCGATGCGGGCTGGTTCACGTGCTTACGTCGCGCTCCGTGAGGACATCCTCGACTGGCGGCTGCCGCCCGGGACACCGCTCGGCGAGGTGGAGCAGGCGTTGCGGCTGGGTGTCTCCCGCACCCCCGTCCGCGAGGCACTCGCCCGGCTCGCCGCCGACGGTCTGGTGCGTGGCGCCGGCGCCCGCGGCGCCGTCGTGACCGACCTGGCGCCCGCGGACGTGAGCGACCTGTTCGACCTGCGCATCGCCGTCGAGACCCGGCTTGCCCGGCTCGCGGCCGAGCGACGCGACCCAGGACCGTTCCGGACGCTCGTCGCGGACCTGGGCGCCGCCGTCGACCTCGACCTCGGCGGACCGGAGGACCGGGCCGCCTACTACGACCTGGTGCAGCGCCTCGACGACGCCATCGACGCGGCCGCGGCGAGCCGGTTCCTGACCCAGTCGCTCGACGGGGTTCGGCTGCACCTGCGGCGGCTGCGGCGGGTGGCCCGGGACCACCCGGCCCGGCTGCTGGAGTCCGTCGGCGAGCACCGAGGCGTGGCCCGGGCCATCCTTGACGGGGACGCCGAACTCGCATCGAGCGCCACCCTCGTGCACCTGCGCGCGAGCCTCGGCCACATCCTGCACACCTACGAGACCGCCCCGCCGCGACCGGCACTGACCGCACCAGCACCGACGGCGCCGTCCGCGCCATCGGTCGACGCACCCACCGCGTGAAATCGGAGACGCCCATGATCACCCACCAGGTACGCACCCACCGCAGCGACGAGGACCTGCCCCGCTCCGAGCAGCTCGCCTGGAAGCTGGCGGAACTCGCCGCAGACCCGGTGCCGGTGACCGGGGAGGTCACCGAGATGATCATCAACCGGGTGATCGACAACGCCGCGGTCGCGACCGCCTCGCTGCTGCGGGCCCCGGTGGTGGCGGCGCGCTCGCAGGCCCTCGCGCATCCGTACACGCCCGGATCGACGGTGTTCGGGCGCAGCCCGGACCTGCGGGTCAGCCCCGAGTGGGCAGCGTGGGCGAACGGGGTCGCGGTGCGCGAGCTCGACTACCACGACACGTTCCTGGCCGCCGAGTACTCCCACCCGGGTGACAACATCCCGCCCATCCTGGCCGTCGCCCAGCATGCCGGCGCCTCCGGCGCGGACCTGGTCCGCGGCATCACCACCGGGTACGAGATCCAGGTGGACCTGGTCCGGGCGATCAGCCTGCACAAGCACAAGATCGACCACGTGGCCCACCTCGGGCCGAGCGCCGCCGCCGGGATCGGCACCCTGCTCGGGCTGGACACCGAGACGATCTTCCAGGCCATCGGGCAGGCCCTGCACACCACGACCGCGACCCGGCAGTCCCGCAAGGGCCAGATCTCGACCTGGAAGGCCTACGCGCCCGCCCTGGCCGGCAAGCTCGCGATCGAGGCCGTGGACCGGGCGATGCGCGGTCAGACGTCCCCCGAGCCGATCTACGAGGGCGAGGACGGCGTCATCGCCTGGCTCCTCGACGGCCCGGACGCGACCTACGACGTGCCGCTGCCCCGCCCGGGGGAGCCGCGCACCGGGATCCTCGACACCTACACGAAGGAGCACTCGGCGGAGTACCAGTCGCAGGCGCTCATCGACCTGGCCCGGCGGCTGCACCGGACCCGCCCCGAGCTGGCCGACCCCGGCCGGATCGCCTCGATCGTGATCCACACCAGCCACCACACCCACTACGTGATCGGCTCGGGCGCGAACGACCCGCAGAAGTACTCGCCGTCGGCCACCCGCGAGACGCTCGACCACTCGATCCCGTACATCGTCGCGGTGGCGCTCCAGGACGGCGCCTGGCACCACGAGCGCTCCTACGCCCCGGAGCGGGCCAACCGCCCGGACACGGTGGACCTGTGGCGCAAGATCACCACGGCCGAGGACCCCGAGTGGACCCGCCGCTACCACTCCACCGACCCGGCCGAGAAGGCGTTCGGGGGCCGGATGGAGATCACCACAGTCGACGGGCAGCGGATCGTCGAGGAGATCGCCGTGGCCGACGCCCACCCGCTCGGCGCCCGTCCGTTCGAGCGTGCGCAGTACGTGGAGAAGTTCCGGACCCTGGCCGACGGCGTCCTCGAGCCGGCCGAGATCGACCGGTTCCTCGCGGTCGCGGCCCGGCTGCCGGAGCTCGAGCCGGGCCAGCTGTCCCAGCTCACCGTGGTGGCCCGGTCGGGGCTGCTCGGCACGGTGCGCTCGCCGAAGGGCCTGTTCTGATGCTGCACGCACCCACCAGTGCGTCCGACAAGCGGCGCCGGCTGCGCGAGGCCCTTGCCGGCCCGGACCTGCTGCGCCTGCCAGGGGCGTTCAACCCGCTCTCGGCACGGCTGATCGAGGAGAAGGGATTCGAGGGGGTCTACATCTCCGGGGCCGTGCTCTCGGCCGACCTCGGCCTGCCGGACATCGGTCTGACCACGCTGACCGAGGTCGCGGCCCGCTCCGGGCAGATCGCCCGGATGACGAACCTGCCCGCGATCGTGGACGCGGACACCGGCTTCGGCGAACCGATGAACGTTGCGCGCACCATCCAGGTCCTCGAGGACGCCGGGCTCGCCGGCGCCCACATCGAGGACCAGGTCAACCCGAAGCGGTGCGGGCACCTGGACGGCAAGTCCGTGGTGGGGCTCGGTGACGCGGTCAAGCGGATCCGCGCGGCCGCCGACGCCCGCCGGGACCCGGACTTCCTCATCATGGCCCGCACCGACGCGCGCGCCATCGAAGGACTCGACGCCGCGATCGACCGCGCCAAGGCGCTGGTGGACGCCGGCGCGGACGCGATCTTCCCGGAGGCGATGGCCGACCTCGGCGAGTTCGAGGCCGTGGCGTCCGCGGTGGATGTGCCCGTGCTCGCGAACATGACCGAGTTCGGGAAGTCCGAGCTGTTCAGCACCGCCCAGCTCGCCTCCGCCGGGGTGCGCATCGTGATCTACCCGGTCACCCTGCTGCGGCTGGCGATGGGGGAGGCCGAGCGGGGCCTGGACGAGATCGTGGCGGCCGGCACCCAGGCCGGCGCGGTGCCCCGGATGCAGACCCGCGCCCGGCTCTACGAGCTCCTCGACTACGCCGGCTACAACGAGTTCGACTCCGAGATCTTCACGTACCGGCCCTGAGCCGGGCACCCCAGCAGCACCGATCCACCGACGATGGAGGACACACCATGACCGAGACCGACATCAAGAAGGGGCTGGCCGGGGTCGTCGTCGACGTCACGTCCATCTCCAAGGTCAACCCCGAGACCAACTCGCTGCTCTACCGCGGCTACCCCGTGCAAGACCTCGCCGCGCACTGCTCGTTCGAGGAGGTCGCCTACCTGCTCTGGCACGGCGAGCTGCCCACCGAGGCCGAGCTGGCGGCGCAGAACGATGCCGAGCGCGCCCAGCGGGCCCTGCCCGACGGCGTCGTGGACGTCATCACGTCCCTGCCCACCACTTGCCACCCGATGGACGTGTGCCGCACCGCCGTCTCCGTGATCGGCGCGCACGACCCGGCCGCCGAGGACCCCTCGCCCGAGGCGAGCCTCGCGAAGTCCCTGCGCCTGTTCGCCCAGCTCCCCGCCGTCGTCGCATTCGACCAGCGCCGCCGCCGCGGCCAGGAGCTCGTGCCGCCGCGCGAGGACCTCGGCTACGCCGAGAACTTCCTGTACATGACGTTCGGGGAGGTCCCCGAGCCGGAGGTGGTGCGCGCGTTCGAGGTGTCGATGGTGCTCTACGCGGAGCACTCCTTCAACGCCTCCACCTTCACCGCCCGGGTGATCACCTCCACGCTGGCGGACCTGCACTCGGCCGTCGTCGGGGCGATCGGTGCGCTCAAGGGGCCGCTGCACGGCGGCGCGAACGAGGCCGTGATGGCCACGTTCGACGAGATCGGGTCCGCCGACGCCGCCGAGGCCTGGCTCGAGGATGCGCTCGCGCACAAGAAGAAGATCATGGGCTTCGGGCACCGGGTCTACAAGAACGGCGACTCCCGGGTGCCGACGATGAAGTCCGTCCTGGACGACCTGGTGGCCCACTACGACCGGCCCGACCTCGGCGACCTGTACACGACGCTCGAGAAGGCCATGGGTGAGCGCAAGAACATCAAGCCGAACCTTGACTACCCGGCCGGACCCGCCTATCACCTGATGGGCTTCGACACCCCGACGTTCACGCCGCTGTTCGTGGCGTCCCGGGTGACCGGGTGGACCGCGCACATCATGGAGCAGGCCGCCTCGAACGCGCTGATCCGGCCGCTGAGCGAGTACGTCGGACCGGACCAGCGGGACGTGCCCACGCGAGCCTGAGCGCCCGGCAGGCGGCCTACACGGCCGTGTAGCCGCCGTCGATCAGGTGGTAGCTCCCGGTGATGAAACTGGCCCGGTCCGAGAGCAGGAAGCACACCAGCGCCGAGACCTCCTCGGGCAGGCCGAGCCGGCCGAGCGGGTGCTTGCCGATCAGGGCGGCGCGGAACTCGTCGGGCAGGTCCAGCAGGAGCGGGGTGTCGATGTACGCCGGGCCGACGCAGTTGACCCGCAGACCCGCCGGACCGTACTCCGCGGCCGCGTTCTTGGTGAGCCCCACGATGGCGTGCTTGGCCGCGGTGTAGGCGGCATTGCCGGGTGCCGCCACGGCGCCATGGATCGAGGCCATGTTCACGATCGCGCTGCGCCCCGGATCCTTGAGCAACTCCGGGATCTGGTACCGCATCCCGTACAGGACGCCGTTCAGGTTGATGTCGATGACCCGGTTCCAGTCGGTCAGGTCGACCTCCCCGACGGGTGCTTGCGCGCCGCCGATCCCGGCGTTGTTCACGGCCAGGTGCAGGCCGCCGTAGGTGGTCACCGCGTGCGCCACGAGGGCGCGCGAGGTGTCCGCGCTCGCCACGTCGTGTGCGAACGGGGACGCCGTGCCACCGTCCGCAACGATCTCCTCGGCGACCCGGGCCGCGCCGTCGGGGTTCAGGTCGCTGACCACCACGGCGGCACCGCCGGCGGCGAGCTCCTTCGCGATCGCCTCGCCCAGCCCGGAACCGCCGCCGGTCACGATCGCAACCCGATCGCCGAATGGAAGGTCAGTCATCGCGTTCTCCTGTCGTTGAGGTCCCCACCTCAAGGCTAGGTGCGGGGGCTCCGCGCCGCCTGGGTATCTGGTCCCGGGTGTGAGACGTGCGAGCGGAGTGAAGGACGAAGCGACGCCGCCGGCGGCGGGACCCCGGGCTCTCGCCGCAAACTCGTCCTTGACGTCCTCTGCGGTTCCGAACTATGGTCTGCGCATACGTAGTACCACCGAAGGTTGGTGCTTCGTGCTGCGGTGGGCATACGAATGAGCAAACCCCTGATCCATCGCGGCGCATCGACTGATCGACCTCGACGACGAGAGAGTTCTCATGCGCATCAAGCACAGGATCATGAGGGTGGCTCTGCCCCTCGGCATCACGGCGGCACTCGTGGCGGCCTGCTCGCCGAACACGGTGGCCGACCCGGACGGCACGGGCGGCTCCGACGAGAGCGTCCCGGCACTGGTCTACGGCAATACGGACGGCGGCACCACCTACACGCTCAACTACAACGTGTACTCCCCGGCGACGGACAAGTCGCCGAACAGTGCGCTCGTCTACGAGCCCCTGGTCCGCATCGACTACAGCGACGGCGGGAACCTCGTGCCGTGGCTGGCCGAGTCCTGGACGTTCTCCCCGGACGGGACCGAGGTGACGTTCGCGCTGCGGGACGACGTCACGTTCTCCGACGGCGAGCCGATGACCGCCGAGGACGTCGCCTTCTCGCTCTCGATCCCACTCGAGCACGCCGAGCTGAACGCCACCGGCGCCACCTATGAATCCGTCGAGGCGGTCTCGGAACACGAGGTCCTGGTCACCTACCCGGCCGCCTCCTACAGCTCACTGAACCAGTTCGCGAACCTGCAGATCGTGCCCGAGCACATCTGGAGCGAGCAGGACCTCACCACCTGGACCAACCCTGAACCGGTGGGCACCGGCGGCTTCACCGTGGCGGCCTTCTCGCCGCAGCAGGTCACGTTCGAGGCCCGTGACGACTACTGGGGCGGGACCTTCGAGGTGCAGACCGTGAAGGTGGTGCCGGTCACCCAGGACACCGTGAAGGCGCAGTTGCTCAGCGGCGACGTCCAATGGGGCACCGTGTCCTGGGCGAACGGGGAGGACGAGTTCGTCGCCCTCGACCCCGAGGTGAACCACTATCAGCTCTACGCCACCGGTGGTGCGTTCTCCGCGATCTTCAACACCGGCCGCGCCCCGTTCGACGACGTCCACGTGCGCCGCGCGCTCGCGATGACGATCCCGCGCTCGGACATCGTGGCGACGCTGAACCGGCCGGGCACCGAGGCCGGACCCACCGGGCTGGTCGACGGCGTCTACGCCGACTGGTTGCTGCCGGAGTACCAGGGCCTGGTGCAGGAGGTCGACGTCGACGGCGCGCTGGCCGAGCTGGCCGAGTCCGGCTTCACCGTCGAGGGCGGTGCCCTGGTGCGGGAGGGGCAGGTCTACAACCCGACGATCTCCTTCAACACCGACTTCGGCTGGGAGGCCTACGCGGACATCATGATCAACAGCTGGCGGGACAACCTCGGCCTCGAGGTCACGCCGGCCGGGGCGCCGGGCGCCGCCCTGTTCGAGCAGCAGCAGACCGGGCAGTTCGACATCACGATCAACGCCACCGGCGGCGCCGGCGTGTACGGGGTCTACAGCGGGCTGAGCTCGCAGTACCTGGCCCCCGAGGGTGAACAGGCGGCCACCAACTACGGCCGCTGGAACGATCCGGCCACCGACGACGTCATCGCCCGGATGGCATCCACGGCGGATCCCGAGGAGTTGCGCGAGCTGGGCCACGAGATGCAGCAGATCGTGGTGGAGGGCGTCCCGTACAGCCCGATCTACACGAGCTACTGGTTCATCGACATCAACGCGAGCGAGTGGACGGGCTGGCCGACGCCCGAGGACTTCAGCTACATCCCGTCCCCGCAGCAGGGCCCGGATACCACGCTGACCCTGCTCGGCCTGAGCCGGGCGGAGTCGTGACGGCACGCCGGCCGGGGGACGCGCCGTGACAGTGGCACCGCAGCTGGTGGGAGCGGCCGCACCCACCACCCGGCTCCGGGTGCCGAGCCGGTGGGCCTTCCTGGCCCGCCGGCTGGGGTTCTACCTGACCGCTGCCTGGGCCGCGATCACGTTGAACTTCCTGCTCCCGCGGCTGATGCCCGGCGACCCGTCGGTCGCGATCGTGGACCAGCTGCAGCGGGTCAGTGGGCGCCAGCTCCCGCCCGAGACCCTCGTCTCCATCCAGACGCTGTTCGGCGATCCGGACGCGAACCTGGGTGAGCAGTACGTGGCCTACCTCGGTCAGCTGGCCCGGTTCGACCTGGGCACCTCGATCTCCCGATTCCCCACCCCGGTTGCCGACCTCGTGGCGGCCGGGCTGCCCTGGACCCTCATGCTCGTCGGCACCACCACGGTGCTCGCGTTCGTGATCGGCACGGGTCTCGGGGTGCTGACGGGGTGGAAGGCGGGTGGTCGCTTCGACGCCATCGTCACCCCGGCCTCGACGTTCATCTCGTCGGTGCCGTACTTCTGGGTGGCCCTGATCGCGCTGTGGGTGTTCGCGTTCGAGCTGCGCTGGTTGCCGTCCTCCGGTGGCTACGACCCGGACCTCGAGGGTCCCGCGTTCTGGCTGAGCGCGCTGCGCTACGGCATCCTCCCGGCGGCCACGATCGTGTTCTCCGCGTTCGGGGGCTGGCTGCTGGGGATGCGCAACATGACGGTCACCACGGTCCGGGAGGACTACGTGCTGCTCGCCCAGGCGAAGGGTCTCGCCCCGAGCCGGGTGGTGCTGCGCTATGCCGCGCGCAACGCCATGCTGCCCAGTTTCACGGGGTTCGCACTGGCCCTCGGCGGGGTGATCGGCGGCGCCCTGCTGACCGAGATCGTGTTCAGCTACCCGGGCATCGGCTACCTGCTCTACGACTCGCTGACCAAGCGTGACTACCCGGTGATGCAGGGCGTGTTCCTGCTGATCGCACTGACCGTCCTGGTGGCGAACCTCATCGCCGACTCCGTCTACGTGTTCGTGGACCCCCGGGTCCGCGAGCAGGGCTGAGGCCGTCATGAACACAACGTTCCTGTCCCATCCCAAGGTCCGGTTCGGGCTCGTGGTCGTGGGGTTCTTCGTCGGCCTCGCCGTGTTCGGTCCCTGGCTGACCGGGACCGTCCTCGGGATCGATCCCCGCGCGAACGACATCTCCGCGATCGCGGCCCCGCCGAGCGCCGAGCACTGGCTCGGGACCACCCAGTTCGGGCAGGACGTCCTCGCCCAGCTGATCGCCGGAGCCCGCGGATCGATGTTCGTGGGGGTCCTGGCGGCGCTCATCGGCACCGTGCTGGCGATCGTGTTCGGTGTCACCGCCGGCTTCTTCGGCGGGCGCACCGACCACATCCTGAACTTCGTCACGAACCTCTTCATGGTGATGCCGGTGCTTCCGCTGATCTTCATCGTCTCCGGGTACCTGCGCGGCACCGGGCTCTGGATGATCGCGATCATCATCGGGGTGTTCGGCTGGGCCGGCGGTGCCCGGACGCTGCGCGCGCAGACATTGAGCGTGCGCAACCGTGACTTCGTGCTCGCGATGCGCATGCTCGGTGAGTCCAACCCGCGGCTGATCGGGGCCGAGGTGCTGCCGCACCTGGGTGGCTGGATCGCCTCGATGTTCCTCTCGGCGATGATCGGCGCGATCCTGGCCGAGGCGGGCCTGGCCTTCCTCGGCATCTCCGACTCCGGGGCGATCAGCTGGGGCTCGATGATCCAGGCCGCGCAGTCGCAGAGCGCGGTGCTGCGGGGACTGTGGTGGTGGTTCGTTCCGCCGGGGCTGTGCATCGCCCTGATCGGAACGGCGGCGGCCATGCTGAACTTCGGTGTCGACGAGCTGTCCAACCCGAAGCTGCGCTCCGCCACCCGCAGGGTGGTCCGGCGTACCCGCCGGGTGGAGCGCGCCGTCGCGGCCGATGCGAGGACCGCATGAGCGCGCCCGCCCGGACCCGGACCCCGGCCGCCGCCGGCAGGAGGGCCAACGACGTGGTGCTCGACGTGCGTGACCTCACGGTCGAGTACATCGGGCCCGACGGCGCGGTCGCGGCCTGCAAGGACGTCACCCTGTCGCTGCGGCGTGGTGAGATCCTCGGCATCGCCGGCGAGTCCGGCTCGGGCAAGTCCACGTTGATCACGGCCTTGACCCGGCTGCAGCGGCCTCCGGCCACGACGACGTCCGGCAGCATCACGTTCCACCCCGCGGACGGCCGGCCGGGGACCGACCTGGTGGGCCTGTCCGCGCGGGAACTGCGCCGGATGCGGTGGTCGACCATGTCCATCGTGCTGCAGAGCGCGATGGACGCGCTGAACCCGGTGATGCGGCTCGGCGACCAGTTCGTCGACGTGCTGCGCACCCACTACCCCGACCTGGGGCGCAACGGCGCACGGGACCGCACCACCGAGCTGCTCGCGATGGTCGGCATCTCGGCGGATCGGGCCCGGAGCTTCCCGCACGAGATGTCCGGGGGGATGCGCCAGCGCGCCACCATCGCGCTCGCCCTCGCGTGCGAGCCGGAACTGGTGGTGATGGACGAGCCGACGACCGCCGTCGACGTGGTGATGCAACGGCAGATCCTCGCCCAGGTGCTCCGGCTGCGGCGGGAGCTGGGCTTCGCCGTGATCATGGTGACGCACGACCTGTCCCTGCTCCTGGAGGCGGCCGACCGGATCGCCATCATGTACGCCGGGCGCATCGTGGAGGTGGGCACCGCTGCGGCCCTCTACCGTGAGCCGGCGCACCCCTACACGCGCGGGCTGAGGGACTCGTTCCCACCGCTGCACGCGCCGCTGCGCACGCTCCAGGGCATCCCCGGGAGCCCGCCGGACCTGCGCCGGCTGCCGAGCGGGTGCCCGTTCCATCCGCGGTGCCCGGTGCGGGTGGAGGCCTGCGTGAGCACGACGCCGGTGCTCGTACCCTTGCCCGAACAGGAGGCCGCGTGCCTGCTGCTGACCCAGGAGGAGCGCCCATGAGCAGCCCGACAGCCACCGTCACGGACGAGGGCACGGTGCTCTCCGCCGTCGACGTGAGCAAGCACTTCGTGGTGCGCAACGCGGTGGGGGACTCCTCCGTGGTGCGTGCCGTCGAACACGCCTCGATCGACCTGTACGCGGGGCGGATCGTCGCGGTGGTCGGGGAGAGCGGCAGCGGCAAGACCACACTGGCCCGGCTGCTCGCGCGGTTCTACGAGCCGACCGAAGGGGAGATCCGGCTCGAGGACGTCCCGGTGGGCAAGGCTGCCGCCGGCCGTGCCTACCACCAGAAGGTCCAGCTGATCTTCCAGGACCCGTTCGGGTCCCTGAACCCGGTGCACCGGGTGTGGCACAACCTGGACCGCGCCCTGCGCATCCACGACCGCCGGACCGGCCGGGCGGAGCGACGCCGGCGGGCGATCGGGCTGCTGGAGCGGGTCAGCCTCACCCCCGGCGCGGACTTCCTCGACAAGTTCCCGCACGAGCTCTCCGGCGGCCAACGCCAGCGGGTCGTGATCGCCCGGGCGCTGGCGGTGGCCCCCAAGGTGCTGCTCGGCGACGAGCCGATCTCGATGCTTGACGTCTCGATCCGCCTCGAGATGCTCAACCTGCTCGGGCGGCTCAGCCGTGACGAGGGGCTGGCCATGCTCTACATCACCCATGACATCGCCAGCGCCCGCTACGTCTGCGACGACGTGGTGGTGATGTACGCCGGCCAGATGATCGAGGGCGGTCCCAAGGAGCGGGTCATCGGCGCGCCGGCGCACCCGTACACGAAGCTGCTCGTGGAGTCCTCACCGGACCCGGACCGGGTCGGCACCACGTCAAGGGACGAGCAGTTCGCCGACGCCGAGGCGCTCGGTGAACCGCCGAGCCTGATCGAGCCACCGACCGGGTGCCGGTTCCACCCCAGGTGCCCGTTCGCGATGAGCCGATGCGCGCTCCAGGAGCCACCCCGCACCGATCTCGGTGACGGGCACTGGTCCCGGTGCTGGCTGCACGAGGAGGGCCGCGCCGAGGAGATCGGGGCGGAGAACTACTCGGCGGCGCTGGCCCGGCGGACCACCACGGAGCCGGCACCATGACGACGGCGCGCCGGGACCGGCCGGTGCGCCAGTCGGACGTGGCGCGGCTGGCGGGTGTCTCACAGTCGGCGGTGTCCCGGGTGGTGAGCGGGGACCTCACCCGGATCCCCCCGGTCACGGCGGAGCGGATCCGGGCCGCGGTGCGGGAACTCGGCTACGTCCCGAACCCGGCGGCCCGGAGCCTGCGCGGGCGGCGCAACTCGCTGCTGGGGGTGCACGCGTTCGAGCCGCTGTTCCAGTGGGCAAGGGACGGGTTCTACCTGGACTTCCTGCTCGGCATCGAGGAGCGGGCCGAGGCCACCGGCAACGACCTGGTCCTGTTCACCTCGGCCACCGGCCGCAGTGGGACGGGCACCGTCTACAACTCGGGCATGAACCGGCTCGGCATGGCGGACGGCAGCATCCTGCTCGGTGTCGCGTCCGATCCGCACGAGCTGGCCCGCCTCAGCGGCGACGGCTACCCGTTCGTGCACGTCGGCCGGCGGGACGTGCCCGGGGTCGAGATCTCGTGCGTCATCCCGGACTATCGCACCGCGTCGGCCGAGGTGGTCGCCCAGCTGGCCGGTCTCGGCCACGGCACGTTCACCTACCTGCGGGACCCGAACGACAACGAGCCCTACCAGGACCGGCGGGCCGGCTACCAGGCCGCGCTCGCGGACCTGGGCCTGCGGGACGACTCGCCGGGCGCGGCGGGCCGATCGGGCTTCGATGACGACTCGGTCGAGGAGCTGCTGCGCAGCGGCTCGACGGCGGTGGTGGCGGAGAGCGTGTCGCTCGCCGAGCAGATGGCTGCCGCGCTCGCCGCCCGCGGCCTGACCGTGCCCGCGGACGTCTCCATCGCGGTGCTCGAGACCCGCGCACCGGACTCGGCGGTGGCCTGGGACTGCCTCGTGATCCCTCGGCTCGAACTCGGCCGCCGGGCCGTGGACCAGCTGATCGAGCTCGTCGAGGAACCCGACACCGGCCCGAAGCAGACCTGGGTGCCGTGCTCCGTGGCGCCCGGCAGCACCATCACCCATGCGAAACAACGGAAGGCACATCAATGACGGAACGACGAACCGAGGTCCTCGTGGTCGGGGGCGGGCTCGGCGGGGTCGCCGCGGCGCTCACCGCGGCCAAGCTGGGCCGGCGGGTGGTCCTCACCGAGGAGACCGACTGGCTCGGTGGGCAGCTGACCGCCCAGCTCGTGCCACCCGACGAGCACGCCTGGATCGAGTCCGAACTCGTCTCCCCGAGCTACGCCGAGCTCCGGCGCCGGATCCGTGACTACTACCGGCGCAACTACCCGCTGCTACCGGACGCGGCCGAGGACCCCGCGCTCAACCCGGGGCTCGGCAAGGTGTCCCGGCTGTGCCACGAGCCCAGGGTCGCGGTGGCCGCCATCGAGGAGATGCTGGCTCCGTGGTGCGCCTCGGGAGCGATCGAGGTGCTGCGGGAGCACGTCCCGACGGCGGTCCACGCGGGCGGCGACCTCATCGACGCGGTGACGCTGCGCGATCAGCGCACCGGCGACGAGGTGACCGTCACCGCGGACTTCGTGGTCGATGCCACCGAACTCGGGGACCTGCTCGAGCTCGGCGGGGTGGAACACGTCATCGGCGCCGAGTCTCGTCAGCGCACCGGCGAACTCCATGCGCCCGAGGAGGCGGATCCACTCGATCAGCAGGCGGTCTCCTGGTGCTTCGCGCTCGAGCACCGGCCCGGGGAGGACCACACGATCGACCGCCCCGCGTCCTACCACCACTGGGCCACGAAGGTGGACGACTTCTGGCCCGGACCGCAGCTGTCCTGGGTGGACGTGGAGCCCGTCTTCCTGGCCCGTCGGGACCGGCCGATCTTCATGTCCGAGCCGACGGACGGCGTCCCGTTCGACCTGTGGCGCTACCGCCGGATCCTGGCCGCCGAGCAGTTCGACCCGGCCTCGGGCCTGCGTGACATCTCCACGGTGAACTGGCCGCAGATCGACTACTGGGATGCGCCGCTCCTCGGCGTCGGCGAAGCCGAGAAGGAGCAGGCCCTCGCGGCCAGCCGGGAGCTGTCGCTGTCCTTCCTGTACTGGATGCAGACCGACGCGCCACGCGAGGACGGTGGCACCGGCTACCCGGGCCTGCGGCTGCGCCCCGACGTGACCGGCACCGCGGACGGACTGGCCAAGGCCGCCTACATCCGCGAGTCGCGCCGGATCGAGGCCGAGTTCACGGTCCTGGAGCAGCACGTGGGCGTCAAGGCTCGCGGGGTGGGCGCGGGATCCGAGGTGTTCGACGACGCCGTGGGTATCGGCCAGTACCGGATCGACCTGCACCCCTCGACCGCCGGGCGCACCTATGTGGACATCGCCTGCTTCCCGTTCCAGATCCCGCTCGGTGCCCTCCTGCCGGTCCGGGTCGACAACCTGCTGCCGGCCTGCAAGAACATCGGCACCACGCACATCACGAACGGCTGCTACCGCCTGCACCCGGTCGAGTGGTCGATCGGGGAGGCGGTCGGTGCGCTCGTGGCGTTCTGCCTGGACCGGGGCGTGGCCCCCCGCAAGGTGCATGCCGACGCCACCAGCCGGGGCGACTACCAGGATCTGTTGCAGGGCACGCTCGGGGTGACCACGGCCTGGCCGGACGACATCCGGCGGACCGGTCCGGCCTTCTGACCCGCGCTGCGCCGTCGGGTGAGACGCCCGACGGCGCAGCCTCGCCGGGTGTGTATCCTCACCTCATGCGTTGCGCACAGCAGTATTGGTTTAGCGTGTCGGCCCCGGCCGTCGCGCTCAGTCACTGACGCGCAACCGGAGCCGACACAGGGCGTGGACCATTTGGGGTCCGCGCCCTTCGCCATTGAGGCGGGCGCTCCGGGACCTGGGGTGATCCGCCCGGACCGGAAGGACACCGTTGAAGATGAATCCCATCCAGAGCGAACGCACCAGCGATCTGCGCGTGCTGCGCATGGAGCCGCTGCCGACCCCGAGCGAGGTGCTCGCCGAGCAGCCGCTGCCGGACGCGGCGGCGGACCTCGTGGCCCGCTCCCGCGCGCACACCCAGGACATCCTCGCCGGCCGCGACGACCGCCTGCTCGCGGTGGTGGGCCCGTGCTCGGTGCACGACCCGGTCGCGGCCGTGGAGTACGCCCACCGGCTCTCCGCGCTCGCGGCGGAACTGAGCGACGACCTGCACGTGGTGATGCGGGTCTACTTCGAGAAGCCCCGCACCACCACCGGCTGGAAGGGTCTGATCAACGACCCCGGGCTCGATGGCAGCTACGACATCCCGCGCGGTCTGCGCCTGGCCCGGACCGTGCTCCTGGACGTTCTCGCCGCGGGCGTGAGCGCCGGGTGTGAGTTCCTCGAGACGACGTCACCGCAGTACATCGCGGACACCGTCAGCTACGGCGCGATCGGTGCCCGCACGGTCGAGTCCCAGGTGCACCGGCAGCTGGCCTCCGGGCTGTCGATGCCGATCGGCTTCAAGAACTCCTCCGACGGTGACGTCCAGGTCGCCGCGGACGGTTGCGTCGCCGCGTCCGCACCACAGACCTTCCTCGGCGTGGACGCGGCCGGCCGGGCCGCCGTCGTCAATACCGCGGGCAACCCGGACTCCCACGTGATCCTGCGCGGCGGTCGGCGGGGACCGAACTACGCCCCGCCCGCGCTCACCGCCGCTCTCGACGTGCTCGAGGCCTCAGCGCTGGTCCGGCGCCTCGTGGTGGACGCCAGCCACGGCAACAGCGGCAAGGACCACGTCCGTCAGGCCGAGGTGGCTCGGGAGCTCGCACAGCTCGTCGCGGCGGGGGAGAGCGGTGTGGCCGGGGTGATGCTGGAGAGCTTCCTGGTTGCCGGGCGCCAGGAGCCGGCGCCGTCCGGGCTCACGTACGGCCAGTCGGTCACGGACGCCTGCATGTCCTGGGACACGACGGAGTCGGTGCTCCGGGACCTGGCCGCCGCGGCGGCGCGGCGACGCGCGAACTGACGCTGCGCCGTCGGGCGGCCTACGAGACCGGCCACGTGACCGGGTGCGGCGACGGACGGAACCGGCGTCGCGCCGTCGGGCCCGACGGGCGACGGCGTCGTCTCACCGCTCGAAGGCGGGTCCGGCCGACGGGTCGGCCCGGAAGGCGAGCGTGTCCGCGAGGCGCTGCCCGGTGGAGTCGGCAAGCGGCTCGGGCAGCGCGTCCACGGCGAACCACCCGACCTCGAGCGACTCGTCGTCGGCGACGCGGGCCTCGCCACCCGTGTGCCGGCACCAGAACGTCAGGTCCAGGTACTGCGCACGATCACCGTTCGGGTAGGTGACCGCGGCGCCGGTGCGTACCGACGTCAACGCCTCCACCCGCGCGCTCACGCCGGTCTCCTCGGCGACCTCGCGCAGTGCGGCGAGCGCGGGCTGCTCGCCGGGGTCGAGGATGCCGCTGATCACGGCCCACCGGCCGGTGTCGCTACGGCGCCCGAGCAGGACCCGGTCGGCGTCGTCGAACACCACCGCGCTCACCCCGGAGAGCCAGAGGAGCTCGGTACCGACGTGCCGTCGTAGGTCCGTGACGAAGTCGGGGATCGGCATGGCACCGATCCTGCCACGGGCACCGGGCCGGCTCCGCACGGTCCGCCGCGGCAGCGGGCGTCCGGCCGATCCTCGTGGCGCCGCTACGATGCCGGACGGGTCCCGGCCGGTGGCCCGAACACTTCGGTGAGGAGCACCCGTGCAGGGCTGGACGTTGTATCGAGACGGCAGGACGATCCGACCGGGTGAGGTGGTCGGCCCGGGGCAGCGGCTGTCCTGGCCGCGCACGATCGGCATCGGCGCTCAGCACGTGGTCGCGATGTTCGGCGCGACGTTCCTGGTGCCGCTGATCACC
This sequence comes from Occultella kanbiaonis, assembly GCF_009708215.1. Taxonomy (NCBI): domain Bacteria; kingdom Bacillati; phylum Actinomycetota; class Actinomycetes; order Micrococcales; family Ruaniaceae; genus Occultella; species Occultella kanbiaonis. Next base: position 4,772,294 of record NZ_CP046175.1, on the reverse strand, counting down.
GGGTTCCCACCCTCGACGACCCTGTTCTTCTCCGCGATTGGGACGTTCGGGTTCCTGCTGATCACCGGCAACCGGCTGCCGAGCTACCTCGGCTCCAGTTTCGCGTTCATCGCGCCGATCGGCGCCGTGATGGGCACGCACGGCATGTCGACGGCGTTGGGCGGCATCCTCGTGGTCGGCGTGCTGCTCGCGCTGGTCGGCGTCGTGGTGCACGTGGCCGGGGCGCACTGGATCGACGTCGTGATGCCACCGGTCGTGACGGGCACGATCGTCGCCCTGATCGGCTTCAACCTCGCCCCGGCGGCCTGGGGCAACGTCTCCGCGGCACCGGTGACCGCGATCGTCACGATCGCCGCGATCGTGTTGATCACGGTGCTGTTCCGGGGCATCCTCGGCCGGCTCGCGGTCCTGCTCGGGGTGCTCGTGGGATACGCCGTGGCCGCGTGGCGGGGCGAGATCGACTTCACGAAGGTGGGGGAGGCGGACTGGGTGGGGCTGCCGCAGTTCACCACGCCGACGTTCGACCTCGCGACGCTGGGCCTGTTCATCCCGGTGGTCCTGGTGCTGATCGCCGAGAACATCGGGCACGTGAAGTCGGTCGCCGCGATGACCGGTGACAACTACGACGCGATCACCGGGCGGGCGCTGATCGCCGACGGCGTCGCGACCACCCTTGCCGGGGCCGGCGGCGGCTCGGGGACGACGACCTACGCCGAGAACATCGGCGTGATGGCCGCCACCCGGGTGTACTCCACCGCGGCCTACGCGACCGCCGCGACCTTCGCGCTGGTGCTGAGCCTGTCCCCGAAGTTCGGCGAGGTCATCAACACGGTGCCGGCTGGCGTCCTCGGCGGCGCGGCTACCGTGCTCTACGGGATGATCGGCGTGCTCGGTGCCCGCATCTGGGTCCAGGCCAAGGTCGACTTCTCCGATCCGGTGAACCTGACCACCGCCGGCATCGCGCTCATCGTCGGCATCGCGAACTACACCTGGGTGGCCGGTGACCTCACGTTCGAGGGCATAGCCCTCGGCACCGCCTCCGCGCTGCTCGTCTACCACGTGATGCGTGCCATCTCCCGGTGGCGGGGCACCGCGGTCGAGCCGGTGCGTGCGGGTACGCCTGTCGACGGCGACTGACGCCGCACCACACACGAAACAGGCCGGCCCCGTGAGGGACCGGCCTGTTTCGTGTTGCTCTCCGAGCGACAATCTGTCGGGGTGACAGGATTTGAACCTGCGACCTCTTCGTCCCGAACGAAGCGCGCTACCAAGCTGCGCCACACCCCGGGGAGCCTCGTCAGGATAGCGGAGTAAGGGGCCCATAGTGAAACCGGCCCGGTGTGCGGACGATCACAGGCCGGGCTGCGGCCACCTACTCGGGTCGGTCGCCGCGAATCAGCGTGCTGCGGTCAGCGTGAGCAGCGTCGCCTCGGGGCGGCACGCGAACCGGACCGGGGTGAATGGGGACGTGCCCAGCCCCGCGCTCACGTGCAGCCAGGAGGATCCGGAGGCGCCGCCGTCGACGTCCGGGCGCACGCCCGGCCAGCCGTGCAGCCCGCTGGCGCGACCACGGTCGAGGTCGCAGTTCGTGACGAGCGCGCCGTAGCCGGGCACGCACAGCTGCCCGCCGTGGGTGTGGCCCGCGAGGATCAGGCTGCAGCCGTCCGCGTGCATCGCGTCGAGGATCCGCACGTAGGGGGCGTGGGTGACGCCCACGCGCAGGACGGGTCCACCGCCGTCGGGCTCGCCCGTCATGGTTCCGCCCGGGTCGCCGGCGTCGGCAGCGGGGTAGCGGTCGCGCTCGAGGTGCGGGTCGTCCACGCCGACGAACGAGAACGTCACGCCGCCCGCCTCGACCTGCGCGCGGGTGTTGGTCAGGTCCGCCCAGCCCGCCGCGGAGAACGCCTGGCCGAGCGCCCGGGCGGGAAGCGGCGGCGCCACGGGCGCGTCCGGGCTCCGGGAGTCGTCACGCAGATACCGGGCCGGGTTGCGCAGCACCGGTTCGTAGTAGTCGTTTGATCCCATCACGAAGGCACCGGGCACCTCGAGCAGTGGTGCCAGGGCCTCCAGCACCGCGGGCATCGAGTTCCGGTGGGCCAGGTTGTCGCCGGTGTTGACGACCAGGTCCGGGCGCAGGTCCGCGAGGGTGCGTAGCCACTCCACCTTGCGCCGTTGGCTCGGGAGCAGGTGCAGGTCGGAGATGTGCAGCACCCGCACGTCCGGCGCCCCGGCCGGCAGGACGCTCGCGGTGACCCGGCGCAGCGTGTAGGCCTGGGCCTCCAGGAGGGCCCAGCCGAGTCCCGCAGCGGCACCGAGGGCACCGATCCCGACGGCGCGGCGCACGGCCGCGCCCGTGGTGCTCAGAGTGTCCCCGGGACGAGCGTCCCCGCGACGAGCCGACGCTGCGGGCGATCAGTCATCGCCGCCACCGTTGCCGCCACCATTGCCACCACCATTGCCACCACCATTGCCACCACCGTTACCGCCGCCATTGCCCGGGCCGCCGCCGCCCTCGCCGCCGCCGGTGTCACCCGGTGGTTCGGGAGTTGCGGGCGGCGCCGGTGCAGGACCCCCGCTGATCACGATCGTGACACCGCTGCCCGGGGTGACCAGGCTGCCGGCTCCCGGGTTCGTGCCGATCACGGACCCCGCCGGCACGGTGTCGTGGTTCTCGGTGGCACCGGTGCGGACGGTGAAGCCGGCACCCTCCAGGATCGACGTGGCGTCGGCCACGGAACGCCCGCCCACGTTCGGCACGGGACGGCGTTCACCGTAGATCTCCCGGTCGCCGGCCTCGGCGAAGCCTGCCACGGGCAGCCCCTGAACGGCCTGGCTCATGTAGTTCTGCCAGATGGGCGCGGACATCGCGCCACCGTAGACGTACTGGTAGTAGCGGCCGTTGATGGTGATGTTCTGCATCGACTCGGTGCCCTCGGAGAAGCCGACCCACACGGCCGACGCGAGCTGGGGCACGTACCCGACGAACCAGGCCGCGGAGTCGTCGTTCGCCGTTCCGGTCTTACCGGCGGAGGGGCGGTCCGGAAGCCGGCTCGGCCGCCCGGTGCCGTCCGCGACGACCTGTCCGAGCGCGTAGTTCATGGCGTTCGCGATGTTCGGCTGGAGTGCCTGCGAGCAGGTCTGCGGCGGGACCGGGAGCTCCTCGCCGTCCGAGTTCTGGATGGACAGGATCGCGATCGGCTCGCAGTACACGCCGCCGGAGGCGTACGTCGCGAAAGCCGCGGCCATCGTCAGCGGCGCGAGCTCGTTCACGCCGAGCGCCATCGAGGGAACCACCTGCAGCTCGAAGCCGTTGTCGAAGGTGCCACCGACAGGAAGGGTCGCGTGGTGCACGCCCATCGCCTGCGCGGTGTTCGCGAGATCGCACAGGTTCATCTGGTTCGCCATGTTCACGAACGCGGTGTTCACGGACTCCTCGGTGGCTGAGAGCACGGTCATCCGGCCGGTGCCGATGCCTTCGAGGTTCTTCGGCTCGTAGGTGCTCGCGTACTCGGGCAGGCACGTGTTCCAGGAGTTGCGGGGGAACGTCTGTCCCTGCGAACCGTCCACCGAGTCGTTGAGGGAGTGTCCGTCGATGAGCCATTGCGTCAGCACGAACGCCTTGAACGTCGACCCGGTCTGGAACCCGCTGGAGCCGCCGTATCTGGTGTCGGCATTGAAGTTCACCTCGGTGGTTCTGGAGGCTCCCTCGGCGGGTTTGCCGTACAGGGTGTTCTGCGCCATCGCGAGGATCTGCCCGGTGCCGGGCTGGACCGTCGAGACGGCGGTCGAGACGCCGGAGGGGTCATCGACGGGGATCGCGTCGGTGAGCGAGGCGTAGGCCTGGGCCTGCATGGTGAGGTTGATCGTGGTGTTGATGGTCAGCCCGCCGCGCACCAGCAGCTGGTACCGCTCGGCCTGGGTCTCACCGAAGACCGGATTGTTCAGGATCTCGGCCTTCACGTAGTCGCAGAAGTACGCGGCGGTGCCGGCGTTCGAGCAGCCCACCGGGGTGTCCGAGCCGTTCAGCATGTCCGCGATCGGCTGCGCCACGGCGGCGTCGTGCTCCTCCTGGGTGATCTTCCCCTGCGCGAGCATCAGCCCGAGCACGGTGTTACGGCCGGCCTCCGCGACCTCCGGGTTGTTGCGCGGGTTCCACTTCGCCGGGTTCTGCGTGATCCGGGCGAGCATCGCGGACTGGCCGAGGGTGAGTTCGGCGGCGCTGACCGAGAAGAAGTACTGCGCGGCGGCCTCGACCCCGTACTGGGACGGGCCGAACTGCGCGATGTTGAGGTAGCCCTCGAGAATCTCGTCCTTCGTGCGGACCTGCTCCAGCGCGATCGCCAGCTTGGCCTCGCGGAGCTTGCGGCCGATGGTGCTCTCCCGCGCGGCCTCGATCGCATCGGGGTCGTTCGCGTTCCGGCCGGCCTCGATGAGCACGTTCTTCACGTACTGCTGGGTCAACGTCGAGCCACCCTGGAGCCCGGAGCCGGTCAGGGTCTGCACCGCGGCCCGGATCAGACCCTCCGGGTCCACGCCGCCGTGCTCGTAGTAGCGCTGGTCCTCGACCGCGATCACGGCCGCACCCATATACGGGTTGATCTCGGACAGCGGCACCACGATCCGGTTCTCGAGGAAGAACGTCGCGAGCCGGGTCCCGTCCGAGGCGTTCATGACCGTCTGCTCGGACAGCTCCTCCGTGCCCAACTCCGTCGGCAGCTCGTCGAACAGCCGGGTGGAGGCGTCCGTGGTCGCGCCGACGGCCGTCACGAAGGGCATCATGAAACCGGCCGAGAGGACGCCACCGACGCCCGCGACCAGAAGGAACGCGAGAAACAGGGAGACCAGTTGTGCCGCGTTGACGGCGCGCGAAGTCGACCGGGAAGGAGGTGCCATGCGTTCTAGGATACGTTGTGCCCCGGGTGTGGCCACCCTCCCGCGCACGGCGGCGCGTAGGGCGCGTCCGAGCACCCCTAGCGGGGAACCGGACACGGGTCGGAGGCCGTCGGAGTGCCGTCCCCGCTCGCGCCTGATGCCACGGGGATCCGCGGCAATCGTCGAACCGGACAGGCTCCGGCGCGACCGACTGCTGAGCCGGTTCCATCCGCCGATCGGCAAGGACTGTCTTTTGTCCGTGCGGAGGTGTATAACTCCGCACATGGGGGGAGTGCTCGAAGTCCTTGTATTTTTCGGGGACGAGAGCCCTCCTGTCGAGTGACTGGCAGGCAGTCTCGTCGTGGAGGTCATTGTGGACGTACGTTTTGATGAGAGTTGGACGTTGCAGGCGGCGTGTGCGCAGAAGTCGCCCGACGACCTCTTCGTGCAGGGCGCGGCGCAGCGGCAGGCACGCGAGGTGTGCTTCTCCTGCACCGTGCGCCTGGAGTGCTTGGTCGACGCGTTGGACAACCGGATCCAGTTCGGTGTCTGGGGCGGCATGACCGAGCGGGAGCGCCGCGCGCTGTTGCGCCGCGCACCCACGGTGGAGTCCTGGCGGATGGCCCTGGCGGACACGGACCGCAACGCCATCAACGAACTGATCAGCCAGAAGTGGCCGGCGACGAAGCCGCGCCGAGGGGCCGATCCGCGCAACAACTGAAGCCAGCCCTAGGATCAGTGGCATGGCTACTTGGGAGTACGCGACCATTCCACTGATCATCCACTCGACGAAGGCGATCCTCGACCAGTGGGGCGCCGACGGGTGGGAACTCGTTCAGGTGGTGCCCGGCCCCGACGGTCAGGGACTGGTCGCCTACCTCAAGCGGGAGAAGGCGTGAGCGCATCGGCGCGCCTCGCCGAGCTCGGGATCGACCTGCCCGACGTCGTCCCGCCGGTCGCGTCCTACGTGCCGGCGCTGCGTCAGGGTGACCTGGTGCACACGTCGGGGCAGTTGCCCATGGTCGACGGCGTGATGGCGCACACCGGCAAGGTGGGCGTGGGCGACGGGCTGGTCAGTCCTGCCGACGCGACCGCGCTCGCCCGGCTCGCAGCCCTGAACGGCCTGGCCGCCGTGGTCGCGCTGATCGGTGGGGTGGACCGGATCGTCCGGGTCGTGAAGGTCGTCGGATTCGTCGCCTCGGACCCGTCGTTCACGGGACAGCCGGGCGTGATCAACGGCGCCTCGAACGTGCTCCAGGAGATCTTCGGTGACGCGGGCGTGCACGCACGTTCCGCCGTCGGCGTCGCGGTCCTTCCGCTCGACGCTCCGGTCGAGGTCGAGCTGACCGTCGAGGTCCTGCCCGACTGACCGTCGATCGGCCAGGCCACCCCGGCTGACTGCCCCCACCCTCGGTTGCCCACCCGACTCGCTCGAGCGCGCTGTTGCCACCGGTTCCGGTCGGCTTGGAACGTGACAAGTGCGCGCTCGCCGAGCCGTGCGGGACGATCGGGGATCGCCGGGGATGGGAGCGGAGCGGGGGCTCGTCGGCGTTGTCCACAGGGGGCACGTGGGCGGGGACCGGACGATGGTGTGCTGGGTCAGTGGCAGGTGTGAGGCAACCGGAGTCTGCGTTGCGGGTCGCGCGTGGGCAGGCGGGGCTGATCACGACTGCACAGTGCGCACGCCTCGGCATCTCCGAGCTGCGGATCGCCAATCTTGTCCGCAGTGGGCTGTGGCACCGGCTCGTGCGGGGTGTCTACGACTGCGGTGAGCCAGCGGTCGGCGATCTTCACGATCACCAGCGGCGCCGGGCTGCGTGGCTCGGACTGCTGGGTGCCGGCCCGGACGCGATCGCCGTCGGCATGTGCGCCCTCGCGCTCCACGGGGTGTGGGGCCTGCCCGCCCGGATCACACCCGAGGTGAGCCTGCCGGGAGGTCGCGGGAACCGCGGTCCGGCGTCGATCCGGGTCCGGCGGTTCGATCACAGGTTCGGCGTCGCCAGACTGCGCGGGCGGGCCGTGGCCGACCTTCGCTCCGCACTGGTCCAGGCGCTGCCCGAGATGGACCGGGAGAGCGCGGTCGCCGTACTCGACTCGACCCTGTTCCGGCGCCAGCTCGACGCCGAGGGTCTCGCCGAGGTCCGCCGTCGGGTTCGCGGCAGGCGAGGCGCCGCGAGGCTCACCCCGTGGTGGGGCCTGGTCGACGGCCGGGCCGAGTCGCCGCTCGAGACGCGTGCCAGGTTGGTGTGCGTGGACGCGTGTCTCCCGCCGGATGACATTCAGGTGGTGGTCACCGACTCACGCGGTGCCTTCGTCGCCCGAGGTGACATGGGCTGGCTCCGCGAGGATGGCTCGTGGGTGCTGGTCGAGATCGACGGCGTCTCGATCCACTCCGCTCCCGAGGCGCTGTTCCGCGACCGGGCCCGACAGAACGCCCTGGCGTCGCGCACGGACACGGTGATCCTGCGATTCACCGCCGCCGACGTCTATCAACCGGCGCTGATCCCACAACAGGTCGCCGCCGCCCTGGGCCGAGTGCGCGGAAGCCCCCGGTCCCTCGTGAGTTGACCGAGGGTTTCCGCGCGCTCGGCGGGTGCGCGGGGGGCCGGGGGTCGCGGCAAGAGGGCTGGGCCGGGGTGGCCGGGGTGGGCAGGGGTGTCGGTCAGCGTCCGCGGTGGGTGAGGCGGTCGATGTCGATGAGGATGACGGATCGGCCCTGCAGCTGCAGCCAGCCCCTCGAGGAGAACTCGGCCAGGGCCTTGTTCACGGTCTCCCGGGTCGCGCCGACCAACTGGGCAAGCTCCTCCTGGGTGAGGTCGTGCGTGACCTTCAGCCCGGCGTCCGTGCGTTCGCCGAACCGGCGGCCCAGGTCCAGCAGTGCCTTCGCGACCCGGCCCGGTACGTCGGAGAAGATCAGGTCCGCGACCTTGTCGTTCGTGCGGCGCAGGCGCAGGGCCAGCGAGCGGAGCAGGTGCTGGGACACCTCGGGACGCGCGTCGAGGATCTGCAGCAGCCCCTGATGGCTCAGCTCGACCATCTCGGTCGTGGCCAGCGCCGTCGCCGTGGCGGTGCGGGGGCCCGGGTCGTAGAGGGAGACCTCGCCGAGGATCTCGCCCGGGCCGAGGATGGCCAGCAGGTGCTCCCGGCCGTCCGGGGCCATGTGGCCGAGCTTCACCTTGCCGGAGCCGATCACATAGAGCCGGTCACCGGCCGAGCCCTCGTGGAAGATCTCCTCGCCGCGCCGGAACGTCAGGGCCTCCATCCGCTCCCGCACCGCGAGATAGCTCTCGTCGCTCAGTTCGGCGAAGAGCGGTGCGGTACGGACCACGGTCTCGTTCATCGAATCTCCCTGTTCGTTGCCCAACGGGCAGGCGTGTGAGGTAAACCACAGTCTGCCACCCGCCCGGACTTGGGGCAGACCGTGACAGGCCCAGCGTGTCCGTGCGCCACATTAGGGCGGTTGCTGGCCCACCGCCAACGCCACTCGGAGCGGCGGGTCGCCTCAGGGCAGCTCGGCGAGCCAGGCGAGCAACAACTCACCCACCTCCTCGGGTGACTCCTCCGGCACGAAGTGACCTGCGCCGTCGACCACTACCCGGCTGTACCGGGCGGTGACCATCTCGATGTCGCGGCGACAGGCGCGTGGTGGCAGGTTCCCGTCCTTGGCACCGTGGAGGGACAGCACCGGTACCGCCACCGGTGCGGAGACCGCGGACCGGAACCGGCGGCCGTCGGTACGCGGCGTGGAGCGCACCAACCAGCGGATCTGTTCCATCGCGCTGTGGGCCACGAATGGCAGCCGCATCGCGTCCGTGTACAGGTCGACGTCCGGGCTCTTCCAACCGGGCGCGCCCCAGGCGTGCAGCAGCCGCGCGACCAGATCGCCGCGGGTGAGCGAGTGCTCCGGGAACCACGGCACCTGGAACTTCGCCAGCCTGCCGATCGTCCCGGCCGGCGCCGCGCGATGGGACCACGAGTGCAGGAACACCGGGTGCGGCGCGCCGACCACGCCGATGGCCCGGGTGACGCGCGGCGCCATGCTCGGCATTGACCACGCCACCTGACCACCGATCCCGTGCCCCACGACCACGGCCTGCGTGGCGCCGAGGGACCGGATCACGCCGCTCACGTCGGCGACCATCGAAGGCGTGTCGTGGCCCGACGGCGGCTTGTCCGACCCGGCGAAGCCGCGCAGGTCCATCGCCGCGACCCGGTAGCCGGCGTCGGCGAGCATCGGCAGTTGCGCACGCCAGGCCCACCAGAACTGCGGGAAGGCGTGCAGCAGCACCACCAGGGGGGCGTCACCGTCGTCAGGGCCGGCCAGCGCCACGTGGAACCGGCCGCCGTTGGCGGCGACCATCCGGTGGGTCCAGGGGCCCTCGCCGAGGATGATCGAGGGGTCGACGGTCACGGGTCCTGAGGCTATCCCAACACCGCGGCAGGCGGGTGTTCACGATCTCGCGCCCGGCGTGGGCGATCGCGAGCACCCGGCCCGCCGGGTCCGGTCAGTCTGCGGCGGGGGCGGTGTTGAGGCCGGTGGAGATGAGGTCCATCACCGAGGTGTCGGCGAGGGTGGTGACGTCTCCGACGGGGCGGTGCTCGGCGACGTCGCGCAGGAGGCGGCGCATGATCTTCCCGGACCGGGTCTTGGGGAGTTCGGCGACCACCAGGATCGAGCGGGGCTTGGCGATCGGGCCGATCTCCTTCGCGACGTGGTTGCGCAGTTCGGCGACGACGTCGTGTCCCTCGCCGATCTCGTCGGCGCGTTCGACGGCCTCGCCGCGCAGGATCACGAACGCGACGACCGCCTGGCCGGTGGTGTCGTCGGAGGCGCCCACGACGGCGGCCTCGGCGACCCAGTCGTGGGAGACCAGCGCCGACTCGATCTCGGTGGTCGACAGGCGGTGGCCGGAGACGTTCATGACGTCGTCGACGCGGCCGAGGAGCCAGATGTTGCCCTCGTCGTCGTACTTGGCTCCGTCGCCGGCGAAGTAGGTGCCGGGGAAGCGGGACCAGTAGGTGTCCTTGAAGCGTTGCTCGTCACCCCAGATGCCGCGCAGCATCGAGGGCCAGGGCTCGTCCAGGACGAGGTACCCGCCGCCGCCCTTGCCGACGGGCTCGCCGGCGTCGTTCCAGATGTCGGCGCTGATGCCCGGCAGTGGGGTCTGCGCCGAGCCGGGCTTGGCGGCGGTGACGCCGGGCAGCGGCGAGATCATGATCGCGCCGGTCTCGGTCTGCCACCAGGTGTCCACGATCGGGGTGTGGTCGGCGCCGATGACGCGGCGGTACCACATCCATGCCTCGGGGTTGATCGGTTCACCGACGCTGCCCAGGACGCGCAGCGAGCTGAGGTCGAACTCGCCGGGGATCTGTTCGCCCCACTTCATGCAGGTGCGGATCGCCGTCGGAGCGGTGTAGAGGATGGTGACCTTGTACTTGGCGACGATCTCCCACCAGCGGCCCTTGTGCGGGGTGTCCGGAGTGCCCTCGTAGAGGACCTGGGTCGCGCCGTTGATGAGCGGGCCGTAGGTCACGTAGGAGTGCCCGGTGACCCAGCCGACGTCGGCCGTGCACCAGTACACGTCCGTCTCTGGCTTGAGGTCGAAGACCACCGAGTGCGTGTAGGCGGCCTGGGTCAGGTAGCCGCCCGTGGTGTGCAGGATGCCCTTGGGCTTACCGGTGGTGCCGGAGGTGTAGAGGATGAAGAGCGGGTGCTCGGCGTCCACCGGGACCGGGGTGTGCTCGGGTGAGGCGTCGGTGAGCGCGTCGTGCCACCACACGTCCCGGCCCTGCGTCCAGGCCACGTCCTGCTCGGTGCGGCGCACCACGAGCACGTGCGCGACGTTCGTCTCGCCCTTGGTGAGGGCCTCGTCGACGGCCGGCTTGAGAGCGCTCGGCTTGCCGCGGCGGTAGCCGCCGTCGCTGGTGATGACCAGCTTCGCGTCCGCATCGGTGATCCGGGAGTACAGGGCCTCGGCCGAGAAGCCGCCGAAGACCACCGAGTGGGTGGCCCCGATCCGGGCGCAGGCGAGCATCGCGATGACCGCCTCGGGAATCATCGGCAGGTAGATCGCGACCCGGTCCCCGGTCGTCACGCCGAGGGCGCCGAGGGCGTTCGCGGCCCGGGAGACCTCGTCCTTGAGGTCGGCGTAGGTGAGGGTGCGGGTATCGCCCGGCTCGCCCTCGAAGAGGATCGCGACCCGGTCCCCGTTACCGGCCTCGACATGCCGGTCCACGGCGTTGTAGGCCGCGTTGAGCTGACCGTCGGCGAACCAGCGGGCCGTCGGTGCCCCGGAGAAGTCGAGGACCTCGGTGAACGGCTTCGACCAGGTCAGGTACGTGTTCGCCTGATCGGCCCAGAACCCGAGCCGGTCCGCGGCCGCACGGTCGTACAGTTCCGGCTGGGCGTTCGCCTGCGCGGCGAACTCCGAGCCGGGTGGGAACGACCGCGTCTCCGAGAGCAGGTTCTCCAGGGCAGGGTTGTGCTGGTCCGTCACGGTTCCTCCGAGCAACATCGACGGTGCATGGTTTCGCGGGTCAGCCTATGCCCATCGCGCAGGCACCGGCGGGCCGGTCCCAACTACGGGACGACGACGAACGGGACGGCCCGGCGCCGAGGCACCGGACCGTCCCGTGGGGTCGGTGGGGATCAGTCGAGTCCGACTGCGGTCTTGCGTCGTTCCTCGCGGCGACCCTGTCGGCGGGCTCCGTGGGAGACCACGCCGGTGAAGATCAGGACGATGCCGTAGGCCACCAGGCGACCGGTCTGGCCGTCGGACAGGAGGTGGTCGTAGATGTTCGTGCCGAACTGCTGGAGCCGCTCGAAGACCGGGGCGGCCTGCTCGTCCAGGAAGTCCAGGACGAAGCGGGGCACGGCGAGGAACGCGGCGCCGACCACCACGCCGACCGAGCCCACGATGATCGAGCCCACCGAGGACCAACGGGCCGCGATGAAGAGCGCGATGAGCGCGAGGATGCCCCCGCCGAGCTCGATGAACCCGGCCACGTTGATCTGGTCGAGATTCGTGTTCTGCGCGTGCGCGATGCGGTCACCGCCGTCGGCGATGAGGTACCACGCGACCGGGGTGAACACGACGGCGATGAGGATGCCCCACCAGTGCGCGCTGGTACGGGACTGCGGGCCGTCGTCCCAGTCCTCGAAGGGGTCGTCCGCCCCGCGGGCCGCGGTCTCGGACGGTGTCACCGGGCCCACGGTGTCCGCCTCGGTGGCGGTGCCGGCCGCGACACCGGCGGTGGTGCCGGCCGCGATGGCGCCGGCGTCGCTGCCCGTGGCGTCGGTCGAGGTCGTGCCGGCGGCCGTCGTGCCGGCCGCGGTGGGGCCGACGGCGGTCGTGCCGGCCTCGTCGGCGGATGCGGCGCTCTCGGCGGAGGGGCGGCCGAACCGGCGCGCTCGCTCGGCGCGGACCGCCTCGTCCTCCTCGCGGGTGGGGGCAGGGGGCACGTCGTCCTCCAGGGGTTCGTCGGCGTCGAGGGCCCGGGGGGTGTCCTCGACGGGGCTGGTCGTGGCGGTCGGGGGCTCGCTCGCGGCGGGCAGGGTCGTCCCGGCTGCGGTCACCGGTTCGGCGGCTGTCACCGGTTCGGCGGCTGTCACCGGTTCGGCGGCGGGCAGGTCGGTACCGGCAGCCTTGGGCTCATCGGCGAGGTCGGTCTCGGAGACCGGCGCGACGGACTCGTCGAGACCGCGGTCGACCGGCTCGGCGGTCGGGTCCGAGGACGCGGCGGGCTCCGCCCGACCGGTGGCCCTCGACGGGCTGGGCAGCACGCCGCCCTGCGTGGGCGCGTCTGGAGTCGCGGTGGTGTCGTCGGCGGGTGCGGGGTTCACCTCGTCCTTGTCACCGGTACTGGGCGGGTCGGTGCTCACTGGATCCTCCAAGATCGTCGTGTGGAGTCACCGTAGCGAGGTGGACGGTGCGGATCCGGAGGGCGCGCCGAACCGGCGGGGCACCGGAATCACGCAACAACGGCGCCCCAGGGGCGCCGTTGTCACCTTCAGTGGCGTACGAGCGATCAAGCGTGCATATCCGGTACGGGTCGCTACGGGACGGATCCCGGTCGCCCGGTCCTATTCGTGGACCTATCGCGCGTGGGTACTCGCCGCTGCTGGAGTTGTCCTCCATTTCTACTCCCTCGGGCTGGGGTTGGGAAGGGATCGACGATCGTGTCCACAGGCGATCCCCGACCCCTCACCGTCCACAACGGGGTGATCGGGGCGGCGACGGCGTGGCCGCACGGGGCACGCTCAAGGCCCGACCCGAGGAGTCACGGTGTCCCTGGAGCAACCGATCATCGCCCTGCGTTCGGCCGACGCCGCCCTGATCGAGCAGGTGCGGGCGGTGACCTCGCTCGCCGGGGTGCCGCTGGCGATCCACCCGCCCGCCGCCGGGCCGCCGGAGGCCGGTCTGCTGCTCGACAGCGCCACCGAGTGGGGTCCGCAGGACCCGTCGTGGACCGAGGTCCGGCACCGGTCCGCGTGGGTGAGTGTGGTGCCCGGGGCAGCCGCGCCCGACGGCGGAGCGTGCCTCGTGCTGCCGGGTGCCGCCGAGCAGGTGCTCGCCCGGGCACGTGCCGCGACCCGGACGCGGCGTGCGCAGGTGGTCGGCGTGATCGGCGCCCGTGGCGGCGTGGGCACCTCGGCGCTGGCCACCGCGCTGGCCCGTGCCTGCGCGGATGCCGGGTTGGGTGTGGCCCTCGCGGATCTGGACCTGAGCGGGGCGGGCGTGGAGCTGATCCTGGGCATCGAGCACGAGGGCGGGGTCCGCTGGGGCGACCTCGCCGGGGACCGGGGCGGCTTCGACTCCGAATCGCTCTCGGTGGCGCTCCCGGTGTGGCACGGGGTGCACGTGCTGTCCGCGGACTGGCGGGGCGGCCCGTCACAGGGGGCTGAGATCCCCGTCCTCGAGGCGCTGGCCGCCGGTCACGACGTCCTCGTCCTCGATCTCGCCCGAGGTGCGGCCGAGTCCGGCGAGGCCAACTGGGTGCCCTTCTGCGACGTGGTCCTCGTGGCGGCGACCTGTGATGTCGCGTCCGCCGCGGGTGCGCAGGTGCTGGCCCGCGCGCTGACCGGCGCGGACGTACGCCTGGTGGTCCGGGGCCCGGCGCCCGGCGGGCTGACCGCCCAGGAGATCGCCCGGGCCTGCGAGCTGCCGCTGGAGCTGACCATGCGCCCCGAACGGTCCCTCGCGGCCGCCGTCGAACGGGGTGTCGCGCCGGGTGAACAGCGCCGAGGTCCGCTGATCCGCGGCGCACGCACGCTCGTCGGCGCACTCGGCCTCGCCGACTGATCGGCACCGACGATGACGAGCACGAGGGCCGCCCGGGTACCCGATCGGCCGCCGCTGGCGAACACCGGTGCCAACCAGGTGGGCGATCGGCTGCCGATGGCGAAGGCTGGGGTCGATCAGGTGCGCGACCGGCTGCTCGGGAGCCACCAGGAGCCGGACCCCGGCCGGGTCACCAGGGCGGTCCGGGAGACCTCCAGCCCGATCGGCGACCGTGACCTGATCACGCTGGAGCGGGACGCCAGGGCCGAACTCCTCGGCGCCGGCCCGGTGCTGCAGCCGCTGCTCGACGACCCCCGGGTGACCGACGTCCTCGTGAATGCCGACCACGGTGTCTGGGTGGATCGCGGCGACGGCCTGCGCCGGGTCCCGGCGGCGGGTCTCGGCGACATCCGCACCCTCGCCACCCGGCTCGCCGCCGTCGCCGGCCAGAGGCTGGATGACGCCGCGCCCGTTGCGGAGGGACGACTTCCGGACGGCACCCGCCTGCACGCCGTGCTTGCCCCGCTCAGCGCGGAAGGTGCGTTGATCTCGCTACGCACGGTCCGCCGTCGGGCGTTCCGGCTCGCTGAACTGGTCGAGGACGGGTTCCTCGACGACCGGTCCGCGCAGATCCTCGCCCAGCTCGTGCGCGTGCGCGCGAACGTTCTGGTCAGCGGCGCCACCGGCAGCGGCAAGACCACGCTCCTGGCCAGCATGCTCTCGCTGGTGCCGCCGAACGAACGGATCGTGTGCATCGAAGAGGCGGCGGAGCTGGCGCCGGACCACCCGCACGTGGTGCACCTGCAGGTCCGACGGCCGAACGTGCAGGGCGTCGGCGGGATCGGGCTGGACTACCTGGTGCGCACGGCGATGCGGATGCGCCCGGACCGGCTGGTGCTGGGGGAGTGTCGTGGAGCCGAGGTCCGGGAGGTGCTCGGTGCCCTCAACACCGGCCATGACGGCGGGTTGGCCACGGTGCACGCCAACGCGGCCACCGATGTTCCGGCCCGCCTCGCCGCGCTCGGCACACTCGCCGGGCTGAGTCCGGCAGCAGTCGCGATCCAGGCGCTCAGTGCGTTCGACGCGGTGGTGCACCTGCGCCGGACCGAGGGCCGTCGTCACGTGGATCAGGTCGCGGTGCTCTCGCCCGACGGCGGTGACGGCATGCGCTGCGAGGTCGCGATGGGTCGTGACGGCCGCGGCGGGTGGCGCTGGGGACCGGGCTGGCCGGCGCTCGCCGAGCGGTTGGACGCGGCACGGTGAGCGGGGTGCTCGGGGCCGTGCTGTGTGTCCTGGCCGTGTGGCTGCTGACGGCGCCCGGTCACCGTGGCACACCCGCGCGTCCGCAGGACCGGGGTCGTCCGCGCGGCCGCGCGGATCGACGCTCGAGCGCCGGGCCCGGCCGCCGCGCGCCGCGACGAGGTCTCTGGAGGCCGCGCGACCGACCGATCCTCATCGGTGAGGTGCTCGTGGAGGTCGCCGCGAGGCTGCGGTCCGGGTCCGACGTCGAGTCCGCGTGGGAACGGGCGCTTGCGAGCACCGGCATGGTCGGACCCGCCTCGGCCGCGGACCCGGTGGTCCATTCCCTCGCCGTGCGGCCCCGACCACCCGCCGCGCGGACCTCGCCGGGCGCGGACGAGTCATGGATGGCGGGCGACCGCGGGCCGTCGGGCGTCCCGGATCCGCTCACGGAACTCGCCGAACGGGTGGGGCACGGCGCGGACGAGGCACAGGTGGCCGGTGCCATCGCTGCCTGCCGGATCGCCCATCGCGTGGGCACGCCGCTGGCCGATGTCCTCGAGCGCTGTGCGAGTGGGCTCGTCGAGTCGGCCGAGGCGGCCTCGGCCCGGCGCGCTGCGCTCGCCGGCCCCAGGTCGACGGCACGACTGCTCGCCTGGCTGCCGCTGGCCGGCGTGCTGCTCGGCACGGGCCTCGGTGCCGATCCGCTCGGCGTGCTGCTCGGCGGCGGGATCGGCGGCTGGTGCCTCGTGCTCGGGGTCGGACTGGTCGTGGTCGGCCGGCGGTGGGTCGCGACGCTGGTGCGTCGAGCCGAACGAGCGGGTGCGTGATGAGTCCGGCGTGGCTCGCCGCCGTGCTGATGGTGCTCGCGGCGGTGCCGTGGGCGCTGCGACGCGTACCACTCGCGTACGCACCGTCCGCGCGGCCCACAACGGCAGCGTCAAGGACCGGCGAGCCGGCGCACAGCCGGCTCCCGTTACGACGTCGGCACCGGGAGTCCGGCCCGGTCGTCGATCCCGCGGTGGTGCTCGACCTGCTCGACGCGGCGCTCACCGCCGGCGTCTCGATCCCCGCCGCGCTCGATGCCCTTGGACATGCGCTGCCGGCCGAGCAGGGTGAGCCGCTCCGGCGCGTCGCCGGCGCCCTCCGGCTCGGTGCCGACTGGGATCAGGCCTGGCTCGGCGTCGACGACGGTTGGGCTGCGGTGTCTCGGGCGCTGGCCCCCGCCTGGTGCGACGGCGTGGCGCCCGGAGCAGGCCTGCGCCAAGCCGCGGAAGGGGTCCGTGCTCGCCGGGGCGCGAGCGCCCGGGAGGCCGCGGCCCGACTGGGTGTGCAGTTGGTCCTCCCACTCGGGCTGTGCCTGCTCCCGTCCTTCATCCTGCTCGGGCTGGTCCCGGTGCTGCTGTCGACAGGGCTCGACCTGCTCGGGCCCTGAGCTCCAGTGACCCACCGCGAGACGGCCGATGCCCGGCCGTCCACAGGAGCCCCGGCGCCCAGAGCCGCTGGCGGTGGCAGCGCCCACAGTGGAGGCAGGACGGGGTCGGCCGATCCCGGAGACGAGAGGAAGAACATGAGAATCGCCAAGTTCGGAGCCGCGGCGTGGCGCCGCTTCGTGTCGGGTCTGCGGCGTCGGTACGTGCTGGTGCGGCGCACGGCTGAGGCGGGGATGGCCACCGCGGAGTACGCCATCGCCACCCTGGCGGCCGTGGCCTTCGCCGGGTTGCTCCTGGTGATCCTGCGCAGCGACGAGGTCCGCGGGCTCCTGCTCGGGATCATCCGGCAGGCGCTGTCGGTGGGCGGCTGATCCGTGCAGGCACCCGGGAAGAGTGGCCAGGCCGGTCGGAGTCAGGCCGGTCGGAGCCGGGTCGGTCGGAGCCGGGTCGGTCGGAGCCGGGTCGGTCGGAGCCTGGCCGGTCGGAGCCGGGTCGGTCGGGGCCTAGCAGGCCGCACGGGCCGCATCAGGCCCGGACACGGCCACTCCCGCGGCGTGCCGGGCGTTGGGCAGCGCGAGCAGGGCTCGGTCACGGCCGAGTTCGCGATCGTGCTGCCCGCCGTCGTCCTGGTGCTGGTCGCCGTCCTGCTCGTTGCGGCGGCGGCGACCGCCCAGGTGCGGTGCACGGACGCCGCTCGTGCGGGTGCCCGCGCGGCCGCACTCGGCTCCGGTGAGGCGGAGGTGGCAGCCATCGCCTCCGACCTCGCCGGCGAGCAGGCTCAGGTCTCGGTCACGTCCGCCGACGGGTGGGTGGTGGTCCGCGTCAGCGCACCCGTGGACGCGGGCCCGTTCGGGGCCGCTGGGCTGATGGCCTCGGCCGAGTTCTCCGCACGCGCCGAACCCGGGAGTGGGCCGTGACACCGGTGCGGTTCGTGCCTGCCGCGTCGGGTGAACGTCGTGCCCGCGCTCGGTTCGCCCACCGAGGTATCTCGAGCCGCCTCGGCGAGGGAGAACGGGGATCGGCCACGGTCCTGGTTCTCGGCATCGTTGCGGCGGCGCTCATCCTCGCCGTGTTGATCGGCGGGTTGGCCCGGGTCACGAGTGCGCGCGGCCTGGCGCAGGGGTCGGCCGATCTCGCTGCCATCGCCGGTGCCGAGGTGGCGGCGGGCCGCTCCGGCGACGCGTGCGCGGCCGCGGGTGGCGTCGCGCAGCGCCACGGCGTCGAGCTCGACTCCTGTGTCGTGTCCGCGGGCGGCATGGTGACCGTGCAGGTCGGGGTCCCGGTGACGCCGGTCCCCGGGTGGTCGGCCCGGGCCACCGCGCAGGCCCGGGCCGGGCCGGTCGGACTGGAGTGAGTCGCGCCGGAGTCGGTCGGGCCGGAGTCGGTCGGCCCGGAGTCTGTCGGCCGAGGGGCACCACCCCCGCTGACTCCCATCGACGGTGACCACCAATCACCTTGACGGTGACAGATCGGCGGTGCAGGGTCGCCTGCGATGACCTCGACACCGAACGACGGCCCGGCGACGCCAAATGATGTCGGAACTGCGTCAGCCGACGGCTCCGCTCCGCCCCCTTCGGGGTCGGGCAGCCTGCTGACCTTCAACGCCCCGCTCTCGTCCCAACGCGCCCATCGCCTGGCGGCCGACCTCGCGGCGACCAGCCCGGCGTTGATCGTGGACCTGGGCTGCGGCTGGGCCGAACTCCTGCTCATGACGCTCGCCGGGGCACCGGAGGCTCGCGGCATCGGCGTGGATGTCCATGGCCCGGACCTCGAACGCGCGCGGGTCACCGCTGCGGGCCGCGCCCTCGGGGACCGCGTGGACCTCGTCGAAGGCTCCGCCGCCCAGCCCACCGAACCGGCCGACATCGTGCTGAACATCGGCGCATTCCACGCCTTCGGCTCGATCCCCGAGGCACTCACCGCGCTGCGCGGCCGTGTGCGCGACGGTGGACGGCTGCTGTTCGGAGTCGAGTACTGGGAGCATCCACCCACGGCGACCGAACTCGCAAACATGTGGGAGGGCACCACCGCCGAGGACTGTCCGTTGCTCGCCGACCTGGTCGATCAGGCCATCGCCGCCGGCTTCCGTCCGATCCGCACCGAGACCGTCACGCGGGAGGAGTGGGAGGAGTACGAGTCCGGTCATATGGCCGACCGGGAACTCTGGCTCGCTGCCCACCCGGACCACCCGGACGCCGATGCGGTCAGGCAGGGCCTGGACGCGCAGCGCTCGATCTGGCTGCGCGGGCACCGGGACGTCATGGGATTCGCCTATCTGACGCTCGCCGCCACAGACGTGCCGCAACCGGCGACCGCGTAGCCGCGGGATCAGGGCGCGGGTCAGGATCGGGCCCGCGCCGCCGCGAAGTCGCGTCGAGGATCAGCGCGACGTCAGGATCAAGACCGCGCCACGAACTCGCCCGGGGATCAGCGCGGCGTCAGGATCGCGCACGCGCCACGAACTCGCCCGGGGGTCGGCGCGACGTCAGGATCAGATCTGCGCCGCGAACTCGCCGGCGTACGGGATCGGCTCGATGACGTCGACGAGGACGCCGCCGGGCGCCACGACGATGAAGTGCCGCTGCCCGAAGTCCTCCGAGCGGAGCTCGAGCGCGACCCGCACATCGCCGGCGGCAGTGAGCCGGGCGTATTCCTCGTCGACGTGATCCACCTCGATGTTGACCAGCACCCCGCTCGCCGCGGCGCGGAAGCCGCTGGGGATCGTCGGATGGTCGGCGTCGACGAAGGCCAGCTCCCAGCTGTCCCGGCGCAGCGAGACGTACCAGTCGGCCTCGAACACGGTCTCGAAACTGAACCGCTCGGTGAAGAAGGCGGCGCTGGCCGCCACGTCCGTACTCATCAGGACCGGGTAGATGCTGGTGATCATGGGATGCCTCCAGTTAGATACACTCTGTATGTATAGAGTCCACCGTAGAATACGTACAGACTGTTTGTAAAGGAGTTGGCCGTGGCCAGAGCGACCAAGGCGCAGAGCGAGGCGACCGAACGGCGGCTGCGTGAGGTGGCCCGCGAGCTGTTCGCCGAGCACGGGTATGCGGCGGTCGGTCTCGAGCGGGTGGCGGAGGCGGCAGGTGTGACCCGGGGCGCGGTCTATCACCACTTCGGCGACAAGCTGGGGCTGTTCACGGCCGTGCTCGCCGACGCCCACGCCGTGATCGCGGACGCCGTCGCGCACGCGGCCCCGGGCGCGGGCTGGCCCGCGATCAGGGACGGGAGCGCGGCATTCCTGAAGGCCGCAGTGGAGCCAGGTATCCGGCGGATCGTGCTCGTGGACGGACCCGCCGTGGTCGGCTGGGAGTCCTGGCGCCGGATGGACTCCCAGCAGTCCGCGCACCTACTGGCCGAAGGACTGGCCGCGCTCGACGATCTGGCCGTGGACCCCGGTGCCGCCGGTGCGCTGCTCGGCGGCGCGATGAACGAGGCGGCGATCTGGATCGCCGACGGCGGACGACCGGAACTGGCCGAGGCGGCGCTGAACCGGATGATCGACTCGCTGCGTCGCTGACGAATCGCCGCATCGTCGGCGCAGGCTGATCGACGTTGCTCGGGTACGTCGCCGACGGGGCGCGCGGTCGTCGCAGCGAACAGATGGTGTCCGACGGTGCTGCGACAATCGGCGAATGGCCGACCGGGACACGCTGCAGGTGCTCCTGACCGGTCGTCGTGAGCAGGACAGTCTCCTGCACGTCGAGCGGATGCCGGCGCGTGCCGGCCGGACCGCCGCGTGGCCGCAGTGGGCGGACCCCGACCTCGTGAGCGCCTATCGTGCCCGCGGCATCACCGAGCCCTGGGTGCACCAGGTGGAGGCCGCGGAGGCCGCCTGGGCCGGGAGGCACGTGGTCCTCGCGACCTCCACGGGATCCGGCAAGTCGCTGGCCGGGTGGCTCCCGGCGATCACCGCCATCCGCGCCCAGGCCCCCGGCACCAGGATCTCCACACTCACCCGTCGTCCGAGCGTCCTGTACCTCAGCCCCACGAAGGCGCTGGCTGCGGACCAACTGCACGGACTCACCGAACTGCTCCGCGCCGGAGCGATCAGGGACGTGCGGGCCGTGACGTGCGACGGCGACACCCCGCTGAACGAGCGCGACTGGGCCCGCGACTACGCAGACATCGTCCTGACGAACCCGGACTTCCTGCACTTCTCCATGCTCAGCGGGCACAAGCGCTGGCAGCGACTGCTCCGCGGCCTGCGGTACATCGTCGTGGACGAGTGCCATGCCTACCGCGGGGTCCTCGGCGCGCACGTGGCCCTGGTGCTGCGCCGGCTGCTCCGGCTGGCCGAGCACTACGGGGCACACCCGACGGCGATCATGGCGTCGGCGACGACGGGGGAGCCGGAGGTGACGGCGGCCCGGCTGCTCGGGGTCGATGCCGCCGAGGTGCATGCCGTCACCGCGGATGCCTCGCCCGCCGGCCGGCGCACCGTCGCGCTCTGGATGCCGCCGTTGCTCACCGACGCCGAAGAGGTCGCCGAGGACGACTTCGTCGACCAGGACCTGCCGCCGGGTGTCCCGAGCGGTGCCCCCGAGGACGGTCCGCGGCGGTCGGCCCTGTCGGAGACCGCGGACCTTCTCACCGACCTCGTCCGGGCCCGACGCCGCACCCTCGCCTTCGTCCGCTCGCGCATCGGCGCCGAGGTGATCGCGGTCCACACCCGCGACCGGCTCGGCCGGCGCTGGCGCGCGCCCGGCGCCGCCCCGGACCCGAGCGCCCAGGAGGACCTGGCGGACCGGGTCGCCGCCTACCGGGGCGGATACCTGCCCGAGGAGCGCCGCGAGCTCGAGGCCGCTCTGCGGACCGGCGACCTGCTCGCGCTCGCCTCGACGAACGCCCTCGAGCTCGGCGTGGACATCTCAGGCCTCGATGCCGTCCTGATCGCCGGCTGGCCGGGAACCCGGGTGTCGCTGTGGCAGCAGGTCGGCCGGGCCGGCCGGGCGGGCGCCGAAGGTCTCGCGGTACTCATCGCCAGCGACGACCCGCTGGACTCCTACCTGGTGCACCACCCGGAGGCGATCTTCGGCGTCGCGGTCGAGGCCACCGCGTTCGACCCGGCCAACCCCTACGTGCTCGCCCCGCACCTGTGCGCCGCCGCCGCCGAACTCCCGCTGACGGAGGCCGACCTGGCCAGGTTCGGCCTCGCCGACGCCGCCCTCCCGGACGAGCTCGTCGCGCGGGGGCTGCTGCGCCGTCGTCCCGGCGGTTGGTACTGGAACTACGCCCGCCCCGAGCACCCCGCCGGGCTCACCGACCTGCGCGGCGGGAGCGAGGCGCAGGTCCAGGTCGTCGAGGAGGGCACCGGCCGTGTGCTCGGCACGGTCGACGGTGACCGCGCCGACGCCACCGTGCACGAAGGGGCGGTCTACACCCACCAGGGCCGCACCTACCGGGTGGAGCACTACGGCGACGACGTCGCGCTCGTCACCGCCCAGAACCTCGGCTACCGCACCCGGGCCCGCTCCGACACCCACGTGCGGATCGTCAGCACGGACACCGAGCAGCAGTGGGGACCGGTCCGGTGGAACTACGGGCACCTCGAGGTGACGGCCCGGGTGAACGGCTATGACCGCCGCCGGCTGCCTGGCATGGAGATCATCGCGTCCTACCCGCTCGACATGCCTGAGCGCACCCTGCACACCACCGGCACCTGGTGGCACGTGGACTCCTCGGTCCTCGCCGAGGCAGGCGTCGGCCCCGCGAACCTGCCAGGGGCCCTGCACGCCGCCGAGCACGCCGCGATCGGACTGCTCCCGCTGATCGCCACCTGCGACCGGTGGGACATCGGCGGACTCTCCACGGCGATCCACGCCGACACGTTCGAACCCACCGTGTTCGTCTACGACGGGTACCCCGGCGGCGCCGGGTTCGCGCAGCGCGGCTTTCGCGCGGCCCGCACCTGGATCGCCGCGACCCGGGACGCCGTCGCCTCATGTCGGTGCGCGACGGGCTGCCCGAGCTGCGTGCAGTCGCCCAAGTGCGGGAACAACAACAACCCGCTGGACAAGGCGGGCGCCCTGATCGTGCTCGGACTGCTCCTCGAGTTCGCACCCGGGTCGTGAGCCTCGGCCCGACCACGCTGGTACCGGCACCTCGCTGATCGCTACCGTGTGAACGTGACCACCGCGCAGATCCGCCAGCTCCCACCCACCCAGCAGCGCATCGTCGACGAGCTCGGCGTCCCTGCCGAGTTCGACGCTGCCGCCGAGGCCGAGCGCCGGATCGGGTTCCTGGTCGAGTACCTGCGCCGCACCGGTGCGGCGGGGTACGTCCTGGGCATCAGCGGCGGGGTGGACTCCACGACGGCGGGACGCCTCGCACAACTGGCCGTCGAGCGGCTCCGTGCCGAGGGCAGGCAGGCCGCGTTCGTGGCGGTCCGGCTGCCGTACGGGGTGCAGGCCGACGAGGCCGACGCCCAGGTGGCCATCTCCTTCATCGAGGCCGACGAGGTGCTCACCGTGAACATCGCCGAGCCGACCGATGCCATGGTCGCCGCGGTCCGGGCCGGTGGCGCGACCGCCCCCAGCGAGGCCGCGGCGGACTTCGTCAAGGGCAACATCAAGGCCCGCCAGCGGATGGTCGCCCAGTACACGATCGCCGGCGCCCGCAACCTGCTCGTGATCGGCACCGACCACGCGGCCGAGGCGGTCACCGGCTTCTACACCAAGCACGGCGACGGCGCCTGCGACCTGACCCCGCTCGCCGGGCTCACCAAGCGTCGGGTCCGGGCGATCGGTGCCCACCTGGGCGCGCCGGAGCAGCTGGTCACGAAGGTCCCGACGGCGGACCTCGAGGACGGCAAGCCCGGCAACCCGGACGAGGTGGCCCTCGGCGTGACCTACGAGGCGATCGACACCTACCTCGAGGGTGGCGTCGTCGCCGAGGCGGACCGCGAGACGATCGAGGCGGCCTTCGCCCGCACCGGGCACAAACGGGCCATGCCGGTCACCCCGGACGACCTCGCCCTCCTCTGACCGGGCCGGCGACTACGCCGCCACGTCGGTGGACCTGCCGGCCGGCGCGCCCAGCTCGACGGGCAGCGTGCTCACGTCCTGCCGGTCGATCACGCCGGTCCGCTCGAGCTTGTTCCACCGCGACGGTGCCCCGGCTGCCTCGAGCAGCAGGGCCCGGACCACGACGAGACTCATCGCGAGCGAGTACACCGTCCACAGCGGCAGCACGTAGAGGAACCGCAGATCACGCCAGGCCCGGTCGAGGGCGATCGCATAGACCACCGTGCCGACCGCGGTCGCCGCACCGATCAGGCCAACCCCGGTGAGTACCTGCGGCGACAGGGGCAGGTCTCCGGAGACCAGCAGGGCGAGCGTGAGCAGCAGGGACAGCACCTGCAGCACGGGCAGCACCAGCATCGCGAGCACGTTGTACGGCAGGTACCAGCCCAGCCGACCGTGCCGCGGGGAGAACATCAGGTCCCGGTGCAACAGGGCGGTCTGCGCGAGGCCACGGGTCCAGCGCACCCGTTGCTTCCAGAGGCCGGCAGCGGTCGACGGGACCTCGGCGTAGACGAGTGCGTCCGGGCGGAAGGCGACCCGGTAGCCGGCCCGGTGCGCCCGCCAGGTGAGCTCCAGGTCCTCGCCGATGAAGCCCTCCCGGAACGTCCCGATCTCATCCAGGACCGAGCGCCGGAACGCGCCGATGTTGCCCGAGACGATGGTGAGCAGGTTCACCGAGGCGAGGGCGCGTCGGGCGAAGGCGGTGCCGTGCGTCAGCAGTGCCAGCAGTCGCGTCTGTACCCGGTCCAGGTTGGCCGGCTCGTCGTTGCCGCAGACCGCGCCGACGTCGGGACCGGTGAAGCCGTTGAGGAGTCTGCCGATGGTGTTGCCGGTGAACAGCCCGTCCGCGTCCACGAACACCAGCACCTCCCCGGTGGCCCGCTCGATCCCCGCGTTCAGGGCGGCTGCCTTGCCGCCGTTCGGGCGATGCAGCACGGTGACGTTCCCACGGGCCAGGTAGCGGCACAGCAGTGGCAGGGTGTTGTCGGTGGACCCGTCGTCGACCAGGATCACCTCCTTGTCGGCGTAGTCGTCCGCGAGGATCGACTCCACGCAGGCGGCGATCACCCGGCCCTCGTTGTAGGCGGGCACGATCACCGACACTCGGGGCCGCCAGGACGCCGGCACCTCCCGGCGCCGGCGAACCTCGAACGCCAGCGCGAGCGGGTAGTAGGCCAGTTCGATCAGACCGATCAGCAGCACCGGCCCGACGAGCAGGAAGTAGTACTGCCCCAGTGTCGCGATCACCGGGTCGCCCGGGCCAAGGTATCGACCGGTCCGGCGTACTCGCCGAGCAGCGCGTCCAGCATCTCGGGGGCATGGGCGCTGTTCGCCCCGAACCGGGCGTTGAGCTCGAGGACCGCCGGTTCCCCGCTCGCGCGGCGTCGGATGTCGACGTCCACCGGCCCCCGCAGACCGAGCGCACGGGCGGCGGCCCGGGCGAGGGCGGCCACGTCCTGGGCCTCGACCCGCCGGACCGACGTCGCGTTCCCCACCGCGCCCTGCGCCAGGCCGACCTTCTCGAGCACCACCACGACGTCGTCGTCGGGCTCGGCGGCCACGTACACGTTCGGGCCGTACTCGGTGCCGGGCAGGAACTCCTGGGCGAGGACCCGGGCGCCCCACTCGGTGCGCGCGCTCGGCGGCTGCGCGTGCAGGACGACGCCGCGGCCGCCCCGGCCGACCCGCGGCTTGGTGAGGAACGGCAGACCGAGCGGCCCCGCCACGCCGTCGGGATCGTCCGGCACCGGCCAGAGCGTGCGCGGCGTGGTCAGGCCCGCGTCGCGCAGCGCGCGCTCGGTCAGCCACTTGTCGTCCGCGAGCGCGACGGCGGCCCGGTCGCCCACCACGATCGGCACCCGGTGCCCCGGTGGGTCGGGTACGGCGACGTGTGCGGCCAGGGCCGGGAGCTCCTCGCTGACGGTCGGCACGACGAGGCGTGCGCCCCAGTCCCGGGCCCGCGCCAGCAGCACCGGCACGAAGGCCGCGGACCGCGCGAGCGGCACCACCCGGGTGTCCACGCCGGGAATCTCGACCGGCTCCGCGTCGACGCCGACCACGGGCAGCCCGCGCTCCTGCAACTGCCGTACCAGCGACCGGCCGGCCGGGCCGCCGGCGCCGGTCACGAGGATCGGCCGGCCGCTCACAGGTCACCCGCCACGAATCCCATCAGGCGCACCGGCTCGAAACCCTCGGCGTGGCGCACCTTGGCCTGATCGCCCCGGTGGACCGCCTTGCCGTGCACCCGTTCGGCGGACATGTACGGCTTGTCCCTCTGGTTGCCGTGCGTCGCGACGGCGCCGGCCTTGACGTCCACGTAGCCCTCGATGTCGACGAAGACCGAGGGATCGAACGCCCGGGTCGCCGACGGACTCTCGTAGCACAGGATCGCCGGGTGCCTGCGGGCTGCCCTGAGGGTGGCGATGTGCACGGCCCGGTGGTCCTGGTGCTGGTCGTTGGCCGAGTGGGTGAAGATCACGTCCGGATTGAACCGACGGATCTTCGCCTCGATGACCTGCATCATCTCGACGTCGGACTCCTCCAGCCGGGTGTCTGTGAAGTCGTGGACCTCGGTGCGGGTGCTGCCGAGGAATCCGCCGGCGCGCACCGCCTCGTCGGGTCGCCGGTCGCCGTCACCGCCAACGGATCCCGCGCTCATCACCAGCTGGTGCACCTCGTGACCGGAGTCCACGAGCCTCGCGAGGGTGCCGCCGCAGGCGAGCTCGAGGTCGTCCGGGTGCGCGCCGATGGCCAGCACCCGGCGCGGCAGGAGCGCTCCGGGGGTCGCCACCCGGTGGGTCAGCGCGAGCACGGTGACCGTGGCCAGGCTGAGCATGCTGGCGAGCGTCACACCGATCACCAGCCAGTCGTGCGCGGCCGGCGAGACGGCGCAGTAGAGGTTCGCCGGGACGAGGACGATCGCGGAGACGACGGCCACGACGATCAGCAGTCGGTGTCGCCGGAGACGGCGGGCCAGCACCGAGCCGAGGCCGAGCGCGGCGACCGCCGCCAGGGTGTGGCACAGCGCGTGCACACCGAGCAGGGAGAGTGACATCGTGGTTCAGCTCCACTCGAGGGACCGGAGGGTGACAACACCAAAGGTCCTGCGCGCGAGTAAGGACTCCATGAGTGGAGCGTGAGAGAGGTCTCATCTGAGCGGGCGGGTGACGATCCCCACCGGGGCCGGGTGCCTCAGCCGCCGGCGAACATACCGTCGACGTCCGGCAGGTCCCGGAACCCGGAGAACGTGCCGGTGTCGGCGATCTCCCGCGCGACGCCGAGGAAGGCGCCCCACGCCGAGCGCGCCAGGGTGCCGCCCACGCTGATCCGCCGCACGCCGAGCTCGCCCGCCTGCGCCACGGTCAGGAACGGCGCGTTGATCAGCAGGTTCACCGGCTTCGGCGCGACCGCGGCCACGACCGCCTCGACGTCCTCGACCGACGTGATCCGGGGCGCGTAGAGGCAGTCTGCACCCGCCTCGGCGTACGCGCGCAGCCGGCGCACGGTCTCGACGATGTCCGGGCGGCCGACGACGAAGCCCTCCGACCGCGCGGTCAGCAGCACCCCCGTTCCGCTCTCGTCGATCGCGCGTCGCGCCGACCGCACCCGCTCGAGGGACACCCCGAACGGGAGCAGCGGCTCGGTCGCATCGCCCGAGGAGTCCTCGATCGACAGGCCGGCGATACCGGTCGCGACGGCGCGGGTCACGTTCGTGGCCACCTGCTCGGGATCGACGGCGTAGCCACCCTCGAAGTCGGCGTTCACCGGCACCTCGACGGCGTCGGCGACCTCCTGCAGGTGCGCGAGGACCTGCTCGAGGTCGACGTGGGTGTCCGCCCGACCGCGTGTCCAGGCGAACCCCGAGCTCGTCGTCGCCAGCGCCGGGAAACCGAGCCCCGCCAGGGCCCGCGCGCTCCCGGGGTCCCAGGGGTTCGGCATCACGAAGGTGCCACCGGAGTGCAGGCGGTGGAACGCTGCGACGCGATCGGCCTGGACGTGCATGGCACACCTCGAGAAGGGGCTGGGTTTCGCACTCTACTCCGACGTGGCGGGGTCCGAGCGGGTCCGCGAGGTGGACCTGAGCGGGTCAGCGCACGGCGATCTCGATCAGGTCGACCACACCGTCCTCGACGCCGATCCGGAGCGTGGCGGGGCCGGGGACCGTCGGCGTCGAGCCGCGCCAGGTGGTCCCGGACCAGGCGCCGGTGACCGCGACGCCGCCGAGGCGCACGGCCAGGGCGCCGGAGGGCGTGGCCGGGTCCGCCGACGGGGCCGGAGTCGGCGTGATGCCCGACGGCGCAGCCGGCCCGGTCCGCAGGGTCACCGTGGTCTCGGGTGCGCCGCCGGGGCGCGCCGCCGGCTCGGCGACGTGCAGGTCGTAGTCGATCCGGTCCCCGGCGCGCAGGTGCGCCGTGAACGTGCC
Organism: Occultella kanbiaonis; assembly: GCF_009708215.1. Lineage (NCBI taxonomy): Bacteria > Bacillati > Actinomycetota > Actinomycetes > Micrococcales > Ruaniaceae > Occultella > Occultella kanbiaonis. Next base: position 4,744,015 of record NZ_CP046175.1, on the reverse strand, counting down.
GGCCCGGGCGCGCTCGGCCGGGTCGGCGGCGAACGGGTTCACGTCGGGGTCGCCGCCGGTGTACCGGATGGTCACCGGGTCGTCGGCCCACGGCTCGTCGGCGGCGCCGCCGGCCGTGGCCGCGGGCTCACCTGCGCCGGCACCGGAGAACGCGTAGGCCGGCAGGGTCACCGGCGCGCGGTGCAGCAGCGCCGCGATCACCTCACCGTGCCAGGTGCAGTTCGGCAGCCGCACCGCCTCGACGAGCGCGAGCAGCGTGGCCCAGGCGGCGTCGGGGTCGGGCCGCTCACGCAGGCCGGCCGCGTACCCGGTGATCGCCTCCCATCCCGGCGGTGGCACGACCACGGCGGGGGAGTGCGGGTTGTCGATCTTCTTCCAGGTCCAGAAGTTCCAGCCGATGCCCTGGGCCGTGTACAGCCCGAACGCGGCGGCGAGCCAGTCGGTGCCGTTCTCGCCGCCCTCGCCCATGTAGATCGGCAGGCCGAGTCGGTCCCGGACCTCGAGGACATGCGCGATCCCGGCCCGGTCCGGCGGCGCCCAGTACCGGTGGAACTGGATCGCAGAGTTCGCGTCCCAGACCTCGGTGAAGATCGAGACGTCGCTGGCCCAGTGCAGACCTTCGTACATGATCAGGTGGTCGGGGTCGATGGCCCGGATGGTCGCGGTGAGGTCGCGGTACAGGTTGACCAGGTCGACGGCGTGGGCGGCGGCGTGCTCGTTCGGCAGCGGTTCGTTGAGCAGGTCGTAGGCCGCGACCACCGGCTCGCCGGAGTACCGGCGGGCCAGTTCGGCCCACAGCGCGACGGTCAGCGCGCGGTAGCCCGGATCGGTGAACAGTTCCGGGCGCCCGCGCGGTGAGTCGTCGATGTTGGTGCCGGTCTGCCCGCCGGGGGCGCCGTGCAGGTCCAGCACCACGTGCAGGCCGTGCGTGCGGCACCAGTCGATGCACGCGTCGACCAGGGCGAACCCGTCGGCGAGGAACGCGCCCGAGTCATCCATGACGACGCGGGAGTTGATCGGCAACCGCACGTGGTCGAAACCCTGCGCGGCGATCTCGGCGACGTCGGCCTCGGTGAAGAACGACGCCCGCCACCGGGTCCAGAACGCCGCCGCCCGTTCGGGCCCGACCAGGTCGGCGAACAGGGCCTCGATCTCCCGCGGGGACTGCGCGGGCACGCCGGCTCCGGGCCGCTCGGCCGGCCGGAAGCCCCACATGTAGCCCTCCGGCAGCAGCCAGGTGCCGATCCCGACGCCGCGTTCGAGCGCCGGTGCGCCGGTGCCGTCCACGATCCGGGTGCCCGCGCGGCGCACGAAGGAGCGCGCGGTGACGTCCGGACGCGTCGCGGCGAGCGGGCTCAGCGGCGGGTGGGTGCCGGACACGGTGGAGCTCATGCGTGCACCACGCCGTCGGCAACGGGCATGTCCGCACCCTCGACGGTGACGTTCGCGGTGGCGCGGATGTCCGCCACGGACCGGCCCACGTGCACCCGATAGGTGCCGCCGACCCGCCGCCACCCCGGCGATCCCGATCCGGCAACGACCCACCGCTCGACGGCACGCGCGGGCACCCGCACGGTCACCGCGGCCACGGCACCCGCTGCCAGGTCAGTGCTCGCGAAGGCGGCCAGCCGCAGCATCCCCGGGTCACCGGGTCGCTCCAGGTACACCTGCACCACCTCGCGCCCGGCGCGCGGTCCGACGTTGGTGACGTCCACGCCGACCGTGAGATCGCCGTCGGGCTCGAAGGTCACGGCGGCCTCGCCGTGGGTGAAGTCGGTCCAGCCCAGCCCGTGCCCGAACGGCAGCGCCGGCGTGCGGCCGAGCCGCTGCCAGCCCAGGTAGCCCACGTCCGTGCCCTCGCGGTAGTCGATGACGCCGTCGATGGGCACGCCGTCCGGGACCGGCACGTCGTCGGCGCTCGCGGGCAGCGTCCACGGCAGTCGGCCGGCGGGCTCGGTCCGGCCGAGCAGCACGTCGGCGAGGGCATGCCCGAACTCCTGCCCCGGCAGCCACGCCCAGAGCACCGTGTCGACCTCGTCGAGCCACGGCAGCAGCACCGGCGCGCCCGCGTTCACCACCACCACGGTGCGCGGGTTCACGGCCGCGACGCGGCGGACGAGCTCGTCCTGGCGGCCCGGCAGCGCGAGCGAGGCGCGGTCCCAGCCCTCGCTCTCCACCTCGCCGTTCGTGCCGACCACCACGACCGCGACGTCCGCCTCGGCAGCCAGGGCCACGGCATCGTCGATCTCGGTGCCGGAGTCCGGGCCGGGCAGCGCGTGCCGCAGCGTCGCGCTGATGAGCCGCCCGTACTGGCCGGTGTCCACGACGTGCAGGCGCAGCTCGACCGGGACGTCCCGCGACCCCTCGACCGCGACGGGCACCCGTACCCCGAGGGGTGCGTTCACCGACGAGTTCAGCACCGCCTGGGCGCCGTCGTCGTCGCGGACGCTGGCCACCAGCTCGCCGTCGACGAACACGTCGTGGTAGCCGATCGCGCCGAGCTCCAGCTCGTGGGTGCCGTCCCCGGTCAGGTGCACCGTGGTACGCAGGACCAGCTCGGCCGTGTCCGCCGGGAAGCCGTAGTGCCAGGTCCAGTCGGTGCGGGCAGCGGACTCCTGCGCGAGCAGCGCACCGCCGGCGTCGTGGGCGCTCAGGTGCACGCCGGGCCCGCCGGTGACGGGGTCCGTGACGAGGTCGGTGCCGAGCATCGGCGCATGCGCGAGCACCGCGCCACCGCGGGCGAAGCGGACGACGGCGGAGGTGCCGTCGAGCGCGTCCGTGAGCCCTTCGAGGGGGCTCACCTCGTGCTCGACGCGCACCTTCGCGCTGCCGCCGCCCTGCACGTAGGGCTCGACGGCGTTGGCGCCGATGAGCGCGATCGTCGGGCCGGCGGACGCCGCCGCCAGTGGCCACGCCGTCCCGCGGCGCAGCACGACGGTCGCGCGCGCCGCGAGGTCGCGCGAGACCGACCGGCCCTCCTCGGCGAGGTGCGCCGGGATCGGCACCGGACCTGCGCCGTCGAGCTTGCCGACGCGCTCGGCCAGGCGCAGCAACCGGACCACCTTGTCGTCGATGACCGACTCGGGCACCTCGCCGGCCTCGACGGCCGCGACGAGCGCGTCCTGCCAGGGCCCGTGCGGTCCGGGCATGACCAGATCCATCCCGGCGTTCGCCGTCGGGGCGGTCGTGCGGGCCGCCGCCCAGTCGCTGACCACGAGCCCGTCGTAGCCCCACTCCTGCTTCAACAGGGTGGTGAGCAGCCGGCGGTGCTCGCCCGCGGGGGCGGACTCCTCGCCGTCGTCGAGGCCGTTGTAGGCGGACATGACCGTCCAGGCGCCGGCCTCGACCGCACCCCGGTGGAACGGCGGCAGGTACGCCTCGCGGAGGGTGACCTCGTCCACCCGGGCCACGTAGGTGGTCCGGTCGGTCTCGGAGTCGTTGGCGACGAAGTGCTTCGCGCAGGCTGCCACGCCGAGGTCCTGCATCGCGGCGATGACGGCGGCGCCGACCTCCCCGGTCAGGTACGGGTCCTCGCTGTAGTTCTCGAAGTGGCGTCCGCCGACCGGGATCCGCTGCAGGTTCAGCACCGGGGCCAGGACCACGTCCACGCCCCGGCGCCGGGCTGCCGCCGCGAAGAACCGGCCGATCCGCGCCGCCTGCTCGAGGTCCCAGGTGGCGGCGAGCGCACTCGGGGCCGGGAGCGAGGTCGACGTGCCGGGCTCGATGCCGCGCACGCCCGCCGGGCCGTCCGACATCACGACCTCCGCCAGGCCGATCGCCTCGTGGGCGTGGGTGGTCCAGGCGGTGGCGCCGGTGAGCAGGGTGACCTTCTCGGCGACGGTCAGGGTGGCGACCCGGGCGAGAAGGTCTTCGGTGGGCAGGGAGGTCATCGAGATCCGATCGTTGCTGCGGGGTGGTTTCGAGTGGGCCGGAGGGGTCGGAGAAGTCGTCTACAGTCGCCGACATGGGTATCGATCCGGACGTGGCGGCGTCCGTCCGCGCGGACGGGGTGCAGAAGCAGCGCACCAGGCGCCGGCGGCAGGAGATCCTCGAGGTGGCCTCGCAGACGTTCGCCACCCGTGGCTTCTACAACGCGTCCCTGGCCGAGATCGCCGACGAGGTCGGCATCTCCGCGGCCGGGATCCTGCATCACTTCAAGAGCAAGGACCAGCTGCTCACCGAGCTCCTGCACCACCGGGACATGGCCGACATCGAGGAGGCCGGGCACGGGCACGGCCTGCGCGGCCTGGAGTTCCTGCACCACCTCGTCGACACCGCCGCCCGGAACGCCACCCGGCCCGGCATCACGCAGCTGTACACGGTGCTGTCCGCGGAGTCGGTGACCACCGACCACCCGGCCCAGGCGTGGTTCCGGGCGCGCTACGAGGGGCTGCGCGCCATGGTCACCGAAGCGCTCGCCGACGCGCGGGACATCGGCGAGCTCCGCGACGACGCGGACATCGCCGAGACGGCCACGGCGATCATCGCGGTGATGGACGGGTTGCAGATCCAATGGTTGCTCGCTCCCGGGACGGTGGACATGGAGGCAGTGACCAGGCGGACGATCGATGCGTTGATCGCCGCGCTGGCCCCGGAGGAGGACTGAGGGCCGCGGGCGGGCTCAGCCCTTGATGGCGCCCGTGAGCACGCCCTTCGTGAAGTACCGCTGCGCGAACGGGTAGAGCAGCAGGATCGGGATCGTGGCCACCACGATCACGGCCATCTGCAGCGTCTGACCCGGTGGCGGCGGCTGGTCCGGTGCCTGGATCGAGGTCAGCGCCGAGCCCTGCACCACGTACTGGTTCAGGACCACCTGGATCGGCCACTTCGTGGTGTCGTTGAGGTAGATCATCGCGTTGAAGAACGCGTTCCAGTACCCGACGGCGTAGAACAGCGCGATCACCGCGAGCACCGCCTTGGACAGCGGCAGCACGATCTGCGTGAAGATGCGCAGGTCGCTCGCGCCGTCGAGGCGGGCCGACTCGAGCAGTTCGGAGGGCAGGCCCATGAAGAAGTTCCGGACCACCACCATGTTGAACGCCGAGATCAGGCCCGGGATGATCAGCGACCAGTACGAGTCCAGCATCCCGAGGGAGCGCACCAGCAGGTAGTTCGGGATGATCCCGGCCCCGAACAGCATGGTGCACAGGACCAGCACGAGCACGAACTTCGCGCCGGGTACGTCCCGGGTGCGCATCAGCCCGTACGCGAGCGTGGTGGTGAAGATCATCGACAGCGTGGTGCCGACGGCGGTGATCCCGATCGAGACGAGCATCGCCCGGGTGACCACGTCCCCGCCGAGGATGGACCGGTAGGCGTCCAGCGAGAACGACGTCGGGAACAGGCCGCCGGACGCGGCGGCCTCGCGGGAGGCGAAGCTCATCGCGATGACGTACACGAACGGGTACAGCATCACGAGCACGATGAACGCGATCGTGACCGCCTTGGCCGCCTGGACGGGCTTGGACGGGACGCCCATCCAGACGGGGCGGTTCGGGTACCGGCGCCGGTCGTCCGGTCCCCTCGTTGGCGTAGCGGTGGGGAGCAGGGCCGCCATCAGAACAGTCCTTCCGTGCCGAGTCGCTTGGCGAACTTGTTGGCGGCGATGACCAGGATGGTGCCGATCACGCCCTTGAACAGACCGGCGGCCGTGGACAGGCCCCAATCGCCGCCGGCGATGCCGCGGTAGTAGACGAACGTGTCCAGGACCTCCGCTGCCGCGGACCCGACGGCGGGCTGCTGCAGCAGCAACTGCTCGAAGCCGACCGTGAGCACGTTCCCGATGGTCAGGATGAGCAGCAGCGTGATCACCGGCACCAGCCCCGGCATGGTCACGTGCCAGGTGCGCCGCAACGACCCTGCGCCGTCGACCGCGGCCGCCTCGTACAGCTCGTTCGGGATCGAGGTGATGGCGGCGAAGAAGATGATCGTGCCCCAGCCGATGTCCTTCCAGATCACCTGGGAGACCACCAGCGCCTTGAACGTGTCCGGGTCGGACATGATGTTCACGCCGTCGATGCCGATGGCGGAGAACAGCTCGGCCACCGGGCCGGCGCCGCCGAGGACCTGCTGCCAGATCGCGATCACGATCACCCAGGAGATGAAGTGCGGCAGGTACACGATCGACTGCACCACGCGCTTGATCCGCTCCGAGATGAGCGAGTTCAGCAGCAGCGCGAGCAGGATCGGAGCCGGGAACGCGAACACGATCTGCAGGAACGAGATCACCAGGGTGTTCGTCAGCGCCCGCATGAACTGGGGGTCGTTGAACATCGCGGCGAAGTTCTGCAGGCCCACCCATTCCGAGCCGCCGATGCCCCAGTACGGGGAGTAGTCCTGGAACGCGACCACGTTCCCGGCGAGCGGCAGGTAGGCGAAGATCAGGAAGAACAGCAGACCGGGCACGATGAAGAGGTAGGTGGCCCGCTCGCGTTTCATCCGCGTCCACGTGGTGGCCCGGCCACGGGCGTCCCGGCCACGGCCCCGGTTCCCCCCGCGCGCGCCGCCACCTGCGCCGCTCCCGCCGCCGGCCGACGTCTCGCGGCGCGCGTCCTTCCCGCCGGGCGCGCCCGCCGCTGCGGTCTCCACCACGCTGCCGGGCAGGTCCGAGGCCGACGTGCGTGCGTTGACTGCCACCGGCTCAGGCCTCGTCGAGGGCGGCCTGGTAGGCGTCCCGGACGGCGTCGCCACCGGCGGACCGCCACGCCTCGCGGTACTCCTCGATGGCGCTCAGGTCCATCCGGCCGGAGACGATCCCGCCGCGGTAGTCGGTGTCCACCTCGGACATCCGGGACCCGTTCTCCACGGACGGCTCGTTGTAGATCCCGACCACGGGGCTCGGCACGGTCGCCGCGATGAGCACCTCGACGGACTCGCGGAAGTTGTCCACGAACTCGAGCGCGTTCGCTGGGATGTTGAACGACGGCGACTTGAAGGCGCCAAGCCACTGCAGGGCCGCCCGGTCGGAGTTCGCGGTCTCGTCGTCGAGGCTGAGGATCTCGTTGCCAGGGCCGAACTCGAAGTTGTAGCCCTCCACGCCGGTGTGGATGAAGAGGGCCTCGGTGCTGCCGTCCGGGGCGCGCCAGTAGTTGATGACGTTGAGTAGTTCGGCCAGGCGCTCCGGGTCCTCGGCGGCCTTCGCGGAGATCGCGACCATGCCCCAGTAGCCGTCGTTGCGCTGGATCAGCAGGTCGCCGCCGTCGAACGCGGGCGGGACGAACAGGCCGGGCGCCGCACCCGGGGTGATGTCCACGGTGTCCCGGAAGATCCCGGCCCCGAAGAAGCCGTTGAAGGAGTCCACCGTGAGTGCCACCTGGCCGTTCGTGAACAGTTCGGCGGCCTGGTTGCCCTGGGTCGCCAGGGCCAGGGCGTCCGGGTGGTAGACGCCGGCGTTCCACAGGCTGTTGTGGAACGCGAGGACGTCGGCGTAGGCATCGGTCTCGATGATGTTGACGACCTTGCCCGCGTCATCGACCTGCCAGGTGGTGCCGGCCCGGAACATCCACTCCACGTAGGACTGGGCCTTGCCGTCGAAGGCGGCGATGCCCCAGTGCTGCTTGCCGTTGACGGACCCGAGCGCGGCGATGTCGCTCATCATCTGCAGGTAGCCGTCCGCGTCGTCCGGGATCGCGTCGTGTCCCGCGGCGGCCATGAGGTCGTAGCGGATCGCCGGGAAGTTCGTCAGGTACGGGTCCTCGTTCGGGACCCCGAAGATGTGCCCGTTCTTGGCGGACGCGGTCCACGCGTTGGAGGCGACGTTCGCCAGGTTCGGCCACTGCAGGATGCCGTCGCCGGCGAGCACCTCGGACAGGTCCGCGAACACGCCGTCGCCGATGGCCTGCGCTGCCACGGCGTTCGTGTCCTGCACGAAGGACAGGTCCGGGATCTCGCCGGAGGCGATGGTGGTGGCCATCTTCTCGTTGTAGGTGTCGAACGCGACCAGGGTCGGCTTGAACTCCCCGCCGAGTCGCTCGTTGAGGCTCACCCAGTACTCGTTGGCCGGGGCGTCCTGCGGTGGCGCGCCCCACAGCACCTGGAACGTGGTCACCTCGCCCCCGGAGAGCGGCACCTCGGTCACGGAGTCCGTGTACTCGGCGATCGGCTGCGTGTAGATCGCCGGCATGCCCTCCACCTCGCTGACCAGGCCGCCGGGGATCTCGGGCGGCGCCACGTAGGTGGGCAGTTCCAGCTCGACGGCGTCACCCGGGTTCGGGCGGTTGCCGCCGCCACCGCCGGACGAGCACGAGGCGAGCGCGACACCGGCGGTCGTGACGCCGGCCACGGTGAGGAAACCGCGGCGGGTGAGGGGGATGTGGATCGGGGCCTGCGACATTGGGGTTCTCCTTGGACGTGGCGACTCTGCCGACGTCCAGGAACGCTAGTCCCGATCTTCGATTTTGTCTAACGTCCGTTAAGTAACAGGGTCTGACCTGCGACGATGCAGCGTTCAGCGGTCTATCGGCTCGATGATGTAGCCGCCCGGCAGGCTGGCCGACTCGAAGCCGGTGACGTCCACCTGCACCCGGAGGATCCCGTTCTCCAGGACCGCGTGCGCGCCGTCCGCCTCCGGTGGGCCGACCCGTGACTCCAGCGTGAACCCGACGCCGACGAGCCGTTCGATCGCCTGGTCCAGTGCGGCGATCGAGCTGCCGTGGATGGCGTAGTCGCCACTGATGGTCCAGCCCGTGTCCGCGTTGCCACCCGAACCGAGCAGCACGCCGTCCATCAGGGGCAGCTCGCCCTCGGGGAAGTCCGGGGGCAGTGCACCAGGGAACTCCTGGCCGGCGTCCGACCCGACGTCGGCCGCGTCGAGCCCACCGGTCACGGCGGCGTCGCCGCCGGTCACGGTCAGCTCGAGCGGTGCGCTGAGCACCTCCCAGGAGGCCGGGTGTTCGGGTGCGTCGATGCCGAAGCCGACCGCCACGAACACGCGGTAGTCCCCGTCGGGGAGCGGCGGCACGTCGGTCGAGGGGTCTGTGCAGGTGTCCGTCAGCGGGTGCCAGGCTCCTGTGAGCACCAGTTGTGAGCCGTCCGCCGGGAGGTCGAGCGGAGTCCCGGACGGCGGCCCACCTGTCGTGCCGGCGCGCCACCAGCTGAGCACCCGGCCGTCGAGGTCGGTGATCATGGTGACCGTCTGCGCGTTGACGGTGCCGGTCAGGTGGCCGGCGTTCACGGAACCGATCGTGAGGTCCAGGCTCAGGCCGTCGGTGCCCGGTTCGTCCGGGTCGCCGGCCCGGTGCGGTCCGGCATCGGTGCCGAGCGTCACGTACAACGGGTTCTCACCCGCCGCGGGCGTCACCTCGCCGCACACCGGGGCGTACCCGCCCGCCGACGCATCGGTGGGGTCCGCCGTCGGATCGGGGTCCTCGACGGTCGTGACCCGGCCATCGGTCACGTCGATGATCACGGCGTCGGAGTGCCAGTCCCCACCCAGCGGGGTGAGTCCACCGGTGAGCATGAGGCCGTAGGTGCCATCGGGCAGCGGGTCGCCCTGGGCGACGGTCTCGGACCCGCAGGCCCCCACCGTGCCGAGCGCCGCCACCACGCCGGATGCCCCCGGGCCCAGCGTGGTCGGCTCGGTGCCGCCGGCCGTCGCAAGACCCACGATGTCCCCGCCGCCGAAGAGATACACGACCAGCTGGGCGGGCGCGGCCTGCACCTCGGTGCTGCCGGGGTTCGTCACCGTGGTGGCCACTGCCAGCCGCATCCCGTCCGCCATCGTCAGCGACGCGGGGCCGGAGGAGACGGAGGCCGAACTCACGACATCGGCCAGGCGGGAACCGCAGTAGTCCCAGGCCGTGCTCACCGGCGGCGCCGGAGGATCCGGTTGGGTCGCCTGCCAGGTCAGCGTGCCGATGGCCGCCACACCGGCCACGCCCACCACCCCCACGGCGCTCGAGCCCACCCGGTTCACCGTGCGGCGGTGCCGCACCCGGCTCCGGATCGCGCCGAGGCGCCCGGTGAGCGGGTCGGCCTCGGGTACGGTCGTCTCGGCCACCTCCCGCAGCAGTTCATCGAGGTTCATGGGTGGGCCTCTCCTGCGGTGGTTACCGGGTCTGCGGTGGCTACCGGGTCTGCGGTGGGTAGCGGGTCTGCGGTGGGTACAGGGTCCGGGGTGGTTACCGGGTCCGGGGACGGATCGGGCGCGAGCCGCGCGGCGAGCGCGGCGTTCGCGTCGCTCAGGTAGCGCTTCACGGTGCCCTGGGCGATCCCGAGCTCCTCGGCGATCTGCGGGACGCTCAGGTCCACGTAGTAGCGCAGCACCACGCACGCGCGCTCGCGCGGGCTCAGGGTGCGCAGCGCGGCGGTGACGTCGACGCGGGCCGACACGACGCCGTCGGGCTCCGGTGCGACGCCCTCGGGCACCACGAACAGGTGCCGCACCTTGGCCCAGCGGCGGTGCCGCCGGTAGGCGTCCAGGTACAGGGTGAGGATCGCGCGGCGCACGTACGCCTCGACGTCCTCGATGTCACGCGGGCGGCGGGTGCCCGCGAACACCTTGACGAGCGCGTCCTGGACGAGGTCCTCGGCGCCGCGTCGCTCGCCGACCAGGAGCGAGGCGTACCGCAGCAGAGCCGTGCCGCGCTCGCGGACCAACTCGGTCAGGGCATCCTCGCCGTTCATCACCCACCTCGTCACCTTGGGCGCCTCTACCCATGATGACGCACCACAGCCCCGAATCGTTGGGTAACCCCGGCGGGCGCTGGCGTCAGTCGGTGATCTCGATGACGCCGGCAGGGGCGATGGCCAGGACGTTGCGGGTGCCCTCGCTCCAGTACAGGTCGAGGTCCATGAGCATCACGTACGCCTCGTACCGGCCCGGCTCCAGTGGCTCGAGCGGGAGGGACGGCGACCAGCCCGGTGCGCAGAAGTCCCCGAGCGAGTGCCCGGCGTTGACGACCTGCGTCTCGTCCGGGCCGAGGGCGAGATCACGGGTGTCGTCACTGCCGAGGTACTCGGGGGAGACGACCACGCCGTCGGAGACCAGGACGGTCCAGGTGTAGACCCCGTGCGCGACCGACTCCGCGCTGACGTTGCGTGCCGTGGGCTCCAGGGAGATGGAGTTCCCCCCGGCGCTCGGATCGGAGACGAACGGGCCGTCCGGCCACGCCACGGTCAGCTCGAGGCCGGTGTTCATCGTCGGCGGCGCCCAGGCGTCGCCGCACACCGGCTCGAACACCGGGGCGGGCTCGAGGGCGCCGACCGGCTCCGTTGGGCCGACCACGCCGTCGGTGATCGAGAACGCCGCCGCGTCCGTGGCCCACCGTCCGGAATCCACGACGGAGCCGACCTGGTGCAGCGCGTAGTCGCCGTCCGCGAGGGACTGCCCCTCGCACGCCGAGAACTCGAACGTGGCAGACCAGTCCACCGCGTTCCCGGCCGGCACGGTGATCATCTCGGCCGAGCGTCCGTCCAGGTGGTACCCGCGCACCGATCCGGTCACCGGGTCCACCGCATAGGAGGAGATCGAGCTGACCGGCACCTCGAAGTCGCCGTCGTCGGGGTTCGCCACGGTGGTCGTGACCACCGCGGCCGGCCCCTGCCCGTCGGGTGCGATCGCCGAGGACGCCACCGCGGACGAGACACCGTCCGGCAGGAGGTCGTCGATCGTCAGCGTGCACACCTCGACCGGCTGGGCCGGCGGCAGCGGGCCGGAGTCCAGGTCGCTCACCTGCCACACGATCACGCCGATCGCGGCCACGGTGGCGACGCTCGCCATGGTGGCGCCGGCGGCGCGGGCCCGACGGCGGCGCCTGACCCCGGCGATGAGCTCACCGGTGCGGGAGGTCAGCGGGTTGGGCGCGCTCGCGCGCGCCTCGTTGCGGAGCATGTCTTCGAGGTTCATCGCCGTTCTCCTTCCAGGGACCCATCGAGCTCGGCCACCAGGTGCAGGCCCGCGTCGTGCAGGTGCCGTTTCACGGTGCCGGGGCTCACGCCGAGCTCGTCGGCGATCTGCGGGACGGTGAGGTCCGCGTAGTAGCGAAGGACCATGCAGGCACGTTGCCTGGGTCCGAGGACGGCCAGGGCGCGGTCCACGTCGAGGCGGTCCGGGCTGTGCCGTTCGGGACCGGCCGTGGACTCCGAACCGGGCAGCAGGTGCCGCACGGCGGCCCAGCGCCGACGGCGGCGGTAGCCGTCCAGGTAGAGCGTCAGGACGGTGCGGCGTACGTAGGCCTCCGCGTGCTCGATGGCGACGCGGCCGTCACCACGCGGTGGCTTGCGCATCACTGCGAACACCTTCGTGAGGGCCTCCTGGACGAGGTCCTCACCCTCGGCGCGATCCCCGCACAGCAGGGCCGCGTACCGCACCAACGCACCCCCTCGTTGGCGCACCAGGTCCGTCAGGACCGGTTCCCAGTGGCTCATGATGTCCCCTCATTGCAACCTGTCACCGGCAGCGGGTTCGGCGCGAACCCCGTGCGACCGGCGTCGGGCCGGCCTTCATAGAGGTAGACGACCCAGCGTCCCGAACCGTTGAGTCCACCCACCCCCGATTGTGGTGGCGCCAGGGACCAACGTCCCGGTGTTTTCGTACGTCAGGTCAGCAAACCGCAACATGTAGTAACTCACGGCGTGTTGCACCACAACATCTAGCCTCGTCCGGATCTACGGTCGAAAGGTCGAATCCACTTCGGACCAAGGAGCCCACCGTGAGTACCCAGAACCTCCCACCCGCCCGCCAGACCCACGCGACGCCGTCGGGCAGTGCCGTCCGGCCCACCCTCGTCGACCCGGTCGCGACGGTGGACGACTACCTGGACCGCAGCGACTGGCGCGTCAACGCGAACGCGAACCAGGGTTTCTCGCTCGGCGGCCTGATGCTGAACACCTCCGGCAAGGTCATCGCGAACTACTGGCTGGACACGGTCTACCCGGCCGCCGTCGGCCGCGCCCACCGCGCGGCGGACCTGCACATCCACGACCTCGACATGCTCTCCGGTTACTGTGCCGGCTGGTCGCTGCGCGCACTGCTGCACGAGGGCTTCAACGGGGTCCCCGGCGCGATCGCGGCTCGGCCACCCCGGCACCTCTCCGCCGCCGTCGGGCAGATCGTGAACTTCCTCGGCACCCTGCAGAACGAGTGGGCCGGGGCGCAGGCGTTCAGCTCCTTCGACACCTACCTGGCCCCGTTCGTACGCGCGGACGCGATGACCTACGAACAGGTGCACCAGTGTCTGCAGGAGATGATCCACAACCTGAACGCGTCCTCGCGGTGGGGCACCCAGACCCCGTTCACGAACCTCACGTTCGACTGGACGTGCCCCGACGACCTGCGCGAGCAGATCCCGATCGTCGGTGGGCAGGAGTGCGACTTCAGCTACGGCGACCTGCAGGCCGAGATGGACCTGATCAACCGGGCATACATCGACGTGATGACCGCCGGTGACGCCGGCGGGCGGGTCTTCACCTTCCCGATCCCCACCTACAACATCACCAAGGACTTCGACTGGGACTCCGGGAACGCGCAGGCGCTGTTCGCGATGACCGCGAAGTACGGGCTGCCCTACTTCCAGAACTTCATCAACTCCGACCTGGACCCGGGCATGATCCGTTCGATGTGCTGCCGGCTGCAGCTCGACCTGCGCGAGCTGCTGGCGAGGGGCAACGGGTTGTTCGGGTCCGCGGAGCTGACCGGGTCGATCGGCGTGGTGACCGTCAACTGCGCCCGGTTGGGGTACCTGCACGCGGGCGACGAGGCCGCGCTCGTGGCGGCGCTGGACCGGCTGCTGGACCTGGGCAAGGAGTCGCTGGAGCTCAAGCGGACCGCCGTCGCCGGCTGGCTCGAGGCGGGCCTGTACCCGTACACGCGGCGCTACCTGCCCTCGCTCGACAACCACTTCTCGACGCTCGGCGTGAACGGGATGAACGAGATGGTCCGCAACTTCAGCGCCGATGCCTACGACCTCACCGACCCGCGCGGGCACGCGCTGGTCGCCCGGCTGCTGGATCACGTGCGCGAGCGCCTGATCGGCTACCAGGAGGAGACCGGCCACCTGTACAACCTCGAGGCCACCCCCGCCGAGGGCACCACGTACCGGTTCGCGAAGGAGGACCGGCGCCGCTTCCCCGGCATCGTCCAGGCCGGCACCGACGCCAACCCCTACTACACGAACTCCTCCCAGTTGCCCGTTGGCTTCACCGACGACCCGTTCGAGGCCCTGACCCGCCAGGACGACCTCCAGCGCAAGTACACCGGCGGCACCGTGCTGCACCTGTACCTGAGCGAGCGGCTCTCCGGCGCGGAGGCCTGCAAGCGGCTGGTGCGTCGCTCGCTCGAGCGGTTCTCGCTGCCGTACCTAACCGTCACTCCGACCTTCTCCATCTGCCCCGCGCACGGCTACCTGGCGGGGGAGCAGCCGACCTGCCCGCGTTGCGCCGCCGCCGACCCGGACGCTCCTCCCGTTGTCTGCGAGGTCTGGACCCGCGTGATGGGCTACCACCGGCCGGTCAGCTCGTTCAACATCGGCAAGAGAGGCGAGCACGAGGAGCGGCGCCACTTCACGGAGGCGGCGGCGGGCGTCGGTGCTCCGGTGCTGGAGCCGGTGTGAGCACGACGTCGATCGCTCGCCGGGGCGCAGTGAGTCCGGCCGGGGTGGACGGCCCGACGGCGCCCACTCGCCCGGGCGCGCGGGCGGCGGGCCTGCAGGTGGCCGGGTTGACCCGGATGTCCGGGTGCGACTGGCCCGGGCGCCTCGTCGCGACCGTGTTCCTGCAGGGTTGCCCGTGGAACTGCGCGTACTGCCACAACCCTGACCTGATCCCCACCCGCACCCCGGGCCTGCACGCTTGGCAGGACGTGCTCGAGTTCCTGGCCGGTCGCGTCGGCCTGCTCGACGGCGTCGTCTTCTCCGGCGGCGAGCCCACCCGCCAGCTGGCCCTCGGCGGTGCGATCGAAGCCGTGCGCGGCCTCGGGTTCGGCGTCGGACTGCACACGTCGGGCGCGTACCCGAGCCGGCTGGCCGCCGTCGCCGGGTCCGTCGACTGGATCGGCCTCGACATCAAGGCCGAGCCCGACGGGTACCCGGACGTGATCCGCACCGGCGGCGGGGCCGCGGCCTGGCGCAGCCTGGACGTGGCCCTGGCCTCCGGCGCCGACGCGGAGGTGCGCACCACTACCCACCCGGGCTCCGCCGTCGACGTCCTCGCCCTGGCCCGGCGGCTGCACGCCGCAGGCGTGCGCCACTACGCCCTGCAGCGCGCCCGGCCCGAGGGGACGCGGGAGGAGTTCGCGGCCGACGGCGTCGGCTGGGAGGAGCGGTTCGCCCGCCTCGCCGAGGCGGTCGGCGAGGTCGGGTTCGAACGGTTCGAGGTGCGGTCGGGCTGAGGCAGGGCCGGGGGTGGGGCGCGCTGGCCTCGCGCCTGGCGCCCGGGGGCGGTGCCATGGGTGGGCGGGCCGAGCACCCGAGTGGCTCATGGCATCGCCCCTGTTGGCTAGACTCTCGCTCAGCCCGAGGCGACACGGATGCCTGGGGACCTGTGCGTAGTTCGTCGAGGAGGACGGATGCTCGAGCTCGGAAACACGAGCGTTGTCATTGTGTCGGTGATCGCTGTCATCGGTGTTCTCTCGCTGGTCCTGGCGGTGATCCTGCGGAAGCAGGTTCTCGCTGCCGGTGAGGGAACGCCGAAAATGCAGGAGATCGCCGCCGCTATCCAAGAGGGGGCCTCGGCGTATCTGAGCCGGCAGTTCCGAACACTGGCGATCTTCGCCGTGGTCGTGTTCGGGTTGTTGTTCCTGCTACCAGGCGACGGCGCCATCAAGATCGGGCGGTCGGTCGCGTTCCTGTTCGGGGCGGGTTTCTCCGCCGCGATCGGTTACCTCGGCATGTGGCTCGCGACCCGCGCGAACCTGCGCGTCGCTGCCGCCGCCACCGGGGCGAACGGACGCGCCGAGGGGGCGCGCATCGCGTTCCGCACCGGCGGCGTGGTCGGCATGAGCGTGGTGGGCCTCGGTCTGCTCGGCGCTGCGGCCGTGGTGCTCAGCTTCCGCGGCGATGCGCCCGCGGTGCTGGAGGGCTTCGGCTTCGGCGCGGCGCTGCTGGCGATGTTCATGCGCGTCGGCGGCGGCATCTTCACGAAGGCCGCCGACGTCGGTGCGGACCTGGTCGGCAAGGTCGAGAAGGGCATCCCCGAGGATGACCCGCGCAACGCCGCCACCATCGCGGACAACGTCGGTGACAACGTCGGCGACTGTGCCGGCATGGCCGCGGATCTGTTCGAGTCCTACGCCGTGATGCTGGTTGCCGCGCTCATCCTGGGGAAGGCGACCATGGGTGAGCAGGGGCTCGTGTTCCCGCTCATCGTGACCGCGATCGGGGCGATCGTGGCCGTGCTCGGCGTGGCGATCACGCGTGTCCGCGGCACCGAGAGCGGGTTGCGGGCGATCTATCGCGGCTTCTACGTGTCCGCTCTCGTCGGCGCCGGCCTCGCGGCCGTGGCGGCGTTCATCTACCTGCCGTCGACCTTCGCGGCGATCCCCGGCGTCAGCGCCGACCTCGCCGAGCACGCCGGCGACCCGCGGCTCGTAACGGCCGCGGCAGTGCTGGTCGGCGTGGTCCTGGCCGGGATCATCCTGGCCGTGACCGGGTACTTCACCGGCACCACGTCAAAGCCGACCAAGCACGTGGCAGCCACCTCGCGGACCGGCGCCGCCACCGTGGTGCTGTCCGGCATCGGCGTCGGGTTCGAGTCGGCCGTGTACACGGCCGGGATCATCGCGGCCGCCATGTGTGGGCTGTTCCTGCTAGCAGGCGGCTCCATCTGGCTCTCGCTGTTCCTGATCGCGCTCGCGGGTTGTGGCCTGCTCACGACCGTCGGTGTGATCGTCGCGATGGACACGTTCGGGCCCGTCAGCGACAACGCGCAGGGCATCGCCGAGATGTCCGGTGACGTCGACGAGGAGGGCGCCAAGATCCTGACCGACCTGGACGCCGTCGGGAACACCACGAAGGCCATCACCAAGGGGATCGCGATCGCGACCGCCGTGCTCGCGGCGACCGCACTCTTCGGCTCCTACGGCGACGCGGTGAACACTGCCCTGGCGGACATCGACTTCGACCCGGCAGCGCGCGGGAACGACCTCGTCGCGGCGATGCTGAACTACGAGATCGTCTCCCCGATCACGCTGGTCGGCCTGATCCTCGGGGCTGCGACGGTGTTTCTGTTCTCCGGGCTGGCGATCGACGCCGTGACCCGCGCGGCCGGGGCGATCGTGTTCGAGGTGCGCCGTCAGTTCCGGGACTTCCCCGGCATCATGACCGGCGAGACACGACCGGAGTACGGCAAGGTCGTGGACATCTGCACCCGCGACTCGCTGCGGGAACTGGCGACGCCGGGTCTGCTGGCCGCGTTCGCGCCGATCGCCGTCGGGTTCGGCCTGGGTGTCGGTGCGCTCGCCGGGTTCCTCGGGGGTGCGATCGGTGCCGGGGTGCTGATGGCGGTGTTCCTCGCGAACTCCGGAGGTGCCTGGGACAACGCCAAGAAGATCGTCGAGGACGGCCACTACGGCGGCAAGAACTCCGAGGCGCACGCCGCGGTGGTCATCGGTGACACGGTCGGTGACCCGTTCAAGGACACCGCCGGCCCGGCCATCAACCCGCTGATCAAGGTGATGAACCTGGTCTCGGTGCTGATCGCACCCGCCGTGGTCGTCATGAGTGTCCCGGCCGACGCCAACCACGTGGTCCGGATCGCGATCGCCACGGCGGCCGCCCTGATCGCGTTCGGCGCGATCGTCGCCTCTCGGCTGCGTGCGTCGAAGGTGGACGCCGCCAACGAGGCTCAGGCCGAACGCGAAGCGGAGCAGATCGCGGCGAACTGAGTTCACTCGCGCCGCCGACCGGTGGGCGTCCTACGGCCGTGAGGGTCGTGGGGCGCCCTTCGGCGTTTCGTCGCACGTGCTGACCACGGCTTAGATCTGCCCGCCACGGCTCAGGTCTGCCTGTCACGGCTCAGATCTGCTCGACCACGGACGTCAGGTCGCCCCCGGCATTGCCGGTGTTGACGACCCCGGCGGGCTCCAGCAGCAGTGCCTTGACCTCCGCGTCGGCGCGCGGGCAGTGCTCGACCCCTCGCGGCACGACGAAGAGCTGGCCGGGGCCGAGGACGACGTCCCGGTCCCGCAGTTGGATGGTGAGCAGCCCGTCCAGCACGAGGAACAACTCATCGGTCTCATCGTGGGTGTGCCAGACGAAGTCGCCCTTGATCCGGACCAGCTTGACCTCGTAGTCGTTCAGGCGCGCGACGAGTTTGGGCGACCAAGGCTCGGCGAAGAGATCGAACTTCGCGTTGAGGTCCACCGCGTCTTCTGTCATGGCCCATAGTCTGCCAACGCCGCGCCAGGCGAGGCGTTGGCAATGGCACGATGAGGGCATGGATCCAACTGCCGCACGTACCGCCCTGATCACCGGCGCGAGCCGGGGCATCGGACGCCACCTTGCCCTCGGCTTGGCCGACGCAGGGCTGGATGTGGCGCTGCTCGCTCGGGACGTCGACCGGCTGACGGGCGTGGCCGAGGAGGTCGAGTCCCGTGGTCGTCGTGCGGTGGTGCTGGCAGCGGACGTGACCGATCGCGTCGCCGTCGATGCCGCCGTCGCCGAGGCCGAGTATGCCCTCGGGAGGGTGGACCTGCTGGTCAACAACGCCGGCCTGGTGGATGCCGAGGTGCCGCTCTGGGAGGCGGATCCCGACCAGTGGCGAGAGGTTCTCATCACGGACGTGTACGGGCCGTTCCTGCTGGCTCGGGCCGTCGTGCCGGGGATGCTGAGTCGCGGCGGCGGGCGGGTCGTGGACCTCAACTCCGGGGCGGGCACCCGCGACTTCGCCGAGTTGAGCTCCTACAACGCGGCCAAGACGGCACTCTTCCGCATCGGTGGCGGGTTGCACGCGGCCGGCTTCTCGCGCGGCTTGCGGGCGTTCGAGGTGGCGCCGGGTGTGGTCCCGACCGACATGTCCACCGGGATGCGGATGCACGCGGACCGGACCGACTGGACCCCACCCGAGGCCGTGGCAGGGATCGTGACGGCCATCGCGGCGGGGGAACTGGACAACCTCTCCGGCTGCTACCTGAGGGCTGGCCTGGACACGGTCGATGATCTGCGCGCCCGAGCGGCAGCGGGACCGCAAGCCGGGCGCCGTCTCGAGATCACGGACTGGGTCTGACCGCTGGGACGTCGCGTCCACACTCCAGGTCTCGCGCAGGACCGCACCCGGGTGCGGTGGTGCCGTCAGCTCGTGACCGGCGGCTGATCGAGGGCGGTGTCGTGGTGCTCGCGCGGGCGCACCCGGATGAGCAGCAGCAGGCCGACGAGCAGCACCAGGATGATGCCGAGGATGCCCCAGTACTGAGCCTCATCCCTCGACAGCCCGGTCACGGCGACGCCCACCACGATCGCGGTTGAGAACGCGGCGGGCGCCATGAAACTGACCGCTCGCCCTGTCGTGGCATAGAGGCCGAACACCTCACCCTCGCGTCCCGCGGGGATGAGTCTGGCCAGGAACGTGCGCGAGGCGGACTGGGCCGGCCCGACGAAGATGCACAGGATCAACCCGAGGATCCAGAACACCCTGGTGCCGCCGGAGTGGAAGAAGAAGATCAGGGTGCCGGCGATGATCATGGACGTCAGCGACAGCAGGATCACGCGCTTCGGGCCGAGCAGGTCGTCCAGGGCGCCGAACGCGATCGTGGCGACCCCGGCGACGACGTTCGCCACGACACCGAAGATGATCACCTGCCCGGCGCTGAACCCGAACACTCCGGCCGCGATCACCCCGCCGAACGTGAACACGCCGGCCAAGCCGTCGCGGAACACGGCCGAGGCGATCAGGAAGAAGACGGTGTTCCTGTCTGCACGCCAAAGGTCGGCGATCGTGCGGAAGAGCAGGCGGTAGGACTCGATGAGACCGGGTCGGGGAGCTCGCGCGGCGCCGGTCTTGGGCTTGTCCCGGATCGTCAGGATCACCGGGATCGAGAACAGCAGCGTCCAGACGGCACACAGGAGCATGGTGACGCGGACGTCCATGCCGTTCTCGCCAGTGATGCCGAAGACGCCCACGTCGGGGTTGATCAGGCCGAAGTAGACCATCAGCAGCAGCACGATCCCGCCGATGTAGCCCAGTCCCCAGCCGAGCCCGGACACCCGGCCCACGGTACTCGCCGTCGAGATCTCGTTGAGCATGGCGTTGTAGTTGACGGAGGCGAACTCGAACGCGATGTTGCCGCCGGCGAGGAGGAGCAGGCCGAGCCAGAGGTACTCGGGCGCGGGCTGGACGAAGAACAACCCGGCCGAGGCGATCACGACGAGCAGAGTGTTGACCGTCAGCCACAGGGTGCGTCGACCCGCCCGGTCTGCGCTCTGGCCCGTGATGGGAGCGAACAGTGCGATCAGCACACCCGCTCCGGCGAGGACCCATCCGAGCGTGGACTCCGCACCCGGGCCGAACGCGTCCGAGGTGATGTAGACAGTGAAGACGAACGTGGTGATCACAGCGTTGAACGCTGCGGAGCCCCAGTCCCAGAGCGCCCAGGCGGTCACCGGCCAGGTCAGGATCCGGCTCGGCGGCGCCTTCGGATCGCTGTCGATGCTCGAGGCACCTGGCGCAGGCGACACCGCCTTGTTCGTCTCGTCCATAGGGACAAGGTAGAGACAACCTGCATCCAGATGGTGTCCAACGGACGAACGGCGCACCTCGGGCGTGGCGGTGGCGCGTGGATCCAGCTGTGCTGCCCCCGAGCCGCGCCAACGGATCCCTCTGACGCGGTCCTGACGCACCGCGTCAGTTCCAGGGCGGGTTGGTGGGGTGGATTTCGGTGCCGTCGGGTCGGTAGAAGTGCCATTTTCCGTTGTGTCGGGTCATGGTGATGTTGTGGGTGTGGATCCAGTGGTGGTGGTAGTAGCAGGCGAGGCCGGCGTCGTGGAGGTCGGTGTTGCCGCCGTCGGCCCAGTGTTTGGTGCCGTGGTGGGTTTCGCAGCGTTCGGGTGGGGCGGTGCAGTTGTGGTAGACGCAGTGGCGGTCGCGGGCGATGATGGCGCGGCGTTGGGCGGCGGTGTAGAGGCGGTGGGCTCGGCCGTGGTTGAGGATTTCGTTGTCGGGTCCGAAGATGATGCGGTAGGTCTCGCCGGAGCAGCCGATGATGCGGTCGAGCAGGTCGCGGGGGACGGGTCCGGTGTTGTCGGTGAAGGTGGCTGGTCCCGCGGCGAGTAACGCGGCCCAGTCCCGCCCGCCACCGGGTACGGCGATGCTGGGCACGGCGATGCCGGGCACGGCGATGCCGGGCACGGCGATGCCGGGCACGGCGATGCCGGGCACGGCGATGCTGGGCAGGGCCGTGCCGTTGGTGCCGGGCAGGGCGGTGCTGTTGGTGCCGGGCACGGCGGTGCCGCTGGTGGGTTGGCCGAGTGCTCCGACGGCCCGCGATTGGCAGTCGGGCAGACCGGTGGCCTCCGACGTGGGCGAGGGGGCGGGTGCTTGCCCGGGAGGGCTCGTGTTGCTCGCCGTAGGTGTGGAGTCCTCGGGTTCGTGCCCGGTCGCCGGGGTCGGTGCTTGCGCGGAAGCGCCGGGCTCGCCTACCGGGGTGGCCGGGTTCGTCGGGGTGGGCGCTTGCGCGGAAGCGCCGGGCCCGCCTGCCGGAGTGGCCGGGTTCGCGACAGTGGGTGCTTGCGCGGGCGTGCCGGGCTCGTTCGCCGGACGGGCTGCCGTGTCCGTTGTGGTCGGGCCGGCGTTGCTGCGCGGGCTGTGGTCGGCCGGGTCATCGGTCGGGTCGGTGGTGGTGTCCAGGCCGGGTAGGGGTTCGGTGATCGGCTGCGGGGGCGCCGTCGGGCTGGCTGCCTCGGCTGCGTCGGGCCCCTCGTCAGCTGCCGAGTCTTCGGTTCCGGCTGCTCCGGCTCCAGTTGCGGCTTCGGTGGTTTCGGTGGTGGTGATGATGTCGAGGAATTCGGGGTAGTTGATGAGGACGCCGAGGTGGGGTCGGACGGATCCGGAGGTGCCGACTTTGCCGTGGTCCAGGGCGGTGTGGGCGAGGTCGCTGAGGGCTTGGGCGCGGCGTTGGGAGGAGGTGCGGGTCTCTCCGGCGGCGGGCTTGCCCATGATCGCTTCGAGTGCGGTGCGTACGTATTGGCCGTGTTCGAGGGTGAGGAATCCGGCGAGGTGGTAGCCGTCCATGGTGCGGTCGATGTTGAGGTATTCGCGGTCGGAGGCGGCGTGGTGGGCCTTGTCGGTGGCGTCGGGGTCGGCGATCGCGACGAAGTGATCGACCAGCCTGCGCAGGTCCTCCGGCGAGCGGGTGGCGGCGTTGGCGAGTAGGAACTCCTCCACCGTCTGCACCCGCCCAGCACGGTCGGGGGTCGCGTCGTCGTCGGGCTCGGCTTCGGGGGTGGCGTCGCTGGCGTCGGCGCTGCCTGTCGTGGCGTCGGTGGCCTCGACGGACTCGGTGGCGTCGGCGCCCTCGGTGGGGTCGCTGGCCGCGGTCGCGTCGGTGCCATCGCTGCCGTCGGTGCTGGTGCTGCCGTCGGTGCTCGCCTCGGCTGTGTTGGGGTTGGTGGGGGTGGCGGGGTATTGCAGGCCGTCGACGGCGGCTTGGGTGGTGGTGGCCTTGAGCAGGATCTGGGCCTGGTCGATGCCGATCTTTCCGGTCCGTAGCCAGGTCCGGGTCGCGGGCAGACTGTTGCGTAGCCCGGTGGCCAGGGTCGACATCCGGCGGGCGCTGGCACCGCTGATGCCGTAGGTCTTGGCCACGTAATGCGGATAGGTGCGCAATCCCTTGCTGGTGTCCCAGGTCCCGGCCTCGGACTCCAGGCCCATCCAGTCCAGCTGGGCACCGGTCAACGCCTGCGTGATCAGGTGCGTCCGCAGCGCCGCGTGGCCCAGGAACCGGGACCCATACCGGTCGGACTCGGTGACCGGATCCGCGGTCGCGATGCCCTGCGTGAGGGCCTCGATCGCGATCAACTGATCATCCAGCGACCCCGCCATCAGGTCCGCCAGAGACAGATGCATCCGGGACGCGAGCGCCACACCCGGACCCGACGGGACAGCACCGGTGGTCGAACCGGGGCCGCCGGTGCCGGTCGTGGTGGTGTCGTCCATGTGTGCTCACCTCCCCGTCGTCGAATGGCCCGAGACACTGACTGGCATTCGTACGTCTGTTTGACTGCTTGACCTCCACTCTAGGACGTCCCACCGACAGCGCAAGGACCCCGATTTCCGTTGTGGATACAGGGACAGCAGCCCATCCAACCGACCCACAACCAGCCGCCGAGACACCCCGATGACCCTCCATCCACACGGCCCGGACCGACTGGATCTCCACTGTCGTAGGGGTGGTCTACGGCGACCGTCGTGGCACCCACCCGTCGCGCCTCTACGATTGCCGCTGTGACAGGCATCGGCGGCTCGCCCCAGCAGATCGACCGGTTGCGATCCGACCTCTTGCACAGTCACTACGACGTCGACACCCTCGCCGACGTGCTCGGCGAGGTCGCGACGGCGGCGATGGCGCGCGAGCAGGTGCTCCCGGCGATCCGCGTGGCCCGCAGCAGCGACGAGCCGGCCGCCGTCCTCGTCCGGCTCTTCATCCTCGGCGACGACGTCACCGTCGCCGAGGCGACGCGTGCGCTCCCGGAGCTCGGCGTCGAGGGCGCCGCCGGACTCGGCCTGCTGACAGCCGCCGGCACGGCTCCGGACGACCGGGTCACGGCCCGCATCGACCTGCGCCCGGTGGACACCTCCGGCGGCGGCCTCTGGCTCGCCGCCGACCTCGGCGAGGCCACCACGGGCGCCGCCGTCGGCGCCGAACACGTCCTCGGCCTCGGCGGCGCCTCGCGAACGCTGGCCGAACTCACGGTGCGGACCCCAGTCGGGCGGGCCCTGGACCTGGGCACCGGGAGCGGGATCCAGGCCCTCAACCTGGCCGGCTTCGCGCAGTCGGTGGTCGGCACGGACATCTCCGCCGCTGCCCTCGCCTACGCGGCGTTCAATGCCGCCCTGAACGACTGCGCCGTCGACCTGCGCCACGGCTCGATGCTCGAGCCCGTGGCGGGGGAGCAGTTCGACCTCGTGGTCTCCAACCCGCCCTTCGTGATCACCCCGCGCACAACCGGGGGCGCAGCCCAGGCCGTGGAGACCTATACCTACCGCGATGGTGGTCGCCGCGGTGACGACCTCGTCCGTGACCTGATCACAGGCGTTCACGCGGTGCTCGCGCCGGGCGGCACGGCGCAGTTCCTCGCCAACTGGGAGGTGCACCGCGGAGAGGGTGCCTTCGACCGGGTCCAGCAGTGGCTGGCCGAGAGCGGCCTCGACGGGTGGGTCATCCAGCGCGAGTACGCCGACCCCGCCGAGTACGCCGAGACCTGGCTGCGGGACGGCGGCATCACCCCGGACCGTGACGCGGACGCGTGGCGGCGCGGCTACACCGCCTGGCTGGACGACTTCGAGGCCAGGGGAGTGGACGCCGTCGGGTTCGGGTACGTCACCCTGCACAAGCCACTGCGCCCCGCCGCCCTGCCCTGGCACCGGTTCGAGGAGATCACCGGGACCCTGGCGCCCACCCTGTGGCCCACGATCGCCGCGACCCTCGCCGCGAAGGACCGCCTCGCGCACCTCGGGGACGAGGTGCTCGCCGATCAACGTCTGCGCGTGGCCGGGGACGTCACGGAGGAGCGCCACTACACGCCCGGTCAGATGGATCCGCAGGTGATCGTGCTGCGTCAGGGCGGCGGTCTCGGGCGGACCGTGCGCGCGGGCACCGCGCTGGCCGCGGTGGTCGGCGCGAGCGACGGCGAACTCACGGTCGGGCAGATCGCGTCCGGTGTCGCGGTGCTCACCGACACCCGCCCCGCCGACGTCCTGGCGGACGCCCTGCCGCACGTCCGCGGGCTGATCCTCGACGGACTCCTGCTGCTGCCCGAGTGAGAGCGGCGGCACTGCGCGCCCGGCCCCGCTCACGCGGTCCGCTGCCGCCCCGCTCACGCGGTCCGCTGCCGCGCCCGCGCCCCAACCCCCGTCGACGGCGGACCAACAGATCTGCACACGAGTCTCACCACCCCTGCGCACGTCGGCGCGGTATCTGGCCGCCGGCCATGGTTACCGTGGAGGATGACTGCTGTGACCATGGCTCCGACCCCGGCGCCTCTCGACGCCCGCGGGAGGCGCGGGCTGACCGCCCCGCTGCTCGCGGCCCTCGCCTCGGCGGCGGTCCTGGTGGCCACGGCGTGGTTCTTCGTCACGACCCGGCTCGGGCAGCTCATCGACGACGCCGCCCTGTCCGGTGCGGACGCCGGCCCGCTCACCCTCACCCAGGCGATCCTGCCCATCCTCAACGTGGTGTCCGTTCCGTTCGTCGCCGCGGCGGTGGTGGGCGCCGTGGTGATCGCGGTGGCACAGCGCCGCTGGTCGATCGCCGGCGCCGCCGTGCTCCTGCTGGTCGGCGCGAACGTGACCACCCAGGTCCTCAAGGCGATCCTGCCCCGGCCGGACCTCGACGCCACCCTGGCCCTGTCCAACTCGCTCCCCTCGGGGCACACCACGGTGGCCGCGTCGGTCGCCGCGACCGCGCTGCTGATCGCCCCTCAGCGCTGGCGCGGACCCGTCGCCATCGGCGGTGCCCTCTACGCGATCGCGACCGGCCTGGCCACGATGGCCATCGAATGGCACCGCGCGTCCGACGTGGTCGCCGCGTTCGCCGTCGCCGCGTTCTGGTACTTCATCATCGAGGCGGCCCGCTCCGTGCGGCGCCGCTCGCTGCCTCGCGGCTACCGCGGTGCGCCGGGGGCGAACGCGGTCACGCTGCTCAGTGTCGTGGCCGTCGCGACGGGACTGCTCGGCGCCTCGATCGGTGTGCTCACGGCCCTCAACGTGCCGGTCTACGAGCGTCCCGGCGAGGTGATCGCCTACGTCGGCGCCTGCTCCTCGGTGATCGCGGCGTCAGCGGTGGCGACCCTCGCGATGCTCGCGATGCGCCCTCACCACCGGGCGTCGTCGTACTCCGCCGGCTCGTAGTCCCGCGACTCCTGGTTCTGCTCGCCCTCGGCGCGCTCCTGCGCGGCCCCGGCCTGCTGCTCCTCCAACTGCTCAAGGGTGCTCTGGTCGGGCGCCGACTCGGGTTCGCCCTCGGCCTCGCCATCCTCGCCCTCCTCCCCGTCGTCCCCCTCGCCTGACTCCGGGTCCGAGTTCTCCTCGATGCGCTCCTGTGCGTCCATCAGCCGATCGCCCGCCTCGGACGCCTCGCTGCCGGCCTGTTCGGAGAAGCAGTACTCGGCCTCGTCGATCACGGCCAGCGCCGCGTCGTAGTGGGCCTGCGCGCCGGGGACGTCGCCGAGCGCGTCGCCCTGGCCCTCGATGCTGAGCACGAGATTCACCCGCACCTGACAGGCGCGGTCCGGGCCGGCCGGGCCGAGGGCCCGCTCGAACTGGGCCTGGGCGCCGGGCAGGTCCCCGAGCCGGAACAGCACGTCGCCCTGGTTGAACGGCGACACCTCGCGCTCGAACAGGTTCGCGAAGCCGGCGAGCGTGAATAGCCGCTGGCTGCGCTCGTACTCCATCGGGTCCGCGATGCCCGCCTCGTACGCCGACACCGCGGTGGCGTTCAGGATCGGGGTGCCGAGCAGTTTGCCGGCGATCAGCAGGGCCACGGCCGCCGGTCCGACGGACCAGCGCAGGAGCCGGAGACGGCGGAGCCTGCGTCGGTCGTTGACGGCGGCGGTGTCGGTACTGCCGGGGTGGGCGTAGCCGGCATCGGGCCGGGTTCCGGCGCCGGGCTTGGCGCCCTCGTGGCCCGGAGGGGTCGACGGCGGAGCAGCGGTCGGGGTCGTCATCGGAGGGCTCCGTTCGTGGTGCGGTCCCGGTCGCCGCGGGTCGCCGTGTTCTCCGGCTCGCCGTTCGTCGCGTTGCGGTCCCCGGCGGTGGGGTGGTCCCGTCCGGCTCCGGTCGTGCTGCGGCTGCGATCGCCGCGCGTCAGACGGCGCTTCCCGTCGTCGTCGCCGCGCCGCCGGGCCGGGCCGATCGCGAGCAGTTCGGGGACGAGCAGTGCGCCCTCCCAGAGCACCAGGGCGAGCAGCGGCACGGCGAGCAGCCAGCCCAGGTCGGCGCGCCCGGCGAGCTCCTCGTCGGTCGCCTCGAGGCCACCGGTCTCGACGTCGACGACGTCCTCCAAGCCGCCCGGCGCGGTCCGGTGTGCGTAGTCCACGTCCAGCTCGCCGGCGATCGCCGTGAGCGCGGCCTCGTCGATCCGGGAGATCGCGTCCGTGCTCGGGGACTCGCTGTTGTCCTGGATGTACCGCGCCTCGGTCTCGTAGCCGCTGTTCTCGAGCATCCGCCCACCCTCCGCGGTGCCGTATCCGAGCACCGCGCCGTCGTCGACGAGGTCCGCGAGCGAGGCGAACGAGGCGTCCGGCGGCGAGCTCGAGGTGGTCTCGCCGTCGGTCATCAGGAACACCACCCGGGTCCGGTCGGGCTCCTGCTCCTGGGCGGCGGTGAGCCGCTCGGCCATCACCTCGACCGCCGTCAGCGGGGAGCTGCCTGCCGAGTAGAACGCGATCTCCGGCTGGAGCACCTCGACGGCCGTGCGCAGCGCCGTCGTGTCATCGGTCAGCGGCAGCTCGACCCGACCGATCTGGTCGAACGTGAGCAGCGTGAACCGGGCGCCCGGCAGGGCGTCGGCGATCGCGACCACGTCCTCGGCGACCCCCTCCAGACGTGGCCGGCCGCCGTCGTGATCCTCGGCGACGATCGAGCTCGTGGTGTCCACCACGAAGAACACGTCGACGTTCGTGTTGGCGGCGCGCGCGTCCGGATCGGGGATGCCCGGCCGCAGCGCGATCACGGCGAGCAGCGCGGCGATCCCGGCCCGGCGCAGCCAGGCCCGGCGCCGGCGCGGATCCTGCCGGCCGGCCCAGGCTGCGAAGCCGACCGTAACCGCGGCGAACACGGCGATCAGCCACCATGGGGCCACCGGCAGGAGCGTCATAGCCCGGCCTTCCAGGCGAGACCCATCAACGCGACCAGGCCGGCCCCGCCGAGCGCCAGGAACACCCCGGGAGCCGCGTACTCCAGCACCTGGGGTGCGCCGGTGAACGCGGCCGCCTCGGAGTCGGCGATCGTGTCCACGAGCGCCGCGATCTCCTCCGGCTCCTCGATCAGGTAGCTCGCCCCGCCGGTCAGTTCCGCGGCCTCGGCCAGCTCCACGCTCTCGTCGCTCTCACCCCAGGACGTCACGTTCAGCGCGTACAACCGGATGTCGCGGTCGGCCACGAGCCGGGCCGCCTCCGGCAGCGTCACGAGCGGGTTGCCGGACACGTAGTTGTCCGTGGCCATGATGATCGAGCGGGACCGGTCGGTGTCGACCGCGTCGAACCGGAGCGCGCAGGAGACCAGGCCGTCCCCGATCAGCGAGGAGCCACCCTCGCCGTAGTAGGTGCCCTGGAGCTGGCCGTAGTCGTTCTCCGCGAAGCCTTGCGAGAGCATCGTCAGCTGCTCGGTGACGTAGGCGTAGTCCGTGGTCAGCGGGAACACGGTCACGGCTGAGCTGTCCCAGATCGTCATGCCGATCCGCTCGCCCTCGAACTGCGGCACCAGCTCGGCGAACGTGGCCAGCAGCTCCTCGTTGAAGGAGTCCATCGACCCGGACACGTCCAGGCAGAGCATGATGTCGCGGGTGTGCAGTTCCGGCTCGGTCGCCGACGCCCCGATCGGGCGGGCCAGCAGCACCGTGCCGGCCACGGCGAGCCCCGCGACGGCGACCGTCATCGCCGTCAGCAGCTGCCGCCGTCGGGCAGCGAGCGCGCGGTAGCGCGGCAACGAGGTGAGCCGCTCCGAGTGGGCCACCCGGACGGCGTCGGCGGACGTGCGGGCCGCCGTGCGGCGCCACCACCACCACGCGCCGGCCGCGATCGCGACCAGGAGCACCGGGATCAGCCAGCCCCACAGGATCGAGACGGTCATCGCCACCCTCCCACCACGCCGGCGGCCAGGGCGACCGCGCCCGGCACGTCGGCCGCGCTGCCGCGGCCGTCGGTCGTGTCCGTGCCGGGCTCGGGGGCGGAGAACTCGACCGGGTACAGCTGCTCGATCGCGGCCGGAAGCACCCCGGGGTGGTGCCGCTTCAGGTCCGCCAGAGACATCGTGTGTGCGGGCACCCCTGACGCCGCGAACGCGAAGGTGCGCACGATGGCGCTGAGGCGCTGGTAGGCGTCCCGTTCGGGCAGTCGGCCGGCGGCGTGTTCAACCCCGACGGCGTGCAGCTGCGCCAGGTGCGCCTGCTTCAGTTCCGCGAGACCGCGGCCGTGCATGGGCGTCGGCTGGGCCGTCGCCGGCACCGCCCGGGTGCTCCAGAACAGGTACCCGAACCAGCCGAGCACGGCCACCACGAGCAGTGCGCCGAGCACCGGCCAGAGGGCGCCGTACTGCCACGGGCCGTAGAGGTCGTCAGCCACGGGCGGCGCGCTGCTTCTCGAGGAGCCGGAACACGGCGGGGATGACCTCGGCGTCGGAGCCGATCCGCTCCGCGGCGATCCCGACCCGGCGCAGCAGTGCGTCCCGGCCGCCACGGGCCGCCGCGACGGCGGCGGCGTGCTCGCGGCGCAACTGCGGATCGTCCCGCAGCGCAGCCGGCAGCCCCTGCAGTGCGTCGACGTCGAGCAGGTCCCGCCCGGCGAACCGGTCGTCGGTCAGTTCCGCGTCCGAGATCGTCAGCCAGAGGACCTCGTGCTGCACCCGGAGCCGGCGCAGCACCTCCTCGTGGGCCGGGCCGAGGTCCACCTCGTCGGTGACGATCAGGACGATCATCCGCCGGGTGATGGTCCGTCGGACGGAGTCCAGCAGACCGAGCAGGTCCTGGGCGGCGCCGTCGGTGCGGATCCGCCCGTGGATGCGCTGGAGCAGGGTCTCCAGGTGCCCGGAGGTACCGCGCAGCGGCAGGTAGCTGACGCCGTCGGCGTCCCCGCAGGCCAGTCCGACCAGGTCGCCGTGCTGGGTGGCAACATGGCCCATCACACCGGTGCCGAGCACCGCCACGTCGCGTTTGCTGCCGCCACCCGCGGCGGTGGCGGACATGGTCCGGCCGGTGTCCACGACGAGCAGCACGTTGTGCTTCTTGACCGCCACGTACCGCTTCAGCAGCACGTGCCCGCTGCGGGCAGTGGCCTTCCAGTCGATGTCCTTGACGTCGTCGCCGCGCTGGTACTCGCGCAGGTCGTCGAAGTCCATGGAGCGGCCCTTGTGCACGGACGCGTACTCGCCGGCCAGCAGCCCACGCACCTTCTCGTGGGCATGGATCGACATCTTGGTCCGGACCTCGACCAACAGGGAGGACATCGAGGCTCCGCTACGGCGTGGGGGTGGCCGCGAACACCGCGTCCACCACCTGCTCGGTGGTGACCCGGTCCGAGACCGCCTCGAAGTTCAGGATGATCCGGTGCCGGAGTACCTGGTGGCGCAGCCGCTGCACGTCCTCGGGGATCACGTAGGTGCGCCCGGCCACGACCGCGAGGGCGCGGGCCACCTGCTGGAACGTGATCGACGCGCGCGGGCTCGCGCCGCAGGTGAGGTACCGGCCGAGGCGCTCACCGAGCGCCCGCGACGGCGGCCTGGTGGCCTGCACGAGGGCCACGATGTAGGACTTGATCGCCGGGTCGAGGTAGACGCCCTTGACCACGCCCTGCAGGTAGCGCACCTCGTCCAGGCTCACCTGGGACCCGGCCGGCAGGTCCTGGTCGAACACCTCGCGCTCGATCCGGTCCAGGATCTCGATCTCCTCGGCGTGGCTCGGGTAGGTGAGGATCTCCTTGAGCAGGAACCGGTCGAGCTGGGCCTCGGGCAGCTCGTAGGTGCCCTCCTGCTCGATCGGGTTCTGGGTGGCGAGCACCACGAACGGCTTCGGGAGCTCATGGATCACGCCGCCGATCGAGGTCTGCCGCTCCTGCATCGCCTCGAGCATCGCGGACTGCGTCTTCGCCGAGGACCGGTTGATCTCGTCGAGCAGCACGAAGTTCGCGTGCACCGGGCCGAGCTGGGTGCTGAACTCGCCGGTGGCCGGCTCGTACACCTGGGTGCCGACGATGTCCGCCGGGAGCAGGTCCGGGGTGCACTGGATCCGGGTGAACGAGCCCTGTACAGCGTCCGCGAGCGTCGCCGCCGCGGTCGTCTTGGCCAGGCCTGGCACCGACTCCAGGAGCACGTGCCCACCGGTCATCAGTGCCACCACCAGGCTCAGCTGGAGGTTGCCCTGGCCGACCACCCGGCTCCGGAACGAGGTCCCGATGCGCTCGACGATCGCCTGGGCGCGCGCGACGTCGGACGGCTCGAGTCGGCGGGCGGCTGCGGGCGCAGGGGCTTGCTGGGACATGGTGCTCCGGTGGGTGCGAGAGGCGGTGGAGGGTGGGACCGGATCGTGGCGACCCGGCCGGAACACGGTCGCGTGGGCGACCCGGAGTCCGATCCCGTGGCACCGACACTAGCCGCGTTTGTGGGTCGGATCGGGTCAGGGGCCTGGGGAGAGGTACCCTCGTCCCAGCGGCGGTACCACGCTCGCCCCAGGGTGAGCGGCGCCGGTGGCTCGGGTGCGTGATGTGACGATCCGGCCGGCGCGCAACGGCCCCCAGCGGGCCCGACAGAGCCGGTTCCGGGGCAGGATCCGCGGCGATCCGCCGAAAGACGATGTACCGTCGAGCCGCAGTGTCCCCCTAAACGCGCCACCGTGTCCGGTCGGCGCGAACCGAGAAGGAAGGTCCGCGTGACCACACCCCATCGCAGGCTGGTCATCGTCGAGTCCCCGGCGAAGGCTCGCACCATCGCCGGCTACCTGGGCTCCGACTTCGACGTCGAGGCCAGCGTGGGACACATCCGGGACCTGGCGCAGCCCTCCGAGCTGCCCGCCGAGATGAAGAAGGGGCCCTACAAGAAGTTCGCGATCGACGTGGACAACGGGTTCGACCCCTACTACGTCGTGGACGCGGACAAGAAGAAGAAGGTCGCCGAGCTCAAGAAGCTCCTCAAGGGCGCCGACGAGCTCTACCTCGCCACCGATGAGGACCGCGAGGGCGAGGCCATCGCGTGGCACCTGCTCGAGGTGCTCGAGCCCAAGGTCCCGGTCAAGCGGATGGTGTTCCACGAGATCACCCGGGAGGCCATCCAGCGGGCCCTGGAGAACACCCGGGACCTGGACACCCGCCTCGTCGACGCCCAGGAGACCCGCCGCCTGCTGGACCGGCTGTACGGCTACGAGGTCTCCCCGGTGCTGTGGCGCAAGGTCCGTCAAGGCCTGAGCGCGGGCCGGGTGCAGTCCGTCGCCACCCGCCTGGTCGTGGAGCGTGAGCGCGAGCGGATGGCGTTCCGCAGCGCGGAGTACTGGGACATCAAGGGCACGTTCACCGGTGGCCGCGGGCAGACCGCCGGCACCTCGTTCGGGGCCCGCCTGGTGGCCGTCGACGGCGCCCGCGTGGCCACCGGGAAGGACTTCGGTGACGACGGGGTGCTTCGCACCCGCGCCGCCGTCCAGCTCACCGAGGCCGACGCGCGCGGCCTGGTCACCGCACTCGAGGGCTGCCAGGTCCAGGTGCGCTCCGTCGAGGAGAAGCCCTACACCCGCCGGCCGGCCGCCCCGTTCACGACCTCCACGCTGCAGCAGGAGGCGTCCCGCAAGCTCCGGATGAACTCCCGGCAGGCGATGCGCACCGCGCAGACCCTGTACGAGAACGGGTACATCACCTACATGCGTACGGACTCCTCGGCGCTGTCGGGTCAGGCCATCACGGCCGCCCGCAAGCAGGCCACCGAGCTGTACGGTGCCGACTACATCCCGGCCAAGCCCCGCGTGTACGCCAGCACGTCCAAGGGTGCGCAGGAGGCCCACGAGGCGATCCGCCCCGCCGGGGACTCCTTCCGCACTCCGGCGCAGATCTCCCGGGAGCTCTCCGGCGACCAGTTCCGCCTCTACGAGCTGATCTGGAAGCGCACCGTCGCCTCGCAGATGGCGGACGCCAAGGGGTCGACGGCGTCCATCCGGCTGGGCACGACGGCGTCCGACGGGCGCGACGCCGAGTTCGCGGCGTCCGGCACGGTCATCACGTTCCGCGGCTTCCTCGCCGCGTACGAGGAGGGCCGCGACGTCGAGCGCTACGAGGAGCGCGAGGC
This sequence comes from Occultella kanbiaonis, assembly GCF_009708215.1. Lineage (NCBI taxonomy): Bacteria > Bacillati > Actinomycetota > Actinomycetes > Micrococcales > Ruaniaceae > Occultella > Occultella kanbiaonis. Next base: position 4,710,892 of record NZ_CP046175.1, on the reverse strand, counting down.
CAAGGACGCGCGGCTGCCGGACCTGCAGGTCGGCGACGGTGTGGCCACCGAGGAGCTGGTGGCCGACGGTCACGAGACGTCCCCGCCGCCGCGGTACACCGAGGCGAGCCTGGTCAAGGCCCTGGAGGAGCGGGGGATCGGCCGCCCCTCGACCTACGCGGCCACCATCGGCGTCATCACGGACCGCGGCTACGTGCTGCGCCGGGGCCAGGCCCTGGTGCCGAGCTGGCTCGCGTTCTCCGTGGTGCGCCTGCTCGAGGAGCACTTCCCGCGGCTGGTCGACTACGACTTCACCGCAGCCATGGAGTCCGACCTGGACCGGATCGCCGCTGGCGAGGCGGACCGGGTGGACTGGCTGGCCGGCTTCTACTTCGGGCGCGACGGCGTCGAGGGCCTGAAGGACCAGGTCGAGGACCTCGGCGAGATCGACGCCCGGGAGATCAACTCGATCGGCATCGGTGAGGACATCGTGCTGCGGGTCGGTCGGTACGGCCCCTACATCGAGGCACCTCCGCTGGAGGAGGGCGGTGAGGCCCGCCGCGCGAGCGTCCCGGAGGACATCGCCCCGGACGAGCTCACCCTCGCCAAGGCGAAGGAACTCTTCGAGGCGGGCGGCGACGGAGACCGCGAGCTCGGCGCCGACCCCGAGACAGGCCACCAGATCGTGGCCCGGTCCGGCCGGTACGGACCGTACGTGACCGAGATCCTGCCCGAGCCGGACGAGGCCGAGGCGCCGAAGAAGGGCGCGAAGAAGGCCGTCAAGCCGAAGCCGCGCACATCCTCGCTGTTCAAGGACATGGACCTGAACACGGTGGACCTGGACTCCGCGCTGAAGCTGTTGTCGCTGCCCCGGGTGGTCGGCAAGGACCCGGAGTCCGGGGACGAGATCACCGCCCAGAACGGCCGGTACGGGCCGTACCTGAAGAAGGGCACCGACTCCCGCTCGCTCGCGTCCGAGGACCAGATCTTCGACGTCACCCTCGAGCAGGCGCTCGAGATCTACGCCCAGCCCAAGCGCGGTCGCGGGGCCACCTCGGCGCCGCCGCTCAAGGAGTTCGGTGAGGACCCGGTCTCGGGCAAGCCCGTGGTGGTCAAGGACGGCCGGTTCGGCGCGTACGTCACCGACGGCACCACGAACGCGACACTGCGCAAGGACGACCCGGTCGAGAGCCTGACCGCCGAGCGCGCCTACGAGCTGATCGCCGAGAAGCGTGCGAAGGGTCCGGCCAAGAAGCCTGCCCGGGCCACCGCCGCCCGCAAGCCCGCCGCGAAGAAGCCGGCCGCGAAGAAGGCGACGGCCAAGAAGTAGTCCCGCCACCGGCGAGGTCCCGGAACCGACCGGGCCCTCGCCGTCGGGCAGTCGTGTTCAGCCCCGCTGCCGGGCGCGGCCGCGGCACCCTAAGGTGTCTGCGTGAGCACCCTCGATCTCGGCCCAGACCCCGCTGCCGCCCCCGCCCTGCGCTGGGGCATCCTCGCCCCCGGGGGCATCGCCCGGAAGTTCGCCGCGGAGATCCCCGCGAACACCGCGTCGTCGGTGGTCGCGGTCGGCTCGCGGGACGCCGGGCGTGCCCGTGCGTTCGCGGACGAGTACGGGATCCCGACGGCGTACGGCAGCTATGCGGAGCTCGTCACCGATGCGCAGGTCGAGGCGGTCTACATCGCCTCCCCGCACTCGGAGCACCTCGAGCACGCCCTGCTCGCGCTGGCGGCCGGCAAGCACGTTCTGGTGGAGAAGTCGATCACCCGGGACGCGGGCGAGGCCCGGACCCTGTTCGCGGCCGCCGCCGACCGCGGCCTGTTCGCCATGGAGGCGATGTGGACCCGGTTCCTGCCGCACATGATCGCCGTGCACGGGGTGCTCGATGCCGGCGAGATCGGCGGGGTGGTCAGCGTGAGCGCCGAGCACGGGCAGGACATGCGCACCCTCGGCGACGAGCACCGGATGCGCAACCCCGCGCTGGCGGGCGGTTCGATGCTCGACCTGACCGTCTACCCGATCTCGTTCGCCCACGACATCCTTGGTCCCCCAGAACAGGTCACCGCCGTCGGGACCCTGACCTCGACCGGCGTGGACGACACGGAGGCCATCACGCTGCGGACGGCCTCCGGGGCGGTGGCGCTGCTGCACGCGACGATGCGCTCGGCGACCGCGAACGCCGCGACCATCAACGGCACCGAGGGGCGGATCGAGCTCGCCGGGACGTTCTACGCGCCCACGACCGTCACGGTGCGCCCGCGGCACGGTGAGGCCCGCAGCTTCACGCCCGAGGTGAGTGCCGGGTTCGCCTACCAGGCCGCCGAGGTGGCCCGCCGGGTGCACGCAGGCGAGACGTTCTCGCCGCGGCACGACCCGGAGGGGACCATCGCGGTGATGGCCACCATGGACGAGGCGCGGCGCCAGCTCGGGGTGGTCTTCCCCGGTGAGTGACGCCGGTGCGCCCCTGCACGTGCTCGTCGGCGCGGACATCGGCGGCACCTCCAGCAAGGTCGCCGTCGGGCTCGCCGGCGGCCCCGTACTGAGCTTCGCGACCGGGCCCGGCGGCAACATCCGCAGCTCGCCGGGATCGGTGCGGGCGAACCTGGCGCAGACCCTCGCGGCGGCGCTCGAGGACGCCCGGGCCAGGGAGCCGGGGCTGGGCGGCGTCTTCGAGGCGTCCGGGTTCTTCGGCATGGCCGGCGCCGGCACCGGCGAGCCGGTCCGAGAGGTGCTCGACGTGACCGCCGCCGCCTGGGCGGACGTCGGCCTGCCCGGCCGGCCCCAGGTCCGCGGCGACCTCACGATCGCCTACGCGGCCGCCGCCGAGGCCCCGGACGGGATGCTGCTGCTCAGCGGGACCGGCGCCGTCGCGTGCCGGGTCGGGGTCCCGGACCGTGTCCGGGGCGCCATCGGGCCCGCCCGTGACAGCTGGGCCGGGCTCGAGGTCACCACCAGATGTGACGGCATGGGCTGGATCCTCGGCGACGGCGGGTCCGCCGTGTGGATCGGGCTGGCGGGGCTGCGCGCCGCGGCCGCGCAGCTGGACGGGCGTGGCCCGGGCACCGCGCTCACCGCCGCCGTCCTGGACTGGGCCGGTGTCCCCGACAGTGTCGAGGCACGCCAGGCACTCGTCGTCGCCGTGCACTCGATGGCACCCGCCCAGTACGGCGCCGTGGCGCCGCTGGTGGCGAGCCTGGCCACAGCCGGGGACGAGGTGGCCGGCGTGATCATCGCGGACGCTGTCGCCGCACTGGCCGGCACCGCGCAGGTGGTCGCGGACCCCATTCCCGCGGAGATCGTGCTCGCCGGCTCGCTGCTCACGACCGACGGCCCGGTCCGGGACGGGGTCCGCGCCGCGTTGGCCACCGGGTTCCCGGCGGCACCGCTGCGGACCGCCGAGATGCCCGTGGTGGGGGCGCTCCGGCTCGCTGCCGCCGAGGCGGGCTGGCCGGTGGGAGGGCCGGCCGACCTCGCCGCGATGGTGAGGGCCGTCACGCAGTAGGGGTCGAGAGGTGGGTCGACGACTACGCACTCGTCCGCGCGTCGGCGATCCGCTCGATCTCCGGCACGAGTGCGGCGGCCTCGGGCAGTGCCGCGATCTCGGCTGCCAGTACCTGCGCGCGCGCCCCGTACCGGTCACCGGCCAACACCGACGTCACTGCCTGCGCCAACTGGTCGGCGCCCGCAGGGGCATCCTCGACCCGGATTCCGGCGCCCATCGCTGCGACCCGATCGGCGTTCATGCGCTGGTCGATCGCGAACAACGGCATGAGCACCTGCGGAACGCCCGCGGCCAGCGCCGACATGGTCGTGCCGAATCCGCCGTGTCCCACCACGGCCGCCGCGAACGGCATCACGTCGTCCTGTGGCCAGTACGTCTCGACCCGGGCATTCCTGGGCCAGGGCGGCGGGACGAGCGCACCCGCGGCGAGACCCGTGGTCATCAGCACCCGGACGGGTTGATCGGCCAAGGCGGCCAGGGCCGCCTCGTGGAGTCCGGAGAGGTGGTCCAGACCGGCCGCGACGGTCCCGAACGTCACATAGACCAGGGGATCCGCCGGCTCGCCCCATGCCGCAGGCAGGCGTCCGGCGTGCGTCGTGTCGGCTCGGTACCGGGTGACGGGGCGGTTCAGGCCGGCCTCGCCAAGGATGGCTTCTGAGTCGTCGAGGATCGCAGGAACGGCGGAGAAGGCGGGCGCGGACCGCATGGCTGCCAGGAGTCGACCCTCGGGGAGGCCGACCAGTGCGTCCAGCTCGGCCAACGGCCGGGCGATCTGGCCGATCGCCCAGATCATCGTCGAGGTGAGCCCGATCGAGACCTCGACGTGCGGGATGCTGCTCGCCTCAGCGGCAGCGAGCGATCCCAACTCCATCGGCTCGCGCAGGATCACGTCCGGCTGCCACGCCTCGACCGTGCGGCGCACGCCGGGCAGGGCATGCTGGGCGTCGAGGCGGCCGAAGATCTCCCGCGTCACGGTTTCGTTGGCCTCATCGAAGCCCAGCATGGGCAGGGTCGCCATCACGGGGCCGATCAGTTCCGGCGGCACGTCCGCGAACGGGGCGTGCGCCAGGCCGGCCCGGGCGACCGCTCCGGCGTAGGATGCCGGCGCGGCCACGAGTACGTCGTGCCCGGCATCGACGCAGGTGCGAGCCACATGCGCGAGGGGACCGAAGTGGCCATCGCCAGCGGTCGTGGAGCACAACACGCGCATGCCGAATCGTCGCATCCGGTGGCCTGTGACGTCCGGCGAATGGCAGCGCAGGCGGTCGGCAGGGGCACGTGGTCCGCTCCGTCGGTGGGCGTCGTTAGGCTGCAGGACGTGACCGGACTCTTCATCTCCTTCGAGGGCGGCGACGGCGCCGGCAAGTCGACGCAATTGGGCCTGCTCGCCGACTCGCTGGCGGCCGGCGGTGTCCGAGAGGTGGTGCGTACCCGCGAACCCGGCGGCACCGAGCTCGGGCGAACGCTGCGGGACCTGCTGCTGCACGGGTCGGACCTGGATCCGCGCACCGAGGCACTGCTGTTCGCCGCGGACCGGGCCCACCACGTCGCGTCCCTGGTCCGCCCGGCGCTGGCGCGCGGGGCCGCCGTGCTCACCGACCGGTACCTCGACTCCTCCGTGGCCTACCAGGCCGGCGGCCGGGTCCTGCCTGCCGAGGAGGTGGAGCAGATCTCGCTGTGGGCCACCCAGTCGCTCCTGCCGGACCTGACGGTGCTGCTCGACCTCGACCCGGTCCTGCTGACCGGGCGGCTCAGCGACGCCCCGGACCGGCTCGAACGAGCCGGCTCCGACTTCCACGTCCGCACCCGGCAGGCGTTCCTCGACCGGGCTGCCGCCGATCCGGCCCGCTGGCTGGTCCTCGATGCCGCGCGGCCGCGCGAGGACCTCGCCGCGGCGATCCGGGTGCGGGTCGATGCGCTGCTCGCCGGTGTTGTTGCGGGGGAGCGGCCGTGAGCGTCTGGGATGCCCTGGTCGGCCAGCCGGAGGCAATCGCCGTGCTCAGCGAGGCCGTGCGCCGCCCGGAGGCGATGACGCATGCCTGGTTGATCACCGGCCCGCCCGGCTCCGGCCGGTCCGTGGCCGCCCGCGCGTTCGCCGCCGCGTTGCAGGACCCCGCCGACGTCGACGGCACCTCGCACGAGACCCAGACGGCGCTGGCCGGCACCCACGCGGACGTCACCGTGCTGGCCACCGAGAAGGTGGTCATCAGCATCGACGAGGCGCGGAACCTGATCGGCCTCGCGCAGCGCTCGCCGTCGCAGGGCCGATGGCGCGTGATCATCGTGGAGGACGCGGATCGGATGGTCGAGCGGACCTCGAACGTGCTGCTCAAGGCCATCGAGGAGCCGCCGCCGCGGACGGTCTGGATCCTCTGCGCGCCGAGCCCGCAGGACGTGCTGGTCACGATCCGGTCCCGGTGCCGCCTGGTGAACCTGCGGGTGCCGCCGGCCCAGGCCGTGGCGGATCTGCTGGTGCGTTCCGACGGCGTGGAAGCGGATCTGGCGATGGAGTGCGCCCTCGCCGCGCAGAGTCACATCGGGATGGCACGTCGGCTCGCCGCGAACCCGAAGGCCCGCGAGTACCGGGCGAAGGTGCTGGCCATCCCGGCGACGATCCGCGGCGTCGGGGACGCGATCCTCGCCGCCGGCACCCTCGTGGACGAGGCAACCGAGGAGAGCAAGGTCGCGACCGCCGAGCGGGACGCGGTCGAGAAGGCCGAACTGCTCCGCAACCTTGGCGCCGAGGAGGGGGGCACGATCCCGCCCGCGCTGCGCGCGCAGGTGCGCCAGCTGGAGGAGGAGCAGAAGCGCCGGGCCCGCCGGGCACTCATCGACGTCCTCGACCGGGCGATGGTGGACCTGCTCTCGTTCTACCGCGACGTCCTCGTGGTCCAGCTCGACAGCGACCAGGTGCTGATGAACCGCGCCGCCGAATCGGCCGTGCGGGAGATGGCAGCCGGGTCCGCACCCGAGCAGTCGCTGCAGCGGATGCAGTCCGTCGGGGTGGCGCGCACCCGGATCGCGGCCGGCGCCGCGCCGCTGCTCGCGATCGAGGCGATGACGGTCGCGCTGCGACCACAGAACTGAAGCCTGGAGCGGACCGATCGTCGGGCCGTACGGACCAGCCCGCCTGATCGGCAGGCGCACCGGACGGACCGCGACACACCGACGCTGAACCGATCGCGAACGCGACGTCCCTGCCCGCGGAACCTCCGCCGTCGGGCACTTCTGCCCTCGACCCGGCGCCGGGCCGTCAGTTTGCTTATATAGGCTGCCCTCGTGCACATCCCATCCCGCCGCTCGTCCGTCGTCGCTGCCGTGTTCGCCGGCATCGCCCTGCTCGCGGGGTGCGCCGCGCCGGCGCCGCTCGTGCAGCCGCCGGCCGTGGGCGGGGGCGCGGTGCCCGAGGGACTCGAGGAGTTCTACTCCCAGCAGCCCGAGTGGAGCGAGTGCGACCCGAACTACCGGTGCGCGGACGTCGAGATGCCCCTGGACTACGAGGACCCGGGCGGGGAACGCATCACCATCGCGGTGAAGGTGTTCGAGGCCGTCGGGGAGCCGATCGGATCGCTGTTCGTCAACCCGGGCGGGCCGGGCGGCTCCGGGGTCGAGATGGCCGAGTCCGCGTCCGCCTACTTCGGCACCGACATCCTGCGCAACTACGACGTGGTCGGCTTCGACCCGCGTGGGGTGGGGCAGTCGTCGGCGGTGCGCTGCTACGACTCGGAGCAGCTTGAGCAGTGGTACGGCACGGAGTTCGACGTCGACACCGATGAGGGCTTCCAGGCCTACGTCGACGGCAACACCGCCTACGGCGAGGCCTGCGCGGAGAACACCGGCCCGCTGATCGGGCACGTGGACACCGTCAGCGCCACCCGGGACCTGGACATCCTGCGGGCGGTCATGGGGGAGAGTCAGCTGACCTACCTCGGCTTCTCCTACGGCACGTTCCTCGGCGCCCACTACGCCGACATGTTCCCGGAGAACGTCGGCCGCCTCGTGCTCGACGGTGCGGTCGACCCCGCGCTCAGCTACGGCGAGATCATCCGTGGCCAGACCGGCGGATTCGACCTGGCCTACCGGTCCTACCTCGAGGACTGCCAGGCCGGCACCGACTGCCCGCTGACCGATGGGGTGGAGGCCGGCATCGACCAGACCATCGCCCTGCTCGACCAGCTCGCGGACACCCCGGTCGCGAGCGGCGACCCCGACCGGCCCGTCAACGACGCAGACCTGCTCAACTCGATCATCGTGGCGCTCTACAACCCGGGGTCGTGGCCCTCGCTCACCAGCGCGATCGCCGCGCTGCAAGCCGGTGACGGGTCCGAGATCCGGTTCCTCTCCGACTACGCCCTCGACCGCGACGAGGACGGCAACTACCCCGAAGACCAGGGTGCGTTCCGGGCGATCGACTGCCTCGACTACCCGGTCGAGCTCGACCTGGACGCGATGCGCGCCGAGGTCGACGAGCTCACCGAGATCTCCCGCCTGTTCGGCCCGTACAACGGCTACGGCGAGGTCGGCTGCGCCACCATGCCGGTGCAGTCCTCGGCGGTCCGCGAGCCGCTCACGGCGGAGGGCGCCGCACCGATCCTGGTGATCGGCACCACCCGCGATCCGGCCACCCCGTACGAGTGGGCCGAGTCGATGGCCGAGCAGCTCTCCTCGGGCGTGTTCCTGTCCTATGACGGCGACGGCCACACCGCCTACGGGGCGGGCAGCTGCATCGACGACGCCGTGGATGCGTTCCTGGTGGAGGGCACGGTCCCGGAGGACGGACTGTCCTGCTGAGGCCCGGATCACACCGCCATCGTTTTGGCGAACGCCGACGGCGGCGGGTACAGTGGGCGCGCCCCGCGGCTCCACCTGCGGGGCATCCGCCGCCTTAGCTCAGTCGGCAGAGCGTCTCACTCGTAATGAGAAGGTCCAGGGTTCGATTCCCTGAGGCGGCTCCACGACAACGGCGAGATCCCAACGAACAGTCGGGGTCTCGCCGTTCCTGTTCCCGGCCGCCGGGGCCACCACGAGGGCCGACGGTGCGGTCGCTCGTGTCCGACCCGTCAGGCTGGCGGGTTCCAGCCCATGACGGCGTCGGCGCCCCGTGAGATCGCGCTCGTGGGAGCCATCCGGACCAGCGTGTTGCGAAGGCCCTGGAACCGCGGACCGAGGTGGGAGCCGAACCGGGCCGTGACGAGCGCGGTGCGGGAGATCGCACGGCAGCGGGGCCGCCGCTGGGAGTCGTAGGCCGCCAGCGCTGCGGCCAGGGGGCGCCCTGCTGCGGCCGGGGCGCCGACCAGTCTGGCGACGCTGATGCCGTCCTCCAAGGCGGTGGCGGCGCCCTGCCCGACGGTTGGTAGGCCACCGTGGGCTGCGTCTCCGGTGGCGACCATCCGGCCGATGACGTAGCGGGGCATGCCACCTGGCAGGTACAGGACGTCGTGGCGCATCACCGCGCCCGGGTCCGTCTGCTCGATCAGGTCGACGATCACGGGCGCCCAGTCGGTGAACCGGTCGCGGGCCGCCGCATGCTCGTCCAGCAGCCGGAGCCCCTCGGGCATCTTGACGTACCCGTACCAGTAGGTCTGATCCGGTCCGACCGGCATCGTCCCGAACTCCGCGTGCGGCCCCCAGTACTGACGCAGGACGGAGGGCTGCAGTGCGAGCGGTGTCACAGCCCGCCAGCTGGAGTAGCCCGAGTAGGCCGCTCGCGCGGACGGGGTCAGCGCGGCGCGCACGGCGCTCCGGACGCCGTCGGCGGCCACCACGAGATCGGCCGCATGTTCGGCGCCCGTCGTGCGCACCACGGCCTGCTCTCCGTCGGGTGATCCAGGGCGTGCGCCGGTGACCGTGATCCCTGTCACGAGGTCGATGTCCAGGTCCCGAACGCGCTGCAGCAGCGCCGAGTGCAGCCTGGCGCGGTGCACGCCTCGCATCGCGACGGCGTCGACGTCGTCCGCGATCGGACGAATCGGGCGACCGTGCAGGTCATACACGCCGCCCGCGCGCGTCGGCACCCCGAGACCCTCGATCGCGGAATCGTCGAACCCGAGACCACGCAGCGCGGCGACGCCGTTGCGCGCGAGCGCGACGCCGGCCCCGACCTCGCCGAGTTCGGTGGCCTGCTCGAGCACGGTGACGTGCCAGCCCGCCTGCGCCAGGCCGAGGGCCGAGGCCAGCCCGGCGATGCCGCCACCGGCCACCACTGCTGTCGGTTCCATCATCGCTCCCGTCGATTCCTGTTCCACAACACTTGTTGTGGTACATATGTTGTCATACTGGGCTGGTGCCCCGCACCAACCCACGACGACGCGACGCCCTCGCAGACGCCGCCATAGAGATCACGGCGGTCGCCGGTGTCGGAGGGGTCACGCACCGTGCCGTCGATCGCGCAGCCCACGTGCCGATCGGCACGACCGCGAACTACTTCCCCAGCCGTGACGAGCTGCTCGGCGCTGCAGCTCGCCGGGTCGCCGAGCTCCACCTCGCCGAGTCGACGGCCGCGACGGCTGCGGCCGCCACGAAGCAGGCGGGTGACGCAGCCGGCCGGCTGACCGACCTGCTTGCGGCGTCGTTGGTCATGGCCGCCACCACGCACCGGACCCGCTACCTCGCGATCTACGAGCTGCAGTTGGAGGCCCAACGGCGACCAGCGCTGGCCGGTGCGCTCGCCAGGCTCGCTGAGGCCGCCGAGGCGCAGACGCAGGCGGTGCATCTCGCGCTCCGGGACGCGGGCGCCCCGCCCGGCGCGGTGCCGTTGCTGATCACGCTCTACGGTGGCGCCCTGTTCATGCTGGTGACCGGGCCCGGCCCTGTCGACGCCCTCGCGGTCCGACGCCTGGTCGAGGCGATGGTCACCGGCGCACGAAGCGCCGGCTGACCGGCCGGAGACTGGTCGCGGCAGGAGCGGCCATGCGAGACCAACGAGTTGGCGGCTTGCACGTCGATGAATCATCAGGCGCACTCGGGTCGAAATGATGAGTTGGAGCGACCCGAGCACGAGGCAGTCGCACTGTTCTGGCGGTTCATGATCGAGAAGTTCGGAGTCACGCCTGAACCGCGGATCTGACGGGTGATGGACCGCTGCGGTTCATGACCCCGGATCGCGATGAGTTGGTGAGTGTGTCGTACCCCGCGGCATGGTTTCATGGCCCGATGAGCGAGCCCGAGACGCAGTCGAACGAGTTGAACGTCCCGAACCCCGGTCCGGTGGGGTCGGCGGTCGTCCTCACCTTCGGGGTGGCGTTACTGGTGATCGGCTGGGCCGCGATGGATCAGGCCCGGCAGATGAGCCTGGTCTGGGAGCTCACCGGCGAGTCCCTGGGCGACCCCGGCCGTGCCTGGCTGACCACCGGGTTCATCATTGCGGTCGTTGGCCTGCTCGCCACCCTCGTCGGGGTGTACCGGCTGGCCGTCGGCGTCGACTATGCCGCACGCCGGTGGGCAGCGCAGGGCACGCGGAAGTAGGCCCAGGCTCACTGGGACGAGGCGGCGAGGACGTACCAGAACCACAGGAGCAGTACCGCGTCGTCCACCGGAATGCTCGGTTCGCAGTCCAGCCGGACGTAGTTCGGGAACCCACCCGTGTAGCCCGTGTGTCCCACCTGGGCACCGGCCCGCCACAGCGTGAGCCCGACCGAGAGCGTGCCCTCCTTGCGCAGTCCGTACCAGCCCGAGCCGGAGCACGCGTGCCAGGACGTGCTGCTCCCGCGTTCGCGCTGCACCGAGAAGGTCGGCTCGGCGGCGCCGTCCGGGGTCGCCTGGTAGTCGTTGCCCCGGCGAAGCTTCCAGGGTCTGCCACCGATGCTTGCCTTGCTCGTCCTGCTCCAGGGCGAGATCGGGATCTGGGCGACCTCGGCGCCGTCGAGCCGGATCACGTTGCCCCGTCCCCAGTCAAGCCGCATCGTCGCATTGTGCCACCGCCGGTCACGGCTCACCCGGGCAGGTCCCACATGGCGGCAGTACAGTGCGCGCCCCGCCGCTCCAGATGCGGAGCACCCGCCGCATTGGATCAGTCGGCGGAGCGTCTCACTCGTCATGAGAGGGACCAGGGTTCGATTCCCTGAGGCGGCTCCGGTAGGAACTCGGCCCCAGCACTGATGAAAGTCGGCGTCGGGGCCCTGCTGCGTCCGATGCGGGGCGCCGACGCGCTGCGACCGTCTTGACATCGCGAGTCGATGGTGGGACTTTCCTCACAGCGGGCCGCCGCGGTGCGCTCGTTTCGGTGTGACGGACGGGAAGACTGATGGCCGGAAACCCCGTGAGGGCGAGTTATCGTCACCGCGCTCGACTGCATCCGAGACGGCCCGCGTCCAGCCTGACGGACACGTGGACCATGGTCGACGGGGTGGACGTGTTCTATCGCGCGTCGCTGGCTTCGCCGGGTGCGCCGGTCATGACGCACCTGCACGGCTTCGGGCTGTCCGGTCGGTACCTGCTGCCGACCGCCGAGTTGCTCGCGGACGAGTTCCTCACGTATGTGCCCGATCTTCCCGGCTTCGGGCGCAGCGGACGACCTCGCGATGTGCTCGACGTGCCCGACCTCGCTCACGCGGCGGCCAGATTCCTGGACGACCGCGGGGTGAGGTCGACCACGCTGGTGGGCAACTCGATGGGATGTCCGGTCATCTGCGAGTTCGCGCACCGGTACCCCGAGCGTCTGGATCGCGCCGTTCTGGTCTCGCCGGCCGGGGGGATCCAGAACCAGCCGCTCCGACGCGCGATCGGTCAGCTCACGAAGGACGGCAGACGGGAGCCGGCCAAGATGCTCAGCGTGGCGACGCCGGACTATCTGCGGTTCGGCGTACCAAGCACGGTGCGGTTGTTCCGCGCGCTCACCCGGTACCCGACGCTCGAGCGACTGCTCGAACTGTCGTTGCCGACACTGGTCGTGCTCGGCGACCGCGACCCGCTGCTGCCAGGTGCCGAACGGATCCGGGAGGTCGCCGGGCAGACCGACAACCATGTGCTCGTCGTCATCATCGAGGGCGCTGCGCACGCGATCAACTTCAGCCACCCGGGTGAACTCGCCCACGCCATCAGGCTCTTCATGCGGGACGAGCCCATCGTCGATGACCCGGACTCGCCCGGAACCGCATCGGTCTACGAGATCCATCGGGGCACGCTGCACCCGCCGGCGAAGCCGAAGCCAGACGGCGGAGGAGCGCCAGGCGGGTGATGGGCGCGGTCGGACGGGGCGGTCGGTGATGCTGCGGGACGGAGGCGACGACGACCGGTCAGGCGGTCACCGGGCGAGTTCCGCGCGATAGTGCGCCGTGAGCGCCGGGTAGTACTGGTCGAAGTCGATCGCGGCGAGGTCGGCGCCGGTCTCGCCGGCGACCATGCGGTCCAGGTAGTAGTCCCACCCCGGGCCGACTCCCTCCGCCAGGGTGTCCGAACCGACCTCCTGGGCGAACGTCAGCGTCGTGACGCCGTCGGCCTCGGCGAGGTCGATCTGCCAGGTCCACTCGATGGTGCTGTCATCGGGTCGCGCCGACCGCATCACGAGGCGTCGCGGCGCGTCGCACACGTCGATGTGGATCGTCTCCGCCGGCGCGTCCGCAGCCTCGGCGGTCATCCAGAACGACACCGAACCACTGGTGGGGTCTCCCGCCCAGTGGCCGATCCAACGCACCAGCCGGTCCGACTCGGTCGTCGCCGCCCAGACGTCGGTGATCGGTGCCCGGAAGGTCCGTTCGAAGACGAGGTAGGCCGTCCCGTCCCGTTCCTCTCGTCGTCCCGTGGCCCGGGGCGTGGGTGTACTCGTCATGCTGACTCCTCCGTGGTGGTTCGGTTCCTGTCCGAATGGGGCGTGGCGTGGTCGCGGACGGTGCGTCGCACCTCGAGGTCGAGGCCGTCGAGTGCGGTCTCGTCGAAGCGCGGTGCCGGCACGAGGGTTGCGAGGTAGTCGGTTACCGGACTCAGGCCGCCGCGTGCCAACCGGTAGTGCCGCTCCCGGCCGACGTCGTCGGCGGTCACCAGGCCTGCCTCGCCGAGCACCCGCAGGTGCCGGCTGATGGCCGGCCTGCTGATGGCGTGCTCGCCCGCGAGGTCGACGACCCGCGCCGTCCCACGGGCCAGCCGGCTCACGAGGTCCCGGCGGACCGGGTCCGCGAGGGCGGCGAACGCATCCATTCGTAATTGGTAACGAATAAGCTACCAATCTGTCAATACTGTCCTGGGTGTGTGTTGTTTCAGGACGCAGAGGAAACGGGTGCGTGACGGCGGACCGCTGCTCAGCCTTGACCGGCGTCCCTGTGTGGGTCGATCAGGCGGACACCGTCCGGGAGTGGAGTGCCTCTGGTGAGCGCACCATCCAGCCAGAGTTCGATCAACCCAGCCAGTTCCTCGGGATGGCTGAAGTTCGCTGCGTGCGCTGCTTGCCGCAGGAGCGCGATGGTGATGTGTTCGTCAGCGAGTCGGCCGAGCTCGCGAACGCGGGCGGGTGGCGGCATGAGTGGATCGCGCCCACCGAGGATAGCCAGGGTCGGCACGGGTGTGCGAAGGAGGCGCTCCAGCGAGGGGAAGAGGGTCAGTTCGTGGAACAGGCGAAGCCCGTTGATCGGTCCGAACCTTAGATAGTCCGGAAGTGCGATCGGTGCCATGCTCGGGCTCTCTCGAGCGACATCGGTCACCAACTGGCGTAGCCCGCGGCTCAGGGGCTGGTTCTGCACCCCCCCGGCAGGTGCGACCAGCACAAGGCGTTCGACTCGCTCAGGTGCGCCGTGCGCCACCTCAAGTGCGATCGGGCAACCCATCGAGTTCCCGATCAGCACTGCTCGGTCGATGTCCAGCGTGTCGAGAAGTGTGAGCACCGCCGTCGCGAGCGCGGGGATACCCAGGACGTGGGCGCGCCGCGAGCTGCGTCCGTACCCGGGCAGGTCGGGCACCACGTTGATCCTGCGCTTGGCCAGTACGCGGGCGGTCGGCATGAGGTACGCCCCGGAGATACCGAAGCCATGGATGTGGACGAGGGGTGGGCCGGACCCTTGCGTGCTCCGCCGACAGTAGACGATTGCGCCGTCGACCTGCAGCCGCTCTGCCACCCATCCGGTGCCGTCGGTCGACATGGCAGGCTCTTTCCAGGAGCAGGGAGGTGGTCCGGCAGATGCGGGCTGAGCTGGAACGGCTTTCCGTTCACCGAATGGTCCTTCAGTGCAGTGCCACCTTGAGGAGTGCGACGAGCACCCCGATGCCGGCGCCCGCTGCGGCGCTGGCAATCCTTCCCTTTGCATCGAGACCGCCCCGTGCACCGGCCCGGTAACTGTAGAAGGCCAGCAACGCGATGGTCGCGAGTAGCGCCGTCCATGCCGACGCGTCCAGGCTCGCCCCGGCGAGGCGCGTCAGGAGGAGAACGGCCAATGGCAGGATCGACGCGGCGGCGACCGGCGCGGCCTCGGTCAGGGCGTGTCTGAGTGCCGTGGCCGGATGATGGCCCTGGGTGAGCGCACTACTGATCGTTGCGGCATGCAGGTGCGCTATCCAGTAGACGCCGACGGTGACGATGATCATCAGGCTCAGTTGCGCCGTCGAGTCCGCGTGACCGACGCCGTACGCGATCACGGCGGCACAGACCACGGTCCCGATGATCGCGCCTTCACTGCCTGAGACGAGATCGAGCGGAACTGAGCGGCGGTCATCCGGCACCGAAGGTCTCCAGGAGCACGGCGCGCTCGGCAGCCGTGAGGTTGGTGTGGATCAACTTGCTGTCGCGGCCGCGGAACCGGTCACCGAGGGCGTCCAGGTCCGTGTTCTCCGTGACCAAGAACAACGCAGAGGTGCCAGGACCGACCTCGGTCCGGATCCGCTCCAGATCCTCCTTCGTGATGCCGGTTCCCTCCGTTGCCTTTGCGAGGGCACCGATCCCAGCACCGAGTACGACCCCCGCCACCGGGATCGTGAACAGTGCGCCTACGAGGATTCCCCAGAGCGCCCCCCACGCGGCGCCGCGCTTCGGGCTGTCGTGGTCGTGGTGGAGTTCGGGCTTGTCGGCTCCCTCGGGCCAACTCATGACGGCGTGGTCGACTATCGTGACCACGCCATCGGCGGCCGCCGCCTTCAGCGCGCTCTCAGCGTGCGCGGCGCCGTCGGGGTCTTCGTACTTCCACACTGTGAATGTGGTCATCTCGCACCTCTTTGTGTTGTTGGGCTCTTGCAGTTCGCGGGCCTCACGGGTGAGCCCGGTCCAGACCGGGGGCCCCGGGCCGTGGTGGAACTTCCTGAGGAAACTGCGGTGACGAAGCTGAACGACATCGGACCATCCTCGTTTCAGGCCACGGCGGGTGTGAGACCAATGGGTAGCGCCACCGGCTCCGTGGGCCCCGCGCGCCACCTGAGGATCGCCTTGATCAGTTCTTCGACCACGACGATCGAGGAGGCGATCCCGATGCAGATGCACCATTGCTCGAAGGTGAGTCCGGTCGTCCCGAAGATCTCCTGGAGGAAGTTCAGTGCCGTGATCAGCACGATCGCGAGCAGCGCGACGGCGTAGCGCCGCAACTGCACAGCGCCGGGAATCGAATTGCGGTCGAACATGGTCCCGGTCTGGTCACGGCTCAGCAGTGCCCCGAAGAGGTGGAACAGCGCCAGTGTGGTCAGCAGCATCGTCGCGGCCACGACGGCACCGCCCTGGCCCGCACCGATCTGGTACGCGACCAGCGAGCCGACGGTCATCACCGCGCCCTGCACGCAGAGCCGGATCCAGTTGGTGCGGGAGAGCACCGGCGCGCTGATCGGCCGAGGGGCGCGCGACATCAGACCGCGGGCGGGCTGGTCGAAGCCGAGCGCGATGGCGAGCGGGATGTCGATCACCATGTTGATCCAGAGGATCTGGAGGGGGTTCAGCGGCGCACCGTTGGCGATGCCGAAGATGCCGGCCCCGATGAAGATGGCTATGTAGGCGACCAAGGTGGACATCTGGAAGCGCAGGTACTTCAGGAGGTTGTCATAGAGGGAACGCCCGTAGGACACCGCGCCGACGATCGTCGCGAAGTTGTCGTCGGTGAGGATCATGACGGCGGCTTCCTTCGAGACCTCCGTGCCGGTGATACCCATGGCGACGCCGATGTCGGCGGTCTTCAGGGCCGGGGCGTCGTTGACCCCGTCCCCGGTCATCGCTACGACGTCGCCCTTCTCCTTGAGCAGCCTGACCAGGCGAACCTTGTCCTCGGGTGCGACGCGAGCGACGACGCCGATGTCGTCGAGTTCCCGGAGGAGTTGCGCGTCACTCATCGAGGCGAACTCCGCACCGGTGACGGCCCGGCCCTCGATGCCGAGCTCGCTCGCGATCGCGGCAGCGGTGCTGGCGTGGTCGCCGGTGATCATGCGGACCCGGATGCCGGCCTCGTGGCACTCGCCGATGGCGGCCTTCGCCTCGGGCCGTGGCGGGTCGACGATGCCGACCATCGCCAGCAGGGTCAACTCCTGGACGAGTCCGATGAGGTCGTCGTCGGCCCCCACCGTGCCCGGCTCGAGGTCGCGTTCAGCGACGACCATGACCCGCTCGCCGGCGTTCGCGATCCGGTCGTTCGCTTCGAGTGCGAGATGCCGGTTGGCTTCGGTGAGCGGCAGAACCGTGCCGTCGGGCTGCCGCACGGAGGTCGACCTTGCGATGAGGACGTCGGGTGCTCCCTTGACGTAGCAGCGAACCACCGGCCGTCCGTCATCCGAGGTCACGGTGTGGAATGTCGCCATGAACTTGTAGTCGGAGTCGAAGGGCACCTCGGCAACGCGAGGGTAGGCGGCCCGCGTCTCGGTGATGTTGAGTCCGCCCTTGGCTCCGAGCACGATGAGAGCACCCTCGGTAGGATCGCCGATCAGGGACTCGCCGTCGAGGACGGCGTCGGCGCAGAGCACCATCGGGAGCAGGTATGGATCCAGGTCGTATCGCTCGCCCCCGACATGGCTGATGTCACCGACCGTGCTGTAGCCCTCCCCTGAGACGGTGTAGCGGTGGTGTCCGGGGATCACGATCTCGCGTGCCGTCATCTTGTTGAGGGTGAGCGTGCCGGTCTTGTCCGAGCAGATCGCCGACGTCGAGCCCAGCGTCTCCACGGCGGGCAGCCGTTTGACGATCGCATTGCGACGGGCGATCTCGCGCGTGCCCATCGAGAGCAGGGCGGTCACCACGGCGGGCAGACCAGTGGGGATCGCGGCGACCGCCAGGGCGACGCCGGTGATGAACAGGGTATCGAACGTCGCACCCTGAGCCAGTCCCAACAGGATCACCAGGACGAGGGCCACCGCCGCAATCGAAGCGATGATCTTCGACAGCGAGTCGAGCTGCTTCTGCAGGGGGGTCTTGCTCGTCTCGGTGTTGGCCAGCATGTGCGCGATGTGCCCGATCTCGGTGTCCATCCCGGTGGCCGTCACGATCACCTCTCCGCGGCCTCGCGTGACCGAGGTGTTCATGTAGGTCATGCACCGCCGGTCGCCCAGCGGGACGTCGGTACCTGGGACCGGTTCGATTGTCTTGCCGACCGGGAGGCTCTCGCCGGTCAGGGCGGCCTCCTCGATCTCGAGGGTCGCGGCGAGTGACACGCGACCGTCGGCCGGGATCCGGTTGCCGGCCTCGACCAGCACCACATCGCCGGGCACCAACTCCTCGGCGTCGAGTTCGGTCGGCTGACCGTCACGACGGACCCGCGCGATCGACTTCATCATCTGGGAGAGCGCCTTGACGCTCTCCTCGGCCTTCGCCTCCTGGCGTAAGCCGATGACGGCGTTGAACACCGTCAGTCCGGCAAGGACCACCGTCGTAGCCGTGTCCTGGGTCACGAGCTGGTTGATCAGCGCAGCGCCGAGGAGCACCAATTGCATGAAGTCCTGGTACTGCCGCACGAAGGCTCGCCATGCGGGCTCCTGCTTCCCACTGGCGAGCCGGTTCGGCCCGTGGGAGGCAAGGCGCGATCGGGCCTCGTCGCTGGAGAGTCCAACAGCCGGATCGACACCGAGTTCGCGGGCGACGTCGTCCGCCTCCATAGCGACTGGGTCCCGAGGGCTCTCGGCGCCGGGAATGTCAGCGTTCACGGTCGCCATCGTTGACCTCCACGGATCAGTGCGGTTCTCACCGATGGTGCTGAGACGCTGGGTGGTTGCGCTCCACCCTCGGCGGGGTGGGTTGATCTGGTGCCCAGCCCTGCCGCGACGGCCGTGCCGGCGAATCCTGCATTCTGGATGAAGCCAGGCCGGTGTGCCGGGGATACCGTGGCGTGCATCGGCCCACTCGGAGGGCTCAAACCATCGGGTACTCATGGCAGACGATCCACGTGGCTCCAGGCTGGTGCAGCGAGGGCGATACGACTCGCCGTTCTTCAGGTCCAAGTTCCGCGTTCCCACCACACCGGCGCACTTCATCCGCAGACCGCGCCTCGTGAGGCTGCTCGAGGATCTCAACGAGTGCCCGGTTCTGGCTCTCGTTGCGCCGGCAGGTGCCGGGAAGACGGCGCTCGCAGCCGACTGGATCACTCATACCGGGCGGCGAGCGATCTGGCTGGCACTCGATGACGCGGACCGTGACCCGCAGCAGCTCACGACGGCGCTCGCCGCCACCGTCGACCAACTCGCCCCAGGCTGTGCCGATAGCACCATGTCCGTGCTCCGTCGCCCGCACAGACCCGAGGACGCGGTGCACGCGCTGGTCGATGTGCTCGAGGACATCGAAGCAGACCGGACAGTGCTGGTCATCGACGATGTTCACCTCGTGGACGACGATGCCTCGGCGTCGTCGTGCCTTGCGGCATTCATCGAGCACAAGCCCGCCTGGCTGGATCTGTTGGTGCTGACCCGGCGCCGGCTGAGGCTGCCCGTTGACAGGTTCCGGGCCAGCGGTCTGCTCGCCGATCTCTCCTTCGAGGCGCTGAGGTTCTCGGATGCCGAGGCGATGGCGATGCTCGTCGGGCTGTGTCCGGACGCGGCCCCTGACGAGCTGTCCGAGGTCGCCCAATGGGCCGGCGGCTGGGCGGCTGCCCTCCAACTCTCCGCTCTCGCAGTTCGGTCACAAGGGGCGGACGGTATCCGACGTTCGGGCCACGAGAACGAAGCCACGACCGGGTCCGGTCGCCTCGTCGACGAGTACCTGTGGCACGAGGTGCTGCGAGCGGAGCGACCCGAGATGATCAGTCTGCTCCTGGGCGTGTCGGTGGCGGACCGAGTGAACTACTCGCTCGCCGAGGCGCTCACCGACAGCTCCGGGGCAGGCGAGATGCTCGCCGAGGCGGAGCGCCGTGGCCTGTTCGTCACGGCCCTGGAGCCCGGCGGCTGGTTCGAGGTGCACGGACTTGTCAGGGACCTGCTGCGGGCCGAGCTCGGGCGTCGGCAGCCTGAGCGTCTTCGAGACCTTCATGCCCGGGCGGCCCGTTGGTTCGAGGCCACCGACGACAGCACGAGCGCTGTCGAGCACTGGCTGTCGGCGGGAAGGCCGCGCGAGGCGCTCCGTCTGCTCGCCGACCTGGCAGTCGACCTCTTCGATGGCGGCCGAGCGTCTGCCATGCGCCGCATGACGGAGGAGATCTCTCCGAGCTCCTTCGTCTCGGACCCGGAGGCGATGATCGAGTATGCATGGTGCCAGATGCCGATCGACCGTCAGTCGTTCCAGATTGCCTTGGCCGCCGCGCAGTCATCGCAGCCGGTGAGTGGCCACAGTGCCGGCAGGCTGGAGATCCTCCGGGCCGCAGCGGCGATCACCTCCGGAGACTGGCACCGCTGCGAGGACCAGGCCCGGGCCGCGCTGGACGCGTTCGACGGGCCGGCCTGGCTCGACTCCCTGGGAAGGTTCGGCTGGAGTCTGGTCGCGCGCGGCATCGCTCTCGACGAGCGATGGTTCGACGGCGGCCCGGAGGTCGAGGAGGTCGTCCGGGGGGTCAGCCACGACCCCGAGCGTGCTGTCGCCCTCGAGGGTACCCGTGCCGTCGCGCTAGCTCTGGGTGGCTACCCCCTCGACGCTGTGCGAACGGCGGCCAGGGTGCGGCCGATCGCAGAGGCCGGCGACATGGGCACGCTCCGGGTCGACCTCGCCTTGGCTGATGCCATCGGCATTCGAGAGCTCGGGGACCACGGACAGGCCAGGCAACTGCTGGAGGATCTGTCGTCGCAATCGTCGTACCCGAACGTGTTCGTCCAGTTCCTGGCCCAACTCGAACTCGTAGAGCTGCACCTGTCGGAAGGCGCCCTCGATTGCGCCAGGTCCGCGTTCCGGTCGGCCGCCGAGATCTGCGAATACGACTTCGGAGGACGTGGCGCTACCGACTGCTTGGCGCGTCGCGGCGTTGTGCTCGGACTCGCGTGCCGTGAGCCCGGCGATGCCGCACACTGGGCCCGGCAGATCGAGGACCCGTTCTGGCGTCCCGTGAGTGACGCCCGAGTGTTACTGGCCGCGCAGCGGCGCACGGAGGCCGCCGGTTCGCTCGCGCTCGCTGTGCCTCGGTGTGCGCGGCACCAGGTGGTTCGCCACCTGCTGCTGGGCCGCAGCCTCCACGGCAGCGATCGCGGTTCTGCGGAGAAGGAGGTTGCGGCGGCTGCGGAGATCGCCGCCGAGCACGGCATGCTGGAGACGGTCGGGGACAGTGGGCGCGATGTGCTCGACCTGCTCGAACTGGCCGCCTGGCGCGTGCCGGACGGATGGATGCGGCGGCTACGCCATGTCGTGGCGGGGGGTGAGGTTGTCCCCTCGCCGACCGGTGCTCTTGTGGCCGAGCTCACGGTTCGGGAACGTGGTGTGCTCCGGTTGCTGCCAACGCGCCTCACGCTCCATGAGATCGCCGATCAATTGTTCATCTCCTACAACACCGTGAAGTTCCACCTGCGTGTGATCTACCAGAAGCTCGGCGTCAACTCACGCGCGGAGGCAGTGGCGACCGCTCGCCGTCTGAGCCTGATGCGCTAGACCACTCTGGCGAGCAGAGCCGGAACATCTTCAACATCTGAAGTTCGAACTCCTCCTCGGACAGGAGGTCACGGTCGACGAGTGAGAGAAGCTGACGGACCTCGTCGACCCTCCACTTCATCACTGGACCGACGGTCGCGCCGACTGTCGTGTCCAGCATGGGGCTTGCGCGGAGCACCCCCACGCGGTCTCGTCGAGAACCAGCCACCCGTCTCATCTCATCGACCTCCGCCCGGCCGTCCTCGTCGAAACGCACGCTCGGCCTGCTCCAACCGGCTCCGTGGGATTCGCTCGCCACCGACGATCTGACCACCGCCGGACCGGGCCGCGTCCGCCAGCACCTTGGCCCAGAGGTCCTCGGCGACCAGGATCAGCGCGGACGTACGTGCGGGCAGCGCACGGCAGGCGACCACGATGTCGTCGTCACTGAGAAGTCGGCCCACCTCTCCATCCACGTCGCGCAGGTCCGCCAGCGCCGACACCAACTCGGGCTCGGTGACCGTGTACCTGCCTTCAGCGTCGATGGCGACCCCGACGAGGTCGAGGATCCTGATCCGTGACGACTCGACCAGGCTCCTCAGCGCCTGCGCGACCGTGAGGCTCGACGAGAGGTCGGGCAGGTTGATGACGACATACTCGACGAGGTCCGGGTCTGAAGCCAGCGGACCCTGGGCGCCCTGCTCGTTGCGTGGTGTCACCCGAATGCCATCCCTTCCGTGTCGCCCGTCGGCTTGGGCTCAGGGAGGCGAACCATCCGAAACGAGTTGGCCAGGCCGAGCAGAGCCGCGAGAGTGGGAACGGCCAACGCCACCTGCAACGCCAGCGGACGAGCTTCGGTGTTGATGCGTACGATCTCGTCCTGGATGACCTCCGGCTCGTCCGCCAACAGTTCCTCCAGATCGCTGTTGCTCATCAACTGGGCATCTCGATCGAGTGCCTCGGCGACCTGCACCTTGTCCTCGGGCGGCAGAACCGAACTCCCCTCGGCCTTGGCCGTGAACGTCAGCGACAGCGTCGCCAGCATGATGGCGCCGGCGAATGCCAGCCCGAAGGACAGGCCGAAGGATCCGGCGGCGGAGTTGATGCCCGCGGCTTCGCTGACGCGTTCCTCCGAGACCGGGCCGAGGGTGTAGTTGTTCAGTTGCGACACGAGCAGACCGAGCCCGCTGCCGGCCACGACGAGTGGGCCGACCAGCGCCCACCCGGACTCGGCACGCGGGACGATCGGCAACAGCGCCACTACTCCGGCTGCGAGCAGCAAGAATCCGATGCGAACGATCCGGCTCGGGCGACGGTCGCCTGCCTTCCGGCCGGCCAGGAGCGCGACCGCGAACATACTCAGGGACAGCGGGGCCATGGACAGCCCTGCCCCCATCGCGTTGTACTCGAGAACCATCTGCAGGTAGATGGGGAGCGCGATCATGGCACCCCCGAGGGCGACCTGTTGCAGCATCTGCTGGGAGATACCGAGCCGGAACGTCGGGATCTTGAACAGGTCGGGGTCGACCAGGGTCGGGCGGTTCTTCTTCTTCCGACTGACCAACCAGCGGACGAGGGAGCCCAGGGCGACCACGCCGACCACGAGGAGCAGCAGGACGAACTCACCCCCTTCCTGCCACACGAGGACGCTGAGGACCAGCCCGCCCATCGCCAGGACCGAGAGCAGGGCACCGACCGGATCGACCGCACGCGACCCCGTGTACGGCGCGTCGTGCACCAGCCGGATCCCGGACAGCACGATCGCGATGATCACGACCTCCATACCGAACGCCACACGCCACGAGAGGTACGTGGTGATGAAGCCGCCGAGCAGGGGACCGACCGCCGCTGCGATGGCGGCAGCGGCACCCACCAGGGCGTACGCCTTGCGCTGGGCCGCACCCTCGAAGTTCCCGTGCACCAACGACTGCATCGCCGGCAGGAGCAAGGAAGCACCCAGGCCCCCGATCACGGCCCAGAAGACGACGATCGCCCTCAGGTCCTGCGCCACCATCATGGCGATCGCACCCGTCGCATACCCGAGTAGGCCGAGTACGTACGCACGCTTGCGGCCGATCAGGTCGCCAACCTTGCTCCCGATCAGAATGAACGCAGCAGAGACGAGTGCCTCGAGCGCGATCGCGGACTGCACCCCGCTGACGGTCGTGTCCAGGTCCCGGACCACCGCGGAGATCGAGACGTTCATTAGGGATGTGTCCACCACGAGGACGAACATGGCCATCGCGAGCAAGACCGCGAGCTTGGTCCCTGGCGAAGCCGCGGCTGCTCCTCCGTCTTGCTGGTTGCCCATGGTGCACCACCCCATGCCTGTGCCGGACGTGCCGTGCAGCCAAGGTAGTCCGGGACCGCCTGCCAGCAACCACCCGAACCGGGGTGGGCTGTGGCACCCTGCGCCCGCCCCAGGCTCCGCGAACCACCCAGTCGTAGTGGATGGGTACCGACTCTCGGGAGCGGATCTGGGTTTGAGGCTCGACCCTCCGCCGCGAGGCGATGCATGAGGTGGCGGATCCCCGTGACGCGGCCCGGAGGATCGGCAGGTGTCGAGGTGTGGCCCTCGGACCACCCTGGCGTGGGTAGTGCCTACCACCCCTGAGGAGAGGCATGGTGATGACGTGGACCAGAACCAGCACGCAGGCTTAGCGAAACTGCCCAGGGAGGCATACGAGCAGGAGCTCGCGCGTCTCCACGTCGAACTCGTCGCCTTGCAGGAGTGGGTGAAGTCCTCAGGAGCGAAGGTCTGCGTCGTCTTCGAGGGTCGTGATTCCGCCGGAAAGGGCGGCACCATCAAGGCGATGACCGCGAAGGTGAGCCCGCGGGTGTTCCGCGTGGTGGCGCTCCCTGCCCCGACGGAGCGTGAGCGGTCGCAGATGTACATCCAGCGCTACATCCCGCACCTGCCCGCGGGTGGCGAGGTCGTGATCTTCGACCGTAGTTGGTACAACCGGGCCGGGGTCGAGCGAGTGATGGGATTCTGCACCGAGGAGCAGTCGCAGCGCTTTCTTTCGATGACGCCCGACGTCGAGCGCGCGATCGTCGATGCCGGGATCGTGCTGGTCAAGTACTGGCTCGAGGTGGGCGAGCAGGAGCAGACCAAGCGCCTCCAGTCGCGGATCGATGATCCGCGCAAGATCTGGAAGTTGTCCAAGATGGATCTCATGTCGTACGCGAAGTGGTACGAGTTCGGCGCCGCCCGCGACGACATGCTGGCGAGGACGAGCAGCGAGTGGGCTCCATGGCACGTCGTGCGTACCGACGACAAGAGGCGCGGTCGCCTCAACCTGATCACGCATTTCCTGGGCCAGGTTCCATACGCTCCCCTGGAGACCCGCTCGATCGAACTTCCGAAGCGGCCCGAGGCCGATGGATACATCGAGCGGGACCTGACGCCGTACGAGATACCGGCACTCTTCTGACGAGAGCCCGGTCGCCGTGCGGTGCAGTGGCAGACACGTCAGCGCGCGCTCAAGACGTGCTCCGGGGTGTTCGCCGAAGCACACGCGGCGAGCTGTCGCTACCCGACGATGCGCAGCTCGCGCTCGGTGTTGTTGAACCGCCGAGCGCCGGTGTCGGTGACCGTGACGATGTCCTCGATGCGGACTCCGAACCGGCCGGCGAGGTAGATGCCGGGCTCGACGGAGAAGCACATCCCTGGCACCAGAGGTTGTTCCTCGCCCTCGATCATGTACGGCGGTTCGTGGGTGGTGGTGCCGATGCCGTGGCCGGTGCGGTGGATGAACTTGTCGCCGTAGCCCGCGTCCGAGATCACTGCCCGGGCCGCGCGGTCGATCTCCTGGCAGGCGACACCCGGCTGGACCGCGTCGACCCCTGCCTGCTGCGCCAGCCGAACGATCTCGTGGACGTCACGGATCTCGGGCCTCGGCTCGCCGACGCACACGGTGCGGCTGGTGTCGGATCCGTAGCCGTGCATGAGCCCGCCGAAGTCGAGGACGACGGCGTCGCCGACCTCGATGGTGCGTTCGCCCGCCTCGTGGTGCGGGTTCGCGCCGTTCGGGCCGGATCCGACCACGGTGAAGTCGACCTGCTCGTGGCCGAACTCCCGAAGGAGCCGCGCCAGGTCGGCGGCGACCTCGGTCTCTCTTCGCCCGGCGAAGCGGACCCCGAGGATCTGCTCGTATGTCGCGTCCGCGGCGGCACCGGCCGCTTCCAGCCGGGCCAGCTCGGCGGCATCCTTGACGGCCCGGAGCATCGGCAGACTCTGCGTCAGCGACAGGTACGAGGTACCGGGTACCGCATCCTGCAGCCCGAGGAGGTGCATCGCCCAGGCGGAGTCGGAGATCCCCAAGGTGGCGTCCGCACGGATCAGGGCACCCGCCCTCGCGAACGGGTCCTCGCCGTCGGCCCAGTCCACGATCATGAGGCCGGGCGCCCCGGTGGCGCCCTCCGCATCGGGCCGTTCCAGGGCCGGCACCACCAGGGTCGGTTCGTGGTCGGCGGCGAGCACCAGCACGGTCAGTCGTTCGGTGATCGCCGTGGGCCGGTAGCCGGTGAGCCAGACCAGTTCGGGTCCGGGCATGACCAGCAGGCCGTCGAGCCCGGCGCGCGTCGCCTCGGCCACGGCGCGGCGCATCCGCGCCGCATAGTCGGCGCTGGTGAACGGCGCCGATGCCGTCGGGTCGGTCGTGTTCATGAGAGGCTCCCTGATCTGGCCGTCGCAGAGGTCGGCAACGTGTGGGTGTGGGCCGCCGCCGAGGCGGCGGCGTCGTTCAACGTGCCGGTGGGTGCACGGTGCCGGGCGATCACGAAGGCCATCAGGACGCCCAGGAAGCTGAAGATCGCCATCATCCACGAGGCCGCGGCCAGGCCGGCGGCCAGCGCGTCGGACGGCGACGCACCATCGGCCGTCTGGTTTCCGATCACGCTGCCGTAGATGGTGGCGGCCAGGGCCGTGGCCACCGCGGCGCCGACGTACCGGGCCATGTTGGACACACCGGACGCCCCGCCCACCTGGTTCTCCGGAACCGACGCCGTCGCCGCCGACGACGCGGGGCCGTTCGACAGGCCCATCCCGACGGCGATCGCGACCAATGGCAACAGGAACGCGGCGTACTGCCACGATGCGTCGACCAGACCAACGATGACGAAGCCGGCGGCGGTGACGGCGAACCCGACGCCGATCGTCTGTCGGCCGCCGAACCGAGCCGCCAACTTCGGCACCATGGGAGCCACGACCACCAGCCCGACCGTTGCCGGCAGGGTGGCCAGGCCGGCCTGGAGAGGACTGAAGCCCAGCGCGGCTGGGTCCTGGAAATAGAGGCTCAGCAAGTACATCAGACCGTTGATCGTTCCCGCGCCGATGAGGATCGCGATCGTGGACCCGACGAGGACCCGGTTACGCAGCAGGGCCAGGTCGAGCAGCGGCACGGCCACCCGTCTCTCCACGGCGACGAACGCCATCCCGGCAGCGATCGCGATCGCGACACAGCTCAGCGTGCCCACCGAGATCCAGCCCCATTCGCCGCTCATCGTGACGGCGAGGATCAGCGGCGTCAGCGTCAGCGCGATCAGCACCGTGCCGGCATAGTCGATCGTCCTCGGCCGGGTTGGGTCCCGCGACTCGGTGACAGTGACTGCGGTCAGCACCATGCAGAGCAGAGCAACGACGGCGTCGATCCAGAACAGCCCCTGCCAGCCGGTGATGCCGACGAGCACGCCGCCCAGCAACGGGCCGAGCGCCGCACCGACGGCGGCCGCGGCGCCCCACAGGGACACCGCCCGTAGCTGTTCGTCCCCCTTCTTGGCGACCGAAAGCAGGCTCAGCCCGCACGCCAGGATCGTCGCCCCCGCCGCGCCCTGGATGACGCGCCCGGCGATCACCATGGCGCCGGACTGCGCGAGGGCAATCAGGACACACGAGGCGACGAACAACAACAGGCCGAGCTGGAACACCCGCTTGCGGCCGAAGACGTCACCCAGCGAGCCCGAGGTGACGATCACCGCAGCACCAACCAGCGAGTAGCCCGTCACTGCCCACTGCAGCGTGGCGACCGACGTGCCGGTGTCCTCCGAGATGGCGGGAAGCAGGATACTGACGGCCGAGGTGTTTGCGTTCACCACCAGGGTCGAGATGCAGGTGGCCGCGAGTACTCCACCCGCCCGGGTGCTCATCCCTGTGTCGCCGCTCATCCGGCGTCCTCCCGTCAACGGCCCGTTGGCCGTTCCGGACCGACTGTATGGGCGGAGGCCGCGGGATGCCTCACCTGCTCTGGGGGATTCAGTCGGCGCCGTTCCTGCGTTTGGCTCGCAGGACTGGACCCGTCACGAGACGCCACCGAGAGCACGCATGATGGGCTCACCAGGCACCGACCCCTTGGGCGCCGCTCGATTCGCCCCGCCGGATCCCGGCGTCGAGGAGCCGTCCTGGCGGTGCCGAGGTTCCTTCACCAGGTCGTTGTCGGCCTCGGCGGGACGCCGGCGAGAGCGGACGTGCCGAGTGCCGTTGGGATGGCGCCCGGTCTATGGGGGCGGACGTGATCGTCGATCACGCCACTCGGATCGTTCGTTCCGCAGCCCCTGCATGCACCGGGGCGGCGCCGTCATCCATGACTGCTGACAGGCCCAGCCCTAGTGACGAACGGGGTCGGCGTTTCACTCATTGAGAGTGATCCGGCGCCGGGCACGTCTCCCTAGCCTGGGGTTCACCAACTGGCTCTCTGGCAAGGAGTGATCATGGTGACCGGAATTCGGAGGCCTCGCACCTGTCTGGGGTTCGGATGAGTGCCGGAGACGCAGTCGCCCAGATGGCAACACGAGCGAAGGTCCCGCCTACCGCCTGGATCTCGTGGGTGGCCCTGGCGATGATGACCACCAGTTCGGTCGCCAGCCTTCGGGCGGCGCCGACCATGGCCGTCTACGGTCTGGCCTGCGTGTTCCTGTACCTGCTCCCGGCCGTGGTGTTCCTGCTGCCGACGTCCCTGGTCTCCGCCGAACTCGCGTCCGGCTGGGAAGGCGGCATCTACAAGTGGGTCTCGGAGGGTATCTCCAAGCCGATGGGCTTCCTGGCCGTCTGGTGCCAGTTCGCGATGACGGTCTTCTACTACCCGAGTCTGCTGGGCTTCGTGGCGAGCACGCTCGCCTACGTCTTCAACCCAGAGCTGGCCAGCAGTGGCGTGTGGACCGCCATAGTCATCATCGTCGTGTACTGGTCCGGTGTCTGGGTCTCCTCACGTGGGACCAAGGGTGTGGCAGGCCTCGCCAGCGGCGGCCTGATCATCGGGACCTTGATTCCCGGCGTGGTCCTGGTTGTGCTCGGCATGGTCTTCCTCGGGCAGGGTAATGCGTCCGCAGCGCCAATGACGTCCGAGAACATCTTCCCGGTGTGGGCCGGACTCTCCAGCCTGGTGCTCATCGTCAACAACTTCCTCTCCTACTCCGGCATGGAGATGAACGCCGTTCACGTCTCCTCACTGAAGAACCCGGGCAAGGAGTTCCCGAAGTCGATGTTCCTGGCGATGGGCATGGTCCTGGCGATCTTCATCCTCCCGGCGCTGGCGATCGCATGGATCGTGCCGGCCGAGACGCTGTCCCTCACTGCCGGCGTGATGCAGGCGTTCGACGCGGTCTTCGCGAACTTCGGCTGGCAGTGGCTGACTCCGATCGTCGGCATCATGCTGGTGACCGCCTCTCTCGGCGGCATGCTGACCTGGCTGGCCGGGCCCTCGAAGGGCCTGCTGCTGATCTCCCGCCAGGAGGGCTACCTCCCGCCGTTCCTGCAGAAGCTCAACAAGAACGGCGTCCAGCAGAACATCCTGGTCGTCCAGGGGCTCGTCACCACCGTGATCGGCCTCGCCTACGCGTTGATCCCCGACGTCTCCAGCGCCTACTGGATCTTCTCGGTGATCACGACCCAGGTCTACCTGATCATGTACCTCCTGATGTTCGTGGCCGCGATCCAGTTGCGCCGTAAGCATCCCGACCACCCCCGTGGCTACCGAGCACCTCTGCTGGTCGGGATGTGTGGCGTCGGGTTCACGGCCTCGCTCGCCGCACTGCTGGTGGGGTTCATTCCGCCCTCGCAGTTCGCGAGCGGCAACTCCGGGCTCTACTTCCTGATCGTGGGCGGCGGCGCACTCGGACTCGGGTTGTTCGTGCCGTTCCTCTTCTACAAGCTCCGCAAGCCCTCCTGGAAGCAACCTGAACCGCGGGAGGTGGCTCCATCATGAGCACTCCCCTCGAGACGCAGAGCAAACGCGAACGCAACTGGATCTACATCACCGCCTGGATCATCCTCGCCGTCCTCATCGTCGGAGCGCTGCTCGCGTTCAGCTCGGGCCGGGAGACCCGCCAGGCGCAGGAGAAGGCCGACCAGCTGATCGCGGCGCTCGAGGAGGCCGGCGCGTCGGCGCCGTCGCAGGACCAGATCGTGCGTGTCCTCGGCGATGACGGCGGGGCCACCTGCGAGAGCCCGAACGATGCACTGAACCGGTCCATCCTGCTGTCGCAGCTCTCGAACGGGGCGAGCGGTCCGGGGGCACGCCCAGTGATCGCGGACAGCAAGGTCTTCCAGGGCCAGCTGCTGATCATCGAGGTCTATTGCCCCGACGAGCTGGACGACTTCCGGGAGTTCGTCGAGGGCCTCGAGACCGCGAACGTGGCGGGGGAGTGAGCCGTGGACCTGAGGACCCGCGTCACCGAGCTGATGCCCCGGGCCCGCGAGGAGCTCGCCGAGCTGGTCGCGATCAAGTCGGTCGCCGACTCGCGCCAGTTCCCACCCGAGGAGTGCCACCGCGCCGCACAGTGGGTCCTCGAGCGCTTCTCGGTGCTCGGGTTCACCGACACCCGGCTGGCCGCGACGTCGGACGGCAGCAACGCCGTCGTCGGCTCTCGGCCGTGCGCGCACGCCGACGCACCCACGGTGCTGCTCTACGCGCACTACGACGTGCAGCCACCCCTCGACGACGCCGCGTGGCGCACACAGCCCTTCCAGCTCACCGAGAGGGACGGACGCTGGTACGGGCGCGGGACCGCCGACTGCAAGGGCAATATCATCATGCACCTGATCGCGCTGCGGGCCCTGGGACAGGACGTGCCGGTGAACCTGAAGCTCGTGGTCGAGGGCTCGGAGGAGCAGGGTACCGGGGGTCTGGAGTCGTTCGTCGTCGACAACCCGGATCTGCTCCGCGCGGACGCGATCCTGGTCTGTGACACCGGGAACGCGGCCGTCGGTCAGCCGGCCGCGACCGTCAGCCTACGCGGCATGGTGAATGTCGTGGTCACCGTCGAAGCACTCGCGTCGGAGGTGCACTCCGGCATGTTCGGCGGCGCGGCCCCGGACGCGTTGGCGGCACTTGTCGCGATCCTGGCGACCCTGCGCGACCACCGCGGCAACACGACGATCCGGGGACTGGACAACACGCAGACCTGGTCTGGCGAGCTCTACCCTCCCGACCAGTTCCGGGCCGACACAACGGCGATCAGTGGTGTGTCGCTGTTGGGTGACGGCAGTGTCTCGGACATGCTGTGGGCCCGCCCGGCGGTGACGATCCTGGGTATCGACTGCCCGCCGGTCGTCGGTTCGGCCTCGGCCATCGTGCCGCGCGCGTCGGCGCGGCTCAACCTGCGGATACCGCCGGGGATGAGCCCTGAGAGCGCCAAGGTCGCCCTCGACGAGCACCTGCGTGCCGCCGCTCCGTGGGGCGTGCGCGTGAGTGTTGAGACCGAGGCGACCGGAGAGCCTTTCAAGGCCGAGACCGACGGGCCCGCCTACACGGCGATGGCCGCTGCCATGCAGGAGGTCTTCGACCGGCCGATGGCGACCCTCGGGCAGGGCGGCTCGATCCCGCTCTGCAACGTGTTCGCAGACACCTATCCCGGCGCCGAGCTGATCCTGATCGGCGTCGAGGAGCCCCAGGCCTTGATCCACGCCCCGAACGAGAGCGTGGACCCGCGAGAGATCTCCGGCATGGCGCTGACCGAGGCCCTGTTCCTGCAGCGCTACGCGGCGGCAGTCCGCTGATCGGTGAGGGGACCGCTTGGGTCGTGAGGCCCAGACGAAGCACCAACCACTGACCCGCAAGGAGGGCGACAATGTGCCGCTGGCTCGCGTACTCCGGTTCCCCGGTACTGCTGGAGGACCTGCTCTTCAAGCCTCGGAACTCTCTTGTGGTGCAGAGCAAACACTCGAAGCTCGGCGCGACGACGACCAATGGAGACGGGTTCGGTGTCGGTTGGTACGGTGCGCGGGACACTCCTGGGGTGTTCCGCAGCACTGAGCCGGCCTGGAACGACCGCAACCTGCAGGAGCTGTCGGCGCTCGCGAGCTCACGCCGGGTCTTCGCGCATATCCGGGCCTCGACAGGGTCCGCGGTACAGCAGACCAACTGTCACCCGTTCCGCCACGATCGCTGGCTGTGGATGCACAACGGGATGCTCTCCGGCTACCCGGCGATGAAGCGTGACCTCGCCATGGCGGTGGAGCCGGCGCTCTTCAATCAGATCGAGGGGTCGACCGACTCGGAGATGATGTTCTTCCTCGCCCTGACGTTCGGGTTGCTGGACGACCCGCCGGCGGCGGTGGCACGGGCGGTCGGATTCGTCGAGGCGACCGGTCGTCACCATGGCGTCGAGCAACCGGTCCAGATGACCGTGGCGACAACCGACGGCGACACGACGTGGGCGTTCCGCTACTCGTCGGTGGGTGCGTCCCGTTCGCTCTTCCACAGTACCGACGTCTCGACGTTGCGTGCCCAGTACCCGGACAACCCAGTCCTGCACGACCTGTCCGACGACGCCCGGCTCGTGGTGTCCGAGCCGCTGGGCGACCTGCACGGCGCCTGGCGCGAGGTGCCCGAGGCGTCCTGTCTGATCGTTCATGGCGACAAGGAGGACCTTCGACCGTTTGCGCCGATGCAACCTTGATCCGACTGCCGCGTCCTAGCACCGACGCCCCGGGAGACACGCTCGACGTCGACGCGTTCGCCCTGCTCGCTCGCGCCCGCACACGCCTCTGTGCCTGAGGTCGCCCGGGTCAGCCAGCGGCTCAGGTACGGGCGGGCCGTCGACCGAACACGGCGCCGATCGTGTGAAACGATCGTGGTGATGGGGACATAGGCATCTTGAGAGCACCGTGGCATCCGCCCGTGCCCCCAGCGCATTCGGGAGTGACGATGACGGACCACGACGGCCCCGCCACTGTGGGTGGTGCCGCCGCACGCTCGGACGCCTGGTTCGAGGAGCTCTTCACGGCTCACGCCGGCGCCGTCCACCGGTACTTCCTGCGTCGAGCCCCGCGCGACGACGTGGACGACCTGACGGCGGACGTCCTCGCGACCGCCTGGCGTCGCCGTGCGGACGTGCCCGACGGGCACGAGCTCCCGTGGCTGTACCGGACCGCCGGGTTCGTGCTCGCCAACCACCGGCGCAAGGGCCGCCCGATCCCGGTCGAGGCACTGCCGGACGACGTCGACGGCGAGTACGCCGCGGACCCGGCGGACCTGGTGGTCGCGGACGCCCAGGTGACCGAGGCCCTCGCGGCGCTCAGTGCCAGGGACCGGCACGTCCTGATGCTGCACGCCTGGGAGGGCCTCGACGGCGAGGAGTTGGCCGCCGCACTCGGCATCGGCCGCGGTGGAGCAGCCGCGGCACTGTCCCGCGCGCGGGCACGGCTGCGCACCGCCTGGGACGAGCGCGTCAGCGCCTGAGGCACGGCACACACCGGTGCGCCGATCGCCCGACGCAACATCCGCCGTCGACGGCACACAGGCAGGGCAGAGGGGACGCAGGGTTGCCCGCCGGGACGAAGCGGCACCCGCCCGCACGTGAGAGGACACCAGATGAGAGCCGACGGCCCTGAGGGTACCGACGAGGCACTGCGACGGCTGCGCGCCGCCGACCCGGCTGCCGGGTCCAGCCCGGATCTCGACGCGCTCCGGCTCGCGGTGACCGCACGCGTCGGCGAGCTGGGCGACGGTCACGAGGCCGGCAGCGGCAACCACGAGGACACCGAGCACGACGACGAACTCCTCGCTGCACGGACGCGCCGCGCGTCCGCCGGACGTGGCCGACGCGGGCTGCTGGTCGCGGCGTCGGTCGCCGCGCTCGCGGTGTTCGGTGGCGGCGGTTACGCGATCGGTGCCGCGAGCGGACCGCAGGACGACGGCGGAACGACCGTTGCCGGTGGCGGCGCGGCGGGCGATCCGTCAGGTGAGGCGGCCGATCCGTCGGTGGCGTCGGAAGGGCTCGGCGCCGACACGACGCAGGCGGACCGGATGTTCGCCGGGTACGGACGCACGGAGTTCACCGCAGCCGGGCTCTCGACGGACGGTTCGGCGGCCGAGGCCTATGGTCTGGACCCGACCGCGGCACTGACCGCCGAGCGGGTCGCGCAGTTCGCGCAGGCGCTCGGGCTCGAGGGGGAGCCGGTCCTCGCCGACGGCGTCTGGGCGGTGGGATCGTGGGAGGCCGGTGGGCCGGTGCTCTCGGTGTACGTCGACGGCACGGCGTCCACCAGCTACACCGACCCGAGCGTGGATCCGTGGCTGTGTGCTGAGATCGAGCAGATCGAACCGGACGCGGACTCCGGAACGGTCGACTGCGGCAACGAGCAGGTCGCGGCCGGGCAGGACGAGGCGATCGCCGCCGCTCAGGAGGTCCTGACCGCGGCCGGCGTCGACGTCGACGACTTCAACTGGAGCATCACGGAGCCGGGGGAGCACGCGACGAACGTGGTGGCCACCCCCGCGATCGGCGCGGGCTCGCTCGACGGTGTGGTCGGGTGGCAGTTCACCGTGACGACCGGTGGGATCGCGTCCATCTGGGGGTCGCTGGCGGACGTCTACTCCCTCGGCACCTATGACGTGGTCTCGCCGACCGAGGCCGTGGCCCGGCTCACCGACCCGAGGTTCGGTGCCTTCGGCGGCGGGATGATGCCGTTCGCCTCGGCCGAGGACGGGGCCGCCATCGCCCGGGACGGCTCGGCGGACGCGGCGCAGGACTCGGCGGCCACGGAGGAGTCCGCCGGCGAGACCGCGCCCGACGCCGCCGCTCAGGAACCGGCGCAGGCACCGGGAGTCGGTCCCGCGGACGAACCGGTCGATTCCGGTGAGCCGCCGACCGCGGCCCCGGTTCCGGCCGAGCCCGGCGCCCCGATCGACTGGCCGGTGCAGCAGGTGACGATCAACGGGTCGGAGCTCGTCCTGATGTCGGTCCACCAGAACGACGGCTCGGTGGTCCTGGTGCCGGCGTGGCGCCTGTTCGACACCGACGGCGGGACCTGGACCGTCAACGCCGTCGCCGACGCGGGGCTGGACTTCAGCGCCGAATGAGACCACCGTCCGCCCGGGCCGGAGGGGTCCGGGCGGGCGGGATGACGCGACGGCGTCCGCGACCTAGGTGGTTCCGGCGCGACCTAGTCAGTTGCCCGACACTAGTTCGACCGTGATCCCACTAAGTCGACGGTCCTCGACCGCCGACGGCGGCCGACGACCGCCGTGCGGGGGGAGTCCACGCGGGGGAGTCCGGCGGCCGCGCCGAGGCGCGGACGTCAGCACCCGGCGCGCGGGCGGCGTGGGAAACTGACGAGCGTGTCGACCGTGAGCACGAATCCCCCCGTGGCGCCCGAGCTGACCGACCTGGTCGCGGCCCTGGACCGCGCGATCGACGGTGAGGTCGACGCGTCCGCGCGGCGCCGGTCCGAGTACGCCACCGACGCGTCCAACTACCGGGTGCCGCCGCAGGTGGTGGTGTTCCCACGCAGTACCGAGGACGTCCTCGCGACCCTCGCCACCGCCCGCGCGCACGGAAGCCCGGTCACCTCCCGGGGCGGCGGCACCTCGGTGGCGGGCAACGCCGTCGGGCCCGGCATCGTGATCGACTTCTCCCGGCACCTGAACAAGATCCTCGAGATCGACCCGGTCGCCCGCACCGCCCGCGTGCAGCCGGGCGTCGTGATGTCGGACCTGCAGGCGGCCGCGAAACCGCACGGCCTCCGTTTCGGACCGGACCCGTCCACCCAGGCCCGGGCCACCCTCGCCGGCATGATCGGCAACAACGCCTGCGGCCCGCACGCGGTCGCGTACGGGCGCACGGTGGACAACACGATCGCTCTGGACGTCGTGGACGGCACCGGGCGGCGGTTCACCACGAGCACCGGTTCCGGTGCCCTCGACGAGATCCCCGGCCTGGCGGACCTGGTCCGCTCGCGCCTCGCGCTGATCCGCACCGAGTTCGGCCGGTTCGGCCGCCAGGTCTCCGGGTACTCCCTCGAGCACCTGCTGCCCGAGCACGGCACCGACCTCGCGAAGTTCCTGGTCGGGACGGAGGGAACCCTGGTCACGATCCTCGAGGCGACCGTGAACCTGGTGCCGATCCCGAGCTCGCCGGTGCTCGTCGCCCTCGGCTACCCGGACATGCCCGCGGCCGCGGACGCCGTGCCCGCGATGCTCGCCCACGCCCCGCTCGCGATCGAGGGCCTGGACGCGAAGCTCGTCGACGTGGTGCGCGCCCACAAGGGCGCCGACTCGGTCCCGGAGCTCCCGCCGGGCGCCGGGTGGCTGCTCGTGGAGGTGGGCGGCGAGACGCCCGAGGCCGCGCTCGCCTCCGCCCAGGCGATCGTCGCGGACTCCGGCACCGAAGCGGCCCGGATCATGCCGCCCGGGCCGGACGCGACCGCGATGTGGCAGATCCGTGCCGATGGCGCCGGCCTGGCCGGGCGCACCGCGACCGGTGCGCAGGCGTGGCCGGGCTGGGAGGATGCCGCGGTCCCGCCCGAGCGGCTCGGCACCTACCTGCGCGAGTTCGAGGCGCTGATGGACTCCTACGGGGTGTCCGGTCTGCCGTACGGGCACTTCGGGGACGGCTGCATCCACGTGCGCATCGACTTCCCGATGACCGACGAGGCCGGCGCCGCGCAGTTCCGGTCCTTCATGCTCGACGCCGCGCGGCTCGTGGCCTCCCACGGTGGCTCCCTCTCCGGCGAGCACGGGGACGGCCGGGCCCGGGGCGAGCTGCTGCCGCTGATGTACTCGGCCGAGGCGATCGCGGCGTTCGAAGCGGTCAAGGCGCTCTTCGACCCCGAGGATCTGCTCAACCCGGGCGTCGTGGTGCGGCCCCGCGCCGTGGACGACGACCTGCGGCGCCCGCACGCCCGCCCGCTGCCGATGCTGTCCGGGTCCGGCTTCGCGTTCGCCCACGACGACGGCGACTTCACCACGGCCGTGCACCGGTGTGTCGGGGTCGGCAAATGTCGCGCGGACCTGACCGACGCCGGGTCCTTCATGTGCCCCTCCTACCTGGCCACCAGGGACGAGAAGAACTCCACCCGCGGCCGCGCCCGGGTGCTCCAGGAGATGGCGAACGGCACCCTCGTGCAGGGCTGGGACGCGCCCGAGGTGCACGACTCTCTCGACCTGTGCCTGTCCTGCAAGGCGTGCTCGTCCGACTGCCCGGCCGGGGTGGACATGGCCCAGTACAAGTCCGAGGTGCTGCACCGCAGCTACCGCGGCAAGGTCCGCCCGATCAGCCACTACGCGCTCGGCTGGCTGCCGCGGTGGGCCCGGCTGATCACGTCCGTGCCGGGTGTGTCAAGGCTGGTGAACGCGGTCCTGGGGGTGCGCCCGATCGCGAAGCTCGTGCTCGCCGGTGGTGGCATGGATACCCGACGGCGGATGGTCACCTTCGCGGACGAGCCGTTGCGCAGGTGGTGGGGCAGGCGGGCGCGCGATCGGTCCCGCGCCGCTCGCGCGGGCGCAGCCCGCGACACGGCCGCACCCACGACCGGGGCGAGCTCGGTGCCCGGCCAGGCTCCGCCGTCGGGCATCGCCTCGGGCTCGACCGAGGTGCTGCTCTGGGCGGACTCGTTCTCCGAGCACCTGGACACCACCGGCGCCCGCGCCATGGTGGCGGTGCTCGAGCAGGCCGGGTACACCGTGCGGATGCCGGAGGCGAGCGCGTGCTGCGGCCTCACCTGGATCTCGACCGGGCAGCTCGACGGCGCCAGGGCGCGGCTGCGCCAGACGATGGACGTGCTCGGCCCCTACGCCGAGGCGGGTATCCCGATCATCGGCATCGAGCCGTCCTGCACGGCGGTGCTGCGCTCGGACCTGCCGGACCTGTTCCCCGACGATCCCCGTGCTGCGGCCCTGGCGAAGGGCACCTACACGCTCGCGGAGCTGCTGACCGCGCCCGCGCCGCTCGGGCCGGCGGACTGGGCGCCGCCGGAGCTGTCCGGCCTGCAGGTGATCGCCCAGCCGCACTGCCACCAGCACGCCGTGATGGGGTACGAGGCGGACCTTGAGGTGCTGCGCCGGGCCGGTGCACAGGTGTCGACGCTCGGCACCTGCTGCGGGCTGGCGGGGAACTTCGGCATGGAGAAGGGGCACTACGACGTCTCGGTCGCGGTGGCCGAGCAGGCCCTGCTGCCGGCCCTGCGGGAGGCCCCCGAGGGGGCCGTCTACCTCGCCGACGGGTACTCCTGCCGCACCCAGGCGCAGCAGTTGGCAGGTGTTACCGGAATGCAACTGGCCCAGTTGCTCCGGCGCCCTTGATCCCTGCGTCAGGAGTGCCAGAATGGTCGGCGGGGCAGGAGAGTCAGATTGGACGGCGCGCCTTTACGAGAGGCTCGCCGCGCCCCCCGCTGCCATCAGAAGAGATCCTTGCCGATGCCGTCATTCGCGTTCGAGTCCGGACACCTCGTCCCAGCGACGTTCGGAAGGCAGGGCCCGAGCCGATTGACCCAGGAGCTGAAATCGGCGCTGCGCCGGTATCTGCTCGACGTGCTCGAGGCGGACCTGTTCCCGATCAGCTGGAGCGACGGCGCCGAGCCCGTGCTGACCGCGATGGACCCGGCCGGTCAGGTGGTCACCGCGGTGGTCGTGGACCGGGTCGACTCGGCCACCCTGATGCGCGCCCTCGCCCGGGCCGGTGAGAACGCGGCGGCGCCCTGGCTGACCATCGCAGGCCGCTACCGCGCCGGCGTCCCCGGATTCCGGAGGGACTGGAACGCGTTCCGGGAGGCCCGGCCCGCCGGACCTCGGCCCGGACCGCAGCTGTACCTGCTCGCCGGCGACGTCTCCTCGGAGGTGCTCTCCGGCCTGCGGGTGCTGCACGGCGTGCGAGTGGTCGCGGTGGACGTCCGGGAGACGCCCACCGGTGCCCCGCTGCTCGAGGTCGCTGACGTGGCGCCGGCCAGGTTGCGGGTGTTCGACGGCGCGGCGGTGCCCGAGCTCGCGCCGCTCGCCGGTGCCGCGGTCTCCGCGGACGCCGGCCCGGCCGACCCGCCGGCCCAGCCCGCTCCGGCCCAGCCCTGGGCCCGGCCGGCAGCGGCCGGTCGGCCCGACCCGTCGACGCCGCCCGCTCCGTTCGGTCCGCCCGCTCCGGCTGACCCACCGGTTCCGGTCAGCTCACCTGTTCCGGTCGACCAACCTGCCCCGCTCAACGGGCCCGGCCCGCTCACCTGGCCCGGCCCGGTCGACGGGCCGGCGCCGGTCGGCCGCCCCGCTCCGGTCGACGAGCACGAGTCCCGCTTCGCTCCTCGACCCGAGCCGGTCGCTCGGCCGGAGGCTCGCCCGGCGGCTCGACGCGAGCCGGAGGCGGTCCGGGCATCGGAGAACCTGCGCGCGGTCGCGGCACTGGTGGACGCACCGGTGCGCATCGTGCTCCGGTCGAGGGACCACGACCATCCGGCGTGGCTCCGCGAGGACGGCGTGGTGGTGCTTGCAGGTGGCGCCGAGCACGGCGAGCTCGCGTCCGCCGCCGCGCATCTGCTCGGTCACGAACCGGCGGATGCCTGGTCCCAGTGGCGCTTCGCCGAGGGCGGCCTCGCGCTCGCCGACGCCCGCGCCGAGGTCATTCGGACCACCCGCGCCGAACACCACCGGGCCGCCCCGGCCCCGCCCGGCCCGGGTGGCGACTCGAGCCGTCGTGCGCTCAGATCAACGGCAGAAAACGGCTCACGTCGGGCAGGCCGTCACTGAGGTACTCGGGTCGCAGCGCAGCGGCGGCCACGGCGTCGGGCCAGGTGATGCGGCCAGTCGCCGCCTTGATCCAGGCCGCCTCGTCGCCCACCTGCAGGTCGTAGCCGCTGGCCCGGTTGAGCGCATCGAGCAGTGCCTCCGCGGCGATCTTGCGGGCACCGGCGTCGACCGGCGCCGGAGCAGGCAGGTCGGTGGCGAGGTCGTACCCGTGCGCCACGAGCTCGATGATCCTGGTCAGCACGAGGTCTCGCACCGTGATCGGCCCGCGGCGGGCGAGCACCACGGCGTCGGGTCCGGACTCGGTGAGGGCCGCGAGCCGGTCGAACGCCGCCTCCGCGAGCTCGTCCAGGCGGGGCAGGAGGTCGTCACCCAGTTCGGCCGCGAGAGCCTTCGTCCCCCGGGAGATCTCGTCCGCACCCATCGCGTAGCCGCGCACGTACTCCTCGAGCGGCAGGGGCTCGACGTCGGTGGGCTGCGGCTCGCAGCTGGAGAACACCGCCATGGCGCGCCCGAGGTGGGCCACCAGTTCGGCGACGCTCCAGCCCGCGACCGCGCTCGGCTCGGCGAGCACATCGTCGTCGAGGTCGTCGAGCCTGCTCCGGAGCAGGTCCCACTGGTCCCGTAGTTCGGCGGTCAGCGTCGGCAGCGGTGTCGGCATGCCACCATGATGGCGGAACCGGCGCGCCTCGCGCGCCACCGGCAGCGGGTGAGCGACAACGCGACGGCGATCGCGGGAGATGGGCGGGACATGACGCAGGTGCGCTGGGGGATCCTCGGGCCGGGACGGATCGCGGCCAAGGTGGCCGCCGACTTCGGGCAGGTCGACGGCGGGGTGCTCACCGCCGTCGGGTCCTCCTCGCTGGAGCGGGCGCAGGCGTTCGCCGCCGAGCACGGCGCCGCGCTGGGCACCCCGATCCGGTCACACGGCTCCCACGAGGCCCTCCTCGCCGACCCCGAGGTGGACGCCGTCTACATCGCCACACCGCACTCCGACCATGCCCGGCAGGCGGTCGCGGCGGCCCGCGCCGGCAAGGCCGTGCTCGTGGAGAAGTCGTTCACGGCCACGCTCCCCGGTGCCGAGCAGGTGTTCGCTGCGGCCCGCGAGTCCGGCACGTTCGTCATGGAGGCCATGTGGACGAGGTTCCAGCCTGCCCTCGTGCGGGCGCGGGAACTGATCGCCGACGGCGCGATCGGCGAGGTCCGGGCGGTCCAGGCCGACCTCGGGGTGCGCCGTGAGTTCGACCCGGCGGACCGGCTGTTCGCGCTCGAGCTCGGGGGTGGGGCACTGCTCGACCTCGGTGTCTACGTGGTCTCCTTCGCCCAGCACTTCCTCGGCGACCCCAAGACCGTCACGGCCACCGGGACCCTGCTCGAGACCGGCGTGGACGCCGAGGCCGCGATCAGCCTCGGCTACCCGGACGGGCGCGCTGCGAGCCTGCTCACCTCGTTCCGGCTGCCGTTGCCGGGTCAGGGCCGGATCTTCGGAACCGACGGCTGGATCGACATCCCGCCACGGTTCCACCACCCGACCTCGCTCGTGCTGCACCGGTCCGGCGCCGATCCGCAGCCGTTGGACCTGGCCCCCGACGGCGCCGGGTACGCCCTGGAGTTCGACGAGGTGAACCGGGCCCTTGCGGCCGGCGCGGTACAGAGCGAGGTCATGCCCTGGTCGGACACGCTCGCGGTGCAGTCGGTGCTGCAGCAGGCCGCGGACCAGCTGGGGGTCGCGTTGCACGAACGCTGAGGCGCAAGCTCCCGACGGCGCAGGTTCAGCGGGTGAGGTAGGCGCGGTTGCCGAGGAACTCGGCGATGATCGGGCCGAGCTGGTCGAAGTCGATCAGGAAGCCGTCGTGGCCGTAGTCCGAGTGGAGCACCCGGTAGGTGCCGTCCGGGGCGCCCTCGGCGATCCGTTCGGACTGGCTCGGCAGGAAGAGTCGGTCGGAGTCGACGGCGACCGCCAGGGTGCGGGCCGTGATCGAGGCGAGCGCGGAATCCACGCCGCCGCGGTCCCGGCCCACGTCGTGGGTGTTCATCGACTCGGTGAGCACCACGTAGGAGTTCGCGTCGAAGCGGCGGGCGAGCTTGTTCGCGTGGTGGTCCAGGTAGGACTGCACGGCGAACCGGCCACCGCCGCCCAGCGGGTTCTCGCCGCCCTGGGGCAGTCGTCCGAAGCGTTCGTCCAGTTCGCGGGCGCTGCGGTAGGTGGTGTGGGCGATCTGCCGGGCGATGCCCAGTCCGGCGTGCGGGCCGTCGTCATCGGCGGCGTCGTAGTAGTCGCCGCCGCGGTAGCGCGGGTCGGAGCGGATCGCGCCGAGCTGCGCGTGGGCCCAGGCGATCTGGTCCGCGGTGCTCTGCGCGGACGTCGCGATGGCGGCCACCGCGGCAACCCGGTCCGGCTCACCGACCGCCCACTCGAGGGCGCGGTGCCCACCCATGGAGGCGCCGATGACCAACGCCCAGGTGCCGACGCCGAGCCGATCGGCGAGCTCCCGTTCGGCGGCCACCTGATCGCGCACGGTCACGTAGGGGAAGCGGCTGCCCCATGGGGTTCCGTTCGGTGCGTCCGAGGACGGGCCGGTGCTGCCCTGGCAGCCCCCGAGCACGTTCGGCGCGACCACGTAGTAGCGGTCGGTGTCGATCGGGCGCCCGGGCCCGACCATGTCCGACCACCAGCCGGCCGTCGGGTGCCCCGGTTCGGCCGCACCGGTGATGTGGGAGTCCCCGGTGAGCGCGTGCAGCACCAGGACCGCGTTGTCGGCCCGGGCGTTGAGCGTGCCCCAGGTCTCGTACGCGATCCGGACCTCGGGCAGCTTCCCGCCCGCCTCGAGATGCAGCGGCCCGAGGTCGGCGAACTGGCGCCGGCCGACCGGGTCGCCCTCGCGCCACGCGGCCGAGGCGGGGATCGGACCACCGGGCGTTCGCGTGCGCGCCGACGGACGGCTCGCGCGTCGTCCTGACTCGCTCATCGCCACCTCCGTCTGCTGGGCTGCGTCCACGGTAGTTCGTCCCCGCCCCTCTTCGCTCAGTGGATGCGGTGCCGGCTCAGATGTTGGCCGGCTCGGCCGCGGACTCGCGCGCACCCGATCCGGACGCCACCGTGAACCCCTTGTCCAGGTCCGCGATGATGTCGTCGATGTGCTCGAGGCCCACCGCCAGGCGCACCAGCCCAGGGGTGACGGCGCTGGCGGCCTGTTCCTCGGGCGTCAGCTGGCTGTGGGTCGTCGAGGCGGGGTGGATCACCAGGGAGCGCACGTCGCCGATGTTGGCGACCAGGGAGTGCAGGTCGAGGCCGTCCACGAATGCACGGCCGGCATCGACGCCGCCCTCGATCTCGAACGCGAGCACGGCCCCGGCACCCTTGGGCAGGTACTTCTGCGCGAGCGCGTGGTAGGGGCTCGAGGCCAGACCCGCGTAGTTCACCGAGAGGACCTGCGGGTGCGCCTCCAGGTACGCGGCCACCTTCTGGGTGTTCTCCACGTGCCGCTCCACCCGCAGGGAGAGAGTCTCCAGGCCCTGCAGCAGCAGGAACGCGTTGAACGGGCTG
Source organism: Occultella kanbiaonis (assembly GCF_009708215.1). Lineage (NCBI taxonomy): Bacteria > Bacillati > Actinomycetota > Actinomycetes > Micrococcales > Ruaniaceae > Occultella > Occultella kanbiaonis. The sequence continues at coordinate 4,668,064 of NZ_CP046175.1, read as the reverse complement.
GCCGCGGGACCGAGGTCACGCAGCAACTGGACGCGGGCCTTGAGGATGAACGAGAGGTTCACGCCGAACGCGCCGCCGACGCCGAGGTCCTTGGCGTAGGTGAGGCCGTGGTAGCTCGGGTCCGGCGTGTTGTAGTTCGGGAACCGCTCCGGGTGCTGGGCGTAGTCGAAGGTGCCCCCGTCCACGATCACACCGCCGATCTGGGTGCCGTGGCCGCCCAGGTACTTGGTGGTGGAGTGGATCACGACGTCGGCGCCGAACTCGATCGGGCGCACCAGGAAGGGCGTGCCGACGGTGTTGTCGACGAACAGCGGCACGCCGACCTCGTGGGCCACGTTCGCCACGGCCTCGATGTCGAGCACGTCGCCCTTCGGGTTCGGGATGGTCTCGCCGAAGAACAGCTTCGTGTTCTCCTGCGCCGCCGCGCGCCAGGACTCCGGGTCGTCCGGGTTCTCGACGAAGGTGGTCGAGATGCCGAGCTTGGGCAGCGTGTAGTGCAGCAGGTTGTAGGTGCCGCCGTACAGGCTCGGGCTGGCCACGATGTGGTCGCCGGCCTCGGCGACGTTCAGGATCGCGAGCGTCTCCGCGGCCTGTCCGGAGGCGACCAGGAGGGCGCCGACACCACCCTCCAGGGAAGCGATGCGGTCCTCGGCGGTCGCCGCCGTCGGGTTGCCGATGCGGGTGTAGATCGGCCCCAGGTCTGCCAGCGCGAACCGGTTGGCGGCCTCTTCGGTGTTCTTGAAGACGAAGGACGTCGTCTGGTAGATCGGCACGGCGCGGGCGCCGGTCTGGCCGTCGGGGCTCTGCCCGGCGTGGATCTGCCGGGTCTCGAAGTTCCAGTTCTCGCTCAAGGCTCTCTCCGATGAGTGTGACGAATGGGTGGCGGTGCTGGGTGGCTGGCCCTTCCCACGATAGGTGCCGTCCCAAGGGGCAACGGGCAAATCTCACATGCCGAGACGATGGGTGTCCAGGCGGGCGCGCAGGCGGTATCGGCGCGGTTCTGCGGAGATTCATGGGTGTGGTTGATGTGACTGGTGTGAAGGTTGGGACTCGTGTTCACAAATTCAACAAGTTCCGCTACGTTGATGCGCGGATAGCGACGAACCGTCAACTCGACACGCCGAACAGACCCGGACCAAAAATTACATGGGTGTAGTTCACGTGGGGTGGAGCAGTTCGGTCGGCACTGGAACGGACGGAGACTGATCGGTGAGAGCACGACCTGGGCGACGACTCGTCGCCGTTCTCGGCTCCGTGGTGCTTGCGGGCACCCTGGCGGTCGGATCGGCGGCCGCGGAGCCGACGATCCCGAGCCAGGACGACATCGACGACTCGCAGGCCGCCGCTGACAGCACGGCCTCCCAGATCGCCGCCCTCGAGGTACAGCTGGCCGCCAACGCCGCTGCGCTCGACGCCGCGGACATCGACGCGGCCGTCGCCGCCGAGGCCTACAACCAGGCCGCCGTGGACCTGGAGACCGCACAACAGGATGCGGACGCCGCGCGGGCCGCGGCCGACCAGGCGGATGCCGACGTCCTCGCCGCGAGCCAGGAGGTGGCCCGGATCGCCACCGCCGCCTACCGCAACGGCGGGGATCTCCAGCAGCTGTCCGTGTTCCTCTCCGCCGACGGCGTCCAGGACGCGGTCCAGGGTGCCACCACGTTCGACCGCCTCGGCGGAAGTGCCACCGACGCGCTCGGCAGGCTGGACGCGGCAGAGCTGGTCGCCGACATCATGCAGCAGCGGGCCGACGACGCCGTCGCCGAGCAGGAGGCGGCGACCGCGGAGCTGGAGGAGACGTCCGCCGCCGCCGATGCGGCCGCGTTCACCGCGCAGACCACGCTCGAGACCACCCAGTCCGAGCGAGCCGTCCTCGTCAACGAGCTCGCCACGCTGCGCAACACCACCGCCGAGCTCGAGGCCGAGCGCCAGACCGCCCTCGAGGCGCAGCAGCGTGAACGCGAGAACGCGGCCGCGGCGGCAGCGATCGACGCACCTGTCGCTACGCCGTCGGCGCCGACCGCGCCCGCCGCCGCTACGCCGTCGGCCCCTGCGACCCCGGCACCCGCGGCCCCAGCGCCCGCGACACCTGCGCCGGCTGCACCGGCACCGGCACCGGCACCGGCTCCGGCGCCAGCGCCAGCGCCAGCGCCGGCCCCCGCACCGACACCGCCCTCGACCGGTTCGGGCACGGGCGCGGCGGCACTGGCCTGGGCGCTCACCCAGGTGGGCAAGCCCTACGTGCTCGGTGCGGCGGGACCGAACACCTACGACTGCTCCGGCCTGACGATGCGCGCGTACCAGAACGCCGGCGTCGGCATCCCGCGGACCACCACCACCCAGTACGCGGCCGTCAGTCACGTGCCGGTCGGCCAGATGCGCCCCGGTGACCTGATCTTCTACTCCAACAACGGGAGCGCGAGCGGCATCTACCACGTTGCCATCTACGCGGGTGACGGCATGCGCGTGCATGCCCCGCGGCCCGGTGGGAACGTGGAGTACGTGCCGATCTGGTGGACGAACGTGCTCCCCCTCGCCGGCCGCCCGTAGTCAGGGTCGACCGGGGAGTTCGTGGCCGACAGCACGGACCTGCCGCGAGGCACAGCGGGCATTGACCACGAGCAGCGAACGCCGGAGGACCCGGGGAAGGTCGTCCGGCGTTCGCACGTTCACCCGCCTGCCTGTTCTCCCGTGAGGGTGGCCGCACCGCGGCACCCGCACCACCGGAACGGTCAGCCGAACAGGTGCGCCGTCTGGGCGTGCGGGTCCTTGCCGAACGTGAGCACCTTCGCCGGCACCACCGCGAACACCCAGGCCGCGTGGTCGCCGTCGCCCACGACGTCGCCGTGGACCGTGAACTGCCAGGCCTCGCCGTACTTCGCGAAGGTGGCATCGGCGAACGCCTGCAGCTGCGCGGGCTCCGTCAACCGCTGCGCCGTTCCCTCGAGCACCACGTCGGTGCCCGCGGCCCACGCGTTCGCCCCGGTGGTCACGGCCACCTGCGGATTCACCGCGAGGTTGTGCACCTTCTGTTCCCGGACCCCGCTGACGAAGTGGAACCGGTCGTCGAACCAGACCCCGATCAGCGGCGTCACGTGCGGGCGCCCGTCGGCGCGCACGGTGCTCAGCCAGTACAGCTCCGCATCCGCCAGGAGCTGGTCGGTGCGGGCCCAGGACGCCGGCGTCGGGTCATCCCCGTAGCGCGGGTCGAGGCGGGACACGTGCGGACCGGGCATGGTGGCTCCAGGTGGTGTGGTCGGTCGGTTCACCCACGGCAGACCCCAGCCGCCCTCGAAACTCACCGCGCAGCCCGAGCGCAGAACCCTCCCGATCGCGTCCGGTCAGTGCGCGATGTGCGGCTGCGGGTGCGAGTAGCCGGTGTCGATCGCGCGCTGGAACGAGCGCCGGATCTCGATCTCGGCGTCCTCGCGGCCGACCCAGTGCGCACCCTCGACGGACTTGCCGGGCTCGAGGTCCTTGTAGACCTCGAAGAAGTGCTGGATCTCCAGGCGGTGGAACTCCGAGACATCGTCGATGTCGGAGCGCCAGGACGCACGCTGGTCGCCCTTGGGCACGCACAGCACCTTGTCGTCGCCGCCGGCCTCGTCGCGCATCCGGAACATGCCAAGGGCGCGGCACCGGATCAGGCAGCCGGGGAAGGTCGGCTCCTCGAGCAGCACCAGCGCGTCGAGCGGGTCGCCGTCCTCGCCGAGGGTGCCCTCGATGTAGCCGTAGTCGTCCGGATACCGCGTGGAGGTGAACAGCATCCGGTCCAGGCGGATCCGTCCGGTCTCGTGATCCACCTCGTACTTGTTGCGCTGTCCCTTGGGGATCTCGATGGTGACGTCGAATTCCACGGTCTTCTCTTCCCGTTCGCCTGATGGTCCTTGCCCTAGTCTGTCCTACACCGGCCCGGAGTGCGGAACCCTGGGTGGTGGCCTTGGACCGGATGGGGTGAGCGTGGCACGCACGAAACGGCGCAAGCGACGCCGTCGGGGACTCGCCGTCGGGCTGGTCCTCACCCTGGTGGTCGCGGGACTCGGCGGATACGCCTACCTCGACATCACCGATCAGGTTCCCGGCGTCCTGACCGACGACCCGCCCTGGCCGGAGGCGGAGCCCTATCCGGACTCCATCCCCCCGACCGTCGCGGAGCCCGCCGAGGTCGCCGGTGCCGACCCGGACGCGCCGGTGCCGACGGCGGACGCCCTGGCCGCGCTGACCGCGCCGCTGTTCGCCGACGACCGGGTCGGCCCCACCCCGGGTGTCTCGATCGTCGACGTGCTCACCGGCGAGGAGCTCTACGCCTCCTCGGCCGCGAACCCGTACGTGCCCGCCTCCACCCTGAAGCTGCTGACCGGGGTGGCGGTGCTCGAGACGTACGGGGATCAGCACACCTTCACCACCGAAGTCGTCGGTGGCGACGACGGGACCGTCACCCTCGTGGCCGGTGGGGACATCACGCTGGCTGCGGACGCCGGCAACCCCGAGGCGACGATCGGGCACGCCGGGCTCGGTGATCTCGCCGAGCAGGTGGCCGCCGAACTCCTCGAGCAGGACCGTACCGAGGTGACCGTGGCCCTGGACGACACCCTGTTCACCGGCCCGGCCGTCGCCCCCGACTGGGGCGAGGTCGACCTGGCCGGCGGCTGGGCGATGCCGATCGCGCCGCTCGCCGTGAACCTCGGCATCGTCGACGGCGTCACCCGCCGCCAGGACGACGCCGCCCTGGCCGCGGCGCAGAGCTTCGCGACCGCCCTGGCCGCCCGCGGGATCACGGTGACCGGGGACGTCAGCCGGGCCGCTCGTCCGGAGGTCGCCACCGTGCTCGGCTCCGTGGCGTCCGCCCCGCTGCGGGACGTCGTCGCGTACATGATGCAGCACTCGGACAACGTCCTGGCCGAGGTGCTCGGCCGCATGACCGCGGTGCAGACCGGCCAGGAGGCGAGCTTCCTCGGGGCCGGGGCCGCCGTGCTGGAGGTGATCGCCGGGCTCGGCGTGGACGTCACCGGCGCGCAGTTCCAGGACACCTCCGGGCTGTCCCGGGACAGCACCCTCACGCCACGGATGCTCACCGACACGACCGTGCTGATCGCGGGTGGCACCCACCCGGAACTGCTCGCGGCCGTCCAGGCTCTCCCGGTCGCGCACCTCGAGGGGACGCTGGCCGACCGGCTCGGCGACACCGAGGCCGCGGGGACCCTGACCGCGAAGACGGGCACCCTCCCGCAGGTGGTCGCGCTCGCCGGTCTGGTGACCACGGCGGACGGGCGCCTGCTCGCGTTCAGCGCCCTCGCCAACGGCTTCCCCGCGGGCGCCGGCTACCAGGCCCGGATCGCCATCGACGCCTGGGCCGCCGGGCTCGCCGCCTGCGGCTGCACCTGACCGACGCCGACAGTGCTCAAGGGGCTGCGGCTTCAGCCCTCTCGCGCGCGGGCGCGGGCCGGGCCCGGCGCCGAGAGAGCCGAGGCGGGTGCGCCGGTTCCGCCCGCTCACCGCGGCGCCGGTGACGACGCCTACTCTTGGGGGATGAACCTCGCCGCGCACGGCCCGCAGGTGACACCGGCGCGGGCGGTCCGGCCCACGGCCCGGCCCGAGGCGGGAGTGACCAGGTGAGCGACGCCGTCGACTGGGACCTGGCCGCACGGCGCGCCGGGCGTCTGGCCCGGCCCGGCCCCACGGCCGAACGCGACGAGTTGAGCGCGCTGGTGGCGTCGCTGCGCACCGGCGCGGCCCGGGCGCCCGAGTTCGTCGGCACCGTCACCGCCCTGCCCGAGGCCGCTGAGCGCGCGGCCACGGGCCCCGTCCTTGTGATCGACCGACCGCGCTGGTCCGAGGGCAACCTCGGCATGCTGCGCCACCTCGTCGGCGACCTCATGCCGGCTCCGAAGGGCCTCGGCGGCCCTCGGTTCGCCGCCGAGGAGCTCGGGGCGCTGCTGAGTCTGCTCTCCTCCCGGGTGCTCGGTCAGTACGACCCGTTCACCCCGCCGTCCGCCGGACCCGGTGACGGCGACAGTGCCGTCGCAGGTGCCGGCCGGCTGCTTCTGGTGGCGCCGAACATCCTGCACGTGCAGCGCCAGCTGAACCTGCGGGCGGCCGACTTCCACCTCTGGGTCTGCCTGCACGAGCAGACCCATGCCCTCCAGTTCGCCGCCGCGCCGTGGCTCGCCGAGCACTTGCGCACCCAGATGCGGGACCTGATGGCGACCCTGCTCGTGGAGGACGACGCCGCGACCCGGATGCGGGATCTGCTCGGCGCCCTGCCCCGGGTGCTGCGCGGTGATGCCGAACCCGTGAGCGCCGGCTCCGGCGGCGCCATCCTCGGCGCCGTGCTGACCGACGCGGAGCAGGAGGCGATGGACGCCTCGATCGCGATCATGTCCCTGCTGGAGGGCCATGCGGACGTGGTGATGGACGCCGTCGGCCCACGGGTGGTGCCCACCGTGCGCACCATCCGCAAGTCGTTCGAGGCGCGCCGCGCCGGGCAGGGGTTCGTGGACACGCTGCTGCGCCGGGTCCTCGGCCTGGATGCCAAGCTCGCCCAGTACCGGGAGGGCGCGAAGTTCGTCCGGGCCGTCGTGGCCAAGGTCGGGCACCCCGGCCTGAACGCGGTCTGGTCGGCGCCCGAGCAGCTGCCCACCGCCGCCGAGATCGCCGACCCCGACATCTGGGTCCGGCGGGTCCACGGCTAGTGCCCCGGCTGGATCCGGCCGTCGCCGCCGTCCGGGCGGCCGTCCGGACGTTCCTGCAGGACCGCCTCGGCGACGGCACGTTGGCACCCGGTGGCCTGGTCCTGGTCGCCTGCTCCGGAGGTGCCGACTCGCTCGCGCTCGCGGCCGCCACCGCGTTCGTGGCACCTCGGCTCGGGGTGCGGGCGGGCGCGGTCAGCGTCGACCACGGGCTCCAGGACGGCAGCCGCGCCGTCAGTGAGCGAGCGGTCGCCGTGTGCGCCGGGCTCGGCCTGGTCCCGGCCGAGGTGGTGGGGCCCGACGGCGCAGGTACCGCGGGTGGCGACGGTCCCGGCCGGCCCGGGGTCGGCTCGAGCGAAGACGGCGCCGTGCGGCCGGGGAGCGCCGCGGTCGGTGGCGGTGCGCGGGGTGCTGCCGGCGAAGGTCCCGATGGCGCCGCGGTCGCTGGTGCTACTCGCGGCGCCGCCGGCGAAGGTCCCGAGGGTGCGGCCCGCGCGCTTCGGTACGACCTGCTCGGCGCCGCCGCGGCGCGACACGGCGCGGCCGGGGTGCTGCTCGGGCACACCCGGGCCGACCAGGCCGAGACGGTGCTGCTCGGCCTGGCGCGTGGCTCCGGCACGCGGGCACTGGCCGGCATGGCCCCGATCCGCGGGACGTTCTGGCGGCCGCTGCTCGGCGTGGGCCGCGAACAGACCCGACGGGCCTGCGACGAGCTCGGCCTGGCGGCGTGGGAGGACCCGACGAACGCGGCGGACGGACCGCTGCGTACCGCGGCCGGCGCGGCCCTGCCCCGCGCGGCCGTACGTGAACGGGTGCTGCCCGAGCTCGCCCGCGCACTCGGGCCGGGCGTGGAGGTCGCGCTGGCCCGCACCGCGGACCTGGCCCGTGACGACGCCGACCTGCTCGACGAACTGGCTCGGCAACTGCTCGAGCGGGCCCGCCGCACCGCGACCGACACCGCGACCGGCGGACCAGCCGACGCCCGGACCGACGGCCCAGCCGACGCCCGGACCGACGGCCCGACCCGCAACGCGACCGGCATGGCGACCGGCCCCTCGACCGGCGCCGACCCGGTCGAGGACAGCGCCGCCGTCGACCCTGCGGCAACAGCCGTGGTGCTGGACGTGTCGGTGCTCGTCGACGCCCACCCGGCCCTGCGCCGTCGGGCCCTGCGGCTGGCCGCCGTCGAGGCCGGAGCCGACGGCGGCGCGCTCGCCCGGGTGCACGTGCAGGGCCTCGACGCCCTGCTCACCGACTGGCACGGGCAGGGGCCGATCCACCTCCCCGGGCCGACCGAGGCGGTCCGCAGGTATGGCAGGCTGTTCCTGCGCGCTCCGGAAGCGTCGGCTCGCGCCGCCGCACCCGATGATCCGCACGGACCGACAGCACCTCATCGACACAGTGACAATCGGGAGAGTTGAGTGGACGCCAACGACATGGGCTCGGACCTGGAGAAGGTCCTGGTCAGCGAGGCGCAGATCGCGACCCGGCTCGATGAGCTCGCGGCCCAGATCGACGCGGACTACGCGGGCCGGGAGCTCCTGCTGGTCGGCGTCCTCAAGGGTGCGGTGATGGTCATGGCGGACCTCTCCCGCCGGCTGCACACGGACCTCAAGATGGACTGGATGGCCGTCTCCTCCTACGGGTCGGGCACGAAGTCCTCGGGCGTGGTCCGCATCCTCAAGGACCTCGACACCGACCTGCTCGACAAGCACGTGCTGATCGTCGAGGACATCATCGACTCCGGCCTGACGCTGTCCTGGCTGGTGTCCAACCTCCGCAGCCGCAACCCCGCCTCCCTGGAGATCGCGACCCTGCTCCGCAAGCCCGACGCCGCCAAGGTGGACGTGGACGTCCGCTACATCGGCTTCGAGGTTCCGAACGAGTTCGTCGTGGGTTACGGACTCGACTACGACGAGCGATACCGCAACCTGCCGTTCGTGGGCACGCTCGCTCCGCACGTCTACCAGGGCTGAGATCGGCGCCCGGGGTGCGGTGCTCTGACGCGGGTGTTCATGCCGTAGGCGAACACATGCCGGAATTCACGGCCCCGTCGTATACCGTCACGGTCTAACACTGCGAGCAGGAGGGACGGGGCGCAGCCCCACACCTAGGATGAATGTGAAGAAGTTGTTGCGCGGGCCGCTCATCTGGGTGCTCATCCCGCTGATCGTCATCTTCGTGAGTTTCCAACTCATGAGCGGCGGCGGCACCCGCCAGATCGACACGTCCGCGGGTCTCGAACTGCTCGCCGGGGACACCGTCGAGCAGGCGCAGATCACCGACGGCTCCCAGCGGGTCAACCTCACACTCACCGAGGACTACCTCGTCGGTGGCGACGAGGCCCAGAACATGGGTCGCGACGTCGAGTTCTACTACGCCGCGCCGCAGGGCGAGACGGTCGCCGAGGCGATCGCCGCCGCGGAGCCGGAGGGTGGCTTCAACTCCGTCGTCCCGCAGACGCCGTGGTGGTCGTCGCTGCTGATGACCCTGCTCACCGTGCTGCTGCTGGTCGGGCTCTTCTGGTTCCTGATGTCCCGCCTGCAGGGCGGCAACTCCCGGATGATGAACTTCGGGAAGTCGAAGGCCAAGCAGGTCTCCAAGGAGGCCCCGAAGGTCAAGTTCAGCGACGTCGCCGGCGTGGACGAGGCCATCGAGGAACTCGAGGAGATCCGCGACTTCCTCACCGAGCCCGCCAGGTTCCAGGCGGTCGGGGCGAAGATCCCCAAGGGTGTGCTGCTGTACGGGGCGCCCGGCACCGGGAAGACCCTGATGGCCCGCGCCGTCGCCGGTGAGGCCGAGGTCCCGTTCTACTCGATCTCCGGTTCGGACTTCGTCGAGATGTTCGTGGGTGTGGGCGCCTCACGCGTCCGGGACCTGTTCGAGCAGGCGAAGGCGAATGCCCCGGCGATCATCTTCGTGGACGAGATCGACGCCGTCGGCCGCCAGCGCGGCGCCGGCCTCGGTGGCGGGCACGACGAGCGTGAGCAGACCCTGAACCAGCTCCTGGTGGAGATGGACGGGTTCGACGCGAACGCGAACGTCATCATGATCGCGGCCACGAACCGTCCGGACATCCTTGACCCCGCCCTGCTGCGCCCCGGGCGCTTCGATCGGCAGATCTCCGTCGAGTCGCCGGACCTGAAGGGCCGTCAGGCGATCCTCGAGGTGCACGCCAAGGGCAAGCCGATGGCGCCGACGGTCGACCTGCACGCCGTGGCCAAGCGCACCCCCGGATTCACCGGTGCCGACCTGGCGAACGTCCTGAACGAGGCCGCGCTGCTCACCGCCCGCACCGGGCTGGAGCTGATCGGCGACCACGAGCTGGACGAGGCGATCGACCGCGTGATCGCGGGGCCGCAGAAGAAGTCCCGGATCATGAACGAGAAGGAACGCAAGCTCACCGCCTACCACGAGGGTGGTCACGCCCTCGTCGCGGCCGCGCTCCGGTACACGGACCCGGTCACCAAGGTGACGATCCTGCCCCGTGGGCGGGCTCTCGGGTACACGATGGTGATGCCCGCCGAGGACAAGTACTCGACCACCCGGAACGAGCTGCTCGACCAGCTCGCCTACGCGATGGGCGGCCGCGTCGCCGAGGAGATCGTCTTCCACGACCCGACCACGGGTGCGTCGAACGACATCGAGAAGGCCACCGCGACCGCGCGCAAGATGGTCAAGGAGTTCGGCATGAGCGAGCGGGTCGGCGCGATCCGGCTCGGACAGGCCGACGGCGAGGTGTTCCTCGGTCGGGACATGGGCCACCAGCGCGAGTACTCCGAGGATGTCGCCGGGCTCATCGACGACGAGGTCCGCCGGTTCATCGACTCCGCGCACGACGAGGCGTGGGAGATCCTCACCCACTACCGCCAGGTGCTCGACGACCTCGCACTCGCGCTGCTGGAGCGGGAGACCCTGAACCAGGCCGAACTGGCCGAGGTGTTCGTCCCGATCACGAAGCGGGAGCCGCGTCCGGTCTGGCTGTCCAGCCAGCACCGCGCCGTCAGCGACGTGCCGCCGGTACAGTCCCCGCGCGAGATCGCCAGCGGCGCCGCCCCGATGCTGCCGCAGGACCAGGCTGCGGCCGCCGGCGACGACGAGGCCCCCGCCGAGACGATCGTCGAGGTTCCGGAACGGTTCGCCTACCCGGGCGAGTCCACCGCGGGCCCGGTCGGCGGGCGGGCTCCGGGCCAGCCGGCACCGGGCGCGTCCGGCGAGTCCGACCTGAGCGGTCCGGGTGGGTCCGCACCGGATCAGTCCTAGGAGTTCACAGCCTCATGGTCGAACAACTGCCGCCCGCCCGTCCTTATGACGCCGAGGGCGTCGAGCGGGCCGTGCGGGATCTGCTCATCGCGGTGGGGGAGGACCCGGACCGGGATGGCCTGCGGGACACCCCGAAGCGGATGGCCAAGGCCTACACGGAGATCTTCGCCGGTCTGCACGCCGAGCCCGAGGACGTCGTCCAGACGTTCTTCGAGATCGAGCACGAGGAGATGGTGATCGTCCGTGACATCGCCGTCTACTCCACCTGTGAACACCACCTGCTGCCGTTCCACGGGGTCGCCCACGTGGGCTACATCCCGTCGGTCGACGGCACCGTCACGGGCCTGAGCAAACTGGCCCGGCTCGTCGACGTCTTCGCCAAGCGGCCCCAGGTGCAGGAGCGGCTCACCAGCCAGGTCGCGGACGCCCTGGTCCGGCTGCTGGACGCGCGCGGCGTGATCGTCGTCATCGAGTGCGAGCACCTGTGCATGTCGATGCGTGGGGTGCGCAAGCCGGGTGCGCGGACCGTGACGTCCGCGGTGCGCGGGCAGATGCGCAACACCGCCACCCGCGCCGAGGCGATGAGCCTCATCGCGCGCGACTGAGCGACGGCCCGCTCCTGTCCGGCACGGCCCCGCCCCGGCGTGCCACTGCGTCGGTGGATCGGTGGCCGGGAATGGATAGGGTGACCGAATGACTTCGCGGACGCTGGTGATGGGCGTGGTCAACGTCACCCCCGACTCGTTCAGCGACGGCGGGCAGTGGTTCGAACAGGACGTCGCCATCGCGCACGGACGGCACCTGCTCGCCCAGGGCGCGGACATCCTCGACATCGGTGGGGAGTCCACCCGCCCGGGCGCGGAGCGGGTCAGCCTTGCCGAGGAGTTGCAGCGGGTGGTGCCGGTGGTCGAGGCGCTTGCCGCCGCGGGCGCCGTGATCAGCGTCGACACCATGCGTGCCGCGGTCGCCACCGCGTCCCTCGACGCCGGCGCCAGCATCATCAATGACGTCTCCGGCGGCCTCGCGGACCCCGAGATGGTGGCGCTGGCGGCTGACGGCGACTTCGAGTACGTGGTCTCGCACTGGCGTGGCCATTCCGACGTCATGGCCGGGCACGCGACGTACGGCGACGTGGTCGGCGAGGTGGTCGGCGAACTGCGCGGGCGCCTGGCGGCGATCGTCGCCGCGGGCGTCGCGCCCGAGCGGCTCATCGTCGATCCGGGCCTGGGATTCGCCAAGGAGGGCGCCGACAACTGGCGCCTGCTCGCTCACCTGGACGCGCTGACGGCGCTCGGCCACCGGGTCCTCGTCGGGGCCTCCCGCAAGCGCTTCCTCGGACAGCTGCTCGCCGATGCGGGCGCCGAGTCGCTCCCGGTGTTCCGGGACCGCGCCACCGCCGCGGTCACCGCGCTGGTGGCCGCTCACGGAGTGTGGGGCGTGCGGGTGCACGAGGTGGCAGGCTCTGTGGATGCGGTCAGAGTGGCCCAGGCGCTGCGTTCGGCAGAGAATGAACCCAGTTCGGAAGGTCGAGAAGGGACACCATGAACTCCGAGGACAACCACGCCCACGACGTCATCCGCCTCATCGGGCTGGGTGGGGTGGGTCGCCACGGCGTCCTGCCGGAGGAACGGCGCGACGGGCAGACCTTCCTCGCCGACGTGGTCCTGCACGTCGACACCCGTGCTGCCGCCGCCAGCGATGACCTCGCCGACACGGTCAACTACGCCGACGTCGCCCAGGAGATCGTGGCGATCATCGAGGGCGAACCGGTCAACCTGATCGAGACCCTCGCCGCCAGGATCGCCGACGCGGCGCTCGCTCCCGCCGCCGTCAGATCCGTCGAGGTGACGGTCCACAAGCCGGAGGCGCCCGTCGGGGTGCCGTTCACGGACGTGCAGATCGCGATCACCCGCGGGGAGCCGACGGGCGCAGCGGCGCCGGTCGAACCAGCCGCCGAGGCGGAGTTCGCCGCACCCGCAGTCGCAGCGGCTGCGGTCGCGGCCCCCGCGGTCGAAGCCATGCCCGCCGTCATCGCACCCGCGGCCGCACCTGCGGCCGAGGCGGACTCCTCGTTCGACGGCGTGCCCGCCGCTTCGCCCGAGGAGGCGCAGGAACCGGGTGGAGCCGTCCTGCACCGGGCGCCCGAGGAGCCCGTGGAGGTGGTGCTCTCGATCGGCGGCAACGTCGGTGACGTGCGGGCCACGATGCGGGCGGCGGTCGCGGACCTGCGCGAGGTCCCCGGCCTGACCGTGACCACGGTCTCCCCGCTGGCCCGCACGGCCGCGGTGGTGCTGCCCGACGCCGTCCCCCAGCCGGACTTCCTCAACGCCGTCGTGCTGGCGAGCACGACCCTCTCGCCGATGGATCTCCTCGACCGCATGCACGAGGTCGAGGACGCCTACGGTCGGCAGCGTCGCGAGCGCTGGGGCGAGCGCACGCTCGACATCGACATCATCACGTTCGACGGCGTCTCGAGCGTCGAGCCCGAGCTCACCCTCCCGCACCCCCGCGCCAACGAGCGCGCGTTCGTGCTTGTGCCGTGGGCGCAGGCGGATCCGTCCGCGTTCCTGCCAGGGCTCGGTGGGGGACCGGTCGCCGTCCTCGCCGAGACCGCCCCGGACCGGTCCGGGGTGCGCTGGCTCGCGCTCGACTGGCTGGACCCGACGGCGGGGCAACGGTCCCGCGGGTCCGTCGCCGACGTCGCACCCGCCGCGGCGCCGGCGGCGGCGGACGACTCCTCGGAGGAGTCTGTCGATGACTTCGCCCAGGCGTCCTACGAGGGCCAGGAGTCCGTGGAGGACCTCGAACTCCTCGCGCACGCCGACGGCGACGAGTCCGAGCCAGCGGCACCGATCGCCTCGGAGCATGCGGAGGCGGCACCGGAGCAGTACGCGGACTCGCCGTTCGCGCGCCCGGCGGCGGTGCAGGCCGAGGAGTCTGCGGTCCAGCCGGCCGTGCCGCCGGCGTACCAGGTGCCCGCGCCCGCCGCCGACGCCCTGCCCGAGCACCCACCGGCGCCGCAGGCGCCCTCCGAACAGCCCGGCTTCGAGGAGCCCGCGTACGGGCAGCATGCCTCCGAGGAGCCCATCCTCGAGCAGCCCTCGTACGAGCAGTCCTCGTACGAGGAGCCCTCGTACGGGCAGCACGCCTCCGAGGAGCCCGCTGAGCAGGCGTCGTACGAGGAGCCCGCCTTCGAGCAGCCCTCGTACGAGCAGCCCTCGTACGGCCAGCATGCCTCCGAACAGCCCGCCTTCGGTCAGCCGGCCGAGTCGCCGGCCTACGAGCCATCGGCCCATCAGCCACCGGCATTTGAGCCGTCGGCCCAGGACCAGTCCGGCTTCGAGCCGTCGGGCCAGGACGAGTCCGGGTACGAGCCCGCCGCACCGGCGCAGTCCAGCTTCGAGCCGCCGGCGTACGAGCCGCCCGCCTACGAACCGCCCGCGCCGCCCCAGCCGCCCGCGCCGCCGGCCTACGAGCCTCCTGCCTACGAGCCGCCGGCCCCAGCACCGGAGCAGCCGGCACCCGCGGAACCACCCGCGCCGGCGCCGTCGGGCTTCGAACCGCCGGCACCGCCGTCGGGCTTCGGTGCGTCCGGACCGGTCTCGTTCCCGCCCCAGCAGGGCGACGACGAGATCGACGAGCAGACCCGCCGGCCGTCCGGTCAGCCCTGGACCGGGCCCGAGTCGGACCCGGAGCCGCAACCGCCGGCGGCGACCCCGAAGTGGCAGCCGCTGCGCCGCGACCCGAACTGACCGATGCAGCAGGTCGGCTGGCGCGCGCTGGCGGCCACGGTCATCGTGGTCGGAACGATCGCCGCCATCGCGTTGCGCTGGTGGTACACCCGGGGGAACAGTCTGCCGCCGGTCTCGGCGGCGGTGATCGTGCTGCTCGTCGTGGTGGCCGTCGTGGTCGTCATCCTCGGCCTGCGGGTGCGCCGGGCCGTGCGTGAGCGGACCGTCACGGACCCGATCGGCGCGGCCCGGATCCTCGTGCTGGGGCAGGCCGCCGCGCTCACCGGGGCCGCTCACATCGGCTACTTCCTCGCGATCCTGCTGCTATCGCTGCCCCGGGTGCAGGCGCCCGAGCCGCGCGAGCAGGCGTTCGCGTCCGGGGTCGCGATCCTCGCCGGTGGCGTGCTCGTCGCGGCCGGCCTGTTCGCCCAGTGGTGCTGCAAAGTGCCACCCGAGGACGAGGACGACGGGCCGGCGCCCGGCTGACCCACCCGTCCGGAGCAGCGATCGAGGTCGGGCTCCGCCGCGCGGTGGACGCGCCGGCACGGGCGGATCAGGGAGAATGGCCGCATGCCCACACCGCACAACCCCGCACTCGACATCGACGGCGTGCAATGGCGCCCGATCTCCGCACGCCTGATCCCGGTGCGGCAGATCTCGGTCGCGATCTTCCTCGGCCTGCCCGGCCTGGTGACGATCTGGCCCGCCGTGGTGGTCGGCTCGGCGATGTGGATCCTGCCCGCCGTGCTGCTGGCGCTGACCGCCTGGCTGCTCTGGCTCGTCCCACGGCAGGTCCGGTCGATCGGCTACGCCGAGCTCGAGGACGACCTACTCATCCGACGCGGCGTGATGTTCCGGTCCCTCGTGGTGGTGCCCTACGGACGCATGCAGTACGTGGACGTCGAGGCCGGTCCGATCGCACGCAAGATGAAGATCGCCGCCGTCCAGCTCCACACGGCCTCGGCCGGCTCGGACGCCTCGATCCCCGGGCTCGGCGAGGAGGAGGCGGCCCGGCTCCGGGACCAGCTGACCGCCCGCGGTGAGGCGAGGCTGGCCGGCCTGTGAGCGCTGACCGCGCAGCCGAGAGCCACGTCGACTGGCGCAAGCTGCATCGCATCACCCCGCTGCTGAACGCGTGGAAGGTCGCGGCCGCGCTGATCGCGATCTTCGTCTGGCAGTACTCCGACACCCTCGGGCAGCTGGACCTGCCCACCACGCAGTTCCTGCTCGTGATCATCGGGGTCATCGTGGTCGGCTCGCTGATCGGCCTCGGCTACTCGGCGCTGGCCTGGAGCCGGACCCGGTACGGCCTCAGCCCGGAGAGCGTCTACCTGCACTCCGGCGTCCTGTTCCGTCAGCAACGCCACCTCCGGCTCGACCGGGTGCAGACCGTGGACGTCACCCAGCCGCTGCTGGCCAGGCTGTTCGGCTTCGCCTCGCTCAAGATCGAGTCGGCGGGCGGGGCGGGCTCGAACCTGACCCTGTCCTTCCTCACCGAGGACGAGGCCCAGCGGCTGCGCAACGAGCTCCTGGCCCGGGCCGCCGGGGTGACAGTCTCGGAAGCGGCCGACGGCGGCCAGGCACCCGCCGCTCCCGCCGCGCCGGAGCGGGAGGTGCTCGCGCTGACGCCGGGCCGGCTGATCGGCTCCCTCGCCCTCTCGTTCTGGGTGATGGCCTTCGTGGTGGCGGGGGCGGTGCTGATCGTGATCGCCGTCCTGAGCCAGAGCCTGGCGCCGATCTTCGGCGTCGGTCCCGCGCTGCTCGGTGCGGTCGCGTACACGTGGGGCCGGTTCGCGGGGGAGTTCGCGTTCCGCGTCGCCACCTCGCCCGACGGCGTCCGGGTGCGGCAGGGGCTGCTCGAGTCGAAGGCCCGCACCGTGCCGCCGGGCCGCGTGCAGGCCATGCAGGTGTCCCAGCCGCTGCTGTGGCGCACCCGCGGCTGGTGGCGGCTGCAGGTGAACATCGCCGGGTACGGGGCCGAGGAGACCACGGGCAGCGTGCTGTACCCGGTCGCCACCACCGAAGAGGTGGGCCGACTGCTGTATCTGGTCCAGCCCGATCTCGGCGCCCCTCGGCCTCTCGAGCTGCTCGAGGCCGGCCTGTCCGGCACCGGCGACGCCGAAGGTTTCGTCACGTCGCCGCGCCGGGTGCGCTGGCTCGATTGGTGGACCTGGCGGCGCACCGGGTTCCGCGTCACCGACACCGTGACGATCCTGCGGACCGGGCGCATCTGGCGCCGGATGGTCATCGTGCCGCATGAGCGCACCCAGTCCCTCGGCCTGTCCGAGGGTCCCTTGGACCGACGGCTGCGGGTCGCGAACTTCTCGCTGCACTCGACGCCCGGCCCGATCGCGCCCATCGTCACGCACATCGACGCCGACGTCGCCCGCGAGCTGCTGGTGGACGTCGCCGAGCGGGCCCGCCGGGCCAGGCGGGAGGCCGGACCCGAGCGCTGGATGCTGCCACGGGTCGCTGCGGCCGCGGCGGCTGCGGCCGCAGCCGGGGATGCCGACGCCGTACCTGATCCGGCCGCGCCGCCCGCCACCTACGGTGGGATCCTGCCGAGTCCGCCGGTGCGTGCCGTCTACGGTGGCGTGCTGCCCGGGCGCGTCGGCGCGGTGACGAACGACCCCGTCGACGGTGGCAGGATGCACGGGTGACTTCTCGACCTGGACGGCTCGGCGTCGGTGTGGTCGGCGCGGGCCGGGTGGGGACGGTGCTGGCGAGTGCCCTTCGCTCGGTCGGACACGCCGTCGTCGGGGCCAGCGGTGGCTCGGAGGACACCCTGGATCGGATCGACGCGCTGCTGCCCGGGGTGCCGGTGCTCGAGGTCGAGGCGGTCGTCGAACGCAGCGAGCTGCTCCTGCTCACGGTGCCCGACGACGTGCTCGCCGACCTGGTCTCGGGCCTCGCCGCCCTCGGCGCGTTCCAGCCCGGGCAGCTGGTGGTGCACACCGCCGGCCGGTACGGGACCGGCGTGCTCGCCCCGGCCCGCGCCGCCGGTGCCATCCCACTGGCGATCCACCCGGCCATGACGTTCACCGGCACCAGCCTCGACCTGTCCCGGATCGTCGGCGCCCCGTTCGCGGTCACCGCAGCGCCGCCGGTGCTGCCGATCGCGCAGGCGCTCGTGGTGGAGATCGGCGGCGAGCCGGTGGTCCTCGGCGAGGACGTCCGCGGGCTCTACCACGCGGCCCTCGCGCACGGCGCGAACCACCTGGTCACACTGACCGCGCAGGCCATCCGGCTGCTGGCCGCGGCCGGGGTCGAGGACGGCGGTCAGCTGCTCACCCCGCTGCTGCAGGCCGCGCTCGACGGTGCGCTCCGGGGCGGGGAGGCGTCGTTGACCGGCCCCGTGGTCCGCGGCGACGTGGGCACCGTGCGTGAGCACCTGGCCGCGTTGGCCGAGGCCGACGGCGGGGGGCACGGACTCCTCGACGTCGCCCCCACCTACGTCGCTCTGGCCCGCGCCACCGTGCAGCGCGCCCTGGTCAACGGCCGGATCGGCGAGGCCCGGGCCGGCGAGCTGCTCGACGCGCTCGCGGCGACGCCGGGTGCCGCGGCCACCACGACGGCGAGCGACGCACCCACCGCGACGGCGAGCGACGCACCCACCGCGACGGCGAGCGACGCCGCGGTGGCGAGCTCCGCCGTCGCCGGCGTTGCTGGCGGCACCTCCGACGGCGAGGCCCCGGAGGACCTCGACGACGGCAGCACCGGGCCGCTCGTGGTGCACACCGTGGCGGAGCTGCGCGCGCTCCGACCGCGCGGCACCCGTGCCGTGGTGATGACCATGGGGGCGCTGCACGCCGGCCACATCGCGCTCGTCCGCGCGGCCCGCCGGCGCGCCGACGAGGTCGTCGTGACGATCTTCGTGAACCCGTTGCAGTTCTCCTCCGCCGCGGACCTCGAGACCTACCCGCGCACCCTGGACACCGACGTGGCACTGCTCCGGGACGAGGGGGTCGACGTGGTGTTCGCGCCGTCCGTGGACGAGATGTACCCGGGCGCAGAGCCGCAGGTGCGGATCGTCGCCGGCCGGATGGGAGAGATCCTCGAGGGAGAGCACCGGCCCGGGCACTTCGACGGCATGCTCACCGTGGTGCACAAGCTCCTCAACCTGACAGCCGGTGATGTCGCACTGTTCGGGCAGAAGGACGCCCAGCAGCTCGCCCTCGTGCGCCGGATGGTCGCGGACCTGAACATGGGCATCGCCGTGGTCGCGGTCCCCACCGTGCGGGACCCGGACGGGCTCGCACTGTCCAGCCGGAACGTGCACCTGTCGGCGACGGACCGCGCCGCCGCGCTGGTGCTCTCCAGGACCGTGCGAGCCGGCGCCCGGGCCGCCGAGCAGGGCCGCCCGCCCGCGGAGGTCCTCGGGGCCGCACGCGCCGAACTCGCGACCGTGGCCCCCGCCGAGGTGCGGACGGACTACCTCGAGCTCGTCGACCCCGTGACGATGAGTCCCTACCCGGACGCCGGTGGTGCCGGGGACGCGCTGCTGGTGATCGCCGCCCACGTGGGGACCACCCGGCTCATCGACAATGCCGTGGTGAGCTGGCCGGATCCGCGGCATCGCTAGAATCGGGGGGTGACTGACCCGTTCCTGCCCCCCGCCGAGCCGACCGAACCGACCGTCACCCCTGACGAGGACGGTGACGACCTGCCCGAGCAGGTCCGGATCCGGCGGGAGAAGCGCGAGAAGCTGCTCGCCGACGGTGTGGAGGCGTACCCGGTCACGCTGCCGGTCACGGACACCATCGCCGGCGTGCGCGCCGATCACCCGGAGCTCGAGCCAGGCACCGAGACGGACCACATCGTGGGTGTCGCCGGCCGGATCGTGCACCTGCGCAACACCGGGAAGTTGTGCTTCGTCACACTTCAGGACGGTGCGGGGAACCGGCTCCAGGTGATGATCTCCCTCGCCGAGGTGGGCCAGGAGTCGCTCGAGCGGTTCAAGACGCTCGTCGACCTCGGTGACCACTTCTTCGCCCACGGCCGTGTGATCGCCTCGCGCCGGGGCGAGCTGTCCGTGATGGCCGACTCCTGGGAGATCGCAGCGAAGGCGATCCGGCCGCTGCCGACCCTGCACAAGGAGTCCTCCGAGGAGTCGCGGGTGCGGCGCCGCTACCTCGACCTGATCACACGGCCGGCGGCCAGGGACATGGTCCGGACCCGCGCCGCCGTGGTGCGTTCGATGCGTGACTTCCTGCACCGCAGCGACTTCATCGAGATCGAGACACCGATGCTGCAGACGATGCACGGTGGGGCGACGGCACGACCGTTCGTGACGCATATGAACGCGTTCGACATCGACCTGTATCTGCGAATCGCACCGGAGTTGTTCCTCAAGCGCGCCGTCGTCGGTGGCATCGACCGCGTCTTCGAGATCAACCGGAACTTCCGCAATGAGGGCGCGGATTCCTCGCACTCCCCGGAGTTCGCGATGCTCGAGGCATATCAGGCGTACGGCGACTACAACACGATGGCGGCGCTCACCAAGGAACTGATCCAGACGGCCGCCCGGGACGCCTTCGGCACCACCCTGATGACACTGGCCGACGGCACCGAGTACGAAATCGGCGGGGAATGGCAGGACCT
Source organism: Occultella kanbiaonis (assembly GCF_009708215.1). Lineage (NCBI taxonomy): Bacteria > Bacillati > Actinomycetota > Actinomycetes > Micrococcales > Ruaniaceae > Occultella > Occultella kanbiaonis. Next base: position 4,647,780 of record NZ_CP046175.1, on the reverse strand, counting down.
GTCCCTGTATCCGTCGCTCTCCGAAGCGGTCGGCACAGAGATCACCCCGCAGACCCCGATGGATGAATTGCTCGTCCTGGCGGACAAGGCCGAGATCACTATCAACTCGAACATTGCGACCCCCGGTAAGGTCGCCGAGGACCTCTGGGAACACTTCGTCGGGTCGGACCTGTACGCCCCGACATTCGTCCGGGACTTCCCGGTCGATACCTCACCGCTGACCCGGGCGCATCGTGAGATCGACGGCGTCGTTGAGAAGTGGGACCTGTACGTGCGCGGATTCGAGTTGGGTACCGCGTATTCGGAGCTTGTGGATCCGGTGATCCAGCGGGAGCGGTTCGAGGCGCAGGCGCAGCTCGCGGCCCGCGGCGATGCCGAGGCGATGCGTGTCGACGAGGAGTTCCTGCAGGCCATGGAGCATGGGATGCCTCCGTCCGGCGGTATGGGGATGGGCGTGGACCGTCTCCTCATGGCGCTGACCGGACACGGGATCCGCGAGACGATCACATTCCCGTTGGTGAAGCCACGATGAACGGATTCTGGGATGCGATGGCGGCCCTTGCCCCGTCGGTGGGTGTTGCCATTCTCTTCGTCGTCGCCATTCGGGCAATGATCCACGCGGATCGGCGTGAGCGTATTGCGCGGGCTCGAGCGGAGGCCGCGGAGGATGCACGGAGCGTACGCGAATCTCGGGACGAGACCAAACGAGAAGGATAGTTCTACGTTCAACCACCTTTGACATAGTGTTCCGGATGATGGCAGTCTGAACCCCCCCGGTATTTACTCGGGGCATTTCCCCCGACTGACGAGATCAAGGAATACACATGGCTCAGAAGGTCCGCGTCCTCCTCATCGACGACATCGATGGCTCGGATGCCGTCGAGACCGTGACGTTCGCACTCGATGGCGTCACCTACGAGATCGACCTGAACGAAACGAACGCCGCCGCGCTCCGTGAATCCTTCGCTTCGTGGGTCGGTCACGCGCGCCGTTCCGGTGGGCGCCGTTCCACCAGCACGGCTCGTCGGTCGTCCGGTTCCTCGCGTGGGAATTCCGACGCGGGCAAGATTCGTGAGTGGGCCCGTGAGAACGGATTCCAGGTGAGCGACCGTGGCCGCGTCTCCGCGGAGATCCGTGAGGCGTACGCGAAGGCGAACTGATCTCGGCCCGTTGACCGGGCTCTCGGCGGGCCGGCCTCCTTGTGAGGGAGATCGCGCCCGGCCGAGGCCGCCAGGTTCACCAGTCATGGCACTCGACCGTTAGGTTGGGTGCCATGACTTTTGTCCGACACATGTGGATCGGGTCGACGTCCACCCCCGATGTCTCCGGTGGAATCTGGCGGCTGGACCGCCAGTCCGGCGGTGACTGGGCGGACTCGTCCGCCCAGCGGATGCTGACCGCGGACCACCCCAGCTTCCTCGCGCTGCACCCTGCCGCGGAGCGGCTGTTCGCGGTCGGGGAGGGCACCCCGGGGACCGTCTCCTCCTACGCCGTCGACTCCGAGTGCGCGCTCCGCCGAACGGCCTTGGCCGGCAGCGGTGGGGCAGGGCCCTGTCACCTGCTCGTGCACCCCCAGGGGCACTGGCTGTATGCGTCGAACTACGGCGACGGCAGCGTCGGCGTGATCGCCCTGACCGAGGCCGGTGACGTCTCCGACCCGGTGATGAGCCTGTCGCACGCCGGGTCCGGTCCGGTGGCCGGTCGCCAGGACGGGCCGCATGCACACTCCTCGAACCTGTCCGCGGGCGGTGGGTTCCTCATCGTGGCCGATCTCGGCACCGACCAGTTGCGTGCCTACCCCCTGGACATGGGCCGCCCGGATCCCGAGCCGATCCTCACCGACCTGCCCCCAGGCACCGGGCCGCGCCACATGGTCGTGGCGGGTGACCACGTGTACGTGGCCGGTGAGCTCAGCGGTGAGCTGGTCGTCCTGGCCTGGGACGAGGACGCCGGCCGCGGCGAGGTCGTCCAGCGCGTCGCGGCCTCGACCCTGCCCGGCCGGAGCCAGGACGTCCACCAGCTCTCGCACCTGCTCGCCTTCCGTGGTGGCCTCGCCGTCGGTGTGCGGGGCGCCGACTCGATCTCCACTTTCGCCATCTCCGACGATGGGGCCGGCCTCGAACTGGTCGGCGAGGTGGTCACCGCGACCTGGCCGCGGCACCTCGAGGTCGTCGGTTCGGAGCTCCTGGTCGCCGGTGAGCGATCCGACGAGGTTGCGATCCACCCGATCACCGACGGCGTCATCGGGCCCGTGCGCGGGAGCGTCGCGTTGGCTAGCCCGATGTTCATCCTGCCGGTCTGAACCGTTCGCGGTGCCGCTGGTCCCTGGTCGTACCCGGCTGCCGCGATGCGGCAGACTGGATCCATGACGTACACCCTGGTACTGCTCCGCCACGGCGAGAGCGATTGGAACGCGAAGAACCTGTTCACCGGCTGGGTCGACGTGCCGCTCTCCGAGAAGGGCACGGCCGAGGCCACCCGCGGCGGCGAGCTGCTCGTCGAGGCGGGCGTGCTGCCGGACGTGGTGCACACCTCGCTGCTGCGCCGCGCCATCACCACGGCGAACCTGGCGCTGGACGCCGCGGACCGTCACTGGATCCCCGTGAAGCGCAACTGGCGCTTGAACGAGCGCCACTACGGCGCCCTGCAGGGCAAGGACAAGAAGCAGATCCGGGACGAGTTCGGCGAGGAGCAGTTCATGACCTGGCGCCGTTCCTACGATGTGCCGCCGCCCGCGATCGAGGCCGGTTCGGAGTTCTCGCAGGATGCTGACCCGCGCTACGCCGGCGAGCCCATCCCGGCCACCGAGTGCCTCAAGGACGTGCTCGAGCGGGCGCTTCCGTACTGGGAGAGCGACGTCGTCACCGACCTGCGCGCGGGCAAGGTGGTGCTGGTGGCCGCGCACGGCAACTCGCTGCGCGCCATCATCAAGCACCTCGACGGCATCGACGACGACACCATCGCCGGCCTGAACGTGCCCACCGGGATCCCGCTCGTGTACGAGCTCGACGAGGACCTCCGGCCGATCACTCCGGGCGGCCGCTACCTCGACCCGGACGCCGCGAAGGACGCGATCGCCGCCGTCGCCAACCAGGGTCGCTGACGCGCTGACGCGCTGACGCGCCGACCGCAGACGAAGGCCGGGCCACCCGACGAGGGTGGCCCGGCCTTCGCGGGTCTGGCCGAGGTCAGCTGTTGTAGTCGCCGAGGCCCTCGAGGTCGCCGGTGACCAGGTAGGAGATCCGGCGTGCCACGGCGACGGCGTGGTCCCCGAAGCGCTCGTAGAACCGGGCCAGCAGCGTCACGTCGACGGTCTGCGCGGTCGTTCCGGTCCAGTCTGGGCTGAGGGTCTCGTTGAACGTCTGCTGGTGCAGCTGGTCCAGGATGTCGTCGTCCCGTTCGATGGCGGCTGCCAGCTCGAGGTCACGGGTCTCGAGCAGCTGCACCACGTCCGCGGCCACCTTGTTGGCGGCATCGGCCAACTGGGCGAAGAGTTCGCGGGAGTTCTCCGGGATCGCCGACTCGGGGTAGCGCAGCCGGGTGACCTGGGCGACATGGCGGGCCAGGTCTCCCATCCGCTCGATGGACGCGCTCATCCGAAGTCCCGAGACGATGATCCGCAGGTCCGTCGCGACCGGCTGCTGCCGGGCGAGGAGGTTGACGCACCGGTCGTCGAGCTCGCGCTCGATCTGGTCGATCGCGTCGTCCGCGATGATCACCTGTTCCGCCGCCTGGAGATCGGCCGAGGCGAGGGCGGCGGATGCCTCCTGGACGGCCGTCTGAACCTGTCGGCTCATCCGCAGCAGATCGTCACCGACCGCGCCAAGTTCCTGCTCGAAGATCGCTCGCACCGGTGGTTCTCCCTCTGGTCATCGACGGCGGTCGTCCGCCTTGGCTGCTCCGCGCGTGCCCGGCGCACCGTTCGCACCGTGCCCCGATCAGGGACGGCACCCACGCACACGTACTCCTCAGAATCCCATGCCCGGATGAACGGGTCATGCATCCATGGTGAACAACAGGCTACCGGGCCGCAGGTGGCCGGGAGCACCCGATGGCTGGGCCTAGTCTGGCGCTGTGGAGGGTTCCTGGTTGCCGCTCGTGGTGGGCTTGGTCGGCCTGCTCGTCGGCGCTGCCGCCGGTCTCGCGTTCAGGGGGAGCGAGCGCAGCCACGCCCGGGAACCGGAGGTCGCCGAGCCCGCCGTGTCCGATGACGTGGCGGCTCTGCTCTCCGCGTTGCGTTCCACGTCCGTGCTGCTCGGGTCCGGTGGAGAGGTCATGCGGGCCACTCCGGACGCCTACACGACCGGCTTGGTCCGCAACGGCCGGCTCACCCACACGACGCTGAACGACCTCGTGGCCGCGGTCCGCGCCGACGGGCAGATCCGCGACGAGCACCTCGACGTGCCGCGCTCGGCGGTGCCTGGTGCCGACCGGCTCTCGTTCGAGGTGCGAGTGGCCCCGCTGGCGGGAGGGCGGGTGCTCCTGCTGGCCGACGACCAGACGGCGCAACGCCGCCTCGAGGAGGTCCGCCGAGACTTCGTCGCGAACGTCTCGCACGAGCTCAAGACGCCGGTGGGCGCCATCGCACTGCTCGCCGAGACCGCCGCCGATGCCGCCGAGGACCCCGAGCTCGTGCGCCGGTTCGCCGCGAAGATGCAACGGGAGGCCGTCCGGCTGTCCGCCCTGGTCAAGGAGATCATCGAACTCTCCCGGCTCCAGGCGCCGGACAACGAGGTGGACTTCGTGGACGTGTCCGTGGACGCCGTGGTCGCCGAGGCGGTGGACCGGATCCGCGTCGAGGCGGAGTCCCGGGACATCACCGTGGTCGTCGGTGGGACGGGTGGCCTCCGGGTGTTCGGCGACCACTCGCTCCTGGTCACGGCCGTGCGGAACCTGCTGGACAACGCCCTGCGCTACTCCGAGAACGGCACCCGGGTGAGCGTGGGCGTCCGGCCGCGTGACGGCATCGCCGAGATCGCGGTGGTGGACCAGGGCCCGGGCATCTCCAGCGAGAACGCCGGACGGGTGTTCGAGCGGTTCTTCCGCGTGGACCCCGCCCGCTCTCGGGAGACCGGCGGCACCGGGCTCGGCCTGAGCATCGTCAAGCACGTCGCGCAGAACCACGGTGGCGAGGTGACCCTGTGGTCCGCCCCGGGTCGCGGTTCCACCTTCACCCTTCGCATTCCCCAGGCAGAACACCATGGTGACGGCCGAGCGCCGTCCCCCGACGAACAGGCGCCGCCCGCATCAGCGGCCGGCGCAGGAGGAGAGAGCCGTGACCCGCATCCTGCTCGTTGAGGACGAGGAGTCCTACCGCGAACCGCTGACGTACCAGCTCACCCGTGAGGGCTTCGAGGTGGTTGCGGTCGCGACCGGCACCGATGCGCTCGTGGAGTTCGATCGAGCCGGCGCCGACCTGGTCCTCCTCGACCTGATGCTGCCGGGACTGTCCGGCGTGGAGGTATGCCGGGAGCTGCGGCAGCGCAGTGCCGTCCCGGTGATCATGTTGACCGCCAAGGACGGGGAGATAGACAAGGTGGTCGGGCTGGAGATCGGCGCCGACGACTACGTCACCAAGCCGTACTCGTTCCGCGAACTCCTGGCCCGGATCCGAGCGGTGTTGAGGCGTGGCACCGAGTCCATCGACGCGCTCACCCCGGCGGTGCTCAGCGTGGGCCGGATCCGGATGGACACCGACCGGCACGTGGTCACCATCGACGGTGAGGAGGTCGCCCTCCCGCTGCGTGAGTTCGAACTGCTGGAACTGCTGCTGCGCAACCCGGACCGGGTGCTCACCAGGGGGCAGCTCATCGACCGCGTCTGGGGTGCCGACTACGTGGGGGACACCAAGACCCTCGACGTCCACGTCAAGCGGATCCGGGCCAAGATCGAGGTCGACCCGGTCAACCCCCAGGTCCTGGTGACCGTGCGCGGACTGGGCTACAAGCTGGTCGACGAACGCTGAGGAGCCGAGCGGCTCACTCCTCCACGGGAGCCGGGGGCAGGAACTCGTCGTAGGGCGCCAGGGTGCCGTCCAGGACCGGCACCGCGACCGTCACCGAGCCCTGCTCGGGCGAGGAGACCGTGACGTCGATGGTGGCGCCCGGTGCGGCCGCGACGGCCGCGATGGTGACGAGTTCCGCGTCGGGGTTGAGCAGCACCGTCGAGTTGCCGTCGACGTCGACCGAGGCGGCCTCGGCGCTCTCGCCGATGGTCAGGTTCACCGTCGTCGGGGACTCCCAGCGGTTCACGACCGCGCCGATGAGGACGCCCTCGGCGCCCTCGGCGCGGGTCAGGATGAGCAGGTTCTCGCCGCGGATCTGGCTGCCGACCTCCACCTGGACGCCGTCGCTGGGTGACGTGCCGTACTGCGTCACGATCGGGGAGCAGGCGCTCACGCCCGCTGCGGCCGTGGCCGCCATCAACAGGGACGCCACGAGACGGCGGGTGTTGCGAGCCACGGGGCTCTCCTTTCGGGGGTGCCCACGCTCCGGGACGTATCGGCGGACGCGGGTCTGGCAATGACGACAAGACCTGGCCGCCAGCCTAATGCCTGTCCGCACACGGCCGTCGCCTTCACATTCTCCTCAAGAGCCCCGGCCCGGGCACCCGAGCCGGTGGCGGCGGAGGCTACCGCCATGACCTGCGCAAACGCGGAAGCGCCGCGAGATTGCGCCCATTTCGCGTGGTAAACTTGGTTCTTGCGAAAGGGGAGTGCGAGCACATGACCTTCACAGTCGGCGAGACCGTCGTCTACCCGCACCACGGTGCAGCCCTCATCGAGGAGATCTCGAAGCGGATCATCCGAGGGGAGGAGAAGCTCTATCTCCGGCTCAAGGTGGCGCAGGGTGACCTGACCATCGAAGTGCCGGCCGAGAACGTCGATCTGGTCGGCGTCCGGGACGTCGTCGGCAAGGAAGGCCTGGAGAAGGTGTTCGAGGTGCTGCGCGCCCCGTACACCGAGGAGCCGACCAACTGGTCGCGCCGGTACAAGGCGAACGTCGAGAAGATCGCGTCCGGTGACGTGATCAAGGTGGCCGAGGTCGTCCGCGACCTGTCCCGCCGCGACGCCGACCGTGGCCTGTCCGCCGGCGAGAAGCGGATGCTGGCCCGGGCCCGTCAGATCCTCGTCTCGGAGCTCGCGCTTGCCGAGCACACCGAGGAGGAGAAGGCCGAGGCCATCCTCGACGAGGTCCTCGCGTCCTGAACCACGGGCGGACCCGGAGGTGAGTGTCGGCGCCGTGCTGGCCGCCGCCGGGTCCGGTTCCCGGCTCGGGCACACCGTGCCCAAGGCGCTCGTGCCGCTGGGCGGCGAGGCGCTCGTCGCCCGGGCCGCGCGTGGTCTGGCCGATTCCGGGCTGGTCCGCCGGATCGTGGTCACCGCGCCGGCCGCGTACCTCGATCAGGTCCGCGCCGCCGTCGCACCGGTCTCGTCGGTCGACATCGAAGTCGTCGACGGCGGGGCGACCCGGCAGGCGTCCGTCGCCTCCGGTCTTCGCGCCCTCGGCGAGTCGGACCTGGTCATCCTCGTCCACGATGCCGCCCGGCCGCTGGTCTCGGCCGACCTGATCGGCCGCCTGGTCGCGGCCGTCCGCGCGGGCCATCCGGCCGTTGTCCCGGGAGTCCCGGTCGTGGACACGATCCGGGCCGTCGACGACGGCGATCCGCCCCGCGCCATCGCGACGCCCGACCGGTCCGAACTGCGCGCGATCCAGACACCCCAGGCGTTCGACGCCGACGTCCTGCGCCGGGCCCACGCACACGGGGCCGCCCGCGCCGACTCCGAGGCCGTGGCCGCCGGCGATGACGCCGGCCTGGTCGAGGCCCTCGGCATCGCGGTCCACGTGGTGCCGGGCGAGGCGCGCGCCCTGAAGATCACGACCCGCCACGACCTGTCCGTAGCGGCCCTGTACCTCGAGGAGGACGGATGAGAGTGCCGCGCACCGGGATCGGCGTGGACGTTCACGCGTTCGCCGAGGACGGCCGGACCGGGCTCGCGCTGGCCGGGCTCACCTTCCCCGACGAGGTGGCGCTGGCCGGCCACTCCGACGGGGACGTCGCCGCCCACGCCGCCGCCGACGCACTGTTCAGCGCCGCCGGGCTCGGCGACCTCGGCTCCAACTTCGGCACCGCCGAGCCCGAATGGGCGGGCGCCTCGGGCCTCCGGCTGCTGGGCGAGGCCGGCGCGCGGGTGCGCGCCGCCGGCTTCGAGATCGGCAACATCGCGATCCAGGTGATCGGGAACCGGCCCAAGCTGGCCGGCCTGCGCGGGCAGGCGGAGGCGGCGTTGTCGGCGGCGGCCGGAGCTCCCGTCACGGTCAGCGCCACCACCACGGACGGGCTCGGGCTCACCGGTCGCGGCGAGGGGATCGCCGCGATCGCGACGGCTCTCGTCATCGCAGCGGGCTGACCCCCACTCCTGCTCGGGGCTGGCGGGGTAGGGCCAGCACCCGTGGGCACTCCGGGTGGAAGCACCCTGGGTGGATGCCACCGGAGCCGGTTGGCTGGTCCCCATGAGCACGATCGCCACCGCACCGGCCGCCACGACCTTCGCACCCCCCGATCGCCGCGTGGGCGGCTTCCTCGCCCTGACCTTCGCCCTGAGCTGGGGGTCCTGGCTGGTCGCCGTGTTGCTCGGCGGCGACCTTTCGAGCCCGGCCGTCTTCGTGTTCTACGCGATCGGTGGCTTCGGGCCCAGCCTGGCCGCACTGATCTACCGGCTCCGCGGCGTGCGGAGCCCACGCGTGGCGCGGGCCGGGCGGCTCGCGCTCTGGCTGCCCGCCGCGATCGGCCTGGGGGCTGCGCCTGCCGTGCTGGCCGGCGCGCTCGGACCGCTGTTCGGTGCGCCGGCGATCGGGATGGCCGACGTCACCGCTGCCTTCGCCGGCTCCGACCTGCTTCCGTTCCTCCTGATCGCCACCATGGCCGGTCCGCTCTCGGAGGAGTTCGGCTGGCGCGGCTACGTCCAGCCGAGGTTGCGCGCACGGTTCTCACCGATCGCCACCGCCGCAGTGCTGGGCACAATCTGGGCACTCTGGCACGTGCCGCTGTTCCTGCTCCCCGGGACCTCGCAGTCGAGCCTCGGGGCCGTGGAAGCGGTGGGCTTCCTCGCCTGCATGGTCCCGATGTCGCTGACGTACTGGTTCATCAGCGAGCGGCTGCTCGGCGGGGTCCCGTCGGCCGTCGTGATGCACTACGCCGGGAATGTCTCGCTGTCGCTGTTGCCGTTCACCGCGCCCACCGGTGGCCCGATCTTCGCTGCGACGGTACTGGTCACGGCGGTGGTCCTGCTGGTGGTCCCGGCCGTAGGTGCGCGGCCCGCTCGGGCCGCGGTCACCCCGGCGTGACCGGACCAGCCGCGCGCGGCCGGCTTCACGGTGGGTGACGCGACAGGGCGCCGCTACGTTGCGGGCGGTGACCAGGTGGCGAGGGCGGAGGCGTCGGTGACCAGCACGTAGGGTCTGCCGGCCGCGGAGGTCCGGACGAGCGAGACCGCCAGGACATACTGCCCATGGAGCGCGGAGAGATCGCCGTGGACGGCGAGGGCCTCGTCGGCGATGTCGCGGTGGATCACCACCAGGGCCCCGGTACGCGAGTGCAGGTGGACCGCGCCGGTGCGGCGGAAGAACTCGGCGCGGTCCACGAGTCCCCAGTACCCACGGACCCTTGGTTCGCTCGGGTCGACGCTGTCCAGGTGGACGAAGAACCGGGCTGCGTCGACCTCGGTTCCGGCCCATCGGATGTGGGCGCCGTCGCGGAAGCCACGGCCGAGGAGGATGCGCAGGGCAGCGCGCAACGTGGCCCGACGTTCGCCACCGAGGCCCGGGACCTCGTGGCGATGCGCCCGGCTGTCGCGTCCCGGTGTCGCAGTGCGGCGACGGGCCGCGGCGCGGGTGGTCGGCTCCGGTGTGGTCGGCATGAGCTCGATGATCTGGGTCGATGACGTTGCCTGAGGGGTCCGCGTCGCTTCGTCGATGTCGGTGGACCTGTGCTCGAGGGCGGCCTCGTCGCAGCCGGGGCCATGGTTGCGCGAGGCGAAGTGCGGCGCCAGCACGCGACTGGTCAGTGCCCGCGCGAAGACGAGGCCCTGACACGGTTGCCCGGTGCGGAGGGTGCCGGCGCACTGCAGCAGGATCGGGCGCTCGGTGGGTGGGAGTCGCAGGTAGTCGCCGATCGAGATCAGCTGGTCGTCCTCGAGCGCTCGGGCGATGTCCATCGGTCCGACGTGCGCCGGTCTCAGTCGGCGATGAGCCGGTGCAGCAGGGCGGCGAGTTGGTCCTGCTCCTGGGGTTCGAGCCGGGAGAAATAGTCCCGCGAGACCTGCAGCCGGGCCGCGCCGATCTCCTCGGCGAGGGCCCGGCCCGTGTCTGTGGGGACCGCGAGCACGGCGCGCCGGTCCGTGGGGTCCGGCATCCGTTCCACGAGCGACTTCTCCTGGAGGGCATCGACGACCTCGGTGGCCGAGCGTGGCGCTATCCGCAGGTGCGCGGCGATGTCGGACAGCCGGGCGCCGTCGCTGTCACTGATCACCCGCAGCGCCCGGGCCTCGTGCGGGGCCAGTCCCCAGGGCTCGAGCGATGCCGCCCACCGGCGCCGCAGGGCGCGGGTCGCGTGCGTGAGCAGATCACTGGGGTCGCTCTCGGGCGCTCGCTCGGGCTCACGCCCCCGGGGGTTCGTCACGCTCCGGAGCCTACTATTGACGCCAACCTCATAATGAGGTAACCTCAGTACATGACCTAGACAGAGAGAAGTGATGTCCCTATGGCCGACTTCGCCATGAACCCAGAGAGCCCCCGTGGCCGCGATGGCGCCACCCGTCCCGATCCCAAGGACCGAGCCCAGCTCGAGTCCCACCCCGTGAGCCTGCGCCGCATCGGCGCACTGTTCGCGCCCTACCGAGCCCGGCTGAGTGCCGTGGTCGCACTGATCGTCGCGACCTCCGCCATCGGGCTCGCCACCCCGTTCCTGACCCGGCACCTCATCGACGAGGCGATCCCGAACCAGGACGTCCCCCTGCTCCTCGTCCTCGTCGGCGCGATGCTCGGCGTCACCGTCGTGACCTCGGTCCTCGGCGTGTTCCAGACCTGGATCTCCACCGTCATCGGCCAGCGTGTGATGCACCGGTTGCGCACCGACGTGTTCGCGCACCTGCAGCGCCAGTCCCTCGACTTCTTCAAGCGCACCCGCGGCGGCGAGGTGCAGTCCCGACTCACCCATGACATCAGTGCCATGCAGTCCGTGGTGACCACGGCGGCGACGTCGATCGCCTCGAACGTGACCACCGCCGTCGGTACGGCGATCGCCATGGTCGCGCTCAGCTGGCAGCTGTCCCTGCTCTCCCTGATCGTGCTCCCGCCGGCGATCTGGCTGACCCGCAAGGTCGCCACGATGCGCCGCGAGGTGACCGCCAAGCGCCAGCGTGCGCTCGCGAACCTGCACGGCCAGGTCGAGGAGTCGCTGTCCGTCAGCGGGGTTCTGCTCGGCAAGACCCTCGGCGCCGGTCCTTCGCTGACCGCCAAATTCTCCGACTCCTCCGAGGGGCTGCTGGACCTGGAGGTCCGCGCCCAGCTCGCCGGCCGCTGGCGGATGGCCACGATGAGCATCATCTTCGCCGCGATCCCCGCGCTCCTCTACCTCGCCGCGGGCCTGCCGGCCACCTCCGGCGGCATGACCATCGGTACCCTGGTGGCGTTCGTGAGCCTGCAGGCGGGACTGTTCCGCCCGCTGATGGGAGTCCTCAACGTCGGCGTCCAGGTGACGAGCTCGATGGCCCTGTTCAGCAGGATCTTCGAGTATTTGGACCTGCCGGTCACCATCGACGATCCGGCCGAGCCGGTCCGGCCGGCCGACGGCGGTGGTGCAGTCGCGCTCGAGGGCGTGAGCTTCACCTACCCCGACGGCGATCGGCCGGCGGTCGACGGCGTCACCCTGGCCGTGCCGGCCGGTAGCAGCCTCGCCCTCGTGGGCGAGTCCGGCTCGGGCAAGTCCACGATCGCGGCACTGATCTCACGCCTGCACGACCCGACGGCCGGCCGTGTCACCATCGACGGCGTCGACCTGCGGGACATGACCCTGCAGGACCTGTCCGGCGTGGTCGGGGTGGTCTCCCAGGAGACCTACCTGCTGCACACCACCATCAGGGAGAATCTGCGCTACGCCAAGCCCGAGGCCACCGACGCCGAGATCGAGGCGGCCGCCCGTGCGGCCCAGGTCCATGACCTGATCGCGGCACTGCCGGACGGCTACGACACCCTCGTCGGCGCTCGCGGCTACCGGTTCTCCGGTGGCGAGAAGCAGCGGCTGGCGATCGCCCGCACGTTGCTGCGCGATCCCCGGGTGCTCGTCCTCGACGAGGCCACCAGCGCGCTCGACAACGAGACCGAACGGGCCGTGCAGGCCGCCCTGGACGTGGTCAGCGCCGGCCGCACCACCATCACGATCGCGCACCGGCTCTCCACCGTGCGCGACGCCGACCAGATCGCGGTCGTCGATCACGGACGGATCGTGGAGTCCGGCGACCACGCCGGGCTGCTCGCCCGGGGCGGCCGATACGCCGACCTGGTCGGGTCCTCCGGTGCTGTCGCCATCAGCCCCGCACTCGCGTGAAGCACGGCCGCTCACGCCGCGCACGGATACCCTCTGGTCACCAGTGAACTCCGTCAGCAAAGGGCCGTATGAGCAACGTCGCCATCACCACCGCCGTCCTCCCGATGTCCCGGCTCGGGACGGACGGTGAACTCATCCTCGACGGCGGTGGCGGGCGGCGGCCCACCCCGGCGGAGGAGCAGGTCCTCGGCGTCGGCGCGGCCCACCTCGAGCGCCGCCCGACGGTCCTTCCGTACCGGTACCAGGACGCCTACGGACGCGACATCCAGGACACGCAGCAGCGTGTCGCGGTGCTGGACAACGGGCGCCTGCGGGCCACGTTCAGCCTCGACCAGGGCGGCCGCCTGCTCAGCCTCGTCGACCTCGACACCCAACGTGAGGTACTCCACCTGCCCGACGCGATCCAGTTCGCCAACCTCGCCCTGCGCAACGCCTGGTTCGCCGGTGGTGTCGAGTGGAATCTCGGCACCACCGGCCACTGGGGGCTTACCGCCGAACCTGTCGCCGCGGGGATCGTCGGCGACGGTGTGCTTCGGATGTGGTCGTACGAGCGGCTCCTCGGGGTCACCTGGCGACTGGACGCCTGGCTGCCGGACGGTTCGGACTCCCTGTTCACGCACGTCCTCATCGAGAACCCCACGGATGCGGACCTCCCGGTCTACTGGTGGAGCAACATCGCCGTGCCGCAGAGCGAGGACACCCGAGTCGTCGTGGCCGCCGACCGTGCGCTCCACTTCGGGTATGCCAGCAGCCTGAGTGAGGTGCGCTTCCCCGTCCGGGACGGCGTCGACGTGAGCTGGCCCGCGCGGCACGCGGGTAGCGCCGACTACTTCTGCATCACCTCCGGCGAGCACCCGTGGATAGCTGCGGTCGACGGCGACGGCCTCGGCCTGGGCCAGGCGTCCACGTCACGGCTCGTGGGCCGCAAGGTGTTCACCTGGGGCGGCAGTCCAGGTGGCCTGACCTGGCAGAAGTGGCTGTCGGAGCGGAAGTCGTACGCCGAGATCCAGGCCGGGCTGGCCCGGACCCAGCTCGAGCACCTCCGGCTGCCGGCGGGGGAGTCCTGGCGGTTCACCGAGAGCTACCGACCCATCCGCATCGACGGTGGGAACCGTGACTGGGACGAGGTCGTCGCCGCGGCCGCCCGGGCCACCGTCGACGAGGAGACGCTGGACCGGGCCCACGCGCGCCTGACCGCGCTCGAGCGGACGGGTGTTGACGAGCACCCGTTGCGCGGTGGTGTCGAGGCGTTGGGTTGGGGTGCGCTGGAGGTGGCGGCAGGCCACCGTGGCTTCGATCCCGCGACCCCGTTCGACCCGGAGGTCCTGGGCGCCGAACAGCAGGCGTGGCTCGACCTGGCCAGGACCGGTGCGGTCAGTCCGGCGCTGCAGCGAGGCGCCGCAATCGGTCCGCAGTGGCAGGCGCACCTGGCGGCGGCCGAGCCGGGCTGGCTCCGGGACCTGCTCCTGGGCCATGCCATGCATGCCGCCGGGGACACCGAGCGCGCCCGCGAGCACTGGCGGTCCTCGGCGGACGCGCACGCTTCGCCCGACGCCTGGCGCGCGCTCGCGTTGACCGCACCGGACGGGGCCTCCCGCGCACGTGACCTGGTCCGTGCGCACGAGCTCGACCGGAGCCGGACCGGGCTGGCGATCGAGACGCTCACCGCGTTGCTGGAGGAATCCCAGGCCGAGGAGGCGTTCGGCCTGCTCGACGGACTCTCCGACGACGCGAGGGCACAACCGCGCGTGACCTTCCTCGAGTGCCTCGCGCTGATCCGGGTCGGCGATGCCGCCGGTGCCGCACGACTGCTCGAGACGCCGCTCGTGCTGCCGGACCTGCGCGAGGGCGACCTCGGCCTTGACCGGTTGTGGGACGAGTTCCAGCGTCTCGTCGGCACCGACGAGCCGTTGCCCGCCCACTACGACTTCCGCATGTCCTCGAGCCTCGACGGTGGGTGAGGAGCCCGCCGTCGAGGCCCGCGACTCGCGCTCGCTCAGATCGCGACCACCGGCGTGAACCTCACCCCGTTCAGCCGGTGGTGCCCGGCCAGTTCACAGCGCAGCCGCACGTGCGCCGTCGCCGGGTCGAGGTCGAAGGCGCCGATCGTGCGCCACGTGTTGGCGCGCTCCTGCTGGTCGATCCGCACCGTGGCGGTGGTGCCGTCGGACTGCACCACGTCATAGGTCGCGGCGCGGGTGGTGTTGGCGTCCGTGCCGTACCAGACGGACACCAGGTAGCGTCCGCCCTCGGCGAGGGCCGGCACCCAGTTGCCGGTGCGGCCGCCGTTGCTGCCGTGGGCCCACCGGGACGCTCGCCCGTCCCAGCCCGCCAGGCTGCTCGAGGTCCAGGTGCCCTCCTCCGAGTACTCCGGGGAGTGGTTGTCCAGGATCAGCGGGTCCGGCGCCGTCCCGATCACGGCGGCGAACGCATCCGTCGCGTCGGCGACCACCACCGTGCCCTCGAAGGCGGTGTCGATGGGGGCGTCGGCGGGCGGCTGCACGGCGAACGTCAGCTCCACGCTCTCTCCCTGCGCCACCTCGACCGGGGCCGACGGCGGATCGACCACCCACCCGTCCGGCAGATGCACCACGGCCTCGCCGGTGAAGTCTGTGTCCGAACCGGCCACGGTCACCGTGAGGTCGGCGCCGGTCGCCGCGTCGACGTGGGCCGGCGCGCCGGTCACCTCGACACCGGGCGGGTTCGGCGCCCCCTGAAGGCGGAACCGCGCCGAGTGGGCCCGGGTGTACAGGCCGGAGATCGCTGTCATCGTTACCGATGCGGGTTCCCCCGGGGCCAGGTCGTAGGACCCGATGAGGCGCCACTGGCCCGCGAGCTCCTGCTGGTTGATGTGGTGGGGGTCCACCCCGGCAGGGCTGGCCACCTCGATGAGGACGTCCTCGGAGGTCTGGTTGTTGGTCGGGTACCAGATCGACACGTCGTACGTGCCGGCCGTCGCGATCGTCGGTGTCCAGTTCGCCTGGCCGCCGTACTGGCTCTCCGGGCTGTACCGCGACCTCGACCCGTCCGGCCCGGCGAGGCTGCTCGCCAGCCAGTTGCCGACCTCCGAGTATCCCAGTGCGTCCGGGCCGATGATCACGTCGTTGGGGTCCGCGACCGTGTAAGCGATCGAGGTGGACGCCATGCCGGCACCCGGGTTGACGGTGACCGAGCCGCCGCTGCCGGGCGGGGCGTTGGTCGCGGTGACCGTGAACGTCAGTTCCGCGAGGGATCGGGCCTCGATGGACCAGTCCGTAGCCGCCGGCTCCGCGGTCCAGCCGGAGGGCAGGCCGAGGGTGGCCGTCCCGGTCCGGGCGATCGGCCCGCGGTTCATCAGCGTGAGGCTGATCGTGGCGCTCGCGCCCGGGCCGGGCAGCGCCCTCCGGTCGGAGACACACTCGATCACGTCGGTGGCTGCGAACACCGTGATCGCGCCGGGCGTGAGGACCTGGTTCCCGGTCCCGTTGAACAGCACCCGGCCGGTCACCGGGTACGAACGCGGTGTGGCGCCGGCGGTCGGGGTGACGATGAAGGTGGCGTCCGCCACCTCGCCGTCGGCGAGCTCGGTGGGTGCGGGCGTCTCTGGCTCGAGGGTCCAGCCGAGTTGGGCGTAGGCCCGAACCTCCACCCCGGTTGCGGTGGTGCCCGACGTGTTCCGGATCCGTGCGGTCACCGTGAACGGGTCCGACGGCGTGGTCGAGGGTCGCAGGAGCAGGTCGCCGCCCACGGTCTGCCCGGCTGGGAGCGCGCCGGTCACCGTGGCGGGCAGGTGCAGCGAACGGTCCGGGCGGGCCACTCCGGCCACCGTGACCCGGTAGTCGAACGTCGCGGTGAGGTCGTCGACCCCGATGGTCCACTCGTAGGGGTAGACCTTCTCCGGGGCCTGCACCCAGTCGCCACCGGCGACCCGGTGGTCGAGGCGGACGTCGGTACCGTCCGCCGCGCTGGACTGGATGTACACGTCGTAACCGCTGCGGTCCGGCCGGGGCAGCGTGATCCCGTAGACGCGGTCCCCGGTGGTGCCACCGGAGTTGTCGAAGTCGTCGAAGTGGTAGCTCACGGCAGCCCGGTCCGGCGTCTCCGGCAATCGTTGCCAGGGCTGGAGCACGCCGGCGCCCGGGATCTTGATGGTCGTGATGCCGTGCGCGGTGACCCGGGCCTGGAGGCGGCCCCGCACGATGCGTCCGCTGCGCGGTGCGCCGTTGTCCATTCGGATCTCGACGTCGTAGGTGCGGCTCGGGTCGATCCCGGTCAGCTCCTGGTCGAAGGTCACCTGGGCGTTCTCGACGCCGGCCGACTCGCTGGTGAGGCTGAGGTAGAACGCATCGGCCGAGGCTGCGGTGAGCCAGTTCAGCTGGGGGTTGGAGACCTGGACGATCCCCTTCGGGAAGTACGGCCACACGCCGTCATCGCCGTAGAACGAGCCCGGTGCCTGCCCGTAGGTGCGGTACCGGAAGTACACGAACACACACTCGAACGCGCTCGGGAAGGCGATCTGGCCCTCGGAGCGGGTCTCGTGCTCGCTGATCAGGTAGTCCATCGCCAGGCCGAGCTGGGCCGGCGCGTGGTGGAAGTAGATGCTGCTGGTACCGGGCGGTCCCTCGATCGGGTACTCGGGCCGCATCGGCGCCGTGACGAACTGCCGGTTGTAGTAGCCGGGGTAGTTCGTGAACCGGCCCACCACCATGTTGTGCGTCATGTCCCGGATGAAGTCGTCCCCGGTCACCTGCGCGAGGCGGAGCAGGAACGGCGCCCAGATCGGGTTCAGCGTGAAGCCGCCGCCCGGTGTCTTCAGGTAGGTGCTGAGCTGTTCGAACGTCAGGCCGGTGGTCGAGGCCATCCAGGCCGGCACATCCTCCTCGGTGATCGGCAGCTCCCGCGGATACTCGGGGATGCCGTCGCTGACCTCCCACAGGTAGTACATGTCGTCGATGGGTTCGCCCACCGGTGAGGTGATCGTGGTGTCCGGGATCGGCCGCACCTCGAACAGGCCCATGTACCGCTTCGCCTCCCGGTGTGCCGCCGCGAGCAGTTCGGAGTCGCCGGTGAGTTCGTACAGCACGAACAGCTCCAGCCAGGCCTTGACGTAGGTGTATCCGAAGGCGGACGTGCCCTGGTTCACGGTGTACGGGGTGTCGATGTTGTGGCGGGCGTACCACTTGCCCACCTCGACGGCCTGGGCGAGCCAGGCCTCGTCCCCGCTGAACAGGTACGCCGAGAGCGGGATGTTCATGGGGGTGCGGCCCTGGAACTGGTACTTGCGCCAGATCGTCTCCAGCGCGATCGCGTGAACCCCGGCGGACCTGCCCTGGAGCAGGTCCCAGACCGGCACGATCGTGTTCGCGTCCCCGACCCAGCCGCCCAGCGGCGAGTAGTTGTGGAAGCCGGCCTTGGGCGTGTGCCCGATGTCCCGGCGGGAGATGATGTGCTCCAGCAGCGGGCGGGCCCGCCGTTGCCAGAAGTCCCCGGCCGCCTCGGGCCGGGAGGCGAGCAGGTTCGCGCTCAGCAGCACGCTGGCCACGGACGTCCGCACGTTCTGGTCCGCCTCGATGTTCGCGAACCCCTTGTCCCGATTCCACCACCCCGAGACCGACGGGATGAAGTCGACGGAGTCATCGCCGTCGGGCTCGATCGCGACCAGGTCCATGATGTTGTGGACCGTGTCGGTCAGTGACGTGTCGTAGATGTTGCTCCGGTAGCGGGCGAACCCGTACTCCGTGCGGGAGAGCGCCGTCTGGGTCTCGTACAACGTCGCGGCGCTGATGACCACGCCGAACGCGTAGCCCACCGACTGCCCTGCGGTCAGCGCGGAGCGCAGGCCGCCCGGTGGCGCATACGCGATGGCCTGGACCTGTCTCGACTCGTTGCGCAGGCTCATCGCGAACGGCTGGTCCTCGGGACCGATGAACCGCTCGTGCTCGAAGTCGAGCACGTCCGCCGGGATGGACACGCCAGTGGTGAGTGGGACGCCGTCGACCGTGCGGGAGACCAGCGCCATCGGGGCGAACAGCTCCCACGCCTTGATCGCGGTCGCGGAGCCGATCACCCGGGCGTGCTGCTGCGAGCCACAGAGCACCTCGTTGACATCGTCTTCCTCCGTGACCGCGTTCGCCTGGTAGCCGACCACGTAGCCGTCGTCCGCATGCACGGTCAGGGACCACTGCACCTGCGGCAGGCCTCCCGAGACATCCCAACGGATCGTCAGGTCGAGCACGTCGGCCACGCCCGCGGTCAGTTCCACCACGGTGTCGCCGACCTGCTCCAGCGACTCGATGGCGAGCCAGTGCGGCGTCCCCGACGGGTAGTAGTTGCCGCCGCCGAGGAACGTCGGGTCCCCGGCGATCACCACCCACTGCTCGTCGAACCGGGCCGGCTCGCCGCTCGCCGCCAGCCAGGTCGAACCGGACCGCACCTCGGTGTCGCGCACGATCGAGCCGAGGCGGCCGCCGTCGGGGCCGTCCCAGGTGGCCCGGTGGAAGGTGATCCGGTGATTCCGCCCCGAGATGGTGGTCAGTGCTTCGAAGCTCAGGTTGGGCTTGACGACGGCGCGCAACGGCTCGTTCAGGGATAGCCGCGGGAGCGGGTCCGCATGGGCGGCCCCGGCGAAGCCCACGTTGGTCAGTGCCGGCAGCACGCCGGCACCGATCAGCAGGCCGATCGCCTGGCGTCGGGTGGTCTGGAACGGTCCGTTCGTGTGTTCGTTCACGATCTGGTCTCCATCGGCCGCGGTGACCGCGGGCGCCGACGCCCACGGGGTTCTGGTCGACCTGACGGGGTCCGGTGTCGTATCACCCGGCGCGGGTGGCCCGGGGCACGGATCAGCAGTGATGTCCCCGATGCCGCGCCAGCCGACAGCGGGAGGGATCTGACCCAACAGCATCGAGCAGGTTACGGATCTATATCGCAGACGCTAGCGATGAAATATGGATCAGGCAACCATGTACTGATGTCAAGACCCAGCGAGGGGTTGGTGCCGGACGTGCGTGCCGCGAGGTCGATGGCGAGTTGCGCAGTGGTGGGCGAACCCGGGTCGCCGACACGCGTCGATAACACATGCATATGCTGCATGTCTGTCCCAACGTCCGCTATAGTGGGGCGGACTCGATCAGAGTCGACCCAGTGGAGGGGCACACGAATGGCGAAGGTAGCCGAGCGAGAGCCGATGCAGGGCGCCCAGAGTATCGACCGGGCGCTCTCGCTTCTGTCCGCCTTCACGCCGCAGCATCCCCAGCAGCGTATCGCCGACCTGGTCGCGGGAAGTGGATTGGGGCAGTCCACCGTGTCCCGGATGGTCGGGGCGATGCTCTCGCTCGGCTTTCTCAGCCATGACCCGCGCAGCGGCCTGTACTCGCTCGGCCCGGAGGTGGTGAACCTGGCGGCCGTGGTCCTGAACCAGAGCCCGGTGCACCATCAGGCGCGGCAGGTGGCGCAGGACCTGGCTGCCGAGCTCGGCCTCGGCGTGAACGTCGCCGAGCGTTCCGGCGACCGGCTCTTCTACCTCTGCAACTTCGAGGGCAAGCAGGCCCCGCGAGCGTCCACGCTGATCGGGCGGGGCGGCCCGCTGCACGCGACGGCGCTCGGCAAGTCCCTGCTGCTCGACCACGACGCGGCGGACGTGGAGACGCTGCTCGGCGCCGAGTACCCGCGGTACACGAACAGCACGATCACCTCGCTGAGCGACCTGCTCGCGGAGCTCGACCTGGTGCGTGGGCGGGGCTACGCCGTCGAACACGAGGAACTCGCGCTGCGGCGGGCCTGCCTGGCCGCGCCGATCCGGGACCGCTCGGGCACCGTGGTGGCCGCCATGTCCGTCTCAGGGCCGCTCTCGGCGATGAACCTACTGGAGAACGAGGACCACCTCGCGATGCTCCTCATCGAACAGGCGGACCGGATCTCGGTCGGACTGGGATTCACCGCACTCACGGCATGAGCGACGCTCATGGAGGTGGCTCGAGGAGTGCATCCGGCACGAACCGAGCGGCGAGCGATGCGGCCAGTGCGGGTACCGCGGGCACTGCGAAGATGAGCGCGACCGGAACGTAGAGGACCCCGAGTCCGAGCGCGAAGGCGGTCGTCACCCCGGCCACCAGGAACGGCAATGGCGCCACCGCGAAGGAACGGAGCGTGAGCAGCCACAACTGCGTCGCTCCCAGGACCCGGTCCGGGGCCACCTCGTCGGTACGCTCGCCGACGGCCGGCAGGTGCATCAGCCAGCACAGATAGGCCGCCGCGAGAATGGCAACGGTGCTGGCCAGCGCCTGCCCGCGCAACATCCAGAGGTAGAAGCCGAGCACCACCACGGTCAGCAGCGGGATCAGATAGCGGGCCTGGGCGCGCCAGAAGTCGCGCCGCCACCTGGCCCACGACGATCGGAAGTCGTCGCCCGCGACGTCACCGGTGAGGTTGCTCCGCACCTGGTGATAGAGCACGGACGTCGCCGGTGCCAGCCCGAGGACTACCCCGCCGGCCAGGACCTGCAGCCACCAGATCAGGTTGAGCATCGCGAGCCGGTAGATCCAGTCGGTGACGGTACCGATCAGTCCCTGCCCAACCGGCCCGCTCGGACCGTCGGAGCCGTTCGAGCTCCTCGAGCCGCGCAGGAACGGGCTCCCTCCCGACCGTCGTGCAGGGGTGCCGTCGCGACCTGGATCGTCGGTGGTCACCGCTGCTGTCCCTGGTGCCACTGCGCCACCATCGCCGGGCGCGTGAAGGCGACCGGAGAGGCCACCGACAGTCCCGCGTCGACCGGCAGGATCACGCCGGTGATGCCGGACGCGCGCGCAGAGGCGAGGAACGCGACCGCCTGCGCGACCTCCTCGGAGGTCGGGGTGCGGCCCATCGGGTAGCCGATCTCGCCGTCGGGCACGGTATGGCCGTCGATCAGCGCGGGCGCCACCGCGTTCACCCTGATGCCGCGCGGGGCATACTCCAGACTGGCCTGGGTGACCAGCGCGTGCACCGCGCCCTTCGCCGTGGCGTAGGCCGAGTTGCCCGGGTGGGCGAGGTAGGCGTTCACGGAGGTCAGCGCGACGATCGCGGAGCCCGGCCCGAGGTGCGGCACGGCGGCGTGGATGGCGTTGAACGTGGTGTCGAGGGTGCCCGCGAGGACGGCCCGCCAGGTCTGCACGCTGGTCTCGTGCAGGCGCCCGCCGAGCTGCTTGGCCGCCGCGGTGACGAGCACGTCGATCCCGTCGCCGCCGAGGGCGTCCACGGCGGCCGCCATGGCCAGTTCGGACTGCGACGGATCGGACATGTCCGCGACGACGTTCACGGTCAGCGCGGGGTGCTCGAAATCGGAGGAGTTGATGCCGACCACCCGTGCGCCGTCGGACACCAACGCCTCGGCGATCCGCTGAGCGGTGACCGAGCTGGAACCGACGATGACGGCGCGCACGAGCACTCCTGTTCGATGGATCGGGGTCGTTTCGCCACAGGTCCGGCCCGGCGGTTGAGCCGGACCGGCCGCGGTCATGGGTCAGACGCTAGCCGGAGTCAGGGGCAGTGGCGCAAGGACCTCGGTCAGCAGTTCCACCATCCGTGCCGGGATCGGCTGGGCCGGCGCGCGCACGGAAGCCGACTCGATGATGCCGCGGCGCACCAGCACCTCCTTGTGGATCGCCCAGGCCGGGCCGGACTGGAGGCCCCAGACGATGAGCGGGAGCAGGTGGGCGAACGACTCGCGGGCGCCGGCGCGGTCCCCGGAGTTCCAGGCGGCCAGGGTCTGCGCGAGCAGGTCCGTGAACTCGCAGGCGGGCATCGTGCCGACGGCCCCGCACGCGTACTCGTCGAGGACGAACTGTGCGTTCTGGCCACCGAGCATGGCCATCGGGCGATCACCCAGTGCGGCCGCGACGGCGCACATCTTCGGCAGGGTCGGCGGGGCCTCCACCTTGACCGAGTCCACCCCGTCGATGTCCGAGAGGGCGACGATCAACTCCGGGGTCATGGCCACGCCGGTGGCACCAGGCGCGTCCTGCACCATGATGCTGACGCCGAGCCGGATCGCCTCGGCCGCGAGCGTGGCGTAGAAGTCGACGAGCTGGAGCGGGCCGGGCTTGACCATGAACGGGGGCAGCACCATCGCGGCGCGCGCACCGCCGTCGGCCAGTTGCCGCAACTGCTCGAGCGCGGGGGCGATGGCGGTCGCGCCGACGCCCGCCACCACGGGCATGGGGCCTGCGGCGGCGACCACGTCGGTCAGGATCGCCTCCCGTTCGGCGGTGGTGAGCGTGAACGCCTCGCTCGCCATCCCGAAGATCGCGACGCCGTCGGCGCCCGATCGGGCCTGGAACTCCACGAGCCGGCGCAGTGAACCGCGGTCCAGATCGAGCGTCTCGGTGAACGGCGTCGCCAGTACGGGCACCAACCCGCGGATCGCTACGTTCTGCATCAGAAGCCTCATTTCTTCCCCATCGAAGGGTCCTGGGCTGAATACTGTCACCAGCCGAAGGGTGAAAGAACCATATCGTAGATAATCGAACCAGAGCACGTGTACAGTGAGCCGATGGATGGAGATCACGCCTGCATCCCTGGCGACATCCGTAACAACAGAGAGGTTGTGCAATGACGACGACACGAGGAAGTTCGCGAGGATTCTCGCGGCGCTCGGTGCTGCTGGGTGCGGGCGCGGTGATGGCTACCGCCGGCTGCAACCTGGTTGGTGGCGGCGGCGACGATCCCACCGATGCCGGCAGCACGTCCGGCGGCGAGGGTGGCGGCCTCAGCGGTGAGATCACCGTGGCCCTGGTTCCTGACCCGCCCGGTGCGAGCGAGTTCTACCGGGCCCAGTTCGACCTCTTCCAGGAGGCCAACCCGGGGGTGACGGTGAACATCATCGAGAACCCCGCCGACCAGCAGCTGAACGCGCTCGAGCTCATGTTCCAGCAGGGCGAGGGCCCGGACGTGATGCGGGTGCAGGGTGGCGCAGCGCTGACGCGGTTCTACGACCGCGGCTGGGTCGCCTCCCTGGATGATCTGGTCAACGACGACTTCACCGCTCGGTTCCCGGAAGGCTCGCTCGAGCCGACGTCCTCCGGTCTGCACCGGGAGGGCAAGCTCGTCAGCATCCCGCTCGTGTGGGGCGACTGGGGCTACACCCACCTGTGGCTGTACAACACCGACATCCTCGCCGAGAACGGTTACGACGGGCCGCCGGAGACGTGGGAGGAGATGGTGGAGATGGCGACCACGATCACCGAGAACGGCGGCGGCAGCGTGTTCGGCGTGGCACCCGTCGCACCGCAGTACTTCATCGAGGTCGTGCAGCCGTTCGCGCAGAAGCCGGGCGTCAACGTGACCACGGGAGAGCCGGACCTGGCCAACCCCAACGTGGTCGCCGCCGTCGAGGTCTGGCGCCAGCTGCAGGCGAACGGTGTGAACATGCCGGGCTGGGAGAGCTGGGACGGCGGTCGCCCGTTCACCGAGTTCGCAGCCGGACGGCTGGCGATGTACCCCACCGCCACCTGGCACGTCGCCGAGGTTCGCAAGCTCGCGCCGGACATCGGCATGGGCATCGCGCCGATCCCGGTCCCGGAGAGCGGTCGGCTCGCCTATGCGGCGCGGTCGGCGGCCCACCAGCCGATCTGGTCGATGTCCGCCGAGTCGGCCAACACGGACCTGGCCCTCGCCGCCATGGACTTCCTCGGTTCGGTCGACTTCTACAAGGCCTACTACGAGGAGTTCGGTTCGTTCACGGCCTCACAGGTGGCCTGGGAGGACCAGGCCCAGGAGAACGAGGACCAGGCCGGGATCCTGGCCGTGGCAGCAACGGACATCCGCACCGCCCCGAACCCGGAGCTGCTCGCACAGGGCGCCGAGGCCTTCTGGGCCGACGCGGGTGGCAACGCCGACCTGGACGTCAAGAACGCGTACCTGGAGTCCATCGTCAGCAACGTGGACTACGAGCCGCTGGCCGCGGCCATCGACACGCAGGTCGAGGCCCTCATCGTCCAGTACGAGGCGGAGAACGCCGACCTCCGGAGCCAGTTGACCTTCGCCGACTGGGACCCGCTCGAGGACTACACCGCCTGATGGCGAACGGCTTGAACGGACGGCCCGTAGGCTCCCGCCGGGAGCTGCGGGCCGTCCCACCCGCCCCGATCCTGGGTGCGGGGCAACTGCGGTGTTCTGCCGCGACGACGTTGGAGGTGAAGCGGTGACCACAGCCGCGATCACGGCACCCTCGAAGCCGGGGGTGCCCTCGAAGAGCCGCGCCCGACGGCAGGCGGTGCTCTGGGGCTGGTTGTTCCTGGTGCCGTTGGTGGTGCTGTTCACCGCGTTCAGCCTCTGGCCGATCGTCGCCTCCTGGGCCTACGCCTTCTTCGACTGGGACGGCGTGGGGCCGCCGGAGGTGTTCATCGGTCTCGACAACTTCCGCGAGGCCCTGAACTCGACCTCGTTCTGGAACGCGTTCTGGAACTCGTTCCTGTTCTCCCTCGGCGCCCTGTTCATCGAGCTGCCGGCCGCGTTGTGCCTCGCGATGCTCCTGAACAACGTGCTCCTGCGGGGGCGCAACATCTACCGGCTCGCGATCTTCCTGCCCGTGGTCTCCACCACGGCGGTGATCGGCCTGGTCATCGCGGTGCTGCTCGCACCGGTCGGCGGGGTGGTCAACGAGGTGTTGCTCGGCATCGGCCTCGTCGATCGTCCGATCAACTTCCTCGGGGATCCGAACGTCGCGCTGCCGACCCTCGTCGTGGTGGACATCTGGAAGGGCTTCGGGATCACCCTGATCTACTGGCTGGCGGCGCTGCAGACCGTCCCGAAGGACCTCTACGAGGCCGCGAAGCTCGACGGGGCCGGTGCCCGCCAGCAGCTGGCCAACATCACGATCCCGGTGATCATGCCGATCGCGGTCGTGGTTCTGCTGTTGACCTTCCAGCGCAGCCTGAACACGTTCGACCTGGTCCAGGCTGTCACCGGCGGTGGCCCGATCTTCTCCACGGACGTGTTGCCGACGTACATCTACCGGTACGCGTTCGATGCGAACATCGCCGCGCCGCGATACGGCTTCGCGTGCGCCGTCGGTGTGATCTTCGGCGTGTTCACCCTGATCATCACCCTGCTCCAGGGACCGCTCCTGGCCGGCCGGCTGAAGAGGACCGCAGCATGAGCGCATTGATCACTCCCGGCGCCGGCGCCCAGGCGGGCGCGGACGCGGCAGCGCAGGTCGCCGGCGACGCCGGCCCGCCGACGCAGTCCCAGCCCCGCGCTCGCAACCGGGTCAGCGGCCAGGCCCGCCGGATGCGGTGGTGGCACCTGTTCCTGATCCCGTTCTGCTTCATCTGGATCTATCCGTTCCTGTGGATGGTCACCGCCGCGTTCAAGACACCGCAGGAGATGCTGCTCGGCGGCATCGGGCTGTGGCCGAACGAGTGGACCCTGGACAACTTCGTCCGGGCCTGGACCACCGGCCGGTTCGGCGACTACACGCTGAACACGCTGACGTTCGCGATCGCGGTCGTCGTGATCCAGGTTCTCGTGGCCTCCCTGGCCGGGTACGCCCTCTCCGAGAAGACCCTCCCGGGCCGCAAGATCGTGATGGGCGTCCTGGTCGCGGCCATGTTCATCCCGCACGGCTACACGATCATCCCGGTGTTCCAGCTGGTGAATGCGATCGGCCTGCAGGACGGCCTGCTCGGCGCCGCGATCGCTCAGGCCGCCCCGGGGCTGGTGGTCCCGGTGCTGCTCTACGTCGGGTTCTTCTCCGGGATCCCGAACGAGCTCGCCGAGGCGGCCCGGGTGGACGGCGCGGGGTATCTGCGCACGTTCCGCTCGGTGATGCTGCCGCTGGCCAAGCCGGTCACGGGCACCGTGGTGCTGATGAACTTCATCGGTGCCTGGAACTCGTTCTTCATCCCGCTCGTGTTCACCCTCGGGCGGCCCGAGCTGCGCACCCTCGGCGTCGGCATGTACAACTTCTTCGGCACCGACACCACCGACTGGACGGGTCTGGCCGCAGGGGCCTCGATCGCGATCATCCCGATCGTCATCGTGTTCCTGTTCCTCCAGCGCTCGTTCGTGGAGGGCATCGCGGGTGCGGTCAAGAGCTGAACCGGTCAGCACGGGCACGTATCTGCAGGGCGAGTCGATCCGGGTCGATGCACGCACCGGCGACCTGCTCTGGGTGGACATGCGCCTCGGCACGTTCCACGCCGGCACCTTCGACGGCGCGGTCCTGACGGAGACCTTCACCGCCGACCTCGGGCCCCGGATCGGCGTCGGTGCGCCGATGGTCGACGACGGCGCGGGCTGGGCGGTCGCGGGCGGGCAGAGCCTGTGGCACGTCACGCCCGACGGCGTCCGTTCCGAGTGGGTGCGCGGGCTCGGCGACGGCGCGGCTCGCTTCCTCAACGACGGCGTCTGCGCGCCTGACGGCGCGTTCTGGGTCGGCACCCAGTCCGTGCCGCGGGAGCCGACGTCGGCGCTGTACCGGATCGGCCCGGACCTGGCGGTCACGACGGTGCTCACCGACGTCACGGTGTCCAACGGCATCGGGTTCAGCCCGGACGGTCGGACGCTGTACTACATCGACACCCTGCCGCACCGGCGCCTGGAGGCCTTCGACGTCGACGGCGACCGGCTCAGCGGGCGACGCACGGTCGCCACGCTGACCGGCGGAAACCCGGACGGCCTCGTGGTCGACGACGAGGGGTGCGTCTGGGTGGCCATGTGGGACGCGGCCGAGGTGCGCCGGATCTCCCCGGACGGAGAGCTCATCGCGGTCGTCGAGACCGGCGTCCCGCGCCCGAGCGCCGTGACCATCGCCGACGGCGTCCTGTTCGTCACCACCGCGCAGGTCGGCCTCGACCCGGTGCCGCCCGACAGCGGGCGCATCTTCGCCGCGGAGGTCGGTGTGTCCGCCCCGCCGGCCGCGCCGTTCCGCGCGCAGCCCCCACGATCCGCCGACCACCACCCCGAAAGGTAGTCACGTTCCGATGCCCACCATCACGTCCCTCGAGGCGTTCCCGCTGCAGTTGCCCCTCGCTCCCGGCCGGGAGGCCGGGGGAGCACGGTACCGAGCCGCCCCGAACGTCCGTAGCGTCTACCCGGCGCGGGACGAGACGGTGCTGGTCCGCATCGCCACCGCTGACCACGTCGGCTGGGGCGAGGCTCTCGCGCCGGTGGCCCCCGAGGCCCCGGCGGTCATCATCAACGAGGTGTTCGCCCCGCTGCTCGTCGGCACCGAGCTCGACGGCCCCCGGCCCACCGCGTTCCGCCTCCAGGAGACCATGCGTGAACGCGGCCACCTGAACGGCCACCACGCGGACGCCGTCGCCGGTCTGGACATCGCGCTCTGGGACCTGACCGGCCACACCCACGGCCTGCCCGTGCACACCCTGCTCGGTGGCACCTACCGCACCGAGGTGCCGCTCTACCTGACCACGGTCGGCGGGGCGACCCCCGAGGAGAAGGCCGAGCACGCCGTCGCCGCCCATCGGGCCGGCTTCGACGCGATGAAGCTGCACCTGAGCATGGACCCGCGCACCGTGCTGGTCACCGTGGACGCCGTGCTGGAGGCGCTCGCGGGCGAACCGGCCGGCGACCGACCCGCGCCGCGGGTCGCCGTGGACGCCCACTGGGTGCACCAGCTCGGCCCGGCCCGCTCGCTCGGCCGGGCCCTGGACGAGCGGGGGATCTGGTTCTTCGAGGCGCCGCTCGCACCCGAGGACCTGCGCGGCCACGAACTGCTCGCCCAGGACCTGGCCACCCCGGTGGCCGTCGGCGAGGCGATGCGGCACCGGTTCGAGTTCGCCGAGTGGACCGCGCGGCGGGCCGTCGGCATCGCGCAGCCGGACATCGGGCGCACCGGGATCAGCGAGGGCTTCGCGATCGCGGGGGTGACGGCGGCGAACTACGTCCCGATCGCCCCGCACCACTCGATGGCCACCTCGCTGGCCTATGCGGCCGGGCTGCAGGTCAGTGGTGCCGCCGAGTCGCTCGCGGCCATGGAGTACGGGCCGCAGACGTCGCTGAAGTCCGCGGCCCTGATGTCTGCGGACTTCATGGCCGACGGCGCCGTCTCCGACGGGCAGGTCTCCCTGCCCACGGCACCGGGCCTCGGCGTCACCGTCGACGAGGACGCCGTGCGCGCCCTCGCGGCGCAGTTCCCGGCCCGCTGACTGGCCCGATCCCACCCCTGCCGCCCCGGGCGGATGCCCAAGTCACCTCGACGTGGACGACGAGCGTCGCGCTGAGGTCCCGGCGCGGTTCCGCTGACCCGAACTGCGGGTCGGGTGTGCCTGGACCCGCAGTTCGGGACAGGGGAATCTTGAGCGCGCTCGTTCCGCTGACCCGAGGTGCGGGTTGTGGGTGGGTGCATTGACGATTCGCGTCAGTGGAGCCGCTTGGAGGCCCCGGCGCGGTTCCGCTGACCCGAAGTGTGGGTCGGGTGCGCCTGGACCCGCGGTTCGCGTCAGGGGAGTGCGTCGGAGGCCAGGGGTCGGGGCTGCAGCAGCCCGATCTGCGGGGAGGCGGACCCGGGAGGGCATCAGGACGCCCGATCTGCGGCAGGGGACCCCGGGACGCAGAACGCCCGGGGCCGGCCGATGGCCGACACCCGGGACGCAGAACGCCCGGGGCCGGCCGATGGCCGACACCCGGGCGTTCCTGGTCCTGCTGGGTGGGGCTGGGAACTCAGAGGTTGGCGGGACCGTCCGCGGCAGCCTCGGTCTCAGCAGCGGTGCGACGCTCGGTGATGCTGTCGAGCAGGATCTGCTCGTTCGACACCTCGGCGCCGAACGTCCGGGCCTGCGGCTGCGAGGCCGGGGCCAGGTCGACGAACTGACCGGAGATCTCGCCGCGGACGCGGTTGTCGGCGCCCGTGGGGGCCGGGTCGTTGCCCTCGCCACGGAGGTCACCGCGGATGATGGCCTCGTTCACGGCCACGCCGGCGGTGTTGTTGGAGGCGGTGAGGCTGCCCCCGATGTAGGTGACGTCCTCGCAGACCGCGATGGACGAGCCGGTGCCCACCTGGACGCCGCCGTTCTCGGTGTAGGTGACGTTGCCGTCGACCTCGGAGCCGCACAGCGTGGCACCCGCGACGTTGCCGGACACGGTCAGGTCCCGCAGCAGCGTGGAGTCGACCACGTCGGCGTACTCGGTGCCGATCGCGGTCACCGGGCCACCGACCTGCGTGCTCTCCAGGTAGAGCGCACCCTGGACGGCCTCGACGCGACGGTCCACGTCCGCGCCAACGGCGTAGAAGAACGGGTTGACGCTCTCACCGGCCTGGCCGACGTACGCGCCGGCCACCGTGGCGTCCTCCAGGTACACGCCGTACCCGTCGCGGTTGTTGATGTTGCCGCCGACCGAGGTGCCGACCGCGTCGAAGTAGCTGTCCGCGTTCAGGACCACGGCGCCGGTGATGGTGCCGTCGGTGATGATCAGGTTGGCGCCCGGCTGCAGGCGGACGGCGCCGTCGATCGTCGTGCCGGTGAGCACGCACGTCTTGTCGGCGGGGACCACGAGGTCCCCGGGGACGGTGACGGCACCGGCCTCGCCGACGCACCGGGTGGTGAGGCCGGCCGACGCGGCGGTCGCCGTGACGGCCAGGCCGGCGGCGGCGAGGGTGACGGATGCCAGGACGGCGGTGAGGCGTTTCATGGAGTCTCCTTGGTTCGTCGCACATCGCGCGTCGCCGAGCGATGCAATCTGATGAAGCAGTCGGGCGCTCCCTGCGCCGACACCAACCCGCTTGCTCGGATGCTGCCGGATGTGAGCCCGCCAGCAGGCTATTGGTTCGACCGTGACGGTGGCTACGTTGCATCTCACGGTTCGGATGGGGTTCGGCAGAAGTTCGCTCGCCGTTACCGTGCCATAACTCGACGCACGGTTCAAGGTGTCGAATCCATGTTCGTGTCATAGAACCCGTCGTGTCGGATGCGCTAGCGTCTGGTTCCATGCCGACGGCGCCCGGACTCACAGCGATCCCCGTGCGATCGGTGACCGTCCGGACCGCACCGTTCTCGGCCAACACCTGGCTGGACTCGCAGCGGATCTCGACGCCGCTGGCGCCGTTCCCCCGGTTCAGCGAGCGCCGTTCGTCCTGGCGGGGCCCGGGCTCCGACGTCGTCTGGGTGCACGTCGCCACCGAGGACCCGGCGGTGTTCGGGATCGGCCAGGCACGCGGCGGTGCCGTGATCGCGGCGCTGCTCACCGAGCACCTGCGCGACCTGCTCGTCGGGCAGGACGTGCGCGAGGTCGCCCGGCTGACGGCGGAACTCGGCCGGGTTGCGCAGCCCTACGCGGCCGGTGGCGCCGTGGCCATGGCGACCTCCGCCGTCGACCTCGCGCTCTGGGACGCGGCAGCGCGGGCGGCCGGCGTGCCGTTGTACCGACTGCTGGGCGGCAGCCCTGGTGCGCTGCCGTACTACCTCACCGCCGCCGACGCGAGCGTGGACCTGCCCGCCGACCTGCTCCCCGGCGCGGCGTACGTCAAGGTCCCGATGCCGTACGGGCCCGCCGACGGCCCGACCAACGTGGCGCGCAACCTCGAGGTGCTGGCCGCCGTGCGCGAGCGGGTGCCGGCCGACCTCCCGCTCGCCGTCGACTGCTTCATGTCCTGGGACGTGCCGACCGCCGTCGCGTTCGCCCGTGCGGCCGCCGACCTCGGGCTCGGCTGGATCGAGGAGCCCCTCGCCCCGGACGACCTCGACGGGCACCAGGAGCTGCGCCGGGCGATCACCCCGGTCCGGGTGGCGTCCGGCGAGCACGCGTTCGGGCTGCGGGCCGGCCTTGACCTGCTGCGCACCCGCAGCGTCGACGTGCTCCAGACCGACGTCACCTGGTGCGGCGGCCTGCGGATCGCGCAGACGCTCGCGACCGTGGCCACGGCCCAGGGCGTGACGTTCGCGCCGCACGCCTCGGCCCTGCAGCCCTGGGCGCTGCACCTGCTGGCCGCCACCGGCCCGGGAAGCCTCGCCGAGATCATGGTGGGCCTCGGCCCGGCCGCAGGGGTGCCGGCGCCCTCGGAGGGACCCGGCGTCGGCATCGACCCGGCGGACGCCGGATTCTGATGGCGCTCGCGGCGGGAGGCGGTCGATGACGGCGGTCGCAACGGCTCCCGTGCGGTTCGCCCTGGTCGGCGCGGGCTGGTGGGCGACGAACCATCATGTGCCAGCGCTCCTGGCGCATCCGGACGCCGAACTGGTCGCGGTCTGCGACCCGCATGCCGCGCGTGCGCGGGCGCTCGCGGCGCGCACCGGCGCTCGGGCCCACCCGGACCTGGCGACGGCGCTCGCGGACCCGGCCTGCGCCGTCGACGTGGTTCTCGTGGCCACGCCCAACGCCCACCACCGCGAGCCGGTCCTGACCGCGCTCGCCGCGGGGCGGCACGTGCTCGTCGAGAAGCCGCTCGCGGTCACCTCGGCGGACGCGTTCGCGATGACGACGGCGGCCGAGCGAGCCGGTCTGCACCTGGCGGTCGGGCTGACGCACCAGTACGGCGACGCGGCTGCGTTCTCGCGGCGGGCGGTCCGCGACGGCATCGGGCAGCTGCGGCAGGTGACCGCCGAGTTCTCGTCCTCGGCGGTCGCCCTGTTCGAGGCCGCCGGGTCCGACCCGGGCGACGATGCCCCCGAACGGCGGCACCCGGGTGCCTACTCGGCCGCGAACGGTGGCGGCCACGCCACCACCCAGCTGGCCCACGTGCTCGGGCTGCTCTGCTGGAGCACCGGGCAGCAGGTGCGCAGGGTCGCCGCGTTCACCGACCAGCACCGCCCCGGCACCGATGTCGACGTGCAGGACGCGATGACGTTCACCCTCGAGGGGGGCGCGCTCGGGGTGGCGGTCGGCTCCGCGGCGACGCCCGACGGCGTGCCGCACCGCCAGCACCTCCGCTACCTCGGCAGCAGCGGCGAGGTCAGCCACGACCTGCTGCGGGCCCGGGTGCGTTGGCGGCGGGCGGACGGCACGGCGGTGGAGTACGAGCCGGACCAGCACGAGAGCGCCTACCGGGCCGGCCGTCCGGTCGAGTCATTCATCGACCTGATCCTGGACCGCGGTGAGAACCTCGGCCCGTCTCGCCCAGCGGCCGCCGCCGTCGCCGCCGTCGAGGCGCTCCTAGACTCGGCCCGATCGGGGTCGGTCATCGACGTCCCAGCCCTGCCCGAGCCCGGGCACCCCACGAGAGGCATAAGACAATGAAGCTGTTGCGAGTCGGAGAGTTCGGAGCGGAACGGGCCGGTGTGCTCGTGGACGAGGGACGCTACGTCGATGTCTCCGACGTCATCGGCGACGTGGACGCCGCGTTCTGGGCCGGCGGTGGCCCGGCCGCTCTGGCGCCGGTCGTGGCCGAGCGCGTGGCCGCGGGTCAGGTGACCGACCTCGGTGACCAGCGCCTCGGTGCCCCGATCGCCCGGCCGCACCAGATCCTGTGCATCGGCCTGAACTACGCCGACCACGCCGCGGAGTCGGGCGCCGCGGCGCCGGACGAGCCGGTGCTGTTCACCAAGTCCCCGAACACGCTCATCGGCCCGAACGACACCGTGCACATCCCGCGCGGCTCGCAGAAGACGGACTGGGAGGTGGAGCTCGGCATCGTCATCGGCGCCCGCGCGCGCTACCTCGAGGACGAGGCCGCCGCCGAAGCGGTGATCGGCGGGTACCTCACGGCGCACGATGTGTCCGAGCGCGCCTTCCAGATCGAGCGCGGCGGCCAGTGGTCCAAGGGCAAGTCCGCCGAGACGTTCAACCCGGCCGGCCCCTACGTGGTCACCCCGGACGAGGTGGGCGACGTGCGCAACCTGCGTCTGTGGCTGACCGTGAACGGCGAGTCCAAGCAGGACGGCTCGACCAAGGACATGATCTTCTCGCCCACGTTCATCGTGCACTACCTGAGCCAGTTCATGGTGCTCGAGCCGGGTGACCTCATCAACACCGGAACCCCCGCCGGCGTCGGCATGGGCAAGTCACCGCAGCAGTGGCTCGCCCCCGGCGACGTGGTCGAGCTCGGCGTCGAGGGCCTCGGCTCCCAGCGTCAGGACGTCATCGCCGCCCCCTGACCTCGAGCAACCCGCGGGGCCGCACCACCCCGCGGGTGCCCGGGCCGGCGTGTGGCCGATAAACTCCCGTGGTGACCATGCGCCTGTATGACTCCGCCACCCGTGAGGTGCGCGATTTCGTCCCACGTGAACCAGGACGGGTCGGCATCTACCTGTGTGGCGCCACGGTGCAGGGCGCGCCGCACATCGGGCACGTGCGCTCGGCCATCGCGTTCGACATCCTGGTCCGCTGGCTGAGCCGCAACGGCCTGGACGTCACCCTGGTCCGCAACATCACCGACATCGACGACAAGATCCTCAACAAGTCCGCCGAGGCCGACGTGCCGTGGTGGGCCTGGGCACACCGGTTCGAGCGGGAGTTCAACCGGGCCTACGAGATGCTCGGCGTGGAACCGCCCACGTACGAGCCGCGGGCGACCGGGCACGTCACCGAGATGGTCGAGCTGATCGCGCTGCTCATCGAGCGCGGCTACGCCTACGTCGGCGACGAGGGCAACGTGTACTTCGACGTGCGCTCCTGGGGCAAGTACGGCGAGCTCACCCGCCAGCTCCTGGAGAACCTCTCCACGGTGGAGGAGGAGGCCTCGGACAAGCGTGACCCGCGGGACTTCGCACTCTGGAAGGCCACCAAGGACACCGACCCGGAGGGGGCCTCGTGGCCCACCCCATGGGGCCGCGGCCGCCCCGGCTGGCACCTGGAGTGCTCCGCGATGGCGCGCAAGTACCTGGGCGAGTCCTTCGACATCCACGGCGGCGGCATCGACCTTCGCTTCCCCCATCACGAGAACGAGCAGGCCCAGTCGCAGGCCGCCGGGTGGGGCTTCACGAACCTGTGGATGCACAACGCCTGGGTGACGGTCGGCGGGGAGAAGATGAGCAAGTCGCTCGGCAACTCCCTCACGGTGGACGCGGTGCTCGAGCACGGCGAGGCCGTCGTGCTGCGCTACGCCCTCGGAGCGGTGCACTACCGGTCCACCCTCGAGTTCTCCGACACCAGCCTCGACGAGTCCGGCGCCGCCTGGGAGCGGATCTCCGGGTTCGTGCAGCGCGCCGTGGAGCTCGTCGGGGCGCTCACCCGCGAGGAGGTGGCCGACACCGATGTGCCCGCGGCGTTCGCGGCCGCGATGGACGACGACCTGAACGTCTCCGCCGCACTCGCGGTCGTGCACGAGCACGTGACCGCCGGCAACACGGCGCTGGCCGCGCAGGACCGAGCCCAGGTTCGCACTGCGCAGGCCCAGGTGCGGACGATGCTCGACGTGCTCGGAATCGACCCGTTGGCGCAGCCGTGGGTCGGTGGACGAGCCGCCGACGGGGCAGCGGAGCAGGCGCTCGGCGTCCTCGTGCAGGCGGTGCTCGCCGAGCGCGTCCAGGCGCGGGCCGAGAAGGACTGGGCGCGTGCGGACGCGCTGCGCGAGCGACTGACGGCAGCGGGAATCGTTGTCGAGGACTCCCCGGGCGGCGCCCGGTGGAGCGTGAAGGGTGGCACAAGTGGCCGGTAATTCTCGACGACAGGGAGCCGTGCGCAAGCCCGGCTCCAAGAAGGGCGCCCGGGTCGGTACCGGCGGCCACGGCCGCCAGGCCCTCGAGGCGCGTGGGCCCACCCCGAAGGCGGAGGACCGGCCCTACCACCCGGCCGCCAAGCGCAAGGCGGCCTCCGAGCGTGACGCCGCCAAGAGCGAGCGTGGCAGCGGGCAGCGCCGGTCGCAGGGCCGCTCCTCCGCGAAGTCCCATGAGTTCGTCGGTGGGCGGAACTCGGTGGTCGAGGCCCTGCGCGCGGGCATCCCGGTCTCCACGGTGTACCTGTCCAGCCGGATCGACTCGGACGACCGCACCCGGGAGATCCTCCGGGAGGTGACCGTCCGCTCGCTGCCGCTGCTGGAGGTCTCCAAGGCCGAGCTCGACCGGCTCACCGACGGCGGCGTCCACCAGGGCGTCGTCATCCAGGTCCCGGCGTACTCCTACGTCGAGCCCGAGGCGTTGCTCGACGTCGCCACCGGGAACGGGCACACCCCGCTGATCGTGGCCCTCGACGGGATCACCGATCCCCGCAACCTCGGTGCCGCCCTGCGCAGCGCCGGTGCGTTCGGCGTCGACGGGGTGGTGGTCCCGCAGCGGCGGGCCGCCGGGGTGACGGCGTCCGCGTGGAAGGTCTCCGCGGGCGCCGCGGCGCGGGTGCCGGTCGCGCGCGCCACGAACCTGGTCCGCGCCCTGGAGATGTACAAGCAGGCCGGCTGCTTCGTGGTCGGTCTCGACGGCGACGGTCCCACCGAGATCGGCGATCTGGAACTCGCCGGCGACCCACTGGTGCTTGTTCTCGGCTCCGAGGGCAAGGGCCTCGGTCGTCTGGTCCGCGAGACCTGCGACCTGATCGTCTCGATCCCGATCGCTGCCGCGACCGAGTCCCTGAACGCCGGGACCGCCATCGGGATCGCCCTGTACGAGGTGGCGCGCAAGCGCCGCGACGCGGCGTCGGCCTGACCGGCCGGGGCCGTTGCCGACGGCCGGGTGTTGCGGGTGTCAGCACGCTCGGCGGTAGGTAGGGTCGAGACATGACGAGTACACCGACGTGGCGCCGCCGCTCCGGGATCGTCAGCGCGAGAACGCCCCACGCCGCCCGGGCCGGCGGCTTCCTGGACGGTGCCCAGGTCGTCGCGCTGATCGAGTCCGATCCCGAGGCCCCGTACGCCGTGGCCGTGACCATCGCCACCGACGCCGACGACCGGGTCGCCGTCGTCGACGAGGACGGCCAACGGGTCGTGCCCGGCCCCGGGGTGGCCGAGCTGACCGAGGCACTCGCGCGTGAGTGCCAGGCCTACGTCGCGTTCGACGAGATCGGCTTCGACGCCACGCCCGAGCCGGGCGAGGGTCAGGAGGAGCCCGACGACGACCCGTTCGATCCCGAGATCGACGTCGTCTCCGCGCGGGTACCGGACCGGGCCGTGGTGCTCACCCCGGCGAGCCTGCCGCAACTGGAGTCGCTGGCCACCGCCGCCGGGGTGCGCCTGCACGCCGCCCCGCACGGCGACGACCGGCTGGTGCTGATCGAGAGCGGCGCCGTGCTCACCGAGCTGACCTGGGCGGCCGAGCACCTGCCCGCCGTGCTGCTCGAGCGCGGCGCGGTGTTCCCGTCCGTCGCGCTCATCGAGACACCGGAACGCGCGCAGCTGTTCACCTGGGACGCGGCGCTCGCCGCGGTGCCCACCGAGGACCGGGTGGCCGACCTGGTGGCCACCTTCATCGACGCCGAGCTCGGCGCCGGCGCCCTGGTGCGTGATCTGGCCGCGGTACGGCCGGAGGCCGACCCCGCGGCCCTTCGGACGGCGCTGGAGCGGTCCTCCGACGGCGGACCCGCCGCGCTGGTGGCAGCGCTCGGGCTGCCGGACGCGATCACCGGGTTCCTCGCCCACGAGGTCGACGCGAACAGCCTGGACGACGTCGTCACGATCGACCCGGTGACGGTCACCGAGGCGATGCGTCGCGCCGCGCACGTCGCCGCGGACGAGGCCCGGGCCGGGGCGTACGCGCTCTATGAGAGCGCGGAGGAGGTCGGCCGGTCCTGGGTGCCGGCGGCCGCCGCGGGAGTCGAGCTCGGCATCGGGCTCGTGCTGCTGCGTCGCGCCGGGCGGTCGCGGCGAGCCGGAGGGCGCGCCACCGCCGGAGAGCGCGCGCTCGGGATCATCGGCATCGTGCTGCTCAGCGGCGCGCTGCTCAACGGTGCCGTGGCCACCCTGCCGCGGGTCCGCCAGTACCTCAGCTCACGCTGACCGGCGACGCTGCGTCATCGTGCGTTGACCGGACCGTCGGCTCGCGCTGAAGGGCGGTTCGGGTGCACGGTCGGGGCAGGTTCGTCGCCGGACCACGCGTCGGATCGCGCCATCGGGCGGTCTCTCGCCGTGCCATCGGGCCGGCCCACACCGTGCCATCGGGCCGGCCACACCGTGCCATCGGGCGGGCCCGGCACGCTGACGGTGGCATAGTTCCCCCGTGGTGGGTTCCGTCCGGACCCGGCGAGCGGAGGTGAGCGTGACGGTGCGCGCGGTGACGATGCGGGACGTGGCGCAGCGGGCCGGTGTCTCGCTCAAGACGGTCTCCAACGTCGTCAACGCCTATCCGCACGTCCGCCCCGAGATGCGGGACCGGGTCCTGAGGGTGATCGACGAGCTCGGGTACCAGATGAACTTCACGGCCCGGAACCTGAGTCTCGGCCGGACCGGAATGATCGCGCTCGCGGTCCCGGAGCTGCGGCTGGCCTACTTCGCCGAGCTCGCCGACGCGGTCATCGCGGCTGCCGACCGGGTCGGTCTGACCGTGCTGATCGAACAGACCGGTGGCACCAGGGCGGGGGAGCTCGAGGTGCTGACGAGCCCGCGCCGCCGGATGACGGACGGGCTGCTCTACTCGCCGACGGCGTTGCGCTCCGCGGACGCCGGTGCGCTCGACGTCGACTTCCCGATCGTGCTGCTCGGCGAGCGGGCGCTGCGCCGTGGTGTCGACCACGTGGCGATGGCGAACGAGGCGGGGGCCCGGACGGTCACCGAGCACCTGCTCGACAGCGGCCGGCGCCGCATCGCGCTGATCGGTGGGCACGACTCGGAGTCCGGCGCCGGGAACCTGCGCGCCCGGGGGTTCCGCGCCGCGATGTCCGCCGCCGGGGTCGAGGTGGACCCGCGGCTGGTGGCCGGCGACGAGCGCTGGAGCCGGCGGACCGGTGCCCGGGCCATGGCCGAGATCCTTGAGCGGGGAGTCACGCCCGACGCCGTCCTCGCGCTCAACGACGTGATGGCTCTCGGGGCGATGCGGGAACTGTTCGAGCGCGGCCTGTCCGTGCCCGGCGACGTGGCACTCGCCGGGTTCGACAACATCGAGGAGGCGAGCTTCTCGCGCCCGAGCCTGACCACGATCGACCCGGGCCGGACCGAGATCGCACGCACCGCCGTCGGGCTCCTCGCCGACCGGCTCGCAGGTCGCGGCGAGCGCGGCGCGGCCGCCGCGCACGAGATCGTCGCCGGGTTCCGCCTCGAGACGCGCGAGTCCACCGCCACCGCATGAGCCAGAGGGGCTTGACATCGAGCTGCGTCACGTGAAGTCTTTACACCGGTGTAAACAGACGGTGAGAGCCGTTCGGAGATCGACATCCACACTCACTTCACAGCGGAAGCGAATCGGCGCGAGGGTGCGCCGGGAGGGATCGACCATGCGCAACATCGGATTCTCAGCGAGGCGCGAGCGCGGCCGCGGCGTCGCGGCCATCGTCGGTGCCGGCCTGGTGCTCGCCCTGGCGGCCTGCGGGCAGGCGGACGACGGCGGCACGGACGCGGGCGACGGTGGCACGTCGGCCGAGGGTGAGGCGGTCACGATCCGCTTCGCCTGGTGGGGCAACGAGGACCGGGCCGCCATCACGAACGAGGCCGTGGCGATCTTCGAGACGGCCAACCCGAACATCACCGTGGAGACCGAGTACGTCGACTTCAACGCGTATTTCGACAGGCTCGCGACCACGGTCGCCGCCGGGGACGCCCCGGACGTGATCACGATGGGCGGCGCGTACCCGCGCGAGTACGGCGATCGCGGCGCGCTCCTCGACCTCGCCGAGGTCGCCGAGTACCTGGACACCTCCACGCTCGACGCGGGCGCGTTGTCCAACGGGTTCTTCTCGGACACCCAGTACGGGGTACCGACCGGCGCGAACACCTACGGCGTCGTGATCAACCCGGCGATCTTCGAGGCGGCCGGGGTGGACCTGCCGGACCAGGACTCGTGGACCTGGGACGACTTCGCGGAGATCGCGGCCGAGATCAGCGCGAACACCCCGGACGGTACCTACGGCGCCGCCGACCCGACGTCCGCCGAGGTGCTCGACCTCTACCTGAACCACCAGTCCGGGCACGGCCTGTACCTTGCGGACGGGTCACTCAACGCGACCCCGGAGCTGGTCGGCGACTGGTTCACCTACAGTTCCGGTCTGATGGAGTCGGGGGCGACGCCACCGGCCACGATCACCTCCGAGCTGACCACCCAGACCTCGCCCGAGCAGTCGCTGCTCGGGCAGGGGCTCGCCGCGATGTCCTTCGGGTGGTCGAACAACCTCGGCGCGTTCCGGGAGGCGTCCGGTCAGGACCTGATCCTGATCCGGGTGCCCGGTGACTCCGGCCCGAACGGGTCCGCAATGTGGCAGCAGGCCTCGCAGCTGTACACGATCAACGCCGAGACAGAGCACCCGGAGGCCGCCGCACAACTCGTCGACTTCCTCGTCAACAGCACCGACGCGGCCGACCTCATCGGGACCGACCGCGGCGTCCCCTCGAACGAGACGATCCGGGCGCACCTGTCCGAGCAGGGCCTCGAACCGACCACCCAGGTGGAGTTCGACTTCCTCAGCCAGGTCAACGAGTTCATCGACGGCGACTTCGTGATCGGGCCGACCGGCTCCACCGAGAGCGCCGGCATCCTGACCCGGCTGAACCAGGAGGTGCTGTTCGCCCGGACCAGCCCCGAGGACGCGGGTGCGGCGTTCGTGACCGAAGTGACCGCGGCGATCTCCTGAGCAGGTGGGTCGAGCGGGCAGGGTGAGCGAGGGAGTTGAGCGCATGGGACCGGCATCCGCGACGCGTACCGGGGGAGGTGCCCGAGCATGTCCGCACTCCGTGAGCTGAGCACGATGCGACGCGAGTCCGGCCGGGGCGGGCCGGGCCGGCGACGCCGCGGCCGCAGCGCCGCGGAGAAGGGGGACAACCGGGCCGCGGTGTTCTTCCTGGCCCCGTGGTTCATCGGGCTGTTCGTGATCACAGCGGGTCCGCTCGTGGCCTCGCTCTACCTGTCCTTCACCGACTACAACCTCCTGCAGGACCCGAACTGGATCGGCTGGGAGAACTACGTCCGGATGTTCGCCGACGAGCGGCTGCTGAACTCGCTCGGGGTCACGTTCACCTACGTGCTGATCTCCGTCCCGCTGCAGCTCGCTGCGGCGCTGCTGCTGGCGATCGTGCTCGACCGGGGCCTGCGCGGCCTGGCGATCTACCGGTCCGTGTTCTATCTGCCGTCGCTGCTCGGCGGATCGGTCGCGATCGCGATCCTGTGGCGGCAGGTGTTCGGCACGAACGGACTGGTGAACCAGTTCCTCGCGCTCCTCGGCATCGAGGGTCAGGGCTGGGTGTCGCACCCGGACTACGCCCTCGGCACCCTGATGATCCTGAACGTCTGGACGTTCGGTGCGCCGATGGTGATCTTCCTGGCGGGACTGCGGCAGATCCCGGAGACCTACTACGAGGCCGCCGCGATCGATGGAGCGTCCCGGGCCCGCCGGTTCCGCTCGATCACGCTGCCGCTGCTCACCCCGATCATCTTCTTCAACCTGGTGCTTCAGCTGATCGGCGCGTTCCAGTCGTTCACGCAGGCCTTCGTGGTCTCCGGCGGCACCGGTGGCCCGGCGGACTCGACCTTGTTCTACACGCTCTACCTCTACCAGCGGGGGTTCGGCGCGTTCGACATGGGCTACGCGTCCGCGATGGCCTGGCTGCTGCTGGTGATCATCGGCGGGATGACCGCCGTGAACTTCTTCGCCTCCAAGTTCTGGGTGTTCTACGGTGACTGAGACCAGGGCGGGTGCTGCGGGCCCCCGGGCCGACCTCCCGACCGTGGGCCGCCGGGGTCGCACCCTGTCCGAGCTGGCGGCCGAGGCACCGCCGACCCGGCGGCCGGTGCTGTGGCGGACCCGGCTCCGCTCGATCGTGCGCCACGCGCTGCTGATCGCATTCGGCCTGGTGATGCTCTATCCGCTGCTGTGGATGGTGTCCAGCTCGATGAAGCCGAACGACATCATCTTCCGGGACCCGTCGCTGTTGCCAGCCGAGTGGGACCTGAGCAACTACACCGTCGGGTGGAACGCGCTGGCGCACCCGTTCACGCACTACCTGGCCAACTCCGCCGTGGTCGTGGTGGGGGCCGTGCTCGGGAACCTGATCTCCTGCTCGATGGCGGCGTACGCGTTCGCGCGGCTGAACTTCACCGGCCGGCGGCTGTGGTTCGCGATCATGCTGATGTCGATCATGCTCCCGATCCACGTGGTGATCGTGCCGCAGTACGTCCTGTTCTCCGAGCTGGACTGGATCAACACGTTCCTGCCGCTGATCGTCCCGAAGTTCCTCGCCACCGACGCGTTCTTCATCTTCCTGATGGTCCAGTTCTTCCGGGGTATCCCGAAGGAGCTGGACGAGGCGGCCCGCCTGGACGGCTGCGGCCACATCCGCATCTACGCCCGGATCATGATGCCGCTGTCCCTGCCCGCGCTGGCCACCACGGCGATCTTCACGTTCATCTGGACCTGGAACGACTTCTTCGGCCAGCTCATCTTCCTGACCAGCCCGGACATGTACACGGTCCCGGTGGCCCTGCGCACGTTCGTGGACTCCACCGGATCCTCGAACTGGGGTGCCCTGTTCGCCATGTCCATCGTGTCCCTGA
This sequence comes from Occultella kanbiaonis, assembly GCF_009708215.1. Taxonomy (NCBI): domain Bacteria; kingdom Bacillati; phylum Actinomycetota; class Actinomycetes; order Micrococcales; family Ruaniaceae; genus Occultella; species Occultella kanbiaonis. Next base: position 4,605,709 of record NZ_CP046175.1, on the reverse strand, counting down.
TCCCGGTCTTCGTCGTGTTCCTGTTCGGCCAGAAGTACCTGGTCAAGGGGATCGCCACGACCGGCATCAAGTAGCCCAGGGCCCAGCGCACCGACGAGAGGAGAACACCCACCATGACGAGGTACGCGATCATCGGGACCGGCTCGCGCGCTCGGATGTACATCGACGCCCTGCTCGGCACCTTCGCCGACGCCGGGGAGCTCGTGGCCTGGTGCGAGCCGAACCCCGGTCGGCTGGACCGTTACGACGAACTGGTCGCGACGGCCAAGCCAGGCGCGCCGCTGCCGGCCCGGTACCTGCCCGCGGACCTCGAGACGATGATCGCCACCGAGCGGGTCGACCGCGTCATCCTGACGAGCCCGGACCACACCCACGCGGACCTGGCCGCCCGCGCGCTGACGGCCGGGGCGGACGTCGTGGTGGAGAAGCCGCTGACGACCGACCTGCCCGGGTGCGAGCGGATCACCGCCGCCGTCGCCGCCACCGGCAGGTCCCTCGTGCTGACCTTCAACTACCGCTACGCGCCGCGCAACGGCGCCCTGAAGGACGTCATCGACTCCGGCCGGATCGGGACCGTCACGTCGGTGCACTTCGAATGGGCCCTCGACACGGCGCACGGCGCGGACTACTTCCGCCGCTGGCACCGCGACCGCGCGAACTCCGGCGGGCTGCTGGTGCACAAGGCCTCGCACCACTTCGATCTGGTCAACTGGTGGCTCGCGGACACCCCTGCCTGGGTGTTCGCGGCGGGCGACCTGCGCTTCTACGGTCGTGACAACGCGCTCGCCCGGGGCCTTCCCGCCCGCCCGGCCCGCGGCACGGTGGACCCACCCACCCGGGACCCGTTCGCCCTCGACCTGCGCACCGACCCGGAGCTACGGCGCCTGTACTAAGAGGCCGAGCACCACGACGGGTACCTGCGCGACGTCGACGTGTTCTCGGCAGGCATCTCCATCGACGACAACATGTCCGTGATGGTCGGCTACGGCTGCGGCCCGGTGCTCACCTACTCGCTGAACGCCCACTCGCCGTGGGAGGGGTACCGGGTGACGGCGAACGGCACCGAGGGCCGCGCCGAGCTCGAGGTCGTGGAGCGTTCGGCCGTCGTCCCGGACGCCGACGGCCATCCGATCCTCGACGCGAACTCCCCAGCCAACGTGGCCGGCGCGGACGGTGTCCGTGCCCGTGGGCAGCGACTGCTCGTGCAGCGGCACTGGGAGGTCGCGCAGGAGGTCCCGATCCCCGCCGGCGAGGGCGGGCACGGCGGTGGCGACGGTCGGCTCCTGACCGATGTCCTTCGCGGCCCCGCCGTCGATCCGCTCGGCCGCCCCGCCGGGCTCGCGGACGGACTGCGGTCGGTGCTGGTGGGCATCGCGGCGAACGACTCGCGCCGCACGGGCGCCCGGGTGGACATCGCCGACCTCCTGGCCGGGACCTCCGTTCCCGCGGCGCTCGCCGAGCCTGACCCGGCGCGCCCGTGACCGGCGCCGCCAGCACGCCCGACGGCGGAGCGTGCGCCGGATAGGGGTCAGTCCGGTTCGATCGCGGCGAGGGTCGCGGTGTCGAGGCCGAGGATGGCCTCCTCGTCGGGGCGGTGCCGCAGCACGTTCTCCACGTAGGACGTCAGAGCCTCCGCGAGCGGGATGTCATGGCCGGCGTTCTGCGCCATGAACCAGCGGTGCTCGAGCACCTCGTGGTAGACCTCCGCCGGCTCAAGCTTGCCGCGCAGATCCCGCGGGACGGCGCGGACGGTCGGCTCGAACACCTCGGAGAGCCATTCGTGTGCCACGAACTCCTCGTCCTCGCCCTGCTGGTCGGTCGCCGCCTGGTAGGTGTCCATGTCGTTGAGCAGGCGACGTGCCTGGTTCTCCCCGGCGTCCAGGCCGGTCAGGCGCATCAGCCGGCGGTGGTGGTGGCCGGCGTCGACCACCTTCGGCTGGATCTGCACGGTGGTGCCGTCCACGTCCGTGGTCATCTGCAGTTCGCCGACGTCGTAGCCGAGCTCGTTCAGACGCTGGATCCGGTCCGCGACCCGCCACCGTTCGGTCGCTCCGAACTCCTCGGCACCGGTCAGCTCGTTCCAGAGCTCCTCGTAGCGCTGCACGATCATCTCGCCGACCGCGACGGTGTCCACGTCGTCCACGAGGAGGTCCCCGGCGGCCAGGTCCATGAGTTCGCCGATGATGTTCACCCGGGCGATCTCCAGGTCGTACTCCCGCTGGCCCTTGGTCAGGGTGTCATGCAGATCGCCGGTCTCGGCGTCCACGAGGTAGGCGGCGAACTCGCCCGCGTCCCGCCGGAACAGGGTGTTGGACAGGGACACGTCGCCCCAGTAGAAACCGGTCAGGTGCAGCCGCACGAGCAGCACGGCGAGGGCGTCGATGAGGCGCGTGGCCATGTCCGGGGCCAGGTACCGGCTGAACAGGGCCCGGTACGGCAGCGAGAACTTCAGGTGCTTGGTGATCAGGACCGAGTTCAGTTGCTCACCGTCGGAGGAGGTGCGGCCCGTGATGACCCCGACCGGTTCCACGGACGGCACGTCCAGGCGGTTCAGGTCGCGCAGCAGCGCGTACTCGCGGTACGCGACCGACTCGCCGATCTCCTTGACCGCGATGACCCGTCCGGACAGTTTCACGAAGCGGACCACGTGCCGGGAGATCCCGCGGGGCAGCGCGGCCAGGTGCGACTCGGGCCACTCCTCGAGCGGTATGTGCCAGGGCAGGTCCAGCAGCGCCGGGTCCGGGGCCGCGGCGGTGATCTGCAGGGACTGAGGCATGGAAGAAGTCTCTCAGGTTCGGCCGACATCGTGTGCGCCGGTGCGGGGGCGAGCGCACCGGCGCACACGCGAGGGGGCGGGCCCCGTCAGGAACCCGCCCCCTCGCGTACTGCTGTGGATCAGACCGGCAGACGCTCACCGGTGGCGGAGGAGAAGACGTGTGCCTCACCCTCACGAACCTTGACCCAGATCTTGTCGCCCTTCAGCGGGGGGCGGCGGGGGTCGACGCGCGCGATCAACTGCGCCTCACCGGCACCGGAGGTCACGTTCTCGGCGATCTCACGCGAGGAGAGCTGGCCGTAGACGAACGCGTCCGAGCCGAGCTCCTCGACGAGGTTCACGTTGATACCGAACGCGCCCTCGGAGCCTTCGGTCGCGACGTCAAGGGACTCCGGACGGAAGCCGAGGGTGATCTCGCCCTTGTCCGCCTCGGTGAGCGCGTCGATCGTGGTGCGGGTCAGCGGGATGTGCGTGTCGCCCAGGTTCGCCTTGCCGTCCGCGACGGAGAAGGTGCCAAGGTTCATCGCGGGAGAGCCGATGAAGCCGGCGACGAACACGTTCTGCGGGGTGTCGTACATCTCCCGCGGGGTGCCGACCTGCTGGAGCAGACCGTCCTTGAGGACCGCGATGCGGTCACCCATGGTCAGTGCCTCGGTCTGGTCGTGGGTCACGTACACCGTGGTGACGCCGAGACGACGCTGCAGCGACGCGATCTGCGTACGCGTCTGGACGCGGAGCTTGGCGTCCAGGTTGGACAGCGGCTCGTCCATGAGGAACACCTGGGGCTGACGCACGATGGCGCGGCCCATGGCGACGCGCTGACGCTGACCACCGGAGAGCGCCTTCGGCTTGCGGTCGAGGTACTCGGTCAGGTCGAGGATCTTGGCTGCCTCTTCGACGCGCTCGCGGATCTGCGCCTTCGGGGTGCCGGCGATCTTCAGGGCGAAGCCCATGTTGTCCGCCACGGACATGTGCGGGTACAGCGCGTAGTTCTGGAACACCATCGCGATGTCGCGGTCCTTGGGCTGGACGTCGGTGACGTCGCGGTCGCCGATGAGGATGCGGCCGGAGTTCACGTCCTCAAGGCCTGCGAGCATGCGCAGGGAGGTGGACTTACCGCAGCCGGACGGGCCGACGAAAACCATGAACTCGCCGTCGCCGACCTCGAGGTTGAGCGAGTCAACCGCGGGACGCTCCTGACCCGGGTACACCCGGGTTGCCTGGTCGAAAGTGACCGATGCCATGTTGGTCTTTCCCTTCACCGGCAGGTACGTGCCGGACGATCCGTTGTGAAAGGTGTCAGAGTGTCTCCGCTGACACGGCTCGCAATCGTTGCGGGCCACGCACGATTGTGCCACACGTCACGGTGTGGTCTGCGTCGCTCTCCGGTCCGCGAGATGGGTCAGCATCCGCGCGACCCCCCGCTCGTCCGGGACGCGGTGGTCCGCGACCGTCGGGGCCCCGCCCACCTTCACGCCGACGTCGCCGTCCCGCAGGGTGGCCAGCGCCGTCTCATCGGTCACGTCGTCGCCGGCGTACAGCACCCGGGGCCCGACGGCGAAGGTCGCCTCCCCGGGTGCACTCGCCTCCCGCGGTGGTGCCGCTGGGCCGCCGAGCAGCCGCGCCCGCAGGCGCTCGAGGGCCTGCCCCTTGGTCACCTCGAGGACGGCCAGCTCAGCGACCTGGTTGCCCCGGATCGGGTGCACCCCCGGCCACGCGCCCGGTCCCGCCATCGCCGCGGCGAGCGCCTCGTCCGCGGCCGCGGGAGCGAGCCCGCGGGTGTGCAGGGCCGCCGCGGCCGGCTTGTCCTCGACCCACGCGCCCGGGTACGCCGCGGCCAGCTCGGCCACCGCGTCGGCGACGGCTGCGCGCAGCTCGGCCTGCGCCGTCGTCAACTCGAATGGGTCGAGGTGCAGGGTGCCGTCGGCGCGGACCTCGCCGGTCTGCCCGCCGTGGCTGCCGACCAGCCAGGTGCCGGCGGACGGCCCTGCGAGGGTGAGCAGGTCCGCGGCCGGTCGGCCGGAGACGAGCGCGAGCTGCACGCCGGGGTCGGCGCCGAGCCGCGCCAGGGCGGCGGAGGACTCCGGCAGCGGGCGGGAGTTCGCCGGATCCTGCTCGAACGGGGCGAGGCAGCCGTCGAAGTCGAGGGCGATCAGGATCGGCGACGATGCGGCGAAGTCGTCGAGCGCCGCCGTCAGGGTCTCTTCCATGCGGTACTCCTCGGGCTCGTGCGGGTGCGGGCTCAGACGTGTGAGGTCCGCTGCGGCACCGCCTCCAGCACGGACAGGAACGAGTTCGCCCAGTGCGCCACGTCGTGCTCGAGGACCCGTTTGCGCAACGCGCGCATCCGGCGGCGCCCCTCCCGGGGGTCCATGGTCGAGGCCCTCATCATCACGGACTTCATGCCCTCGATGTCATGCGGGTTGACCAGCAGGGCCTGGCTCATCTCGTCCGCGGCACCGGCGAACTCGCTGAGCACGAGGACCCCGCCGAGGTCGCTGCGGGCGGCGACGTACTCCTTGGCGACCAGGTTCATGCCGTCCCGCAGCGCGGTCACGAGCATCACGTCCGCCGCCCGGTACAGGGCCGCCATCTCCTCCTGCGGGTAGGAGTGGTGCATGTAGTAGATGGCCGCGCGGCCGAGCGAGCCGTGCTCGCCGTTGAGGTTGCCGACCATCACCTCGACCTCGTGGCGGAGCGTCTGGTACTCCTCCACCTGCTCCCGGCTCGGGCTGGCCACCTGCACCAGCGCCGCCGCGGGCACGGTGAGTTTCTTCTCGGCCACCAGCTCGCCGAACGCCTTGATCCGGTGCCGGATGCCCTTCGTGTAGTCGAGCCGGTCGACGCCGAGCAGCAGCACGTCCGGATCGCCCAGCTCGGAGCGGATCGCGGCAGCCCGTTTCTCCACGGCCTCGGTCCGGGCGAGCTCGTCCAGCTGCGCCGAGTCGATGGAGATCGGGAACGTCGCCGCCCGCACGTGCCGCTCCGGGCGGGTCCAGTGCTTGCCGATGGTGATGACCTGGCCGCGGGTGCCGTAGGAGGTGAACCGGCGCACGGCGCGCAGGAAGTTGGCCGCGTCCCCGGTGCGCTGGAAGCCGACCAGGTCCGCCCCGAGCAGCCCTTCGACGACCTGCCTGCGCCAGGGCAGCTGGCCGAACAGCTCCACCGGCGGGAACGGGATGTGGTTGAAGAACCCGATCCGCACGTCCGGACGGAGCCGCCGCAGCATCTGCGGCACGAGCTGCAGCTGGTAGTCGTGGACCCAGACGGTGGCGTGCTCCGCCGCGTTCACCGCGGCCGCCTCCGCGAACCGGCGGTTCACCTCGAGGTAGGCGTTCCACCAGACCCGGTGGTACTCCGGGTCGACGATCACGTCGTGGTAGAGCGGCCACAGGGTCGCGTTCGAGAAGCCCTCGTAGTAGGTGGCGATCTCCTCGGCGGTCAGTGGCACAGGTGCGAGCCACATGTCGTCCGCCTCGAACGGCTCGATCGTGGTGTCCGCGGCGCCGGACCAACCGACCCAGGCCCCACCCTTGGCCCTCATGATCGGTGCCAGTGCCGTGACGAGTCCTCCGGGGGAGCGGCTCCACGTGCGTTCGCCGTCGACATCGGTCTGGATGTCCACAGGCAGGCGGTTGGCGACAACGACGAAATCGTGAGTGCCGGACATATCCCTCAACTCTTCAGTGGTGTGGCCCCAGGGTATCGGGGCAGCGCCGGACCTGCCGGGGACCGCCGGTGCGCCGGCCGAGCGGCGGGCCGCCCCCGGCCGCCCCGGATGGTGGCGTAGGTTGCCGATATGGACGAGCGCCCGGTCTCCTCCCCACTGCGTGAGGTGGGTGGATACCGGCTGCTCGCGAGGCTGGGCGCGGGCGGCATGGGCACCGTGTACAAGGCCCTCGACGCGGAGGACCGGCTGGTCGCGGTGAAGCTGTTACACCCGGTGTTCAGCGCGGACGAGGCGGCCCGGGAGCGGCTGCGCCGGGAGGTGGCCACCCTGCACCGGGTCCGTGGTGAGCACGTCGCCCGGGTGCTGGACGCGGAGGCGGACTCCGACGAGGCGTTCATCGTCACCGAGCTGATCGACGGGCAGTCGCTGGAGGACTCGATCGTCGAGCACGGGCCGATGGACGCCGAGGAGCTGGCGGGCCTCGCGAACGGGTTGGCGCTGGCGCTGGAGGAGATCCACGCCGCCGGCGTGGTGCACCGGGACCTCAAGCCGGCCAACGTGATGCTGACCGACGACGGCCCCGTCGTGATCGACTTCGGCATCTCCCAGCTCGCCGACGACACCCGGCTGACCCAGACCGGCATGGTCACCGGCACCCCCGGATACGTCGACCCCGAGGTGATGCGCGGCGCCGACCCGGGGCCAGCGGGGGACTGGTGGGGCTGGTCCGCCGTGCTCGTCTACTCGGCCACCGGGCGGCCACCGTTCGGGCGCGGCCCCGGGGTGCTGATGCGGGTCGAGGCCGGCCGCGCGGACGTCGCGGACCTGCACCCGCGGGTGGCGCAGGTGCTCCGCCGCGCACTGCACCCGGACCCCGACCGTCGGATGGGCGCCGAGACCGTGCTGCGCGCACTCACCGATCACGCCGAGGGCCGGGAGGTCACGTCGCTGCTCGCGCCCGGCGACTGGGACGAGGGTGAGCACGGGCCCGACGGCGCAGGTTCCGCGGGCCATGCCGGTTACGACAGTGCCGGTTACGACGGTGCCGGTTACGACGGTGCCGGTTACAACGGTGCCGCCTACGACGGCGAGGGCTCCGCCGGTCGGTCGCGTGCAGCCGGCGCCGTTGGTGCGGCGGGCGCACTCGGTGCCGCGGGTGCTCTGGGCGGCGCGGCCCGCGCCGGTGCGCCGGGCGACGTGCCGCCGTCCTACGCGCCGTCGGCCGGCTCCGGTGACCTGCCGCCGTCGTACTCTCCGGCGGGCGGCGCGACCGCTGCCGGCGACGTGCCGCCGTCGTACTCGCCGTCCGCGGCCCGCACGAGCGCGCTGGGCGAGGAGCCGCCGACGTACCGGCCGCCGGGCGGGCACCCGCCGTCGTACGCGCCGTCGGCCGGCTCCGGTGCCGAGGCCGGCGCCGACGGACCCCCGGGGCCGCGCGATCCGCAGCCGGGCGACCGCCCGGCGACCGCCGTGATGCCGCTCGCCCTGCGTCAGCAGTACCCGCCGACGCAGGTGACCCCGCTGCACGAGGTAGCGCCGACCGCGCCGCCCGTGCCGCAACAACCGGTGCAGCAGCAGCCCTTTCCGCGGCAGGTGGCGCAGCAGCACGTCGCGCCACCACCGAGCCAGGTAGCGGGCCCGCCCGGCCGGCCCACGCCGTCGGACCCCTCCTGGCACCCGACCACCTCCGGGGAGCCGCCCGAGGTGCCCGGTCAGTTCGGGCAGCCCGGCCAGGGTGAGGTCCCCGGCCAGTGGCCCGCCTGGGCCATCCCCGCGAAACCGCGGCCGGGCGTGACCGGCGCCTGGTGGTTGGCCGCCGTCGGGCTCGGCGCGCTCTGGCCGTCCTGGACGCTGCTGGTGTTCCTCGCCGTCTTCCTGCTCGTCGGCACCGTGGGCTCCGCGGCGCGGAGCCTGCGCGGGCGACGGATCCGGCGCGGCCCGGGCAAGTGGGACCTGGTCACGGCCGGCCTCGCCTCCCCGTGGCACTTCGTGCTCTCCGCGCTGCTGACGCTGCCCGGTCTGATCGTCGCCGGGCTCGGCGGAGTCATCGTGTGGGGGTTGGCGTCGCCGTCGGTGCCGCTGACGATCGTGGTGCCCGCCGTCGTGGCCGTGGTGACGCTGCTGCTGTGGTGGACCCCGTCGAGCGGGCATGCGCGGGAGGGGGCCCGGTCGGTGCTCGCGGTGTTCGCGCCAGGGGTGCGCGGGGCCTGGGCATGGGTCGCCATCGCACTCGCCCTGCTGGCGACGGCCGCGGTACTCCTGCTCGTCGGCAGCGCCGCCACCGACTGGGCGCCGTTCGAGCAGCCGCCGATCCCTCGCTTCTGACCCGGCCGGGGTGCCCGGCCCCCGCTCGCCGACCGCGGCGCACCCGGCCACGTCCTGCGGCGCTGACGCAGTGCCCGGTGCCTGACTCAGACGGTTCCACCGGTCTGTCTCGGGCGGGATGTACTGCGTGACGGCAGGAGGGGCTGCCCGGGTGGTGCGCGCATCGAGGGGATGTGACCAGACCCCCATTCCGATCCATCAGGTGCGCGCCGTATCCTGTGGGGCGTGACCGGTGGCTGGAGCGAACGTGTGCGCGCACTCGCGCGCCCGACGTCCCCTGCCCTCCTCGTCGCCACCGTGCTTGCCTGGCCGGCACTGACCGCCGGCTTCACCGCACTGCTGCGCGCGAGCGAGTGCGTGCGCGGCACCGGCCTGATCGGGTTCGTCGCGCAGAACGTGGCGCAGATGCGCGGGGTCGCGGACTGTCCCACCGGATACCTGGGCTTCGGGCCGCACACGGCCACCCTGCTCGGGGTGTTCGCCGCACTCGCCGCGACCGCCGTGCTGGCGAACCTGGCCGCCGTCGCCGTCGGGCACTGGCTGGCGAGGGCCGTGGCCGCGGTCCGTGACGGCATCGCGAGGTTGCTGCGCTCGCAGCGACCCGAACGACCCAGGGCGACCCCCGCCGTCGGGCAGGTGTTCGTCGACTGGCTGGCCAGTTCCGTGGCCGCCGATCGTCCGTCCCGGCAGGTGCTGCGCCGCGGTCCGCCGGTGTGTGCGTAGGCGCGCGGTAACCGCAGCCGACCAGCACGCCTTCAGCACCCGCAGCGGCCAGACGCCGCGCACCCAGGACAAGGACGACTCCCATGGCAGCGAACACCCCCAAGGCGACCCGCGAGGAGCGCCGCGAGGCGGCCCGACTCGAGGCGGCCCGTCTGCGCGAGCAGGCGGCCAAGCGCGAGAAGCGCAACCGCGGCATCCTCATCGGCGCCGTCGTACTCGTGATCGCGCTGATCGCGACCGCCGGCTTCTTCATCTACCAGGCCGCAGGGCGCACCCTGCTCTCGGACTTCGAGGGTGAGGTCCCGGCGGGTTCGAACCTGCACGGCGGCATCCCGATCGGCGCCGAGGGCGCCGGCAGCCCGAACGAGGGCGCCGTGGAGGTCGACATCTACCTCGACTTCCTGTGCCCCTACTGCGGTCAGTTCGAGCAGGTCAACGGCGAGGACGTGGCCTCGCTGGCCGCGGACGGCACGGCGACCATCACCTACCACCCGCTCGCGAATCTGGACAACGCGTCGGCGGGCACCATGTACTCCACCCGCGCCGCGAACGCGTTCGCGACCGTCTCGGCGGCCGAGCCGGCCATGGCCCTGCCGTTCGCCGAGGCCCTCTTCGCGAACCAGCCGGCCGAGGGCGGCCCGGGCCTGACCGACGAGGAGATCGTCGCGCTCGCCGTCGAGGCGGGTGTGTCCCAGGAGGTCGCCGACTCCCTCGCCGCCGGCACCTACACCGACTGGGTCGGTGTGGCCACCCAGCAGTCGCAACGCGACGGCGTCAGCGGCACCCCGACGATCCACATCGACGGCCAGGACTGGACCGGCAACTGGACGGAGCCGGGCGCGTTCCTGGCCGCCGTCACCGACGCCGCCTGACGCCATGGCGTCGCGGTCGAGCAAGGCCACGGCTGCCTCCGCCCGGGACCGCGCCCGGGCGGAGGCGGAGCGGATCCGGGCCGAGCAGGCGAAGAAGGAGCGGCGCACCCGCGCCATCCTGATCGCGGGCGCGGTGGCCCTCGTCGCGCTGATCGTGGCTGCCGGGATCCTGATCGCCCAGCAGGCGAACAAGTCCTACCTCGAGGACGTCGAGGTGCGACCGGCGAACTCCGACCTGCACGGCGGGATCAGCGTCGGTGCCGACGGCGCCGCGGGCACCGCCAACGATGGTGCCCCGGTACTGAACGTCTACCTCGACTTCATGTGCCCGCACTGCGTCGAGTTCGAGGCGGTCAACGCCGCCGACCTCACCGAGCTGCGCGAGGCCGGCGACCTGACCGTGGTCTACCACCCGGTCGCGATCGTGGACCCCGGCGCGGCCGGTGCCTCGCAGCGGTCCGCGATCGCCGCCGCGGCGGTCGCGAACTACGCCCCAGAACAGTTCGTGGCGTTCATCGACGCTGTGTTCGCGTTCCAGGAGCAGGAGATCGTGGCGCTCTCGGACGACCAGCTCGCCGAGATCGCCGCGGACGTGGACGTGCCGCAGGACGCCATCGACACGTTCACCGACGGCCAGTACCCGGAGTGGGTCCAGGCCGCCACGAACCAGATGGAGCGGGACACCGGCAACCGGTCCACCCCGCAGGTCCTGCTCGACGGCGAGGTCCTGGACGTGACCTGGACGGAGCCCGGCGTGCTCCGTGAGGCGATCGAGGCCGCGGCCGGCGGGGCGTGAGGGAAGCCGGAACTCGTTTGGTCAGCCCCTGACGGACTCTGGCAGACTCGTCCGGAGCCCGTGAGGGCGCGCCACCTTAGCTCAGCTGGTAGAGCACCCGCCTTGTAAGCGGACGGTCGTCGGTTCGAATCCGACAGGTGGCTCCAGCTCCGGCGGGTCCGCCGGAGGGTCGACTGCGCGAGGAGTGGCTCCTCCGCGTCAAGGCTCGTCGTGACTCGACGGCGTCGAGCCTGACGTGCCCCGGGACCCTGGGCGGGTCACGTGCGGCGTTGCCCCGCCTCAGGGATGCGCGCCGATCCCGAGCATCCTGCAGAAGACCGGCCCGGGCTCGCCGTCGACCCGGGCCGTGGCCGGGTAGGCGCCGCCGTGGTTGCGGGTCATGACCTCCAGGACGCGAGCCGCGGTCCTGGCGAGGTAGTCCCCGTCGACGGCGAGATCGGCACCCGCCCACCCGTTCAGCGCGGCCTGGAGCGTTCTCGTCCAGCCGAAGTGGGCCTGCGTGCGCGCGTCCCAGGAGCCCTGCGCCGGCAGCCCGCCCTTGGGCCAGCGCTGCGCCCGCTGATAGGCGCTGACGGCCGCCCGGTACAGGTCCCCGGCAACACCGTCGGGCCGGCCCCGGTAGTAGCCGAGCGGGATCAGGGCGTTCCGCATGATCTTCTCCACCGCGGGGTCGTGGCCCTTCGGTCTCGGCTGCCCCTGGGTCTTGGGCGTGATCGGGCCGGTGTCGTGGGTGGCCGAACTGCCGATCCTCACCCCGCGCGCCGAGAGGAACACGGACGGGTCGGTGAAGGCGCCACCGACCAGGACCCCCAGGTGCAGGTGGGTGCCGGCGGCACCGGAGGGCTTGACGTTGCCGGTGTGGCCCATCACGCCCACCTGCTGCCCGGCGCGCACCCGCTGCGTGGCGCCGACCTTGAACGACGCGAGGTGGCCGTAGTAGGACCGGACCTTGCCGCCGTGGTCGATCAGCACGCCGTTGCCGGAGTGGCCCTTCAGCGCCTTGACCTTGGCCGCGACCACCACGCCGTCGGCGATCGCGAACACCGGGATGCCCTGCTGGGCGGGCTTGGGCGGGGCGTAGTCGTCGCCCGCGTGCAGGATCCCGCCGCGAGGGCCGAAGTTCGAGGTGGCCCGCACCCCCACGGGCAGCGGCGTGACCCACTTCGGCCCGGGTTCGCGCTCACCCGGTGGCGCCGGCGGCGGGACGTACTCCACGCCGTCGTCGAATTCGACGACCTCCTCGGTGACCAGATCGTCGTCGTGCTCGCCGACGTCATCCTGCCGCGCCGGCACCGGCTGCTCCGCACTCACACTCGACCTCCCCGTCGGTGATGGTGGTGCCATCGATCGTCCCATTCGGATTCGGTCCGCGGGCGGGAATAGGCTCGCGACATGCGTCCCGAACACCTGAGCCTGTACACCCGACCCGGCACCCCGACCCTGCACCCCGACGGCACCTGGGCGGTGGTCGCGCTGACCCGCACCGACGTCGAGGACGACTCCTACCGGTCCGCGCTGTGGCGCCACGACCTGCCGTCCGGCGCACTGCGTCCGTTCACGCACGGCGCCAAGGACTCCGAGCCCGTCATCTCCCCGGACGGGCAGTGGCTCGCGTTCGTGCGTGCCCCCGAGGGCGGCAAGCCGCAGCTCGCGGTCATGGCCACCGGCGGCGGCGAACCACGGCTGCTCACCGACCACCCGACCGGGATCTCCGGCCGGCCGGTGTTCTCCCCGGACTCCCAGCGGATCGCCTACACCGCCCGGGTGCCCGAGGCCGGCCGGTACGGCACCGACGAGAAGGTCGGTCCCGGCGCCGAACCGCCCCGGCACATCACCACGTTCACCTACCGCAACGACGGCATCGGCTTCTACGGAGACCGGCCGCAACACGTGTTCGTGATCGACGTGCCGGCTGTGCCGGACCCGACGGCGGACCTTCCGTCCGTGGGGCAGGCTTCCGATTCGAAGGGGTCCGGTGCGAAGGGCACCGACGGCGCCGCGGGCGCCGCGGTGCCCGGCCGGTTGGCGACGGCGGGGGTCGAGCCGGTGCAGGTCACCTCGGCCGCCCAGGACCACCGGAGCCCGGTGTGGACGCCGGACGGTGCTGGGCTGCTCGTGCTGCGCGGGGTCGCGGACGCGCTCGTGCCCGAGCTGGTCCACCACGACGCGGCTGATACGTCCGCGGCGCGGGTGCTCGACGTCGGCCCCGGTAACGTCGGCGCCGTCCTGTTCGACGACGACGCCGTCTGGCTGCTGCGGGCCGACCTCGGTGACGACGACATGGACTTCATCGGCCGCTCGGCGGCCCTGTACCGCGGGCGCTGGGACGGGGCCACGATCACCGACCTGGAGGGCCTGACCGACCCGGTCACCGAGAGCCTCGGCGGCACGGTGTTCCTCGCCGTCGACGGCGGGGTACTGCTCACCCGTGAACGGCGCGGCACCACCGAGCTCGTGCGCTGGGCCGACGGTGAGCTGACGCCCGTCTTCGAGGGCGCCGCTGAGGTCACCGGCGCCGACATCAGCGACGACGGTGCCCAGATCCTGCTGGCCGCGACCGCCGTCGACAGTGTCGGCGACCTCTGGCTCGTCGAGGGCGAGAGCCCGGGCCGGGTCAGCGACCTCTCCGCCCGGCTGCGGACCGAGGCGGGGGTGCTCGAGCCGGTCGAGCTGGAGGCCACGAGCGACGACGGCTACCCCGTGCACGGCTGGGTGGTGACGCCGTCAGGTCCTGGCCCGCACCCGGTGCTGCTGCTCATCCACGGCGGCCCGCACGCCCAGTACACCCCGACGTTCTTCGACGAGGTGCAGGTGTACGCGGCGGCCGGGTACGCCGTCGTGTTCTGCAACCCGCGCGGCTCCTCCGGGTACGGGCAGGAGCACGGCCGGGCGATCACCGGTGCGTTCGGTGACCGGGACACCGCCGACGTGCTCGCCTTCCTCGACGCCGCCCTGGCCGCCGACCCCACCCTCGACGCCGACCGCGTGGGCGTGCTCGGTGGGTCCTACGGCGGGTACCTGACGGCCTGGCTGACCACGCGCACGGACCGGTTCGTGGCCGCGATCGTGGAGCGCGGCTTCCTGGACCCGGTGAGCTTCGAGGGCTCGAGCGACATCGGCTGGTTCTTCGGGCGGCGCTACCTCGGCGACGACCCGACGGCGGTCGCCGCGCAGAGTCCGATGGCGCACCTGGACAAGGTCCGCACGCCCACCCTCGTGATCCACTCCGAGCAGGACTGGCGGTGCCCGGTCGAGCAGGGGCAGCGTTGGTACGTGGGGCTCAAGCGGCGTGGGGTCGAGACCGAGTTCCTGTTGTTCCCGGGGGAGGGGCACGAACTGAGCCGGTCCGGCCAGCCCAAGCACCGCATCGCGCGGTTCGAGCACATCCTCGCGTGGTGGGCCAAGCACCTGCCGGTGGAGGCGCCGGTGGGCTAGGTGGGCCCGGCCGCCACATTCACGGGAGCGGTGCGGTTCCGACGTACCCGGTACGTCGGAATCGCACCAAAACAGGACGGGTCGGTGGGCGGAGCGTTCGGGGCGTGGTCGCCCCTTGCCTGCCTCGCAGTGGTGCGATTCCGAGGCACCCAGTGCGTCGGAATCACACCACTGATGCTCGCGCCAGAGCTGCGCAGGGTGATGGGGACAGTTTACAGGGAGCTCAGCGGTACCGGCGGGCCACCGACTCCCGTGCCGACGGGCCCGGGGTGGCCTCGGCGATCCACGGGCCGGTGCCCTCGGAGGCATCGATGATGCCGGCCTCGGCCCAGGAGTAGCGGCCCTCGAGCACGTCGGAAGCGAGGGTCTCGTCGGGGCCGTCGGTGTTCACCCACAGGGCTCGCAGCAGCCCGGCCACCCGCAGCCTCGACTGGCGGCAGAACGCGTCCGCCAGGGCCTGCGGGGAGCCGGGCCCGGCCCCGCCGCCGTGCCGTGAGGCGTGCGCGCACACGGCCGTCATCGCGAACAGTTCCGCCCCGATGTCGACGATCCGCGCGAGGAAGCCCTGCTTGTGCTCGAGGCCACCCTGCCAGCGGGCCATCCCGTAGAACGTCGACCGGGCCAGCCGCCGCGACGTGCGCTCCACGAACCGCAGGTTCCCGGCGAGCGGGCCGAGGTCGGCGTAGGAGGTGGGGGAGTCCCCAGGGCCGACGAGCAGGCGCGGCAACCAGCCGGCGTAGAAGCCGGCCGCCGCCTTGGCCGCCTCGGCCTTGGCCGACAGGTCCGCGTCCGGGTCGATGAGCCGGCCGGCCACGGACAGGTGCGCGTCCACGGCCTCCCGGGCGATCAGCAGGTGCATGATCTCGCTGGAGCCCTCGAAGATCCGGTTGATCCGCAGGTCCCGCAGCACCTGCTCGGCGGGCACCGCCCGTTCGCCGCGGGCGGCAAGGGACGCGGACGTCTCGTACCCGCGCCCGCCCCGGATCTGCACGAGCCGGTCCGCGACCTGCCAGGCCATCTCGGAGCACCAGAGCTTGGCGAGCGCGGCCTCGATCCGGATGTCGGCGCCGCCGGAGTCGGAGAGCTCGCCGGCGATCTCGACCATCGCCTCCTCGGCGTAGGTGGTCGCGGCCATGAACGCGAGCTGGTGGGCGATGGCCGGGTGCCGGCCGACCGGCCGGCCCCACTGCACCCGCTCGAGCGCCCACTCGCGGGCGATCTTGAGCGACCACTTGCTCGCCGCGACGCACAACGCCGGGATGGACAGCCGCCCCGTGTTCAGCGTGGTGAGCGCGATCTTCAGGCCCTGACCCTCACGGCCGATCACCGCGCCGGCGGGCACCCGCACCTGGTGGAACCGGGTCAATCCGTTCTCGAGCCCCTTCAGTCCCATGAACGTGTTCCGGCGCTCGACGGTGATGCCCGGGGCGTCCGCCTCCACCACGAACGCCGTGATCCCGCCCTTGCCGTCGGCGTGCGGGGCGACCCTCGCCATCACCACCAGCAGTTCGGCGAGGACGCCGTTCGTCGTCCACAGCTTCACACCGTCGAGCAGGTAGTCGCCCTCGGGAGTGCGGGTGGCGGCGGTCTGCAGCCGGGCCGGGTCCGACCCGACATCCGGTTCCGTGAGCAGGAACGCGGAGATCGCCCCCTCGGCGCACCGGCGCAGGTACTGCTCCTTCTGCTCGGGGTTGCCGAACTGCTTCACCGGCTCGGGCACCCCGATGGACTGGTGCGCCGAGATCAGTGCGCCCAGGCTCGGGTGCACGGTCCCGAGCAGCATCAGCGCCCGGTTGTAGTGCACCTGGCTGAGCCCGAGCCCGCCGTAGCGGGTCGGGATCTTGATGCCGAACACGCCGAGCCCGGTCAGTCCGGCAAGGTCCTCGTCGGAGATCCGGTCCTCGGTCTCGATCCGCTGACCGTCCAGATGCTCTCGCAGGTGGGCGTCCAGATCGGCCAGGAACTGATCGCCACGGGCCTCGCGTTCGGGGTCCTCGGGCGGCCGCGGCCAGATCCGGTCCGGGCGGAACTGGCCGAGGTAGAGATCCTTGGCGAACGACTCCATGGTCCACTCGCTCGGCCGGGCCTGCTCGGCCACGGCCCTGGCCTCGCGCTCGGTGACTACCGGTTGGTCCGTCATGATCGCCTCCCTGCGAACACCTACCTGGCTCCAGTCTCCACCGGTTCGACCGCGTCCGCCGGTTTTCGGCAGCGGCGGCCGCTGCCGGGACCGGCGAGCTAGCGGGAGGGGGCAGCCACCGCGGCGCGGTCGGCCGGGCGGGCGGAGGGTGCCGGCCATGTCGGCGGTCGCGGATAACGTCCGCAGCACCACCGATCGATAGGAGACAGCATGGGACTGCCGGAGACCGAACGTCAGGAGTTCCTGGCCCAGCCCCACATCGGCGCGCTCGCCGTGGGCGCCGGTCCGGACCGCGGACCGCTCGTGGTGCCGGTCTGGTACGGCTACGAGCCCGGCGGGTCGCTGTGGGTGGTGACCCCCGCGGACTCGGTCAAGACACGCCTGATCGAGGCCGCCGGGCGGTTCTCGCTGCTGGCCGAACAGTCCGCGCCGCGGGTGCGGTACGTGAGCGTGGAGGGCCCGGTCACCGAGTCCAGGGAGGCGACCGAAGACGAACACCTCGCGATCGCACGCCGCTACCTGGGCGACGGCGCGGCCGCGTACGTCGAGATGGCGGCAGGGTTCGGGGTGCCGCTCCTGGTCCGGATCGAACCGCAGCTCTGGTACTCCGCAGACCTCGGTCCGAGCTGACGACGGCGGGGTGCTGGGTCGCACGGTGACGTCGCCGGCCGCAGGCGTGAGGTGGTCGACGCGGAGGTCGACGCCGGCGGGAGGTGGCCTCAGCGGCTCCGGTTGCGCGGGTGGTTGCGCGCGGTGCGTTCGTTGCCGTGCTTGTAGTTCCCGGTCACCCGGGCCATCAGTTCCTGGGGATCGCCGAACTCGACCTCTCGCAGGAACTCGGCGGCCCGACCACCGCGCAGGGTCGTGGCGTGGTGGCCGTGGTGGGTGATCCGCACCTCGGCACCCACCTCGCGGTAGGAGAACCCGTCCGGGCGGTTGCTGCTCACCGGGGCACCGTGGTGTCGCTGGGGCCGGGTGCTTCCGGAGGCGGCACCTGCTCGCTGACGGCGTCCGACGGCGTCGCCGCGGACGTGGCGGGTGGCAGCGGCGCCACCCGTGGTCGTTTGGGCACCCGGGCGTCCCCGGAGGAACGGCCCCGTAGGCGGCGGGTCGCCCACGGGTAGACGTCGCGGACGAACCACTCCGCGTCTGAACGGAACCGCTGCCCGGTCGGGACCGGCGCGAGGCGAGCCAACGGATCGGCCCAGGCTGCGTCGTCGGGCGTGAGACCGAGCGCCACCAGCGCCGCCTGCGCGACCCGCTGGTGACCGTCGGTGGTGAGGTGGATGCGGTCCTGTGCCCACATCCGCCAGTCCTGGATGGCCCGCAGGCCCCACACGTCGACCACGTACGCGTCGTGCCGGCGGGCGATCGACCAGATGTGCGCGTTGAACGTGGCGACCCGGCCGCGGATGGCGCGAAGCACCCCGGCCTGCCGGGTGTCGGTCCCGGTTGCGAGGAGCACGTCGACCCCGGCCCGCCGGATCGTGTGCACGGCGTCCTCGAGGATCGCAGCCATCCGGTCCGGGTCGGAACCGGGCCGGAGCAGGTCGTTGCCGCCGCCGACGAGGGAGATCAGGTCGGGCTCGGCGTCGAGAGCGACCGGGAGCTGCTCGGCGATGATGGGCTCGAGGAGCCGCCCGCGGATGGCCAGGTTCGCGTACTCCAGCGGGGCCAGGCCGGCGTCGACCCGGCGTGCGGACAGCGAGCCGGCGAGCTGGTCGGCCCAACCGCGGACCTGGGCGGGGTTGTCCGGGTCCGGATCCCACAGGCCCTCGGTCATGGAGTCGCCGCAGGCGACGTACCGGGACCAGCGGGCGGGATCGGAGACCGGATGCAGCACGGGGTTCACCACTCCTTCCTACTCCGGTCACCGCGGTCCTGGCTATGAGAATCCACGATGCCGCGTCGGGGCTGGAGGGGCGGCGTCAGGGTTTGGCGGGCGGCGTCAGGGCTGGAGGGACCAGTCCACGGGCGGCCCGCCCTGCTCCACGAGCAGGGCGTTGGCGCGGCTGAACGGACGCGACCCGAAGAACCCACGGGAGGCGGACAGGGGGCTCGGGTGCGCGCTCGCGACGATCGGCGTTCGCCCGAGCAGCGGGGTCAGGGAGCGGGCGTCGTTGCCCCACAGGATCGCCACCAACGGAGTGCCGCGGGCCACGAGCGCGCGGATCGCGGCGTCGGTGACCGCCTCCCAGCCCTTGCCCCGGTGGGACGCCGGTTCACCCGGGCGGACCGTCAGGCTCCGGTTCAGCAGCAGGACCCCGGCATCCGCCCACGGGGACAGGTCGCCGTTGGCCGGGGTCGGCAGACCGAGGTCGGTGCCGAGCTCGCGGTAGATGTTCTGCAGCGACCGCGGCACCGGTCGCACCTCGGGGGCCACGGAGAAGGACAGGCCCATGGCGTGACCAGGGGTGGGGTAGGGATCCTGCCCGACGATCAGCACCCTCACATCGGCCAGCGGGTTCGTGAACGCCCGCAGCACGTGCTCCCCGGCCGGCAGGTAGCCGCGCCCGGCGGCCACCTCACCCCGCAGGAACTCGCCCATCGCGTGCACCTGCGGCTCCACCTCGGCCAGGGCCGTGGCCCAGCCCGGGTCGATCAGATCCGTGAGCGGGCGCGGGCCGCCCTCCTTGACGCTGTTCACCCGTCCACCTTGGCAGATCGACGGCCGTGAGCAACCGTCCACGGCGCTGATCCATGTACAGGGCATGACCAGCGCGACGAGTGTGACGACGCGCACGGAGCGACACCGATCGGGCCGATCGCGTACCACAGCGGGTCCGGCGCGGCAGGAATGACACGCGTGTCGTTTGCCCCTACTATGAACCACCACGGGTCGCCGCAGGATGGGGCGGTCCACGACGGAACCGGGAACGAGGAGGCACGATGTCGGCAGCGCGGGTGTTGTCCACGCAGAGTTCGGACGCAGCAACACTGAGTGAACGCGACGCCGAGATCCTCGCCTTCGAGCGGCAGTGGTGGAAGTACGCCGGGGCGAAGGAGACCGCCATCCGCGAGCTCTTCGACATGTCCGCGACCCGGTACTACCAGGTCCTGAACGCCCTGATCGACGACCCCACGGCGCTCGCGGCCGAGCCGATGCTCGTCAAGCGGCTGCGCCGGATGCGCAGCACCCGCCAGCGCGAGCGTTCGGCACGCCGCCTCGGCAATGAACTCTGAGCCTGTCCGAACCGTTAACCTTCCGGTGTGAGTAACAGGGACTATCCGCATTCCGAGGACGAGTTCGACGCCCTCGGCGCGGATCGGACCCCGCAGGGCGTGCACCGCGCGCAGCAGTCGCGCTGGCGAGCGTTCCTGCCGTTCATCCTGGTGATCATCCTCGCCCCCACGCTCGCGTTCGGGGCCGTGCGCCTGCTCTCCGGCGGGTTCGGCGGCGGGGACGACCCCACCGGAGCACCGACCACCACGGCCGACGCGGGCGAGCCGACCCCGACGGACGGCACCACCGAGGAGCCTCCGGTCACCGAGGAGCCCACCGTGGACCCGACCACGGACGAGCCGGCGGACCTCGACCGGGCCCTGTCCGTGTACGTCCTCAACGGCGCCGGCATCTCCGGCCTGGCCGGTGAGGCCGCCGAAGTCCTCACCCAGGATGGCTGGACGACCGTCACGCCGGACAACTACTCGCGCGAGCTGCCCACCGCGTCGGCGGTCTTCTACACCAGCGCGGACATGGCCGAGGAGGCTGCGGCCGTCGGCGAGCTGCTCGCCGTCACCGATCTCATCGAGGACTCCTCGGCGGCCTCGAACGGCATCGTCGTGGTGCTGCGGGACGACGCCTTCCGGAACTGACGCCCCACCCGAGGCGGACCGACCTGGAGGTGGCGAGTTCCGCCGTCGGGCTCAGGGAGCGTTGCCCTCGAGCTCGGCGACGGTGAGGATCACCACGGCCGCGGACCACATCAGCGGCGCGACGCCGGCGGGGGAGCCGTCCGGACCCACCTTCTCGGGGATCGCCCCGAGCGGGGTGCGGTGCTGCGTGATCCACGTCAGCCATCCGTCGGCACGGGCGGTCTCACCGTTCGCGGCGGCGGACCAGGCGTACAGGCTGGTCTGCGGTGTCCAGGAGATGGAGGTCTCCGGCCACGACCCACCCGGCGCGAGGCCGCCGGCGGGCCTGTTCATCTCGGCGATCGAGGACTCCCAGGCCGCGGCCGCCCCCGGCAGCGCCTCGGGCTGGAACGGCGGCAGCACGAACGCGGTGGCCGCGTCCCGTGGGGACCGTCCGGCGTAGCGGCCATACCCGGTCTGCCCGAAGTTCGCCACGACCGCCTGTTCGAGCCGGTCGGCATCGGCACCCACGGCGGCGGCGTCGGAGTCGCGGCCGAGCCAGGAGTGCAGCCGCGCGGACGCCTCGAGGCCGGCCAGGACCGGGGCCGCGGTGCCGAGGGTCAGGGTGCTCTCGCGGTGCTCCCAGTAGTCCGCCGACGGCGCGGGCAGGGACCGCGGGTTCGCCACCTGGGCCCGCAGATAGCCCGTGGACCGCTCGATCATCGGCGCGAACGTCGCCAGGAGCTCGTCCCGCTCGGCGCCCGGCCCCAGCACGTCCGCCGCGTATGCGAGAGCCCAGAGCACCCAGCCGGTGCCGTCGGTCTGCAGGCCCCGGGCATCGGGCGGTCCGGACCCGTCCGGCAGGTAGCGCGCCTCGAAGCTGCCGTCCGGGTGCTGCACGCCGTCCAGGAACGTGAACACCTCGACGGCGTCCTCGTGGTGGCCGGTCACGGTGAGCGCGGCCGCCACGAACGACGCGTCGCGTGGCCAGACGTAACGCCATTTGCTCGAGAAGCCGGCGACGGCGGCGCCACCCTCGAGCGTCAGCGTGTGCAGGTCGAGAAGGGCGTCCGTGACGAGTTCCTCGTGCGGGCCACCGACGCCCGGCACGGTCCCCGCGTCGAGCCACGTCCTGGTCGCCTCGGCCAGCGCCTCGGCGGCTTCGCGGTCGGCATCGCTCGCGTCCGGGCCAGGGTCGATGACCCGCGTGCCGGGCAGGTACCGGGCATCGGAGTCCGTGGGGATCGTCGTCACCGATCCGTCGGCCTGGACGCCGATCCCGAGCGTGTACAGGCCCACCTCGTCCACGCGGCCGCGATCGCGCACGGCTGCGGCCGCACCGACGAGAGCCACCACGGCGACCACGGCGGCGAGCGTCCAGAATCTGCGACGGCGGGAACTCATTGCGGTCGATCCTAGGTCAGGCGGGCCCGGACGCGGGCCCCCTCACGGGTAGGCAACAATGGCAGCATGAGGGCACAGACGGACGCCGTGGTGATCGGCTCCGGACCGAACGGGCTCGCCGCCGCCGTCACCCTGGCGCGGGCCGGTCTCGAGGTCACCGTGTTCGAGGCGGAGAAGACCGTCGGCGGCGGCGCCCGCACCCTCGATCTCGGGCTCGCCCCCGGGGTGGTCCACGACATCTGTTCCGCCGTGCATCCGCTCGCGCTGGCCAGCCCGTTCTTCGCCGAGTTCGACCTCGCGGCCCGCGGGGTGGACCTGCGGGTCCCCGAGGTCGCCTACGCCCAACCGATGCCCGAAGGGCCGGCGGGTATCGCGTACCGTTCGCTCGGGCGTACGGCGGCGGAACTGGGGCCCGACGGCGCAGCCTGGTTCGACCTGTTCGGTCCCCTCGTCGAGAACTCGGCCATGCTCACCGAGCTCGCGCTCGGCGACCGCCGGAGCCTGCCGGCCGGTCTGCTCACGCCCACAGGGCTGCGGGCGGCCGTCGGCGCGGCCGCCCGCCTGTTCGAGCAGGGCACGCGAGCCTGGTCGGCTCGGTTCCGGGGCGACGTCGCCCCCGCGCTGTTCACCGGGGTGGCCGCCCACTCGATCAGCACGCAGCCCTCGCTCGCCGGCGCCGGCACCGCGATCATGCTCGCCACCCACGCGCATGCGGCCGGCTGGCCGATCCCCGTCGGTGGGTCCGGGGCCATCATCGGCGCGCTCAGGACTGACCTCGAGGCGCACGGTGGGGTGATCCGGACCGGCCACCGGGTCCGCACCTGGCGGGAGCTGCCGCGGGCACGCGCCTACCTCTTCGACACCACTCCGGCGACGCTGCTGGAGATCTGGGGTGAGCGGATGCCGGAGCGGGTCCGCGCGGCGCTGGCCCGGTTCCGTTACGGCGACGCCGCGGCGAAGGTGGACTACGTGCTCTCCGGCCCGGTGCCGTGGGCGGACCCTCGGGTGGGGGAGGCGAGCACGGTGCACGTGGGCGGCACCCGCGAGGAGATGGCGTACGCCGAGTCCCTCGTGGCCGAGGGCGTGCATGCGGCGACGCCGATGGTGCTGTTCTCGGACCCGAGCGTGGCCGATCCCGGCCGGGTCGTCGCCGGGCGACGACCCGGCTGGGCCTACGCCCACGTGCCGGCGGGCAGCACCGTGGACGTCACGGAGGCCGTCACCGCGCAGATCGAGCGTTTCGCGCCGGGCTTCCGCGATGTCGTCGTCACCTCCCGGTGCGTGCCCGCCGCCGAGATGGCCGAGCACAACCAGAACTACATCGGCGGGGACATCGCGGCCGGCGCGGTCTCCACCTGGGGCATGGCCGCGCGCCCCCGCCTCAGTACGGACCCGTTCGCCGCGGGGATCCCCGGGGTGTACCTGTGCTCGGCGTCGGTGCCGCCGGGGCCGGGGGTGCACGGCATGGGCGGGCACCACGCGGCGCGGCGGGCCCTGGCCCAGCGGTTCGAGGTGCGGGCGCCGTCGTTGGCGCCGAGTTCGACGGTCTGAGCCTCCTGAGCGGTCGACCGGTGCCGTTCGACGGTCGCCGTGACCGGCGTCACCGCCATCCGGGCCGGGGCGCGCCCGGGGCGACCAGGCGCCCGGGTTCACCTGACTGCGAAACCGTGCCTCCGCCGTCGGGCCCTTCTTGCACTCTCCGGGTGAGAGTGCCAATAATGGCGTTAGCACTCTCGCCTTGAGAGTGACAACACCTGGTCAGTGAGATGAGGCGCTGCGCCGGTGCGGGACATGAACGCATCGGGTGGCGTCGTCCGTCGCGGGCATCGCACCGGCCTTACGAACGCCAGTACCGGAGGATCAGACCCGAATGGCAAAGATCATCGCCTTCAACGAGGAGGCCCGCCGCGGGATGGAGCGTGGGCTCAACACCCTCGCCGACACCGTGAAGGTCACGCTCGGCCCGAAGGGACGCAACGTCGTCCTGGAGAAGAAGTGGGGCGCCCCCACGATCACCAACGATGGCGTGTCCATCGCCAAGGAGATCGAGCTCGAGGAGCCCTTCGAGAAGATTGGCGCCGAGCTCGTCAAGGAGGTCGCCAAGAAGACCGACGACGTCGCGGGTGACGGCACCACCACCGCCACCGTGCTCGCCCAGGCGCTCGTGCGCGAGGGCCTGCGCAACGTCGCGGCCGGCGCCAACCCGATCGCCCTCAAGCGCGGCATCGAGAAGGCCGTCGAGGCCGTGACCGCTGCCCTGCTCGACTCCTCCAAGGAGATCGAGACCAAGGAGCAGATCGCCGCCACCGCCGCCATCTCCGCCGGCGACCCCCAGATCGGCGAGCTCATCGCCGAGGCTCTGGACAAGGTCGGCAAGGAGGGCGTCATCACGGTCGAGGAGTCCAACGCCCTCGGCCTGGAGCTCGAGCTCACGGAGGGTATGCGCTTCGACAAGGGCTACCTGTCCGCGTACTTCGTCACCGACCAGGAGCGTCAGGAGGCCGTCCTGGAGGACGCCTACGTGCTGCTCGTCGAGTCGAAGATCTCGAACGTCAAGGAGCTGCTGCCGCTGCTGGAGAAGGTCATCCAGGCCGGCAAGCCGCTGCTGATCATCTCCGAGGACGTCGAGGGCGAGGCCCTGGCGACCCTGGTGCTGAACAAGCTCCGTGGCATCTTCAAGTCCGTCGCCGTCAAGGCCCCGGGCTTCGGCGACCGCCGCAAGGCCATGCTGACCGACATCGCGATCCTCACCGGCGGCCAGGTCGTCAGCGAGACCGTGGGTCTGAAGCTGGACAACGTTGGCCTCGAGGTCCTCGGTACCGCCCGCAAGGTGGTCATCACCAAGGACGAGACCACGATCGTCGAGGGTGCCGGCGAGGCCGACAGCATCGCCGGTCGCGTGTCGCAGATCCGCGCCGAGATCGAGAACTCCGACTCCGACTACGACCGCGAGAAGCTCCAGGAGCGCCTCGCGAAGCTCGCCGGTGGTGTCGCGGTGATCAAGGCCGGGGCCGCCACCGAGGTGGAGCTCAAGGAGCGCAAGCACCGCATCGAGGACGCCGTCCGCAACGCGAAGGCTGCCGTCGAGGAGGGCATCGTCGCCGGTGGTGGCGTGGCCCTCATCCAGGCCGCGAACACCGCGTTCGCCACCCTCGAGCTCGACGGTGACGAGGCCACCGGCGCGAACATCGTTCGCGTGGCCGTGGACGCGCCGCTCAAGCAGATCGCGATCAACGCCGGCCTCGAAGGCGGAGTTGTCGCGGAGAAGGTCCGCAACCTGCCCGACGGTCACGGCCTCAACGCCGCGACCGGCGAGTACGAGGACCTCCTCGCTGCCGGCATCAACGACCCGGTCAAGGTGACCCGTTCCGCTCTGCAGAACGCCGCCTCGATCGCCGGCCTGTTCCTCACCACCGAGGCCATCGTGGCCGACAAGCCGGAGAAGGCCTCTGCGCCCGCCGGCGGCGGTGGCGACGACATGGGCGGCATGGGCGGCATGGGCTTCTGATCCCCTAGGGATCGCAGCCCGGCCCCACGCCGGTCGAACGCATCACCCGAAGGCCCCCGGTCCGATTGGACCGGGGGTCTTCGCCTCGTTTCGGGCGGGAAGGACTGCCCATGGCTGCCACGCCGGGCTGCGCACTAGGTTCGGGTCCCATGGGTGCAGGCAGTCAGGAGCCGGGGTATCAACCCGGCTGGTCGGGGAGTGTGCAGGGGGCATCCTCCGGACGGCAGTCGCAGGCGCCACACCGGACCGGCACGGGGGCGCCGGTCCGGGTGGACCTGAGGCCGACCGCCAAGGGCATCCTGATCCAGGTCGCCGGAACGGTGCTGACGCTCGGGGTCGGGCTCGTCGCCGTGTTCGGCGGGCTCGCCTCGGACCAGGGTGCCGTGCCGATCGTCGTCGGGGCGATCTTCCTGCTCGCCGGGTTGTTGTTGCTGCTGACGATGCCCAGGGTGCTGCGGGCACGCGCACTCGAGATCGGGCCGATGGGTCTGGACTACCAGGACCCGAAGGGTCACCCCTGGGCCGTTCGCTGGGCCGACCTGGCCGCGGTCGAGGTCAAGTACGGACACTCCCGGTCGCGCGGTGGCCCGTTCTCGGACGGGGTCGTGGTGGCGCTGGAACTCTCCCTGCGCCCGGGCACCGAGGCGCAGTACCCGAACCTCGGCCGGTACCGGCGCGGTGAGGTCCACCGACTCCCGCTCGGTCAGCGCGGCGACCTGCTCGGACCGCTGGCGCAGCCGTTGGGTACGTTCGCACCACCGCAGGTGTTCCATGGCGTGACGAACCTCGGCTCGATCCTTGCCGCCCGCCTGATCTGACGAGTACGGCGGCCTCAGCCGGGGAGTTCGCCCAGCAGGTTCACGCGCGCCTGCTCCGCCCACAGCCTCCGGCCGCGTTCGGTGTGGAACAACGGGTCCAGTGCAAGCAGGCGATGGACGACGGCGGCCCGTCCGTTGGCGAAGTCGGTGTCACTGACGTGGGCGTAGTCCGCCCGCACCGCGGCCAGGTAGCGGGCGTAGCCGGCCGGCTCGCGGCCGAGGACGGACAGGTCCGCGTCGCAGAGCAGCGCGCCCGTGGTGTCGCCGGGCTCCGGAGCGTGCGAGGCGGTGAGCAGCACCAGTCGGACGACCTCGTCGACATCCGCGGCGGCGACGCCGGACCCGGTGAGCCGGTCCCGAGCCAGGTCGGCGGAGTCCTGCTCGTCCCGTCCGGCGACCCCGGCGTAGACGGCGTCGTGGAACCAGGCCGCGAGCAGCACCGTGGCCGGTGCCGGGCCGGGTTCGGACAACGCGTCGGCGGCCTCAAGCACCGCGAGCAGGTGTGTGCCGTCGTGGTAGTGCCGGTGCGGCTCGCCCCACCGCTCCAGAAGTTCCGCGCCGAGCGCCTCGTGGCCGGGCAGCAGCAGGCGCCATCGCATGGTCAGTGCCACGTCGAGGTGCTCGCGTCGGTCCCGGGCCCGCACCCGGAGGCCGCTCGCACGTAGGCCACGGATGAGGTCACCGCCCGTGACCGGCCGGGCGCCCTGCGCCACCAGCTCGGTGTGCCGACGGGCGGGCACGTCATAGTGGTCGCGGTCGAAGGCGCGCTCGGGCAGCCCGGCCCGCCGCGCGAACTCGTGCAACTCGGCCAGGGACTCGTCCGAGACCAGGTGCGAGAACAACGTGCCGTGCGCCGGCCACATCGGCGGATCGATCAGGACTGCCACCGCTCCAGGGTAGGGCGCCCGGACCCCGTCGATGCCCGCGCCCGCCACGTTCGCCGCGGCGGGCGCCGGCGGCGCTACCGGGAGAACATCCGCGTCGCGTTGAACTCGGTGTCCTCGTACTGGCGCGCGCTGGCATCCAGCGCCAGCGAGATCTGCTCGAGGTTCGCCTCCACCTGCTGCTGCGTGGCACGCCACTCCACGATCAGCGCGCCGAACGCCGTGGACGCCCCGCCGCGCCACGACGACTGCAGGGCGGTCAGGTGCCGCATCATGTTGCTGACTTCGGTGTTGATGATGGTCGCCGAACTGCGCGCGGCCGCGCCGGCCCTGGCCACCTCGGCCGCATCGACCTCGAATCGGGTCATGTCTGTCTCCTCGATCTCATGACCGCACGAGGTGTGCGGTCCTGAGGTCGACGCTAGGAGTAACCGAGCCGCCACGGCGTTGTCACCGGTGCCGCTGTGCGGGCAGCGGCACCAACGGGCTCGCTGTGGACGCCCGCTCAGTCCGAGGTCGGGCGCTGGCGGGCCGGCATCCGTGGGGGCCGGCTCAGCGAGGTCTCGTGCTGCGCCTCGTCCTCCGCCGGCTCCGCGTCCGCTGAACGCATCGACGGCGGCCGGTTCGGCCACGTACCCTCCGCGGCCCGGGACGGGTCGGGGGCGGGCGCTCGCTCCGCCGGGAGGTCCACGTCCGGCACCGCCGTGCGGGTCGGCCGTTCCGAGTCCTGCGGCTCCGGCGCCTGGTCGGAGAGTCCGAACCCGGCGTCGTCCGCGTCCGGGTCGGACCCCGAACGTGCCACGTCCGCCCGGTTCGGATCCGGCTCGTCCTCCGCGCGCGGAGGCAGGGTCGCGAGTTCGCTGGTGAGGCGCGCCAGCTCGGCGTTCAGGTTCTCCCGGGCCGCGTCCTCCCAGTCCCGCCCGAGCGGGGACCGGAACAGGTGGGTCCGGCCGAGCAGCTTCGTCACGATCCTCAGCCGGGCCTCGAGGTAGTCCCGCTGCGGGATGTGCCGGTACTCCTCGCGCACCTCGCGCCGGTAGGCCTCGTACTTCTGCGGTTCGGCCGCGAGGCCACCGAGGTCGGCATCACAGAGGGCCTGGGCGTCGATGTCCGTGGCCGGTGCGGCGTGGCGAGCCAGCACGGAGATCAGTTCCGCGATCCGGTTGACGACCTTCTCCGGGACCCCGAGTTCGGTGAGCTCGATGCGCGCGAGGGCGGCGGAGGCCGCCTCGTCCACCCCACCCCGGTGGGCGTAGGCCTCGCGGGCGGCCGCGTTGAAGACGGCCCCGTGGTACCAGGCGGCGATGCGCACGATGTCCGGGTGGTGGGTCTCCGGGGCGAGTTCGTCGACCCGGGCGAGCACCCCGATGAGCCGCTTCATGTTGTGGTGGATCCGGTCCGGCTCGGACCATCGGCCGATCAGTGCTTCCCCGCGGGCCTCGATCGCCTCGCGGTCGGCGGTGGCACCCACCGCCTCCAGACTCCTGCGCCATGCGGACAGGACCCACTGTGGTGCGTCGATGACGCCCATCGATTCACATTCCCTCAACGACTGAACTGACGAGGCGATCGTAGCCCCGGTCCGGCGCCCCGGCCGCACGAGCGTGACCGCGCCGTGTCCTCGCTCCCAGGACGTAGGCTGGCTGGATGCAGAACGGTATACGGACGGTTGTGATCACGGTCTCGGACCGGTGCGCGTCCGGAGAGCGCGAGGACGTCTCCGGCGCCCGCGCCGCCGCCCTGCTCGCCGAGGCGGGGTACGACGTCGGGCCGGTCCAGGTGGTCCCGGACGGCGCCGACGCCGTCGAGGCAGCCCTGCGGGGCGCCGTCGACGGCGGTGCCCGGCTCGTGCTGACCAGCGGCGGTACCGGCATCTCGCCGCGGGACCGAACCCCCGAGGGGACGGCGCGCGTCCTCGACCGGGAACTGCCCGGGATCGGCGAGGAACTGCGCCGCCGCGACGCGGCCGCCGTGCCGACGGCGATCCTGAGCCGCGGACTGGCCGGCACCTCGGGCCGGGCGCTCGTGGTCAACGCCCCCGGTTCCCCGGGGGGCGCCGCCTCCGCGGTGGCCGTGGTGCTGCCGCTCGTGACCCACGTGCTGAGCCAGTTGGACGGCGGTGACCACGGATGAGCGTGCGCCTGACCGCGATCTCCGCCGAGCCGCTCGATGCGGCCGCACACGTGGCCGCCGTCTCCGACTCGAGTACCGGCGCCGTCGCCAGCTTCCTGGGCACGGTGCGCGACCACAGCCCCGACGCGGCCGGCACGGTGACCGGGCTGGAGTACAGCGCGCACCCGGACGCCCCGCGGGTGCTCGCCGAGATCGCCGAGCGGGTCGCCGCCGCGCACCCGGACGTCGCACTCGCGGTGAGCCACCGCACCGGGGACGTCGCCGTCGGGGGGCTCGCCATCGTCGCGTGCGCCGGCAGCGCCCACCGGGCCGCGGCCTTCGACGCGTGCCGTGACCTCGTCGAGGTCGTCAAGGCGGAGCTGCCGATGTGGAAGAAGCAGAACCTCGCGGACGGCAGCCACACCTGGGTGGGTTCGGCATGAGCGTCTCGCCGGACCTGGCCAGCCCGATCGTCGACCGGTACGGGCGGGTGCACCGCGACCTGCGGATCTCCCTCACGGACAAGTGCAACCTGCGCTGTACCTACTGCATGCCTGCCGAGGGCGTGCCGTGGCTGCACAAGGAGAACATCCTCACCACGGACGAACTCGTGCGGGTCGCCGAGGTCGCGGCCGCACTCGGCATCGTTGAGGTACGGCTCACCGGCGGGGAACCGCTGCTGCGCCCGGACGCGGTGGACGTGGTCGCACGGATGTCCGCGATCATCGGCGAGGACGGTCCGCTCGAGCTGTCCATGACCACGAACGGGATCCGGCTGCCGCAACTCGCCGAGCCGCTGGTCGAGGCTGGCCTGACCCGCGTGAACGTCAGCCTCGACACGCTGCGCCGCGACCGGTTCCACGACCTCACTCGCAGGGACAAGCTCCCCGAGGTGCTCGCCGGCATCGACGCCGCGATCGCCGCTGGCCTCGCGCCCGTGAAGATCAACGCCGTCGCGATGCGGGGCGTGAACGACGACGAGCTCGTGGACCTGGTCGCCTTCGCCCGGGACAAGGGCGCCGAGATGCGGTTCATCGAGCAGATGCCGCTGGACGCCGGCCACACCTGGACCCGGGCCGCGATGGTCACCGGCGAGGAGATCCTCGCCGAGCTGGAGCAGGTGTTCGAGATCGCCGAGTTCGGGGACCGCGGCACCTCTCCCGCCGAGCGGTTCCTGATCGACGGCGGTCCCACCACCGTGGGCGTGATCCGTTCTGTGACGCTCCCGTTCTGCGGGGCCTGCGACCGGGTCCGGCTGACGGCGGACGGACAGTTGCGCAACTGTCTCTTCGCCCGTGAGGAGTCCGACCTGCTCGGCGTCCTGCGCAGCGGCGGCACCGACGACGACATCGCGGCGCTCATGCAC
The DNA here is from genome assembly GCF_009708215.1 of Occultella kanbiaonis. Lineage (NCBI taxonomy): Bacteria > Bacillati > Actinomycetota > Actinomycetes > Micrococcales > Ruaniaceae > Occultella > Occultella kanbiaonis. The sequence continues at coordinate 4,575,085 of NZ_CP046175.1, read as the reverse complement.
ACCTGCATCGCGGGCAAGCTGCCCGGTCACGGCATCGACGACCCGGGCTTCCTCCAGCCGGACCGTCCGATGAGTGCCATCGGGGGCTGACCCAGGGGTTCGACGGGACCAGGCCGAGCCGCCCCCGGGTTCGCCCGATGAACGGCCGGTGACGGCTCGGCACCGGCCGTGAGACGCCGTCGCGGCCGACGGTGAGACTCTGCCAGGTTGGAGCACATGGATACCGACGCCGTCCTCGACCTGCTGAAGGAGACGGCCGCGACCGTCATCACCCCGCGATTCCGCGCGCTCGCCGAGGGGCAGGTGTTCGAGAAGGCCCCCGGGGACCTGGTGACCGTGGCGGACCGCGAGAGTGAGATCCTCATCGCCGAGGCGTTGCAGGCGGCCTACCCGGACGCCCTCATCCTCGGCGAGGAGGCGACCTCCGCCGACAACACGCTGCTGCAGGCGTTCGCGACGGCGGAGCACTCCTTCACCATCGACCCGGTGGACGGCACGAAGAACTTCGTGAACGGATCCCCCGACCACGCGGTGATGGTGGCCGAGCTGCGGGGCGGGAAGCCGGTGCGCTCCTGGATCTGGGTGCCCGAACGCGAGGAGGCGTTCGTGGCCGAGGCCGATGCGGGTGCGTACCGGAACGGGACCCGGATCGAGCGCGGTGCCCCAGCCGACGGCGCCGAACTGCGCGGCGTGACCTCGAGCGAACCCCTGCGCAGCCAGGCCCCGGCGCCACTGCGGATCGGCGACTCCTGGATGTGCGCCGGCGTGGACTACGCGAACCTCGCCCTCGGCGAGGTGGACTACGTCGGCTTCCGCAACGACTGGCCGTGGGACCACGCGCCCGGTGCGCTGCTCGTGGCCGAGGCCGGGGGCTTCACCGGGCGGCTCGACGGGTCGGCCTACGCGCCCCGCCGGGTCGGCGTACCCTGGCTCATCGGCGCCGCCTCGGCGGACGTGTTCGAGGAGGTCCGGGGACCGATCGCGAGCCTGGTCGGCTAGAGCGCGACCCCGCTCCGCACGAGGGCGCTTGACGCGATGACGTCAGCGCTCTCGCGCTGTCACCGGGTCTGCGTGGCCCGCCCGTCCGCTTGGCGCCCCCAGGCGATCGCGAGCATGATGCACCCGATCGCGAGCAGCACGCCGTGCCCGATCCGCATCGCCGGGGTGCCGAAGAACTGCGGCAGGTACAGCGCCAGCATGACCCCGGTCAGCAGCCCACCCGCACGCGCGAGACCGCCGGCGCGCCAGGCGTCCCGGGCGAGGAGGATCCCGGCCACGGCGAGCGCGAGCAGGCCGAGTCCGAACATCGTCATCGGCACCGGTCCGTACCGGACGGTGTCGGCGAGTTCGAGCAGGCTCACATCGGCGTCGGCCACGGCGCGCAGGCCGATGGCGTGCAGGCCGAACGTCTCGGCGCCGTAGTACGGCAGGACCAGCGCGGCGCCGACGGCGGCGAGCGTGGCAGTCGGGCCCGCCCGGCCGCTCTCGAAGGCTCGGACGAGCAGCGCCGCCGCGAGCAGCATGAAGGCGACCATGCCCATCGTGTGGGCCGCCACCCACTGGTGTGAGGCGAACGCCGCGGCGCCGGCCAGGGTGGTCTCATCGGTCCATGGGCGCACGGCCGGGTAGAGCGCGAACAGGACGCCGGCCACGGCCAGGGCAGCCCGGATGAACGTCGATGCGCGGCCGGTGCGGCTCGGGGTCTCGGTGTGGGTGGGGGTCGCGTTGGTGACCGGCGCCGTGGTCGGCGTCGCAGTGGGCGCAGTGCTCCGCGGGTTCGGGTCGGTGCTCGGTGCGGTCATGGCGGACTCCTGGTCTCAAATGGAGAGCGGTGCTCTCTGTTGCTGCCAAGCATGCACCACAGCCGAACAATTAACAAGAGCGGTGCTCACAATTAAGAGCAACGATCTCGGATGTGGCAGACTCGCGACATGGCGGCACCACGAACGGCCCGTGCGATCGCACGCGCGGAGCTCACCCAGCAGATCAAGGACGAGGCGCTGCGCCAGCTCGGCGATGCGGGCGCCGGGGAGCTGTCGCTGCGCGCGATCTCCCGCGAGCTCGGCATGGTGTCATCGGCGTTGTACCGCTACTTCGCGAGCCGTGACGAGTTGCTGACGGCGTTGATCATCGACGCCTACGCCGACCTCGCCGACGCCCTTGACGCGGCGGACGCCAGGTTCGCCGACCCGGAGCAGGCCGCTCCGGCCGCAACCGGGACCGAGCAGGCCGCCCAGGCCGAGCGGTGGGCCACCGCGGCCGTGACCCTGCGGGACTGGGCGCTGGCCCAGCCGCACCGGTACTCGCTGCTGTACGGCACCCCGGTGCCCGGCTACCGCGCGCCGATGGAGACGACCGTGCCTGCCGAACGCGTCATGCTCGCGTTCTTCCGGCCGCTCGAAGCGGTGGCGCTCGCGGGCGACCCGGCCGGTGACGTCGCGGACGCTGACCGTCCGGACCCGGCCGCAGCGCACCCTGCCCAGCCGGTCGGGGATGTCGCCGACGCGGGCCTGAACGCCCAGCTCCGCAGCGCCGGGGCCCTGCTCGGTCCGCACATCACCCCGGTGCGCCTCGCCGCTGGGGTCGCCGCCCTGGCGCAGGTCATCGGGTTCGTCACCCTGGAGATCGGCGGCCATTTCCACGGCGGCTTCGAGCCGGCGGACGCCCTGTACGCCCAAGCGATCGAGGCACTGACCGGGTCACTGGGGCTGGTGGACTGACTCCGCGCGCTGCCGGGGTGGGGATCCGGCCGTCGGTCTCGGCGGCGAGAACAGCGCCTCCAGGCGCCGTCGCAGCGGCCGGTGCCATCGCTTCTCCACGAACCGGTGGATCAGCCACGCCAGGGCCAGGCACGTCCCGACGGCGACGATGAGGGTTGGCCACTTCCCGAGCGCCGGATGCAGTGCTTCGATGACCGCCCAGCCCACGTACTCGTGGGTGAGGTACAGCGGGTACGTGAGCGTGCCCACCGCGGTCAGCCAGCGCCAGTCCAGGTTCCGGATCGCGGGCACGAACGCGATCGTCGCGACCGCGGCCACGGCGCCCAGGACCGCCAGCGCGAGGATCAGTGGGGACACCTCGGCACCGGAGGCGATCGCCTCGATCGCCGACGTCTGCTTCACGGCGGCGATGAGCACCCCCTGTGCGGTGTTCAGGGCGGCCAGGGCCCACAGGCGCACGCTGTGGCCGTCCCGGTAGATCACGTACATCACCATCCCGGCGCCGAACATCGACGCCCAGCTCAGTGACGTCACGGTCTCGGTCGCCCCGGGCATGGTCAGGGTGAGCGCCGTGCCCACCAGCGGCAGCGCCGTCGCGACGAACAGGACGCGGCGCCTGGTCAGCCCGATCGCCACCATCACGGCCATGAGCAGGTAGAACTGCATCTCCACCCAGAGCGTCCAGTACACGCCGTCCACGTGCGCCACGCCGAACGGCTCGTGCAGCATGGTGAGGTTCGCGAGCACCTCGGCCGGTGACCGCGCGTCGAACGTCGGCCACAGCCAGCGCAGGGTCCCTGTGATCAGCACGGCGACCCAGAACGCCGGGTACAGCCGGCTCACCCGGGAGGCGACGAACGCGCCCGTGGAGCGGCCCCACGCCGACATCAGGATCACGAACCCGCTGAGCACGAAGAACAGGTGCATCCCGACGTAGCCGTACCGGAGCACATCGCTCAGCCCGGGGAAGAGCTCGTACGGCAGCACGCCGTCGCCCCACCGCCCGTGGTCCCGGGTGGTGAAGTGCATCAGCACCACGGTCAACGCGGCGAGCAGGCGCAGCGCGTCAAGGGCGCGCAGGCGCGGTGCGGCCGAGGGACTTCCGGTGGTGCTGGCTCCGATGGGTGCGGGGTGTTGCGCAGGTGCTGTGGTTGCGGTGGCCGGCCTCAACGGCCGCAGCCTCCGAGGTTCTCAGCCCCCCGCGAAGGGAGGGAGCACGTCCACCACGGTGTCGTCATCCAGGAAAACGTCATCGGGGGAGGCTACCCCGTCGACCAGGAGGGAACAACGGGAGAGCACCCGCTCCAGCGTCTCGCCGTGCCGGGCGACCATGAGTTCGCGCAGCTCCCCGACCGTGGCCGCGGCGAGCGACTCGCCGTGCCGACCAGCGGCTTCGGCGGCCGCTGCGAAGTAGCGCACCTGCGTCATCCGTTCCGCTCCGCTGCGCCGTCGGAGTGATGATCCCCACCCCGCGCGATCGCGAGCTCGGCCGTTCGGGCGCACGCGGCCCGGACCTGTTCGGGGCTCGCCCCCGCACCGACGGCGAGGCCCACGATGAACGCGCTGACGGGCGCGGCCGGGCGGTCCACGTGGTGGGCGACGTCCCGGGTCATGTCGAGCAGGGCACGCAGGTCCACCAAAGTGGGGTCCACGCCCAGTTCCACCGACAGTGTCTCGACCCAGTCCTGGATCGGGGGCAGTTCGCGACTCATCGATCCTCCTCGCCCATCCGTTGAGCTGACTCTGCCACATCGGCGGCCGACCACGGGCCGTCCTCGGTTCGCGGCTCTCCGGCCTCGTCGCGCGCGTACGCGACATCGCCCCAGGTGTCCACGTCCCGGGCGTCGAGACCGGGCACGGCGACCAGCCGCAGCGGCGCCATCAGGGCGCGCACGGAGGCATCCCGGACCGTCTCGAGCTCGGCGAGGGCCCGCCGCAGCGAGTCGCGTCGGTAGACGCCGGCCAGCCACTGCAGGCGGCCCGCGTGCTCCGCGCACGTCCCGTCCTCGTCGAGGCGCAGCGCCGCGTACCGCGCAAGAAGAGGGCCGACGGCGGTGCTCGCGAAGGGCAGGTCGCACGCCAGCACGAGGATGGGCGCCTCGGGTGCCGAACCCGTGTGCTCGAGCATGGCCCCGGTGGTCCGGTCCTCGAGCGCGGCCAGTCCGGCGGCGAGCCCGGCCACCGGCCCGCCGAACGGCGGGTCCTCGCTCGTGACGCGGACCTCGAGGCCGGGTGGCACGGGGGTTGCGGCGAGCGCGGGCGGCCCGACCACGACCGCTCGGATCGGAGGCTCCCCGGAGCTGTCCCGGGTGGCGCCGGTCCCGTCGTCGACCGGGGCGCCGGGACGGGCCCCGGCCGCGCCGGCGGCAGCCGCCGCGAGCACCCGCTCCAGCAGGGTCCGCCCGCCGATCCGCACATCGGGCTTGCTCGTCCCGCCGAGGCGTTCCGCGCGGCCGCCGGCGAGCACGATGACGTCCGGCGCCGCAGTCATCGCTCGTCAGTCCCGGTCCCGGTGCCAGTCCCCGGACTTGCCACCGGTCTTGGCCAGGAGCCGGATGCCGGTGATGGTGACCGACTTGTCCAGACCCTTGACCATGTCCACCACGTTCAACGCCGCGACGCTCACCGCGGTGAGGGCCTCCATCTCGACCCCGGTCCGGTCGGCGGTGCGGACGGTGGCGCGCAGGTGTACGCCGTCGTCGGCGATCTCGGCCTCGACCACGACCCCGTGCACCCCGATCACGTGGGCGAGCGGCAGCAGTTCCGGGGTCCGCTTCGCGGCGGCGATCCCGGCGACCCGGGCGACTGCGAGCACGTCCCCCTTCGGCACCGAGTCCTCCCGCAGCGCGGCGACCACGTGCGGCCCACACTCGACCAGCGCCTCGGCCGTGGCCGAGCGGACGGTCGGGACCTTCTCGGTGACGTCGACCATCCGGGCCTGACCGGCGCCGTCGAGATGGGTGAACTCGCTCATGATGCCCCCCGCAGCACGGCGACTGTGTCCCCGGCCCGGACCTCGTCGACGTCCGCGGCCACCCGGGCGAGCCCGTCCGCCCCGGCGAGCCCACCGACCAGGTGGGAGCCCGACCCGCGCCGCGCGGAGGGGCGCACCCGGACCGGCCCGCCTGCGCCGTCGTCCATCACGACCGGCATGTACTGCTCACGCCCGGGTGGCGAACGCCACCCCACCTCCGCGACGCCGTCGACCAGGACCGGCCGCGGGTCGGCGTCGCCGGCCAGGCGCCGCAGGCCCGGGCGGACGAACACCTCGAAGGAGACGTACACGCTCACCGGGTTGCCCGGGAGCGCGAAGACGACCGTGCCGTCGGCGAGGCGCCCGAACCCCTGCGGCTTGCCCGGCTGCATCGCGAGCGGCCCGAACCACATCGACGGCAGCGGCGCGAGCACGGCCTTGACCACGTCGAAGGCGCCGACGCTCACCCCGCCGGAGAGCACGATCGCGTCCACGTCGGGGGAGACCTCGGCTAGCAGTCTCGCGAACTCGGCCTCGTCGTCGGGCACGGCGCCGATCCGCACGGGGGTGCCGCCGGCCTCGGTCACGGACTGGGCGAGCAGGTAGGAGTTCGAGTCCGGGATCTGTCCCCAAGCGGGCGTGGTGCCGGGGTCCACGAGCTCGGTGCCGGTCGAGATGACGGCGACCCGGGGCCGCGGATGAACGGTCAGCGTGCCGTGCCCGGCGCCGGCTGCGGCCGCGAGGTGCCTGGCGGTGAGCCGGGTGCCGGCCCGCAGCACCTCCTCGCCCGGCGCGAGGTCGTCCCCGGCGCGACGGATGTGGGCCGCCTCGGCGGGTTCGGCGGTGATCGTCACCGTGGTGGTGCCGGCGTCGGTGTCCTCGACGGGCACCACGGCGTCCGCTCCTGGGGGCATCGGCGCCCCGGTCATGATCCGGGCCACGGTGCCCGGCCCGACGTCGGGGCGCTCGCTCGTCCCGGCGGGCAGGTCCGCGATCACCGGCAGGGTCACCGGATGGTCCGGCCCGGCGCCGATCAGGTCCGCGCGGCGCACCGCGTAGCCGTCCATGGCGGAGTTGTCGAAGAGCGGGATCGGCGTGCGGGAGCGCACGTCCGCCGCGAGCACCGCGCCGCCGGCCCCGCCGAGCGGCACGTCGCGGGCCTGCAACGGCTCGAGGGCGGCCAGCACGGCCCGCTGGTGCTCGGCGACCGAGCGCTTCACCGGGCCTCCCATGCGTCGATCCCCCCGGCCAGCACGGTGGTCTTGAACCCGGCCCGTTCGAACGCGGTCGCGGCCCGGTCGGCCCGCGGTCCGGTCTTGCAGTACAGAATGACCTCGGTGCCGGTGTCCAGGCCGGTGCGCCCGGCCTCGGTCAGTGCGAACGACAGCGGGATCAACTGGGCGCCCGGGATCGAGTTCTGGGCGAACTCGACGGGGTCGCGCACGTCGACGAGCTCGAAGTCGTCCTGGCGGTGACGACGCGCCTCGAGGCGACGGTTCAGTTCGGCGGGGGTGATCCGCCCGGGGCCCGACGGCGTGGCGTGCGTCGCATGGGCCGCGGCAGCGGGCGGGGGGCCGACGGTGGGCGGGGCGCCGGCGGTCGGCGCCGGATAGCCGCCCGGGGGCGGCGGGACCACGGTGACGGGCGCACCGGGTGGCGGCGCCGTGACGGTTGCACCGTACGTGGCCGGCGGCACCCGCATGGCTGGGGCGGCGGGGCGCAGCGGGATCTCGCTCCAGCGCGCGTTCAGTGCGTCGACCACCAGGACCCGGCCGAGCAGCGGCTCACCGAACCCGGCGATGAGCTTCAGGGCCTCCGCGGCCATCACCGAGCCGACCTGCCCGCAGAGCACGCCGAGTACCCCGGCCTCGGCGCAGGACGGCACCGAACCCTCCGGCGGCGCCTGCGGGAACAGATCGCGCAGCGTCACCGGGGTGGCCGGTGCGGGCGGGCGGGACCAGAACACCGAGATCTGGGCGTCGAACTGGAAGATCGAGGCCCACACGAGTGGGATCCCGAGCCTGGCGCAGGTGTCATTGACCGCGTAGCGGGTGGTGAAGTTGTCGGTACCGTCGAGCACCACGTCGTAGCCGGCGAGGTACTGCTCGGCGTTGTAGGCGTCCAGGCGCACGGCGTGCTTGATGAGGGTGGCCTGCGGGGCGATCTCGGTGATCCTCTCCGCGGCCGAGTCCACCTTGCGGCGGCCGAGGTCGGCCACGGTGTGCAGGACCTGGCGCTGCAGGTTCGAGCGTTCCACCACGTCGTCGTCGATGATCGCGATGGTGCCAATGCCCGCGGCGGCGAGGTACTGCAGCACCGGGGAGCCGAGTCCGCCGGCGCCCACCACGGCCACCTTCGCGGCCATGATCCGACGCTGGCCGTCCTCGCCGACCTGGGGCAGCATCAGGTGCCTGGCCAGCCGCTCGGAATCGGCGCGGGTCAGCGGCGGACCGGGGGCAACGAGCGGCGGCAGCGGCATGGTCCCACCGTATCCCGTGCGTGCGGGGTTCCGGCCGTCGCGGGCCGGGCGCCTGGCTGCCGCCGGCATGCGGCGCGGAGCCCTGGCAGTGGGATCGGTGAGGCAGTCCCTCGCGCCTGAACAAGAACGTTCTGCGGTTCTGATTCGGGCGGGGGGTTCTGTCTGAGCGGGTGGCCTGTCAGGTGCGGGGGCGCGGGCCGGAGGGAAGGGGTCAGCGTGGGGGCATCCGGAGGGCGCCGTCGAGGCGGATGACCTCGCCGTTCAGCAGGGAGTTGTCCACGATGTGCGCGGCGAGCGCGGCGTACTCGTCGGGGCGCCCGAGCCGGGACGGGTGTGGCACCAGCGCCTCGAGGGAGGTGCGGGTCTCCTCCGGCAGGCCCGCCATCATCGGCGTCTCCATGACCCCGGGGGCGATGGTCACCACCCGGATGCCCAGGCCCGCGAGGTCGCGGGCGGCGGTGAGGGTCAGCGCGACCACGCCACCCTTCGACGACGCGTACGCGGCCTGGCCCACCTGCCCGTCGTACGCGGCGACCGACGCCGTCATCACGACGACGCCGCGATCGCCGTCGACCTCCTCGTTGCCGGCCATCGCCTCCGCGGCCAGGCGCAGCACGTTGAACGTGCCGATCAGGTTGATCTCGATGACGGAGCGGTAGGCGTCCAGCGGGAGCAGACCCTTCCTGCCGAGGATGCGGCCGGGGGTCGCGACGCCGGCGCAGGTCACCGCGACGCGCAGCTCGCCGAGCTCAACGGCCCTGGCGACGGCGGCGCGTACCTGGGCCTCGTCGCGCACGTCCGTGGGGGCGAACGCGGCGCGCGGGCCGAGCTCGTCGGCAAGCTCGGCGCCGCGGGAGGTCGGCAGGTCCGCCAGGACGACGGCGGCGCCGTCGGCGAGCAGGCGCCGGGCGGTCGCCTCGCCCAGGCCGGACGCCGCGCCGGAGATGAGAGCAACGCTGCTCGGTGTGATGCGCATGCGCCTCAATGTAACGAACGGCGGGGCGTGGCGAACGGCCGCTCGCCCGGCGCCGGAGCACTCGGCCGAACGGGCCCTGTGGCGCAGGTGCGAGTGGTTTCCGCACATCTAGGACGCAGATGCGTTGATATGCTCCGCTGCGTGACGCACTATCGGATCAGTGAGGCCGCCCGGCTGCTCGGCGTGAGCGCGGACACCGTGCGCCGCTGGGTGGAGTCCGGGTCGCTGACCGCCGGCCGTGACGAGGCCGGCAGGCAGGTGATCCCCGGGGTGGACCTGGCTCGCTGGGCGAAGGAGCTCGCGCACGCCCCCGAGGACCCCACCGGAGCCGCGAGCAGCGCCCGGAACCGGTTCGTCGGACTCGTCACGAACATCGTCGCGGACACCGTGATGGCCCAGGTCGAGCTGCAGTGCGGCCCGTTCCGGGTCGTCTCGCTGATGTCCAGCGAGGCCGTGCGGGACCTCGGCCTCGAGGTCGGATCCACCGCCGTCGCCGTCGTCAAGGCGACCACCGTGATCGTGGAAGCAGAGAGGCACTCCCGATGACCCGTTCCCTCCCGACCCGCCGCGGACCCCGTCGTCTGATCGCCCTGCTCGGGGCGACCGCGGCCGGCCTGGCCCTGGTGGCGTGCTCCTCCGGGGGCGGTGCCGAGGACCCGACCGACGCAGGCTCCGGCGCCGAGACCGGCGAGGCCGCCGACGAGGTCGGTGGCACCCTGACGGTGTTCGCCGCCGCCTCGCTGCAGGAGTCCTTCGACGAGCTGCTCGCGGCGTTCGCCGAGCAGTACCCGGACGTCGAGGTCGCCCCGGCCGTCTACGACGGCTCCTCCACCCTCACCACCCAGCTCGAGGAGGGCGCGAGCGCGGACGTGCTCGCGACCGCGAACGAGGAGACGATGGAGCGCATCACGACCGCGGACCTGGCCGCGAGCACGCCGGAACTGTTCGCGACGAACACCCTCGTGATCGCCGTCCCCACCGGCAACCCGGAGGGCATCGCCGACCTGCCCGACCTGAACGAGACCACGTTCGTGATCTGCGCGCCGGAGGTGCCCTGCGGGGACGCCACTGCCGAACTGTTCGAGGTCGCGGGCTTCGACGGGACTCCGGTCAGTCAGGAGCAGAACGTGACGGCGGTCGCCGAGCGGGTGGTCAACGGCGACGTGGGCGCGGGGCTCGTGTACGGCACCGACGTGGCCTCCCGCTCCGACGAGCTCGAGGCCGTGGTGCCGACCGGCGCCGATGACATCGTGAACAACTACCCGATCGTCGAGCTCGAGGACGCCCAGCCCGCCGCCGCGCTGTTCGTGGAGTTCGTCCTCTCCGACGAGGGTCGGGCGGTGCTGGCGGAGTACGGCTTCGGCGCACCGTGACCACTCGCCCGGACGACTCCGCAGGCCCGCCGGCCCCGGTCGGCCGGGCCTCCGTGGCGTCGTCCACGCGCTCCTCGCGTGGCGAGCGGGGCACCGCGCCCCGCCCGCTGCCGGTTCTGCTCGTCGTGCCCGCGGTGCTCGGGCTCGCGGCCGTGCTGCTGCCGCTCGCGGCCCTGTTCCCGCGGGTGGACTGGGCCACGTTCCCCGCGGCGATCACCTCCCCGGCGGCCCTGGCCGCGCTGAGCCTGTCGTTGCGGACCGGGCTCGCAGCCATGGCCTGCTGCCTCGTCCTCGGGGTGCCGCTCGCGCTGTACATGTCCCGGGCGCCGGCCCGGCTGGCGGAGGTGCTGCGGATCGTCGTCACCCTGCCCCTGGTGCTGCCGCCGCTCGTGGGCGGCATGGCGCTGCTCTACCTGTTCGGTGTCAACGGCTACCTCGGTGCCGTCCTGACGATGTTCGGGATCACGATCCCGTTCAGCACCGTCGCCGTGGTGATGGCCCAGACGTTCGTGGCGATGCCGTTCCTGGTGATCTCGCTCGAGGGCGCGCTGCGCACGGCCGGCACCCGGTACGAGTTCGTCGCCGCGACCCTCGGCGCCGGCCGCTGGACCGTGCTGCGGCGGATCACCCTGCCGCTGGTCATGCCGGGGCTGATCGCGGGCACCGTGCTCGCCTTCGCCCGCGCCGTCGGTGAGTTCGGCGCCACCGCGCTGTTCGCCGGCAACCAGCCCGGCGTCACCCAGACCATGCCGATGGCGATCTACACGGCGTTCAACGGCGCCGGGGTCACCCGGGACTCCGCGCTCGCGCTGGCGGTGCTGCTGGTCGTGGTCTCGCTCGTGATCCTGCTCGCGCTGCGTGACTGGCGCCGCCGGGAGGCGTGGTGACCGCGCCGGCCGCGGGGGTCGCGGCGGCCGTCCGGGTGGAACGGGGCCACTTCATCCTGGACGTGGAGCTCGACGTGCCGGCCGGGGAGGTGCTGGCCGTGGTGGGCCCGAACGCGTCCGGCAAGTCCACGTTCCTGCACGTGCTGGCCGGCCTGGTCCGCCCGACCGTCGGCACGGTGCGGGTGGGGGAGCGGGTCCTCACCCGCCGCGGGCCGCGCGGCCCGGAGCCGGACGTCATGGTCGCGCCCGAGCATCGCGGCATCGGCCTGCTCGGTCAGGACCCGTTGCTGTTCCCGCACCTGAGTGCCACCGAGAACGTCGCGTTCGGCCTGCGCAGCGCAGGCCTGCGGGCCGGGCCGGCTCGCGAGCGTGCTCGTGACTGGTTGACCAAGGTCGGCCTGGACGGCGTGGGTGACCGGCGTCCGAGCGCCCTCTCCGGCGGGCAGCAGCAGCGGGTCGCGATCGCCCGGGCCCTGGCCGCCGAGCCCGCCGTGCTGCTGCTGGACGAGCCGCTCGCAGCGCTGGACGCGACGTCGGCCCCGCAGATCCGGCAGCTCCTGGCCGAACAGGTCCGGGCCACCGGCACCACGGCCGTGGTGGTCTCGCACGACGTGCTCGACGCCGTGGTGCTCGCCGACCACGTCGCCGTCCTGCGTGACGGCACGCTCGTGGAGCGGGGCCGCTGCGTGGCCGTCTTCAGCGCGCCCCGGACGGCGTTCACCGCCGCGCTCGTGGGCACGAACCTGCTCGCCGGCCGCCGCGACCGCACCGGCGTGCGCACCTCGGTCGGGGTGCTCGAAGTGGCGGACGGGCGGGTCGCTGCGGACCCAGCCGGAGGCGGCGCACCGGCCGGCGAGCCGGACGCGCCCGTGGGGCGCAGTGCGCCCGACGTGCCCGACGGCGGGGCGTGCGTCGTGCGGTTCCGGCCCTCCGCCGTCGAACTCTTCGAGGCCCGGCCCGACGGGCCGAACGCGTTCGAGGCGACCGTGCGGTGGCTCGAGCCGGCCACCGGCGGGGTCCGGGTCCGGCTGGCCGGGGCACCGGAGCTGCTCGCCGACCTCGAACCCGCGCAGGCGCAGGGGGACTGGTTACGACCCGGAGGCCGCGTGTGGGCGCGCGTCGACCCGGCCGCCGTCCACCTGGCGCCCGCCGCTTGAGCGGACCGGCAGGCGCACCTCGATGGTGGTCCCGCCGCCCGGCGTGGGCCGGTGCCTGACGGTCCCGCCGTGCGCGGCCACGATCGTGGCGACGATGGCCAGGCCGAGGCCCGAGCCGCCGCCGGCGTTGCGGGCCCTGGAGGAGTCCGGCCGGTAGAAGCGTTCGAAGACCCGCTCGCCGTCCTCCGGGCGGATCCCGGGGCCGTGGTCGCGGACCTCGATGACGGCTGCGAGGGGCTCTGCGGGGGACTTGCCGGGGGCCGGCGGCTCGGTATGGACCGCGATCTCCACCGGGGTGCCCCTGGGCGTGTGCTGCACGACGTTGCCGATCAGGTTCGTCACCACCTGCCGGATCCGGTCCGAGTCGGCGTCGACCCAGACCGGGCCGGTGGCCTGCAGCGTGCCGTCCCGGCTGGGATCCAGTGCGCGCAGGTCGGCCAGCGAGTCGGCCGCGACGGCGGTCAGGTCCACTCGCGTCAGCTTCAGCTCGCGGCCCTCGTCGAGGCGGGCCAGGGCGAGCAGGTCGCCGACGAGATTGCCCATCCGCACCGACTCGTTCTCGATCCGGCTCATGGTGGCGCCGACCTCCTCCGGAGGCACGGCGCCCATCCGGTACAGCTCGCCGTAGCCACGGATCGAGGCGAGCGGCGTGCGCAGCTCGTGGGAGGCGTCCGAGACGAACCTGCGCATCCGCTGCTCGGAGGCGGCCTGCGCCGCGAACGAGGCCTCGAGCTTCGCGACCATCGAGTTGAACGACGCGCCGAGGCGGCCGACCTCCGTGGTGGTCGGCTGGGCGGGAACCCGTCGGCTCAGGTCGCCGCCGGCGATCGCGGCGGCGGTGTTCTCGATGTCGCGCAGGCCGCGCAGGGAGCGCTGCACGGCGATGTACCCGGCTACCGCACCGATGATGACGACGCCGGCGCCGACACCGCCCATCACCAGGCGCATCAGGGAGAGCGTCTTGTCCATGGAGCTGAGCGGCAGGGCGATCGCGATGGCACCCTGCTCCGCGCCGGTCTGGTCCTCCAGCGGCGCGACCGCGACCCGCCAGCTCGGCCCGGTCTCGACCGAGCGCACCGTCACGAACGCCCACTCGTCCCCGGTCACACCGTCAAGGTCCGGGATGTTCGGGACCGCGTGCTCGGTGGTGGCCGGGATGTCCACCGGGTCGGGATCGTCGTCGCGGATGATCCGCAGGTAGTAGTCGCTCGGCAGCATCTCGTTGGGGCCGCGGAACTGCAGCGTGTCGAGCACCTGGTTGGCGGTGTTCACACCGGCGGTGCGCAGCTGCTCGTCGACCTGGTTGATCAAGGACCGCTGCAGCAGCGTGTAGGCGGCGAACGAGGCGACCGACAGCGCGACCAGGAGCAGCCCCGCGGTGATCAGGGACAGGCGGAGCCGCAGCGGCAGCCGGGACTGCCGGGCCATGTCAGGGCTCGCGCAGGACGTAGCCCACGCCCCGCTTGGTGTGGATCAGGGCCGGCGAGTCGGGGGTGAACGGCGCGTCGATCTTGCGGCGCAGATAGGAGATGTAGGACTCCACGATCGCGCCGTCGCCGCCCCAGTTGTACGCCCACACATGGTCGAGGATCTGGGACTTGGACAGCACCCGGCCCGCGTTCAGCATCAGGTAGCGCAGCAGCGTGAACTCGGTGGGGGACAGGTCGATCTCCTGCCCGCCGCGGCGCACCTCGTGGGCGTCCTCGTCGAGCTCCAGGTCGGCCACGCGCAGCATCGAGTCCTCGAGCGCCGCCGTCGCCTGGGCGCGACGCAGCACCGCCCGGATCCGGGCGATCACCTCGTCGAGGCTGAACGGCTTGGTGACGTAGTCGTCACCGCCGACGGTCAGGCCGGCGATCTTGTCCGCCGTGTCGTCGCGCGCGGTCAGGAACAGCACCGGGAAGTGCGCGCCCTGCTCGCGCAGGCGGCGGGTCACGGTGAAGCCGTCCAGGTCCGGCAGCATGACATCGAGGACGATCAGGTCCGGCTGCATCTCCAGGGCGCGGCGCATGGCCTGCTGCCCGTCCGCGGCGACCTCGACCTCGAAGCCGGCGAACCGCAGTGATGCGGACAGCAGTTCGCGGATGTTCGGCTCGTCGTCGACCACCAGGAGGCGGGCCTCGGTGGTCCCGGTGGTGGCCGGCGCAGGGGCTTGGCTCGTTCTCATGAGACCCAGTGTGGCGCGCAAGTCTGGAAGTTTCCTGGGAGCCGCCTGGGGGATCGCCCAGGAACCGGCCGGCGCGAGGCACCCGAAGGGCAAAACGTCCGGCCCGACGGCGGTGGTCCGGTCGCCTCAGGGCGTCGCCTCGACGCGTGCGTAGACGGCCAGCTGCCAGACCAGGCGCAGGTGCTCGGCGTGCACGCGACGGAACCCGGCCGCGACCAGGCGGTCATGGATCGGCGTGACGTCGTGCACGAACGCCCGGTAGCCGCGGTAGACCCCGGGCCGGGCCCGGAACCAGAGGTTGCCGACGCGCAGCACCGCACGGTTGATCAGGCCCATCGCGCCGGACGAGCGTGGCAGCACGAACGCGTAGCCGCGGCCGGCCGCGGCCACCGTGTGGTCCACCAGGGCGACCGGGTCGGGATAGCAGCAGATCACCCGGTTCAGGGTGACCAGATCGCTGGGCGGCAGGTCGGCGACGGAGCCGTCGGCCACCTCGAACCGCGCCTTCGCCGCGAACCCGCGCTCCGCGGCGAGGCCCCGCGCGGCCTCGACGGCCCCGGGCCCGAGGTCGAAACCGGTGGCCCGGGCGGCGCCCCGCTCGAGGGCACCGACGACGAGGGTCCCGGCTCCGGCGCCGATGTCGAGCACTGAGCGGCCGGTGAGCCCCACCCGGGCGAGGCCGTCGAGCAGGGCGGACGTGACGCCGTCGGCCCCCATGCGCCGCGCGCGGCGCGACTGCGAGCGTGCCCAGTCGTCGAAACAGCAGCCGGGCGGGTCCTCGCCGTCAGTCATGTCACCAGTGTGCCCCGGGGGCCGCGAGTGCGAACCTGGGATCGGTCGAGGCCGGGCCGGGACCATCCTCGTGGGCATGGATGACCAGGTGATGGGGCTGCGCCGAGCGCGCCGGCCGTCGGGGTGGTTGTTCGCGGGCTCGATCGTGATCGTGCCGGTCGGGCCGGTCCTGGCGCTGGCCGTCGCGGCCGTGCTCGCACAGGTGCCCGGGACGGGTGACCTGGCGCCGTCCGGGTGGCCGTGGCACTGGGTCTCGTTCTGGCTCGCCGTCTCCATGGTGGCCTCGGTGCTGCTCTGCGTCGTCGGCCTGCACGCACACACCTGGGTCGGACGGGCCGTCTGGCTCCGGCTCGCCGAGCTCGCCTCCTTCACGGACTGGCGGATCGGCTCGTGGTGGCACGCCCGGACCGGCGGGGCCTAGAGGTAGCGCAGCGGGTCGAACGCCTCCAGCGGGATGATCCGCACCCGCGGCAGCGGCGCGTTGAAGGCGCCGAGGTCGTCCTCGAGGTCGAACAGGCTCAGGCCCCGGTCGGTCAGTTCGGACAGCTTCGCGCTGACGAACTCACGGAAACACAACACGCCGACCCGGCGATCGCCGTCGAGCAGTCGTTCCACCTGCGGCACAAAGTCGCCGTCGTGGCTGGCGAGCAGCACGTCGCCCTGGCGGTCCTCCAGCGCCGCCAGGGTGCGCTGGATGCCGATGTCGACGACCTTTTCGCTGCCGCTCCCGGCGAGCGGGATCGGGTGATAGCCCATCGCGAGCAGCGCCTGGATGAAACTCATCGGCATCTGGCCGGAGGTGGCGTTCAGGAAGAACAGACCCGTCACGGGCTGCCCCCAGGCCTGCTTCGCGAAGTCCGTGATCCGGTCCCACCGGGGCCGCTCGTCCGGCGTGGGCCGGTGGTTCAGGACGCTCAGGCCGAGGGTGGCATCGATGTTCTCGCCGTCCACGAGGAGGTAGGTCTGTCGCGGGGCGGGCGTCGGGGTCTCGAGCATGCTCACACCCTATGGGTCGGCGGTGCGATCCGCCGTGGGTGTTCGCTCGGCGGCCCGCGGGCGCGGTCCCGCGAGCGGACGCCGTGGGGGGCGGCACCCGGACCGGGTACCGCCCCCACGCAACGCGTTCCGCCCTACACCGGGCGGTGCTGCACAGCGCTCAGTAGCGTTGCTCGTCGGTGCTCGGCTGACCCTCCTCGGCGGGGGCCGCGGCGTAGTCCTGCTCACCGACCGTGGCCGAGGGCTGGTACCCGCTCGGCTCGTCGGTGATCTGCGGAGCGGCCGGGGCCGCCCCGAGCGCACCGGCCTTCAGCGCGGCGAACCGCGCGTCGACCTCGAGCGCGTCACCGGTCATCTCCAGCTCGGCGAACTGCGAGTCGAGCGAGGACGCCGCGATCTCCGCCTTGCCGGCCACGAGTGCCTCCTGACGGCGGATGTTGTCCTCGTACCGGGACAGCTCGCTGGTGGGGTCGAGCACGTTGATCGAGGCGACGGCGTCCTGGACCTTGGCCTGGGCCTCGGCGGTCTTCGCACGCGCGGCCAGCTGGTCGCGCTTGATCTTCAGCTCGCCGAGCTTGTCCTTCATGATGGCGAGGCCGTGCTTGAGCTTGTCGACGACCTCGTTCTGCGAGCGCAGGATCGGCTCGGACTGCTTCACCTCGGTCTCGAAACCGACCTGCTTCTGGAGGGCGACCTTGGCCAGGTTGTCGTACCGGTCGGCAGCGGCGTTGTCGCCGGAGCCGCGCAGCTGGTCGGCCTTCTGCGAGGCTGCGAGGGCCTTGTTGCCCCAGTCCCGAACGGCAGCGACGTCTTCGTTGTAGTCCTGCTCGGCGAGGCGCAGGTTGCCGATCGTCTGAGCGACGGCCTGCTCGGCCTCGGCGATGTTGTTCGTGTAGTCCCGGACCAGCTGGTCCAGCATCTTCTCCGGGTCCTCGGCGCGGTCGATCAGCGAGTTGATGTTCGCGCGGGTCAACTGGGCGATGCGCCCGAGGATGCTCTGCTTCTCAGCCACTGTGTTTCCTTTCATCGTCTGCGAAGACGTGGTGGGTGTTACGGGCAAATCTACGGGTCGTGCTGCCGTTGGTCGGGGGTTGTTCATGGTGCCTCAGAAGCGTCCGCCCCCGCCGGAACGCCGGCCGCCCCCGGAGCGGCCGCCGCTGCGCCGGGAACCGCTGGACCGGGAACTGCTGGAGCGGCTGCGGGAGCTGCTCCGCGAGCTGCCGCCGCCCCACGAGGAACCGCTGCCCCAGGAACTGCCCCACGAGGAGCCGCCCCGGCCGCCGTAGCCGCCGCGGTAGCCGCCGCTGTTGCCGCCGAACATGTTCCCGAGGATCCCGCCGAGGATCAGCGAGCCCGGGTCGACGCCGCGCTGCGAGGAGTACCCGCCGCCACCGGAGTACGGGCTCCGGCTGCGCTCCCAGTTGGACACGTCCGAGGCGGCAAGGTCCTGCGCGGCCTTCGCCGAGTGCCACGCCGCGGTGGTCAGGCGCAGCGCCTGCACCGGGTCGGACTCGGACATCGCACGGGCCTGCTGCAGGGACTCGATCGCGGAGGCGAGCCGGGTCCGGGCGTTCGCCCCGACGGCGCCCCGGTGGGTCTCGATGTAGGTGTTCGTCGAGCGGATCAGTGCGTCGGTGCGGGAGAGCCCGTTCTCGAGCTGGCTCACGGCGCGCTGGCGGACCTCGGTCGCCTCCCGGTGCCCGGCGAGCGCCGCGTCCAGGGTCTGCTCCGCGGCCACGATCTCGGTGAGCGCGGCGAGCGGGTCGCCGTTCTTCTGGCGCGCCGCGGTGGCGGCCTCGATCGCGGAGCGGGCCCGCTCGGCGGCCGGGCCGACCTGCGGGTCCTGCGGGGCCAGCCGCTCCGCATCGGCCACGTCGGCCGTGATGGAGGCGATCGAGGCGTCCAGCCGCTGGACCGCCTGGCTGAGGTTGTCATGGGCGTTCGTGACCGAGTCGAGCAGCGTCACGGCCTGGGCCAGCGCATCCTCGGCCGTGTGTGCGAAGGCGACCGCGGTACCGCGGTCGTTGCCGGTCACGCGCTCACGGCCCTGGCCGACGGCGTCCCTGGCCGCGTCCAGGAGCTGCGCCGCCTGGTCGGGGGCCCGGGCGACGGAGACGAGGGCGGTCTCGGGATAGGTGGCTCGCAGCTGGGTCAGCGTGGCCTGGGCGGCGGGGATCCGAGCCTCGATCTCCCCGGCCCGGGTGTTGATCTCGTCGAGGAGTTGCGGCGCGTTGTCCTGCAACTTGCGCAGCTCCGCGAACGACTCCGCCTGGGCGTCCAGGGCCTTGTCTCCCTGGTCGCAGAGCAGCACGATCTGGGTCAGGATCTGGCGCCGCTCCGGCTCGGACTCCGGCGCCGCGTCGTCGAGGCGTTGCTGCAGTGCGAACGCCTGGGCGAGCTGGCCCTTGACCCCCTCGACGACGGCCTTGAAGTTCTGGGTGGACTGCAGCCCGAACTGGGCCTGGGCGAAGCCGAGCTCCTGCGCGGAGCTGCGCACGTCGTCGTCAAGGCCGACGAGGGCCGATCCGGCGCGCGTGGCCAGGTCCTCTGTGGACAGCGAGGCGAGCACCGCCTCGATCGAGTTCGCGGGCGCCGGTGCGTTCGGCCCGCCGGGGGCACCCGGCACCCCGGGGCGCTGCTGCGCCGCCTGCTGCTGCCGCTTGCGCTTGTTGCTGGAGCGGACCAGCAGGAACGCGCCGCCCCCGACCACGCCGGCCCCGATCAGCACCGGCACCACGGCGCTCCCGCCGCCACCGTTCACCTGGTCGAGGTAGCCGTCCGCCGCGGTGATCGCGGCTCCGCTCCAGTCGTCCACCCGCAGGTCGTCCTCGATGTCCGCCGCCACCGTGGCCAACTGGGAGTCCGAGAGTGGGAGGTCCTCGCCGATCGAGATCGCGTACTCGCGGTCCACCACGGCGATCGCGAGCAGGATGTCGTTCTGGCCGAGGCCGGACATCGTGGCGGTCTCGTCCGCCCACGCCTGGCCGTCCATGCCGTCGAAGGAGTCGACGTACACCGTGAACAGGTCGAGGTCGGATCCTTCCGCGAGCCGCGCCGCGGCCGCCTCGATCTCGGCCTCGTCCCCGGCGGTCACCTGCTCGATGGTGCGGTCCTCCACGTGACCTTCCACACGGAACGGGGCCTCGGCGAGGGCGGGGCCGGCCAGCGCTGCGCCGGCGAACAGCGCTAGACACAGGCCGAGGAACAGTCGCAGCGGCTGGGCGATTCGGGTCACCCGTTGATCCTCTCTTCTCGTGCCGACTCGCGCAACGAGGTTGACGGGCAGTCCTGACCACCCAGGAAGGCTCTCAGCGATCATCCAGAGTTCTGGGGTACCTTCGATCGAGTGACCGAACAGTTCGCCCCCCACTCCACCGAGCACGCCGCCCACGAGGGCGCGCCCGTGCTGACCGTGATCCAGCACGAGGATGCGGTACCCCTCGACCGGCTCGAGCCCTGGCTCGCCGACGTAGCGGTCCGGATCGTCCGACCGGACCGCGGTGATGCCCTCCCGTCCGCCGACGAGCTCGACGGACTCATCGTGCTCGGCGGCACCAACAACGCCTATGACACCGAGGTGGCACCGTGGCTGGCCGCCGAGGGCGACCTCATGCTGGCCGCGATCGAGCACGACGTGCCGGTGCTCGGCATCTGCCTCGGCGCTCAGGTGCTCGCCGCCGCCGGAGGCGGCCAGGTGAGCGTGGACGCCCCGATCGGCCCCGAGCGCGGGGTCATCGAGCTCCGGCTGCGTCCCGATGCCGCCGAGGACCCGGTCCTCGGCGGGGTGGTCACCGCCCTCGGCCGCACCGTATCGGCGCCGTCCATGCACGCCGACGCGATCACGACCCTGCCCGAGGGTGCCATCTGGCTCGCGAGCTCGAACCAGTACCCGTTCCAGGCGTTCCGGCTCGGCAGCGCCCTCGGCGTGCAGTTCCACCCCGAGGCCGGCCCCGAGCTCATGCAGCGCTGGGCGGCCACCCACCAGGACGTGGACACCGACGTGCTCGCCGCCGACCTGACCGCCGCCGAGGACGCACTGGCGACCCTGACCCGCGAGATCGCCGAGGGCTTCGTGGCCCAGGTGCTCGCGGTCCACGACCGCGTCGCCTGAGGAGCAGCCGGACCGGCCGGCCTGCTCGGGGCTCGGTGAGGCAGTACCGCGCGGCTGAAGTAGGACGGTCCGCGGGTCTGTCTCGGGCGGGAGGTTCTGAGTCGCGGCGTGCGGGTCTGTCTCGGGCGGGAGGTTCTGGCCCGGGCGCCGGGTGGGTGGTGCCGGGTGCGGCTCAGTCGCCCGAGATCGAGCCTGCGCCGTTGATCTCCTCGGTCACCTCGGCCCCGCCGGTGTGCGTGATATCCCCGGCGCCGGACACCGTGGCGTCCAGCGTGCCGGTCACCCAGACGTCCATGCTGCCCGCACCCGAGACCGTCGCGACCGCGTGCTCGGACTCCAGGTCACCGGCCAGGTAGTCCCCGGCACCCTCGATCGTGACGTTCTGGTTCACCGCGGTGCCCACGAGTTCCACGCTGCCCGCCCCGGAGACGGTGACGGTCAGGTCCTGCACGTCCACCCCCTCGATACGGACGTCGCCCGCCCCGCGGATGTCCAGGGTCAGGGACTCGCCCGGGGCGACCTCGCCGTCGATCGACCCGGCGCCGGAGATGCTCAGCGCCTCGACGGCGGGCAGGGTCACCTCGTAGTCCACCGTTCCGATGCCGCCGAAGAGCCGGAAGCCGCCGTCGATGTTCAGGACGAGCACGCCGTCCTGGTTCTCGGTGCTGACATCCTCCAGCACGCTCTCGCGTGCGGTGACCAGCAGTTCCGGGGTGTCACCGACCTCCAGGAACAGGTCGCCGCTGCCCTCGAGCTCGATGGCGTGGACGTCGGCGTCGATGTCGTCGCGCGCCTCGGTGACGCGGGGGCCGGAGCCGGAACCGCACCCGACCAGCACCAGGGACAGGCCGGCGATGGCGGTGACGACGGCGACGCGCGAGCGGTGCATGGTTCCTCCGAAGTTGGTGGCCCGCCCCTCCAGCGGGCCACCACCACCCTCTCAGCCTGGGCTCGCGGGCGTCATGGGGATATCCCCCGATCTGACCCTGAGGTGCACCCCGGATCGCCCAGGGTGCCCCAGTAGGGGCTCGATCGTCCGCCGCCCTCCGCAGGGATCGATGTACGCGGGACGTCGCGAATGGGGTTGGATAGCCGGCCCCGGCATGTCAGGGTGGATCGATGCAGGCCATCTGGGACAAGGACCACGTGCTGCTGGATCAGCGGGTCGTGGCCGACGTGGACCGGTCGTTCTGGTCGGAACGGGCACGCGTCGTCATCGAGGGCGTGCCCTGGGAGTTCGGCAAGGACGGCTCAGAGCGCATCGGCACCATCGTGGGCGAACCGGCGGCCCGATGTCGCGCCGCCCGGCCGAGTTTCTGGCGTCAGAACTGGGTGATCGCCATCGGAGCGACGACCCGGTACGAGATCGCGCCGGAGGGTGCGTTCCGACGCTCCTACGCGGTCACGCGGGACGGTCAGTGGATCGGCAGCAGCAGCGTCGGCGGGTTCTGGTCGATCAAGCCCACGCTGGACATCGCCGACGATGTGCCGGTCGCCGACGCCGTCTTCCTGCTCTGGATCGCCTTCCTGATGCGGGCCCGCGCGAACCAGGCCGCCAGCCAGGCCGGGTGAGGGTCGAGCGCGACGCACGGGCCGCCGTCGACCCCATGACGCCCGGCGTCAGCCGGCGTCCTCGACGGGCGCGAGGTCCTCGGCGTCGATGATCGAGTAGGCGTAGCCCTGCTCGGCCAGGAACCGCTGCCGGTGGGCGGCGAAGTCCTGGTCCACCGTGTCCCGGGTGACGACGGCGTAGAAGTGGGCGGTGCGCCCGTCGGCCTTGGGGCGCATCACCCGGCCGAGGCGCTGGGCCTCCTCCTGGCGGGACCCGAACGACCCGGACACCTGGATCGCGACGGCGGCCTCGGGTAGGTCGATCGAGAAGTTCGCGACCTTGCTCACCACGAGCGTGGTGATCTCCCCGGTGCGGAACGCGGCGAACAGGCGCTGCCGCTCCGGCACGGTGGTGGCGCCGGTGATGACGGGGGCGCCGACCTTCTCGCCGAGCTCTTCGAGCTGGTCGAGGTACTGGCCGATGATCAGGATCTGCTCGCCGTCGTGCTTGGCGACCAACTGACGCACCACGTCCAGCTTGCCCTTCGCCGTCGCCGCCATCCGGTACCGGTCCTCCGGCTCGGCGACGGCGTACGCCATCCGGGCGTGGTGCGGCATGTCGAGCCGGACCTCGACGCACTCGGCCGGAGCGATGTAGCCCTGCGCCTCGATGTCCTTCCACGGCGCGTCGTAACGCTTCGGCCCGATCAGGGAGAACACCTCGTCCTCGCGGCCGTCCTCGCGCACCAGGGTGGCGGTCAGGCCGAGCCGACGGCGTGCCTGCAGGTCCGCCGTCATCCGGAAGATCGGCGCCGGCAGCAGGTGCACCTCGTCGTAGAGGATCAGGCCCCAGTCGCGCGCGTCGAGCAGTTCCAGGTGCGTGTACACGCCCTTGCGGCGCGTGGTCAGCACCTGATACGTCGCGATCGTGACCGGCTTGACCTCCTTGCGGGAGCCGGAGTACTCACCGATCTCGTCCTCGGTGAGGGTGGTGCGCTTGACCAGCTCGTCGCGCCACTGGCGGGCGCTGACGGTGTTCGTGACCAGGATCAGGGTGGTGGTGCCGGACTGCGCCATGGCCCCGGCACCGACGATGGTCTTGCCGGCGCCGCAGGGCAGCACCACCACGCCGGAACCGCCGTGCCAGAAGCTCTCGACGGCCTCGCTCTGGTAGGTGCGCATGGCCCACCCGTTCTCCTCGAGGCCGATCTCGTGGGCCTCGCCGTCCACGTAGCCGGCCAGATCCTCGGCGGGCCAGCCGAGCTTGACCAGGACCTGCTTGAGGTGGCCGCGCTCGCTGGGATGCACCACCACGGTGCTGGCGTCCAGCCGGGCACCGACCAGGCCGGCGGTGCGCTTGGACTTCAGCACCTCCTCCAGCACCGGGACGTCGGTGGCGGTGAGCACGAGCCCGTGCGCCGGGTGGGTGGTCAGCTGGAGCCGACCGTACCGGGACATCGTCTCGGCGATGTCGACCAGCAGGTTGTGCGGCACCGGGTAGCGGGAGTACTCGAGCAGGGTGTTGATGACCTGCTCGGCATCATGGCCGGCGGCGCGCGCGTTCCAGAGCCCGAGCGGGGTCAGCCGGTAGGTGTGGATGTGCTCGGGCGCGCGCTCGAGCTCCGCGAACGGAGCGATGGCGCGGCGGCACGGGCCGGCCAGTTCGTGGTCGATCTCGAGGAGGAGGGACTTGTCGGACTGAACGATCAGGGGGCCATCAGGCATCCTTCCATTCTCCACCACGTCCGCGCCGATTGCGTTGGGGTGTGTGCGACCCCACTCAGCCCAGCAGGCTGCTCAGGTCCGAGCCCGTGGTGACCTCCGCCGTCGGCTCGCCCTTGCGGTACAGCCGCGCACCGGTGGCCACGCCGCCGAGGGTGAGCGAGGCGCCGCTGCGGCGCAGCCAGGTGCCCTCCCGCATCGCGAGCACCGGGACGTCGTTCTCCTCCAGGTACTGCTGCAGGCGCTCGTCGCGGGTCTCGCCCTGATGGCTCGAGCTCGGGTCCGGGTCGAGGTAGTGCGGATTGATCTGGAACGGCACCAGGCCGATGCCCGCGAACGAGGCCGGCTCCACGATCGGCATGTCGTTCGTGGTCCGGATGCTCGGGGTCGCCACATTGGTGCCCGCGCTCGAGCCGAGGTAGCGCAGCCCACCCGCGACGGCGTCCCGGATCGCCTCGACGAGGCCGCGCCGCTGCAGCTGGTCCAAGAGCCGGAACGAGTTGCCACCGCCGACGAACACCGCGTCGAGACCGGCCAACGGGTCGTCCGGGCGTTCGTGCAGGCCCACCACCTCGGCGTCGAGGAAGGACAGCCCACGGCGGACCTGTGCGGTGTAGGCGTCGTGGTCGGCGAGTGCGAACGGCACGAACCCGATGCGCGCGACCCCCGTGAACGCCTCGGCGATCGCGTCCTGCGCGTGCTCGAGATAGCCCCTGCCCGGGGCCGTGGAGTTGGACAGCAGCAGGAGTTCCATCGTCGCCTCTCGGTGGGGGTCGGGCCCGTTCATCGTGCCACCTCCGGCCGGGCATGCGGCACCCGGCGTGGGGCCTCCCGCTCGGCCGGGGTGGTTAGTCTGAGGCCGCGCCGGGCCGATCGCCCGGTGCCGCCAACCGCTTGACCGATGAACAGGAGCCCCCATGCTCAAGCACGTCCTGACCATCCTCGACCTCCTCGACGACCCGCGCGTCGACGGCGAACGGGTCGCCGCGCACCTGCGCGACCTCGCCGGCGACGTGGTCGAGGCGATCGGCATCGACGTGACGAGAGTGCAGGGCGACAAGGGCCACACCGACTTCGTGACCGTCCGCGTGCCCGGCACGGATGGGCGCTCCTCGGGCGGGGACGCCCGCACCCTCGGTGTGATCGGGCGCCTCGGCGGGATCGGTGCGCGCCCCGAGCGGATCGGCTACGTCTCCGACGGAGACGGGGCGACGGCGGCCCTGGCCACCGCGGCGAAGGTGGTCGAGATGTACGCCCGGGGCGATCGGCTGCCCGGGGACGTCATCATCGGCACGCACGTGTGCGCCTGGGCGCCGACCCGTCCGCACGAGCCGGTCCCGTTCATGGACTCGCCCGTGGACATGGGCGTCATGAACGACAACGAGGTGCTGCCGGAGATGGACGCGATCGTCTCGATCGACACCACGAAGGGCAACCGCGTCATCAATCACCGCGGCATCGCGATCTCACCCACCGTGCGGCAGGGCTACATCCTGCCGGTCAGCCCGGACCTGGTCTCCGTGTACGAGAGCGTCTGCGGTGAGCCGGCCCAGGTGTTCCCGCTGTCCACCCAGGACATCACGCCCTACGCCAACGGGCTCTACCACATCAACTCGATCCTGCAGCCGGCCGTGGCCGCGCAGGTGCCGGTGGTGGGTGTCGCGCTGACGGCGGTCACAGCGGTGGCCGGCTCCGCGACCGGGGCGAGCCATGAGGTCGACATCGCCCTCGCGGCCCGCTACGCGCTCGAGGTCGCGAAGGGGTTCGGCGACGGCTCGCTGTCCTTCTGCGACGAGCAGGAGTTCGCCACCCTGACGCGTCTGTACGGGGATGCCACGCACCTGCAGGGTGTCGGCACCGACTGAGCCCCAACTGCCGCCGGACGGGGCGGGATCGCGAGTTCGCTCGCGGTCCCGCCCCGTTCGCGTCCAGTCGGCGCGCTCGCCGTCCAGATCGGTCGACGGCGTTAACCCGGCCGTTACACACTCGTGGGAGTGTTGCTAGTATCGGTTCGCTCGACCCGATATGAGCAACAGGAGACTTCGCATGGCCGCACCCAACGCAGGGCACCTGCAGACGGTCGGCCGCGCGCTCGCAGTGCTTCGGTCCTTCACCCACGAAAACCCGACGCGAGGCGTCTCCGAGCTGGCACGAGAACTCGGCCTGGACAAGTCCCAGACGCAGCGGGTGCTCGCCACGCTGGCCGCCCAGGGTTTCACCGTTCTCGATCCGGTCACCCGGCGCTACTCCCTCGGCCCGGCCCTCGTGGTGCTCGGCCATCTCGCCGAACACAGCGAGGGCGTGCGGCACCGCCTCGAGCCGCACCTGGCGGTGCTCTCGACCACCACTGGCGAGAGCACGGTCGTCTGCGTGCCCGACGGCGCCCGGTACCGCACGGTCGCGGCCGTCGACGGTCCGGGCATGGTGCGGTACAACACCGCGCTCGGGCGCACCTACCCCGGCCACCTCGGCGCCACCGGGCACGCGATCTTCGCGTTCTCGACGGTGCTGGACGCCCGCGAGATCCTGGTCGCGGCCGGCGACGAGGACCCGCCGGCGGTCGAGGTGGCCGCGCTCCAGACCCGCCACGAGCAGGTTCGCAGCCTCGGCTACGCCGTCTCGACGGGAGAGTTCGACGAGCGGGTCATGGCGATCTCCGCGCCGATCCTGCTCGAGGGAGCAGTCTTCGGATCCGTGACCACCCTCGGGCCCCCGCAGTACATGGCAGATCGCTCCACAGAGCTGATCGACGCCGTCCGCCACGCCGCCAGCGACATCGGAGCGACCCTCCGGAGCTGACCGGGCGTCCCCGGCAAGCATCCCCCCATGAAGGAGGCCATCCATGGCCGAACGAACCACGCCCAGCACCACGACCGAGGAGCGGCTGGTGCACCCCCGGGCCTTCGCGCCCGCCACGCTCATCCTCACCGTCCTGCTCTCGGTCCTCGGCGCCTACATCGGCCTGCACCTGATCACCACGCTCGGCATCTCCGCGAACACCTCCGTGGTGGGCGCGCTGATCGCGATGGTGATCGGCCGGATCGGTATCGGGTTCTTCGGGAAGTTCCGTGACACGAACCGGCAGAACCTGGCCCAGACCGCGATCTCATCGGCCACGTTCGGCGCCGCGAACGCGCTGCTGACCCCGATGGCGATCGGCTGGGCGTATGGGCGGATCGACCTCGTCTGGCCGCTGCTGATCGGCGCTGTCGTCGGCCTCGGTGTGGACTCCTGGGTGCTCTACCGCAGCTTCGGCTCCCGGTTCCTGCCGGCCACCGCAGCCTGGCCGCCGGGTATCGCCGCCGCCGAGACCATCAAGGCCGGTGACAAGGGCGGCAAGCGCGCCGCCGTGCTCGCCGGCGGCGGCGTGGTCGGTGCGGTGCTGGCCTGGGTCGGGCTCAGCGGGTCCGCCGCCGGCGTGGCCCTGATCGGCAACGTCGTCGCCCTGTTCATGTTCGCCATCGGGCTCGCCGTCAACCAGTTCATCACCCTGCTGCCCGGCCTGGCTGACTTCTCCCTGAGCGGTCAGTTCATCCCGCACGGCGTCATGATCGGCGCGGGCATCGTGGCCCTGATCCAGGCCGGCGTCCTGCTCAGCAACCGGCGCAGCAAGGCCCAGCGGGCCGGCGACGACACCGCCGCGCAGGCCGCGGCCGCCGACCCCACCGCGGCCGACCCCGCCGACGCCGACTCGGTCACCCCCGGGCAACTCCGGCGAGCCCTGTCCTCCGGTGTGGTGATGTTCCTCGCCGGCGCCGTGCTGCTGGCCATCATCACCGGCCTCGTCACCGAGATGAGCATCCCGGCGATCATCGGCTGGGCCCTGTTCGCGGCGTTCGCCGCGTTCGTCCACGAGATCATCGTCGGCCTCGCCGCCATGCACTCCGGCTGGTTCCCGGCGTTCGCGGTCACCCTGATCTTCCTCGTGATCGGCCTCGTCGTCGGGCTCCCGGAGGTTCCCCTGGTGGTGCTGGTCGGGTACTGCGCGGCCACCGGGCCGGCGTTCGCCGACATGGGCTACGACCTCAAGGCCGGCTGGGTGCTCCGCAAGGTCCACTCCCGCCACCCGCAGTACGACGCGTACGAGCGGGACGGGCGTCGCCAGCAGTACTACTCGGCGATCGTCGGCTTCGTCGTCGCGCTCGTCGTGGTCGCGCTGCTGTGGCGCTCCTACTTCGAGGACGGGCTGATCCCGCCGGTGGCGGTCGTGTACGCGGACACCATCACGGCCGGCCTGACCGACCCCGATGCCGTGCGCAACCTGGTGATCTGGGCGATCCCGGGCGCGCTCATCCAGGCCATCGGCGGCCCGAAGCGACAGATGGGCGTCATGCTCGCCACCGGCCTGCTCCTCTCGGTGCCCTGGGCCTGCTTCCTGGTGGCGGGCGCGCTCGCGGTCCGTCTGGTCGTCCGGCACGTCAAGGGCCCCAAGGCGGAGGAGGAACTCTCCCTCGTCGGAGCGGGCCTCATCGCCGGTGACGCGCTCGCATCCCTCGGCCGCGTCTTCCGCTGACGCACGGCCGGCCCCTCGACCACCCCGCGGCGGCTCCGCCGTCACGTCAAGTCAAACGAAGGGAGTGACCCATGGAGGTCACCAACCGAATCGAGTCCCGCAGCGAGTATCTGTCCTTCGAGGCCATGGTCGGCGCACGCAAACTGATCGAGGAGATCATGTGCGTCAAGCCGGGGGAGAACGTCCTCATCACCACAGACACGTCCTCGGACATGCGCGTCGCCGACCTGCTCGGCGGCGCGGCGATGGCCGCCGGAGCGCACCCCGTGATCGTCCGTTACGAGACCCGGTGGGCTTCCGCGATCGAGCCGCCGGCCCCGGTCGCCGGCGCCGCCCTCGGTGCGGACGTCTGGATCGAGCTCCAACTCGGCTACCTGATGCACTCGGACGCGTTCCGCGCCGCCATGGCCCGCGGCACCCGCTACACCTGCCTGACCGGCTTGGACGTGCAGATGCTCGTGGACACCGTGGCGAAGGTCGACTACGCAGGCGTCCGCGAGCTGGGGGACAAGCTCGTCGAGCTGCTCAGCGCCGGTGAGGAGATCCGGATCACGTCCGCCAACGGCATGGACATCACCGGCCGCACCGGCGACCGCCCGATCCACGTGCGCGGCATCCCGGCGGACAAGCCCGGCATGTCGGTGATGCTCGCGGGGCAGATTTCCTGGAACCCGATCGAGGAGAGCCAGAACGGCACGATCGTCTTCGACGGCGCCGCCTGGCCGCCGGACGACAACGGGCTGATCGCCAACCCGATCACGCTCACGGTCGCCGACGGTGTGGTCACCGACGTGGCCGGCGAGGGCCGCGATGCCCAGATCTACCGCAACTGGCTCGCCGCCCAGAACGACCCGAACATGTACCGGGTGGCGCACTGGTCGCTCGGCTACAACCCCGGCGTGACGCGGTCCACCGGCCGGATCGTCGAGGACGAGCGGGTGTTCGGCTGCGTCGAGTTCGGCATCGGCACCAAGGGAGCCTGGATCGGCGGCGAACCGTGGGTCGCGCCGGCGCACTCCGACGGATCCGCGGTGTCCCCGAGCATCTTCGTGGACGGCACCCCGATCGAGGAGGACGGGCGCTACGTGCACCCCGAACTGGTCGAGATCTGCCGCAGACTCGGCGTCGAGGGCTACTGATGTCGCTGACCACGGCCGGCTACCGGATCGACGGCCACGACGTCCGCGAGCACGAGCTCAAGGTCCCGCTCGACCACACCGGTGCCACGCCCGGCACCATCGACGTGTTCGCCCGCGAGATCGTGCGCGACGGCGGATCCCACCATCCGTACCTGGTCTGGTTCCAGGGTGGGCCGGGTAACCGGGCCAACCGGCCGGACTCGATCGGTGGCTGGCTCGACCGCGCGCTCGAGGACTACCGGGTGCTGCTGCTGGACCAACGCGGGACCGGCCGGTCGACGCCGGCGAACCGGCAGACCCTCACCGGGGACGCGGTGGCGCAGGCGCAGTACCTGTCGCACCTGCGCGCCGATGCCATCGTGGCCGACGCCGAGGCGCTGCGGACCGAGCTCATCGGGGACGCGCCGTGGACGCTGCTCGGGCAGAGCTTCGGCGGCTTCGTCATCACCGCCTACCTCTCCCAGGCACCGGCGGGGATCCGGGAAGCCATGATCACGGCCGGGCTGCCGGGCCTGCGCACCCCCGTCGAGGACACCTACCGGCTCACGTATGCCGCCACCGCCCGCCGCAACCTGGAGTACTTCGCCCGGCACCCGCAGGACGAGCAGACGGCCCGGGCGGTCGCGGCGCACCTGGACGGCGAGGCGGAGATCCTGCCCACCGGGGAGCGGCTCAGCTCCCGCCGACTGCGCACCCTCGGGATCAACCTTGGCACCCGGACCGGCTTCGACTCGCTGCATTACGCCCTGGAGTCGCCGTTCACCACGGTCAACGGCGCCCGCCGGCTGACCGACTCGTTCCTCGACGAGGTCGGCAGGGCCCTGAGCTTCGCGCCGCGCCCTCTGTACGCCGTGCTGCACGAGAGCATCTACGCCCAGGGCGCGGCCACCGGCGGCGCCACGCAGTGGGCGGCGCACCGGGTCCGGGACGAGTTCGGCGAGTTCGCACTGGACGCCGGCCCGGGCGCCCCGTTCCGATTCACCGGCGAGCACATCTACCCGTGGCAGTTCGAGGAGGACCCGGCCCTGGTCCCGCTCCGGAACACCGCTGACCTCCTCGCCCGCCGTGCGGACCTGCCCGCCCTGTACGACCCCGACGTGCTCGCCGAGAACACCGTCCCGGTCGCTGCGGCGATCTACCACGACGACATGTTCGTCCCGCGGCAGACCTCCCTGGCCACCGCGGCGGCCATCCGCGGGCTCCGCCCGATCATCACCAACGACTACCAGCACGACGGAATCCGTGTGGACGGCCGCAACCTGCTCGACCGGCTCATCCGCACACTCCGACGCTGAGGGGAACCATGACCACGCTCGCCCTGATCACCATCGGCCAGGCACCTCGCACCGATGTCACCCCCGAGATCCTCCCGGTGCTGCCCGCGGACGACATCCGCGAGTACGGCGCCCTGGACGGCCTCGACGCCGAACAGATCGCCGCCCTCGCACCGCGCCCCGGCGAGTCCGCGCTCACCTCACGCCTGCGCGACGGTGGTTCGGCGGTCTTCGGTCACGACCGCGCGGTGCCCCTGCTGCAGGAGGCCGTCACTCGGGCCGAGCAGGACGGCGCCGACCTGAGCCTGCTGATGTGCGGCGGTCTGTTCCCGGCACTGGTGCATGAGCGCCCGCTGTTCGGGGTGGAACGCCTGGCGCACGACGGCGTCCGGGGCCTGCTCGGCGGGTTCGGGCCCGGCGCGCGGCTGGGTGTGGTGCGGCCGCTGCCCGAGCAGACCGCCGAGGCATACGAGCACTGGGCAGCCAGCATCGGGGTGCGCCCGAGCGCGGCCACCGCGGCGAGCCCGTACACAGAAACGGTCGAGACGATCGCCGCGGCCGCGGCGACGCTCGCTACGGAGGCGGACCTGATCGTGCTCGACTGCATGGGCTTCGACGAGACCATGCGCGCGGCGGCGACCGCCGCCGTCGGGCCGGACGTCACCGTGGTGACCATCCGCTCCGTCGCCGCCAGACTGCTCGGCGCCGTGCTGTGAGCGCGCCACTGACCGTCGGGGTGATCCGCGTCGTGACCTCCGACGACTGGGAGTTCCTCGAGGCCCACGGCCGAGTGCTGGAGCAGACCCACGGCTACCGCACCGTGACCGCGTGCTTGCCGGACCAGCCACACGGCGTCCACGACGACCGCACGTTCGCGGCCGCCGCCCAGAAGATGCCCGCAGCGGCCCGAGCCCTGGTGGCCGAGGGGGCCGCCGCGGTGATCCTCTCGTGCGCCGCCGACCCGGGCCTCACCTGGGCCCGGGCGGCCGTGGACGTGCCGGTCATCGGGGCCGGATCGGCGGGCGCGGCGAGCGCGCTGGCGATGGGCGGTGCCGTCGGGGTGCTCGGCATCACCGAGGAGGTGCCCGAGTCCGTCACCTCCGTGCTCGGCGACCGGCTCGTGGCGTCACGGGTGCCCGCCGGGGTGACCCGCACCACCGAACTGACCACGGCGTGGGGCGCACGGGCGGCGGTGGAGGCCGCCACCGAGCTGAGGGACGCCGGCGCCACGTCGATCCTGTTCGCCTGCACCGGGCTGACCACGCTGAACCTGGCGGAGCCGGTCCGGGCCGCCACCGGGCTGCCCGTGGTGGATGCGGTCAAGGCCGCGGGCCTGGTTGCCGCGGACGCCCTCGACGTCAGTTCTCGATAACCTCCTGCGGCCAGGCAGGGGCGTGCAGGTGGGTGATCAGGCCGTTCTCCGAGGTGATGACGAGGAGCGCGGTCGGCCTGCCGTCTGAGTAGGTGAGCACGCCGAACATGTCCGCGATCTCGACGATCCGGAACTCGCGATCCGCGGCGCCCACGCGGTGGCGCTTCGCCCCGCTCGCGACCTCGGCCGCGCCACGGACGATCCGCACCCCGCCGGCCTCGGTGCCCAGGTCGACCCGGAGCACCACGTCGGGATGCAGGATCGCCAGCAGGTCGTCGAAGTTGCCATCCCGGCCGGCCGCGAGGAACGCCTCCACCACCGCGCGCTGCCGGGCCCGGTCCGCGCCGCTGCGGCGCAGCTGCCGGCCGGACTCGGTGCCGCGGATCCGGGCCCGGCCCCGGCTCGCGAGCTTGCGTGCCGCCTGCGGGGTCCGGTCCAGAACCTCGCCGATGTCCCCGAACGGGAGCCCGAACACGTCGTGCAGGACATAGGCGAGACGCTCGTCGGGTGAGAGCTGGTCGAGCACGATCATGAGGGCATAGCCGACCGCGTCGGCGATCTCGGCCGTCGCCGCCGGGTCGTCGGCGGCGCGTGTCACCGGCTCTTCGGGCACCTCGCCGAGCGGCTCCTCACGGCGGCGCCCGCGGGAGCGGAGCGCGTCCAGGCAGATCCGGCTCACCACCTGAGTGAGCCAGGGACGCAGGTTCTCGATGGTGGTCGGATCGGTCCGCTCGAGGCGCAGCCAGGCCTCCTGGACCGCGTCCTCCGCGTCCGTGAACGAACCGAGCATCCGGTAGGCGACCGTCGTGAGATAGCGACGATGCGCCTCGAACGCGACTGCCTCGCTCCGCTCCTGACCTGGGCTACCTGCGCCGGTCATCCTGCTCCTTGCCGCCGGTGTTCGCAGCCGGCTCGCGCTGTGTGCCGTCATCGACGCTACCGCAGTGCCGGTTCGGCGGTGTTCGCCAGTGCCGGCGTGACGTTGTGGTTGCCGGCGAACACGTTCCCCGGGTCGTACGTCCGCTTGATCCCGCGCAGTCGGCGGAGCGTCTGCGGCGGGTACACCGCCTCGACGTCGGCGGCGGTCGCCGTGTCGAGGAAGTTCGCGTAGGCCCCGTCGACGTGCGGACCGAGCTCCCGCCAGATGTCCCGGATGCGGCCGATGGCCGCGCCGACGACCGCCTCCGGGCCGGCGGCCGCGATGACGACCAGGAACTCCGCCGACCGGTGGCCGAACGCCGTGGCGTCCGGCGGAACCTGCGACATCGCACCGCCGAGACTGCGCACAGCGATCGCGGGCGGTGCCTCGTCCCGCGCCCGGCCAGCGAGGATCTCCATCGCCGCCCTCGCCCCGCCCCGGGCGACGAAGGCGTTGCTCGCCGAGATGCGCAGGCCCGGCGGGAGCATCGCGCCGTCGACGAGGATGTCCGAGTACCGGTGCTGGTTGACGTCGTCGGCGACGATCGTGCCGAGCCGGCGGATGGGCTCGAGGACCCGGTCGGCCGCGCTCGCGTCCTCACCGTGGACCGCGACCACCACCTCCACCGGCGCCTCACGGCCTCCCCCGAACGGGTTGGCGAGGTTCACGATCGAGGTCAGCTCGTGCGGCGCCGCCCGCATGACGTCCGCCCAGCCGGGCAGCACGGCGCCCACCTCGTCGGCCGGGAACGCGATCCGCCCGAACCGGAGACCAGCCCCTGGCCGTGCCTGGAACTCGAAGGACGTCACGACCCCGAAGTTCCCGCCACCGCCCCGCAGTGCCCAGAACAGTTCGGGATGCCGGTCGGCGTCCACGGTGCGGACCGCCGCGTCCGCGGTCACGATCTCGGCCGCGACGAGGCTGTCCAGGGTCAGCCCGTGCTCCCGGACCAGCCAGCCGATGCCGCCGGAGAGCGTCAGACCGCCGACCCCAACGCTCGAGGTGTCCCCGGAGGAGATGACAAGGTCGTGCGGTGCGAGGGCGGTCGTGACCCTGGGCCCACGTGGCGCCGCCGCCGACGCGCACCCGTCCCGTCTCCGCGTCGACCTCGACGTCCGCGAGGTTCGAGAGGTCGAGGACCGCGCCGGCGTCGAGGGTGCCGAACCCGGCGAACGCGTGCCCGCCCCCGCGTACCGCGAGCGGTATCCGTTCCGCGGCGGCGAACCTGATGGCGCGTCGCACATCGGACGTGCCCGCCGGGCGCAGCACCACGTCGGGAGTGCCGAAGGCCAGTGCCGTGCGACGGGCGCCGTCGTAGGCCGGCGTGCCCGGCTCGATGACCGTTCCGATGAAGTCCTGACGCAAGGCGTCCAGAGCTGACGTCATGGGTTGTTCCTTCCTCTGCGATGACACCGCCGGACGGCGGTTCATCTGGAGGACGACGAGCGGTAGCGGAATGTGACCGGTACTACGGTTGGTACACGACCGGACACCGGCGGACCCGGCACGTCCGCGCTCGGCGATTCCATGCCCAGCTTCACCGAAGAAGGAACGATGACCTACACCCCTGAGCCGAACCGCTACGACGACGCCACCTACCGCCGAGTGGGCCGCAGCGGCCTGGACCTGCCCGCGATCTCCCTCGGCCTCTGGCACAACTTCGGCGACGACGTGCCGATGGAGCGGCAGCGAGCCATCCTGCGCCGTGCGTTCGACCTCGGCGTCACCCATTTCGACCTCGCGAACAACTACGGCCCGCCGTACGGCTCCGCGGAGGCCAACTTCGGCCGCCACCTCGCCGCGGACTTCCGGCCGTTCCGCGACGAGCTGGTCATCTCCTCCAAGGCGGGCTACGACATGTGGCCGGGCCCGTACGGGCAGGGCGGCGGCTCACGCAAGTACGTGCTCGCCAGCCTGGACCAGTCCCTGACCCGGATGGGCCTGGAGTACGTCGACATCTTCTACTCGCACCGCTTCGACCCGACCACGCCGCTCGAGGAGACGATGGGCGCCCTGCACACCGCGGTGCAGCAGGGCAAGGCGCTCTATGCCGGGATCTCGTCCTACTCGCCCGAGGACACCCGCCGCGCCGCGCAGATCCTTGCCGACCTCGGCACCCCGCTGCTGATCCACCAGCCGTCCTACTCGATGCTGAACCGGTGGGTCGAGACCGAGGGACTGCTGGACGCCCTCGAGGACGTCGGCGCCGGGTGCATCGCGTTCTCCCCGCTCGCCCAGGGCATGCTCACGAACAAGTACCTGGGCGGTATCCCCGAGGGGTCGCGCGCCAGCCAGCACAAGTCGCTGAACCCGGATCAGCTCACGGAGCAGGCGCTCGCCAAGATCCGCGCGCTCAACGAGATCGCGTCGGGTCGCGGGCAGAGCCTGGCCCAGCTCGCACTCGCCTGGGGCCTGCGCGACGAGCGGGTGACCTCGGTGCTCATCGGGGCCAGCAGCGTCGGCCAGCTGGAGGACAGCCTCGGCGCACTCGACAACCTCGAGTTCTCCGGCGATGAGCTCGAGGCGATCGAGGCCGTGCTCGGCGCGAAGCAGCCCGACTCGCCGGTCGACCTCTGGTCGTCCTCACGCAAGGGCTGAGCGCGCCCGAACCCATCAGCCCTGGCGGGACGGCGGACGTCTCGACCACCGCGGCATCGTCGCGCAACCGTAGGAGGGCCACCCGGGAGGGGGAGGCCGCACGGGGCAGCAGCGATGAATTCCGGCCCGGCGGCGGGTCTGTCTGGGTGCACTCCACCGGAAGGGCACCGATGAGCAATCGCACCATGGCAGACCGCGCCGCCGAGGCACTGACCACCACGCTCACCCCGATCGTCGAGGGCGGCAGCCCACCCGGGCTCACCTGGGGCATCGACGTCGACGGCGAGCGCCAGGTCGGCGCACTCGGTCACCTTGACGCCGGGCACACCCGGTCGACGGCGGCCGACACCGTCTACCGGATCAGTTCCGTGACCAAGCCGGTCACCGCCGTCGCCGCGCTCGCCCTGGTGGAGGACGGCACCCTTGCGCTCGACGCACCGGTCGACGACCTCCTTCCCGAGCTCGCGGACCGCCGCGTGCTGGTCCGACCCGACGGCCCGCTCGAGGAGACCGAGCCCGCGAGGCGCCCGATCACGGTCGAGGACGTGCTCTCGTTCCGGCTCGGGCACGGGATGGACTTCACCACGATGGGCACACCGACACCGTTGGACGAGGCGATGACCGAGGCCGGGTTGTCCGCCGGCCCACCGGCGCCGCAGCAACACCTGCCGGCCGACGAGTGGCTTGCGCTGCTCGGTACGTTCCCGCTGCGGCACCAACCGGGGGAGCGGTGGCTGTACAACACCGGCGCGGAGGTGCTCGGGGTCCTGATCAGCCGGGCCACCGGGACCTCCCTGGGCAGCGTGCTGGCCGACCGGGTGCTCGGGCCGCTCGGCATGCGGGACACCGGCTTCAGCGTTCCGGCGGAGCAGTCCGAGCGGTTCGGTGCCTGCTTCTGGCCGCCCGATCCCGAGACCGGGTTCGCCGGCGTCTACGACCCCCCGGACGGGCAGTGGGCCTCGCCGCCGGCCTTCGAGGGCGGCGACGCCGGGCTCGTCTCGACGGTCGAGGACCTGCTGGCGTTCGGCGCGATGCTCCGCGACGGCGGCGCCTGCGGCGGGACCCGGGTGCTCCTGCCGGGCAGCGTCGCCGCGATGACGACGAACCGGCTCACGAAGGCCCAGCTCGCCGCCAACAGCCCGAGCCCGGACGGGAGCACGGGGTGGGGCCTGGGCGTCGGCGTCGCGCTGACGCCGACGCCGTCGGTCGTGGGCAGTTACGGCTGGGACGGTGGCCTCGGGTCCGCCTGGCGCAACGACACCGCGCGCGGGCTGAGCGCGGTCCTGCTCACGAACGAGGCGTGGGCGGCCCCGGTCCCGACGGCGGTCATCGACGCATTCTGGACGGTGCTCGCCGAGTCGGTGCCGATGACCTGAGCCCGCCGCGTGGGGTCGAGCCCGTTACGGGCGGCCCACCCCGTGGTAGGTCCACCCGGTGGCCCGCCAGGCGGCCGGGTCGAGGACGTTGCGCCCGTCGATGATCTGCGGGGAGGCGACCACCTCGCGCAGCTCGGCCGGGTCGAGGTCGCGGAACTGGCGCCACTCGGTGAGCAGGAGCACCAGGTCCGCGTCCTTCGCCGCCTCGAACGCGTCCGCGGCCACGTCCATGTCCGGCCGGGACTTGGCGAGCTTCGGTCCGGCGGCCGGGTCGGTGATGATCACCCGGGCGCCCTGGCCGGCGATGGCGTTCGCGATGTCCAGGGCGGGGGAGTTGCGCATGTCGTCGGAGTCGGGCTTGAACGCGGCACCGAGCACGGCGACCCGCTTCCCGCTGAACGTGCCACCGAGGAGGCGGTGCGCGAGTTCGACGGCGGCCGTGCGGCGCCGGGTGTTGATGGTGTCCACCTCGCGCAGGAACGTCAGGGCCTGGTCCACGCCGAGCTCGCCGGCGCGGGCCATGAACGCCCGGATGTCCTTGGGCAGGCACCCGCCGCCGAAGCCGACCCCGGCGCGCAGGAACTTCGGGCCGATCCGGTCGTCGTGCCCGATCGCCTCGGCCAGCACGGTGACGTCCGCGCCGGTGGCCTCGCACAGCTCGGCCATCGCGTTGATGAACGAGATCTTCGTGGCCAGGAACGAGTTGGCGGCCACCTTCACCAGCTCCGCGGTGGCGTAGTCCGCCGTCAGCCGCGGGATGCCCGCAGCCAGCATCGATGCGTACACGGCGTCGAGCACCGCGCCGGAGGCCTCGGCGGCGTCCGGGTCGCCGGGGAGCCCGTAGATGATGCGGTCCGGGGTGAGCGTGTCCTGCACGGCGAAGCCCTCGCGCAGGAACTCGGGGTTCCAGACCAGGTGTGCGGGGGAGCCGCCGACCTGGGCGGCGAGCCGCGCGGCGGTGCCGACTGGGACCGTGGACTTGCCGACCACCAGGGTCGGCCCGTCCGGGTGCTCGACCAGGTGCGGGATGAGGCCCGCGACTGCCGCGTCCACGTAGGTCATGTCCGCGGCGTAGCCCTCGTCGGACTGCGGCGTGCCGACCGCGATGAAGTGCACCTGCGCGCCGCGCACATCGGCGTAGTCGGTGGAGAAACGCAGCCGCCCGCCGCTGACCTGACGCGCGAGGAGCTCGTCGAACCCTGGCTCGTGGAACGGCGCCTTGCCGCTGTTGAGGAGGTCGACCTTGCCGGCGTCGACGTCGATCCCCACCACGTCATGTCCGAGCTCTGCCATACAGGTTGCGTGGACGGCCCCGAGGTAGCCACAACCGATCACCGAAATATGCATGATCGCCATCCTAGGTCGGGTCAACCGCGCTGGCCGCCGTATCGGTCGGAACGGCTGGAGCCGCCGGGCCGGTTCGGAGCGGCAACCGCTCAGTTCGGGGCCGGGCCGACCGGTCGTACCGCCGCGATCCGGTGCACCGCAACGGTGATCTCGGAGTCCCGGCTCAGGTCGCGCACCCGCACCCGGCCACCGTCCACACTCACCGGGCGGACTCGTCGCCGCTCGGTGCGCCCGCTCGGGCCGGCCATCACCAGGTCCACGTCCGTGCCGTGCGCCGCGGCGGCACGGAGCAGGTCGACCGACCGGCCGGGATCGGTGAGGTCGGGCTGGGCGGCGCGTTCGGTGAGTAGCCGCCGGGCCCGCTCCTCCCCGGCGTGCATGCCGGCCACCACCTCGGCGAGCGGCACCGCCGTCGGGCTCGGCGTTGTCGAGCCCGCGACCGGCCGGGCCGCGCGTACGGC
This sequence comes from Occultella kanbiaonis, assembly GCF_009708215.1. Taxonomy (NCBI): domain Bacteria; kingdom Bacillati; phylum Actinomycetota; class Actinomycetes; order Micrococcales; family Ruaniaceae; genus Occultella; species Occultella kanbiaonis. Next base: position 4,536,181 of record NZ_CP046175.1, on the reverse strand, counting down.
GCGGGAGGAGAGCACCAGCAGTTCGCCGTCGGCGCCCTCGAGGAGCGGGGCGCCGCCCGCCGCGCGCAGGGCGTCCGCGACGTCGTGCGCGCTCGCCTGCGCGGCCAGCACAGTCGGGGCGATCAGCCGCAGCCCCAGGTGCGCCAGCCGGGCGTCGGCGAGCACCGCCGTCAGGGCGCGGGCGTCCTCGGAGCGCAGGAACGCTCGCGCGGAGCCGACGCGCACCTGTCCGTGCGTACGGGCCGTGTCCGCGATCAGATACTCCAGGGGCTGCGGCAACGGGGTGCGGGAGACCTCCCGCAGCCGGTCGAGCAGCGCCTGCGCCGTGAGCCCGGAATCGAGGGCCCGCCGGATCGAGGTTGCGGTGAACCGCACGGTCAGCGCGGCGCCACGGCTCTCGACGTCGGCGCTCGTCGCGAGCAGGGCCGCCAGCGTGGCACTGGGCCGGCCGGGCACGATGCCGCTCAGGTCACCCTGCACGAAGATCTCGTCGACCGACGGCGGCAGGTCCCGCGCGAACGCGGTCGCCAGCGCGCTCTCGCCGGCGCCGTCGAGGAGCAGCCGGGTGGACTCGCCGAGGGCGCCCGCGCCGGTCAGGCCGAGCGTGGCGGCCTCGTCGAGGATCGCCTGCACGGCACTCAGCGGCGGCGCCGCCCTGGCCGTGTGCCAGGCGACGTGCGCGTGGACGGCCGCCGCGTCCGGGGCGGCGTGCTCCGGCCAGGCACGCACCGACTCCAGCACCCGCCGCCGCAGCGGGGATGCCCAGGCGCGCTCCAGGTCCGGCTCCAGGGCTGAGCGGAGCACGCCCTTGTCCGTGCGGGAACCCGCCAGCCACGGGGTCCGCGGCGAGTCCAGCCAGGCCCGCACGGTCCGCGCCCACCTGGTCGGCATGGGCTCCTCGCGCCAGTCCTCGGCCTCGGCGACCGGCGCCCAGACGCTGCCGTCCACGTCGTGGAAGTGCCCGAGCAGACCGAGCATCCCGGCGAGCTCCACCATGAACGCGGCCCGGGCGCTCGTCGCCTCGAGCGCGCTCGCGACCTGGCGCAGGTCCCGCACGCCCAGGCCGCCCGAGCGCAGGACTGCCGGCGGGTCCTTCGTCCAGGCGTCCAGGACCAGCCCGACGGCGTGCATCGCCTCCTCGGCGACGCGCACCGTCTCGGCGGCGACCGTCGCCGGCGGGCGGCTGGTCGCCTCGGGTAGGGGAGGCTCGGTGCGCAGCTCGCGGACCAGACGGCCACCCCGGGCGGCGAGCGCCACCTCCCGCGGCAGGACCAGCTGGGTCGGCGCGATCCGGTACAGCACGTGCGCGTCGAGCAGCCACCGGGCCGCCGGCGGGATGTCGTTGGTCACGGTGCCCAGCGGCGGGCCCCAGGTCAGTGCCTCGAGCATCCGGACCGGCCCGGGCGGTGCCTTCGCGAGCACGGCGGTGAGCGCCCGGTTGGTGGTCGGCCAGCCGTCGGCGAGGTTGACCGGCAGGTCGCTCAGGCTCGGGCCGAGGCCCAGCGGGTGCGGGCCGATCGCCTCCGCGAGGGCGGGCACGGGCCGGGCGCCGTCGAGGTCGCCGGTGGCCAGCGCGACGTCGAGCAGACGCTGCAGGTAGCCGGTCACGTCCGTGCCGAGCAGGGCAGCGAGCCGGGCCACGGGGACACCGGCAGGTTCATCGGCGACCACGAGGGCCTCGGCGACCGTCAGCGTCGGAGCGTCGAGGTGAGCCAGGGCGCGGCTGACCGAGGCCCGGGAGCCCGCTCGGGTGATCATCGCGGTCACCGAACTCGGCGCCGGGCTGGCCAGGTCCGGGCGCTCCGTCAGGAGGTTCAGCAGGCGGGCGTCGTCCCATCCGCGCAGGGCCGCCGCGAGGGTGTCGCCGTCGGCGGGCTGACCGGCGGCGTTCGGGCGGGTGGTCATCCGCACAATTCTACGGGCCAACCCTGGGCGGACGGTTCCCGTCGGCCTGTGAGTGCCGCGCTCGGGGATCCCGGACGGGTCAGCGGGGTCGCAACGCCGGTGCAGGTCCCGTCTTCGTGGTCGCGGGCCCGGCCTGCTGGCGCTGGTCCGCCGGGGTGTCCGCAGGCCCGGCCTCGGCGCGATCGCGCTCGAGCTGTGGGCTGCTGGGGACCGGGACCCTGCGGTGACGGATCCTGGCGCTGGTGCTCATGACGGACGACCTCGGTGTCGGGTGCGGGAACGGGTCCCAGACTTCCCCAAGGCGATCCCGCGTCGCGCGATACGGCGGGTGAAGGGTGGGTGAGGTTCCGTCCTCACCCCGGCAGCCAGCCGCATGCGGGCGGGTGATGGAACTCGCCCCGCGGGCGGACGCGCGCCGCTCTCACCTAGGATCCACAATCATGCGATGGCTCCAGGAGAACCGGCTGGCCGCGCTCGGCCTGGCCGCACTCGTGGTCCTGAACGTGATCCTGATCGCGTTCCTGTTCCGGCCGCAGACGCCGCCGGCCGCGGACCCGTACATCCCGCCGACCGAGCCCGAGCCGACCACCACCGCGCCGGAGCCGGCTCCCTCGACGACAGCTGCTGCGCCCGAGCAGGGGCCGACCGTCGCCGCGCCGGTCGAACCGGTCCCGGCGGTCCGGCTCCTCACGATCGCCTCCGCGGAGATCGGATGGCGGGCCATGGTGGGCGACTGTGAGACGCCGGGCTTGGTGGAGTTCAGCGGCGACGGTGGCCAGACCTGGGCGAGCGCCGATCCGGGCCTTGCTCCCGTCGTCCGGCTCAAGGCGCTGGACGAGACGACCGCGTTCGCGATCGGCGGCTCCGGGGACTGCGCACCGTCCTTCACGATCACGAGCTCCGCCGGGACAGAATGGGAGAGCCAGGACAACGAACTCCCCGGCGCCTGGTACCTCGAGCCTGCGGACCGCAATGCCGTCCACGGCCCCGGCGGCACTGCCGTGCCGTGCGCCACGCAGGTCGTGGATGTGGCCGGCCTGACCAACACCCAAGCAGCCGTGCTGTGCACGGACGGCGCCGTGCACCTGACCGGTGACGCGGGCGCGACCTGGGCGGCGGTGGGCAGCCTGACCGGGGCAGTGGCACTTGCCCCTCAGGTCAGCAGTGACGCCAGCAACCCCGGCTACCTGTTCGCCTCGCTGGAGGACGGGTGCGACGGGGTCGCGGTCCGGTTCGTCACCGGTGACGGTGCGGGGCTCAGCGATGCGGCCGGGTGCGCACCGGTGCCGGACGCCCAGCCGGGCGCGGTGGCGCTCGCGCTCAACGAGGGCGCCGCCTGGCTGTGGGCCGGCGAGCAGGTGCTGGTCTCGAGCGACGCCGGCGCCACTTGGTGACCGCCGTCAATCGCCGCGGGCGATCCTGACGATCGTCCGGACCGCGGGTTCGAACTGCTCGAACGACTGCCGGTACACCTCGGGCGACTCCCGGTAGGGGTCGATCACGTCATCGTCCTTCGGGTCGTGAGGCTGGCCCTGGCCCCGCATCACCGCGGCCATCGGCGTCACCGCCGCCAGGCGCTGACCCTGGCTCAACCCGGCGGGAACCTCGCTCAGGTCGATGAACCCGAGCGCCCGGGCATACTCCCGCAGCGTGAAGGTGCGGCGCACGGCCCCCGGCCACAGGTCCACGGCCGCGCCCCGATGCTCACGCGTCATGGTCAGCACGAGATCCGCCTGCCGGACGGTCGTCTCGGTCACCTGCCGCGCTGCGAAATGGTCGGGGTTGGCCCCGGCGGCCCCGATGAGTGGTCGCATCGGAGCGGATATCGGCTCACCCACCATCGCGTGAGTGCCTGCGCTGCGCACGTAGACACTCGCGTCGAGCCTGGCGGTGAGGAGCCGTTCGACGGCGGGGGACCGGCAGATGTTGCCGGTGCACATCACGAGGACGGCGAAAGGAAAGTGCTCGGGACTCGTCATTTCGGTATGCCTCGGTTGAGTGCCGCGGTCGACATCTGGGCTAGCGCTGGCTCGTGCCACGTCTACCGTCGGTGCCGGCGCGCCGAGGGGGGATCGTCGGTGGTGCCTGGGCTCCGGAAATACCCGTGGTGTGTGAGCCACTGGCGACGGATTGTGGTTCCCGGACGTCGACAGGGTGCGTGGTCCGAGGTGAGGATTCCAGTTCGGGCGCCCGCCGCGGGTTGCCTCGCCTCCTATGGCCCTTCGCTCGCGTTCCACGTGTCGCATGTGACGCATAGGTGGACCTGTAGTCGTATTCGACGTAGTTTCCAGCGTGCATTTTGCGCACCTTGTTCAGCACCAAACCCAGTAGGCGGGTGTCGACTGCTTCCAGTGACTCGAGAGAATCTTCGAGTTGGCTCAGGTGCAACTCGTCGCTTCCGATCACGACGAGCGCTCCACCCGCTTTGCCAGCAAGAACTGCACTGTCTGTTACGGGGAGCAGGGGTGGCGCATCGAGAAGAATCACGTCGTAATCCTGAGCGGCTGACTCCATGAGGGTTTCCATCGCACTTGAACCCAGTAGTTCGCTGGGGTTCGGTGGCACGCGGCCGGAGGGGAGGACATGCAAATTCCCCGCGCCCCATGGCTGAACCACGTCAGCGAGCTGAGCGCGACCGATGAGGACTGTTGTCAGCCCGACCCGACCTTCGAGTTGCATGTACTTCGCCACCTGTGGTCGCCGAAGGTCTGCGTCGACCAACAGGACTCGTGTGCCGGCCTCCGCCAATGCGATGGCGAGGTTGATGGACGTGGTCGACTTGCCCTCGCCCGGTAGGGACGAAGTGATGACAATGGAATGCGAGCGATCTGCGATGTCCAGGAACTGGAGGTTCGTGCGCAGTCGACGGTATGCCTCCGCCCTGGCCGAGTGCGGATCGGCCTGAACGATGAGTGGATGGGCCGATGCGTCGCTGTCGAAGCCGATCGTGGCGACGATCGAGGCATCTGTGACCCGCGACACATCCTCCTCCGTTCGGACCTTCGTGTTCATGACCTCCCGGAGGATCGCGAGCCCGACTCCGAGAGCGGCACCAAGAAGCGTTCCCAGCAGCAGGTTCCGTGGGACGTTGGGTGAACTTGGGGCGGCAGGTACGGTAGCTGAGGAGATCGTGGTTGCACGGACCGATTCGACGCCATCCGGTCCGCTCGGCGACAGTGCGGCGACTGCAACAGAGAGTTCTGAGCCGATGGCGTTGGCGATGTCGGCGGCTCGACTGGGGTTCTCATCGACCACGGAGATCTCGATGATGACCGTTCCGGCCGGAACTGTTGCCGTGACCTGCTGGGCGAGCGCGCCGACAGTGGTGTTCAGCCCGAGTTCGTCGATCACCGGGGCGAGGACGATGGGAGCGACGGCCACCTCGGCATACGACTGCACCTGCTTCTCGGCATACGTGGAGCCCTGCACCAGGTCGCTCACGGATCCACCCCCTTGGACTGCGAAGAAGATGGTAGTCCGAGCGGTGTAGTTCGTCGGGGACAGGACGGTGACGATCGACGTGACGGCGAGAACAGCGAGCGTCACGATCGCGACACCTATCCAACGCTTTCGGATCAGTGTCAGGTAGTCCCGCAGATCCACGAATTCTCCAAGCCCACTGGGTTGCATCCAGCCAACCGGCCATGACATCACCCCGGCCGGATGACACGTCCGCCCATACTACGGTGTGTGGGTCGCGCGCACCGTGCAGGCTGGTGCCGTGACGGTTCGATGTCCTCGAGGAAGATGGCCCCGGTGATGGACTGGTGCTGCTCCACCCTTCATACACATTGCTTCAGGACGGCACGGTATCGAACCGCCAGAGTCGAAATTGAATGCTCCCGAATCGCATGGTCGCGGGCCTTGGTCCCCAACGCCTCGCGGACCTCGGTGGGCATCGAGATGATCGATCGCATCGCCTCGGCGATCGATCCGGCGTCGCCCGGTCGTGCTACCACGCACGCGCCGGACAGGGTGCCCGGATTCTCGACATCGGGTCCGGCGTAAATCAGCGGGCGTCCAGCCGCGAGGTAATCGATGAGCTTGTTCGGACTGAGCCCGTACTTGAAGACCGGCGCATCGAGAAGGTGGAAGATGCAAGCGCTGGCCGCGTTCATGCATGCAATGGCGACCGGCTTGGGCACTTGGCCGGTGAAATGGACATTCGTGGAACCCGACTTCGCCACGAGTTCCTCAAGGTCGCGACGTTCCGGTCCGTCCCCCAGCACAACGAGGTCGGCGCCGTGGGACTCAAGCCGAGTGGCTGCCACGAGAGCCGCCTCGACGCCGTTCGCTCGACCGAGCGAACCCGCGTAGACGAAGACCGTTCTTCCTCTGGCAACCAGATCCTCGATCAGTCGCGAGGCTCGATGATGTCGGTCGCTGGAGATCTCGTCCGATAGCACGGCACCGTTTGGGATGTGCACGTACCGGCGCGGGTGGAGGTCCCGCGAGTCCAGGTACGACCGCATGAGAGGGGGAACCCCTACCGTGACTGCGGCCGTGCGCACGAGCCATGCCTCGATCGCGAAGAGCGAGCGGGCGACGACCCCTTCGCGTTGTAAAGATCCGAGGTCGATCAGAGTCTCCGGCCAAAGGTCGCGAACCTCGTAGATGAATGGAACGTCCAAGCGCCTCGCGACGATCGCGGCCGCGCAGGCCGCCAACGGGTGAGGCGAGGATCCGATCACGATGTCAACGTCGCTCAGGGATCGGCGACGCAGCGCCGAACGTGCACCGAACCACGCCATGTCCACAACCCGGCGCGGGCCATTCCCACGGTAGCCCGGTGTCCAGAGCGGGTGGATGCGAACGCCATCGCGTACTGAGAATGTGCGACGGTGCCGCTGACGAGTCTCCTGTGCGAAGTGGTTGAACGAACCTGCGACGATTTCTACCGAGTCGCCTGCCGCCGCCCATTCTCGCGCAAGGTCCAAGTGGCGGGAGCCGCCACCTGCGCCGGGCGGAACCACGTACTGGTTGACGAGGGCGATCTTCATCGGACGCCCTTGGTGCACGCCATCACGATCTGATCGAACTGGATCGACTCTCGTTCATGGGTACGGGCCCACAGTTGGTTCGCCTCCCGTGCAGCGGGTGGCATCGGCTTGAGTGAGCGAAAGGCAAGGGTCAGGGCTTCTAGGACCGGTTCTCCGAGGATGTCGACATCGGCGCCATCGACCAGAAGCTCTCTGTACACCGCAATGTCACTCAGAAGTACGCGCGCACCAATGGCGATCGCTTCGAGGACGGCAGTTGAGCGCTGGTCGGCGGCGGGGATCGAGACGACGCAGTCAACTCCGGCGAGGAGTGTGTGAAATTCCGACCGCGGCTGCATGGGGAGGATGGTGACTCCATCGGTGTCGGTCGATTCGTAGTCGGTGACGTCCGTTCCTCTGGTGTCGATCACGATTAGGTGGAGATCGCGCCTCGTCCGGCGCGCTCGCCGGAATGCCTCGAGGACAACGTGATGGCGATAGACGCTGCCGACCCCGCGTGGGGCTAGCACGACGGTCGCTCCGTGGTCGGCGGTCGTTGCTAGCTCAACAGCGTGCCGCGCCGCTGCGTGGTCATGCCGCCGCAGCGCGGCTTCGGAAACGCCCCACGAGATGACGATGATCTCAGGAGCCGACGCCGACCAGAGAGTCCGCAGCGTCTCCGCCATATCGTGCGACGTCACCAGGGCGACGTCGGCCCGCCGGAGAATGAAGCCGCCGATCCAGGAGCGCCACCGCGACCGTCGAGCCGCCTGAACCTCGCTACCCCAAGGCACGACAACGCTCCGCCGAGACCGCGGTAGGAGTGCACCCAGGAGACCGTGGGCGCCCATGGACTGGAACACGGTTACTGCCGGTCTCGGACTGAATCGGGCGCTGAGTGCGCGCCAAGGAAGCAACCACCAAGACACGGCACGGCCGTCTGTGGTCAACGAGACGAGCTCAGGCTCCCAACCGCGTGACCTGAATGCACCCATCCAGGTGTGTGTATGTGGTGATCGGCGCGGCGCGACCAGCCGAACTGTCCGCATGTCACGTCCCATGCCGTACCTCGACTGGCACGACCAACCGCTCAACAGCGAGCACGGCCAACGCCTTCCATCTGCGAGGTCGTGACATGCGGTACCGCCTGAAGCGGGCTTCGTACTCGGCGAAGTCCTCGGCGTAGAGGGCGGCGAGAATCCGCAGCAATGAAACATGCAGACTGTGGTAATCAGGTGAACTTGGGGCGCCCGATAGGAGGTCGTAGCGTGACCAGTACCCCAGATCCCATGCGGGCAGTAGGGCAGACAGCCGGCGCGCCGCTTGGGCGCCAGCCTCTCCTCCGAAGGCCCGCTCGAAGTCCCAGAGTCCGATCAGTGCGAAGCAGGCGCCATTCAGGATGTAGGGAACCGGCTCGACCGGGCACTCCTCGAAGAACGGTGCTCCTGCAGCGTCAAGGATCGAGCAACCGCCCGCGGTTGTCGGCAGCATCAGGTGATCGTGCGCGCGACGGACACTGGCTTCGATCGTGACGGCGAGCGTGGGATCCGCGACCACCGCGAGCGACCGCGTCAATGCAGAGATCGCGAGTCCCTGGGCCATACCGGAGGACCATCCTGGGCGTGCTCCGTACCTCGGCACGGCGACCGGGTAGCGCCACGAACCATCTGACTGCTGGGCGCCGATGAGACTGCGGACTGATGCCTCGATGATCGTGCCGTCCGAAGGCTCTGGATTGGCCTGAAGCCGCGCAAGCAGGGCGAAGCTGGTCGCAACAGGATGAAGCCAGGGCTTGCCGTCGTCCTGACCCACCATCACTGCACCGTGGGCATCAGTCGGTGCCGCCAGGCCGCGCCAGTCCAGCGGGTATTGCGTTGTCCAGGTCTCGCGGGGAAAGAGTGGATAGCTCCGACCTCGAGTCCCCCTCGCAGCCTTCAGCAAGAGGCGCGGCCACCGCCTCGTCACGGGCGGACTCCGTCGATGGTGTCCGCATAGATCTCCTCAAGAACGTCGACCGTCGCGTGAATGTCGAAGAGCCCGAGGACATGTCGCCGGCCCGTCCTTCCGAACTCACGCCGCAGGTTAGCGTCCTCGATCAACATGCCGATGGCCTCGGCCAACTGGGAGGCGTCCGCTGGGTCTACGAGTCGACCGGTTCGTCCGTCCAGCACAGTGTCCTTCAGCCCTCCGACACGGGTCGCGACAACGGGCTTCTCCATCAGCGCAGCCTCGATCATCGTATACGAAGCGGACTCGCTGAGGGATGGGTTGCTCAGAATGTCGAGGCCTGAAAGGACGTTTCGCATGTCGGTCCGATGTCCCAAGAATTGAAGTCTGTCCGTCGACACGAGTTTATCCGCACGTTGCTGCAGTGTGCGGCGATAACTGCCGTCCCCGCTGAACTCGTCCCCGACGACAAAGAATCTCAAGCTGTCGTAGCGTTCTGCGAGGATGGCGGCCGCATCGATGAATGTCTCGTGTCCTTTGACGCCGACAGTTTGGAACGCGCGCAGGGTGGTTGGATACATGTGTGCGACCATGCCGACACCAATGTCGGATATGCCCAAGGAGAACTCTTCACGAAAGGGTGAGGGGCTGTCCGAGGGAGTAAAGGCATCCGTGTGGCATCCGTAGAAATTCGTACGGACATTGCGCGCACCGAGTCTCTGGTAAGTCTCCGCAAAATCCGTACACGATGCCACGAGTGTCGTATCCCAACGCATCGTGGCACGATCGATCGCCGAGAGCACTGGACTTTGCAGATGGACCGTCCCGGCCACCTGCGATATCAACGCAGGGCGTGCCCGTCCACGCAGAATCGTCCGGCACACGATAATTGTCTTGTACAGATGAGCGTGCACGACGTCGAACTCTCCGTCACGGATCAATTTCGCCAAGTGCCGATATGCTCGCCAAACGCGCCACAATTCGCCTGGACGATATCCTCGGAATGGGATCACATGTACCTTGACTCCAAGCGTCTCGAGGCGATCCTTCAGTGGGCCGTCGCCGGTAACAACGGTTTCGACCTGGTGGCCCCTTCTCGCCAACTCCGAGACTTGGTCGACGAACCATCCGCCACCGGTCGCAGTTCCACTGATCTGGAGAATTCTATACGTCACTGGGCCTCCCGGAAGCGGTTCTCGCAAATGGAGCTGTCAACAGTGCGACGAGCATGACCGTCGGGATCGGGCTAAGAAGCGGCTCGCCGAAGAATGAGCAAACCAGTGCGGCTGTCAATGGAAGTAGGCGGGTCCAAACTGGACCCGTGGGATCTCGATGGGACTGCCGCACAAGACGAGCAAAATATCGACCTACCCAGACCATCACGATGGCGAACGTGATCGCACCGGTTCCCAGCAGAAGGGTCAAATAGGTGTTGTGGGGAAATGCGAGCCCCTCGGGTGCGCCATAGTCGGTGAGCGCGGGGCGAATCGAGTGGAAGCCAACGCCAAGCACTGGGTTGTCACGAGCTATAGCGAGCGCAGCCTCCCATAACTCAAGCCTGACCGAGGACGAAGGATCCAGCCCGCCGGCGCCCGAAGTGGTGTAGGTGACACGATCTTGGACCGCCATTGGAAGGTTGGCGTAACCAACCAGGAGAACGGGCAGGAGCAGGAGGAAGGATTTGCGCTTACCGACGAGTACGAGCAGCAGGATTGCGCCCCCGGCGAGATATGCGCTCCGCGAGAATGTCAACGCGAGGGCAGCCGTGCAGAGTGCGATGGCGAGAACTGGTAGGAGGCGGCGTCGATCGGCTCGCAGGCAGCGTCCGACGCCCGCTCCAATTGCGATGGCGAATACCAGGCCGAGTGTATTGGAGTTGATCCAGGTGGAGTTCTCATAGATGAGGGTCCAGGAGTTGGTTTCCCCGCCAAAGACTCGCGGGCCTGCAAAAGAAATGAAGGCAATCGCCGTGACTGACGACGTCACAAGTATTGTCGACTCGACGAGACGGAGGTCGCCCGCCGACCGGTAGTAACTGGCTGCTAGGCAGCCCGTAAGTGCAACCAGACCCACCAGAGCCAGCGGGGCAAGCTCGGCTTGGTCCGAGAAAAGAGCTGTCACGAGCGTGGTGAAGGCGAGCCACGTTGACAACAACACTGGACCCGGACTCGGCGGATGTCCCGTCGTGTTCCTCCGACGTAGGGCGTCGAGAAGGACCCCAACACCGAGCATCGGGAGGCCGATGTAGGTAAGAGCGCTGAACGCGCCCGCGAACGGTGTCGTGAATACGGTCGCTGCCAGCACGGCGATGGCCCACACCTGGGATGGTGGTGACTCGGAGCTCGGGCTCTCGGGCTGATTCTTACGCCAAGTCGCCCTAGTCCGGTTGTGGCTGCCACCCCGTCGACGTGCGTCCGAATCAAGCATGCTGGGGTCTCCGTGCGTATCCGACACAGAACGTGACGGTCATCGTGATGTAACCGACAGCGATGGCGATCGCAGCACCCGGGGCACCGAGGTGTGGCGACAGGATGAGTTGCGCGACCACTGACAATATGACGGCGAGCAGGCTGCCGAGTACGAGCGTGCCGTAGCTCTCGACGGCCAATAGGTGGCTCTGGAGCACTCGTGCGAACGCGAATGCAATGGCTCCAGGAAGCATCAGTTGGACGAGTGTCGAGGCTTCTGCATAGTCCGCCCCGTAGAGGAACGGCACGACGATAGGTGCGATTAGACCAAGTGCGAGGGCTCCGAATGCCGTGATGAGAGAGACTCGGAGCGCGTCCCGTAGGGGCCTTGCGGGGGCGCTGTTCTGCGCAGAATAGCGAGGGAGAAGTACGAGTCCGGCAGCGACCGGAAGGAAGAGGAGGGCATCGACTAGTGGAGTCGCAACCGCGAGGAGTCCAGCAGCCCCGCTGGATCCAAGAGCTTGAACGAGTGGCGCGTGGATGCGAAGGAAAAGCATCTGCAAGAGCGTGATTGCGGTCATGCGCCTGGCGCTGGTGGCGAGCCTGGCAGCAGCGTCGCGGGATTGTCGATGCGCCCTGCCCCGCAGGGAGCCCAAGAGCACGATCGCACTGAACACGTAGCCGAGGGTGAAAGCCGTGAGGTAGGGGCCCAGCGAAGTGACGCCGGCGATCGTCAGGCCCGCGATGCCAACTACATAGGCTGTGACCGTTCCGACGGTGGAGATGGTCCAGATGTGGTAGCGCCTCATGCCAAGGAGGCAGTTGCTGAGGAGTTGGCTCAGGACGACGAGAGGAATGGTGGCAACCGCTATTGCGACCTCCAGTGGTTGGAGGCCGGCGAAGGGCACTTGGAACGCAAGCAGCACGAGCGCGACAGGCACGCATACGCCTGCGACGACCGCCGTGCGCCTGATCGATGTGTAGAGCACGGTGGCGCCGTCACTACCGCCGGCAGACCGTAGGGCGGCCGTCTCGAGGCCGGCAGCTCCCACCGATGCCAGGAGGGAGACCAGCGTGATCGAAACAGACAGGACGCCACGAGCCGGCACATCGAGGGACCGAGCCAAGAGGACGCCGCCGATAAGGGAGACGCCGAGTGTCCCGAAGCGGGAGATCGTGACCAACCCGATGGCGTGTGCGGTGCTCAAGGATGCGGTTGAACCTTCGGCAGAGTCTCGCGCACTGGCGGGCGAGGCGGTGGAGCGGCGGAGAGAACTCGGACGTTTCATGCGGCGGGTACGCCCTTGACCGTGCGTCCTGCCGCGACGTCACGTACGACGCACGCTGCGGCGCCCACGATCGCCTCCGCGCCGACCGCGAGGCCCTGAAGCACGGTGGCGTTGGCCCCGATAAGCACTCGATCGCTTATGAGACAGTCGCCGGAGATGACTGCTCCGGGATTGATGGAGACAAAATCGAGGACGCGGGCATCGTGGCCCACCGTGGAATTCGGGTTCATGTGGACGTGGTCGCCGAGCGTCACGTTGTTCGAGATCTGCACACCGGCGCACACGATGACCCCGCGGCCCAAGCGCGTCGCATGGCCGACGGTTGCCGATGGATGCACGATTGTCGCCGCGCTCTCGGAAGACGGATCTGTCCGTGAAACCACGTCATACCGAGTCCGAGGGTCACCGATGCCGACGACATAGTTCGCAGTGCCCTGGTACTCCGACCATCGGGCGATGGGGCCGAGGTATCGCACACCGAGGACGGCGAGCTTCTCGAGACCCTCTTGGGTCGGTCGATCGTCCATCACACCGAGGAGCGGTGGCAATGCCATAGGGTCAGCGGTCCGGATGTCGAGGATCACGTCGATAGCTTCCCGGCCGAATCCAGAGGCCCCGAAGACGACGGTTCCGTCAGGCATGGGTGCGTGGCCCTTCGTCGAAACGGCTCGAGGTAGCATGCCCAGGTTCGGCGACGCCTCGTCGACGAATGACGAGGTGCAGGGTCCGCACCGCTATGGACGCGTCGAGGAGTACCGACATCCGCTCGACGTACTCCACGTCAAGTTCCAGCCGTCTCGCCCATGGCACGGAGTTACGGCCGGCCAGTTGGGCAATTCCGGTGATTCCTGGCCGAACCTCGTGCCGACGTCGCTGATCCTCAGTGTATAGCGGTAGATACTCAGGCAGAAGCGGGCGCGGCCCAACGATACTCATATGTCCGGCGAGGACGTTGTAGAAAGTTGGCAACTCGTCAAGGCTGGTTTCGCGCAGGAATCGGCCGGTTCGTGTGATCCTGAGCGCGTCAGGTTCCTTCTCATACACCGGGTCGCGCATGGTTCGGAACTTGACGATCGTGAATTCCTGTTCGGCGAGCCCCGGTCGTAGCTGCCTGAAGAGTACTGGGCGTCCTTGGGTTGTCACGAGGAGGCAAGCGACGACGAGTTGTATTGGTGCGGTCAGGACCAGAGCCAGTGCGGACAGGATAATATCCCCGAAGCGCTTTATTGGTGCGTAGAGCCCGGTTCTCATTTTCCCGGGCCGCCTTCCAGAAATTCCATGATCGCTGCCCGGATCCGTTGAGTGTCGGCCGGTCCGAGCGACGAGCCGCTGGGTAGGGAGAGTCCGCATTCGAAGAATGAATCGCTGGTGCCGTCGACGTAGCAGTCGCTGCTTGCGAATATGGGTTGGAGGTGCATCGGCTTCCAGATCGGGCGAGCCTCGATGTTGGCGCGCTCCAAGTGCGTGATGAGCTGGTCGGCGCTCCAGCCCGCGACTTCGGCGTCCACGATGATTGATGTGAGCCAAAAGTTGTCGCGAGTGGATCCACTGCCCTCTGAACCGTCGAGTCCACCGAAGACGCTCACTCCGGGGACTTCGCTGAACATCTTGCGATACATCAGGCGGTGCGCTCGACGCCGATCTATCATCTCTGGCAGTCGTAGCAGTTGGCTACTTCCCAGTGCGGCGAGCAGGTTCGAGAGGCGGTAGTTGTATCCGATGTCGACGTGTTCGTAGTGTCGAGTGGGCTGCCGCGCCTGAGTTGCGAGATAGCGAGCACGCTGTGCAATTCCGAGATCATCGGTGAGCAACGCTCCGCCACCAGACGTCGTGATTATCTTGTTGCCATTGAATGACACCGCGGCGGCAGTACCGGTCGAACCTGCAGGTTGGCCATCTCTCGATGCACCCAAGGATTCCGCTGCGTCGGTAAGCACGGGAATCGCGAACTCGTTCGCGATGTTGCCGATCGATTCGTGGTCGGCCATCTTGCCAAATAGGTCAACAGGCAGGATTGCGGCCACCCGTCGGCCACGATACTCCTGGTCCTCGACCGCAAGTCGGAGCAGCGCAGGATTCATATTCCCCGTACTGTCGGCGTCCACGAACACTGGCCGGGCACGCGTGTACACAATCGCGTTTGCCGTTGCGGCGAACGTCAATGTCGAAGTGATGACCGAGTCCCCTTCCTCGACGTCGAGGGTGAGTAGTCCCAAGTGGAGCGCGGCGGTCCCGGAGGACAGCGCGACGGCGTGCCTTCTCTCGGTGAGCGCGGCGAGGTCGCTCTCGAACTTGTCGACATGTGGCCCGACCGGCGCGATCCAGCCTGACCGGAGTGCGCTGAGGACCGCTTCCTCCTCCTCCGCGCCGATGTCGGGTGACGACAGGTGGATGCGGGCGCTCACATCGCTCGACCCTGGCCGGAGCGACCGTGAGGCGTCTCGCTCGGGGGCGGGGGTCTCGGCGTCGCGTGCATCGGCAGTCGCGTGCATCGGAAGTTGTGCTCCTTACCCTCTAGAGTCCCGGAAGTTCGTTGTCCCTCATCTGGTGGTGGATGCGGAGCGGAGCCCACATTTTCAGGCTACCGCTCCCCTGGAGGACGTATTCCTGGGCGCGCCGGGTTCGACAGAACGACGCCGAGCAGGGCGACGGTGTCAACACCGTATTGGCTCGGCGTCGTCGGGGCATCCGGGTAAACTGGGCGTCGCACCATGTCTGCGAGCGCGCTTCGGCGCGCCCGCATCACGAACCAGAGAGAGTCAGGGATCCTCGTGCCCACCGGCAAGGTCAAGTTCTTCGACGCCGACCGCGGCTTCGGCTTCATCGCCTCCGACGACGGCGGTGAGGTCTTCCTGCACGCCTCCGCGATGCCCCCTGACACCCCGGCGCCGAAGCCCGGCACCCGCCTGGAGTTCGGTGTGGCCGACGGCCGCCGCGGTCTCCAGGCGCTCTCGGTGCGGGTGCTCGACGCCGGCCCGTCCGTGGCGCGGGCGCACCGTCGCCCGGCCGAGGACATGGGCCCGATCGTCGAGGACCTGATCAAACTGCTCGACCGCGCCGGCAACAAGCTCCGCGCGGGCCGCTACCCGGACAAGGCCGAGGCCACCAAGGTGGCCCAGATGCTGCGCGTCGTGGCCGACGAGTTCGACGCCTGAGACCCATGACGGAGACCTTCACCGTGCCCTCAACGACCACCAGCGCACGCCGGCCTGCCAAGGACGCCGTCCTCGCAGCCGCCGTCGACCAGGCCCGCGAGGCACTGCTCGAAGGAGGCGCGAAGGACGTCGGCGACCACCTCGGCATGGTGCTGGAGGCGGACCGACTCGCGACCCATTACTTCGCGGCCACTTCGCCCGGCTACGAGGGCTGGCGCTGGTACGTGACCGTGTCCCGGATCTCGCGGTCCCGGACCGCGACCGTCTGCGAGAGCGGACTGCTGCCGGGCGACGGCGCCCTGCTGGCCCCCGCCTGGCTCCCGTGGGCCGACCGACTGGCACCCGGCGACCTCGGGCCGACCGACCGGCTTCCGTACGTGGCCGAGGACGAGCGGCTCGAGCCCGGTTACCTGGCCACCGGGGACCCTGAGGAAGACCGGATCGCGATCGCGGAACTGGGTCTCGGACGCGACCGGGTCATGAACCGCAAGGCCATCGATGCCGCGGCCAGCCGGTGGTACGCGGGCTCCCAGGGTCCGGATACGGCGGGCACCAAGGCTGCCGGCGCGAACTGCGCCGAGTGTGGCTTCATCGTGCGGATCGCCGGGTCGCTCGGCACCGTGTTCGGGGTCTGCGCGAACGAGTGGTCGCCCGATGACGGCAAGGTCGTAGCCCTCGACCACGGCTGCGGCGCCCACTCCGAGACTGATGTCCCGCCACAGGGTCACGAGTGGCAGCAGAGTTCGCCGCACCTGGACGAGACCGACATCGAGGTGGTCGCCGTCGGGCCGACCGCGGCGAGTGGGCCCGACGCGGAGTCGTCGCCCGAGGAGGAACCGATCGCCTGAGTCACCCTCGGCCGGCGTCACGCCGGTTGGTGATTCACCCGCCCAGTGTGATACGGAGGGGTCGCTCCGACGGGAGGGCTGGGGTAGATTTGATCGTGCAAGCCACGTTTGTGGATACCCCGCGCCTTACCCCGTCTAAAGGAGCCTGAATATGAAGAAGACCTTCCGTCTGAGATTCCGAGTTGCCGTCGTCGCAGCTGCGACCGCACTCGGACTCGTCGCCGTCGGACCCGCGGCCATCGCTGCCACGCAATCCGACGACGCCGTCGCCACGGGCTGGGGCGACGAGTTGATCCGCAACGGTTGGGGCGATGAGCTCATCCGTGCGGGCTGGGGGGACGAACTCATCCGCAACGGTTGGGGCGATGAGCTCATCCGTGCGGGCTGGGGCGATGAGCTCATCCGCAACGGGTGGGGCGACGAACTGATCTGACCCTTCGGGTCGTGGGCTCGTGTGGACATGTCCTTGGATGTGTCCACACGGGCCCTTTGTCTTGCCGGCGTGGCTCGCCTGGTGCCGAGAGGCGGTGACTAGGTGACTAGCGGGCGGCGATGCTCGACGGCCTCCGGAGCACCGGGGGAATGGGCCGTAGGCAGGTCCTCCGGTGCCACCGGCGGCACCGGGACGTGCGTGATCAGGGGATGGAACGGCCGGGCGTCGGCCTCCTCCCGCCCGATGAGCACCTCGTGCATCTTCTCGCCGTCGCGAAGCCCCGTGAACGCGATGTCGATCCGCTTGCCGGAGTTCGCGATCATGCGCTTGGCGACGTCGAGGATGCTGACCGGTTCGCCCATGTCCAGGACGAGGACCTCACCGCCGCGTCCGATCGCGGCGGCCTGGATCGTGAGCTCACATGCCTCGGGGATCGTCATGAAGTAGCGCGTGATCTCGGGGTGCGTGACCGTGACGGGCCCGCCCTTGGCGATCTGAGCGCTGAACGTGTGCAGCATGGATCCGCGCGAGCCGAGCACGTTGCCGAACCGGACCGACAGGTACGTGCCATCGGCCCGCGCCGCCTGCCACGCCGTCAGTTGTTCCGCGATCCGTTTCGTGTGGCCGAGGACGCTGCTGGGATCGGCCGCTTTGTCCGTGGAGATGTTGACGAACTGTCGCACGCTGCACTCATCCGCGAGCCGGAGCACGTTGAGGGTTCCCAGGACATTCGTCTTCCACGCCTCCTCCGGGTACTGCTCGAGCATCGGCAGGTGTTTGAGCGCGGCGGTGTGGAGGATGACCTCCGGGCGCCGGGCTGCGAACACCTTTCGCAGCGCGTCCTCATCGCGGATGTCGCAGAGCACCACGTCAGGCGTGTCGAGCAGGCCCTGCCCGTAGATCGAGAGCTGGACGCCGTGCAGCGCGGACTCGTCGCGATCGAGCATGGTCAGCTCGGAGGGACCGAACCGGTGTACCTGCCGCGCGAGCTCGGATCCGATCGAACCACCAGCACCCGTGATCAGCACCCGACGCCCGGTCAGGTAGCCGGCGATCGAGTCGATGTCGGTCTTGATCTGACGCCGCCCAAGGATGTCGCTCACCTCGACCTCCCGGACATCGCTGAGGCGGACGCGCCCACCGATCAGATCGGTCAGGGGCGGCAGCACCAGGAACTTGAGCCCGCCACCAAGGACCAGGTCGGAGACTTCCCGGATCGTCGCGGCGTCCGCGTTCGTAACGGCGAAGATCACCGTGCGGGCACCGGCCTTCGCCGCGACATCAAGGAGGTGCTCGCGGCGGCCGAGCACCGGCACGCCCAGCAACCTGAGATTCCTCTTGGCCTTGTCGTCGTCGATGAATCCGACCACTCGGTATTGGGTCGCGTCGTCGGTGGCGATCAGCCGGATCAACTGATGCCCCGCATCCCCAGCTCCGTAGATGAGCACCCGCTTGTTGCGCACCCGGGCGTTCTTCTGCCAGCTGGTGCTCGCCCGATACATCCAGCGGCCCGCGGCCATGAAGAGCAGTGCGATGGGCGGGGTCAAGACGGCTACGGCGCGGGGGAACGATGAGCCGAGCAGCACCACGAAGCTGATCGCCAAGAGCGCCCCGACGGTGACGGCGGTGACCGCCATACCGATCGACTCGTCGAAGCTCGCGGTCCTGTAGCGGCCCCGATACAGCATGAGCGCGGTGCCGACGCCGACTTGGAGCACGCAGGCCGCAGCGACGTACCAACCGACCGAGGCCCAGAGGTCATCGGGCAGGGTGAAGTCGTACCGCGCCCCGACCACGAGTAGAACGGCGGTCGCCCAACTGAAGCAGTCCCAGACGGCGCGCAGGGCCCTTCGTCCC
The DNA here is from genome assembly GCF_009708215.1 of Occultella kanbiaonis. Classification (NCBI taxonomy): domain Bacteria; kingdom Bacillati; phylum Actinomycetota; class Actinomycetes; order Micrococcales; family Ruaniaceae; genus Occultella; species Occultella kanbiaonis. The sequence continues at coordinate 4,517,360 of NZ_CP046175.1, read as the reverse complement.
CACACCGAATTCATCGGCTGATCTCATTCCCCCAGATTTCTGAATATCCACAAAGACTAGTGGCTGGAATCGAGCGTGAGCCGACGGGCATTGGCATGTAATCCGCAGCCTGTCTGCCCCGGACCCAATCTAGGCCCGCGCACGTGGGAGCGCACCCCGGACACGCGGCATCATGACCTCAGCTCGGTGGGTTGGGATCGCATGTCGCCGCGGCGTTGGTGGCCACGTCGCGCCACCCGTCTTGACCAATGACCCCCTCTGCGCCCGGCCATCCGGGTGCGAGACGATGGCCCCGCGATGACACCGACCCCCGAACACACCACGTCCCTGCGGACGATGATCCCTGGCGTGTACCTGCCCTCGCTGCTGTTCGAGATCGGCGTCGGGGCGATGCTGCCGCTGATCGCCGTCACTGCGATCGGCCTCGGCGCGGACCTGGCCACCGCGGCCCTGGTGGCCGCCCTGCTGCCGATCGGGCAGATCCTCGCCGACGTGCCCGCCGGGATGCTCGCGGCCCGGTTCGGCGACCGCAAGGCCATGATCGGCTCCTCGATCGTCGCGATGGCCGGCATGGCCACCCTCGCTCTCGCACCCAACCTCATCGTGATCGGTGCGGGCGTGCTGCTGGTCGGGGCCACGAACTCCGTCTACACCCTCGCCAGGCAGTCCTACCTGACCGAGGTGATCCACCCGCTGCGCCGGGCCAGGGCGCTGTCCACGCTCGGCGGGGTCGCTCGGATCGGTCTGTTCATCGGCCCGTTCGCCGGCGCCGCCCTGATCCACGGCGGCGCGGACACCGCGAACGCCTACTGGCTCGGGGTGGGCACGTCCCTGGCCGCGGCGATCGTGGTGATCGTCGCGCCGGAGGTGGCCCACGAGCGCACCGTGGCCGCCCGGGACGCCGCGCCGCGCCGCCCGATGCGGGCCGTGCTGCGCGAGTACCTGCCCGTGTTCCGCACCCTCGGCGTCGCCGTGCTGCTCATCGGCGCGGTCCGGGGCGCCCGCCAGACGGTGCTGCCGCTGTGGACCGAGCACCTCGGCTTCGAGCCCTCCGCGACCGCCCTGGTGTTCGGAATCTCCGGCGCCATCGACATGCTCCTGTTCTACCCCGCCGGCAAGGTCATGGACCGGTACGGCCGGCTCTGGGTGGCGATCCCGTCCATGCTCGTGATGGGCGCCGCGATGATCGCCCTGACCTTCACCGACGGCCTCGTCAGTGTCAGCATCGTCGCCATGATCATGGGCTTCGGAAACGGCATCGGCTCCGGCATCCTGATGACGCTCGGCGCGGACACCGCACCACCGGGTGAACGTGCGCAGTACCTCGGCATCTGGCGGCTGTTCTCCGACTCCGGCAGCGCCTCCGGCCCGCTCGTGGTCTCGGCCGGCACGGCGCTCGGGTCCCTCGCGGCCGGGATCGGGACGATGGGCGCTCTCGGCGCCGTGGCGGCGCTCGCGCTCTGGCGCTGGGTGCCCCGCTGGTCCGTGCACGCGAACCGGACCACCCGCCGTCGGGCCGGGATCCTATGACTCCCGACGCCGGCCACACCCAGGCGGGTGCTCGCGTCCGCTTCGAGTGGGGCCGGGCCGGGGCGGCGCTGATCCGGCCCGGCGAGATCGCGGTGGTGGTGGACGTGCTGAGCTTCAGCACTGCCGTCTCGGTGGCCGCGGACCGCGGCATCACGGTGCTGCCCTACCCCTGGGCGCGTGCCGACGCCGCCGAGTACGCCCTGCGCCACGACGCCGAACTCGCCGTCCACCGGGACGAGGCGGGACCCGGCCGGATCACCCTCGCCCCCGGTTCCCTGCGCAGCGCTGAGGGCGTCCGGCGCGTCGTGCTGCCGTCACCGAACGGCGCCACGATCTCCTTCTCGCTGCAGTCCGCAGGCGCGCAGGTGCTGGCCGGCTGCCTGCGCAACGCGACCGCGGTCGGTCGGTGGGCCGCCAGCCGAGGCGTCGGCATCCTGGTCGTCGCGGCCGGTGAGCGGTGGCCGGACGACACGCTGCGCCCGGCGGTGGAGGACCTCTGGGGCGCCGGTGCCGTGATCGACGCCGTCGCCGAGGAACTGCCCGACGGCGGTGGTGCGGCCGCGTCGGCAGGTGCGCCCGGGGTGTGCTCACCCGAGGCGCGGGTGGCCCGGGCTGCGTTTCTCGAGGCGCGCGCCGCGGCCGACGGCGCCGGCTGGCCGGCGCTGCTGGCCGACCTTGCGAGCGGGCGCGAACTGATCGCCGCTGGCCACGCCGAGGACGTGCGTATCGCCGCCGAGGTGGGCGGATCCGACGTCGTCCCCCTGCTCGCCGGCGCACTCGCCGAGGGCCATGGGTTCGTCCCGGCCGATCCGTTCCGCTGACCCGAACTGTCGATGGCTCCGCATGCGACCCGCTTTTCGAGTCAGGGGAACGTGGCGCCCGGGGGTTCCGCTGACGTGAACTGTCGATGGTTGTGCACGCGACCCGCCTTTCGAGTCAGGGGAACGAGGCGCCCGGCGAGCCACGCCGCCTGGGCAGGAGCGACCTGCGCCGTGGGCGCCCCTGTGGGAGACTCGAAAGTGGAGCCACCACAGCAGGAGGCGTCATGTCGGAGACGGTCGAACAACCCAGCGATCTGACCGCGGCGGAGCCGAACGACCCGGTCGCGTTCACTCATGTGCTCGCGTTCGCGCGCAAGGTCGCGCACGAGTTGGAGGCGGCCCGGGTGCCGCAGGACGAGTGGGTGTCCCAGGAGTACCGGGCACCGCGTGCTGCCGAGCAGTTCGGGTGGCACGAACTCGGCGAGTCCGTGCTGGTCCCGACCCTGGAACGCCGGGAACCCATCGGCGGCTGGCGGGTGACCACCGCCCTGGTGGAGGAGCACTTCGTCACCGACAACAAGGGCGCGCGCCTCGGAGCGGACGCCTCGCGTCAGGTCCATGAGTTCTGGCTGCTCCGCACCGGTGAGCTGCGCGACGTCACGCTCACCACGGACGCCTCCGGCGCCACCACCGCCACTCGGACCGCGGTGGACCCACGCGCCGTCGGTGACTTGGTCCGGCTCCCGGAGTGGACCGAGGACACCACGAGGGTGCACGGGCGGCTGCGGGTGCACCGCTACCGCACCGACACCGACGCCGTGCATGCCGACCCTGCCCCGGCGCTCTCGGATCTGCTGACGGCGCTGCGTCGCCGCGCCCACTGACGCCGCCCGGCCCGACGGCGGCCGGTCGCCCGGGCAGGTCGGGGCACCTGACATGATCGGTGGGTGCCAGCCCAGCCCGAACGCCGCGTCGAGGTGCCGGGCGCGCGCGTCGGGCGCTGGGTGGCCGGCTTCGGCGAGCGGCACGGTGGCGCCGAGGTGGTCCTGGGCGGTGGGCCCGGTGCGACGGTGGGGGACCTGCCGGGACCGGACGGCGTCACGCTGCTCGGTGCGGACGGCGCCACGGCGGCGCTGACCGCGTGGCCGGGTGAGCCGCCCACCGCTCTCGCCGACGTACCCGGCTGGGCGCACGGCCCGACCGACCTCGTGCTGATCCTGGTCCGGCGAGGCGGATACGCCGTCGGGCGGGCGCACGGCGCCGACCTGCTCGCCCACAAGAGCGGCACCCGCTACGTGCAGTCGCGCACGGCCGCGGGCGGCTGGTCGCAGCAGCGGTTCGCCCGACGGCGGGGCAACCAGGCCGACGAGCTCGTCACCGCCGTCGTCGGGCACGTCGTGCGCATCCTCGGCGAGCATGCCCTCCCGGCGGCGGGCGCGGGCTCCGCCGGGATGGTCCTCGGCGGCGACCGTGCCCTGGCCGCGCAGGTGCTGGAGGACCCGCGGCTGACCGTCCTCACCGACCTGCCGCGGCGGTCCTTCCACGACGTGCCGGACCCGCGGCTACGGGTGCTGAGCGACGTCCTCGACCGCGCCCGCGGCCTGCAGATCACGCTTCGCGAGCCCGCGGTGGGGTGAACGGGTGGACCGAACCGGCCAATCACCCCCAGATCAACCGAACCCGGTGGGGCTCGGGTTGCGCTTCCGGTGCCGTACGCAAGTATCGTGGCGGGTGGGGCCGATGCAGGGGCGCGTGTCCGGCCCGATCGAGACGAAGGATTGTGCAATGGACGCCTCCGGGTGCGAAGGGCTGGGTCGGATCCGATGAGCGCGGAACCTGCGACCACGGTCCGGGCGTCGGCGACGTTCGTGCACGCGCTCCCGGAGCAGCTCCGGGAGCGGTTGACGCATCCGCGCTGGGGCACCGAGCTCCTCGTCGACGAGCTCATCGAGGCGATCTCCCTGGTCGGGACCGATGACGCCGGGCGGCCGCTGGACGAGCCCCGGTGGCGCTACGAGGTGACGGCCGTCGGGGTCGCCGTGAACAAGCGCGGCAGGGTCACGCGCCGGCCGGAGCTGGCCGTGTTCGCGACCGGGGACCTGCCCGAGCAGTACCGGGACCTGCTCCACGGGGCCGACGCGCTCTACGCCCGGATCAGCTCCGCCATCAGCGACTCGCTCGACTCCTCCCGGCTCGTCGACTGAGCCGGCCGGCCGGCGGCCGTTAGGGTGGGCCTGCCCCCCGCACCGTGCGAACCGGGGCGTGGGAAACGAAGGACCGTCATGACGCGCCGTCTTGTCCAGTGTGCAGTCGCCGCCCTCGCCCTCGGGCTCCTGGTGGGCTGCACGGACCCGTCGCCCCAGACGTCCCCGTCGGCCACTGAGACCGCCGGCGAACAGACCGCGGCGAGCCCGAGCGCCGAGCAGTCCACCGCCGAGCCCGAGCCGGGCAACCAGGCGGACATCGACTTCGCGAACGCGATCCGGGCCTACCACGCGCAGAGTTCGCAGATGCACCAGGCGATCCTCAGCAAGGCCGGAGTGCCGCAGGACGTGCTCGTGCTGGCCGGGACCCTGAGCAACGTGCAGGGCCGCGAGAGCGAGGACCTCCAGCTGCTGCTGGTCGCCTGGGGCGAGGAGCCCGCCGACCCCGCGGCGGCCGGCACCCTCACCGGGATGCTCACGCCGGAGGAACTGCAGGAGCTGTTCGTTGGCACCGGCTCCGAGGCGAGCGTCATCTACCTGAACGCGATGATCGCCCATCACGAGGCCACCCTGGCCCTCGCCGAGGAGGTGCTGACCACCGGCACCAGCCCGGAGCTCGAGGCCCTCGCCGAGCAGATCGTCACGGCCCAGCCAGAGGAGCTCACGGACCTGCGTGAGCTCCTCGCGGACGCCGATCCCACCGGGTCCGCGGACGGGACCGGCGATGCCGAGGGGGACGGCGGCACCGGGGCCAACGGCTAGAGTGGACGCTGCCGTCGACGGACCTGTCCCGGCACGGACTACAGGGAGAACACGTGCAGATCCTGGTCACCGGCGCGTCCGGCATGCTCGGCACCGACGTCGTGACGGTCCTGCGCGACGCGGGGCATGACGTGCTGCCGCGCTCGCGGGCGGAGCTGGACATCACGGCCGGCCCGATCACCCCCGAGGCCCTCGCCGGTGCGGACCTGGTGGTCAACTGCGCGGCCTGGACCGCCGTCGACGCGGCCGAGACCGCCGAGGCGGACGCGTTCACCGCGAACGCCGTCGGCCCGGCGAACCTGGCCCGTGCCTGCGCCGCGGCCGGCGCCCGGCTCGTGCAGATCTCCACCGACTACGTGTTCGCCGGCGACGCTGCCGAACCGTATGCCGAGGACGCGCCGATCGCCCCCCGGTCCGCGTACGGACGCACGAAGGCCGCGGGGGAGTGGGCCGTGCGCGCCGAAGCGCCCGAGCACTGGATCCTGCGGATCGCCTGGCTGTACGGCGCACACGGCCCGAACTTCGCCGCGACGATGGCCCGCCTCGCCGCCGAGAAGGACTCGCTCAGCGTCGTCGACGACCAGGTCGGCCAGCCCACCTGGACCGTGGACGTCGCGCGTCTGATCGCCGCGCTGATCGCCGCGGACGCCCCGACCGGCACCTACCACGCCACCTCCGCGGGGCAGGCGTCCTGGTTCGACTTCGCCCGCGCCGTCGTGGCCTCCGCCGGCCACGACCCGGCGAAGGTGACGCCGACGGACTCGGCCTCGTTCGCGCGCCCGGCGCCCCGCCCGGCCTGGTCCGTGCTCGACCACACCGCGCTGACGGCGATCGGCGTCGAGCCGATCGGGGACTGGCGCGAGCGCTGGGAGCAGGCGGCCGCCGTCGTCCTGAGCTGACGCCGCGCCGGCCGAGCCGGGCGACCGAGACCACGCCGGCCCGGACCGGTCCGGGCTGTTCATGTGCCGTTCAACTCGCGGTTCGACGGGTGCACCACACTCGGACCCGTGACCTCCTCACTGCCTCTGCGCGCCGCCGAGTACCCGCACCCGAACCACGTGCTGGTGCACCTGTCCGACACCCACTTCCTGCCGGAGGGTGAGCTGCTGCACGGCGTGGCGCCGATGCGTGACCACCTCGAGGCCCTGCTCGCGGACCTGGCGGCCACCAACCTGCGCCCCGAGGCGCTGATCTTCACCGGGGACCTCGCGGACCGGGGCGAGGAGGAGGCGTACCGCATCCTGCGCGGGATCGTGGCGCCCGTGGCGGAGCGCCTCGGCGCCGAGCTGATCTGGGTGATGGGCAACCACGACGACCGGGCCACCATGCGGCGCACCCTCCTGGACGCACCGGCCGACGGGTCCGAGGCGGATCTCACCGAGCCCTACGACCGGGTGGTCATGCTCGGCGGGCTGCGCATCGTCGTCCTCGACTCCACGGTGCCGGGCCGCCACCACGGTGAGATCACCCCGGCCCAGCTCGAGTGGCTGGCCGCGGTGCTCGCCGAGCCCGCTCCGGAGGGCACCGTCCTCGCCCTGCACCACCCGCCGGCTCCGTGCGTGATGGACCTGCTCGTCACGTTCGAGCTGCGCGACCAGGAGGCGCTCGCCGCGGTCCTGACCGGCACGGACGTGCGCGCCATCCTGGCCGGGCACTACCACTACTCGTCCACGTCCACCTTCGCCGGGATCCCGGTGTCGGTGGCGTCGGCCACCTGCTACACCCAGGACCTGCAGACCCCGGACCGGGGCACCCGCGGCCGTGACGGCGCTCAGGCCTTCAACCTCGTGCACGTCTACGCCGACACGATCCTGCACTCGGTGGTCCCGATGGGCGGCGGCGCCACCGTCGGCGCGCACGTGGACGCGAACGTCACCGCCGAACGGCTCGCCGCGGCCGGCATGTACATCCGCGACGCCCAGGTCCTGCACGAAGTCCGCTGACTCCTGCCGTGCACCTGCTCACCAATCCGCTGCTGCGCTACCGCTGGGGCTCCGGGGACCTGCTCCAGCGCCTGCTCGGCGTGCCGACGGACGGGCACCCGCTCGCCGAGGTGCGGATCGGCGCCCACGGTGAGGAGTCCTCGCAGCTCATCGAGGGCGGCCACGCGGTCCGGCTGGACCGGTTCGTCGCGGCGCACCCGGCCGCGACGCTCGGGGACGCGGCCACCCGTGACGGCGGCCGCCGGCTGCCGTTCGAGGCGCGTCTGCTCGCCACCAGGGCACCGCTGCCGCTGCAGGTGTGCCCAGACGCCACCCAGGCACGGGTCGGCCACGCCCGCGAGGAGGCGGCCGGCGTCGATGCCTACGCCCCGCAGCGCCTCTACCCGGACGACTCCGCCCGTCCGGGACTGATCCATGCGTTCTCAGGCGTGCGGATGCTCGCCGGGTTCCGGCCGGTGCCGGCGATCCACGCGTCGCTGGCCGGCTGGGACCTGTCGATCCTGGCCCCGATCGTCTCCGCGCTGACGCAGGCCGGTCCCGGCGACGAGCTGCTCTACGCGCTCACCACCCTGCTCGCGTCGAGCGCGACGAAACAGCGGCAGATCGCCGGGGGTCTCGCCCGGGCCGCTCGGGAGCACCCCGAGCATCCCGATGCCGGCCTGGTCACCCTCCTCGCCGAACACCACCCCGGTGACGTCGGGGTGGTCCTGGCGCTGCTCCTGAACCAGGTCCGGATGGAGCCCGGCGAGGTCCGGTACCTGCCGCCCGGGATGATCCACGGCTACCTGAGTGGGATGGGTCTGGAACTGACGGCGTCCTCCGGCAACGTGGTTCGCGCGGGCCTGAGCCTGGAGCACGTGGACCTGCGGCAGGTGCTGCGGATCGCCGGCCTGACCGTCGGCGAGCCGCCACGGCTCGAGGCAGTGCCCGACGGCGTCGCTTCAGTGTTCGCGTCGCCTGCCGGTGATCTGGGGTTGTGGGCGTCGCCGGGCGCACCCGGGCCGGTGCCCGGGCCCGCGCACGGGCCGCGCCTGGTGGTGTGCCTGCATCGGTGGGCGCCGGAGGCCGATGCCGGCCCGGGTGGCCGGGCGACCGTCTCGTTGACCACCGACACCGGGGGAATGACCCTCTCGACGGGGCAGAGCGCGTTCGTCTCCGCCGCGGACGGCCCGCTCAGGGTGCGGTCCTCCGGGCCGGTGCTCGTCGCCCACCTCCCGCAGGCCCGGTAGGACGGCGGTCCCGGTTCGCGGTGTGCTCTGGTCTTGTGCAGGGTGGAGTGATGTCGACTCCTCCGATGGTGGCCCCGGACACGCAGATCGAGTGGCGGGCACCGGTGTCCGACGACGAGCTCGTCGAGCTCACCAGATCACACGGCGGCTCACCCGAGGCCGGGTGGTGGGATCGGGTGCGCGCACACTCACTGGGCTGGGTGACCGCTCGGTCCGGCGCCGGTCAGCTCGTCGGGTTCGTCAACGTGGCCTGGGACGGCGGTGACCACGCGTTCCTGATCGACACCAAGACTCGACCCACCCACCAGCGGCAAGGGCTCGGCACCGTGGTGGTGCGCCGCGCGGTCGAGGAGGCACGAGCAGCGGGGTGCGAGTGGCTCTTCGTGGACTTCGAGCCGCCCCTGGCGGAGTTCTACCTCGAGGCGTGCGGGTTCCGCGCCACTTCCGCCGGCCTGATCCACCTGACCGGCCCGGTGTGATCCGGCCGTCGGTACCGGCGTGTTCCATCGCTCGGTCCGAGGCGGCTCAGCCGGCGTCGCGCAGGGCCGTGGCGAGCTCGTCGCGGGAGTGGATCGCGAGCTTCGTGTAGGCCTTGCGCAGGTGGTACTCGATCGTCTTCGGGCTCAGGAAGAGGGCGGCCGCGGCCTCCCGGGTGGTCCGGCCCTCGGCCAGGAGGAGACACACCTGGAGTTCCTGGGGGGTGAGCGCACCGGGGCCGGCGGCCTCGCGCGGCGGCACGTGCTCCCCGGTCGCCTCCAGCTCGGTCCGGGTGTTCGCCGCCCAGATCCGCGCGCCCAGTTCGTCGAAGGACGCCAGTGCCGCCCGCAGGGACGCGCGGGCGTCGACCCGGCGCCCGGCCCGGCGGAGCCGCATCCCGTACGCGAGGTGGGTCCGCGCGGTCTCGAACTCGTCCCGGGTGTGCCGGTGGTGCGCCAGCGCGGAGGCGAAATGGGCCTCGAAGTCATCCTCGGCGGCGATCAGACCGAGCGCACGGTCGGCCCGCGCGAGGGTCCAGGGCCGGCCGTTCACGGTGGCGGCGGCCGCGAACGCGCCGGCCCGCTCTGCCGCGGCGCCGGCGTCACCGGTCCGCAGCAGCGCGTCGACCAGATCCGGCCCGGGATGCAGATCGGGGTCGCCGACCTCGTCCTCGTCGAGCCGGGCCGCGACGGCACCGAGCCGCTGCACGGCCTCGGCCGACCTGCCCTCGGAGAGGGCGAGCTCGCCCACGGCGAGCTCGCACCAGATCTCCCCGAACCGGATCGACCGCTCCTGGCAGCGCGCCAGCGCGTCCGCGGCGTGCTCACGGCACTGTGTTGCCCGACCCGAGCGTGCCTCCAGGCAGGCCAGCCCCGCGAGCGACATCGCCAGCTCGCCACCCTGACCGGTCTCCCGGGCCAGCCGGGCCGCCTCGTCGTAGTTGGCCGCCGCCCGGTCCCAGGCGTTCGTGGTCGCCTGGTCCCGGGCCACGTGGAAGAGCAGGTTCGGCAGGGCTCCGACACCGACCCGGGCCCGCACCCGGTCCACGAGGGTACGCAGCTCGCCGCCGCCGTCGGCGTCCCGCAGGAACAACGGCGCCAGCAGCAGCCACGGAAGTGCCGCCGGGTGCGCGAGCGGGTCGACGTGGTCGGCCAGCTGTGACACGGCGTCCCTGAGCAGGACCGTGCTGTCCCGGCCGAGCAGCACCCCCGCGGTCCCGGACGCGGCCAGCCCGACGGCGCGGGCCACGGGGTCCGTCGCGAACGGCAGCGCGGCGGCGAGCCGCGCGTCGATCCGCCGCATGGCGCCGGTGTCGGCGAGATACATGCAGGCGTGCCAGGCCTGGGCCAGGATCAGGACGCGCTGGTCGGGGTCGGCCAGATCGGCCGCGCGCTCGAGGAGGCCAAGGCCCTCCCGCGCGGAGCCCGAGCGCACCGCGATGGTGGCCCGTAGCTCGGTGCCGGTCGCGGTCGCGGGTCCGCTCGGCGGCTCCACCTCGTCGAGCAGGGCCAGGGCCCGAACGCGTTGCCCGCCGGCCCACGCCGCGTGCGCGGCGGCGATCAGCCGGTCGTGACTGTCACCGGGGTCCGGGCTCAGCCGCGCCGCCCGCTCGAAGGCGGTGGAGGCGACCGTGAACGCGGTGCGCACTCCTGCCCGGCGGCCGAGCTCGGCCAGGAGCGCGGCGACGGACTCGTCCAGCTGGGTCGTGGCCGCGGCCAGGTGCCAGGCGTGCCGGTCCGCGTCCACCCCGGCGAGTTCGTCGGCGAGCGCGAGGTGGGCCCGTCGCCGCAGGTCCGGGCGCGCGGAGCCGTAGGCGGCCGCGCGCAGGAGCGGGTGCCGGAAGGTCACGTGACCGCCGTCGACGGCGAGCAGGCCGGCCCCGGCGGCACCGTCCAGTCCGGCGGGGTCGACGCCGAGACGGCCGCAGGCCGCGCGGGTGAGCCGAAGGTCGTCACCGGCCATCGCGGCCACCATCGCGACGGTGCGCTCGTCCGGGGTGAGCGCCTCCAGGCGTCGGGCGAAGGTGCGCTGCAGCCGGTCGGGCAGCGTCCGCGGCAGGCCGGCGCCGCCGTCGTCGCCCGCATTCGGCTCGCCGGCCAGCTCGAGCAGCGCCAGCGGGTTCCCACCCGTCGAGCGGTACAGACCGTCGGAGTCGCGACGCCGGTCCGACGAGCCGAACGCCTCCTCCAGCAGCTGCGCCGCGGCCTCGGGGGACAGGCCACCGAGCTCGATCGTGGGCAGCCCCCGCACCGGCTCCGGCACCTCGGCACTGCGTCCCGCGATCAGGATCGCGATCGGGTCGTTGCGCACCCGGCGGGCTGCGAACGCGACGGCGTCGACGGAGGGCTGGTCCGCCCACTGCACGTCGTCGAGCACCACGACGACGGGCCCGTCATCGGCGTAGCGGGAGAGCAGGCTCAGCGTCGCGGCGCCGATGGCGAACCGGTCCGGGCCGCCACCGTGCCGCAGGCTCAGCGCGGTCCCCAGGGCTGCGGCCTGCGGGGCCGGGATGTCATCGAGCAGCGGCAGCGCGGGTAGCACCAGCGCGTGCAGCGCCGCGAACGGGAGGTTCCCCTCGGCCTCGGCGGGCGTGACCCGGAGCACGCGGACGTCGCCGGGCGGGACGCCGGCGAGTGCCTCGGTGAGCAGCGACGTCTTGCCGACCCCCGGTTCGCCGATGATCGTCAGCACCCCGCCGCTGCCCAGGCGCGCCGAGGCCAGGAGGCGGGACACCGTCTCCTGCTCGGCCGCCCTGCCGAGGAGCGTCACCGCTCAAGTCTAGGGAACCGTCGCATTCAATTCCGCGTGATCGGTGTGGTTCCGACGCACCCGGTACGTCGGATCGCACCTCAACAGTGGGCCGGTGGGCGGGGAGCGCGGAGCGGGAAGGAGCGTGCGGGCGCGGTCGCCTCGCGTGGTCCCCTCGGACCGTCCCATGCCTGGGCCGCAGTGGTGCGATTCCGAGGTACCCAGTGCGTCGGAATCGCACCACTGACGCTCCGACCTGTTCGGCGGTGGGGCGATCCAGGGTGCTCGCGGCCGGGCGTGCGTGATCGTGGGCGCCCCGCTGACGGTTGACCCGTGCCCGCACAGGCGCGGCCCCGACGCTTGGCCGTCCACAGGGTTCGTTCGTGATCGGGTATCTGCGACCTCGGGCGTGACACCGTGCCGCGATGACGGAACGGTTCGAGCTCGATCGCGTGCCTCCACGGGAACTGCTCTCGGTGCAGGACGGCGTGGTCGCGCGGTGGCAGTTGCTCGAGGCGGGTGCACTGCTGCATGACATCGAACGGATGGTCCGGCGGCGCGAGCTCCGGCGCGTCCACCCGGGCGTCTTCGTGAACCACACCGGTCCGTTGACGCAGCGGCAGCGCGAGTGGGCCGCGGTGCTGACGGCGTGGCCGGCTGCGTTGGCGGGCGCCTCCGCGTTGCCCGGTCCGGCTCCGGGGAACGTGCAGATCGCGATCGCACGGGGCCGCGCTGTCCGGCTCCCGGAGGGCGTGGAGGTGCGCCACGTGAGCGACCTCGACGACCGGGTGCTGTGGCATCGCGCGCCGCCGCGGGTGCGCATCGAGCACGCGACGATCGACGAGATGTCCAAGCACATCCGCGCGGGGGCCGTCGCTGCGGGTTTCGCCACGCTCGCCAGGGTCGCACAGTCGCGCCGGACCACGGTGGACCGGATCCTCATCGTGCTCGCCAGCCGGCGACGTGTCGCCGGGCGAGCGATGATCGTCTCGATGCTCAGCGACCTGCGCGACGGCGTGTGCTCGGTTCTCGAGCGTGGCTACCGCGACAACGTCGAGCGTGTCCACGGACTTCCGACCGCCAACCGCCAGCACGAGAGCTCATCGCTCGGGATCCGCACGCACCAGGACGTCAGGTACCGGCAGTTCGGGCTCGTGGTCGAGCTCGACGGTCTCGCCTTCCACGGCGACGCCGCCGCACGTGACGATGACGCTGCCCGCGATCTGGCCGAACTGGCGGCCTCCGGGGCGCCGACGGCACGGGTCACCTACGGACTGGCCTTCACCACGCCGTGCCGGACCGCCCGGTGGATCGCCGAGATCCTGCACCACCGCGGCTGGGCCGGCGAGCTCAAACCATGCCCGCGCTGCACACAAGGCCCCGCTCCGCGCTAACGGTGTGGTTCCGAGGCGCCCAGCACGTCGGAATCACACCACTGACGCTCCGCCCGGTGCTACGTGTGGCGATCAACAGGGCGCGCTCGTGATCGGTACCGGCGGTGGGGGGAGGTCGTCGCCCCACGGACTAGGTGGGGCACCTGACGCGGGCCGCCGCCCGGCGAATCTACGTTCGCAGCCACGGCATCAGCCGCGAACCACAACCCCCACGTCACACAAGAGGAACCAACGGAGGATCCGATGAGCACCGAGACATCCGCCCCGAGCACCCAGCCGACCGCCCCCGAGCCGGCTGCCACCACGCCGCCGGAGGCGGCCCCCGCCATCGACATGGATGCCCTGATGGCGTTCGTGTTCCGCGCGGTCGACGAGGTCGGCGCCACCCTGAACGCCGCGCTCGTCGTCCTCGGCGACAAGCTCGGCTACTACAAGGACCTGGCCGCCAACGGGCCGACCACGCCCGCCGAACTGGCCGCACGCACCGGTACGGCGGAGCCGTACGCGCGCGAGTGGCTGAACGCCCAGGCCGCCGGTGCCTACCTGACGTACGACCCGCCGTCGGGCCGGTACACCCTTCCGCCGGAGCAGGCCATCGCGCTCACGGTCGAGGACAGCCCGGCGTTCCTGCCCGGGTTCTTCCAGATCGCCCTCGGCACCGTCCACGACGTCGACCACATCCTCGACGCGGCCCGCAACGGCGCCGGCTACGGCTGGCACGAGCACGTCACCGACGTGCACGTCGGCTGTGAGCGGTTCTTCCGCCCGAGCTACAACGCCAACCTGATCGACTCCTGGCTGCCCGCCCTGGACGGCGTGGTCGAGAAGCTGCAGGAGGGCGCCCTGGTCGCGGACGTCGGCTGTGGCCACGGCGCCTCCACGGTGCTGATGGCGCAGGCCTTCCCGAACTCGCGGTTCGTCGGCTCCGACTACCACGAGGCGTCGATCACCACCGCCCGGCGTCGCGCGGCGGACGCAGGCGTGGCGGACCGGGTCGACTTCCAGGTGGCGCCCGCTCAGGCGCTGCCCGGCTCTGGCTTCGACCTGATCACGATGTTCGACTGCCTGCATGACATGGGCGACCCGGTCGGCGCGGCCGAGCAGGTCCGGCGGGCGCTGGCCCCGGACGGGACCTGGATGGTCGTCGAGCCGATGGCCGGCGATCACGTCGAGGACAACCTGAACCCGGTGGGCCGGGCGTACTACGGCTTCTCCACGCTGCTGTGCACGCCGGCGTCGCTGTCGCAGGACGTGGGTCTGGCCCTGGGCACCCAGGCCGGTCCGGCGCGGATCCGGGACGTCGCCACCGCGGCCGGGTTCACCCGGTTCGCGTCGATCGCGCAGACCCCGTTCAACCGGGTGCTCGAGATCCGGCCCTGACGGGCACCGGCGGCCATGCGAACGGCGGCGCTGCGGAAAGGGTGGGCAATGAGTACCGAACCGGAGGACACTGCGGACATGACGGGACGTCCCGTGGTCGGGCGAGGCAGCCCGACGCGAGCCAGGGTCCTCCGGTTCACTCACGCCGCCGAGGGCCGGGTCGGCCACACCGCCGGAGGGTCCATCCCTCCGGCGGGGGTCGTGGCGGCCCCGAGCCGGGGGAACGCGCCGCCGGTCCGCGACGAGCCCCGGCCGGCCCGTGCCCCGAACACCACCGGCGTCACCATCCGCGACGGGGTGCGCATCCCGTACGCCGTATCCGGCTCCGGGGCGACGACGATCCTGCTGCTGCCGACCTGGTCCCTGGTGCCGTCCCGGTTCTGGAAGGCGCAGGTGCCCTACCTGGCGAGGTACTTCCGGGTCATCACCTTCGACGGTCGGGGCAGCGGCGCGGCCGGGCGGCCCGCGGGGGCACCCGCCTACACCGACGAGCAGTACGCGGCCGACGCGGCCGCCGTGCTGGACGCGACCGGCACCGACCGGGCCGTCGTGGTCGGCTACTCCTGCGGCGCGGCCTGGGCGGTCCACCTCGCGGCGCGCCACCCGGAGCGGGTGATGGCGCTCGTGGCCATCGCGCCGTCCTGTGGGCTGGCCGTGGCGGCGCCAGAACGGGAGAAGTACGCGTGGGACGGCCACCTCGACACCACGCAGGGCTGGGCCAAGTACAACAAGGACTACTGGCTCGGCGGCGGGTACGACGACTACGTCGACTTCTTCGCCCGGAAGATGTTCACCGAGCCCCACTCCACGAAGCCGATCGAGGACGTGGTCCGGTGGGCCCACCAGATCAGCCCGCAGACCCTCGCGGACACGACGGCCGGACGCCTCGGCCTGGAGGGCGCCACCCG
Organism: Occultella kanbiaonis; assembly: GCF_009708215.1. NCBI lineage: Bacteria > Bacillati > Actinomycetota > Actinomycetes > Micrococcales > Ruaniaceae > Occultella > Occultella kanbiaonis. The sequence goes on along the minus strand of NZ_CP046175.1, from coordinate 4,502,024 downwards.
GACCCCGCTCGACCCGCTGTGCGAGCAGGTGCGCTGCCCCGTGCTCGTCGTGCACGGGCTCGAGGACGCGGTACGGCCCGCGGCCATCGGGATCCGGCTCGCCGACCTGACCCGCGGTGAACTCGTCCTGGTCGACGGCGGTGGGCACGGCCTGCCCGCCCGGGACCGGGTCCGCACCAACCTCCTGATCAAGGAGTTCGCGATGGACACCGTCAGCGTCACCCGACCCGGGCCCGCCGCGCCGGCCGCCTCGAGCACCCCGGACCGGCCGGACACGCGCTGGCAGCCTCAGCCTCGCCGTCGGACCTGGACGCGCGCGCAGCGCCGGCCCCGGCGCGCCCTCTACCTGTCCTCCCCGATCGGCCTCGGTCACGCCCGGCGGGACCTCGCCGTCGCCCAGGCGTTGCGCACCCACCACCCGGACCTCCAGATCGACTGGCTCACCCAGCACCCGGTGACCCGCGTGCTCACCGACGCCGGCGAACGCGTCCATCCCGCATCGGCATGGCTGGCGAACGAGTCGGCCCACTTCGAGGACGCCTCCGCCGACCACGACCTGCACGCGTTCCAGGCGATCCGCCAGATGGACGAGATCCTGGTGAACAACTTCATGGTCTTCGCCGACGTCGTCGCGGACGGCACCTACGATCTCGTCATCGGTGACGAAGCCTGGGACGTCGACTACTTCCTGCACGAGAACCCCGAGCTCAAGCGGTTCTCGTTCGCGTGGATGACCGACTTCGTCGGCTGGGTGCCGATGCCCGACGGCGGTGAGGCCGAGGTGGCGCTCACGACCGACTACAACGCGGAGATGATCGAGCAGCGGGCCCGCTACCGGCGGATCCGGGACCGCTCGATCTTCGTGGGCAACCCCGACGACGTGGTGGACCTCGCGTTCGGGCCGGGACTGCCCGGCATCCGCGAGTGGACCGAGGCGAACTTCGACTTCGCCGGGTACGTGACCGGCTTCGTGCCGCCGACCGACGCAGAGCGCGAGGCGCTGCGCCGCCGGCTGGGCCTGCGCACCGACGACCGGCTCTGCGTGGTCACGGTCGGCGGCTCGGGAGTCGGCACCTCGCTGCTGCGCCGCGTCCTGGACGCCGTGCCGGCCGCCCGCCGGGCCGTCGACGGCCTGCACGTCCTCGTCGTCACCGGTCCGCGGATCGATCCCGACGACTTGCCCCGACGGCGGGGCGTCACCTATCGCGGGTACGTCCCGGACCTGTACCGGCACCTGGGCGCGTGCGACCTGGCCGTGGTCCAGGGCGGGCTGACCACGTCCATGGAGCTCGCTGCGGCCGGCCGGCCGTTCCTGTACGTCCCGCTGCAGCACCACTTCGAGCAGAACGTGCACGTGCGGCACCGGCTCGAGCGGTACCGGGCGGGCCGCTGCGTCGACTACGCCGAGGCGTCCGACCCGGACGCGCTCGCAGCGGCCATGGCCGCCGAGATCGATCGCGTCCCGACGGCGCTCCCGGTGGAGACCGACGGTGCGGCACGGGCCGCGGCCATGCTGGCGGAGCTGCTCTGATGCGCGCGCTCGCGCCGACCCGCGCGGGCCACGTGAGCGTGCGCGGGGTCCGCACCCACTTCGAGGTCTTCGGCACCGGTGCACCGACGGTCTTTCTGTTGATGCCGGACGTGATCACGCAGGGCCGCGCGTGGAAGGCGCAGGTACCGTTCCTGGCCCGGTTCTTCCGGGTGGTGACGGCGGACCCACGCGGCAACGGCGGCTCGGACCGGACCACGGACCCTGCCGACTTCGCGTTCGAGCGCATGGTCGAGGACGCGTGGGCGGTGCTCGACGAGGTCGACGCCGCCGCGGCCGTGCTGTGCGGGGTCTGCAGCGGGGCCGGGCTCGCGCTGGTCATGGCCGCCGAACGCCCCGAGCGGGTGCGTGGCGTGGTCGCGATCAACCCCGGCCTGCCGCTGACGGCGCCGCACCCGTGGAAGGTCGCCTACGACTTCGACGCCGTGCTCGACACCGATGAGGGCTGGGCCAAACTCAACCGGCACTACTGGCTGCGGGACTGGCCCGGCTTCGCGCGGTTCTTCTTCGAGCAGCTGTTCCCCGAGCCGCACTCGACGAAGCAGGTCGAGGACCTGGTCGCCTGGGCGCAGGATACGACGGCGGAGGTGAAGCTCGCGGATGAGGAGGCACCGCCGTCGAGGTACTCCGGCGAGGCCGCGGCCCGGGCCGCCTGCGCGGCCATCCGGTGCCCGGTGCTCGTCATCACCGGGTCCGAGGACCGGTGTCAGGTGCCCGAGCGGGGCCGGATCGTCGCCGACCTGACCGGGGGCGAGCACGTCGAGATCGACGGCGCCGGGCACCTCCCGATGGCCCGCGACCCGGTCCTCGTGAACCTCCTGCTGCGCGACTTCATCAGCCGGGTCACCCGCTGACCCGCCGCCGACCCGCGAGCCGACCCGCGAGGGTGCGGTCCTGCGGCCGATCGGCGGGATCCGCCGCCCGATCGCACCCTCGCTCGCTCAGACCGTGTACAGGAGTTCCTCGCCGGCCAGGAACCGGCGCAGGTTCTCCTCGATCCGCTGCTCCGGGTCCTGCGGGCGGCCACCCGCGCTGTGCGGGGTGACGATCAGGTTGGGGGAGCCCCAGAGCGGGTCGTCAGCGGGCAGCGGCTCGGTGGCGAACACGTCCAGCGCGGCGCCGCCGATGCTCTGCTCGACCAGTGCCTGCCGCAGCGCGGCCTCGTCCACGGTGGCGCCCCGGCCGACGTTGACGAACCAGGCGTGCGCCGGCAGCGCGCCAAGGATCGCGGCGTCGACCACCTTCTGCGTGGTCGGCAGCGCCGGGAGGATGTCGACGAGCACGTCGGTGTCGGCGAGCTCGCCGGGCAGGTCCGCGGGGGTGATCACCCGGTAGCCGGCCCGTTCCCCGGCGGTGGTGGCCACTCCGGTCACCTGGGCTCCGAGCGCGGTGAGGAAGCCGGCCAGCCGGGTGCCGATCCCGCCGAAGCCCCAGATCACGACCTTCGCTCCGAACAGCGTGGTGAACGTCCCGGCGGTCCCGAACGCCTGGTTCACGTCCAGGGACTTGTACCACTCGTGGGCGTCACCGGCGCGGACGGCCGTATCGAGCCGGCGCGCGGCCGCGAGGATGAGCGCGAGGGTGTGCTCGGCGACGGGCGCGTCGTGCAGCCCGCCACCGGACGTCAGCACCACGGAATCGTCGAACCCGGCCGCGGCCACGGAGTCGGTGCCGGCCATCAGGGCCTGAATCCACCGGAGCTTCGGCAGCTCGGTCACCATGGCCGCGATCCGCTCGCCCGAGCTGCCCCACACCACGATCGCCTCCGCGTCACTGTGCTCGGCGGGGATCGGGGCGGCGACGTCGTAGACCGCGGTCGTGACGCCGTCGGGCGCCGTGACGGTGATGGGGATCGAGTTCGGGAGCAGCAGTTTCACTCGGAGATTCCTTCGTCGTTGATGAGATGGACGCGGTGCAGCCACCAGAACCCGACCCAGCCCAGGAGCAGGCCGGCGACGCAGATCAGCGGCCAGCGTCCGTCGATGACCGACCCGGTCAGGTGCAGCACCCCGAGCACCACGAGGGCAGCCAGCCATGCTCCGATGCCGACCAGGACGAGCGCCTTCGCGTTCACCCGCGCGGGAGCGAGCTCCTTCGGCGCCGGGCGGTCAGGGGAGGGGGACACCCCCCGATCGTAGGACAGGACCGGGTGCGACCGGGCCGGGTGTCCAAGGGTGTTCCGCGCATCGTTCCTCTGCCAGGATGGCGACCCATGAGCACCCCTCGCACCGATGACGCGGCCGTGGCGTCCGGTCCCCTGGACAAGTTCTTCAAGATCTCCGAGCGTGGTTCGACCGTCGGACGGGAGGTCCGTGGAGGCCTCGTCACGTTCTTCGCGATGAGCTACATCATCGTTCTGAACCCGCTGATCATCGGCACCGTGGCCGACGGCACCGGCAACTTCCTCGGCGGCGACGGGGCGACGTCGGTCGCCAAGGTCGCCGCCGCGACCGCCCTGATCGCCGGCGTGATGTCGATCGTGATGGGGGTGGCCGCGAACTTCCCGATCGCGCTCGCCGCCGGGCTCGGCCTGAACGCCGTGGTCGCGTTCTCGATCGCGATCCTGCCGGACATGACCTGGGCGGACGCGATGGGCATCGTGGTGCTCGAGGGCATCATCATCCTCGTCCTGGTGCTCACCGGGTTCCGGGAGGCGGTCTTCAAGGCGGTGCCGGTGGAGCTCAAGACCGCGATCAGTGTCGGCATCGGCCTGTTCATCGCGTTCATCGGCCTCGTCGACGCGGGCATCGTCCGGATCCCGGCATCCCTGGCCACGCCGGTGGAGCTCGGGATCGGCGGTTCCCTGGTCGGGTGGCCGATGCTGGTGTTCGTGATCGGGCTGATCCTCACGATCGTGCTCTGGGTCAAGAAGGTGAAGGGCGCCCTGCTCATCTCGATCATCGCCGCCACCGTCCTGGCGATCATCATCGAGGCGATCGCGAACATCGGCCCGCAGACCCCGGACGGGTCGAACGCGAGCGGGTGGAAGCTCAACACACCGGCGCTCCCGGATTCGCCCGTCGCGGTCCCGGACTTCGACCTGCTCGGGAACTTCTCGCTGTTCGGGTCGATCGAGAAGGTCGGCATCATCACCGTCGTCCTGCTCGTGTTCTCCCTGCTGCTCGCCGACTTCTTCGACACGATGGGCACGATGGTCGCGGTCGGCAGCGAGGCCGGGCTCCTGGACGAACAGGGCAACCCGCCGCGCACTCGCGCGATCCTCGTGGTGGACTCCATCGCCGCGGTCGCCGGTGGCGCCGGGTCGGTCTCGTCCAACACCAGCTACATCGAGTCCGCGGCCGGTGTGGGTGAGGGGGCCCGGACCGGGCTCGCCTCGGTGGTCACCGGCATCGCGTTCCTGCTCGCCACGTTCCTGTCCCCGATCGTGGACATCGTCCCGTCGGAGGCCGCCACCCCGGCGCTGGTGCTGGTCGGCTTCCTGATGATGTCCCAGGTGACCGGGATCGACTGGAAGAACATCGAGGTCTCCCTCCCAGCGTTCCTGGCGATCATCCTGATGCCGTTCACCTATTCGATCACCGCGGGCATGGGCGCCGGCTTCATCGCCTTCGTCGTGATCAAGATCGCCGTCGGCAAGGCCTCGAAGGTGCACCCGCTGATGTGGGGCGCGGCGATCCTGTTCGTCCTCTACTACATCCGCGGACCGCTGCAGGTCTGGTTCGGCTGACGCGCACCGGATGAGGGCCGGCTCGCTCAGCGGCCGATCCGGATACCGTCCGGACGCCATGCGACGACGACGGCCGGCCGCGGGACGGACGTGCCGCCGTCGGGCCAGTGCGAGAACTGGTTCTCGAACGTGGCGCCGGAGCGCTCACCCGGGTGCTGCACGCAGACCAGCACGCGGGTCTCGGTGACCTTGGGGCCACAGGTCTCCGCGGAGATCGGCACGGTCAGGAACTGCTTGACCTGGCCGCGGTACTCCCCGTCGACGGCGACGCCGAACAGCCCGTCGTTCGTGCCGAGGGCGTTGCCGTCGGTGCTGATCCAGAGGTTCCCGTAGGGGTCGAAGGTGACGTTGTCCGGGCAGGAGATCGGGGACACCTGCGACTTGTCGTACCCGGCGAAGTAGGTGCTCGGGTCGTTCGGGTCCCCGCAGAGCAGGAAGATCCGCCAGTCGAAGGTGTAGGCGCGCGGGTCGTTCCCGGTCTCCATCAGCTCGATGACGTGCCCGTGCCGGTTGGACGAGCGCGGGTTCGTCTCGTCCGGGCCGGGGTTCGTGCCGGTGCCGCGGTTGGTGTTGTTGGTCAGCGCGACGTAGAGCACACCGGTCAGCGGGTTCGTCTCGACGTCCTCCGGCCGGTCCATCTTCGTGGCGCCCACGGCGTCGCCGGCCTGGCGGGTGAACAGCAGCACCTCGACGCCGGTCATGCCCTCCACGTGGGAGTGCGCGCCGGCCTCGTCGCTGGTGACGATCGGGATCCACTCGCCGGCGCCGTCGAACCCACCGTCGCTGGGGAGGGTGCCGGACCCGTCGATCTCCTCGACCGGCGAGTTCCCGTTGAACAGCGCGACGTACAGGGTGCCGTTGTCCAGCAGGGTGGCGTTGTGCTCGGGGTTGTTGCGGCGGAAGGCATCCCGGGAGACGAACTTGTACAGGTAGTCGAACCGCTCGTCGTCACCCATGTAGGCGACCACCTGGTTCTGCCGGCTCAGGTGGATGTTGGCCGCCTCGTGCTTGAACCGGCCGAGGGCGGTGCGCTTGCGGGGGGTGGACTCGGGGTCGAACGGGTCGACCTCGACGATCCAGCCGAACCGGTTCACCTCGTTCGGCTCCGCGCCGAGGTCGAATCGCGGGTCGTACGCCTCCCACTTCCGCTCCGAGGCGCCACCGGGCAGGCCGTAGCGACGCAGCCGCTCGCGGACCACCGGGTCGGTCACCTCGTCCGCTCCTGCGAAGTACTGGTTGAAGTTCTCCTCGGCGGTCAGCCAGGTCCGCCACGGCGTCACGCCGCCGGCGCAGTTGTTCAGGGTGCCGAGCACGGTGCGGCCGTCCGGGTCGGCCGTCGTGCGCACGTGCTCGCTGCCGGCCACCGGGCCGGTCAGCTCGAACGGTGTGGTCGCCGTCAGCCGGCGGTTCAGCCGGTGGTCGACGACGGTGGTCAGCTCGCCGGAGGGGCGACCCTGCGCCGCACCGGTGACGCCGACGACGGTGAGGCCGTGCGCGGCCCAGGCGATCTCCACCTGGTCCTGCGTGGGAGCCGCCGGGTCGTAGCCGGGGAACATGATCTCTTCGTTCGTGTACTCGTGGTTGATCACCATGACGTGCTCGTCGCGGCGGATCTCGAAGAGGTCGAGGTGGTCGTTGTTGTAGCCGAACTGGCGCTCCTGGGCGGCGGCGCTCTGGTTCTCGGGGTCGAACGCCGGCGCGTCCGAGAAGAGCGCGTCGCCCCACCGGATCAGTACCTTCGAGGTGTAGCCCTCCGGCACGCTGACGGCGTGCTCGGAGTTCGGCGGGACGGGCGTGAACGCGAGGCCACGGGCCGCCTGCGCCGGGGCGGCGGCGGCGGGCTGGGCGCCGAGGGTCGCGGCGCCGGCGCCGGCCACGGCCACCACGGCGCCGACCTTGAGCAGGCTCCGGCGGGAGATGCCGGAGGCGATGATGTCGCCGAGGTAGGCGCCTTCGGAGGTGTTCGGCACCTCGTGGAAGCAGGCGTCGCCGCAGCGGTACTTGCAGGTCATGGGGGAGCGGTTGCTGCTGTGGTTCGCGATCAGCGGCAAGAGCTTGCGGGGTGATGTCAACATCGGGGACTGCTCCTTCGCGCAGACGGGGACGCTACGGACGCTAGGACGCCCAGGCGCGGCCCGGGTGAACGGGCCGTGACCAGTGGTTGACCGTTGCGGAACGGCAGAATTACGCACCCTGACGTGCCGCAAATCGGCTGCGGACGCCACCTCCGGCGGAGGTCGAAGTTTACTTAGCCGAACTAATGATCTATACTCGAGTATCGTGACCGACGCGACTCCCACTCCTCCTGCGGGTTCCGCCGTCGGCGGCGCGTCCCTCGGGGGAGCTTCGGCGGCATCTGCGCGCAAGCAACCGTCACGCGGTGACGGCGGCCTCGCCGCCCGGCTGCGGGTGACCCTGCTGCGCACCTCGAGGCGGCTGCGTGCGGAGCGTTCCAACGCCGTCAGCGAGGCACAGGGAGCGGTGCTCGGCGGCCTGTTCAACCTGGGCCCGCAGAGCCCGAGCGCCCTCGCCGAGCGCGAGCACGTGAGCGCGCCCACGATGACCCGCACGATCCAGACCCTGATGGACCTCGGCATGGTCACCAAGGCGGCCCACCCGGGGGACAAGCGACAGGTCGTCGTCTCGCTCACGGAGGCGGGCGAGCAGCACATCATCGCCACGCGGCGCCGTCGGGACCAGTGGCTCTCCCGACGGCTCGCATCCCTGACGCCCGCCGAACGGCAGACGCTCTCCGACGCCGAGGAGATCATGCGGAGGATCTACACCCAGTGAGCGCGATGTTCGCCTCGATGAGGCACTACAACTACCGGCTCTGGTTCGCCGGTGCCCTCGTGGCCAACGTGGGCACCTGGATGCAGCGGATCGCCCAGGACTGGTTGGTCCTGACCGAACTGTCCGACGACTCGGGCCTCGCCGTCGGGATCGTCACCGGGCTGCAGTTCGCGCCGTCGGTGCTGCTCAGCCCGTACGCCGGCCTGCTCGCGGACCGGATCGACCGGCGCAAGTTGCTCATGGCAACGCAGGGCATCCTCGGTCTGCTCGCGGTGGCTCTCGGTGCGCTCGTGCTGTTCGGGCACGCCGAGCTGTGGCACGTGTACGTGCTGGCGACCCTGCTCGGGGTGGCGAGCGCGTTCGACGCCCCGGCCAGGCAGACGTTCGTCTCCGAGCTCGTGCCGGCCAGCGGGCTCGCGAACGCGGTCGCCCTGAACAGTGCGTCGTTCAACGCTGCCCGGCTGATCGGACCCGGCGCGGCCGGGCTCCTGATCGCACTCGTCGGACCGGGCTGGGTGTTCATCATCAACGCGGTCTCGTTCGCCGCGACCATCTTCGTGATGGCGATCATGCGTACCGCCGAGCTGCACGTGTCGCCACGGATCGCGCGCGCCAAGGGGCAACTGCGGGCCGGGATGGCCTATGTCCGGCACCGCAGCGACATCATGATGATCATGATCGTCGTGTTCGTGGTGGGCGGACTCGGCCTGAACTTCCAGCTCACCTCCGCGGTGATGGCCCGGATCGAGTTCGGCAAGGACGCGAGCGAGTACGGCATCCTCGGCTCGATCCTCGCGATCGGGTCGCTCGCCGGCGCGCTGCTCGCCGCTCGGCGCAAGCAGCCCCGGGTGCGCAGCGTGATCGCCGCCGCCGCGCTGTTCGGAGTGTTCTCCGGCCTGATGTCGCTCGCGCCCACCTATGAGCTCTTCGCGCTCGCGTGCATCCCGGTGGGCTTCTTCTCCATCACCATGCTCACGACCGCGAACGCCGCCATCCAGATCGGCACCGACCCCGCGATCCGGGGCCGCGTGATGAGCCTGTACGTGGTGGTGCTGTTCGCCGGGAACCCGATCGGCTCCCCGTTCGTGGGCTGGGTCGCCGAGGCCTGGGGGCCGCGCTGGTCCATCGGGATCGGCGCGATCGCCTCGGTGCTGGTGGCCGCGGCGGCCGCGTTGTGGGCGCACCGGAACTGGCAGATCGAGGTGTCCTACCGGCTGCGCCGCCGCCCGCACCTGATCCTCACGAACGCCGAGGAGCGCGCCGCCCGCGAACGCGCCCGCGTGGAGGTCGCCTCCCAGCAGGCCACCGACGGCGGCCAGGCCGCGTGACCCAGCGCACGGGTTTGATGATGCGGCTGACGGCGTGGTCGATGTAGTCACCCAGCCGTCGAGGTAGGCGGTTGTTCATGACTAACTCGAGGGCCAGGTGACTGGGTCGGCGGCGCAGCGAGTTCGCGCGGTCCATCTCCGGCCGGTAGCCGTCCACGGATTGGACGGCGCCTGCTCCGCGGTACAGGTTCGGGGCTAGGGTGGCCGTGACATAGCCCCCGGGGAGCGCGTTGGCGCTGAGAGTGCGGTCGGTACACCGGCCGCAGACCCGAGGAACCTGAACTGGTTAGCACCAGCGTAGGGAGTAGGGCAGTTGTCGGGCACGACCCGTGCCGGAGGTCTCCGACGTGGGTTGGGCCCGGCGTCGTGCACTCGCCGGGGGTCCTTCGACGAGAGGACCCGACGATGCCCGAAGTCACCAGCCCCTTCACTCCGCCCGCACCCGCCACCGCCGCCGCCACGGCACCGACCAACGGCTCCATCCCCGCCGCCGGCACGTCCGCCGAGGCGTCGCCCACCCCGGGCGCGTACGGCGTCGGTGCCCGGTTCACGCTGCTTCCGCTCACGGATCGGTTCGTCGAGGTCATCATCGATGCCCTCGCCGTGGACCGTCCGGCCGGGCTCGAGGTCGTCACCGACGACGTCTCCACGTTCGTACGTGGCACCGAGTCCGATGTGGTCGGCTACCTCACCGCGGTGATCGCGCGGGCCGGGCGCACCGGCGTGCACACCGTGGCCCAGGTGCTGCTCTCCCGCGGCTGCCCGGGCGAGGTCGCCTGCGAGGTGGCCGACGGCGTCGCGTTCGCTCCGGAGCGGCTCGCGCCGATCCCGCCCACCGGTCTGCGCGCCGCCGCGCACTGGTCGCTGTACCCCCTGCACGACGGTCCCGACGGCGATCACATGAGCGCCATCTACGCCGCCATCGACGACGCCCGCGAGCGGGGCACGCTCACCCGCAGCGAACACTTCGCAACCCGCCTCGACGGCGACCTCGCCGACGTGCTCACCACCATCGGGGACGCCTGGCTCACCGTCGGCCGGTCCGTCCGGCATGTGGCCACGCACGCGACCATCTCGCTGAACTCGCCCAGCTCGCCGAGCACTGCGGGCGACCGATGAGCGCGCGAACCGAAGGCCCACGCCGGGACGCCCAGGGCCAGAACGCCCCGAAGCAGGGCACCCCACGCCCCGACCCCACCGCGCCCCGCCGGGCCCCGATCACCCTGCACGACCTGGTCCTCCTCGCCGCCCTCGCCGTCGTCTTCGGCTTCCTCTACTGGGCCCTCGTGCAGCTGTGGGGCTGGCTCCAGGTGGCGATGGGCCCGTTCGGCGATCTCGCCCAGAACGCCCTCGCCGGCGGCTGGATGGTCGTCGCCCCGCTCGCGGTCTACATCGTCCGCAAGCCCGGCGTCGGCATCGTCGTCGAGATCATCGCCGCGATCGTCGAGGTGGTGTTCCTGGCCTCACCGGTCGGACCGATGCTGCTCCTGGTCGGCCTGATCCAGGGCGTCGGCGCCGAGCTCCCGTTCGCGCTCACCAGGTACCGCCGGTACGGCTGGGGCGTGTTCCTGGCCTCCGGGATCAGCGCAGCCCTGTTCAACCTGGTGCTCGGGATGGTCCGGTTCGGATGGGCCGGGCAGGACTTCTTCGCGCTGCGCGTGGGCCTGCAGTTCGCCAGCGGCATCCTGCTCTGCGGGCTCCTCGCGAAGCTCATCGGGGACGCCCTGCTGCGCACCGGCGTGCTGGACAACTACGCCATCGGGCGGGCCCAGCGCAGCGCCGCCCGCACCCGCTGATGACGGCCGCGCCCGCGTCCGCCGCGGATCGCCGCACGCCGCCCGAGCCCTCGGCCGCGGTCACCGTGCGGGACCTGCGGGTGCACTACCCGACGGCGTCCGCACCGTCCCTCGCGGGCGTGGACCTGGACGTGCCCGCCGGGCAGCGGCTGTTGCTGATGGGCTCGTCCGGGTCCGGCAAGAGCACCGTGCTACGGGTCCTCGCCGGGGTGGTCCCGGGCACCATCGATGCCGACGTGACCGGCCGGGTCCGCATCGCCGGCACCGACCCGACCACCACCCCCGTGCCGGTCCTGGCCGGGCGGGTCGGCACCCTCACGCAGGACCCCGCGGACCAGCTGTGCCTGCCCACGGTCGTGGACGAGGTCGCGTTCGCCTGTGAGAACCGAGCGGTGCCGCCGGCGCAGATCGGCTCCCGGGTGCGTGCGGCGCTCGCGGCGGTCGGTGCCTCGGACCTGATCGGGCGACGCACCGGCGAGCTCTCCGGCGGGCAGGGTCAGCGGGTCGCGCTCGCGGCGGCCCTCGTGGCGCGTCCGGAGGTGTTGCTCCTCGATGAGCCGACGGCGCTGCTCGACACCGCGGCCGCCCGGCGGATCGGCGCGCTCCTCGCGGCACCCGGACCCGCACAGATCCTCATCGAGCACCGCCTCGACGAGCTGGGGCGGCTGCCCGAGCTCGTGGTCGTCCTCGATGACGCCGGCCGGGTCCGGGCCGCCGGGCCGACGCCGCAGGTCCTGCGCGAGCACGGCGTGGCCCTGGCGGGCGCCGGGGCGTGGCTCCCGGCCGGGATCGAGGTCGGCCTGGCGCTTGGCCGCGAGGTCGCACCCGGGCGTGCCGCGCTGCGCGCGGGTCTGGTGGAGCTGATGGCCCGACGGCGGAGCGTGCGCCGGTCGTCATCGGCACCACGGTCGTCGGCACCGTCGGCGTTGTCCGCGTCGGCACCGTCGGCACCGTCGTCGTCGGCTCGCGCTGGAGGGGTCGTCCTGCGCGCCCGCGGGCTCGGCGTGCGCCGCGGCGCGGCGCAGGTCCTGACCGACGTGGACCTGGACGTGACCCGCGGCCGGATCACCGCCGTCGTCGGGGTGAACGGGTGCGGCAAGTCGAGCCTGCTGCTCGCCCTGGCCGGACTGCTGCCGTTCACCGGCACGATCGACGGGCCACCGGCCGGCCTGGTGTTCCAGAACCCCGAGCATCAGTTCCTCGCGCGCTCGGTCCGGGCCGAGGTCGCGCACGGGGTGCGTCCGCCAGGTTCGTCGGTTCCGGTGCGCCCGCCAGGTTCGCCGGGTCCGCCCGGTTCGGCGGGTCCGGCACCGGCGCTCGCGAACGCCGCCGGCACCGTCGACCCCGCCGATGTCGTCGACGCCGTTCTGGCGCGCTACCACCTGGGCGCGGTGGCCGACCGGGACCCGTTCCGGCTGTCCGGCGGGCAGCAGCGGCGGCTCTCCCTGGCGGCCATGGCCGTCTGCGAGGACGAGGTGTTCCTCGCCGACGAGCCGACGTTCGGCCAGGACCGGGTCACCACCGCCGCCGTCGCCCGTGCGTTGCGTGGGCTCGCCGACGACGGGCGCGGCGTGGTCCTGGTCAGCCACGACCTGCGCCTGGTCGCCACCCTGGCCGACGAGGTGGTGGTCCTCGCCGATGGTGGGGTCCTCGCCCGGGGCGGCGTCGACGACGTCTTCACAGGCCCGGCGCTGGAGCGGGCCGGCCTCGCACTGCCGCCGCTGCTGGAGGGCTGGCGCGGCAGCGGCGTGGCGCTGCGGCATCTGCTCGAGACCCTCGACGAGGCTCTGAACCTCGGACCCGGGGCCGTCGCGTGAGCGCGGCCGCGTTCGGGCGACCGCTCGACGTCGACTCTGCTCTGCACCGGCGCGACCCGGCCGTCAAGCTCGCCCTCGTCCTGGTGATCTCGGCCGTCGTGACCGGTGTCTTCGACCCGTGGACCCCCACGGTCCTCTACCTGCTCGCGGTGCCGGCGGTCATCCTGGCGGGGAGGATCCCGCTCGGCACCATGGCGCGGGCGCACCTGCCGTTCGCCCTCTTCGGGCTCAGCCTGTTCACGGTCAATGCGCTGACCCGGCAGGGGCAGGTCGTCTGGTCGTTCGGGCCGCTCGACGTGACGGCGCCGGGGCTCGAGATCGGGATCTCGCTGGCGGTCCGGACGCTGCTCATCGGCACGCTGTCGCTCGGCTTCGTGCTCACCACCGACGGTGCCCGGCTCATGACCAGCCTGCATCAGCACGTGCGGCTCAGCGGCGCCTTCGCCTACGCGGTGCTGGCCGGGTACCGGCTCCTCGAACAGTTGCCGCAGCAGTGGCAGACGATCCGGCAGGCACAGGCGATGCGGCGCCAGCGGTCACCAGAGGCCCGGTCGCGACCCGCCGAGCGGCCGATCGCGCTGCCCCGCTCGCCGCGCGCCCTCGCCCGCGCGTCGTTCACCCTGCTGGTGACGACCCTGCGCCGCGGGGAGCGGATGTCGATCGCGCTCGAGACCCGCGGGCTCGGCGCCGGACGCCGCACGATCCACGACCCGGCCCGGCTCACCCCGGGTGACGCGGTCCTCACGGTGGTCGCGCTCGCGACGGTGACGGCGGTGCTGCTGGTGACCTGGCGCCTCGGCCTGCTGGCCGGGTGGGGCGCCCTCGGGGTGTTCGGCTGACGAGCCTAGAAGTCCCGGATCCGGACCAGCGGACCGGTCATGAAGCCACCGTCGACCGGCAGGTTGACGCCGGTGATCCAGGACGCGTCGTCCGAGGCCAGGAACGCGACGGCGGCCGCTACCTCGTCCGGCTGGCCCACCCGGCCCATCGGGTAGAGCTGGGCCATCTTGTCCAGTGTCTCGAGCTGCTCGGGGCCGCCCTCGGTCCAGTTCCTGGTCACGATGGTGCCGGGGGAGACCACGTTCGAGCGAACCCAGCCCGAGCCGCCGCCGACGGTGCCCTGCACCTTCGGCCCGTACTCCACCGCAATGTTCAGGGACGCGTTGATCAGGGCGGCCTTGGCCGCCGAGTACGGCACGTCACCGACCGCCGTCATCCCGTTCACCGAGGCGATCGAGATGATCCGGCCGCCGCCGGCGGCCCGCAGCAGCTCGGGCAGACACGCCTGGATGCACCGCACCGCACCGCGCAGGGTGGGAGCGACCTGCCGGTCCCACTCGGCGTCGTCGACGTCCTCGAGCGGGATCCCGCCGGCCACCCCGACGTTGTTCACGAGGATGTCGATGCCGCCGAACTCCTCGACCGCCGCGGCCACCGCCGCGTCGATGCTGTCCCGGTCGGTGACGTCCATCCTCAGGGCGAGGCCGCCGTCGCCGAGCCCGGAGACGACGGCCTGCACGGCGGGCAGGTCCACGTCCACGCCGACCACGCCCGCCCCTTCGGCCGCGAGCCGGCCGGCGATCGCCGCGCCGATGCCGTGCCCGGCGCCGGTGACGAGGGCGACCCGCCCCGTGAGGCCGCGCATCAGCGGTGCTCGATCACGTAGTCGATGCACGCCGTCAGGGCCGCGACGTCGGCCGGGTCCACCGAGGGGTACATGCCCACCCGGAGCTGGTTGCGGCCGAGTTTGCGGTACGGCTCGGTGTCGACCACGCCGTTCTCCCGGAGCGTCGCCGCCAGTGCGGCGGCATCCACGCTCGGGTCGAACTCGATGGTGCCGACCACGGGGGAGCGGGCCTCGACCGCCGTCACGAACGGTGCGGCGTACTCCGAGGACTCCGCCCAGCCGTACAGGGTCGCAGCCGACGTGGCGCTGCGGTGGGCCGCGGCGGCGAGACCACCGGAGTCCAGGAGCCAGTCCAGTTGCTCGGCCATCAGCACGAGCGTAGCGATCGCGGGGGTGTTCAGGGTCTGGTTCTTGCGGGAGTTCTCCACGGCCACCGGCAGGGACAGCGACTCCGGCACCCACCGGCCGGCCAGCTCGGCGACCCGCTCCAGCGCGGCGGGGGACAGCAGCGCGAACCAGAGTCCGCCGTCGGAGCCCATCGCCTTCTGCGGCGCGAAGTAGTAGGCGTCACTCTGGCCGACGTCCACGCCCACCCCACCCGCGGCGGAGGTCGCGTCCACGAGCATCAGGGCGTCGGTGCCCGGCAGCCGGTGCACGGGCGCGAGCACGCCGGTGGAGGTCTCGTTCTGGGCCCAGGCATAGGAGTCGACGGCGTCGCTCGGCCTGGGCAGGGCGACCTCGCCCGGGCCGGCCTCGACGATCTCGGGCTCGGCCAGGAACGGTGCGCGGCTCGCGGCCGCCGCGAACTTGGCACCGAACTCGCCGGTGGCCACATGCTGCGAACGCTCCCGGATCAGCCCGAACGTGGCGGCGTCCCAGAAGAACGTGGCGCCGCCGTTGCCGAGGACCACCTCGTAGCCGTCGGGCAGGTCGAACAGGGTGGCCAGGGACTCCCGCACCCGGCCGACCAGGGACTTCACCGGCGGCTGCCGGTGCGAGGTGCCGAGCACCGTCGTGCCGAGGGCGGCAAGGGCGTCCACCTGAGCGGGCCGGATCAGGCTCGGACCGCAGCCGAAGCGGCCGTCGGCGGGCAGGAGGTCGGCGGGGATGGCGAGGGTGCTCACGCCCCGATCATTCCAGGTCCGGGCGGGCGCCAGTCACGCGTTCGCGGCTCGTCGTTCCTGGTGCACCTGGGTGATGTGGGCACTCCAGCCGGCCAGCCGGGCACACGCGAACATCGCGGTGAACATCCGGGCCGGGACCCGTGCCGAGTCGAGCAGTAGCCCCGCCCAGAACATCACGTGGTCGCCGCGGTCGGTGGGCAGCGGCAGGCCCCGGTCGGCGTACTCGGCCCGGGCCGCCTCAGCGACCGCCGTGGCCACCTCGAGCCGCTCGATGTTGAGGTCCGCGGCAACCTGGCGCAACGCCGTCACCCGGGGGTCGGCCCCGGTGTAGCCGGAGTTGCCGAAGCCGAACAGGGTGCCCGCCTCGAAGGCGGCCCGGACGGCGGCGCGTGCGTCGCCGAGCTCCTCGGCGGCGTCGACGACGCCGAGCGAGCGAGCCGTGGCGCCGCCTCCGATCGGGCCGCTGGAGGCGGCCACCGCTCCGGACAGGCACGCGGCGGCATCCGCCCCGGTCCCCGCGATCAGGCGGGCTGCGCGGGTGGAGGTGGCCAGCCCGTGCTCGGCCAGGGCCACCCAGCAGGCGTTGATCGCCGTCGCCTCCTGCTCGGGCACCTCGCCGTGCCAGGTCATCAGGAACCGTTCGGCCAGGCCGCCGGCGCCGACGATCTCCCGCCGGCCGATCGAGGGCAGGTCCTCGCTGCGGGCGGACTGCGCGAGGAACGAGAACGCCATCGCGGAGGCGCGGGCGAGATCGGTGCGCAACCGGACGCCGTCGACGTCCGTGAGCGGCAAGAAGCCCCAGACCGGAGCCAGCGCGGCCAGCGCCGCCTGCAGGTCGACCCGGTGGTCCCCGGTGCGCACTGGCAGCGGGAACGACTCGGCCGGCGCCAGCGCCGCGCCGTCAAGGGTGCCGTCCACGAGCAGTGCCCAGACCTGCCCGTACGGATGCCTGCGGACCAGGTCGCCGACGTCGAGACCGCGGTATCGGAGCCCGGCGGTGGGGTCCACGGTGGAGATCGGGGGTATGACACTCATCACGGTGAAGGGTAGGTGATCGCGGGCGTCCCACGGACCAGTGCCGACCGCCGCCGGCGTCGTGACCGGTCGGGTCCGAGGGCCGATCTCGTGCGGCAGCGACTAGGGTGAGTCGAGATTCTGGAGCAAGGGGATGGATAGGACGCCATGGCCGATCTGATCGACACCACCGAGATGTACCTGAAGACGGTTTTCGAGCTCATCGAGGATGGGATCGTGCCGTTGCGAGCCCGGATCGCCGAGCGACTGGGCCACTCCGGCCCGACCGTCTCCCAGACGGTCGCACGGCTGGAACGGGACGGTCTGATGGTCGTCACCGGGGACCGACACCTGGAGCTGACCGAGGAGGGCATGGCGCGCGCCACCCGGGTGATGCGCAAGCACCGCCTCGCGGAGCGCCTGCTCACCGACGTGATCGGGCTGGACTGGCCGCACGTGCACGAAGAGGCGTGCCGCTGGGAGCACGTGATGAGCCGCCAGGTGGAGGAGCGTCTGCTCACCCTCATGGACCACCCGGACCACGACCCGTACGGCAACCCGATCCCCGGGCTGGAGGAGTTCGGCGACGCGAAGGTCCCGATCGATCTCGGCGTGGCGCTCGCGGACGCCGCCCGTGACGAGCCCACCGAATTCGTGCTCTCCCGCATCGGGGAGCCCCTCCAGGTGGACGTGGAGCTGCTCGCGCGGTTCGGCGAGGCCGGCATGCGTCCCGGTGCGACCCTGACCTCGCAGCGGCGGCAGGACGTCATCACGGTCAGCGTCGACGGCGCCGAGTACGCCCTCGACCTGCCCGAGGAGACCGCGCGGCACCTCTTCGTGAAGGTCGGCAAGTAGGGCCGACGGGGCGTCGCGGATGCACGTTGGGACACACTTCGTGATCAGAACGTGACAATCGCCGGGAGCGTCATGTAGCCTCAACCTCGCTCGACGAAACCCTCCTTCGGCGAGTACCTCGGACGGAACGCCTAGCCCTGTCACCGAACGAGGTTCCCGTATCAGTAGAGACAGGGACGGGGGACCCAATCCTTGTGGAGTTCGCAGCAGATGAACTCCTTGGGGTGAAGTCCCGCCGGACTGTGAGGTCCGGCAGACCGGGTGATCTCCCACCCGAACCCGACAGCTCACCTCGTAGGCGTCAGGAGAGGTACCACATTGACTGAATGCATCGCAGGCGCCCGGCACCGAGCCGCACGCCGCCCCGTCACCCCCTTGACCACGTTCGGTCAGGCCGTAGCGGGGACCGTCGGTCGCCGCGCCGTCGCCGCCGTGGCCTCCTCGGGGATCATTCTCACGCTGAGCGCCTCGGCCGGCATCGCCGCCCCGAACAACGTCGCTCCCGTCCAGGCCGCGAACCTGACCGCCGCCGCCGCAGCGAACCTCGACTCCCCGGGCACCACGTCCGAGGTCGTCACCGTCGCTGCTGACGCCGCGTGGTCGTTCACTGCTGTCGAGGCGACCTCAGAGGCCGCTCCGCCGCCGCCCCCGCCGCCCGTCGTGGTCACCCCGACCGCCCGCACCACGGCGTCGGAGAGCCAGGCGTCGCGGAGCACCGAGCGTGAGGCCGTCGAGGAGGCGCCCGCCGCCGCCGCCCCGCAGGTGACGTCGGCGTCCGCCGCCGCCGTGGTCGACATCGCCTACCGCTACATCGGCACCCCGTACGTGTACGGCGGGGGCACGCCGTCCGGGTTCGACTGCTCCGGGTTCACGTCCTACGTGTTCGCCCAGGTGGGCATCAGCCTGCCGCGCAGCTCCTCCGCCCAGCGCAGCGCCGGCACCATCGTCTCGGCCGCCGAGGCGCAGCCCGGTGACCTGATCTGGTGGCCCGGCCACGTCGGCATCTACCTCGGTGGCGACCAGCACATCGCCGCGCGGAACCCCGGCACCCCGCTGACCGCGGGCCCGATCTACCGCGCGAACCCCACCTTCATCCGGGTTCTCTGAGCCCGATCCCCGCCACGACTGGCCCGCCCCCGATCAGGGGGCGGGCCAGTCGTATTTTCCGGGCCGGTTAACTTCTCGTTTCAGTTCGCCGATCACGCGTGGGCAAGGCTGCGTGGTGCGCGCGGACGGGGCACAATGGTCAAAGAGATTCCCAAGGGACGGCGGTGAAGCGGTCATGGAACACGAACAGGTGGTCCTTGTCGGCGTGGATGGCTCAGCGGCGAGTCTGAACGCTCTGGACTGGGCGGTCGCCCAAGCGAAGCGGGTCGGTTGGCGGTTGCACCTGGTGTGTGCGTACGCTCTGCCGACGTTCGCGGCTGCCTCGCTCGACGGCGGTTACGCCACCCTGGACGACACCGCGATCCGCGAGGGTGCGCAGGCCGTCCTCGATGAGGCGATCGAGCGCGTCAGCGGTCGTGGAGTGGACGTGACCAGCGACCTCGAGACCGGTGACGCGGCGGGCGTGCTGGTGGACCTGACCAAGCAGGTGTGCCTGGCGGTGGTCGGCACCCGGGGCACGAGCGGGTTCGCCGAGCGCATCCTCGGCACCGTCTCCTCGGCGCTGCCGGCGCACGCGCACTGCCCCACTGTGGTGGTGCCCCTGCGCGAGGGGGAGGAGACCCCGATCCCGGTCAAGCGGATCGTGGTGGGCGTCGACGGTTCGGATTCGGCCAAGGTCGCCCTGACCCGGGCCATCGAGGAGGCCGAGGTCTGGGGCGCCGAGCTGACGGCGGTGGTGGCCGTACCGATCGGGGCCGGCGCCGGGCTGCTCGGCTGGTTGCCCGCGTCCGTGGACCGGGAGGGGGTGCTCGCCGACGTCAAGGAAGGACTCAACGTCGCCGTCGACCACGCCCTCGAGGGCCGTGACCTGACCGTGCGCCGCCACGCCCTGGACGGCAACGGCGCCGCCCTGCTCTCGGAGTTCTCCACTGCCGTCGACCTGGTCGTCGTCGGCTCGCGCGGGCGTGGCGGCTTCGCCGGGATGCTGCTCGGCAGCACCTCCCAGCAGGTGCTGCACCACTCGGCGTGCCCGGTGATGGTCGTGCCGACACGGGTGGCGGACGAGGGCCTGCCGCCGATCGCGATGGGCTGGAAGCGCCGGCCCTGACCGGCACCGGGTTCTGAGCAGCCCCGGGGCCGGACCGGCCCGAGGCCCCGTCAGCACTCGGGCCGGCCGTCTGGCCCCCTCACGCGCGAAGGGCGGCCGTGAGTGCGTCCATGACCTGGTGCAACTCGTCCTCGGTGACGCACAGGGGCGGCGCGAACCGGATCGTGTTGCCGTGGGTCTCCTTGGCGATCACGCCCCGCTCGGCGAGCCTGATGCTGACCTGGCGCCCGGTCAGGTTCGCAACGTCCACGCCGATCCACAGCCCGAGGCAGCGGACATCGGTGAGCAGCCCCTCGGCCACCAGGTCCTTGGCCCGGTCGGCGAGGATCGGGCTCAGCGAGCGGGCCCGCTCCTGGTAGTAGCCGGTGCCGAGGATCTTGGTGACCGCGAGGCCGACGGCGCAGGCGAGCGGGTTGCCGCCGAAGGTCGACCCGTGCGTCCCCGCGGTGACGACCTCGATCACGTCCCTGCGGCCGACCAGCGCCGACGTCGGGATGATGCCGCCGCCGAGCGCCTTGCCGAGCGTGGTCAGGTCCGCCCGCACGCCGGACAGGTCCTGGGTGAGGGTGGCCCCGGTGCGGCCGAGCCCGGACTGGATCTCGTCCAGCACCAGGAGCACGTTCGCGGCCGTGCAGGTGGCCCGGATCGCCTCGAGGTAGTCCTCCGGCGGGATGATCACCCCGGCCTCGCCCTGCACGGGTTCGACGAGCACGGCCACGGTGGTCTCGTCGATCGCCTCGGCCACGGCGGCGGCGTCCCCGTAGGGCACCACCCGGAACCCGGGCGTGTAGGGGCCGAACCCCTCCCTGGCCTCCGGGTCGGTGGACATCGAGATGATCGTCGTGGTGCGGCCGTGGAACGCGTTCGCGGCCACGATGATCGTGGCGTCGTAGCGCGGCACGCCCTTGACGTCGTAGCCCCACTTGCGGGCCGTCTTGATGGCGGTCTCCACCGCCTCCGCGCCAGTGTTCATCGGCAGCAGCATCTCCGTGCCGGTGAGCGCGG
The DNA here is from genome assembly GCF_009708215.1 of Occultella kanbiaonis. Taxonomy (NCBI): domain Bacteria; kingdom Bacillati; phylum Actinomycetota; class Actinomycetes; order Micrococcales; family Ruaniaceae; genus Occultella; species Occultella kanbiaonis. The sequence continues at coordinate 4,481,213 of NZ_CP046175.1, read as the reverse complement.
TGACGGCCTCGGCGAACGGGAGCAGGCGGTCGTTGCCGATCGCGCGTGCGGTGAGCGTGACCCGGTCCAGCTGGGCGTGCGCGGCCGCCGTCAGCTCGGGGTTGCGATGCCCGAAGTTCAGGGCCGAGTACCCCGCGAGGCAGTCGATGTAGCGGTTGCCGGCGGTGTCGGTGATCCACACGCCGTCGCCGTCGGCGATGTCGATGTCGAGCGGGGCGTAGTTGACCGCGAGGGCGCTCATGCCGCGATCACCTCGGTGTCTCGGTGCGTCGGCGCCGGCGCGTGGTCGGTGACGCGGTAGCGGATCGGACGGCGGACGCCGGCGTGCGCGGGTGTGCACGTCCGGTCGTGGCGGTGCTCTTCATCGAACCTCCAGATGGGTGAGCGGAAGTCTCGCCATTCTCACATGTTGAGACATCCCGCGGCTAGCGATCGGCGTCACGATGCGCCGCGAGCTCGCCCGCCTGCGCCGACCGTGCTGTTGCCCCCGGTTCCGGTCGCGGTCCAACGTGGGAAGCGCGCGCTCGACGCGCCGTCACGTATGGGCGGGGCCGAGGCCGGGGCCGGGGGCCGGGGCCGGGGGCCGGGGGCGGGGGCCGGGGCCGGGGGTCGTTGGGGGCGGCAGGCCTCAGTTGCGCTCGGTGGCCTCCGCGAGCAGCCGCAGGGCCCGGGCCGTCATCAGTCCCAGCAGTGGGCGCACGAGTGCCTCGGCCGGCCGCCACGGTGCAACGAGCCGCACGTCCTCGCTCCAGTCGACGCGGGCCGTCGTCGGCCCGAGGGCCGTGACGACGATCTCGGCGGTGCCGAGTAGCAGCGGACCGGTCTTGCGGTAGACGGCCCGCCCGACGGGGGCGACGGCGGAGCCCAGGTCCGCGACGCCGTCGGGCCTCTCGTAGTGGGTCAGCAGCATGACGTCCCGCAGCACCCACGCGGACGTGGCGACCACCCGGTCGCCCACTCGGGGCCGGCGGGCCGGCGCGCAGATGCGCGTCAGCGGGATCAGGCGCTCGTGGTTGGCCAGCGCCGTGACCCGGTCGAACAGGGCCGTGGCGTCCAGGCCGATCACGCGGGAGGTGACGGTGGCGGGCACGGCCCCACGGTGTCACACCACACCGGTGCCCGCTTCGCTTCGAAGCCCGCCGGGCCGGTAGTCTTCCACCTTGGGCCCCCGTAGCTCAGGGGATAGAGCAACCGCCTCCTAAGCGGTAGGTCGCGCGTTCGAATCGCGCCGGGGGCACCAGGGTCCGGGTGCGGGCGCAGCCACATCCAACCAGGAACCTTTTGACTGGGTTCGCGAGCGAGTTCCGACCTCCAGATCCGAAGTGGATGGAGTCATCCATGCAGTGGCTCACCACGGGTCGCTGATCGTCACCGGGGCGACGATGTTGATCCAGGCGGTCGCGCGGCCCTGCCACGAGTCAGGGCGTTCACCTCGGCCCGGACGACCTATATCTGTCCTGCTTCCGGCAGATCCACGCCGGCCACTCGTTTGTGTCTAGTCAAGTGGACACTTGATTGTCTAGGCGATTAGACTATAGTCATGGTCAGTGGCACACGATCTGCGGATCAGGTTCTGAAGGCGGCTCGGAAGGCTGCCAAGTCGCTCGGGTACACCGTGTCGAAACTCCCGAAGCGCGGCAAGGGCTCCCATACCATCTGGGCTGTACTCGACCAGGACGGGAACGAGGTGGGGCGCGTCGCGCTCACCGGACACTCGGGACAGATGACCAAGATCGTGACTCGATCAAACGAGAAGGCCCTAGAGGGCATCTTCGGAGAAGGGTGGTTGGACAAGTGACCGTGACCTACAAGGTCGACGTCTCCCGCGAGGGGCGCTACTGGGTCGCCGAGGTTGAGGGCGTCCCGGGAGGGGCTACCGAGGTTCGTCGGCTCTCCGAGCTCGACGATGAAGTGCGTGACTTGGTCTCCGGGTTGCTGGACGTTGATCCAGATGACGTGGCTGTGCAGTACGACTTTCGCAAGGCGCTCGGTGACGAGGCCGCGGCTGCCTGGCAGGTCTTCGAGCGTGAGCGTGACGAGTTGTACGCGAAGCGCAAGCAGTTCGAGGACGATCGCGCCACGGCCATTCGGGCCCTTCATGATCAGGGCGTCTCCATGCGCGACACCGCACAACTTGTCGGCCTTTCACACCAACGAGTCTCGCAACTGCTGGACGCCTGACCACCCGTCGCACTGCCGCGCCCCTTCATGAGGTGAGCGGGGCAGCGCCGTGCAGCATGTGGGCGCGGTCAGCGGCGGGCCAGTGCCCCGGCCAGATCCTCCAGCCGTTCTCGGGTACCGACCCAATCTCCGAAGTGGACCGCGACCCGCTCCGCCCCCGCATCCGCGTACGCGGCAACCTCCGCGGCGATCTGCTCGACCGGTGCGGCACCGTCCCAGCCGAGCCGCAGCGCGGCCACCACGTCACGGTCGCCCGCGAGGTCGGCGAGCCGGTGCGCCCGTTCGGCGAAGGCGGCAGGGCTCGCGGGGATGCCCTGCCAGATGTCGGCGTACTTCGCGGCACGTCGCAGCGCCGCGTCGCTGTTGCCGCCGACCATGATCGCCACCCCGCCCTCCGGAACCGGGGCGAACACCCCGTGCTGATAGGAGAACCGTCGGGCCTGATAGGGCGCGCTGCCGGCGTCGAACAGGTGGCGCAACAGGGCCAGCACGTCATCGGTGATCGCGCCGCGGTCGCGGAACACGGCGCCGACGGCGTCGAACTCCTGCTCGCTCCAGCCGACCCCGACGCCCAGCACGACCCGCCCCGCCGAGAGGCGGTGCAGTGTGGCGACCTGCTTGGCGAGGACGAACGGGTTGCGCAGCGGGGCGACCAGCACCGAGGTGCCCAGCCGCAGGCGCTCGGTGACGGCGGCCAGATGCCCTATCGTGACGAGCGGCTCGTACACGCCGCCGAACGTCGCGCCGTACTCACCGGGCGGCAGCACATGGTCGGGCAGCCACGCGCAGGTGTATCCGAGATCCTCGGCCGCGCGAGCCAGGTCGACGAGCGTGCTCACCGACATCGTCGGCGACTCGTCGGGCAGCACCACTTCGAGCTCCATGTCAGAGGCGAACCGCGCCCGCCCGAGGCCTATTCCGGGGCACTACCGTGGAGCCTGTGAGCAGCTGGGATCCGGGCGCCGGGGTGGTGGAGTTCCCCGATGGTCGCCGGGTCCGCGGGACCGGCTGGCGCCGACCCCGCGGGGACGTGCCCGTCCCGGACTTCGCCGTCTACCTGCTGGGGCGCGATCCCCGGCTCGAGGGCTGGCCGTACCGGTGGGTCCGCTGGCGTGACTTCGGCCTGCCCGCGTCCACCGAGGACGCCCTGGATGCCCTGCGCGAGGCCCACCGACGAGCGGCCTCGGAGCGGGTCGAGATCGCCTGCGGTGCCGGCGTCGGCCGGACCGGGACGGCTCTGGCCGTGTTGGCGATCGAGGCCGGGATGAGCACCGAGGATGCCGTGGGCTGGGTGCGCGAGCACTACCACCCACGCGCCGTGGAGACCCGCAGGCAGCGACGCTGGCTCACCGAGGTCGCGAGGCTGACCGAGTAGCGCACACCGCATCCACCGACTGGTTGATGCCCGCACCCACCGGACCGCCGTCGGTCTCTGGCCGGGAGGTCGATCCGGCGCGCCGCGACGTCCAGCACCGTTGAGGCATGGCAATCATCGAGGTGGACCACCTGCTCAAACGCTACGGCCCGCACACCGCGGTGAACGGCGTCAGCTTCGCCGTCGAGCGCGGTGAGATCTTCGGGATCCTCGGCCCGAACGGGGCCGGGAAGACCACCACCGTGGAGTGCATCGAGGGCCTGCGCACGCCGGACGCCGGCACCATCCGGGTCTGCGGGATCGACCCCCAGGGCGGCGACGGCGAGCTGCAGCACGTCCTCGGCGTCCAGCTGCAGGAGAGCGAACTACCGGACAAGCTGACCGTCGGTGAGGCGATGGCGCTGTACAGCTCGTTCTATCGCGACCCGGTCGACTGGCGGGAACTGATCGGCGCCCTGCACCTCACCGACAAGGTGGCGACCCAGTTCCGGCACCTGTCCGGCGGCCAGAAGCAGCGCCTGTCCATCGCGCTCGCGGTGGTCGGCGACCCGAAGGTGGCGGTCCTGGACGAACTCACCACCGGCCTTGACCCGCAGGCCCGCCGCGACACCTGGGACCTCATCGAGACCATCCGCGACCGAGGCGTCACGATCCTGCTGGTCACACACTTCATGGAGGAGGCCGAGCGGCTCTGCGACCGGATCGCCCTGATCGACTCCGGGCGGCTCATCGCCCTCGACACCCCGGCCGGCCTCATCGAGCGGGCCGACGGCCGGCAACGGATCCGGTTCCGACCGTCGGCGCCGCTGGACGACGCCCTGCTGACCGCCCTGCCCGAGGTCGTCTCGGTCGAACGGGCCGGCCCCAGGGTCCTCGTGACCGGCACCGGCGACCTCCTGCTCGCCGTCACGACCGTGCTGGCCCGTCACCAGATAGTCGCCGCCGACCTGCGGGTCGATCAGACAACGCTGGATGACGCGTTCGTCGCGCTCACCGGCCGCCCCATCCACGACTGAGGAGACCACCGTGTCCGCCCTGCTCAGACTCACCGCGACCGAGACGAAACTCTTCCTGCGCGAGCCGATCAGCGTGATCTTCGCGCTCGCACTGCCCCCGGTCCTGCTCATCATCCTCGGCGCAGTCCCGGCGTTCCGCGAACCAGATCCCGACCTCGGCGGCCTCCGGGTGATCGACCTGTACACGCCGCTGGTGGTCGCGATGGCCATCGCCACGGTGGCGCTCACCAGCCTCCCGCTCCAGCTCGCGACCTACCGTGAGAAGGGCGTCCTGCGGCGGATGCGCACCACCCCGGCCCGGCCGGCCCTGCTGCTCGGCGCGCAGCTGCTGATGTCCGCGCTGATGTCCCTGGCCACCACCGTGGTGGTCCTGGTCATCGCTCGACTCGTGTTCGCCGTGGAACTGCCCGGCAACCCGGTCGCGTATCTGGTCGCATTCGCGCTGGCCACGGTCTCGATGCTGGCGATCGGGCTGCTCGTGGCAGCGCTCGCGCCGGGCGGCGCGGGCGCCAGCGCCATCGGCCTGGTGCTGTTCTTCCCGCTCCTGTTCTTCGCAGGCCTGTGGATCCCGCGCGAGTCGATGACCGGTGTGCTCCGCACCATCTCCGACGCGACCCCGTTGGGCGCCGGCGTACAGTCGCTGCAGGACGCGACCGGAGGGGACTGGCCGCAGTTGCTGCTCGTCGCCGTCATGCTGGGGTGGGCGACCGTGGCCGGCGCACTGGCCGCGCGGTACTTTCGCTGGGAGTAGGGGCGCGGGGAGTAGACGATGAGCATTGAGGCCGAACTGCGCCGGGAGTCCGCACGCGTGGAGCGGCGCGAGCGGGCCGTGATGAGGGTGCTCCCGTACGCCCTGCTGACGGTCAGCACGGTCATCGCCCTGATGGGGCCGGTCATCGTGCCGGCAGTGCTCGGCCTCACCGCGGTGGTCGCCGGCTGGCTGGGTTGGCTCGGTCACCTGGATCGCGGACCCGACCCCGACGCCCGCCTGCTGGGCCTGTACTACGTCGGGCTGATGGTGTGGTGCGCCGCCCTGGTGGTGCTCGCGCCCCCGTACGGGATCTTCGCCTTCGTCGGCTTCGTTCACGCCTTCGAGTACCTGCGTGGCCGCTGGCGGTACGTCGGGGTGGTCGCCACGTCGCTGATCATGGCCGTGACCTACGTGGGCGGCGTGTCGAACATCGTCGCAGGCGATTGGTGGCTGTGGGCCGCGGTCAGCATGGTCAGCGTCGGGCTGTCCTTGACCTTCTTCCACGTCGCTGCCAGCACCGACCAGCATGGCCGGCGGCAGCAGCGGGCGCTCGCCGAGCTGCACGAGGCCAACGAGCGCCTCGAGGCGGCATTGGCGGAGAACGCCGGCCTGCATGCGCAGCTCCTGACCCAGGCGCGGGAGGCGGGCGTGCTGGACGAACGGCAGCGGATGGCGCGAGAGATCCACGACACCCTGGCGCAGAGCCTGGCCGGGATCCTCACGCAGCTCCAGGCTGCGGAGCAGACGATGGATCGACCGGACGCGGTGCGCCGGCACGTGACGAACGCCGTGACGCTCGCCCGGGAGAGTCTCACCGAGGCGCGTCGCACGGTCCATGCGGTCGAGCCGCACGTGCTCGTGGGCGCCCGGCTTCCGGACGCCATCGACGACGTGGCGGCCCGGTGGTCGCAGGTGCACCACGTCGAGGCGGCGCTGACCATCACGGGCGATCCCCGCCCGATGCATGTCGACGTCGAGCTGACCCTGCTGCGCGCCGCGCAGGAAGGGCTCGCGAACGTCGCCAAGCACGCCGCGGCCACCCGGGTGGGCCTGACCCTGTCCTACATGGAGGACCTGGTCACGCTCGACATCCGGGACGACGGCGTCGGGTTCGATCCTGGCGCCGCGCGCCCCGACGGCGCCGGGACCGGCGGGTTCGGGCTCGCCGGCATGCGGCAGCGGGTGCAGCGACTCGCCGGTCGCCTCGACATCGAGTCCGAGCCCGGTGGCGGCACCGCGGTCTCGGCCACCGTCCCCGCGATCCCGGCGGGCAGCGCGCGATGATCTCGCTGCTGATCGTCGACGACCATCCCGTGGTGCGGGACGGACTGCGCAGCATGTTCGGCGCCGACCCGCGTTTCGACGTGCTCGGCGAGGCCGGCGACGGCGCCGAGGCGGTCGCCGCGGCCGAGCGGCTCGGGCCGGACGTCATCCTGATGGACCTGCGGATGCCAGGCACGGACGGGGTGGCCGCCATCAGGGAACTCGCCGAGCGGGGGGTTCCGGCCCGGGTGCTGGTGCTCACCACCTACGACACGGACGCCGACATGCTGCCCGCGATCGACGCCGGCGCGACCGGCTACCTGCTCAAGGACGCGCCGAGGGAGGAACTGTTCCGGGCCGTCGAGGCCGCCGCCGCGGGCCGGGCGGTCCTCTCGCCCGCGGTGGCGACCAGGCTGATCGGACAGCGCCGCCGGCCCGCGTGGGATCCTCTCTCGCAGCGCGAGCTGGAGGTGCTCGAGCTCGTCGCCGGCGGCTCCTCCAACCGGGACGCGGCGCGGGCGCTGTTCATCAGTGAGGCGACGGTCAAGACGCACCTCCTGCATGCCTACGCCAAGCTCGGCGTCAATGACCGGGCGGCCGCCGTCGCCACAGCGTTCTCCCGTGGCTACCTGACCCCCCGGGAGTGAGTGCAGGACCGGAGGAGGACCGATGATCGCGATCAAACGGGTCTACGAGGACCGCACCGCCGACGAGGGCTACGGGATCCTCGTGGACCGGATCTGGCCGCGCGGGGTGCACAAGGCCCGCGTCGACGTGTGGTTGAAGGACGTCGGACCGAGCAATGAGCTGCGCTCCTGGTTCGGGCACGAGCCGCCGAAGTTCGAGGAGTTCGCCCGCCGCTACCGCGACGAGCTCGACGCCAACGCCGCCGTGGCGACGCTCCGGAATCTCATCGGCACCCACGGCGACATCACCCTGCTCTACGGCGCGAAGGACACCGAACACAACCAGGCGGTGGTCCTCAGGACCTACCTCGAGGACTGATCCGGGCCGGAGTTTGCATTCGGAGCATCTGCGGGCCACACTCTTCCTCGGCGGTGTGCGTCGCCTGCCCCCTGCGTGGCGCACACCGTCCTTCCATGTCCGGACCCGGTGTGGGCCCGGCCGCCGTCGATCGGCGCGGATTGTGGCCGTGATCGCACCGTTGCACGCCCCACCTCGGCGGGTCAGAGTGCTATCCGGGCCAGGAGTTCGTTAGCGTGGTCGGGTGACCCCGCCCGTTCGATTCCCGCTGCCAGGCGGCCGCAAGGCCGCCCCGGCACCGCAGCCTCCCGACGAGGAGACCGCTCCGGAACCGACCGCCCGGGAGCGCACGGTCGCGGAGGCGACGGCGCAGTGGCGCAACCGGCTCGCCGACCTCGCCGGGGGCAGCGCCCTCTGGGACGTGGACGCGCTCGGTGACGCGCTCGTCGATCTGACCGCAGCCCACCCCAGCGGCATCGCGCAGCTCTTCGCGGGCCGCTCGACCCGGCTGTCCAACCTGGTCCGGGAGGGTTCCGCGCTCACCCAGGCCCGGCGCCGGGCCCGCGTCATGGGAGCCCGGACCGAGGAACTCGCCCAGCGCTACGGGGTGGCACCCACCTACGTCGCCGTGGGCGTCGCCACCTGGCGAACGGAATCGCCCGGCGAGGCCGCGCGCGAGCCGTACCCGGCGACGCCGGTGACCGGCACCGAGGTCTCCGGTGCCCGGTCCGCTGCGCCTGCTACGGACGAGGGCCCGACGGCGGAGCCCGCGTCGGGCGTGACGGCGGAGGTCGAGCTGGCCGCTGACGCGGGCACCGTGCCCGCGCTGGGCGCGGACGATGCCACACCGGCGTCCGGGGTGAGCGCGCCGACCACCCGCCTCGTGCACGCACCCGTGCTGCTGCGCCCGGTGCGCCTGACCGGTCACGGGACGGAGGCCGAGATCGACCTCGAACTCGACCCCGCCGTCGAGGTCAACTCGGTGCTGGTGCGCGAACTGCGCGCCCACGGGGTCGACGTGGACCCGGCCGAGGTGGCGCGGTCCACGATGGGCACCCACGGCTTCTCACCGAGCCCGGCCCTGGCCACGATCGAGGAGCTCGGCCGGGCCCTGCCCGAGTTCCGGATCGACGCCCGGATCATCGTCGGCGCGTTCGTGCACCCGGGCCAGGCCCTCGCTGACGACCTCGACGCCCAGCAGGCCGGCCTCGCCGAGCACGAGGTGGTGGCCGCGCTCGCGGGCGACGGCGCCGCCCGCGCCGCCCTGCGGTCGACCGTTCCCGCCGCCGAGCCGGAGGACCGGGACCCCACGACCGAGCGCGGTGCCGGGGACCTGGACGCGGGCCAGCACCGGGTGCTGGACGCGGTGCGCGCCGGCGGCCACGTCCTCGTCGACGCCCCGCCAGGGGTCGATGTGCCGGCCACCGTCACCGCGGTGGTGGCGCAGGCGGCCGCCGAGGGCCAACGCGTGCTGTACGTGCCCGGCACCCGCCGGGCCGCACGTGCCCTGCTCGACGCGATGCGCGCCGTCGGCGTCGCCGACCTCGCCCTCGACCTGAGCAACGATCCGAGCTGGAACACGACCGCGGCCCGCCGCCTCGTCGACGGGTTGAACCCGACCGACCCGGAGGTGGACCCCGCCGCCGTCGCCGCGCAGCGCCAGGACCTGGTGGCCGCCCGGAAGCGGCTCTCGGGGTACATCAATGCCCTGCACACCCCGCGTCCGCCGTGGTCGGCGAGCGCCTACCAGGCGCTGCAGGCACTGGCCGAACTGACCGCGGCGCGGCCCGGACCGCGCACCCAGGTGCGTCTGGCCGGTACCGCGGTCCGGACCATGGACTCCGACGAGCGCACCCGTGCCCGCGAGGAACTCGCCCGCGCCGGTGCCCTCGGCGCGTTCCAGCTCCGGGCCTCGGACACGCCGTGGTTCGGTGCCGAGCTGACCAGCGCCGACCACGCCAAGGCCACCCTCGAGGATGTTCGAGCGCTCAACGAGGTGCTCCCGACGATGCGCGAGCAGGTCGCGGCGGCCTCGGCGCAGACCGGACTCGACGAGGCGCAGAGCCTCGGCCAGTGGACCGAGCAGCTGATCCTGCTCGACGGCATCCAGTCCTCGCTGGACGTGTTCACCCCGCAGGTGTTCGAACGGTCCGCCACGGACATGGTGGCCGCGACCGGCACCCGGGCCTGGCGGGTCCAGCACCAGGTGGACCTGTCCTGGGGTGCCCGGCGCCGGCTGCGCAAGCAGGCCAAGGACCTGCTCCGACCCGGTGTCACCGTCGGTGATCTGCACGCGGAATTGGTCGAGGTGGCCGCGCGCCGGGACGTGTGGCGCCGGCACTGCGCGGGCGGCGGCTGGCCGCGTGTGCCCGAGCAGATGACGGCGATCGGACGGACCGCGCAGGAGGTCACCGACCTCGTCGACCGGCTCTCCCCGGTGCTCGCCTCCACGCTCGGCGGCCGCCGCCTCGACCAGGTCCCCCTCGCCGAGCTCGCCACCCGTCTCGAGCGGCTCGGTGCCGACGACGCGGCGGCCCGCCAGATGCCCGAGCGGGCCGCCGTGCTCGCCAAGCTCAACGGCCTCGGACTGGCGCCGCTGGTGGCGGACCTGAGCCAGCGCCGGGTGCCGACGAGCCTGGTCGGCGCCGAGTTCGACCTTGCCTGGTGGTCGAGCGTGCTTGAGGAGATGCTCGCCGAGGACCCGGCCATGGCCGGCCTCGAGGCCGAGTCCCTGGACGAGGCCGCGGACCGGCTCCGGGAGCTGGACGAAGGCCAGACCGCGAGCCTGGTGGCACCGGTGCTGGCCGGATCGGCCGCGCGGGTGCGGGCGGCGATCGCGGCCGACCGTCCACGTGCTCAGGAGTTCTACCGCGAGGTGATGCGGGGCACCACGGACCTCAAGGCGCTGCTGGCCAAGTTCGGCGACGTCGCCTGGGCCCCGCGGCCGGTGTGGATCGTCCCGCCGATGGTGGTGCCGCAGGTGCTCCCGCCCGGCCGGGAGGTCGACCTGCTCGTGCTCGACGCCGTGCAGCACCTGCCGGTCGAGCAGGCTATCTCGGCCATCGCCCGGGCCCGGCAGGTCGTCGTCTTCGGTGACACCCGCCGGGGCGGCACCGGGACGGTGCGGGCACTGGACCTCCTCCCGCGGGCAACCCTGCCCGGGGACCGGGTGGACCAGGACACGGATATCGCCGCGTTCCTCGCCCGGCACGGTTACGCGGACATCATCAGTCCGGTGCCGGCGCCCCCGCACAGTCCTCGGATCACCCTCGACCTGGTGGACGGGACCGGGATGCCGGCGCCCGGTTCGGACGTGGTCGAGAGCGTGCAGGCCGAGGTGGACCGGGTCGTCGACCTCGTCATCGACCACGCGCTCACCCGGCCGGAGCAGTCGCTGGCCGTGATCGCGCTGAACAGCCGGCACGCGGACCGGGTCCGTGAGGCCGTGCTCTCCACGGCCGCCGGCAGCGCCGCGATGTCCTCGTTCTTCGACCAGTCCGGCACGGACGCCTTCACCGTCGTCGACGTCGAGTCGGTCGCCGGGCTGCGCCGGGACGCGATCATCCTCAGCCTCGGCTACGGCAAGACGCCGCACGGCCGGGTCCTGCACCGGTTCGGGGCGATCTCCGGACCGGACGGTGCCGAGTACCTCGTCGATGCGCTGGACGCCGTGCGGCACCGGCTCACCGTCGTCAGCTGCCTCGCCCCTGAGGACCTCGACCCCGAGCGGCTCCGCTCCGAGGGTGCCCGGATGCTCAAGGACGTCCTCGGCCTCGCCGCGAGCGGTCACGCCGAACTCGACGAGGACACCGACGATCACGTACCCGACCGGCTGCTCGTGGATCTCGCCGAGCGGCTCTGGCGGCTCGGGCTCACCGTGGTGCCGCGCTACGGGGTTCCAGGGGGCGTCCGCGTCCCGCTGGCCATCGGTCACCCGGACCTGCCGGGGGAGCTGTTGGTCGCCGTACTCACCGACGACCCGGAGTACGTCGCCGAGCCGAGCCTGCGACGGCGGGACCGGCACTGGGTGCACCGCCTCGCGAACCGCGGGTGGCGGGTCCGGATGGTGTTCTCCACGGCCGTGTTCATGGACCCGCAGGGTGAGGCCGAGCGGATCGCAGCCGACGTCCACGCGGTGCTGGCGGAGCGGAACGTGACTGTCACCCGCCCAGGTTCGGGCGCCCCGCCCGCCGAACTCAGCGATGACGAGGACGCTGCCGCCGAGGGTGACCCGGCCCGGCCCACGACTTCCGCCCGCGGCCTGGCCATGGTCGGTGCGCAGCCGTCCCGGCCGGCTGCCAGGGCGCCGATCGCCGGCCTGCGCGGGGACCGTCCCGACGTCACGTCCGGCCAACCGTTGAGCCGTTACGGCGACGACGAGCTCGATGCCCTGGTGGCCTGGATCGGCTCCGACTCCGTGCCCCGGTCGACCGACGAGCTGCGCGAGGAACTGCGCGCCGAGCTCGGCATCGCCAGGCGCGGCACGCACGTGGACGCGGTCCTCGGGGCGGCCGTGCGGCGCTCTGGGCTTGCGACCACGACCAGCCCGGCCGCCGCGGCGACTGACGCGGAGACGGCATCCACCGAGGCTGACACCGACGCGGGCGCTCCGGAGGCCGATGCGGACCCGGACACCGGGGAGGCCGGCGGCGCAACTGCGGAACCGGGGTCGACCGACGACGCCGTTGGCGACGCCGACGACGCGACTCGCCCGTCCGGCCGGTCCGAGCCGACGATCCCGAACCGGGCCTGGGAGGACGACGACCGCGCCTGGGGCGACGGCGCGTCCGACTCCGACGACGACCGGCTCCGACGCGACGTGCCGCCGCACTGGTCCTGACGCACTGATCCCAGCGGCACTGGGACGCGTCATGACTCGCGCTCCGACACGCCCGGATCCGTGGTTCATGGAGCGTCAAGGTGCGGGGGTGCCAGGAGTGACTACCTTGGTCCCCGCACACAGATTCATCACGATTGCGCCGCAATCACTCCGCATCCGGCTGTGCAGCCATCAGAGAGAGGGGACCAGCCTTGGGCGGTTTCAAGGACTTCATCATGCGGGGCAACCTGGTCGAGCTTGCCGTGGCATTCATCATGGCCACGTCGTTCGCCGCGGTGGTCACCGCCTTCACGAACATCATCCTCGAGATCATCGCGAAGGCCGGCGGAGCGCCGAACTTCGACGAGTGGGCACCGGGCGGGTTCACGACCGTCGGTCCGTTCCTGACGGCCGTCGTCGCCTTCCTCATTCTGGCCTTCGTGGTCTACTTCGGGATCGTCAAGCCGTACGAGGCCGTCAAGGCCCGGATGGTCACCCCGGCTGACGAAGCGGCTGCGGAGACCGCGGAGGAGATCGCGCTGCTGCGCGAGATCCGCGACTCCCTGCGCTCGGGCAACCAGGCCTGATCGGAATTGGCCGGGAGCCCGGTCGTGAGGGGTGGGGAGCCGACCGGCTCCCACCCCTCACGTGCGTCCGGTCCCGTCAGGTCACGGCGGATCAGTCACGGTCGACGAGGACGGCGCGGAACGGGGCCACCGCGCTCGCACCGCTCACACGGGCGGCGTCCTGGGCAGCGACGGCGGCGATCACGACACCCGTGGCCGCCGGGGCAGTCCCGGCGAAGAGCGACGCATCCGCTTCCTGGGCGTCCACGCGGCTCAGGACCAATGCCCCGGACGTGATCAGCTCGGACTCCAGGACCTGGCCGCCGGAGTCCACCGGGGCCAGGTACAGGTCGAGCAGGTCACCCACCCGGACCAGTTGGGCGAGCGCGGGATCCGCGAGTCGGATCGGGACCACGACCGTGTCGGCCGGCGCCGCAGCCGCCAGACCCGGCCCGACGAGCAGGGTAGGAACCACCGGCATCCCAGGGCTCACCCCGATCGTGAGCGGCGCACCCACCGCCTCCGCCAGCGGCACCGTCTCCGGCGGTGGGTCTCGGACCTGTCGCACCTCCAGGTCCGCAGCGGTCAGGACGGACCCCGCCGGCAGGGTGCCGGTCACCACCAGGACGTCCGTGGTCGGTGGCGCCGGGGGCCGCAGGTCCGTGAGAGCCAGCACTGCTGCCCACCCCAGGCACGCCGCGGCGAGGACGAAGCGGTAGCGCCACAGGACGGCGCGCCATCGGACGGCTGGCGCGTTCCTTCGCTGCGTCCTGGTACGGGGTCCCCGGTCGGCTCTCATCGGGGCCGACGGTAGTCAGGTCATGCCTGTCGGTGGTCGGCCCGGGTTCGAGCCTGTGGACACGCAGGCGTACCGCCGCTTCCTGTGCATGCGGGGAACGACGTTCGGCCGCGCCCCGGTTTGACGAGCCAGGAGCGTGCGAGGCTCCAGACCGGTGCGAGCGTCAGTTGGCGGCGGGAGCCGCGGCCTTGCTGCCGCTGCTGGAGGAGCCGCCGGAGGAGGAGTCGCCGGAGGACGACTTCTTCGAGGAACTGGCGCTCGAGGAGTCGCCCGAGGACGAACCACCGGACGAGGAGCCGCTTGAGGACTCCGACGGCTTGGTCTTCGACGACGAACCGGCGTCGCTCTTGCCCGCGCCCTCCGAGGACGTCGAGGTGCCGCGCGAGTCCGTACGGTAGAAGCCGGATCCCTTGAAGACCACACCGACCGGCGAGAACACCTTGCGCAGCCGGGGTTCGTGGCAGTTCGGGCACTCGGTGAGCGCGTCGTCGCTGAAGGACTGGTAGATGTCGAACGCGTGGCCGCAGTTCTGGCAGGCGTAGGCGTAGGTCGGCACAGGGTCCTCCGGGATAACCAACAGGCGATCGGGCCGGCGCGTCGCCGACCCGATCGCTCATTCTACGCGCCCGCGATGCGTTGCCTCGCGCGCCGTCGGGCGGCCGTTACTCTCGGAGCGTGGCTGGGATCTCCGTTGCTCGACGTATCGCTCTGGCCGTGGCCGTCTTCCTCGTCGTCGTTCTCGTCGCCGGGGTGATCACCACGGTGATCTTCGTGCGCCGTCCGCTGCCCGATCACGGTGGCACCCAGCAACTCGACGGACTGACCGGCGAGGTCGAGGTGATTCGCGACGAACTGGGCATCCCGCAGATCTACGCCGACAGCGCCGAGGACCTGTTCATGGCCCAGGGATACGTGCACGCGCAGGACCGGTTCTTCGAGATGGACTACCGCCGCCACGTGACCGCGGGGCGACTGTCCGAACTGGTGGGCGCCAACGACGCGGCCCTCGAAGCGGACATCGCGACCCGTACCCTCGGCTGGCGCCAGGTCGCCGAGCAGGAGTGGGATCTGCTGGACCCGGCGACCCGCTCCTACCTCAGTGCCTACGCAGACGGGGTGAACGCCTACCTGGACGGTCGCCAGCCCAGTCAGCTCGGGCTCGAGTACACGGTGCTCGGGATGTCCGTCGAGGTCGACACCATCGAGCCGTGGGACCCGATCGACTCGCTCGCGTGGCTCAAGGCCATGGCCTGGGACCTGCGTTCGAACTACGGCGACGAGCTCGCCAGATCGGCCATCTACGGCCAGGTCGGTGACCTCGATTTGGTCGGGGCCCTGTACCCCGGCTACGACAGCTCGAGGAACCTGCCGATCCTGCCCACGGCCGCGGAGGTCGTCACGCAGCAGGAGGCCGCCGCCGCGGAGGAGGCGCAGGCCCAGGGCATGGACCTGACCGGTGGTGGCGAGGGGGAGGCGGACGCCGGTGCCGGCTTCACGCAGGATCCGTACGCGAACGCAAGCATCGCCGCCGGCGACGTGGCCGCCGCCGCGCAGAACGCCCTGGACGCGATCCCGGCCCTGCTGGGCGCGGGCGATGGCCTCGGCTCGAACTCGTGGGTCATCTCGGGCGAGCACACGGAGTCCGGGCAGCCGCTGCTCGCGAACGACCCCCACCTCGGTCTCGGTGCCCCCGGGATCTGGTACCAGGTCGGCCTGCACTGCAACGAGCGCTCCGAGGACTGCCCGTTCGACGTCGCCGGATACAGCTTCTCCGGGCTGCCCGGGATCGTCATCGGTCAGAACCCGGACCTCGCCTGGGGTCTGACGAACCTGACCTCTGACGCGAGCGACTTCTTCCTGGAGCGGGTCTACGCCGACGGCACCTACCTGCGGGCCGGCGACCGGCTCCCGCTGCTCGAGCGCACCGAGGTGATCGAGGTCAACGGGGGTGACGACGTGACCATCGCGGTCCGATCCACCCCGCACGGACCGATCGTCTCGGACGCGATCGACAGCACCCGGGCGGCCGGGGACCTGCCGCTGCCCGACGGCTCCCCGCCGACCGGTCTGTCCGGGTACGCGATCGCCCTGAGCTGGACGGCGCTGACCCCGGGTCGCACGGCGGACGCACTGTTCGCAATGAACCTCGCCGCCGACGCGGACGACGTTGCCGAAGCGGCCGCGATCTACGACTCGCCGTCGCAGAGCTTCGTGTTCGCGACCACGGACGGTGTGATCGGCTACCAGGCGGCCGGTGCGGTGCCGATCCGAGCGGACGTCGCCGGCGCGGTGGTGCCCTCGGACGGGCGGTGGCCGCGGCTGGGCTGGGATCCGGCCCACGACTGGCAGGGCCTGGTGCCGCCCGAGCAGATGCCGTCCGTCACCGACCCGGCGGAGGGCTTCATCGTCACGGCGAACCAGGCCGTGACCTCGCCCGGGAACGCCCCGGACCTCGCCACCGACGTGGACCGGGGCTACCGGGCCCAGCGGATCCGGGACCTGATCACCGCACAGATCGATGCCGGTGAGCCGTTCACGACGTCGGACATGACCCGGATCCAGCTCGACGAGGCCAACCCGTACGCGCAGATGCTGGTCCCCGTGCTGCAACAGATGCGGGTCCAGGACGAGTTCGTGGCCGAGGCGGTCGACCTCTTCGACGACTGGGACTACGTCAACGACCAGGACTCGCCAGCGGCCGCCTACTTCGCCGCGGTCTGGACGAACCTGCTCCGGCTGACGTTCTGGGACCAGGTGCCCGAGGCCCAGCGACCCAGTGGGGACAGCGGCTCGCTCGACGTGGTGCGCAACCTGCTCGAGGACGAGGCCAGTCCGTGGTGGGACGACCGGGCCACCCTGACCGTGGTGGAGCAGCGGGACGAGATCCTGGGGCTCGCCCTGGTCGACGCCCGCGCGCAGCTGACCGTCTCGCAGGGCAAGGATCCCGACGACTGGCGCTGGGGTCGCTCCCACCAGATCGCGCCAACGCACGCGCTGCTCGGCGGCGGTGGTGGGGTGCCAGGCATCGTCTCGGACTACTTCAACCCGGATCCGCGCGAGGTCGGCGGGGGCAGCTCATCGGTGAACGCGACCAGCTGGGACGCGAGCGCCTGGGTCGGCGGCTACGCGGACCTGTCCGTGACCGCCGGGCCGTCGATGCGGATGGTCATCGACCTCGCGGACCGGGATGCCTCGACGTGGCAGAACTTCCTGGGCAACTCCGGGCACCCGACCTCGGGCAACTACGACGATCAGTTCGAGCGGTGGGTCTCCGGCGAGCCGTACCCGTGGGCGGTCACCCGGGCCGCCGTCGAGGACACGCAGGACCGGACCCTCACGCTCACGCCACCCGGCTGAGCCGAGCGGAAGCTGGCCGGGAGAGATTCGGACCCGGCCCGAGACCGCTCACTCGACGGCGAGGATCAGCCCCTTCGGGGTCAGCACGCCGTCCACCCGGCGATCGTGCGCGGCGACCGGCAGCGGTTCGGTGGAGACCTCGTCATCGAACAGGATCGCGATGACCCGGGCGCCGGGGCGGGCATGCGCGAGCGCGCGGTCGTACCAGCCGCCACCCTGCCCGAGCCGGTTCCCGGCCGCGTCCACACTGAGCGCCGGGGTGAGGATCAGGTCCGCCTCCGCCAGTGCCTCGGCACCCAGGCCCGGTCCCTCGGGGTCCGGCGGGCGTCCGGGCGCCCGGACCTCGAGCGGGTCCCCGGGACGGTACCGGGCCCAGTCGCGGCTCAGGCCCGGCCCGAGCATCGGCAGCAGGATCGAGATCCCGGCCCGGTCGAGCACGTCCATCAGCGGGGCCGTGTCCGGCTCGCTCCGCCGGGCCGCGTAGGTGGCGACGCACTGCACGTCCTGGAGCAGTTCGGTGGCGTGCACGGCGATCGACTCGGCGGCCTCACGGCGTTCCCGGTCGGACCGTTCCGTGCGGTGCGCCCGCACGGAATCACGCATGATCTGCTTGGCGTCCTCCATTTCCAGATGAGCATCACGGGGGAGGGTGTTCGCCACTGACCACATGCCTCCACCTTGTCAGGCCCCGGAGACATTTGCGCCACGGATTCGCTGATGGCGAAGAGAGATCTCGCCATCTACTAGCCTTCCCTCATGTCCGACGCAACGATCACCGCGCGGCCCGGGCGGTGGCGATGAAAGCGGTCTCGGAGCATCTGGCCGCCGTGCTCGAGCTGCTTCGCCCGCTGCCGCCGCTCGACGTGGTGCTGCACGACGCCGTCGGGTGTGTCCTCGCGACCGACGTGACCGCGTCCGCGGACCTACCCCGCCGCGACCTGGCGGCGCTGGACGGGTATGCCGTCCGGTTCGCCGACATCGACGGCGCGGCCCCGGACCGGCCCGTCGTGCTGCGGGTGCTGGAGGAGGTTCGCGCCGGCCAGACCGACCCGACCCGGCTCGTCGCGCACACGTGCGTCCGGATCGCGTCGGGCGCCCCGGTCCCGGCCGAGGCCGACTGCGTGGTGCCGCTCGAGGCGACCGACTCCGGGAGTGCCTCCGTGACGATCACGGCGACCTCCGCCGTCGGCGAGAACATCCGCCGTACCGGCGAGGACCTGCACGACGGCGAGATCGCCCTGGCCTCGGGGGTGCGGATCGGCGCGAGGCAGATCGCGCTGCTCGCCGCGCTGGGGCGCTCGCGCGTGCCGGTGCACCCACGCCCACGGGTGGTGCTGATCTCCGTGGGCGACGAGCTCGTCGAGCCCGGCCGTAGGGCCGCCGACGGGCAGGTGTTCGACGCGAACGGCCACGCGCTCGCAACCGCCGTCCAGGATGCCGGCGGCACCACGTTCCGGGTGGCCGCGGTCCCGGACGAGCGGGGCGCGCTGCGGGAGACGCTCGAGGACCAGCTCGTACGCGCCGACCTGATCATCACCACGGGCGGCCTCAGCTACGGCGCCAACGACACCGTCAAGGAGGTGCTCAGCCCCCTCGGCACCGTCCGGTTCGACAACGTGGCGATCACCCCCGGGCGGCAGTTCGGTGTCGGGGTGGTCGGCGAGGACACCCCGATCCTGTGCCTGCCCGGGGACCCGGTCAGTGCGCAGGTCGCCTACGAGGTGTTCGTTCGGCCGGCGCTGCTGGCGATGGCCGGGCACGTGGAGATCTACCGGCCGACCGTGTCCGCGCGGATGGCGACGGCGTGGGAGTCGCCCCAGGGCCGGCGCCAGTTCGTGCCGGTCGCGCTCGTGGGGTCGCCGGACCAGGGCTACCTGGCCACGCCGGTCGGACCGCCGGGTGGGCTGCTGCTGACCGCGATGGCACGGGCGAACGCGCTGGCGGTGGTCGCCGAGGACACCACGACGGTCGCCGCGGGCATCGACCTGCACTGCCTCGTCCTGGAGAGTTGATGGACCTCGCCTCGGGGGACATCCGGTTGCGCACGTTGCGGCTGCGTGACCGAGTCGCCTGGGATGCGCTGCGGGTGCGCAACGCCGCCTGGCTGCGCCCCTGGGAGGCCACCTCACCCGAGGCGGCAGCGTTCCGGCCCACGTTCGCCCAGTACGTGCGCAGCCAGAACCGGGCGGCCCGGCGCGGCGAGGGATACGCCTACGTGATCGAGGTGGGCGGGCAGATGGTCGGGCAGCTGACGATCTCCTCGGTGACCCGCGGCTCGCTGCAGTCCGCCACCATCGGGTACTGGATCGCCGAGGACATGGCCGGCCGTGGGATCGTGCCCGTCTGCGTGGCCCTCGCGACCGACTTCTGCTTCTTCGAGCTCGGGCTGCACCGGGTGGAGATCAACATCCGCCCGGAGAACGCCGCGAGCCTACGCGTGGTGGCCAAGCTCGGCTTCCGGGACGAAGGTGTCCGGCGGCAGTACCTGCACATCAACGGGACCTGGGCGGACCATCGGTCGTTCGCGTTGACGGTCGACGAGGCGCAGGGCGGTCTCGCGGCCCGTTTGCGCTGATCTTCCGCGACACGCCGAGCCCGCTCGCCGGTGCCGACACCCCGGCGTTCTACCGTCGGGATGTGAGTTTCGGCGGGTATGCAGTGACGGCGATCCTCATCATGTTCTTCGCCTTCCTGCTGCCGTCGGTGATCCGGTCGAGGCAGGTGGTGCTCGACTCCCGGGTCGAGGACCGCTTCTCCGAGGACCTCCGGGTCGTGGCGAGGGCGGGAGATCCACCCGAACCGAAGGCTGAGCGCAGTAACCGCGGATACGTCCATCGCCCGCGGATCGAACAACCGGAGGCACCCATGCACACGCCAGTGGCACACCGTGATCGGCTCGTGGCCGCCGACGCGCGCCGTGCCGCCGCCGCCCGGGCCGCCCGCGCCGCGGCTGCGAGCCGCCGAGCCGCTGCCGCCCGCCGTCGCCTCGCCCTCACTCTGCTGCTGCTCGGCGTCACGGCCGTGACCTGGACGTTGTTCGCCGTCGCGTCGCTGCCGGTCGCAGCCGCCGTCGTGCCTTCCGTCTTCCTGGTCGCCGTCGTGGTCGCCGGCCGACGCGCCTCGGCGAAGGCCGCCGTCGCGGACGCCCGCTGGCGTGCCGAGGTGACCCGGGACACCCGCGACCCGTTCGCCCCCGTCGGCACGATCGACCGCTCCGAGGCGCCGGTCCGGCACGCCAGGGCCGTCCGCCGTGACGGCGGCGCCGAGCACGCTCGTGCCGCGTCCGCGTCAGCGCCCGGCGAGCGCACCGAGCGGGCCCGCCCGGCTGCCACCGCGGGCACCCGACCCAGCCTGCGCATCGACGTCGACCCGGCCTCCCTCCTGCCTGAGGAGCCGGCCGCCACCCACCGCGCCGGACCGGAGCTGCCGGAGGGCGAGGGGTGGACCCCGGTGCCGGTGCCCGTGCCGACGTACACGCTCAAGCCGACCGTCCGCCGTCGGGACGTTGCTCCGCTCGAGGCTCAGTCGGACACCCAGGACGAGCAGGCACCAGCGGCGTTCGAGGCGGCCGCCGGGGACGCCGCGACCGGGACGGACTCGGCCGCACCGGGCACTCCTGCCCAGGCTCCTGCGGACGACGTCACCCAGGCCGAGGCGCCGACCGCCCCGGCGATGAACCTGCAGGCCGTGCTGGCCCGCCGCCGCGCGTCCGGACAGTGATCCCGGCCACGTCCGCGGCGTCGCAACGGGCTCGCCCGAGGTGGTAATCTGAACGTCGTTCTGGGGCTATGGCGCAGTTGGTAGCGCGTCTCGTTCGCAATGAGAAGGTCGGGGGTTCGAATCCCCCTAGCTCCACAGAATGGTGAGAAACCCGAACTGCCCCGTCCGATGGCGGGGCAGTTTCGTGTCCGGGCCCGCCCTCGCCGCTACGGCGGAGTCGGGCGTCGTTCGACGCTGTTGGCGAGCTGCTCGACTACGAGTTGCATGACGCGCCGTTGAGCCCTGTTCATGCTCTCGGTCGCGACGGCGGTGAGGGCGTCGGCACTCCTGCGTTCGGCGCGGCTGTTGCCCGTGTCGGGGAGAGCGTCGTAGTGCTCCTCCACGAATCCCTTGATCGTGGTGACTGCGCGATCAGCCAGGGTGGTGATCTCGATGTCCTCTGCGTCCGCGGGTAGGCCCCAGATCGCCGTGTTGAGGTTCGTGAACTCCTCGGGTGCGTCCTTGAAGGTCTCGACGAAGGTGATCGTGTCCTCCTTCGGGGTCAGGTGGGCCATGACGATCGCGACGTTGCGTGAAACGGGATCGTGCCCGAGCGCTTCCATCGCCAGGAGCGCTTCGGGTGACACGTCGGGTGAGACGCCGAGACCGATGACGTGATCGACCTCGGAACGGATGCGTTCGAGCTCGGCGATCCTGGTGTCGAGCTCCGCGCGGAGCCCGCGCATGGACTCCTGGCCCTGTTCTTCGGAATCGAGCATCCGCGCGATGTCTTCCAGGGTGAAGCCGAAGCCGGTGAGCCGGGCGATGCGCAGCACGAGCACGAGATGGCGGGCGGTGTACTGCTTGTAGCCGTTCGTGAGCCGTTCCGGTTCCGGCAGGATCCCGATCTCATGCCAGTGCCGGATCGACCGCAACGTGACGCCGGCGAGGTCGGCGAGCTGACTGGTGCTCCATGCCACGATCAGACCTCCAGTGGTTCGGCTGCGATCTCAGTGGTGTCCAGAGACCGGAACACGCGGGCGCTCAGTGCGACCACGACGGTCACGATCATGACAGCCGCTATCCCGATTCCCGCGGCCGGGAGCCCGAACCCTGCGGCGACCGCGGCGATGGGGGCAGAGGTGAGGGCGGGGGCCGCGAGCACGAGCGCGTTCTGTGCCCCGAGCACTCGTCCGCGCAGTTCGTCCGGGGTCGCTTCGATGGTGGCCACACCCAGCACCGCCGACATGGGGCCGTTGGTCAGTCCGATGAAGACGGCCGCTGCGAGCACCATCCAGGGCGCCGCCATCGCACCGATCGCGGTGAACCCGATGCCCACGCCGACCATACCGATCACGAACCAGGCACGACGCGACACCTTCCCGACCGTCGCCGCATAGACACCCGCGCTGAGCAGGCCGCCGACCGCGATCCCGGTCGCGGCGAACCCGCTGAGCTCGGGCAGCTCCTCACTCGTGAAGTAGGCCGGCATGATGGTGGCTTGCAACGCCGCGAACACCGCGACGAACACCGCCGACACGAGGGTCGCACCCAGCACGAGCCGGTGGCCGAGCAGGAACCGCCACCCGGTCACGAGATCGACGAGGACCCCGCGAACACCCGCCTTCGCCGAACTCGCCTCGGCCGCGGGGATGGTTCCCACACGGGGCGACATCGCCAGCGACAGCAACGCCGCGCCAAGGCTCATCCCGGCGGTGATGAACAACGCGGTCGAACTCACGCCGAACATCCAGATCAGCAGTCCGCCCAGGCCCGGGCCGATCAGCATCAGTGCGCCCGCCAGCGACTCGCGTAGGCCGACCAGCCGGTCGAGGGCGCCGGGCCTGCCGCCGCTGAGCTGGACGAGGCGGGGGAGCAGCGTCTCCCGGGCCGTCATGCCCGGCATGTCACCGAATGCGCCGATGACACCCAACACGATGAACCACGTCAGGTTCAAACCCCAGACCGCGTCCACGATCGGCACCGCGGCCACCGATGCCGCCGACAGCACATCGCTGACGATCGACACCGTGCGTCGGTTCACCCGGTCGACGACGACGCCGGCAAGAACACCGACGACGGCGGCGACGGCCGCGGTCACCGATGCCAGGATCCCGGCGGCGAGGATGTCACCGGTCTTGGCGAGTACAAGCAACGGGAACAGTACCGACGCGACCCCGTTTCCCAGCAGGGAGAGACTGTACGACCCCAGATACACCCAGATGTTTCGGCTCATGAGGTCATCACAAACTATGCCGCCGCGGCATGGTCAAGTCGCCGGGCGGCTCACTCTCGGCGCAGGATCCGAGGCGCTCCGTGAGCGCTCCGGATCAGGGGCGCGCGTCGAGGTTCAGATGGCTGCGCATCGCCGCGGCGGCCTCGCCCAGTTGTGCGAGCTGCTGAGGTGTGAACGCATCGACGAAGACCTCCTTGATCGCCCGAAGATGGGGGAGCGTGCTGGCGCGGAAGGCGCGGGCGCCCTCCTCGGTGAGGACGACGCGCGCGCCGCGGGCGTCCTCCGAGCAGGGTTCGCGGCGAAGCAGCCCGCGACGCTCCATCCGGCCGAGCTGGCCGGACAGGCGGCTGCGCTCCCACTCGATCTGCGCGGCTAGTTCCGACGACCGCAACGCCGTCCCGTCCGCCTCGCTCAGTGCGAGGAGTACCCGGTAGTCCCCACTCGACAACTGTGAGTCCTGGTGCAGCCGGGCCTCGAGGCGGGCGCGCACGATCTCGAACGTCTCGACGTGTGCCCGCCAGATCGCGAGTTCCTCGCTCGTCGGGACGCTCCGACGCTTGGTGGTGCCCATCGCCCCTCCAGGTGGTTGACATGTGAATCATATTGAGCGCATGATTCACATGTCAATCACATTGGACGGAAGCGGGCACGCGATGGATGCTCCACAGATCGAGTTCGGGATCGACAGCTTCGGAGACCGCCCCCGCGATGACCGGGGGGAGGTCGTCTCGCACGCGCAGGCGATCCGCGCCGCGGTGACGGAGGCCGTCCTGGCCGATCAGGTCGGCATCGACGTGGTCGCACTGGGTGAGCACCACCGGCCGGAGTACGCGATCTCCAGCCCGGAGACGGTGCTGGCCGGCATCGCGACCACCACGAAGCGGATCCGGCTCGCCTCCGGCGTGACGGTGCTGTCCTCGGACGACCCGGTGCGGGTGTTCCAGCGGTTCGCAACCCTGGACGCGCTCTCGAACGGTCGCGCCGAGGTGATCCTCGGCCGTGGTTCGTTCACCGAGTCGTTCCCGCTCTTCGGGTACGACCTGACGGACTACGAGGTGCTGTTCGAGGAGAAGATCGACCTGTTCCACCGGCTCCTGGACGAGAAGCCGGTCACCTGGGAGGGCACCACCCGTGCCGCGCTGCACGATGCGGAGGTGTACCCGAAGACCGATTCGGGGCGACTGAGCACGTGGGTGGGAATCGGCGGATCGCCACAGTCCGTGGTCCGCGCCGCCCACTACGGGTTCCGGCTCATGCTCGCCATCATCGGCGGTCCGCCGGACCGGTTCGTTCCCTACGTCGATCTGTACCGGCGTGCCAGCGAGCAGCTGGGTAGCATCGCGCAGCCGGTCGGGATGCACTCTCCCGGATTCGTCGCCACCACCGACGAGGAGGCCAAGGAGCTGTTCTACCCCGGCTACCGGGAGATCCGGGACCGCATCGGGGCGCTGCGCGGCTGGCCGCCGCTCCGCCGGGAAGAGTTCGAGGCGGAGGTGGACGGCGGGTCGCTGTATGTCGGTTCGGTCGATACCGTCGCGCACAAGATCGCCCATGCGGTCCGGGCCCTCGATGCCGGTCGGTTCGACATGATCTACTCCGCCGCCGGCACCGTTTCCGCTGCCGCCCGGCTCCGTTCGGTCGAGCTGTACGGGACCCAGGTCATCCCCCGGGTCCGCGAGCTCCTGGCCGAACGGCCCGCCGTCACGGCGGGGTCGACTCGATGACCGCCCGGCACCCGACCGAAGGGACACTCAGGTGACTGAAGGACTGACAGACAACAACGGAGCGCCGGTGACGGTCAGGCTGGAGCCCGGCGATCCGGTCGGCTCCTATGTGGTGAGTTTGGCCGACGGGTCACGCGCCGGCAGGGCCGACTTCGTGGACCTTCCCGACGGCGCCACCGAGCGGATCTACTTCCATACCGAGGTGGCCGCGGAGTTCGGCGGGCGCGGACTGGCTGGGCTGCTGGTGCGTGCGGCGCTCGCGGACAGCATCCGCGAGAACCTCACCGTGGTGCCCGTCTGCCCGTTGTTCGCCCGTCATCTCAGCAAGCACGGCGACGAGTTCGTCGCGGACGGCGGCGTGTTCCGTCGACCGAGGCCCGCCGATCTCGCACTGGTCGAACGAGCGGTCCGAGCTGGTAGGCAGTCGTGACCAGTGACCATCGAGGCTCTCGTAGAGTGTTCGACAAGCACGGCGAGCTCTCGCCCGCCATCGGTGGGCGTCGCTCCACCGGGGGAGGAGAAGGATGCGTCCGTTCCTGGACAAGGTGATGCCCGAGGCGTGGCAGGCTGCGGAAGCGTTCTCGTCGGCGATCCGTGCGGCCGTGCTGGAACGGGGTCTGTCGATTCAGGAGTCCGAGCTCATCAAGCTGCGTACGTCTCAGGTGAACGGGTGCGCGTTCTGCGTGGACCTGCATGCGCGCGAGGCCCGGCAGGCAGGCATCGTGCAGCAGCAGCTGGACCTGCTGCCGGTGTGGCGGGAGACCGACGTGTTCGACGATCGGCAGCGGGCCGTGCTCGCGGTGGCGGAAGCCACCGCAGCCCTGCCCGTCACCGAGGACTCGGAGGCCGACCTCTGGGGTGCCCGAGCGGTGCTCGGCGAGGAGGCGTTCGTCGCCGCGGAGTGGGTGGCGGTCACGATCAACACCTTCAACCGGATCTCCATCCTGAGCGAGCACCCGGTGCGTCCCCGGGGCGCCGACGGAACGATCGTCCGATGAGCAATCTCGACGCGCGCCCCGAGCTCGAGGTCCTGGAACCTGGGCAGCCGTGTACGGCGACAGAGATCCTCGAGCCACGTCTGGTGCCACTCGGTGGCCCCCGGGCGATGACCGTCTATCGAACCCTCCCGCAGCGGCGCCGGTCACTGGTGGGGGCCTGGTGCTTCCTGGACCACTACGGTCCCGATGACGTCTCGGCGACCGGTGGGATGCAGGTACCGCGGCATCCCCACACCGGGCTCGCGACGGTGTCCTGGCTGTTCACCGGGCGGATCGAGCACCTCGACTCCGGCGGCAACGCGGCCTCGGTCGTACCGGGCGAGCTCAACCTGATGATTGCGGGCCGGGGCATCACCCACCAGGAGCTCAGCGACTCTGGGACCAGCACACTGCATGGCGTGCAGCTCTGGTACGCGCTGCCGGAGCGGACCCGCTTCGCCGAGAACGCGTTCGTGAACCACACGCCCGAGCCGGTCGTGCGTGCCGGTGTCATGGCACGCGTGTTCATCGGAGCACTCCTCGGTTCGGTCTCCCCGGTCGACACCCGCACGCCTGACCTGCTCGGTGCTGAACTGACGCTCGAGCCGGGCGTCTCGGTGCGGCTCACCGTGCGGGGCGACTTCGAGCACGCCGTCCTCGCCGAGAGCGGGGAGGTCACGGTGAACTCGGCTGCCGTGGACCATCGATCGCTCGCCTACGTCCCGCCCGGATCCGAGACCCTTGTCATCGCCGCGGGTGATACGCAGGCCCGGGTCATCCTGCTCGGGGGCGTGCCGCTCGGGGAACAGATCGTGATGTGGTGGAACTTCGTCGGGCGTGATCACGACGAGATCGTGGAGTACCGGCGGCGGTACCAGGCCGAGCTCGGCTTCGAGGCCGCCGACCCGAGCGATGCCGGCAAACCGGCCCTGTTCGGCGAGTTCCCGCCCGGCCAGCCCGCACCGTTGCCGGCCCCGCCGCTGCCCACTGCCCGGCTGCTGCCGCGCGAGTAGGGCTACATCCTCGGGTCCTCGGTCGGGTCGGCGTACATCGCCGGGCAGCCGTGGTCGGTGGCTTCGGGGCGTAGCTCGAAGTGCCAGGGCTCGTTGCCGTAGATCTGGCACAGGCCGTACCGGGCGCCGTGTCGGGACAGCCAGTCCATGGTGTCGTAGGGACCGAGGTCGACGGCGTCCCCGGACACGTGCGGTGACGTGTCCGCGGTGGCGACCCATCGGGCGGCCTCGGCCTCGGATCCGTACTCGGTGACCGCGTCGCGCAGGAGCTGATCCTGGTAGTCGGGTGAGCGCCAGCCGCTGTTGACGTTGAAGGTGATGTCGCGGCGGCCGGCGTCCGTGGCCGCCGTGCGCAGCGCCTCGAGCAGTTCGGGGTCGAGGTTGACGACGCCGGGATGCTGGTCGTCGAAGACCGTCACACCGTCGGGCAGGACGCCGTCCGCGCCGGTGACGACGCCGTCGGCCTCGGCGTCGGGGCGGCCGTCGTCGCCGGCGAGGATGTCGCTGAGAGAGGGCGCCGGTGTAGGTCCCCGCTGATCGACGAGGGCACCGATGAGGGCGAACACGACGACGACAAGCCCGAACACCAGCCCGACGGCGGTCCGGTGCGGTCTGCGTGCCCTCGGTTCTGCTCTCACTTGACTCATGCGGTCAAGTCAAGGCGGTGCGGTGTTGTCAGCCTGTAAGAGGATCTCGATACGCCGACGATATGCCTCTCCTCGTAGCATCGAGTCCATGCGCGTGCTGGTCGTCGAGGACGAACCCCTCATGGCGGAGGCGATTCGCGACGGGCTCCGGCTCGAGGCGATCGCCGCGGACATCGCCGGAGACGGCCACACCGCCCTGGAACTTCTGGCCGTGAACAGCTACGACATCGCGGTTCTCGACCGCGACATTCCTGGGCCGTCCGGTGACGAGGTCGCCACCAGCATCATCGCCTCCGGCAGCGGCATGCCGATCCTGATGCTCACGGCCGCCGACCGGCTCGACGACAAGGCCACCGGGTTCGAGCTCGGTGCCGACGATTACCTGACCAAGCCGTTCGAGCTCCGCGAACTCGTGCTCAGGCTCAGGGCGCTCGACCGCAGGCGCGTGCACAGCAGGCCTCCGGTGCGGGAGATCGCCGGCCTACGGCTGGATCCGTTCCGCCGGGAGGTCTACCGGGACGGCCGCTACGTCGCGCTGACCAGGAAGCAGTTCGCCGTGCTGGAGGTGCTTGTCGCCGCCGAGGGTGGGGTCATCAGCGCGGAGGCGTTGCTGGAGCGCGCCTGGGACTCTAACGCCGACCCGTTCACCAATGCCGTGCGGATCACGGTCTCCGCCCTGCGCAAGCGACTCGGTGAGCCATGGCTGATCGCGACGGTGCCCGGCGTCGGCTACCGCATCGACGCCGGACCGGAAGCGGTCGCCACGGGAGACGTGCGTGGTTAGGGAGCCCGGGCTGAGCGTTCGCCTCAAGCTCACCCTCAGCTACGCCGGGTTCCTCATGCTGGCGAGCACGCTCCTGCTCGCGGTGGTGTGGGCCTTCCTGCTGCGCTACGTGCCCGACGGGCCGATCGACACCCTCGGCCCCTTCGTCCCCAACCGGTCGGACCTGCTGCGTGCCTTCGCCCCGCGGGCGGCCCTGGTGCTGGTGTTCCTGCTGCTGTTCGGCCTCCTCGGCGGGTGGCTCCTCGCCGGCCGGATGCTTGCGCCGTTGACCCGCATCACGAACGCCACCCGGAAGGCGGCGACCGGGTCGCTCTCGCACCGGATCTGGCTGGACGGCCGCAAGGACGAGTTCCGCGAGCTGGCCGACGCCTTCGACACCATGCTCGGACGGCTCGAAGCGCAGGTCGCCGAACAGCAGCGGTTCGCGGCCAATGCCTCCCACGAGCTGCGGACCCCGCTGGCGATCACGCAGACCCTCCTGGAGGTCGCCCGCAACGACCCGAGCTCCGACACCGGCGCACTCGTCGAGCGCCTCCACTTCGTCAACTCCCGGGCCATCGACCTCACCGAGGCGCTCCTCCTGCTCAGCCGCGCCGACCAACGCGCGTTCGGCCGAGGGTACGTCGACCTGTCCCTCATCGCGGAGGAGGCCACGGAGACGCTGCTCCCACTCGCGGAGGCCCACGGGCTCACCATCGAGACGTCCGGCGACCTGACTCCCACCGTCGGCTCACACGCGCTCCTATTGCAGCTGACGACGAACCTCGTGCACAACGCGATCGTCCACAACCTGCCCGACGGCGGCGCCGTGTGGGTCACGACGAGCCGTGAGCCCGACGCCGTGGTGCTCACGGTCGAGAACACCGGTGCGAGGCTGACCACGCAGCAGGCCTCCACGCTCACCGAACCGTTCCAGCGTGGCGCCCAGCGTGTTCGAACCGACCACGCGGGCGTCGGTCTCGGCCTCGCGATCGTCCGGAGCATCACGCAGGCGCATGACGGGACCCTCACCTTGACGCCTCTGGTCGATGGCGGGCTCCGCGTCTCGGTCGAGCTCGCCGCGGCGTCACCTCGGGACGCCGGCTGACGGTCGGTGGAAGGTGCGCTCGCAGTCGCGCACGAGTGAGCGCAGCGCCGGGCCGGGCTCGGACCTGACCCTAGTTCGACGGGCGCGCGGGTGGCACGGCGTGCAGCAGGGAGCGGAGGAGATCCTTGGCGGTCTCGGGACCGACCGCGCCGGGGGTGTTGACGAGCTGGGATGCGAGCCCGTCGACGAAGGTGTGCAGCACGCCGGCCCATTCCTCGACCTCCGGGTCGGGGTGGGGGAGACCGGCGTCCTCGATCCGGCTGGTGGTCGGCTGCCCGCGCAAGGCGGCGACGCACTGGCGATGGAGCGCCCGCTGGTCGCGCCACGTCCGCGAGCCGCCCACGGCGAACTCGCGCGGACTCGGGATGGCAGTGCCATGCTCTTCTGGACCACCACGCAGGCGGCCAGTGCCCGCGACGGCTGGACCTTCGAGGGCCCCGGTCCCGAACTCACCGATGGCATTGCTGCAGCGACTGCTATGAACCGGAGACACCATGACCGACGACCGAATGCAAGCCGAGGCGCAGCCCTCCGCCGCACGACGGCGCCTGATCGACCTGAGCCACACGATCACCGAGGGACTCGTGACCTACCCGGGCCTTCCGGCCCCCGTCATCACGCCGCACCTGACCCGCGAGGCGTCCGCCGCGACGTACGCGCCGGGCACCCGGTTCGCGATCGATTCCCTTACCCTCGTCGGCAACACCGGGACCTATCTGGACAGTCCCTACCATCGCTACGCCGACGGCACCGACCTCGCCGGGCTGAGCCTGGACACGCTCGTCGACCTACCGACCGAGGTGTTCCACGTGGCCGACGCAACGACCCGCGGCGTGCCCGCGCAGGTGTTCCACGACCGTGACCTCGCAGGAAGGGCCGTGCTGATCCACACCGGGTGGGATCGCCACTTCGGCACGCCCGAATATACGGATCGGGCGCCGTTCCTCACGGAGGCAGGAACCCGGTACCTGATCGACCAGGGCGTCGTGCTCGTCGGGATCGACTCGCTCAACATCGACGACACCGAGCCCGAGGCCCACGGAACCAGGCCGGCGCACTCCCTGTTGCTCGCCGCGGGCATCCACGTCGTCGAGCACCTCACCGGGCTCGGCTCGCTCCCGTCGAGCGGAGCGCGGTTCACCGCCGTGCCCCCCAAGATCCGGGCGTTCGGGACCTTCCCCGTCCGTGCTTTCGCCGTCGTCTGAGAGTCCCTCGCTCAGATCACGAACGAGAACAGGCCGGTCGCGACGCAGATGACGAACATGCCGGTGGCGTTCACGAAGAGGTTCCTGCCGAAGTCCCGGGCCCTGATGTGCGCCGAGATGGCGAGCACGAAGTACAGGATCAGGGCGCCGCTCGTGAGCGCACCCAGGTAGGGAACCCAGATCCCCGCGATCAGGCCCGCTGCGGCCGCGAACTTGATCGGCGGGGTCACCCACCAGTACCTGCGCGGGAGGTTCACCGCGTCGAAGCACTCGGCGATGAACGTGACCGGCCTGATGCACAGCACCCCGTCGACGACCTGGATGAGGGCGAGCAGCATCACCGGCCAGACGGGATCGGGCAGCGCGGCCACGATGGAGCTGTCCGCTGTGGTGACGAAGTCCATGCCCGTACCATACGGCACGGTATGGTCGGGTTCAAGGTGAGACGCCGGCCACCGCCGGTTCCCCTCGGTTACCGGCTCAGTGCCCGGTTCGGGTCGAATCGACGGGACGCTCCGGCACGAGCGGCAGGAGCGTCTCGTAGAGGCCCCTGAGCTCGTCCGCCGCGACCGGAGGGGACACCACCGAGGCGCCCACAGCGAGCAGGTAGGGCAGCAGTGCGGCGGTGCGGGCCTCGGCGTCCGTCGCCAGGTACGGTCGCCAGACGCGCTGCAGGGCGGCGAGCCTGGCCTCGTCGATCCGCGCCTGGGCGGCCCGCACCTCCGGATCGGACGCCGACCAGGCGCGCACCGCGACCTCGAGCTCCGGCCGGTACAGGCCGGCCTCCCGTGGCTCGATGAGCTCGGTCAGCCGGCCGAGGATCGAACGCGCGTCGCCGGTCGGGCCGACCTCGGCGATCGCGCGGTCCAGCTGTTCGATCGAGAGTCGCTCGAAGTGCGCCAGCAGGTCGCGCTTGTAGCCCTCCGCGCCGTCGAAATGGTGATGGAACGACCCCTTCGACAAGCCAAGACGTGCCGCGATCCGGTCGATGCGGACACCGGTCGCCCCCTCCTGGGCCAGGACCCGGATGCCCTCGTCGAGCCAACGGTCGCGTGCTGCGCTCATGGGCCGACCGTACCATCCGGTATGGCCCGGTCGGCTCGGGTCACAGCGTCTCGTCGGGCAGCTCGCTGGACTGCTCGATCCAGGATCGGAGCTGCGTCTCGTCCAGGTCGTCGTCCTGGTGGATGTCGAGGTAGCGCACCTCGTCGTGCTTGGACGCCTTCGGCGGCATCGGCTCGAGCGACGTCCCGCGGAGGAACTGCACCTGGACGTAGTCGGTGTAGCACCGGAAGGACATGAACCAGCCGTCGCCCTCGTGCCCGTAGTGCGGCTGGTTCCACCGCACCGCCTTGTGGACGTCCGGCACGGTGGCGACGATGAGGTCGTCGAGGTGTCGCCCGACGTCGCGCTTCCAGTCCGGCATGGCGGCGATGTAGTCACGCACCGGACCGCTCCCCTCGCCCTTCGGGATCTGCGGGTTGCCGCCGGAGAGCAGTCTCGGGCCGTCGCCCCGGCCGCGGTCACTCACGGGTTCTGGTGACGAGTTCGATGGTTGCCATGACACCCATGCTAGGCAGCGCTCGCAGTTTGGCCGCTCTCCTCGATCCTGATCGATGGGGCCACGCGATCAGGGGAAACCCCCACCGGCCCATCAGGGTCCACTGCGCCCGCTGTCGTATCCGGGCGACCCCACGGGTCGTCACGGTGCGCACGCCGATGCGCCCGATGACGCAGCCCGGAACCCGCTCCCCGGTGGATCCGCCCCGGGCCGGTGACGGCGACGCTGAGAACGTCCGAAAACGCACCCATCCCGGAGGTTCTCATGTCCAGCACGACCACGTATCGTCCGGCGCCGACCACGCCGCCGGCCACCATCTCCACCCGGTTCGCCGACTGGGCCGAACGGCACGGCGTCACCCTGCTGCGCGTCAGCATCGGCCTGATCTTCCTGGCGTTCGGCATCCCGAAGTACATCCCGGGCGCGAGTCCCGTCGAGGCCCTGGTGACCGACACCGTCGAGGCGCTCTCCCTCGGGCTGGTCTCGGGGCACGCCGCGATGATCGCGGTCGCACTGCTCGAGACCTTCATCGGCCTCACCCTCGTCACCGGCAAGTTCCTGCGCCTCGGGCTGCTCGCGATGGGCGGCGCGATGGTCGGGTTCTTCGCGCCCATCGTGCTGTTCGCCGGCGACCTCGTCGGCGGCGGTCTCACCCTCGAGGCGCAGTACATCATCAAGGACATCGTCCTCGTCACCGCCGCGTTGGTGATCGCGTCCAAGGCTCTGCGGGGCCGGGCCGCCTCGTACGCTCGATGACGCGAGCTCCCCAAGCCCTTCCTCCCGAAGGCCGCCGCACCCGCCGACCCAGGCGGGCGTGGCGGCCTTCGGGATGCACCGGTGCTCAGGTGCCGCCGAACGCGTGCTCGAAGGTGCGGCCGGAGCTCTCGAGGTATGCCGCCCGCCCGGCCGGGTCCTCGAGGCCGTACGCAAGGTCCTCGAGCCACTTGCACCGGGCATGGAAGTAGATCCGCGCCCGTTCGTCGGCCGTCGTCGGCCCGTCGAGCCCAGCACTGACCGCGAGGGCGACGGCGGAGCCCAGGTCCCGTAGCAACAGCCCCGTGTCTCGGGCCGGGTCGGTGAGCGCGGCGTCGGTCCAGTCGATGATGCCGGTCACCTGCCCGCGTTCGTCGACGAGGATGTGCTCGGCGCCGAGGTCGTTGTGCTGGGCGACCCGCAGCGATCGGGTCGGCGGCGGCGCCTCGTCGAGGAATGCGCCGACGATCGCCGCCCGCTCGGTGCCGAGGTAGGACGCGGTTGCCTCGAGGTTCGCGCGAGCCTCGGCGAGCCACGCCTCGTTGGAGTGCTCGTCCACCTCCAGCGGCGGATCGGGCCGGACCCGCCGGAGCGCACAGAGCACGTCGATCAGGATCGCCTCAAGGCGGGCGCCGAATCGCCCCGGTCGGCGCAGCAACGGCGACCCGGGCAGCCTCCGGTACACGAGGATTCCCAGGTCGGGTCGGTGCACCAGGGGCAGGGGCACCGGCACGGAGGTCGCGCCCGCGAGCGCGTCCAGCAGGGCGACCTCACGAGCGAGGGACCCGACGTCCGCCGTGCGTCGGACGATGAAGCCGTCGACGGCGAACGTGGTGTTCTCACTGCCGCGCGCCAGGGCCGTGGGCCGGTCCGCGACCGTCCACAGGTGGTGGCGGCTCCCGAGTTCGGCGAGCATCGCCCGCTCGGACGCGGTCACCGCGGCACCAACCGGTTGGAGCGTCATGGCGAGCCGACCACCCGAGCCGCGCCACGCCGTCGGGGTTGACGCGCGAGCGCCGCGCCGTCCGCGGCAGCGGTGCGTGGCGAGCGGGTCGGACGTGGTCCATGGCGCATGGTTGCTCCGAGTGTACGGCGGCTTGCAATCCGAACCCAGGTACGGATTCGCCGTGGTCTCAAGGCTCGCGAGAACCCCGACGCCTGCGCTGCGGCGGGTCATCAAGCCCGCGCAACGCCTCGGCTTCACCCTCGCCGACCTCGCGAGCGGTGGTGCTGATCGGCCGTGCCTCAGGCACGCACCCGGGAGAGGGTCGCCGGCATGAGTCGGGGGATGAGTCGCACGTACACCACCATCCCCACCAGTTCGACGAGGGTCTGGGTGACGACCACGAGGGCGGCGATCTCGAGCGGCTCCGGGAGTGCCAGCGCCAGCGGCAGCACCACGAGCGAGTTGCGAGTCGCGCCGCTGAACACGACGGCTCGCGCCGCCGGGACGTCGAGCCGCGCGACCCGAGCGGCGAGGATGCCGAGCGGCACCATCACCACCAGGAACGCGACGTAGATCGGCACGACGAGCAGCAGGGTGCTCAGTTGTGACCCGATGCCGGCCACCTGGGACGCGACCACCACGGCGAGCGTGAGCATCATCAACGGCACCATCAGGCCGAGCGCCGTGTCGTTCAGGACGCGCCCTGCCTGCCGGTGGCGTGCCCACCACTGGGTGAGGCCGGCGGCCGCGAGCGGGATCACGATCAGGAACCCGAACGCCTCGCCGAACGGGGCGAGCTCGATCGGCCCCACCGTCCCGGGGCCGACGAACAGCCACAGGTACACCGGCAGCAGCAGGATCTGCCCGAGCATCAGCAGCGGCGCGGCGGCCAGCAGTCGTGCGCTGGCGCCGCCGGCAAGCCCGGAGAACACGATCACGTAGTCGACGCATGGCGTCAGCAGCACCAGCAGCACTCCGAGCAGCACCGCCGCGTCTGCGGACACGAACCGCGAGAGCCCTAACACGAGCACCGGGACGATCACGAAGTTCAGCACGAGCACGGTCGTGAGGAACCGGAGATCGCGCACCGCAGCGCCGATCGCTGCGAACGGGACGCCCAGGAAGGTCGCGTAGAGCAGGAGGGCGAGCACCGGGCTGATCGCGCGAGCCGACGGCGGGCCGGCCGATGGGACGGCGAGTCCGACGATCCCGGCCAGCACGATCGCGCCCAGATACAGCGGGACCTGCCACCGCTGCATCCATGCGACCGCTGAACTCACGCGGCAAGACTACGGATCGGAGCGGCCGGACCCTCACTCGGGCTCAGGGCGGGCGGGTCACCGGGCGGCCCGCCGCGCCGGGATGACCACCGCGGAGATGACGGCCGCGACCACTGCCGCGATCGCCGCGGCGATGAATGCTTGCCGGAACCCGGCGTCCCCACCTCCGGCGAGGCTCAGGGCCGCGATGCTGGAGACGGTCGCCACCCCCAGCGAGGCACCGAACTCGTGGAACGTGCTCAGCAGCGCGGAGGCGACACCGGCCTCCTGCGGACCGACCTGCCCGAGGGCGGTGGCCGACGCGACCACGAACAGTGCGCCGATTCCGAACGCACCGAACGTGACCCCGATCGTGGTGGCGGCGGTCGTCGTCCAGAGCGCCGGGACGAGCAGCCCTCCTGCCGCGATGAGCATGCCGCCGGCGCCGAGCTGGCGCGCCCCGACCCGGGCGATCAGGCGCCCACCCAGGTTGGCGCCGGCCATCGTGGCCAGAGCGACCGGCAGGAACAACAGCCCGGTGGCCAGGGGACCGTGCCCGGCCGACTGCTGGAAGTAGAAGGTGCCGAGGAAGAACACCGCGACCATGAGTGCGGTGGCGATCAGGATGACGAACACGCCTGCGGTGACGGGACGTCGCCCGAGCAGCTCGAGGTCCATGAGCGGGGAGGCGGCTGTCCTCTGCCGCCAGCCGAAGAGCACATACAGCCCGGCCGCCGCGGCGGCGGGGACGATGGTCTGCGCCGTGGCCCACCCGAGTTCGCCGGCGGCGGTCAGGGAGTAGATCGCCAGGCCGGTCGCCCCGGCCACCAGGAGCGCACCCGGCACGTCGAGGCCCGCTGCGGCCTGCTCCACGGGCCGTAGCGGTGGCAGCACCCGCACGAGCCCCACCAGGACGACCGCGCCCACCGGCACATTGATGAAGAACACCCAGGGCCATCCCGGCCCGGCGGTGATCAACCCGCCGAGCAGCACGCCGACCGCGGCACCGCCACCACCGAGCGCTGACCAGATCCCCAGCGCGCGGTTGCGTTCGGCTTCGGAGAAGAGCCGCACAACCACGGAGAGTGCCGCGGGCGAGAGCATCGCCGCCCCGAGGCCCTGCCCCACCCGGCCGGTGAGCAGCATCGGAGCGCTCTGGGCCAGGCCCGCTGCCAGTGATCCGAGCACGAAGGTGACCAGACCGCCGTAGACGATCGGCCTTGCCCCGAACAGGTCGGCGCTGCGGCCCCCGAGCAGCATCAGGCTGCCGAAGGTCACCGTGTAGGCCGCGACGACCCAGGTCAGGACGTCCCGCGAGAGGCCCAGGTCGGCGCCCATCTGGGGGAGTGCGATCGCCACCACAGTGACGTCCAGGATCAGCATGAACTGCGCCGTGCCCAGCAGCGCCAACGCGACCCAGCGCTTGGGGTGGAGGCCGGCGTCCGCGTGCGCCGGGGCTCGAGTGTCGGACATGTGGACCACTCCTAAGTCGAACATTGGTGTCTGAGTTATCGGGTTGGTACTCTAACCCATACACGCGTGTTCGAGAAGAGGGGGCAGTGGATGGTGCACAGGGCACCAGGCGAGACGGCACGGCGCGCCGATGCGGTGCGTAACGTCGAGAGCATCATCGGGGCGGCGATCACCTGTCTCGCCCGGGACCCCAACGCGACCATGGCTGACATCGCCAAGGAGGCCGGGCTCGGCCGTGTGACGCTCTACGGTCATTTCGCCTCACGCCCGGCGCTGGTCGATGCGGTCGTGGCACGGGTCATCGAGCAAGGTGAGCTGGCCCTCGCCGAGGTTGACGTCGACGGCGACCCGCGCGCGACGCTGAACCGGCTGATCCAGAGCAGTTGGCACCTCGTGGACCAGTCGCGGGCGGTGGTGGTCGCGGCTCAGGACGAACTCACCGCCGAGCGCATCCGCCAGCTCCACGAAGGCCCAGCCGCCCGCGTGCAGTCGTTGATCGAACGCGGCCGAGAACGTGGGGACTTCCGGACCGACATGCCGGTCTCATGGCAGGTGGCGATGCTGCACCAGATCCTGCACGGCGCCGGGATCGAGGTCTCGGCTGGGCGACTCGACCCCACGCACGCGCCGGAACTGGTGACCAGGACCGTGTCCGCTCTGCTCGAGACCCGCTGAGGCGGGTCGGCCACGATCAGGGCGGTAGCGATCGCGCTCAGGGGCTGAGGACCACCAGTGGGTCCGTCGTGGGCTGATCGGAGCCGCCGGCGGGTTCGACGGTGAGGGCCAGCGCCGCCGTGGGCGGGACGTCGGCCAACTCCCTGGTGAGGAGGCCGTCCCTGGGACGAAGCACCCCGGCCGAGACCGGGACGTCGTCCTGGACGACCCAGAGCTGGTAGTCCTGATCGCTCAGCTCCGGCAGGCCGCTGAGCGCCAGCAGGACGGTGTCTCCGCCGGTGACCATGGCCGCCTTCCCGCCCCCGGACACGTCCGCCCGGACCAGGCTGGCTCCGGGTTCACTGAGTGCTTCTGCCACCATTTCGACCTGCTGCTCGGCCCGCTCGGCCCGCTGGGCCTGGAGCACCGCGATGCCCGATGGCACGGCGATTGCGATCAGGATCACGGCCGCGGCGAGCAGCCGCCATGCGGTGCTGCGCCGACGTGCCGGTGGGCGCTCCGGGGGGTGCGTGTCACTGGCCGAAGGTGTGAGTTGCCGAGTGGACCCGACCGCGTCGAGCACCTGGGCGCGCAGCGCCGCCGGCGGGGCGGCCGCGTCGCTCTCGGCGAGCCGCGTCACCGTTTCCCGCAGGGCTCGGGCCTCCGCGGCGGCTTCGGGGTCGTCCCGGATGAGTCGCTCCACCGCCTTGCGCTCGACGTCGTCCACGGCATCCAACGCCCAGGCACCGAGCAGATCACGCACGTCATCGTCGGTCACTGCGGTCCCTCCCTTGCTGGATTGTGTGCGTCGTGGAACACGTCGTCTGGGTCCTGTGGCTGCGTCCCGTCCAGGCAGCGCCGCAGTCGGTTCAGACCGTCGCGGATCCGCGACTTCACCGTAGGCAGGCTGGCCCCGCGTGACTGCGCCACTTCACGGTAGGTCTGACCGCCGTAGAAGGCCGTCACGACGGCGTCGCGCTGCAGGTCCGTCAGCGAGCCGAGGCAGCGTCGCACCTCGAGGAACTCGGACCGGCGCTCCACGGTCTCGGCGACCTCGTCGAAGGGCCGGCGGAAGTCCCCGGTGGCGACGCGTTCGCCCCGGTCCCGATGTGACTGCTCCGATCGCACCCGGTCCACCGCCCTTCGTCGAGTCATCGTCGTGAGCCAGGCCAGGACCGAGCCGCGCGCGCCGTCGAACCGGGGCGCCGTGCGCCACGCCTCGAGCATGACCTCCTGCGTCACCTCGGCTGCCAGATCCGGGTCGCGCAGCACCCGTCGGGCCACGCCGTGGACCACCGGTGCGGTCGCGTCGTAGATCGCGGCGAACGCGTCCTGGTCTCCCAGCGCTGCGCGCTGCATCAGTTCGCTGAGGTCGTCACGCGAACCGGTCGTGTTGTCCGGGATCGTGCCGGGAAGGCGCGGTCCGTGGCTGCTCACGGTGCCAGTATCGCGCAGGTGCCGCCGCGGGGCGCGCTTGCCCGCCCGGGCCCAGCCGGCGGCGGCCCGTCGCGCGCCACCGGCTGGGGTTCGGGGGACCCCGCAGCGACCGGTGCCGGAGCCGCTGCGGTCAGAGCGTCTCCGCGCTGACGATGAACGGCGACGCTGCCTCCAGCACGTCGGCACGGCTCAGCGCCGTCTCGAGCGCGCCCTGGTAGACGCCGCCCTCGGCGGGCTTGTTCTGCAGCACGCCGAGGATCGCGGCGTGGCGTGCCTCGACCCCGAAGATGCTCGCCGCCGCCGTCAGTAACTCCTTCTCCTGGAACAGCGACGGTGCCGCACCGAGGTAGGCCTGCACGCCGAGGTTCTCGAACGTGAAGGCCGTCTCGAGATAGTTCGCCTCGCTCGCGAACGCCTCGCCGAAGTCGACCATCGGCGCCGGCACCGCCGCGCCGCCGAGCGACGCGATGGTGTCCTGCAGGGTCATGACGTGGGTCTCCTCGTCGGTCTGGATCGTGGCGAGGTACTCGGCGGCCTGGCCACTCACCAGACCGGCCGCGTTGCCCTGTCGGTAGAACTCGGCCTCGAGGTACTCAAGGGTCAGCGCGTAGTTCAGCACGTCGAGCGGACCATCGAAGTCACCGTCGTCGGCGAAAGCGAATTTCGAGCCGAGCATCGTCAAGGCGATCGCGCCCGGGATCACCAGACCGGCATCACGGATGAAGTTCTTTCGGGTGTACACGGTGTTTCTCCTAACCTTCGATGAACTGGCCGGCCGCGGCGAGGACGTCCTCCATGGGGAGGTTCGCCTCGAACGGTGCGGGGAATGGCTCGCCGCCCATGAGGTGGGCGACGACGGCCGCGTGCCGGGACTCGACGCCCGCGATCGCGGCCGCGGTGCCAAGGATCTCGGCATCGCTGATCAGCGCGACCTGGCCGTGGTAGGCCTGCACGCCCAGCTCCTCGAACATCGAGGCCGTCTCGAGGAACATGTCACGGTCGGTGAAGGTGCCGTCCGGGAACATGAATGTCGGCGACTCCACGGGCGTACCGCCGAGGTCCGTGATCAGTTGCGTGATGCCGTCCACGTGTGCCTGCTCGTGGTCCCGGATCGGGCTCACGAGTTCGAGTTCGCGCTCGTCGGTGATGACGTTGCCGGCGATTCCCTGCGTGTAGAACTCCGCCTCGAGGTACTCGAGGGTGAGCGCGTAGTTGAGGATGTCGATGTCGCCGGTGGTGTCGGCGAAGGCGACCGGGTCGTTCCGGTTGAACGCGACGAAGGTCGCACCCACCCCGACCAGTCCGGCGCCCGCGATGAAGGTGCGGCGCGTCGCCTCGGTCTGGAACCGCAGCACCGGCTTGCCGCCGAACATCTGCCTGGACCGACGCACTCGCGCCGCCCAGCCGGGGTCTGTCCCGATGGGATCGTTGGTCTCATGCATGGAATTCACACCTGCTTTCGTTGGTGATCTGCTCATGTCCGCGACGCGGCTCCGACGTGTGCCGGCAGTTCGCGACGATCCTGCGTCCGATCGAGACATCTCCTTCCGTCGGCACAGCGGTCAGGGAGGTTCAGGCGGGCGGCGCTTGCGCGTGCACGATGATGCGGTGGGTGAGGCTGCCCTCGGGATGGCAGGCGAAGAGGGTGAGCTCTCGCGTCGACGGGTCCTCCGGCTGGGCGAGGACCTCGCCCGTGTACTCCTCGACGGGGACCACGAGCACCTCGGTGACCACGTACGTCGTAGTCACGCCGGCTCGCGTCGACACCGTGATCTCGTCGCCCTCGGTCAACTCGTCGAGATCCCGGAACGGCGCGGTGTGCGTGGTGCGGTGGCCGGAGAGCACCGCGTTGCCGACCTGACCCGGCACCGGAGTGCCCGGCCAGTGGCCCGGACCGAGGACAAGAGTGTCCGGGTCGACCCCGTTGCCGACCTCGGCATCGAGCCCGATGGCGGGGATCTGCAACTGCCCCAGGACCTCGTACGGACCGGGGCTCGTCACCACGGCCGAGACCCGGTCCGGGTCGATCGGCTGGTCGCCCGAGGTGTCGCTGAGCTCAGCCGCCAGACCCTGGACGGTCTCCAGCGTGGGCCGCCCGGCCTCGGCGCGCTCGTCCGAGTCCAGCAGACGCTCCAGTGAGGTGCTCGGCCCGGACGGCACCGGCTCATTGCCCAGGCCCGGGAGCACGACGAGCGCCGCGGCGCCGACGGCGACCACGACCCCCGCGACGACCCGTCGTCCGATCACGGGCATGCGTGGGTGTCCTCGCTCACCCGCACCGTCCCCGCCCGGGCCCGGGCCTCGTCGCATCCGTTCCAGCGGTCCCATACCAACCATTCGGAGCCACGGACGATCCGGATGGGTGCCGCCGTCGATGACGATGACGATGACGCTGCAGGTCCGCCCGTCTCACGGATCGGTCACCCGACCGGCCCACCCGATCGCCGGTGGCGGCGCTGTTAGCATGGCGGCGACGAGCTGGAAAGCTCGCGTGCACTGGGGTCGGTGAAATTCCGAGCCGGCGGTCATAGTCCGCGACCCGATGACCGCAAGGTCACCGGTTGACCAGGTGGAACTCCTGGACCGACGGTCAGAGTCCGGATGGGAAGCGCACGCGACGACGTCTCCGGACGGATCCCAGGGCGCACCCGTGCAGCCGTGGACTCCCCTGGTGGACGACGCCTCCGTGACCCCTTCCTCACTCCGGACCGCGAGCATCGCGGACACCGGGAGCGGGATGATCGACCAGGCTGAACACGGCGCGCTGCGCCGTGCCCTCGAGATCGCGGCGCACCCCGCGGTCCCCTTCGGACCGAACCCGCGCGTCGGCTGCGTCCTGCTCGGCCCGGACGGCCGGGTCATCGCCGAGGGCTACCACCGCGGCGCCGGTACCGCGCATGCCGAGGTCGACGCCCTGACCCGGGCCGGGTCGGCTGACGCGGTGGGTGCGACGGCGGTCGTCACCCTCCAACCCTGCGCCCACACCGGCCGTACCGGCCCGTGCACTCGGGCCCTGACCGAGGCCGGGATCCGCCGTGTGGTGATCGGCCGCCGCGACCCGAACCCCGCCGCGGCCGGCGGGGTCGAGATCCTGCGCGGGGCGGGGATCGAGGTCGAGACCGACCTCCCCGCCGAGCTCGCGGCCGACGCGGCGGCGCTGAACCGCGGCTGGGAGCACGGGCTCCGGCACGCGCGCCCCCTGGTCACCGCGAAGTTGGCGCTCACCCTGGACGGCCGGGTGGCCGCGGCCGACGGCTCCAGCCGGTGGATCACCGGCAGTGCGGCCCGCGAGCAGGTCCACCTCCTGCGTGCACGGTGCGACGTGATCCTGGTCGGCGCCGGGACCGCCCGCGCGGACCTGCCCGCGCTGACCGCGCGCCGCACCGATGGCACCCTGCGGCCGAGGCAGCCGCTTCGCGCCGTGATGGGGCTCGGCCAGATCCCAGACCTGCCCACCCAAGAGCCCGCGGTTCCCGCCCTGCGGCTGCGCACCCATGACCCGTCCGAAGCACTTGCAGTCCTCCACGCTCGCGGCCGGCGACACGTGCTGCTCGAGGGCGGACCGACCCTCGCTGCCGCTTTCCTCACCGCGGGGCTGGTCGACGAACTGATCGTCCACCTCGCCCCGAAGGTCCTCGGAGCCGGGCCGGCGGCGATCGGGCCGCTCGGCATCGGAACCATCGCCGACGCCCTGGCGCTCGACCTGATCGACACCGCCCTGCTCACCTCGCCCGACGGGCACATCGACCTCCAGCTGACCCTGCGGCCACCCGCCGTCTGACCCCAACAGAAGGGACCACCATGTTCACCGGAATCGTCGAGGAACTCGGCACCGTCGAGGGCATCGACTCCTCGAAGGACTCCACCCGCCTGCACCTCCGCGCGCCGCTCGTCCTCTCCGACGCCGCGCCGGGCGACTCGATCACCGTCAACGGCTGCTGCCTGACCGTCACCGAGCACGACGGTCAGGTGTGGAGCGCCGACGTCATCCGGACCACCCTCGCGGCCACCTCGCTCGGCACCCTCGCGGCCGGCGACCGAGTGAACCTCGAGCGGTCCCTGCGCGCGGACGCCCGCCTCGGCGGTCACATCGTGCAGGGCCACGTCGACGGCGTCGGCGAGGTGATCGCGGCCGGGCCCGGCGAGGGCGGGCACCTGATCCGTATCGCACTGCCCGACGGCGTCACTCGCTACGTGGTCGACCGTGGGTCGATCGCCGTGGACGGCGTGAGCCTGACCGTTGCGTCCGTGGCGGACGGCGTGACGACCATCGGCCTGATCCCGGAGACGCTCGCCCGCACCACCCTCGGCCTGCGCGGCGTCGGATCGCGCGTGAACATCGAGGTGGACGTCCTGGCCAAGTACGTCGAGAACCTCCTGCCCGGCCTCGAGGCCGTGGCGCGACGATGAGCACAATCCGCCTCGACGCCGTCTCCCGCGCCGTCGCCGAGATCGCCGCCGGCCGGCCCGTGGTCGTGGTCGATGACGAGGACCGCGAGAACGAGGGAGACCTGATCTTCTCCGCGGCCGCCGCCACGCCCGAACTCCTGGCCATGACGGTGCGGTACTCCAGCGGTATCGTCTGCGCCCCGATGCCCGGCGCGCACGCCGACCGGCTCGGCCTGCCGCTGATGGTCGAACGCACCGAGGACCCGCTACGCACGGCCTTCACGGTGAGCGTCGACGCCCGCGACGGCGTCGGCACCGGAATCAGCGCGGCCGACCGCGCCCGCACCCTGCGCCTGCTCGCGGGAGGCGACACCACCGCCGGCGACCTCACCCGTCCCGGTCACGTCTTCCCGCTGCGGGCCCGCGCGGGCGGGGTGCTCGAACGTCGCGGGCACACCGAGGCCGCGGTCGACCTGATGGCGCTCGCCGGCCAACCGGACGTAGGCGTGCTCGTCGAGCTG
The DNA here is from genome assembly GCF_009708215.1 of Occultella kanbiaonis. Taxonomy (NCBI): domain Bacteria; kingdom Bacillati; phylum Actinomycetota; class Actinomycetes; order Micrococcales; family Ruaniaceae; genus Occultella; species Occultella kanbiaonis. Next base: position 4,437,737 of record NZ_CP046175.1, on the reverse strand, counting down.
GTCCACGACGACGGCACCATGATGCGCGGCCCGGCCCTGCGGGAGTTCGCCGACCGCCACGACCTGGCGATGATCTCCATCGAGGACCTCGCCACCCACCGCCTGGCCATGGCCACCCCACTGGAGATCACCGAGCCGGTACGGCTGCCCACCAGACACGGGGAGTTCACCGCGCTCGCCGTGCGGGAGGCCGACACCCGTCCCGATCCGGTGCCGGCGCCGGGGTCGGGAGCCGAGCACCTGGTGCTGGTCCGTGGCGACGTCACCGGTCCCGAACCAGTCCTGGTCCGGGTGCACTCCGAGTGCGTGACCGGTGACGTCCTGGGCAGCCGACGCTGCGACTGCGGACCTCAGCTGGAGGAGTCCCTGGCCCGGATCGATCGCGAGGGGCGCGGTGTCCTGGTGCTGCTGCGCGGGCACGAGGGCCGTGGCATCGGCCTCATCGAGAAACTGCGTGCGTATGCGCTGCAGGAGACCGGCCGCGACACCGTCGACGCCAATCTCGACCTGGGGCTGCCGGTCGATGCGCGGTCGTTCGCCGTGGTCCCACGGATCCTCGACCACCTCGGTGTCCGCTCGGTCCGGCTGCTCACCCACAATCCGGCCAAGGCCCAGGCGCTGCGGGCCGGCGGCGTCGACGTGACCGGCACCGTCGACCTGACCACCCACCCGACGCCGGAGAACCTGGCCTACCTGACCACCAAGCGGGACCGACTGGGTCACCACCTCGTCGGCCTGCCCCACCACCAGACCGGAGAGAGTGCATGAGCGGACACGGAAGCCCCGACCAGACAATTCCCCACCTGCCGCAGGCGCGGGTCGCCGTCGTCGCCGCGTCCTGGCACGAGCAGGTCATGGACGGCCTGCTCGCCGGCGCGCTGCGCGCCTGCAGTAAGGCCGGCATCGCCGAGCCGACGGTGCTGCGGGTGCCCGGATCGTTCGAGCTGCCCGTGGCCGCCGATCGTCTGGCCCGCAGCCATGACGCCGTGGTCGCACTCGGCGTGGTCATCCGCGGCGGCACACCGCACTTCGAGTACGTGTGCGCGGCGGCCACCGACGGGCTCGCCCGAGTGGCCCTCGACCACGGTGTTCCCGTCGGCTTCGGCCTGTTGACGTGCGACGACGAGACCCAGGCGCTCGACCGGGCGGGCCTACCCGGGTCCCGGGAGGACAAGGGCTACGAGGCCGCGGCCGCGGCGCTCGTGACCGCTCAGGTCCTCATGGCCGTGTCGGCCTGAGCCAGCCCGAGTTCGGTGGCGAGCTCGCCACCGCGGCCGGACAGCGGGCTCGTGCGGACGGTGACGAGGGCGAGCGGCATCGAGAACGCGCCAGGCAGCGCCTGAGCGTGCTCGCCCTGATGGCGATCGGCGGACCAGGCCGACCGGGGAACCGCCGCGAGCTCACCGCGTTCGCGTGCGATCGCGAGGGCGACCGGCGCGGAGCCGGCCAGGCGCACCTGTGCCCCCATCGCGGCGAAATCCTGAGCCACGTCGTCCGGCTGCGAGCTGTAGGTCGCGACCCAGACCGGAAGGGCCCACCCCCGTCGCCGCTCGCGCGCCGGGTCAATGGCCTCCACCTCGGGCGGTGTGACGAGCAACAGCGGATCGCTCCCGAGCCGCGTCACCTCGGCCGTGGTCGGCGCCCACGTCGCGTGCGGCGCGATGATGACCGCCGCGTCGAGTTCGCCGCCGTCGATCATCCGCAGCAGCCGACGGCCGTTCCCGATCCGCTGCTCCACGGTGGCCGGTGGTGGTAGGAGTCGCTGCACCGCCGTGAAGACCGGCACCGACAGGCTCGTGAAGGTCCCGGTCCTGGACCGGGGACGGCCGGCTGCGCGGCGTGCGCCATCGGTCACCGACTCGATGGTCTCCAGGGCGCGGCGAGCGAGGCGCACGTACTCCAGGCCGGCGGACGTCGGGCGGGTCCCGCGCGTGTCCCGGTCGAACAGGGCGAGGCCGACCCGTGACTCCAGGCGGCGCAACCGCTGGGACGCGGAGGGTTGCGCGATGTGGAGGCTCGCGGCCGCGGCGAGCATCGAGCCGTGGTCGGCGAGCGCGACCGCGAGGCGCAGCTCGTCGACCGAACTCACTGCGTCTGCGTGATTCGCCATAGGCCCAGCCTATAACCCAGACGATAATGAAAAGCACTACCAATAGCCAGGGTTCTCGCGAACACTGGTGCCCAGCATGATGACCTCCTCCGCCCCCGCTCGCAGTCCGGCATGACCGACCGCTCGAGCCTGCGTTCCTTCTCACGTCCGGTGCAGGTACTGGTGCTGAACCAGTTCGGAGTGAACCTCGGCTTCTACCTGCTCCTGCCGTTCCTCGCGGCGTACCTGACCGACTCCATCGGACTGACCCTGGCCGCCGTCGGCCTCGTCCTCGGTGCCCGCAACCTGGCCCAGCAAGGCTTGTTCCTGGTCGGCGGGGTCTGCGCGGACCGGATCGGCAGCCGCCCGATGATCCTGGTGGGTTGCCTCCTGCGCGTCGTCGGCTTCGGGATGTTCGCCCTGACCGAGGACCTCTGGGGGCTACTCGCGGCCGCTGTGCTCAGCGGCGTCGCCGGCGCGCTGTTCAACCCGGCCGTCCGCTCCTATGTCGCCACCGCGTCGCAGGGGCGTACCGCGGAGGCGTTCGCCTGGTTCGCGCTCGCCGGCAACGCCGGCATGTTCGTCGGGCCGGTGCTCGGGGCGCTGCTTCTGCTCGTCGACTTCCGCATGGTCGCCGGCGTCGCGGCCGGGGTCTTCGCGGTCCTCACGATCGCGCAGGCGATCTGGCTCCCGGCGCAGTCGGGGGACCGGCCTGTCCCGGAGCGTGGCGGCATGGTCGGGCTGCTCCGCAACGGCCGGTTCTGGCTGTTCGCGCTCGCCGGGAGCGCCCTCTTCGCCCTCCAGAACCAGCTGTACCTGATGTTCCCGAGGGAGGCCGACCCGCTGCTCGGCGGGAATGCCGGCACCGTCTCGGTGTTCGTCGTCTCGACCGTCGTGGCCGTGGCCTGCCAGCGCCCGCTCACCCGCTATGCGATGGCCAGATGGCAGGCCCGCCGCTCGATCGCCGTCGGCTATGCCGTGATGGGGATCGGTATGCTCGCGCCGGCGGCGACCGCCGCCGCAGGTCCCGCCGTGCGGCTCACCGTGATCCTCCTCGCCGCGGCCGTCCTCGGCCTCGGCGTGGTGATCGCGCAGCCGTTCATGCTTGAGCGGATCGCCCAGCACGCCTCGCCCGGGATGACCGGCACCTATTACGGCGCCTTCTATCTGCTCTCCGGCGTGATCGCCGCGGCATCGGGGGCGGGAATCGGCGCACTGCTCGAACGGTCGGCGCCGCTGTCCTGGCTCGCCTGCGGCATCGCCGCGCTCGCCGCCGCCGCGCTCTCGCTCTCGCCGTCCACGGCCCCGCGCGCTCCCCACCCCAGCGACCCGACCCCCGCCAGCCACACCACAGACCGGAACCAGGGCCCTTCGAAGCCCTCCGAGAGGAGCATCCCCCGATGACCACATCCCCCGAGCTGCGCCCATCCCGCAGAACCCTGCTGATCGGCGCGTCGCTCGCCGCCGTGACGACGGGCCTGGCGGCCTGCACGCCACGCTCACCCGCCACGGGCTCGGCCCCCGACACCGGCGCCGAACCGGTGCCAGGTGGGGTGCTGCGCGCGGCCTTCGCGGGCGGAGGCGCCCAGGAGACACTCGACCCACACCGGGCGAACCTGTTCCTGGAGGGATCACGCTCGAAGATGATCTTCGAGAAGCTCGCCGACCTCGGCGAGGACATGTCGGCGGTGCCACGGCTGGCGCAGGAGTGGGAGCCGAGCGCCGACCTGACCCAGTGGACCATTCGGCTGCGCGAGGCCGTCTTCCACGACGGGCGACCGGTCCGCCCGGAGGACGTCCTGTACAGCTACCGACGCATCAAGGACCCGGCCGAAGGCTTCCGGGCACGCAGCAACTTCGCCATGCTCGACCTGGACGCCTCCGAGGTCCTGGACGAACGCACGCTGCGCCTGCACCTGACCCGGTCCTACGCCGAATTCCCGAACTCCCTGGCCGCGTTCGGTGCGTTCATCGTGCCCGAGGACACGACGAACTTCGACGAGCCGATCGGATCGGGGCCGTTCCGCTTCGCCGGTTGGGATCCCGGGCGGTCGCTGACCCTGGACGCGTTCGACGAGTACTGGGAGGGACGCCCGTACCTCGACCGTCTCGAGTACCTGATCGCGAACGAGGAGTCCGCCCGCATCAACGCACTGGTGAGCGGAACCGTCCAGTACGCGCACGACGTGTCCGGTTCGACCGCACAGACGTACGCGGCGCGCGACGACCTCGCGTTCATCCGCCTGCCGAACAGCGGCATGAACGGCTTCGCGATGAAGACCGACCGCGCGCCGTTCGACCACCCTGACGCGCGGCGCGCACTGTTCGCCCTCGCGGACCGCCAGGAGTTGGTCGACGCCGCACTGGGGGGTGCGGGCGACATCGGCAACGACCTGTTCGGCAAGGGGTACGAGTACTACGCCGACGACCTTCCGCAGCGCGAGCAGGACCTCGACCTCGCCCGCCGGCTCATCGCCTCCAGTGGGTTGGGCGATCACGAGATCGTGATCGACACCGCCGACGCGGGCTCCGGCCTGATCGCCAGTGCGAACGTGTTCGCGGACCAGTTGCGCGCCGCCGGCCTCACCGCGTCCGTGCGGCAGCGCGACGCCGGCACCTACTGGTCCGAGATCCTCGACGAGGGCATCCTGTGCGCCTACCGCTCGGGTGGCATGCCCATCGAGTCACATGTCTCCCAGCGACTGCTGAGCGACTCCAGCACGAACGCGACCGCCTGGCGCGATCCGGCGTTCGACGCGCTCTACGCCGACGCGATCGCCACGGCGGATCCCGCCGTACGGGCCGGGATCTACCACGACATGCAGGCCACGCTCCACGACCGGGGCGGTTTCCTGATCTGGGGTTTCGCGGACTGGATCGTCGCGACGAGCGCGAACGTCGGGGGCATCGTCGAGGCCCCGGCGAACTCGCTCGACTGGGCGCGGTTCGACCGCGTCTGGCTCGCGTGAGCCTGACCGGTCTGCTCGCCCGTCGCATCGCCGTCGGCGTGGTCCAGGTGTTCGGCGTCGTCACGATCGTGTTCCTGCTCACCGAGGCGTTGCCGGGCGATGCGGCGGTCGTGATCGCCGGCGACGCCCCCGATCCGGAGCGGATCGCGCAGCTGCGCGCCGCGCTGCGACTGGACGAGCCGTGGGGGCGGCGTTACCTCGGATGGTGGGGTGAGCTCCTGCGCGGGGACCTGGGCAGGTCCCTGATCTCCGGGCGACCGGTGGCCGACACCCTGCGCGCCGGCCTGGCACCGACCGCGCTGCTCGCCGGCATCACGTTCCTGCTCCTGCCGCCGCTGGCGACCGTGCTCGGCGTGGCCGCGGCCCGCAAACCGGGCTCGGTGGTCGATCGCGTGATCAGCAGCGTCAGCCTCGGGTTCTACTCCGTTCCGGAGTTCGCGTCGGCCATCGTGCTCATCACGCTCTTCGCACTGCAGCTCGGTCTGCTGCCGGCGAACGCACTCGGGGTCGCCGATCTGCTCGCGCAGCCGTTCGTGCTGGTGCTGCCGGTGGTGGTGCTTCTGATCCGGCCGCTCTGCTCGGTGTCCCGCCTGGTGCGCGCCGGACTGGTCGATGCACGGGAGAGCGACTACACGCGCCACCTGCGCAGGATCGGGCTGAGCGAGCGCCGGATCACCTGGGCACACGCGCTGCCGACGTCCGGGGCGCCCGCGGTGCAGCAGTTGGCGCGGGCCGTGGACTGGCTGCTGGGCGGCGTGATCGTGGTGGAGGCGGTGTTCGTGATCCCGGGCCTCGGCACCACCCTGGTGGACGCGGTCGGCACGCGGGACGTCCCGGTCGTGCAGGGCCTCGCCGTGTTCTTCGGGCTGGTCACAGTCGCGGTGAACGTCGTCGCCGACGCCGTCAGCTACCGGATGAATCCTGCGGCGGTCACGTCGTGAGGCGGCTCGTGCGCCACGGCGTCGTCATCGCACTCCTCGCGATCCCGGGCGCGCTCGCGCTCGTCGGGCCCCTGTTCGCCACCTCCGGTGGCTCCCGGTCGACGGCGTTCGACCCGGCGGCCGGACCGTTCGGCTCCGACTTCGCCGGGCGCGACGTGCTGGACGAACTGCTCCTCGGCGGTGCGCCGATCGTGATCACCTCCGTCGGAGCCACGGTGCTCTGTTACGTGCTGGCGGTACCGCTCGCGCTGACGGCGGCGGCCACGCGCCGCCGGTGGCTGGACGAGCTGATCATGCGGCCGTTCGACGTCGTGCTCGCGATGCCATCGCTGCTGGTGCTGATCCTGCTCGCCTCGATCGCGCCACAGCACGACCTGGTCCTGATCGGGATCGTCGTGGTGGTGCTCGCGCCCGACGCGACGCGGGTCATCCGCGCCGCCGCCCTGGGGCCGGCGAACGGTGCAGCCGCGGAGGCCATGCTGCTCGCCGGCGAGCCACGATGGCGGCGCGTGGGCTGGTTCCTCGGCAGGTCGGCGATGGGCATGATCGTGGCGGACGCCGGCGTGCGGTTCGTGGGCGCGCTCTACCTGGTCGCCTCGGCGAGCTTCCTCGGGGTCGGGGTCGACCCCGATCGGAGCAACTGGGGCGTCATGGTCGAGCAGAACCGCGACGGGCTGCTGCTGCAGCCGCTGGCGACCCTGCTGCCGGCGTGCCTGATCACGGCCCTGGCCGTGGGGCTGAACCTCGCGATGGACGAGTGGCGACTGCGCGCCCACAGGGAAGGCGCCACCCGGTGATCGGTGTCGAGGACCTGACCGTCCAGCTCGACCACCGGACCGTGGTGGGTCCGATCTCGTTCACAGCGGGACCCGGCGAGGTCATCGCGCTCGTGGGGGAGTCCGGCAGCGGCAAGACCACGACCGGCCTCGCCGTGATGGGCGAGTTCCCCAGTGGCGCGAGGGTCGCCGGCGTGGTGCGCAGCGATCCGCGCCGCATCGGATACGTGCCACAGCACCCCGGCGCGGTCCTCACGCCGAGCCGGCGGGTGGGGTCGCTGCTGCGGGAGGTGGCACGGGTGCGAGGACGCGCGGGCACCGAGTCGGTCGCCCGTGCGGTGGCACGCGCCCACCTGGACCCCGCCCTGCTGAGACGGTTCCCGCACCAGCTCTCGGGCGGTCAGCAGCAGCGCGCGGTATTCGCGCTGGCCCTGATCGGTGACCCGGACTGCCTGGTCGTGGACGAACCCACGACCGGTCAGGATCCCGGCCACCGCGATGCGCTCGCGGCCGAGCTGGAGTCCCTGCGCGAGGAGGGCACCGCGATCATCCTGCTCAGCCACGACCTCGCCCTCGTGCGCCGCCTCGCCGACGACACCCTCGTGCTGCGCCGCGGGGCGGTCGTCGAGCACGGCCGGGACCTGTGGGCCCATCCACGCGAGCCGTACACGAGGCAGCTGATCGAAGCCGGCATCGGCGAGCCGCCGGCCGGCAGGACGGCCTCGGCGCCGACGTCATCGCCGGTGCTACGGGTCGACCGGCTGACGGCGGGATACGGGCGTCGGGGCGACCCAGTGCTGGACGAGGTCGAGCTCCGGCTCGAGCGCGGCAGCACCCTGACGGTGCGCGGCCCGTCGGGCGCCGGCAAGTCGACCTTGGCACGGTGCCTCGCGGGCCTGCATCAGCCGCACGGTGGCGAGTTGCGCCTGGCCGGCCGGGTGACGCCGTGGGCGGTGCGCGCGCGGACGGGCGCCGATCGCGCGCTGGTGCAGTACGTGTTCCAGGACGCGCGTGCCGCGTTCGACCCGTTCCGCCCGATCGGCGCGCAGGTGATCCGCCCGGTCGTGAACCTGCGCGGCGACGGCCGTGCGGAGGTCGCAGCGGCGCTCGCGGACGTCGCCGGGCAGGTCGGTCTCGAGCCGGACCACCTCGCCCGGCGGGTGAGCCAGCTGTCCGGTGGCGAGTTGCAGCGCGCGGCACTGGCCCGCGCACTGCTCGCCCGCCCGGACGTGCTGATCTGCGACGAGATCACCACCGGCCTGGACGCCGTGACGCGAGAGGCCGTGCTGGACCTGCTCGAGCGCATGGTCGACGGCGGCATGGCGCTCGTCATCATCACGCACGAGGATCGGGTCGCACGTCGCTTCGCCGACCGCGTGCTCTCGCTCGAACCGCCCGGACCGGCCTACGCCGCGGCCCAGACGCCCAGTTCGTTGCCGCTCGGGTCCGTGAAGTGGAACCGTCGGCCGCCGGGAAACTCGTAGGGGCCGTTGACGACGGTGCCGCCGGCCCGCGTCACGGCCGTCACGGAGGCGTCGAGGTCGTCGCTGTAGAGCAGCACGAGCGGACCGCCCGCCGGCTTCGGCTCCGGCACCAGGGCGAGGCCGCCGGCCTCCTCACCACCGGCCTCGGCGGGCGTGCGGATGCCTGCGTACTCGTCGCCGTAGGCGGTGAACTCCCAGCCGAAGGCCCGCCCGTAGAAGTCCTTGGCGGCCTGCAGATCGGTGACCGAGATCTCGATGTAGTCGATGGAGAACGGAATGCTGTGGGTGTGAGTGGTCATGGCAGCGACGATGACACGCCCCACCGACAGTCGCCATCGAACGGTGGCAGATCCGCCCTTGCGCGCTGAGCCCCGGCACTGAAGCGATGCGTTCGGGCGGGTCAGGACCTAGCCGAACCGCACCGTTCCGTCGGCCTCGATCGCCCAGCCCGGGTTGTGTGCGATCTCCCAGATGACCCCGTTCGGGTCCTGGACGTGCGCGTGGAAGATCCCGCCGAACGCCCCGGGCTGCGGCGCCGTGAGTACGGTGCCACCGGCGGCGGCCATCGCCTCGACCAGGTCGCGGACCTGGTCCGGCCCGGCCACGTTGTGGGCCAGCGTCACCCCGGAGACCGAGGCCGGGCCGGCCGGGGCGCCGAGGTCCTCGTTGAACTTCACGGCGTCGAAGAGCCCGAGCATCTGGCCCGGCGCCACCTGGAAGAACAGGATCTCGCCCGGCACGTCCAGGGTGGGCGTCCAGCCGAGGGCCTCGGCGTAGAACCGGCGGGCCGCGTCCAGGTCAGCGGTGGCGAGGGTGATGAAATGCACCTGCTGGTTCATGTGGGTCATCCGCTCAGACTGACGCGTCCGCGAGCACCCCGTCCAGTTCCGACTCCAGGTGCGCGGCGATCTCCAGGGACGCCGTCGCCGCCGGCGACGGTGCGTTCAGCACGTGCAGCTGCCGGTCCGCGCGCTGGACGAGGAAGTCATCCACCAGGGACCCGTCGCGCCGCAGCGCCTGCGCGCGCACCCCGGCCGGGGCCGGCACCAGGTCCGCCGCCGTGATCCCGGGTACCAGCCGGGACAGGCTGGCCGCGAACCGCGCGCGGGACAGCGACCGGATGATCTCCCCGGCGCCGGGCACGATGTTGCGGCGGCCGAGGCGCCACAGCCCCGGCCAGGACAGGGAGCCGCGCAGGTCCGCCAGGTTCACGTCCCGCCAGGTGTAGCCCTCCCGGGCCAGGGCCAGCACCGCGTTCGGGCCGGCGTGCACACCGCCGTGGATCATCGTGGTCAGGTGCACCCCCAGGAACGGGAACCGCGGGTCCGGCACCGGGTAGATGAGCGTCCGGACCAGATCCGCCTTGTCCGGCACCAACTCGAAGTATTCGCCACGAAACGGCACGATCCGTGCCTGCGGGACCACGTTGCAGGCGTCGGCCAACCGGTCCGCGTGCAGGCCGCCGCAGACCACGAGGGCATCGGCGACGATGTCCTCCCGCTCCGTTCCGCCGTCGGCGCCGGTCACGTCCACCCGGGCGCGCACGCGCCCGCCCACGGTGCGCGCACCGTGGAAGGTGCGGCCGAAGCGGAGCTGCCCACCGCCGTCGGCGATCTGGCGCGCCAGCACCTCGCACACGCCGACGTAGTCGACGATGCCGGTGCTCTCCACCCGCAGCGCACGCACGCACGCGACGTTCGGCTCGTACTCGCGGGCCTCGGCGGTGTCGATGAGCCGCGCCGGCACCCCGTTCGCCTCCGCCCGGCGGGCCAGTTCGGCCAGGCCCGGCAGCTCCGTGTCGTCGACGGCGACCACGAGCTTTCCGCAGGTGCGCACCGCCACGCCGTGGTCCTGCGCGAACGCCGTCATGCTCGCCGCGCCGGCGGTGCCCAGGCGCGCCTTGAGGCTGCCGGGCGCGTAGTACAGGCCGGAATGGATCACCCCGGAGTTGCGACCCGTCTGGTGCCGGGCCACCGAGAGCTCCTTGTCCAGCACGATCACCTCGTCGCCGCGGCGGACCAGCCGCGCCGCCGTCGCCAGCCCGAGGATCCCTGCGCCCACCACCAGGACCTTCACCATCGTTGCTCCCTCAGTCATGACCTCGTGTCCGCCTCCGGTGATCGTGCCAGGGATGACGGCGGCGGGTGGCCGGACCGGCGAGGCCGATCCGGGTGGGGGTGAGGCCTCACCCCGTGCTCACCCCGGGGTGAGCACGCCGCGGCCCCAAGATCACCCGATCCGGCTAGTGCCCTGTATCACATCCCGGACTAGCGTGAAGAGCGCTCAAGGGAACGAATTGGACCGAACCGGGGAGTGAGCACATGGGTGAGACATCGTGTGCGTGGGTCTGCGATCTCGACCACGTGATGAAGCTGGGTGACGTCGCCGACTCGGTCGTCGCCGAATGGCGCCGCTCCGACTGGACCGCGCCGGACGGCACGTCCGCGCACGTGGTCAGCCCGGGCCGCTCCGGCACCGGATGGGTGATCGTACCGATGCTCCAGCGCGACGCGGCCGGTGACACCGCGCTCGCCGCGCTGCCGAACATCAGCCGGTCCTGACCGGTCCTGCGCGGCCGGTATCACGGCCGCCGCAAGCACCTCTTCGCTGAGCGAACGCCCACCGGGGGAGTTGGCCCGGTGGGATGATGTCGCCCAACGGTCGGCGGAGGTCCCATGAGACTGGTGCGCCCAGCAGAGCCAGAGGAGTTCGCCCGCGCGCGCTCGGAGCACCCGACCTCGCCCGAGACGGCCAGCAAGCACAGCGCCCTGGTCAAGAGCGCCCGCGACGAGGACTCGCGCCCACCCGCGGTGGTCGCGGCGCTGCTGGAGATGACGGGCGAGCGGTGCGCCTACTGTGAGACCCCGATCGACTCCGACACCGCGGTGGTGACGCACCACCGCCCGCCCGGGAACGCCGTCGGTGAGGACGGCACGGTCAGCCCGGACCACTACCGGTGGCTGGAGCACACCTGGGCGAACCTGCTCCCCGCGTGCGCGGACTGCGTGCGGGCCAAGGGCAGCAGGTTCCCGGTGCGCGGTGTCCGCTCCGACGCGCCCGAGCCGTGGACCGACGAGGACGCGCTGATCCTCGATCCCGGCCGGGAGGACCTCGCCGCCCACTTGCTCTACCAGGTGGACGGGACGGTCGCCGGGACCACCGAACGGGGTCGGGTCACCATCGAGGTGCTCGCGCTGAACCGGTCCTCCCTGGTGGCGCGCCGGGCCAGGTCGATCGAGCCCGAACGGCCCGCGAGCCGGCCACACACCGGTGGGCGCCCCGGCGCGCGACCGGGCGGCCCGGGCGCACCGGTCCACGGCGGCGCCTCCGGACCCGCCGGCCCCGGAACCGGCGACCCCACCGCGAACCTCACCCCGGACGCGTTCCCCTCGATGGCAGAGCGCGGCGTCGGGCACACGCCCGCCATGGCGCTGCCCCGCCCGAGCTACGACCTGAACCTCCCGCTCGCACCGACCCAGGCGACGAGCTACTACGGCGCGACGAAATGGATCGACCGGGTGGTCATCGGCAACTTCCGGCCGATCCGGGACCTCGACCTGGACTTCTCGACGTCCACGAGCGAGCACGGGCCGTGGACGGTGCTGCTCGGCGAGAACGGGTGCGGCAAGTCCTCGATCCTGCACGCGATCGCGCTCACCCTGATCGGCGGCGCCTACCGGCGCGAACTCGCGATGGACGCCGGCGCGTACCTGCGCCACCGCGCCCGCATCGGCCGGGTGCAGGTCTACCTGACCGGTGACCCGCAGCCGTTCGAGCTGACCTGGGGCACGGGTGACACCGACTTCACCGGCCCCGAGGCCGCGCCGGTGCTGCTCCTCGGGTACGGCGCCACCCGGCTGCTGCCCCGCGGCCCGGCGCCGCAGCGCCCGGACCGCGCCGGCGCCTGGGTGGACAACCTGTTCGACCCGTGCCGACCGCTCACCGACCCCACCACCTGGCTGCTGTCCCTGCCGGAGCCGGTGTTCACCGACGTCGCCGAGGGCCTCGCGGACCTGCTCGCCCTTGAGGACACGGCCGAGATCGAGGCGGACCGGCGCCGCAAGGTCGTCCGGATCCACCAGCACGCCTCCGTGGCCGAGCTGACCGAACTCAGCGACGGCTACCAGTCCATGCTGGTGCTCGCCTGCGACGTGCTGCGCACCGTCCTGACCCGTTGGGACCAGGTGGGCCTGGCGGAGGGGATCGTGCTCATCGACGAGCTCGGCGCCCACCTGCACCCGCGCTGGCGGATGCGGATCGTGACCGCGCTGCGCACCCTGATGCCGCGGGTGCAGTTCATCGTGTCCACCCACGACCCGCTCTGCCTGCGCGGCCTGCTCGACGGCGAGATCACGGTGATCCGCCGCAACGCCCGGGCCGACGTCATCGCGATCACCGACCTGCCGTCGGTGCAGGGCATGCGTGTGGACCAACTGCTCACCTCCGAGCACTTCGGCCTCGGCAGCACCGACGACCCGGAGCTCGACGACCTCTGGGCGCAGTACTACCAACTCCAGGGCCTGTCCGAGCGAGGCGCCGAGCAGGAGGCGCAGCTGGCGCACGTGCGCGCCCGGCTGGACGCGATCGGGGTGCTCGGCAGCACCGAACGGGACCGGCTGCTGCTCGCGTCCGCGGACGAGTTCATCGCCCGACGGCGTCAGGTCGGTGACGAGGGGACGCGCACCTCCGCGGCGGTCACCGCCGAGCTCGCGGCACTGTGGACGGCCCGGCTGCCGGGTGCGCCGGGGGCACCGCGATGAGGCGGGTGCCGCGCCCGGCCCCGCCGCCGACCCTGTCCTCGGCGAAGGCCGAGCGCGAGCGCGCGGCCGCCGCCACGTTCTACGCGACCTGGGACGGCGCGGCCAAGTACGGCAAGTACTCCGTCTACAAGGCGCCGGACGTGAAGGAGGCGCTCGAGCAGGCCTTCGCGAACAAGTGCGCCTACTGCGAGTCGACGTACGGGGCGACCCAGCCCTTCGCCGTCGAGCACTACCGGCCCAAGGGCGAGGTGACGATCAACGGGGTGCGCACCCCGCCCGGCTACTACTGGCTCGCCTCGGACTGGGACAACCTGCTGCCCTCCTGCACCGACTGCAACAGCCCGCGGGCGCAGGAGCTGCCGGGCATCAAGGAGACGGCCGGCAAGGCGAACGCGTTCCCGATCGGCTCCGAGTCCCGCCGCGCCACCCGGCCGGGGCAGGAGGACCGCGAGGACCGGCTGCTGCTGCACCCCTACCTCGACCACCCGGAGAAGCATTTCGAGTTCGTGTGGCAGACCACCGGCATCGACGAAGGCTGGGTGCGGGCGAGCCGCAACGACTCCGGCCGGGAGAGCCGCAAGGGGCAGACCACGATCAAGGTGTGCGCGCTACAACGCCGTGGACTGGTCGAGGCCCGACGGCGGGTGGTGCGACAGCTCGTCGGTCACCTCGAGTCGCTGGCTGCGCTGAAGGCGGCCATCGGCCGGCACCCGCAGGACCAGGGCCTGCGTGAGCAGTTCGAACGGGGCGTCGCCGACGTGGCCACCTTCGTCGCCGACGACGCGCCCTACACCGCGATGACCAGGCAGGTCGTCGCCGCGTACTACGACCGGCTGTTCCCGCCGGACTGAGACGCCCACCCGAGGAGGTCGTCATGAGCACGGACTGGTCCGACCCCACCCTGGAGTGTGACCTGGTCATGAAGGGCGGGATCACCTCCGGGGTGATCTACCCGCGAGCCGTCACCGAGCTGGCCCGCACCTACCGGCTCCGGTCGGTGGGCGGCGCGTCCGCCGGGGCCATCGCCGCCGCCGCGGCCGCAGCCGCCGAGCTCGGGCGCGGCACCGGCGGGTTCGCCGAGCTGGAGCGCATGCCGGACGACATCACCGCGCCCTCACCGGCCGGCGGGTCCACCCTGTTCCGGCTGTTCCAGCCGACCCGGGCGGCGGCCCCACTGTTCGGGGTCGCCACCGCGGGGATGGGGTCGAAGGGGTCGACGGCGGTGCGTGCCATGGTGCTCGCGACGTTGCGCTGGTTCTGGTGGGCGCTGGTGCTCGGCGCCCTGCCGGGCGTGATCCTGGCGGTGCTCGCCGGGGTCTCGGGTGGTGGCGGCGGCCGGTGGGCCGGGGTCGCGGCCGGGGTGGTCCTGGCGCTGCTCGGCGCCGTGTTCGGCCTGGCGGTCTCCGCCGCGGGCCTGCTCGGCCGGCTGCAGGGGTGGGGGATGTGCACCGGGATGGCGGGCCACGGCGGTAAGGGCGCCCCCGCGCTGACCCCGTGGTTGCACAAGCGGATCCAGACGATGGCCGGACGGACGCGTCCGCCGGGCTCCGGCGAGGACCCCGTGACGTTCGGGCAACTTGCCGATGCCGGCATCACGCTGCGGATGATGACCACGAACGTGACCCGCTACCAGCCGATGGCGATGCCCTGGGAGGCCCGTGGCTACTACCTGGACGCGGCCCTGTGGCGCCGGTACTTCCCGGAGGACGTGGTCGCGTGGATCGAGGAGCACCCGCCCACCTCGGCCCGGGCGGGGACCACCGTGAAGGCCAGGTACGCGGACCTCGTCCGGGCGCACGCCCGCCGGCGCGGACTCGTGCCGTTCCCGGCGCCCCGGGACGTGCCGATCGTGGTCGCCACCCGGATGAGCCTGAGTTTCCCGGTGCTGATCTCCGCGGTGCCGCTGGAGGCCATCGACTACGGGCGGAAGACGAACCAGGACTACAAGGCGGCGGCAGAGGCGTGGTTGACCGAGCACCCGGAGGGCAGTACCGAGCAGGCACTGGCAGCGATCGGGGCGTCCCCCGAGTTCGAACCGAACTGGTTCTCCGACGGCGGGCTCTGCGCGAACCTGCCCGTGCACTTCTTCGACAGCCCGCTGCCGAGCCGGCCCACGTTCGCGATCAACTTGGGTCAAGGAGCGGAGACAATGCCCGAGGACGAGAAGACGTACCTGCCCAACGTCAACCAGGCCGGGGTGCTGCGGAGCTGGCACGGGCTCAGGCCGGACGGGCTCGGTGGGCTGCTCGGGTTCGCGATGGCGCTGGTCACGACCGCCCAGACCTGGGTCGACAACGCGCAACTGGTGCTCCCCGGCTACCGGGAGCGGGTGGTCACGATCTACCACTCGGCGAACGAGGGTGGGATGAACCTGTCGATGCCGAAGCCGATCGTGGACGACCTCGCCGCCCGGGGGCGGGCCGGCGCGGTGAAGCTGGTCGATCGGTACGCCGGGACTGACCCCGGCGGCACCCCGGCCGCGGGGTTCGAGAACCACCGATGGATCCGGATGCGGACGTCGGCCACTGGCTTGCACACCTGGCTCGGGGCGTGGGGCGCCGGCTACCGCACCCCGGTCGCTGGGGCCACCGACTACGCCGACCTCGCCGGATCGGGCGCAGCAGCGGAGTTGCCCTCGTACCCGCTCGGCAAGGCGCAGCGGGCCCGGGTCAACCACCTGATCGATGAGCTGTTGGACCTGGGCGTCGACTGGGGTGCCGACGACGCCGTCACGAAGGGCTCGCCACGGCCCACGCCGCGGCTGCGGCTGGTCCCCGAGGAGGGCGTGGCGACGTTCGAGGCGCCCACGGTCGCCGATCTGGACGCCGCGTTCGCCGCCGACGCCGAGACCGAGATGATGCCCGACGGCGGTGCCGGGCTGGGTCCTGGCGGCGGCTCGGGCGGGGGTCGTCTCCCGTACTGACGGCCGCTGTCTTCTCACGTCGCCGAACCCTTCCGCTTGGCGTTGGAGCGGTGCTACCTTGACGAGCATCCGCTCAGTGGTGAGCGGATGCTCAGGTGTCGGAGGCGGCCATGCCCGTGGGGCTGAACCCTGACGAGCACGAGTTGCTCGCCCGGATCGCGTACCGGTCCTACGTCGACGCCCGTACGCAGGAGCAGATCGCCGAGGAGTTCGCACTGTCCCGGCCCAAGGTCGGCCGGCTGCTCGAGCGTGCCCGCGCCACCGGCGTGGTGGACATCCACATCGACACCCCGCGGGGCCTCGACCTCGACCTCGAGGACCGCCTCGCGGAGGCCTTCGGGCTCCGGCACGCGATCGTGGCACCGGCCGCCGAGGGAGCAGCCGAGCAACGCACGCTCGTGGGCCGCAGCGCCGCCCGGTACCTGGAGCGCAGGCTCACCGACGGGGTCCGGGTGGCCGTCGGACACGGCCGGGACCTGGCCGCGCTCGCCGGGGCGTTCCGGGGACCGGCCGCGACCGGATGCGTGTTCGTCAGTGCCATGGGCGGATCGCCGCTCGTGGACGCGCCCACCAACCCGAACGAGATCGCCCGGGCGCTCGCGGTCGCCTCCGACGGCACCGCGCACAGCCTCTACGCGCCCGCCTACGTGGCCGACGGGCAGGTGCGGGACAGACTGCGCGAGCAGGACGCCGTCGGCGGGGTCTTCGATCTCGCCGCGGGAGCGGCGCTGGCGCTGGTGGGGATCGGCGGGACCGACGACGAGTGCACCATGGTGCGGTCCGGGTGCCTGTCAGCCGCCGAGATCGCGCGGCTGCGGGCGCGCGGCGCGGTCGGGGACGTGCTCGGCACGTACGTCGACGCCTCGGGTAGGGCGATCACGGCGCCGCACCTGGAGCGGGTGATGGCGTTGTCGCTGGAGCAGCTGCGGCGGATCCCCGCCGTCGTGGCCGTCGCGTGCGGGCCGGAGAAGCCGCTCGCCATTCTCGGGGTGTTGCGCGCCGGCATCGTCGACGCGCTCGTGGTGGACGAGCCGAACGCCCGGGCCGTCCTCGAGCTGGTGGTGACAGACCGGGCGGAGGGGTCATGAGAATCGGAGGTGGATGATGCCGATCGTGCCCACGCAGGACATCGTGGACCGGGCATTCGAGGACCGGTACGGGGTCGCCGCGATCAATGTGGTGAACGACCTGACGATGGCGGCCGTGCTCGCCGCGGCGCAGGAACTACGAGCGCCACTCATCGTGCAGACCTCGGTGAAGACCGTCGAGGCGATGGGCGTGAACGTGCTGTACGCGCTCTGGGCCGAGCTCGCCGAGGAGGTGAGCGTGCCGGTCGCGCTGCACCTGGACCATTGCCCGGACCGGGACCTGATCACCGCGTGCCTGGAGGCCGGGTGGAACTCGGTGCTCTTCGACGGCTCGAAGCTGAGCGTCGAGGAGAACCAGCGGCAGTGCGTCGAGGTGGTCGAGCAGGCCCGGGAGTACGGCGCGCTGGTCGAGGGTGAGATCGAGCCGTTCGCCCGGGTGGAGGATCTGGCCGGGGACGCCCCGCCGCCCGAGCTCAGCCTGGAGACCGCGCTGGCCTTCATCGAGGCCACCGGTGTGGACGTGTTCGCGCCCGCCATCGGCAACGCCCACGGCATGTACCGGGCCGCGCCCACCCTGGACAACAAGCGGGTCACCGACATCGTCGAGGCGGCCGGGATCCCGGTGGCGCTGCACGGCGGGACCGGGATGAGCGCGGAGCAGTTCAGCGACCTGATCGCCCGGGGCTGCGCGAAGGTGAACATCTCCACGGCCCTGAAGATCCGGTTCATGGCCGCGGGCTACGACTACATGAGCGCCAACCCGGGCAAGTACGACCCGCCGTCGCTGTTCCGGGCGCAGACCGAGGCGGTCGAGGAGATGGCCGCGGAGCACATCCGGATGTTCGGCAGTGCCGGGAAGGCCTGGGCCGTCTCGTGAGCGCCACCCTGATCTTCGACTGCGACGGCGTGCTCGCGGACACCGAACGGGACGGGCACCGGGTCGCCTTCAACGCCACGTTCGAACACTTCGGGGTGCCACTGCACTGGAGCGAGGCCGACTACGCCACCAAGCTGCAGATCGCGGGCGGCAAGGAGCGGATGGCGAGTGAGCTCACCCCCGAGTTCGTCGCCGCGAACAACCTGCCCACCGACCCCGACGAGCAGGCGGCGATGATCGCGGCCTGGCACAAGGACAAGACCGCTCGGTACACGGCAATGGTCGCCGACGGCGCGTTGCCGCCCCGGCCCGGCGTCACCCGGATCATCACCGCCGCCCAGGACGCCGGCTGGCAGCTCGCCGTCGCCTCCACCTCCGCGGAGGCGTCCGTGCGCGCCATCCTGACCCAGGCGGTCGGGCAGCGGCGGGCCGAGGCGTTCGACGCGATCCTCGCCGGTGACGTGGTGCCGGCGAAGAAGCCGGCACCGGACATCTACCTGCTCGCGCTCGAGCGGCTCGGGGCGGACCCGAGCAGGACCCTGGTCATCGAGGACTCTCGCAACGGGCTGCTCGCCGCCACCCGCGCGGGCCTGCGGTGCGTGCTGACGGTGAACGGGTACACACGAACCGAACCGAACGACGAGGCGGTCCTGGTGGTCACCTCGCTCGGTGACCCCGGCGGGGAGCCAGCCCTCGTCCTGGCCAACCGGGGCGCCGCACGGCCGGACACCGTGATCGGACTGACCGACCTGCTCTGCTGCCTGGAGTGACTCGCACCCAACACCGCACCGACCAAGGAGGGTAGGCATGACGGATACGAACGACGACGTCGACCTCGTCCTGCGCACGATGGCGCGGACCATCGTGGACAACGCCGAGGAGTTCGCGCAGCTGGACGCCGTGGCGGGGGACGGCGACTTCGGGTTCTCGCTGCGCAACGGGTTCGAGGTGGTCGGGACCGACCTCGACTCCTTCGACCACACCAGCGTGGGGGCACTGCTGAAGAAGGTCGGGTTCGTCATCGCCGGCAAGGTCGGCGGGGTCAGCGGGCCGATCTGGGGCACGGCGTTCATGCGTGCGGCGGCCGCCGCGGGGGAGCGCACCAGCCTCACCGGGCCGGAGCTGATCGAGGTCCTGCGGGCCTCGATCACCGGGATCTCCCAGCGCGGCCAGGCGGAACTCGGGGACAAGACCCTGCTCGATGCCCTGGTGCCGGCGGTCGACTCGCTGGAGGCCAGCATCGCCGAGGGGTTCGACGACGGCGGCGTCGCCGCCGTGCAGAAGGCAGCCGACGTGGCCGTCTCCGCCGCGGAGGCGACGCTGGGCATGCTCGCGAAACGGGGCCGCGCCGCCTACACGGGCGAACGCAGCCGCGCATCGGTGGACGCGGGGGCGACCGCCATCGGGGTGATCCTGCAGGACATCAGCGCCGCGTGGCGCGACTCACGGCAAGGAGCCGGACAGTGAAGAAGTTCGTCAACGACCCACGTCAGTTCGTCCCCGAGATGCTCACCGGCATCCAGCTCGCCAGCGGCGGGGCACTCGACTACGACCCGCGCTACAACCTCATCTACCGAGCCGACGCGCCCAACGACAACAAGGTCAGCATCATCCAGGGCTCCGGTTCCGGTCACGAGCCCGCGCACACGATGATCGTCGGGAAGGGCATGCTCGACGGCGCGTGCCCGGGCGACGTGTTCGCGGGGCCTCCCGTGGAGTTCGTCTACGAGACGTCCAAGCTGCTCTACTCCCCGAAGGGCATCCTGCACCTGGTCAACAACTACACCGGCGACCGCACCGCGTGGGAGATGGCCAAGGAGATGTGCGAGGCCGACGGCATGAAGGTCGGCGCCCTGCTCGTCGATGACGACGTCGCGGTCAAGGACTCCACCTGGACCGTCGGGCGCCGCGGCGTGGCGGGCAACTTCTTCGTCATCAAGGCCACCGGGGCCGCGTCGGAGAACGGGGCCGAGCTGGAGGAGCTCGTCCGGATCGGGGAGAAGGTGATCGCGTCCGTGCGCAGCATGGGCATCGCGCTCACCTCGTGCACCCCGCCCGAACGCGGCACACCCCTGTTCGAGATCGGTGACGACGAGATGGAGGTCGGGATCGGCATCCACGGTGAACCGGGCCGCGAACGCGTCAAGCTCGCCAGTGCCGACGAGATCGTCGACATCCTGCTCGACGCGGTCGTTGGCGACCTGCCGTACTCCTCCGGCGACGAGGTCGCCCTGATGATCAACGGTCTCGGCGGCACCCCGATCAGCGAGCAGTACCTGCTCTACGGGATCGCCCACCGCAAGCTCGCCGACCAGGGCATCTCGGTGTTCCGCAGCTACGTGGGGGAGTACTGCACCTCCCTGGACATGGCCGGCGCCTCGCTGACCCTGCTGAAGGTCGACGACGAGCTCAAGGAGTTGCTGCTCGCGCCGGCGGAGGTGTCGAACCGGATCTTCTGAGCGGCAGCAGAGCCTTCCTGCCGGGGCCGATCGGCCTCGGCAGGATTTTGGCTTTCAGTCGCACGTCGGGCGACACGCGGCCAAAGTCGGTATTGGCGTTCATGCCGTTCCGCCGTCCCGATCGGCGGGTGGCTTGGACAGCGTCGACGTTCGCGGATCCCCGCCATTCCGCCCTCGTGGGACGGCTGCCCACGCTAGCCTTTCGTCACCTGCCGGATGCGCGCAGGGCCACCGATCATTGCCGTCCCGCTGCCGGGGACCGCCCGAAGACGCCGGGAGTTCTAGTGGTCGATCGCCGCACGAAGCAGGCGGTGTCGGACCTGCTGGTGGCCGTTGCTCGCGGCGATCGTGGCCTCGCCGTGCCAGGGGAGGACGCACGGCCGGACCTGATCAAGGCCGCCCGGTACCACCGGGTGGCGCCACTCGTGCACCTCGCGCTCAGGGACCGTGCCCCGGAGGATGCCGCGCTGCTGCGGCCGGACCGGGACCACGCCATGGGGGTGCACATCCGGGCGACGATCATGCTCGACGAGTTCGGCGGCATCCTCGAGGACATCGACTGGGTGACCTTCAAGGGCCCGTTCCTCTCCGAGACGGCCCATCCCGCGCAGGGGCTGCGGACCTATCACGACGTCGACACCCTGGTCGATCCCCACGACCTGCGTGAGGTCGCGCGCCGGCTCCTCGCGGCCGGCTGGACTATCGCCGACTACGACGACATGCTCCGCAACCCCCGCACGCCGGGGGAGATGCACTGGGTCAGTCCGTCCGGGCTCCTGATGGACCTTCACTGGTCCATGATCAACATGGCGGTGCGGCGAGCGCGGTTCGCGGTGCCGACGCGTGAGCTCCTGGATCGCAGGACCCCCGTGGCACTCGGCCTGAACCGCGCCTGGGCCCTGTCACGCGCGGACGCCCTGGTGCACGTCTGCCTGCACGCGGCGCTGACCGGCGCGAACCGACTACTCCTCCTCGTGGACGCGGACCGGTTGGCAGCCCAGATCGAGGACTGGGACGAGGTGGGCCGCCGGGCCAGGACCTGGCGCGCCGAGCCACACGTCGCTCTGGTCCTGGCACGTGCCCGGCATGTCTTCGGCACCACGTCGGCGCCCGATGACCTGAACCGGCGGCTGGGCCTGTCCGATGCCTTCGGTGCGCTCACGGCGGTCGTGGATCGAGTCGCCCCCGTACCGGACGCACGCCAGGAGCCGGGCCTGGCGCGGCTGGTGGCGCGCGCCGCGCAACCGAGCGCAGCACGCACGGTCACCGTGGCCGGCCACAACGCGCTGCTCGGCGTGCGAGAACGCGTCCGCCGGGCGCCCGCGGCCCCGAAGACCACCAGGCTCAAAGCGGATGAGGCCGCGTTGGAGGTCTACCTGGCTGGTGTCGAGACCGAGGCGACCGGCTGATCCAGCGCAACCGCGGCGCGTACCTGTGTGGCGATGAACGGCGGGAAGGGCGGCCCCCAGGGCAGCCGGGCGACGTAGACCGGAACCGTCTCGACGAGATCGCTGAGGTGCTGGAACTGCTGGTCCACGGCGGCTGGATCCTCCCAGCCGACGATGCGGGGGAACATCAGCAGGTGCAGCAGCGCGTCTCGCTGGGACAGGCGGGTGAACTCGGGCTCGCGATCCTGGTCCGAGTGGTCGGGCGCCGGAATCACGATCGCGTGCAGAGGCAGTCGGTCGGTCTCGGCCCGAGCCGTGGCGAGCGCGTCCCGGTCGTCGCCGGTGACTCGGTGCACCGGCGGAACAGTGAACCGGGCGGCGAGGTCGCCCGCGGCCTTGCGGAGGCGGAGTTCGGTCGCCCCGAGGTGACACCGGGGTGGCGCCGTATCGAGGTCGAGGTGGAGCACGTCGTCGGTGATGAGGCGGGCGCCGTCGGCGCACATAAGCGTCGCCATCGTGGACTTGCCCATGCCGGAACGGCCCACGAACGCGAGAGCGGCGTCGCCCACCTGCACCGCGCTCGCGTGCAGCACCGGACGCCCACGCATTGCGAGCAGGAACGAGAGCATCGTCCCCGCGGCGAGGACGCCGGCACGTTCGGGGTCCGCGCCATGCACGAGTCGGACCGTCACCGTGGTCAGGTCCTGGTCGAGCTCGAAGTCGCAGGTGCGGTAGAACCGGAGCAGATACCCGGATCCCGTGTCGGTGGCGGAGTAGTACTGCTTGTCGCCGTCGAGATGGAGGAGCACGCGGCCGGGAGGAACCTGCTCAGTCGCCTCCATCGGCGCGCCGAGCCGGATCGTGACGTCGGCGTCACCCTGTCCCTGCCGGTTCTGATGGAGCGGCAGGTCGGATGCGAGATTCAGGCCGTACAGGCGGGTGGTGCTCACGCTGTCTCCGAAGGCTTGAGTGCTGTCAGGGGAGTGTAGGAGGACGCGGCTCGAAGCGGGTCCAGGATCGCGCCGTCGATCTCGAGCCATGCGTGGGCTCGGATCTCGCCGTCGATCTTCGCGACGCCCACGATGAGTTCCGGACCGAGTCGTCGAAGCAGGGCTCCGCTGACGAGCGCTTGCCGTAGGCAGGTGTCGCCGAAGGGCCAGTGCCGCATCACGCGCCGCGTGGCTCGCACCTTGCGGCGGTCCCGATCGTCCAACGTGGGTCGCACGTGCGGGTGGCGGACCGGCCCGGCGTCGATGGTGCGTAGGGGCGTGCCGAGGCTCTGGGAGAGGCGGGGCAGGCCGGCCGTACGCAAGCCGATCTCGGTCACCAGTGCGGTTGCAAGCGCCGCGGCGATCCAGGGCCACTCGTCCGTCGGCGGGAGGCGCATGCTCACGACTCGCTCTGCGAGGCCAGCCACGCCTGGTGCAACAGCATCGCAGTCGACATGGTCGGTGTGTCCGAGAGCCACATGGCGCGGAGAGCTTCCGGGTCCACCAGTTCGGTGTCGACCCCGGTACCGTCCCAGGCGGTAGCGAACTCCCGGGTGTATCGCCCTGAATATGCATTGTTGAAGCTGGCCTTCGTCCGGCGAGCCAACAGGGCGGGGGGTAGGAGGTCGGAGAAGAGGGCCTTCATCGTGGAGGTGCGGCCGTTGAAGCCCCAGATGCCACCGGCGTGGGCGAGAGCGGCAAGGAAGCCGGCGTCCAAGAGCGGATCGGCGGTACGCACACCGTACGTGGAGGCGATGAGCGACTGGTTGGTCGTCATCGTTGCCCAGAATCGACGGCTGTTGATCCACCAGGTGGCGTTGTCATAACGCAGCGGCTGCTTCGCCTCATCGGCCGCGGCCAGTCTCTCGTGGCGACGGGCGACGTCGGGCCGTAGCCAGAGTTGCGGATCACTCACCTCGAGATCGCGCGCAATCTGACGACGGCGTACCGGTGCGGGCGCGAGAGCCTTGGCGGCGTCGGACCAGAGCCTGCGGGTGGCTCGGCGACGACGTCGCAGCAGCGTGAGCGGGGTGATGCGACGCGCGTCCAGGACCGCGTCGCCACCCTCCCCGGTGAGCATCGCACCGCCTGAGAGGTGCCGGTACACGAGGCCATGACTGTGCAGAGCGGGTGGCCAAAGGATCCCGTGCTGGCGGATGCTGAGGCGTGCTGCCGGACCGATCAGGTCGGTCTCATCCTCGGTGAACTCGAGTCGGAGCCAATTCTCGATCCGGAGGTGGCTCACGACGAGTTCCTGCCACTCGGTCTCGTCAGATTCGGGCAGGTCCGGGTAGACGCGGGTCACGGGTACAGGATCGGGAAGGCCCTTCCGTCGGGCCAGGTCCGTTGCGACTGCCAGGACGGCCGACGAGTCACGACCACCCGAGAAGGTCACATAGCACGGTCCCTCTACGAGTGCGGGAAGGATGGCCGCTTCCAGAGCCTCACGCGGGGTGCGGGACGTAGCCGGCAGGGCAGTGGGTTCGGTCAGCCCGTGCTGCCAGCACGTCGCTACCTCAAAGGGATCGGAGCGGATGTAGTCGTGTACCGGTATTGCGTGCGTCAACTCCTGCGTCCCCTCGCATCAGTGTTCTGACGATTGTGGTGCCATCGGCACAATGAGCCGGACCCGCCGACCACCTATGGTCGGCGGGTCCGGTCTCGACCTGAGGTCAGGACGACGGGTCCGGGTTGGTCCCCCAGGAGAACCAGCCGAGGCTGTCGTCGCTCCCCCGCAGTCCCTGGCCCAGCGTGAGGTCGCGGACGGAGCCGACCTCCTGGATCATCGGAGATTCGTACATAGTGGTGTCACCCCCTCTCGAGGTGTAGCGGTTGTGGCCCCGGCCTGGATGTGCCGGAAATCTTGAGCGCGTCAAAGCGCAGCGTCCTGCAGCAGCCCCCGTTGCTCGAGGGAGTCCACGAACGTGGCGACGTCGCCGGCGGCCTGATCGGTGCTGATGCCGAACTCGGTGACCAGCGCGTCGGTGAGGTCACCGGTGCTGCGGTCCTCGGCGAGCAACCTGACCAACGTGGTGCCGGCTCGGTTCGTGGTCAGGTACTTGGACGTCTTCAGGTCGAGGATGACCATCTCGCCGTCGATCTCACGCCAGGTGACGCCGTCTCTACGCAACTTCACGTCGTATCTCCCCATGCCCGATGGCTACAGCCGGTAGTTACTGCTCGAACACTCCGGAATCTAGGGGAGCGGGTGCGGAAGCGTCGGGTGACTGGGGGGTGACCTTTGCCGGGAATTCCGCTCACCAGGGGGTGAGAGGGTGTGAGGCCACCGAAGCGTTGGTTGAGAGTCGTGCCGATGCGGTTCGAAGCGTCCTATTGCGTGCCTGTTGCTGACGGCAGCGGCCGCGGACGGGGGTGGGCCTTGACGGGTGACGCTTCATGAGCACAGCCGTGACCGAAGCACAGGCTGTGGGGTGTCAGCGTCGGCTGCTCTCATCCCTTAGCCACGTGGTGTCACCGCGCCGCGCCGCACGGCGGCCCAACAGCTTGGAAACGGCCGCGGTGGCCACGAAGACGACCACGCCCGGCAGCAGTCGGGGCTCGGCCATGGCCATCCGGGCGAGAGCCCCCGGGGTCGCACCGGCACCACGGACGGGCGGTGCGCCGCGCGCAGCCGACATGCGGGTGTTTCCGGTCATCGCACGGACCCGCCGGCGCAACAGATCGGCGTAGGTCTTCGGCGGCCTGATGGTGACCCGGGCTCCGGGGACCACGGTGCGCTCTTCGGGGGCGAAGCTCATGGCCAGGTGTAGGTCGTCGGACATGGTCTCCGGCCAGTCCCGGATCCGGGCGTGGCCCTGCTCGCTCACGGCGATCACACCGCGTCCGTACAACTCGGTCCGGACGCCGTCCAGCCGTTGCCACACGTCGTAGTACCAGCGGACCGGTGCTGACACCCCGTCCATCGGCACGTGCCTGGTCGGACCCGAGGCCTGGATCCTCCCGGTGAGTGCGTCGCAGAGAGCGCGCGCGTCGTCGGCACCGAGCACCACGTCGCCGTCGATATAGATCCGTGGGAAGGCTGTGGCGTGCTGGTCCCCGAGTGCGAGGGCGCGGATCTTCGACGGCACCGGTGTCTCGATCACGGTGACCTCATGGTCGCGGGCGATGTCCGCAGTCCGGTCCGAGCAGCCGTTTGCCACGACTACGATCTCGGACGGGTATCCGTCGGCGCCCTGGAGCGCATCCAACAGCCGAGGCAGTGCCCGCTCCTCGTTGTGCGCCGGAATGATGATAGAGACCACGCGCTGAGTATCCCCGCCCATGGGGCTGCCTGTCAGGGAAAGCGTCCCCCTCCTCCCCTCACCCCGGGGTGATGGCAAGCGGTAGGGGAAGTTCACCCGTCCATCACCTATCGAGGGCTGGGCGTCCTCAGTACGTTGCAAGGAGCAGCACTGCGTTCGGGGGATCGAGCGAGGTGAGGTCGCGGGCCGTTGGACCGTGCACACTCGCGATGATGAGTTTCCCCCGCCACCTGCAACCAATGACAGGAGAGCGGACACATGTGGAATCGCCGGAACGGAAGGACGTCGGTCGCGGCCGGCGTGGCCTCCGGGCAGAAGCCACGCGTGCTGATCGTGATCCAGAACCTGCCGCTTCGGATCGACCGCAGGGTCCGGACCGAGTGCGCCGCCCTGGTGCGTGCCGGTTACGACGTGAGCGTCATCTGCCCGAAGGAGACGGACGGCGAGGCCGATCGGCATGTGGCCGACGGCGTCCACGTGTACTCCTACGCCGCCCCGCCGGAGAGTTCCGGGCTGATCAGCTATTTCCGCGAGTTCGCGTTGTGCTGGCTGCAGACGGCACGGCTGTCGATCAAGGTGAACCGCGAGCGTGGCTTCGACGTGCTTCAAGCCTGCAACCCGCCGGACACCTACTGGCTCCTCGGGGCGCTCTGGAAACTGCGTGGCCGGCGATACGTGTTCGATCAGCACGACCTCTGCCCGGAGGTCTACGAGGCCCGCTTCGGCAAGCGTGGCGTGCTGCACCGCGCGCTCCTGTTCCTGGAGGCCATGACCTATCGGGTCGCGGACCGCGTGATCTCCCCGAACCCCGCCTATCGAGACATCGCGCTCGAACGCGGTGGCGTGCCGGCCGGCCGGACCGCCGTCGTGATGAGCACCCCGGACGCGGACCGGATGCGCCGCAGAGAACCACATCCGGAACTGCGTGACGGACGCGAGCACCTGGTCTGCTACGTGGGCATCATGGGCCCGCAGGACGGTGTTGACGGACTCCTGGCGACCATTGACCACTACGTGCACGACCTTGGTCGGGAGGACACCCGGTTCGCCCTGCTCGGCTTCGGTGACAGCCTCGAGGACCTCAAGGCTGACGCCACCGCCCGCGGCCTCGATGCGTGGGTGACGTTCACCGGCAAGGTGGACCACGACGAGCTGGGCCGTTGGCTGTCCACCGCCGACCTCGGTGTGACGCCTGACCCACAGAACGAGTTCAACCACCGCTCGACGATGAACAAGACCCTCGAGTACATGGCCCACGAGATCCCGGTCGTCGCGACGGACCTGCGAGAGACCCGTCGTTGCGCCGGTGACGCGGCGGTGTACGTCTCCGGTGACGATCCCGCTCAGTCCGCGCAGGCGATTGCCGACCTCCTCGACGATCCCCAGCGGCGCACGGAGATGGGACGGATCGGTCGGAGCCGCATCGAGAACGAGTTGGCGTGGTCGATCCAGGCGCGTGCGTACGTGGGCGTCTTCGACGGGCTCCTCGGTCGCAGACGGCGCGCGGGTGCACCCCGCAGTGACGAGACCCAGCGCAGTGACCTCGCGGAACGAGTCGCCCCGTGACCGCCGGCACCTGCCCCGCATGCGGCGCCGCGGCACCCGAGCCTTTCCATGTCGGCGAACCGGTGCCGGTCAACAGTTGCCTCCTTCTCGGGGACCAGGCCGCCGCCGTCGATTTCCCGAAGGGTGACCTGGCGCTGGCGTTGTGCCCGGCCTGCGGACTCATCTGGAACTCCAGCTACGACCCGGCGCTGACCACGTACTCGCAGGACTACGAGGAGACACAGGGCTTCTCGCCGACGTTCCAGGCATTCATCCACGACCTGGCCACGGACTGGGTCGAGCGCTATGCGTTGACGGGCGGGACCGTCGTCGAGATCGGCTGCGGCAAGGGCGAGTTCCTGGTGGAGATGGCCCGCGCCGGGATCGGCGCCGGCATCGGCATCGACCCGGGCGTGCGGCCCGCCCGGATCACCGACGACGTCCCCGTCACCTGGATCCAGGGACTCTTCCCGCAGGACCTGCCCGAGCTGGACGCGGACGCCATCATCTGCCGTCACACGCTCGAACACATCGCCCCGGTCCGGGAGTTCCTGGCGTCCATCAGGTCCGCGATCACCGATGTCGAGCGCACGGTGCTGCTGTTCGAGGTACCCGACGTGCAGCGGGTCCTGGACGAGGTCGCGTTCTGGGACGTCTACTACGAGCACAGCTCCTACTTCTCCGCGGGATCGGTCGGCCGGCTGTTCCGGGCCGCAGGGTTCGACGTGCTCAGCATCAAGCGGGCGTACTCCGACCAGACCTTGCTTGTCGAGGCCCGTCCGACGGCCGGTGGCGCAACAGTGGCGCTCCCGATCGAGGAAGACCCGGCAGCGCTCGCCGAGGCCGCCGCGCGATTCGCTCGCGAGCACCGGACGATGGTCGAGCACTGGCGAGACCGGATCCGGACCGTGAATGCCAGCGGCGGCCGAACCGTCATCTGGGGCGGCGGGTCGAAGGGGGTCGCGTTCCTCGCCGCACTCGGTGCGGACGCCGCCCTCGTGGACGGCGTGGTCGACATCAACCCGTTCAAGCAGAACCAGTACATGGCTGGCACCGGGCACCGGGTGCTCGCGCCCAAGGACCTCACCGACCTGGAGCCCACGCTCGTGATCGTGATGAACGCCGCCTACCGCACCGAGATCGGCAACGAACTGGCTGACCTGGGACTCGCGCCGGCCCTGGAGGCGCTGTGAGCAAGCCCCGACTGACCATCGGCCTGCCTGTCTACAACGGCGAGGCCCACCTCGCCGAGACCCTCGAGAGTCTCCTGGCGCAGGACTTCACCGACTTCGAATTGATCGTGGGTGACAACGCCTCGACCGACCGCACCCGAGCGATCCTCCACGAGTTCGCGGCACGGGACTCGCGGATCATCCTGGAACTCAGCGAGGTGAACCGGGGGGCAGCTTGGAACTACAACCGACTGGTGACCGCAGCCCGAGGCGATTACTTCAAGTGGGCTGCGGCCGATGACCTGATCGCCCCGACGTTCCTCTCGGCCTGCGTCGCTGCTCTCGACGAGCACCCGGATGCTGTCCTGGCGTACGCCCCGACCACGTTGATCGACGACAGTGGTTCGCGGATCCGCGATCATGCGGACGGGCTCGACCTCACCCAGTCCGCCCCCTGGGAACGGATGAGGCAGTTCGCGGCCAAGCGATGGCTCTGCAATCCCTGCTTCGGCGTGGCCCGCACCGACGTCATGCGGGCACAGACCATGCTAATCACCGCCAACCGGTCGTCGGACGTGACCTTCCTCGCCCAGATGGCCATGGCCGGGAAGATCGTGGAGGTACCCGAGCGGCTCTTCTACCGACGGGTGGTCGGCGAGAGCGCGAGCCTCGGCGCCCACGACCGCCGCGCCGTGGCGGCGTTCTTCGACCCGAAGCGATCGGCTGGCGTCCTGCCGCCGATGATGAGGGTATTCCTGGACATCAACCGGTGGGCCCTCACCCGTGACTGGGCGATCGCACCACGCGTTCGCACCGCGGCCGCGTTCAGTACTGCGTGGACGAAGCGGCACGTCGGCGTCACGTTGTGGCGGGCCCGCAGGCGGCTCCGCGGCGGCGCGGTGCGCGGCTTCTATGCGTCCGTGGCCACGGACCAGACCAGAACCGAGGTGGCACAATGAGGACGAACAGGGTAAACGCCAGGACCGTGCTGCTGGCCCTGACCGCGCTGGCACTAGCCGTGTCCGGGCTCGCGGTGGCGCCGTCTGCGGCCTCGGCCGCCGTGCTCCGCGACGACTTCAACTCCACGACGCTCGGTTCCGGATGGACGCTGCAGCATCCGCAAGGGACGGCAACCGCGTCGGTCAGTAACGGCCAGTTGCGTCTCGCCCTGCCCGCCGGGCCCAGCAGCGACGCCTCCGACGACAACTCGGCCGCGCGCTTGATGACCCCCGTGGGCGGTAGCAACGTGACGGTCGAGGCCAAGTTCGACTCGATCCCGTCTCAGCGCTATCAGGACCAAGGACTCCTGATCCAGCAGGATGACGGGCGGTGGTTGCGCTTCAGCGTCTACAGCAACGGCAGCAAGGTGCTCGCCTACGTGGGGAACACCACGGGTGGACAGACGGCCACGGTTGCGAACCCGGTCATCCGCCCGAGCGGCGCGTCGATCTGGCTACGTGCGACCGGTGCGGGCTCGTCGTGGACCTTCGAGTGGTCATCGAACGGAACCTCGTGGTCGACGGTCGCGACCGCAACGGCGGCGCTGTCGGTCAGCAGCGTCGGGCCGTACGTCGGCTCCACCGCCTCGTCCGCCACCGGCACCGCATTGGCATGGACGGCTCTGGTCGACTACTTCTCGTCGACTTCGGACGGCTCGACGCCCACTCCGGACCCGACTCCGACACCCGATCCGACTCCGGAACCGACTCCTGAGCCCACCCCAGGTTCCGGGGGGTCCTTCGTCTCGGACGACTTCTCATCGGCAGCCCTGGATCCGCGGTGGCAGGTCGTCGACCCGATCGGCGGCGCCCAGGTGGGAGTCACCGGTACAGGGACACAGGATGCGCGGCTGGCGATCTCGCTGCCCGCCGGCCAGACCCGTGGTGCGTGGAACACGAACGAGTCCACTCGCGTCCTGCAAGCAGTAACCGACGAGGACTTCAGTCTCGTCGTGAACTTCGACTCGATCCCGTCGGCGCGATTCCAGGACCAGGGGGTGCTCGTCCAGGAGTCCGCCTCGCGATGGTTGCGGTTCAGCGTCTACAGCGACGGCGCTTCGATCTACGCGTACATGGGGTCGACGACCAACTCACAGACCGTCAAGGTGTTCAGCAAGAAGATCACGGTGACAACCGAGGCCTACCTCGAGGTAACCCGGACCGGCGACTCGTGGCGATTCCGCACCTCGTCGAACGGCACGAGCTGGTCGACGATCGGTACGTCCAACCAGCAGTTGGCAGTGACCGCTGCGGGTCCCTATGCCGGCGTCGAGGGACCGAACCCGGCATTCACGGCCCTGGTCGACTACGCCTTCAATACCGCGTCTCCGGTCGACCCGGAAGATGGCGGTGCGCCGCCTGACGCCACGCCCCCGAACGTGACGGTGACCGGTGTGACCCCGGGGTCGAGTTCCGTCCGGGTCGCCTGGGACACCGATGAGTTGACCACGGGCGTTGTTCAGGTGGCTCGAACCGGGACGAACACCTGGACCTCGGCCACGAGCTCCGCTCCGGCGCTGATCCACTCGGTGTCCGTCACGGGCCTTCAGTCGCAAGCGTCCTACCGCGCCCGAGTCATCGCGACCGACCTCGCCGGAAATGCGCGGACGAGCGGCGAGACGTCCTTCGTGACCACGGCCAACAACGGACCGACGATCGATGTCTGGTACGGGACCCATCAGACCTTCGGCGCGAACGGCGTCACCCAACCGGCAGTGCCGGTCCTCGGGACGGTCTCCGACCCGGACGGGGTCACGAGCCTCACGTACTCACTCAACGGCTCGTCGGCGAAGCCGCTGACGATCGGACCCGACAGCCGGCGTCTGCAGTACCCGGGTGATTTCAACGCCGAGGTGACGTTGGCGGGGCTGGCCGTCGGTGACAACTCCATGGTGCTGACGGCCACCGACGGGTCCGGGGACGTCACTCGGACCACCGTCACGATCACCCGCGTGGCGGCACCGACGCAGACGCTGCCGTACACGGTCGACTGGTCGAATGCGCCGTTGACCGATCAGGCGACGGTGGTCGACGGCGATTGGGTCGCAGACGTGAATGGGCTCCGGACCGCTCCCGGTGCCACCGGGTACGACCGCTTGGTCGCTTTCGGCGAGCAGTCGTGGACCGACTATGAGGTGACGGTTCCCTTCACGGTCAACAGCATTGGCCCCGGTGCCGGTAGCCCCCTGAGCGGCGCGGCGATGATCGGACTGGCGCTGCGGTGGCAGGGCCATCTGCCCTCCAGCACCGCGCAACCCGATTGGGACTTCAAAGCGGTGGGCGCATACGCGTGGTACCGATTCTACGATGTGCCGAAGCTCGAACTCTGGGGCAACGGATATGTTCGTCGCGGCCAGGTCGACATGCCCCTGACCGTCGGGGCGCAGTACGTCATGCACGCCACCGTGGACACCGTGACCAGCACCACCAGCACCTACACGCTGACGATCTATCCCGCCGGCGGCTCGGAGGCTGAGGGATGGACCGTGACCTACACCGGTGCCGGGCCGAGCTCAGGCTCATTCGCACTCATCGCCCACCACGTGGATGCGACGTTCGGCGATGTCGTCATCGAACCGAGATAGGCCTCCGTTGGTTGAGGTTAAGTCCGGTACCGACGAAGGCCTCGAACGGGGTCTGCCCGTGGGCGGTGTGGGACGCACGGTCGTGCGGGGGATGAGTTGGTCCCTGGTCGGTGTCTGGGCCAGTTACGCGATCCAGCTCGGCACGACGATGGTCCTCGCACGGCTCCTTTCGCCCGGGGAGTTCGGGCTGATGGCGATGGCGCTCACGCTGACCGTGATCGTGAATCAGTTCCGCAATCTGGGCTTCAGTCACGCCGTGGTCCAGAGTGACAGCCTCACCTGGTCGCAGGTCAACTCCCTCTTCTGGATCAACGCGGCCGTCGGGCTCCTGCTCGGGGTCGTGGTCGCGGTCAGCGGGTTCGGACTGGCCGCGTTCTACGGCGAGCCCCAACTGGTGTACCTCTGCCTCGTACTTGGCGCCGGGTACTTGTTCTCAGGGGTGTCGGTACAGCACGAGGCATTGCTGAATCGGCGACTGCAGTTCCGGACCATCGCGATGAGGAACACCTTCGCGGGCTTCCTCTCGTGCGTCGCGGCGATCGTCGCGGCATTCGCGGGCCTTGGTGTGTGGGCGCTGGTGATCCAGAACGTGTCCCTGGTCCTGTTCGGCACGGTGGTGTTGTGGTTGTCGGTCCCATGGCGACCGAGCCGGCCTAAGGGATTCCGCGACTCTGTCGGCCTGATCAAGTTCGGGACGAACGTCACCATCGCGAACCTCTTCTCGACGTTCTCGAGACAGGCTGACAACGTCATCATCGGCCGGTTCATGGATGCTGGTGCCCTCGGCCTCTATTCGAAGGCCTACTCGTTGCTGACTTTGCCCCTGCGGCAACTCAAGACGCCGATCAGCGGGGTCATGGTTCCGACCCTGTCATCGCTTCAGGAGGATCCCCAGCGCTATCGCTCGACCTACCTGAAGACGGTGAGTGGTCTGGCACATTTCGGAATGCCGTTCGTGGTGCTCCTGGCCGTGGGTGCCTACGAACTGATCGATGTCTTCCTGGGTGCGCAATGGACCGCGGCCGCCCAGGTCTTCCAAATCCTCGCGATCGCAAGTTTCGCGCAACTTGTCTCGGGGACATCAGGTTGGCTGTACATCAGTACCGGCCACACCACGATGTACGCCCGGTGGTCTGTGGTGACCAGCCTGATCACGATCGCGTCGTTCCTCCTCGGTGTGCGATGGGGCATCGAGGGTGTTGCGGCCGCGTACGCGATAGGACAGGTCGTCATGTTCGTGCCGGCGTTCGTCTTCGCGACGCGCGGTACTGCGGTCCGGGTGGCAGACCCGCTCCTGGCGATGGTTCGACCGGTCCTGGTGTCGGTCGTGGTGCTCGCAGCGGCGGAGGGTGCGCGGTATCTCGCTCATGATCTGTCCTCCCTTCCGAAGCTCGTGGTACTGGTCGGCGCCGGTCTTGCGGTCTGGGCGGCAGTCCTCCTTCTGTGGCCGCGGGCGCGCCGGGAGGTCACAGAGTTGCTCAAGCTCGTGCGTCGCCGCAAGTCGGCGAAGAAGCCTGGGACGCGGGCCGAGGCCCCGACCGATCTGGTCTGAGTCGCTCGCTGTCGGGCAACCGAGCTCAGGGGGCCGACCGGCGTGCCCGCAGCGCGAAGCCGACCGCGACCCACAGGCTCGCGTAACGATGGTAGAACTCACCGACCACGAACGCGGCCCGTGCCTGGCGCGTGACCAGAGCATCCGACTCGCGAGCGCGACGGAGTGCGCCAAGTGGCGGAATGGCGGAACGAGGTGCCGGCCACGTGGGGAGACCCGGGTTGCCCTCGAGCACATTGCGCTCATGGCGGCCGGCGATGACCCGTCGGAGCTTGGCCTTCATCGCGGCGAACGTACGGCGCGCGGGATGGTGCACCACCGCGGATGGACGGTACACCGTCAGGTGTCCGGCGGCGTTGGCGCGCTGCGACCACTCGATATCGGCACCGGACAGGAGTTCGGACCTGAATCCGCCCACCGCATCGAACGTCGCCCGGGTCGTCGTCATGTTGGCAGTAACGCAGGCACCCCCTCGGGCGACGTACCGCTCCTGAGGGAAGGCATGCACGAGTTCATAGGCCTCGATCGGGGTCGGGCGACTCGGGTCCTTCGCGTACACCTCGACCCGCCCCGCGACAACGCCGGCGCCGGCGGTGATGCCCGCGACGGACTCCTCGAGCCAGGTGTCGGCCGGGAGGCAGTCGGAGTCCGTGAACGCCAGGATGCTTCCCTCGCTCCGAGCCACGGCAGCATTCCGGGCGCTGTAGGAACCAGGCGTCGGGACGCGGATCACCCGGATGTCGCCGTCTGCTCGCACCGGCACGCGGCTGCCGTTGTCGGCGACGATGATCTCGGTGCGGTCGGCCGGGTACGTCTGCCGTGACAGGCGAGCCAGGCAGGCCGGCAGCCGGTCATCGTCGCGGACCGG
The DNA here is from genome assembly GCF_009708215.1 of Occultella kanbiaonis. Lineage (NCBI taxonomy): Bacteria > Bacillati > Actinomycetota > Actinomycetes > Micrococcales > Ruaniaceae > Occultella > Occultella kanbiaonis. The sequence continues at coordinate 4,403,011 of NZ_CP046175.1, read as the reverse complement.
CACGATCACCGACACGAGCGGCAGATCTCTGGTGGACACGCGGCTGACTCCTCGTCCTGGTCGACCCTCCAGATTGTCACAGGCGAGCCCGGCTCTGTCAGTCGGTTGGACCGCCCGTCAAGGACGCAAACGGTGAAACGTCTCACGTGTGGTTGGGGCAATTTGACGACGGTTCGTGCGCTTGGGTTGCCGTGACTACCGGCAGTGATTCGGTCGAGTTGCGCCCTGCCCAGCCACCGCTGTTATGTTTTCGTTATCACCGACCGTGGCTCGGGGCACTTCCCCGGATCATGGTGTGGGTTGTCGAGTGGCTTGTCGTGGTCGTATCTGGCCCGGGCACTCGGGGTCGGGGGACCCAGACGCTGAGCGAGGTCGACGGATACCTTGGCACCGGGAACCCCCGGGATGCGATGATCTGTTGAGGTTCGCGGTGCGTAGGTAATTCCGAGGCCGGGGCCCGAGAGGCGCCGGTCTGAACACACCGAGGGAGATCCTGACAAGTGGTCAGTCAAGTCCGAATTCGTCACCGAGGCCTCCACGCCGCGGTCGCGGCAGCAACCATCCTTCTTGTGGGTAGCGTCGCGTCCGCCAGCGCTGCGGCCCCCACCAATGCCACCACGGGTGCCCCAGCGGTCGCCCGCCCAGCCGCCACGGCGGGTCTGGAGCAGACCGGCACTCTGACCATTACCGAACCGGGCACCGTCGTCGACTCGATGTACGTGACCGGCGCCATCAACGTCCGAGCTGACGACGTGACGATCATCAACACGGTCGTTGCCTACGGCGGTTACCACAGCATCCGCATCTTCCCCGGGGCGAACGGTACCGAGATCGTCGACACGACGGTGAACTGCCTGAACTCCAAGACCAACGGTGTCGTGTTCGGCAACTACACTGCCGAGCGCGTCGAGCTCAACGGATGCCGCAACAACTTCCTGTCCACGGCCACGAGTCCCGCGACCGTGATCGACAGCTTGGTCGATGGCCAGCCGTTCGAGAGCGTCGCCGACGACGACACGAAGAACCCCACGCCGACTCCGACGCCTACGCCGGAGCCCGAGCCGACGCCCGAGCCGGAGCCCACACCGGAGCCGACTCCGGTACCGACCCCTGAGCCCACGCCGACCCCGACCCCGACTCCGACGCCGGCGCCGACGCCGACGCCGGAGCCGACCCAGCCCGAGTTCACCGGCTTCCCGAACGCCTCGAACACCGGCGTGCCGAGCGGTGTCTCACTTACAAGTTCCGGAAGCATCACCGTGACCACGCCGGGCACCGTCATCGACGCTCTCCACGTCCGCGGCACGATCACGATCTCTGCCAACGACGTCACCGTGCGGAACACCCTGATCCAGGGTGGCGGGAACGGTTACCCGATCCGGGTCACGAGCGGTGTGACGGGTACCGTGATCGAGCACGTCGAGATCGACAACCTCGGAAGTACGGGCATCGGGATCTTCTTCAATGGCGGCAGTGGCACGGTGCGTTACGCCAACATCCACTCAGCCGAGGACGGCATCCGGATCGAGGCCAACAACGTCACGATCGAGTCCTCGTACATCCACGACCTGCAGCGTCAGCCGGGTGGGCACCACGACGTGATCCAGATTCGCCGCGGAGACAACGTGACGGTCAGCGGCAACACCCTGAACGCTTACGTCGCCGCCACTCGAGACCCTATGAACGCAGCGATCCAGATCGGATCTCTCGTGGGTAGTGACCAGATCTCGAACCTCCGCGTCGTCAACAACTACATGAATGGCGGAAACTACACCATCAATGGTGGTGGGCGCGGCGAGGTGGATAGTGGGCTGTATTCTGGTAACCATTTCGGACGCGACTTCCGATATGGTGTTGCGACGGCGATTCAGAACACGACGTGGGAGCGTACCAACGTCTTCGCGGACACCGGAGCACCCGCTCTCTAGTTCGGCCTGAACGACCTGCGTGATGCGAGGTGGCCGTGCGCCCTTAATGATGGGCGCACGGCCACCTCTCTGTCGCTCTTCCGCTTACCAGCGGGCGGGACGCTTCAACGCCTTCTCGATCCGCCGTCGAATCCCAATTGCGCGCAGGCGCCATCCCGAGTACTGGCGCGGATCGAGCGAGCACGACTGCAGAATGAATGCGCTCTGCTCGAGTTGCAACGTCCAATCGGCGACTGTGCGGACGCCATTATCCCGAGCGGAGAGAGGCATTCGATCGAGTAGATCCTGGTCGGAGCGGATCAGCGAGTGGGGTGAGCGAGGGTCGTCCATGTGGTCCTCGGCAATGAACGGGAAATAGAACCCATTGATCGCGCCGGCGCGGGCGGCGCGAATGCAGTACGCAGAGAATGACTCATCGGGTCGAATTCCGCCGTTCCTCTCGACGACTCGGCGGTGCATAAGGTAGCCGCTTCCCTGCACCCAGAGGTTCTGCATGAGTTTGTGGCCGCCGTTGAATTCGCGTATCTTGCGCTTCGCTTGGTCAGGCCGAAAGTCCTCGTCAGGGTGGCGCCAACTGCCGATGACGCCGAAATCTGGGTTCGCTGCGTGCGCGGCACTGAGGGTATCGACCCAGCCCGGTGACACCCGGCAATCATCGTCCACTTTGGACACGAACTCCCCATCGGATTCTGCCCACAACCAGTTGGTCGGTTCGCGAAGTTTCACGTTCTCGCGGCTGTGGTGGTATCTGTGCACCCGTGGGTCGGATCGGAAGGGGCGGAGTGCCTCGATGGTGGCCTCGTCGTCCCCGTTGTGCCACAGCCAGACACGATCAGTCTCATCCAGCGTATCGAGGAGGTGGGGGAGACTGAGATGAAGGTAGCCGGCGCTCTTGTAGGTGATCATGATGATATCCGCGCGGGTCATCGTGAAAGCTCTTCTCTGGTGAACTCCGGCTCGCGTAACCGTCGGACCCCGATGCGTCGCAACGTGCCACCGATCGAACTGGCCTTCTGGCGAATCGACAGTTTCCACCACAGTCGCGCGGCCGGCATACGGCGGTAGCGAGGGACAGCGATTCCGGCTACCCACAGGGTTCGGACGCGCGCCCACACCGCACCGCGACTGTTCTCCAGATTTGGCTGCGAGTCACGGAGACGCTGAAGTGGAAGGGGACCGCCCGCGAGCGCTCCATCCGAGATGGCCGCCTCGAGGGCCTGACGGCCACGTTCGGTTCGAACGACGACCAGCGAGCGGCCGAGGTCTCCGTTCGTGGGCTTGCGGTACCACGGGTCGCCCACAGAGAGATCCGCGAACTCGCCGGTGTGATCGGGACAGATCATGCATCGCCATTGCCTGTGCTTGTGGAGAGTGCCTCCCCATGACTCGTCGTAACTGAGTGAGGCCTCCTGGCCGCTGCGCGTGCGGACCCGGAATCGTCCCGGCCACCCCTCGCCGCGGAAGTTGAGGCTGGTGACCTCCTCGGGATCCACTGCCATTCCTCGGATGGTCTCCTTCACTCCCTCGGTCGAGGGAGTGCCGGCGCAGAAGATGGCGATGGTGAGGCCAAGATTCCGCTCCAGTGACGGCCGGACCTCCGCGGCGGCGCGGATTCCTGCGATGTCACACGGCTTTCCAACGACGACGCATCGGCCGTCGGCAGCCTCGACCAGGTCCAGGCGTTGGCCTGGGCTGGCCGGCGAGTACCGCGAGCCCGCCGCTCCCACGATGTCTGAGTAGGTCTTGTTCAGGACAACCTCGTTGGTCAGAGGATCCTCTGAGGAAGCCTGCACCTGGAGTGCACCCACGGTTACTCCGGAGGTCACCGAATGCGCGGCCAAGGTCACGACGACGCCCCCGGACGAGCCCCGATGACGAACGTCCGGGTCGGTCGACCAACACTCGTAGAGGCCGAGCACGGGCCCCCATTCGCCACCGAAGGGAGCTCCGTCGAGTTCGCCAGCTCTGTGTTCCAATCTCCGCCCTGGGCAGACATCGACCGCCGGTCCGGCAACGGCGCCGCCGGTGATGCCGACGATGGGGAGAGGGCGCCTACCCGCCTCGGGAACGTCGGCCATGCGAAGGGCATCCGGTCGCAGGAACGCGCAGACGCCACAGCCTGTACAGAGGTGGGCATCGACGATGGAATCGATGGTTGTCAGTGGCTCGCGACTCATCCGATGGAACCGACCTTCGCATCCTGCGCCTGCCAAGCCTCGATCTCGAGGAGCACCTCCCGCAGTTGTGCCTGCGCGCGCTCGACAACCGGCGGGGCGGTCATCTCGAGGCGCACCTTGAGGTCGGCACGGTGCTCGAAGGAGTCAAGCATCCTGGTCACGGCCTCCGGTCCGGCTAGGTCCCTCGCGTCACCGACCTGGTCTCCCACGCCACAGGTCTCGAACACGCCCCTGGTCTTGTCGCTGTAGGCGTAGCCGAAGGTCGGGACTGCCGACGACAAGGCGGCGATCGTGGCGTGCATGCGGCTCCCGACGAACCAGTCGAGCTGGCGAATCACCCACTTGAGTTCGGCTGCATCCATCGTGGAGGGCATGACCGAGGTGTGGCTTCGTTCGCTCTCGGAGAGCTGGTCCTGAACGACGCGAATGGCGCCGATGTCGCTTTCCCCGCCGCCGCCCGGCACGTGAACATGTGGAACGAGGACGACGTGCGTCCCCGAACGTAGGAGTCCACGAACCAGATCCGTCATCGTCTGGATGTAGTCGCCGCGCAGACCGAACATCTCTCGTGCCGCATCGCCAAGGAGTAGTCCGCTGATGTTGACCCCTGCGAGGGGCGCGTCAGAGAGGCCGTGCAGGAGTGCGATGACGTCTTCGCCGGGGGCGCGCGGCTCAAGGCCGAACGCGACGTCGACTCCGGATCGGATGCGCTCGGGGTCGGCGGCCGGACCGGCGAGCGTCATCAGGAGCTCGTAGCTACGGGGATCCCGGGCGTAGGCGACGGCAGACGACCGAACAAGCTTCGACGCCTCGGCACGGGCCTTCTGATTGGTGAACGGCCCGTACGTCTGCGGAAGCAGAATCAGGGGCCGACGTGAGCGGATCGCCGCATGCTTGGGCGCGGCAACGGCATCGAACCGTTTCTGGCCGTACAGGTCGGTGAAGCTGTCGCCGCCACTGAGGTCGAAGACCGCGTCTGCGCGAGCCATCCGAGTCGCGACACCGTTGAGGGCTGGCGCGAGCCGTTGGGCAACGTGGATCTGCGCCCAGCTCTCCGGCCGGTGCCAGCGCCGCGAATGACGCACACCGACGTGCTCAACCACCGATCGTGCGTATCGCGAACTTGTGTCTGTCCGAACCCCCCAGCCGTCGTCGAGGACACTCAGCACGGTTCCTTCAGTTTCGCGATCGACCGCGTCGGCAACGGAACGACCGAGGGCTTCAACACCACGGTTCCCATTGCCGAGCGGCGCACCCGCGAGCACGAGGTGCAGGGAGCTCATGGTTTCAGTATGCGGCGGAGTCCGCTGCCTTCGTGGCCGGTTCGGCCGGCGACTTCGTGCTGTGGGTTCGGCCCATGCGTCGGGCAAGCCTGTTTGACCTCCGCCCGCGGCGGTGGGATGTGCATGGTTCGCGAGTATTGGGGTGATCTGTCGCACACCGTGTGATGGACTGTTCATGTACCTGCAGCCCGCGTGCAGCGCTCGTAGCATGCATCTCGTGGCTCGCAACTGGGCGAGCCGCGGAGGGAGTTGGGGCCTTGGACGTCTGGTCGATCACAGTTGCGGCGCTTCGGCGCTGGTACATCCTGTTGCCCCTATTGGCGCTGACCGGCGGCGCGGCCTACCTCGTCGGGCAAGGAGTGAAGCCCGAGTACGAAGTCGAGGCCGCCGCTATCGTCATCCCGGGCCCTGACTCCGCGGACTACGGGAACCCGTACGGGAGTGTGGCGGACGCGAACTCCATCCTCGGGATCGTCCTGAATGGCCCCGAGACCCGCGCGCGAGTCGCCGCGGAAGGGCTCGTCTCTTCGTACACGGTCTCACCCGCGAGCCGTAGCGCCGTCATGAGCTTCGGAGTCCGCGGAGACACCCCGGAGGAAGCCGTCGCTACTGGAGAACTGGTCTTCCAGATCGCAAGTGAAGGGCTCGCCGAACGCCAGACTGCGGCCGGAATGCCGGAGTCGGCACAGTACCGGATCGAAGTACTCCAGGCTCCTGCGGTCACGGCGGTGGTCCATGACGGCAAGACTCGGAACATGGCGGTCGTCGGTGTCCTTGGCGCTGCGCTCTCCCTACTCCTGGCGGTCCTCTTCGACGACATCGTCGGGCTCATCAAGAAGTGGAGGGCAGGACGTCGGCTACGCGCCGCGGAGTCCAAGGACATCACAGAAGGGTCCAGGGACGAGACGGAAGGCGAGAGTGCTGGGACCGAGGAAGACGCGAGTCCTGACGAGGACGACCCGGCGCCACCGGGCGTCGACGATCTGTTCGGGGATGCTTCGGCCGAGCCGGCCACCGCGGTCGCCGACGCTGGAACCAGCAAGTGAGGGTTGGTCGGGATGCCCGCGGTCCTGCCTGACCGCATCGGTGCCGAGGAGGGTGCGCCCACCACCGTCTCGCAGAATGCGCTTCGCGAGTGGCGACCGACATTGCTTCGGGTCCCGGACGGGTACCGTCGGGTCCGCGATCACTGGATCCCCGCGCTCGTCCATCGCTGGACCTTGACGAACCTGGGCCTGCTGGCGCTGTTCCTCTGCCTGCAGTTTCTGATCCCGGCCCGGCTGGTCATCGGGGGGTTGGGAGCGGTCGGCCGGCCGTCGGTGGCGATCGGAGTCATGCTGGCGTTCCTTTGGGCGCTTTCGGCGATCAGGCCGCACCACCTACCGGCGGGGCGGCAGCCGATCCGATGGCTGATGGCCCTCTTCGTCGGTCTCCAACTGCTGGGGAACGTCATTGGCTTCGATCGGCTGCCGTCTGCAGCGGAGGCGAGTTCCGCCGATCGTTGGCTCATCTTCACCGTCTCGATCGTCGGGGTCACCCTGGTCGTCGCTGACGGGATCCGCACCCGGCGGGATCTTGACCGACTGCTCCGGCTGGTGATCCTGCTCGCTGCGATCATGTCGATCATCGGGATGCTCCAGTTCGCGCAGATCATCGATGTCACCCAATACATCAACATTCCGGGGCTTCGCGCGAACTCCGAGTTGATCGGCGTCGGCGAACGGGGCGACGGCAACTTCCCGAGGGTCGCCTCCACAGCAAACCATTACATCGAGTTCGGGGTGGTCCTTGCCCTCGTGCTGCCGATCGCGTTGCATTACGCCCTGTTCTCGCCGCCGGGTCGGACGCGCGCCTGGCGGTGGGTGGCCGTCGGTGTCGTCGCGTTCGGGATCCCGCTCTCGATCTCGCGCTCGGCGATCCTGACCGTTGCCGTGACCCTCGGTCTGCTCGCAGTGGTCTGGCCGTGGCGGCAGCGATACAACGCGCTTGTCATCGGGATCTTGTCGCTCGCCGTATTCCACTTGGTGAACCGGGGCGTCCTCGGCACGATCCGTGCGCTCTTCACGAATGCCGAGAACGATTCGAGCGTCACTGACCGAATCGCTCGTACCGGATACGTCTTGGACCTCTGGTCACTGCGGCCCTGGTTCGGACGGGGGGCCGGCATGGTGACTCCGGAGGAGTACATCCTCCTCGACAATCAGGTCTACGTAACCCTGCTCGCCGGGGGTGTGATCGGGGTGGTGGGGTTGGCGCTCTTCTTCCTGGTCCCATACTTCATGGGCCGAAGTCTCCGGCTACGCGGCAGCAACCAGGAGACGAGGCATCTCGGCCAATCGCTCGCGGTTGCGATGCCGGCGGCACTGATGGCGAGCGCGACGTTCGACTCCTTCTCATTCGCGACGTTCGTCGGGGTCATCTGCATCATCATCGGTGCGATCGGCGCCTTGTGGCGCCTGGACGACGCTTCGCCGACCAATGAGATCCAACTTGCCGATCCAGCGGACAAGTTCGTCGGAACGCCGATCGGGGCCAACTTCCGAGAACGGTTCGTGGCCCTATGGATCGCTGCGCGCCCTCGAAACTATGGCCGGTTCAGCAGACCGGCTCAGGTTGCGGAGCCAGGCGAGACTCCGGTCGGCGGTGTGGATGAGCCGAGTGCTCGCGTGGTCGTGGAGAGTCGCGGACGTGCCGCCGTGAGCCGCGCCCGTCATGCCCGGTGAATGGTGTCGGTTCTGGCGTGCCCCGAAGCGCCCTCACCCCGGGGTGAGACGGATCTGTCACCGGGTGAGTTGTGCGGTTCACCCATCGGGCCCGGCCGTTTTCCCTCCGGCCGCCCCGCTCGTTCACTAGGGTCTCAAGGGTGAAAGCAACGGGGAACCCGGGTTTGCGCTGCCCGGTGTGCGACACGGCGGACCTCCGCCCGTTCTATGCGCAGATGGGCGTTCCGACACACGTCGGGATCCTCTGGCCGACCCGCGAAGAGGCAGTGGATTGTCCGCGCGGAGACCTGGACCTCGGCTACTGCCCGGCGTGCGGGTTCGTCTACAACACCGGCTTCGACGCCGGCCTGAACGCCTACGGACACAGCTACGACAACGCTCTGCACTTCTCCGCCGTGTTCCAGGCCTACGAGCAGGACCTGGCCAAGCGGCTCATCGACACCTACGACATCCGCGACTCGGACGTCGTGGAGATCGGCAGTGGGAGCGGGCACTTCCTCGGGCTTGTCTGCGCGCTCGGGGAGAACCGCGGAACCGGCTTCGACCCGAGTTATGACGCGGAGCACGCCGAGCCGCTCCCGGCCCGGGTGCAGGTGGTGAACGAGTACTTCTCCCGCGAGCATGTGGACGCGAAGGCCGACCTGGTGGTCTGCCGGCACGTCCTGGAGCACGTCGACGACCCGGCCGGGATGCTGCGCTCCCTGCGCGAGGGCATCGGCGACCGTTCGGACACCGTGCTGTACCTCGAGGTCCCGAACGGGCTCCTGGCGCTACGCCGACTATCCGTCGGCGACCTCATCTACGAGCACGTCTCCTATTTCCTCGCGTCCTCCTTGCGCACGGCGGTGGAGGCGGCGGGCTTCGAGATCCTTGACATGCGCGAGTCCTACGACGGACAGTTCCTCGCCGTGGAGGCCCGGCCGACGCAGGTACCGCGGGCGCCGAGGCCGACGGCTCCCACCCTGGACGTCCTGGCGGACATCCAGGCCTTCGGCGAGCGCGCGCGGGCACGGGTGACGGAGTGGGCGGACCTGTTGGATCGTCTCGCCGCCGCCGACGAGCGCGTGGTCGCCTGGGGCGCCGGAGCTAAGGCCGTCGGCTTCTTCAACGTGCTCGGCGTGACCACCGACGTTGACCGCGTGGTCGACGTCAACCCCCGCAAGCAGGGCACCTTCCTCGCCGGGACCGGGCAGGCCGTGGTGCCGCCCGACGCCCTCGTGACCGACCCGCCAGGAACCGTCCTGGTGATGAACCCGTACTACGCCACCGAGATCGGGCAGATGCTCGCAGACCTCGGTGTCGACGCCAACGTCCAGACCGTCTGATCCGGAGAACCACTGATGTCCGAAGAGCTGACCGGCGGCCCGTGCCGCTTCTGCGGGACCACCCTGACCCGCACGTTCGCCGACCTGGGCATGTCCCCGCTGTGCGAGAGTTTCGTGCCGGCGGACCAGGTCAACGCGATGGAGCCGTTCTACCCGTTGCATACCTGGGTGTGTGACCAGTGCTTCCTGGTGCAGTTGCAGGAGTACGTGACCCGCGAAGAGATCTTCACCGAGTACGCGTACTTCTCGTCCTACTCGGACGCCTGGCTGGAGCACGCACGCACCTACGTCGAGAAGATGATCGCCGAGCGGAACCTCGGCGCGAACAGCCTGGTCGTCGAGCTCGCCAGCAACGACGGCTATCTCCTCCAGTACTTCGTGCAGGCCGACGTTCCGGTCCTCGGGATCGAGCCGGCGGCGAACGTGGCGAAGGTCGCCGTCGACGAGCGCAACGTGCCGACCCTGGTGGAGTTCTTCGACGAGCGACTGGCGCAGCGGCTGGTCGCCGAGGGAACCAGGGCGGACCTCATCGCCGGCAACAACGTGCTCGCGCAGGTACCGGATCTCAACACCTTCGTGGCCGGGATGAAACTCCTGCTCGCGCCCGGTGGGCTGATCACGATCGAGTTCCCGCATCTGCTGCGGCTGATGGAGGAGAACCAGTTCGACACGATCTATCACGAGCACTTCTCCTACTTCTCGCTGGTGACCTCCGAGCGGATCTTCGCCGCGCACGGCCTCGTGATCCACGACGTCGAGGAGCTCTGGACGCACGGCGGCTCATTGCGGATCCACGCCACCCATGCGGGACCGGACGCGCCGACGGTGAGTGATCGTCTGCTCGCGCTGCGTCAGCGGGAGCTGGACGCCGGGCTGGAGCAGCCGGAGACCTATGAGCTGTTCGCGGAGCAGGTCCGCGAGACCAAGCGCAAGCTGCTCGACTTCCTCATCGGGGTCAAGCGCGACGGCGCTCAGGTGGTCGGTTACGGGGCCCCCGGCAAGGGGAACACCCTGCTCAACTACTGCGGGATCGGCACCGACTTCCTCGACTACACCGTGGACCGGAATCCCTACAAGCACGGCCGGTACACACCGGGTACGCACATCCCGATCCACGAGCCGGGCCGGATCGCGGAGACCAAGCCGGACTACGTCCTGATCCTGCCGTGGAACCTCAAGGACGAGATCGTCGCGCAGCTGGACTACATCAGGGAGTGGGGCGGCAAGTGCGTCGTGCCGATCCCGGGTGCCGCGATCGTCGACTGGCCGGTCGGGAGCTCGCAATGAAGGTGGTGCTGTTCGCCGGCGGCATGGGGATGCGGATGCGCGAGTTCTCCGAGTCCGTACCGAAGCCGATGGTCCCGATCGGCTCACGGCCGATCATCTGGCACCTGATGAAGTACTACGCCCACTACGGGCACACGGAGTTCATCGTGTGCCTCGGCTACAAGGGCGAAGTCATCAAGGAGTACTTCCTCAACTACAAGGAGTGGCTCAGCAACGATTTCGTGCTCTCCGGTGGTGGCCGCGAGATCACGATGCTGCACACCGACGCGCAGGACTGGAAGATCACCTTCGTCGACACCGGTCTGGCGACCAACATCGGTCAGCGGATGGTCAAGGTGAAGGAGTTCCTCGGCGACGATGAGGAGTTCCTCGCGAACTACAGCGACGGACTCTCCAGCGTCCCCTTGCCGGCCCTGATCGACCACACGCACGCGCATGACGCGATCGCGACGTTCCTGTGCACTCGTCCGAGCCAGACGTTCCACATCGTGGGGCTCGACGAGGACTCACACGTCACCGGGATCACCGAGTCCAGCGCCGCCGGCATGTGGGTCAACGCAGGGTTCTTCGTGCTGCGTCGCGAGATCTTCGACTACATCGGCCCCGGCGAGGAACTGGTCTACGAACCGTTCGGACGACTCCTCGAGGCCCGCAAACTGGTTGGCTACAAGTACGACGGGTTCTGGGCCGGGATGGACACGTTCAAGGACCGGCAGGTCATGGATGAGATGAACGCCCGCGGCCAGGCGCCGTGGAAGGTCTGGGAGCAGGATCCGGCGGCGCCCGCATGATCGGTCTCGACCTAGGCGTCGATGAGGGCCAGCCGTTGCGAGTGCTGGCGCTCGGCGCCCATTGCGACGATGTGGAGATCGGTTGCGGTGGAACGCTCGGTCGACTCGCCCGCCGACCCGGTGGCCTCGAGGTCCGGTACGAGGTGTTCTCCTCCAACCCCCAGCGTGCCGAGGAGGCACGAGCTGCGGCGACCGACCTGCTGCGCGAGGCCCAAGACGTGAGCATCTGGGTGGGGGAGTACCGGGAGTCCTATTTCCCCTACGTCGGTGACGCGATCAAGGATCGCTTCGAGCTGGTCAAGTCGGAGTTCGACCCGCACCTCGTGCTCACCCACCAACGTCACGACCGGCACCAGGATCACCGGACCATCTCGGACCTGACCTGGAACACCTTCCGGGACCACCTGGTCCTCGAGTACGAGATCCCGAAGTGGGACGGGGACATGGGCTCGCCCAACGTGTTCGTGCCGCTCTCGGAGGACGATGTGGCCAACAAGCTGCGCGTGCTGGGCGAGCACTACGCCTCGCAGTTCGCGAAGCCCTGGTACGACGACGACACTTTCCGCGGGCTCATGCGCCTACGCGGGATGGAATGCCACGCGCCCGGCCGCCATGCCGAGGCGTTCTACAGCCGCAAGGCGGTTCTACTCGGAGGAGACGCATCGTGAAGGTCCTGGTCACCGGCCACAACGGCTACATCGGGCAGGTGATGGTGCCGCTGCTGCGGGCGGCCGGTCACGACGTCGTCGGTTTGGACACCTTCTACTACGAGGGGTGCCAGTTCGATGACGAGGTCAGCCCCACCGAAGTCATTCGCAAGGACCTGCGCGACGTCAAGCCGACTGATCTCGAGGGCTTCGATGCCGTGATCGCCCTGGCCGCATTGTCCAACGACGCGCTCGGCGACCTGCGGCCCCAGCTGACCTACGACATCAACCACCTCGGCACCGTGCAACTGGCCGAGTCCGCGAAGCAGGCCGGAGTCGGCCGCTTCCTGTTCTCCTCCTCATGCAGCCTCTACGGGGCCGCCGGCGACGAGCACCTCACCGAGGAGGCGGGCTTCAACCCGCTGACCCCGTACGGGGAGTCGAAGATCAAGGTGGAGCAGGACCTGACCCACCTGGCCGACGAGTCGTTCAGCCCGGTCTACCTTCGCAACGCGACCGCCTACGGCGTCTCGCCGAGCCTGCGGGCGGACCTCATGGTGAACAACCTCGTCGGCTACGCGATCACGACCGGCAAGGTCCTCATCAAGTCCGACGGTATGCCCTGGCGGCCGCTGATCCACATCGAGGACATCTCCCGGGCCTTCCTCGCGGCGCTCGAGGCGCCTCGCGAAGTGGTGCACGATCGCGCCTTCAATGTGGGAGTCACCTCGGAGAACTACCGGGTCAAGGAGGTCGCCGAGATCGTCGCGCAGGTCGTGCCTGGCTCGGTGGTGGAGTACGCACCCGGCGCGAGCCCGGATGCACGCAACTACCGGGTGGACTTCACCCGGATCGCTGCAGAACTGCCGGCCTTCCAGGCGAAGTGGACGGTGCCGGCCGGGGTCGAGGAGCTCTACCGCGCCTATCGGGACCACGGACTCACCGCCGAGGAGTTCACGTCGGCCAAGTACCTGCGGATCCGGACCGTCCTCGACCACAAGGAGGCCGGGCGCCTCGACGAGGAACTGCGCTGGCAGTGACGGACGCGAGGCCGCGGCGCCCTGCCGCGGCCTCAGGTCTGATCGGCGTTGAGGTAGGCGGCGGCCTGGAGCTTGAACAGCTCCGAGTACTGTCCACCAGCGGCCATGAGTTCGTCGTGGGTGCCGTGCTCCACCACGCTGCCGGCCTCCATGACGTAGATCCGATCCGCACTGCGCACCGTCGAGAACCGGTGTGAGATGAACAGTGCCGTTCGACCCTCAAGGGTGTGCCTAAGACTGGCGAACAGGTCGTACTCGGCGCGTGGGTCGAGAGCGGCCGATGGCTCGTCCAGGATCACGAAAGGCGCGTCCCGGTAGTAGCCCCGCGCGATCGCCACCCGCTGCCACTGACCGCCGGAGAGGTCACGGCCGCCCGCGAACAGACGCGAGAGCGGAGTCGCGTAGCCGTCCGGCAGGGATTCGATCGCCCCGGCAGCACCCGCGGCCTGCGCCGATGCGCGCAATCGGTCCGGATCCTGCGGGCGGGACACATCACCGATCGCGATGTTGTCCTCGGCGCTGAGCGCGTATCGCACGAAGTCCTGGAAGATGACCGCGATACGGCTGCGCACGCTGGCGAGGGACCAGGCTCGGATGTCGGTCCCGTCCCACCGAACGGCGCCCTCGTCCGGTGCGTACAGGCCGGCGAGGATCTTCGCGAGGGTGGTCTTGCCGGACCCGTTCTCGCCGACGATGGCTACCACCTCGCCCGCCCGCAGTTCCACGGTGGCGCCGCGGACAGCGGGCTGGTCCGAGCCAGGGTAGGTGAAGTGGACCTCGTCCGCGGCCACGATGCCGAAGCCGGTGGGCGCCTCGGGGCCTTGCGAGTCCTCCTTGGCCGGCTCTGCGAGCCGGAGGAAGCCCTGGAGGTCCTCGAGGAACAGGCCCGACTCGAAGATCCGCTGGACCCCGGCGAAGAGGGCCTGGACCTGGCTCGCGAGCATCCGGATCGCGACGATGGCGGCACCCGCGCCGGCGACCGTGACCTGGCCGTCGAGGATCAGCCACACCAGCGTGGCGAGCGTGAGAACCAGCACGATGGCGCTGCCCAGGTTCCCGACGGCGGAGAGGGTTGCGCGGCGGCGCAGGTGGGTGCCGAGTGCGCCCAGGTACGTCGCGTAGGCGGCGTCGAACCGGTCGTGGAGCCAGTCTGCGAGGTGGAAGGCGCGAATCTCCTTGGCCTCGTCGCGCCCGGTCTGGACGAGCGTCAGGTACTGACGCATCCGCAGCACCGGGGTCTGGGCCACCGAGAAGTCGAACTCCAGCCGACTCTCGCGGCGGCTGGTCAGCAGGACCGGTAGCCCACCGACCAACAGGAGCGGCAGCAGGAGCGGGCTGATGCTCACGAGCGCCGCGCCCACGCCGATGCTGGCGGCGAGGGCGCCGCCCATGGCGATCAGGCCCTGGGTCACCTGGTACGGGCGGGAGAGCGCGTTCGACTGGACCCGCTGGAGGCGATTGAAGAAGTCGGGCGACTCGAAGCTGCTGAGTCCGACCCCGGTCGAGACATCGAGCACCTGATCCCACATCGATCGGGCGACGAGTTCCCCGAGCATCCGCTGCATGTGCCCCTGGACGGCGCCGATGATGGATGTCACCGCCGTCAGCCCCGCCAACAGCAGTACTGGCGTCCATAGCGACGCGGTCGCACCGGCTGCCTCATCCAGTTCGAGGATGGCGGTGAGTACGGCTTGCACCGAGAGCACCTGACCGGCCAGCGCGAGCGCCGCGGCGACCTGGAGGACGAGCAGCCCGACGAACAGCCCGCGCCCGGATGCCCAGACGAGACGGACGCTCTGGCGGATGAGGACGGACAGCCGGCCCAGTGACTTGCGTTGGGAGCGCGCCTGGGCACGCAGCGTCACGGGGTCGACGTAGTCGTCACCCTCGGCAGCCGCCATGCACGTTCTCCTCGCCGTCTGGACCGGCTCTCATTGAATCAACAGAAGCAGCAGCCCGTGCCCGGTATCGGGCCCAAGATTCACGCGGAGGATGCCTGGCCGTCTGGCCCCGTCGACGTGAGGATCCGTTCGGGGTGGCTGTACACGTTCAGACGGTCCGTCCGCGAGAAGCCGATCAGCGTCAAGCCCGCCTCCTCGGCAAGGTCAACAGCCAGCGACGAGGGTGCGCTGACCGCGGCGAGCATCGGGATGCCGGCCATCTGCGCCTTCTGAACCAATTCGAACGAGGCCCGGCCGGAGACCTGGAGGACGGTGCCGGACAGTGGCAGTCGACCCTCGCGCCAGGCCCACCCGACAACCTTGTCCACGGCGTTGTGGCGGCCCACGTCCTCCCTCACGCACAGGAGCTCACCTGTGGCGTCGAAGAGTCCCGCGGCATGGGTACCGCCGGTCCTGCCGAACATGGTCTGCTCAGCGCGCAGGCGGTCAGGAAGGTCTAGCAGGACCGTCAGGTCGAACAAGGCGGACGGCCGCGGCATGGACCCGTCGAACTGCGGCGTGCGGCTGAGTGCCTCGATGGAGCTTGTCCCGCAGATGCCGCACGAGGACGAGGTGTACACCCGGCGTTCGGCCGTGACGGACGGGCCGGGCACGCCAGGCGCGAGCGTGACGTCCACGATGTTGTAGGTGGCCTCACCGCCGGCCGCCACTCCGGGTCCGTACCCGATCCTGGTCACGTGATCCGGGCGGTGCAGCACGCCCTCGGAGACGAGGAAGCCGGCAGCCAGGTCGAAGTCGTGGCCGGGGGTGCGCATCGTCACGGTCAGCGACCGCCCGTCCACCCGCAGCTCCATCGGCTCCTCGCCGGCGAGCGTGTCCGTGTGGACGCGTTCGGTACCGTCCGCGAGCAACGTCCGCACCCGCGAGCGACTGGTCGCCCGGGTCATCGTCGCCTCCACCCTGCTGCGGTCACGAGGCCCACGGTACGCCGCGCCTGCACCGGCAGCCGTCATCCGTCGTCGCTACGATCGGAGGACATCCCTGAGGAGGACCGATGGCGAAGGCGCCGCGCACGGGCATCGACGAGAGCCAGTTGCGGGTAGGCCCGCCGAAACGCACATCTGTCGGTGTCCCGGGCATCGCGCACGCGATGTCGGTGGCCTTGGACCAGATGGGACCGGTGCGCTCAGCGCAGACCCTGTTGCGCGTCAATCAGACGGACGGTTTCGACTGCCCCGGCTGCGCGTGGCCGGAGAAGAAGGAGCGGCACACCGCCGAGTTCTGCGAGAACGGGGCCAAGGCAGTCGCCGAGGAAGCCACGAAGCGGCGTGTCCCGCCGTCGTTCTTCGTCGAGCACTCCGTCGCGGACCTGCGCACCAAGGATGACTACTGGCTCGGGCAGCAGGGCCGCCTCGCGCACCCGATGATCCTCGACGCCGGCGCCACGCACTACCGGCCGATCTCGTGGGACGAGGCGTTCGACGAGGTCGTGGCCGAACTGCGGGCCTGCGACCCGGACGAGGCGATCTTCTACACGTCTGGCCGCACTTCCAACGAGGCCGCTTTCCTCTATCAGTTGATGGTGCGCGGTTACGGCACGAACAACCTGCCGGACTGCTCGAACATGTGTCACGAGTCCTCCGGTTCGGCCCTTGGCGAGACGATCGGGATCGGCAAAGGGTCGGTGTCGCTCGAGGACGTGGAGAACGCGTCCCTGTTGATCATCGCTGGGCAGAACCCCGGCACCAACCACCCTCGGATGCTCAGTTCACTGGAGCAGGCCAAGCGAAACGGCGCCGTGATCGTCGCGGTCAACCCGCTGCCCGAAGCAGGCCTGCTCGGTTTCCACAATCCGCAGACGGCGCTCGGGTTGACCAAGGGGATCGAACTCGCCGACGACTTCCTGCAGATCCGTCTCGGCGGGGACCAGGCGCTGTTCCAGGCGCTCGGCAAGTTGCTCCTCGAGGCGGAGGCGCAGGGGCGTGCGACAGCAGGCCGCGACACCGTGCTCGATCACGAGTTCCTGCGTAGCTCGGTGAACGGGTTCGAGGCGTACGCAGCGCACGTCGGCGCGCTGGATTGGGCGGAGGTGTCGACCGCCACTGGCCTGACCCGCGCGCAGATCGAGTGCTTGGGGGAGCGGCTGCTCGCCTCACCCGCGACCGTGGTCTGCTGGGCGATGGGGCTGACCCAGCACCGGCACTCGGTGGCGATGCTGCGCGACATCGTGAACGTGCTGCTGCTGCAGGGCAACATCGGCCGCCCCGGTGCTGGCGTGTGCCCCGTGCGCGGGCACTCGAACGTGCAGGGTGACCGGACGATGGGAATCTTCGAGCGGATGCCCGCCGCCTTCCATGATGCGTTGGACACGGAGTTCGACTTCGCCTCCCCGCGCGAGCCGGGTGCGGACACCGTGGCCGCGATCGAGGCGATGCGGGACGGGAACGCCAAGGTGTTCCTGGCCATGGGTGGCAACTTCGTC
This sequence comes from Occultella kanbiaonis, assembly GCF_009708215.1. Taxonomy (NCBI): domain Bacteria; kingdom Bacillati; phylum Actinomycetota; class Actinomycetes; order Micrococcales; family Ruaniaceae; genus Occultella; species Occultella kanbiaonis. The sequence continues at coordinate 4,385,427 of NZ_CP046175.1, read as the reverse complement.
AGGGCCACGCCCGACTCGGCCGTGACGGAGGAGGCCATGTCCCGGATGCGGCTGACCGTCCAGATATCCACGAAGCTGAACAGGTCGCACGCAGTCACCGGCCGACGCGCGCTCATCCTTCCCGCCCTTGGGCGCACCGACCGGGACACCCAGGCCGGCGGCGACCAACGGGTCACCGTGGAGGACTCGATGTCCATGGTGCACGCCTCCCAGGGCCGGTTGGAGCCGCCGAGCCGACACGTCCTGTCCGAGGTCTCGATCATCTCCAGGTTGGCGCAGCGGTTGTTCGCTCGGCCAGATCGTGCGGACGGCGACGGCGGGCGCACCGACTCCGGTTCCACCGAAGCCGACGGCGCCGCAGCCGGTCCCGTGGGCGGTGCCGCGGCGGATGCGTGGCGCCCGGGAACTGGTGCCACCACGAGCGTCGGTGGCAGCTCGGCCAGCCACACGCCCCCACGGGTGGACTGGGCCGGGCTCGAGGGCGACTACCGGCTCATTCGCCGCCACATCGAGGCCGTCGTGCCCGGCTTCACCGATTACGAGTCCCGGATCGACGAACCGGGTGGGTTCGCCCTGCCCCATCCGCCGCGCGACTCGCGCACGTTCGCGACGCCGTCGGGCCGTGCCGAGATGACGGCGAATGCCCTCGACTATCCGCGGGTGCCCCCTGGTCGGCTGATCCTGCAGACGATCCGCTCACACGACCAGTTCAACACCACGATCTACGGCAAGGACGACCGGTATCGGGGTGTGCATGGCGGCCGTCGGGTGGTCTTCGTGCACACGGACGATCTGGCCGAGGCCGGCGTTGCTGACGGCGACATGGTCGACCTGATCTCGGAGTTCGAAGGTGTCGAGCGGCGCGCGCAGGCATTCCGGGCGATCGCCTATCCGACGGCCCTTGGCTGCGCGGCGGCGTACTTCCCGGAGACGAACGTGCTGGTGCCGTTGGGCTCCTACGCGGAGACCTCCCGGACCCCGACGTCGAAGTCGGTGATCATCCGCATCGAGCCGGCCGTCGACGGGTCCTGATCAGGTCAGCGTGCCGAGGAGTCCCTGCAACCCGAGGCTCGTGCCCATCACGATCAGCCACAGCAGGCCGCCGAGGAGCAGGGGAGTGGCACCGGCTCGGCGCAGGGCGGGAAGGTCGGTACCCAGACCTATCGCCGCGAGCGCCATGGTGATCAGGAAGGCCGCCACGGAAGCGATCGGCGGCTGGGCCGCGGCGGGGATCAGACCGAGCCCGTTCACGGCGGCAACCGCGAGGAAGCCGACCAGGAACCACGGCACCAAGCGCCACAACCGGGGCGATGTGGCGCCACCTGGTTCGGCAGGATCCGCGGCCAGCCGGTCGCGCCGGCTGACCAGCGCCGCCAGCACGGCGACGATCGGGATGATCGCGAGGGTCCGGGTCAGTTTGACCACCACGGCGGTGTCGGCAGCGCCGTCGCCGAAACTGGTCGCGGCGGCCACCACCGAGGACATGTCGTTCACGGCGGTGCCGGCGAGCAGCCCGAAGCCTTCAGGGCTCATCCCGAGGAGGTGGCCGAGCGGCGGGAGGGCCAGCACTGCCGCGATGTTGAACACGAACACCGTGGACAGTGCGTAGGTCACCTTCGTTCCCGCCGGCCGCAGCACCGGGGTGACGGCGGCGATCGCCGACGCACCGCAGATCGCGGTGCCGACCCCGATCAGGGTCCGCAGGTCCGAGTCCACCCGCAGCGCCCGGCCGAGGAGCGCGGCACCGGCGAGCGCGGCGACGAGCGTGCCGATCATCACCGGCAGGCCGCTCGCGCCCACCTCCAGCACCTGCCGGATCGAGAGTTGCGCGCCGAGCAGCACCACCGCACACTGCAGCAGCAGCCGGCTCGCCGTGGCCAGCCCCGGCCCGATCGCTGGGTGGTGGGCGACCTTCGGCGCGCACACCCCCACCAGCGCGCCCACCAGCACCGCGAAGACGGGGCCACCGATCAGCGGCAGCACGTGCCCGAGGGCGGTCGCCACCGTGGCGATCAACGCCACCAGAAGTAGACCAGGGAGGCGGGAGCGGTGCCAACGAACGGTCTGCGCCGTCGGCGTGGGGGAGCGGAGCACCGATCCAGCGTGACGCCACCGGCGGCCGGGCGGTACCTAGCAGTTCAGGAGATATCCATAGGCATAGGCTATGGGGAGACAAGGAGGGCCGGACATGCCCACCACACTGCCCACCGATCTCAGCCTCGACGCCCTGCGCCTGCTCGTGCTGGTCGCCGACCATGGCAGCATCTCCGCGGCGGCGCGCGCCGAGCAGATCTCGCAACCCTCGGCGAGCAACCGGATCAAGCAGCTCGAGCGCCGCCTCGGCCTGGAGCTCCTGGACCGGCGCAGCCGCGGCGCCGAACTGACCGAGCACGGCCGGATGGTCACCGGCTGGGCGCGCGCCGTCGTCGAGGCCGCGGGCGTGCTCGTCACCGGGGCGCGGGCGCTGGCCGCCGAGAACGAGGGCGACGTGGCGATCGCGGCCAGCCAGACCGTCGCCGAGTACCTGGTGCCGATCTGGCTGGCGCGGTTCCGCGCCCTGGACCCCGACGCACGGGTGCGACTGCGGGTCGCGAACTCCCGAGATGTGATCGCCGCGCTCCGGGGGAGGGAGATCGACCTCGGCTTCGTGGAGGGCCCGACGGTGCCGACCGATCTGGTCCGGCGCCGGGTCGGTGCCGACCGGCTGCTGCTGGTGGTCGCCCCCGGCCACCCGCTGACGCGGCGGCGCCGGCCGGTGGGCGCCGAGGAACTGGCGCAGCTGCGGCTGGCCTCCCGCGAGGCGGGGTCCGGCACCCGGGACGCACTCGGGTGGGCCCTCGGTCGCGAACTCGAACCCGGCGTCGAGCTCGACTCCAACGCCGCGGTCAAGGTGATGGTCGCTTCCGGGGCCTATCCCGCCGTGATCAGCGAACTGGCGGTGGCAGCGGAACTGCGGGATGGGCGCCTGGTCTCGGTTCCGGTAGAAGGTGTCGATCTGAGCCGTCGGCTGCATGCGGTCTGGCGGTCGGGCGCCCGCCTCGGCCAACTCGCGAGTGACCTTCTTCGCGTGGCACTTGGATCGCGCTGAGCAGGCAGGCGATGGTCGCGCATGAACGAAGTGTTCCGATCGAATCGAACGCTTCGAGCATGGTCACTCGACAGGCAGGTCCTTCAGTCTTCGTGCCGGAACCCCGGCGTAAAGGCCGTCCGGCTCGCAATCGGACGAAACCACGGCGCCCGCGGCGATCACACAGCCGTTCCCGATTCTCACGCCGGGAAGGATCAGGGCGCGAGTCCCGATCCAGACGCCATCCCCGACAACGATCGGATCGGCAATGAGCTGGCCCGCACGCCGTGTAGTCGGTCCCAGCTCGTGTGACTGCGTCACGAAGGAGACGTCCATCGCAATGTTGCACCGGGTGCCGATAGTGATTGAGCCGAAGGTATTGAACTTCACGCGGTAGTTGACGAATGTGCCCCTGCCAATGGTCAGGTTCCGGCTCCCCACCCACACGTTCGGCTGGATTCGTGACGGTGCCACGTTCGCGCCGAACGCCCGGTAGACCAACCAACGTAGATCCAGTGGAATCAAGACCGAACTCGCAACTGTGTTGAACAGCAGGTCTCGCCCAAGCTTTGGCCAGGTGCGGTCGAGGAGTCCCATGGCAGCAGGGTAACTACGCCTCGCGCAGGCGTACACGGTTTCGAGGCGACCTGGGCCCGCCCCTGGCAGGCTGCGTCGGCCGTCTACCGCCGACAGAGGAGGACCTGAAAGAACTCTTGCGAAAGAAGTCTTTCGAGACTACAGTCGTCGACATGAAGATCGAGGACCCGCGCGCCATGCGCGCACTGGCGCACCCGTTGCGCTTCGCGCTGCTCGAACGGCTCGCCATCGAGGGCGAGGCGACCGCGACGGAACTCGCCGCGCTCACCGACTCGACGCCGTCGAACTGTTCCTTCCACCTGCGCACCCTGGCCGAGTTCGGCTACATCGAACGCGTGCCCGGGCACACCGGTCGGGACCGTCCGTGGCGGGTGGTCGACATCGAGCAGAGCTGGGACGACGACGGTCCCGATGAGGAGTCCACCGCCGCGGTGCGTGCCCTCGGGGCGACGTTCCTGGAGTGGGAGACCACTCGGATCAAGGCGGCGCAGCACGTCCCGCCGCCCGAGCGCTGGCAGGGCAACCTCTTCCAGTCCGGCGCCACCCTCTACGTGACGCCCGAGGAGGCCCGGGCGATCGGTGACGAGATCGGCGAGATCGTCATGCGCTACGTGCCCCGCTGGAAGAACCCCGAGACGCGCCCCGAGGGCGGCGAGCTGGTCCGCGTGTTCGCCACGAGCTACCTGGTGCCCGAGCCCGGGCAGCAGTCCGAGACCGCCGATGGAGCCCAGTCATGAAGGACGTCCTGCGCATCGCCACGTTCCGCCGGCTCCTCGGGGCCTGGACCATCGGCAACCTTGCCGACAGTGCCCTCTTCCTCACCCTTGCGATCTGGGCGAAGGACCTCTCCGGCAGTTCCGGAGCGGCCGCGCTGGTGTTCCTGGCCCTTGGCCTCCCGGCTCTCACCGCACCCCTGCTCGGGCTGCTCGCCGACCGGGCCCGACGGCGGTCGCTGCTGATCGCAGCCAATCTCGCCGCCGCCGTGGTCGCCGCCTCCCTCGTGCTCGTCGACGGCGCATCGGACCTCTGGATCATCTACGCCGTCGCGTTCGCCTACGGGGCGCTCGGGATCCTGAACGGTTCGGCCCAGTCCGGGCTGCTGCGCGATCTGCTCCCGGACGAGCACCTGGACAACGCGAACGCGCTGCTGTCCACGATCGACCAGGGGCTGCGGATCATCACCCCGGCTATCGGCGCTGGTCTGTACGTGCTCTGGGGCGGCGGTGCGCTCGGGCTGGGCGTGGCCGCGATCCTGGTTCTGACCGCGCTGGCTCTGCTCACGGTGCACGTCGTCGAGTCCGCACCGGAGTCGGCCGAGGAACGGTCCGGGTTCTGGGCCGAGGCGGCGGGCGGGTTCCGGCACGTCGCGAGCATCCCGCTGCTCGCTCGGATCGTGATCGTCACGGCCATCGCGTTCGGGGTGCTCGGCGTGTTCGAGAGTGCCCTGTTCGAGGTGGTAGAGAAGGGCCTCGGCATGGAGGCCGCGTTCTTCGGGGTCTTGATGAGCATCCAGGGTGCGGCCGCGATCGTTGGCGGCCTGACCTCGGCGACGGCGTTGCGCCGGCTCGGACCGGCCCGCACCGTGGGCGTCGCCCTGCTCGGGCTCGGCGTCGCGGCCTTCGGCCTCGCCGCGGACCTGCTGCCGATCCCGCTGCTCCCGGTGTCCGTGGTGGCGATCGCCATCTCCGGGATCAGCGTGCCGTGGCTGGTCGTCGCCCTCATCACCACCCGGCAACGGCTCACCCCGCCCCGGCTGCAGGGCCGCACCGCGGCCGCGACGAACCTGGCGATGTCGCTGCCGCAACTGGCCTCGATCGCGGCCGGCGCCGCGCTCATCACCGTGGTGGACTATCGCCTCGTGATGGTCACCGCGGGCGTGGTCCTGCTCGGTTGCGCCGCGGTGCTCGTGATCGGGCGGACGCCGACCCCCGACGCGGCCGAGGAGACCGCGGACGAGACCCCGGGCGCCGCACCCGATCCGACCGGGCCCGGTGAGCTACCCGGGCTCGCGGCGTAGGATCGCTCCGGATCCCGTCCCCGATCAGGAGTTCACCCGATGTGCTATCCCGTTCCCTGTGCCAGCTGCCACAAGACCACCTGGGCCGGGTGTGGTGACCACGTCGACGAGGCGCTGAACGGGGTGCCCGACGACCAGCGGTGCACCTGCCCGCGCACCTGAGAATTTCCCTTCCACGGTCAGTGCGCCTCGGGGTACGGTGAATCGATGCGATACCCCGCCGCGCAGCCGTAACTCACCGTCCGGACCCTGACGTTCCGGGCGGTCGCCTTCCTGGCCACCCGGGAGGCCATCCCGTTCTACGCCGTCTACGCCCTCGCGATGTCCGACGGCGGACTGTCGGCCGCGCAGATCTCCTCGCTGTTCGTGGTGTGGTCGCTGACGTCGTTCGTGGCTGAGGTGCCCTCGGGTGCGTGGGCGGACACCGTCGATCGTCGGCGCCTGCTGGTGCTCAGCGGGCTGCTCTACGCGGTCGCGTTCGGCATGTGGCTGGCCTGGCCCGCGTACCCGGGCTACCTGATCGGCTTCGTTTGCTGGGGTGTGTCGTCGGCTCTCATGTCCGGCACCTTCGAGGCGTTGCTGTACGACCACCTGAACTCCGCCGGCGCCGCCCATCGGTACGCCGCGATCAAGGGCCGGGCGCAGACCGCGGCCCTGCTCGCAACCCTCGCCGCGATGGCGGTCGCGGGGCTACTCGTCAGCCTCGGCGGTTACGCCTTGGTGGGGGCGGTGAGCGTTGCGATGGCACTGGCGCACACCGCCGTGGCAGCGACGCTGCCCGCGTCCCGGGCAGCGGCCCCGGCGCCCGCGGGCGACCACGTGCCGGCGGCCCGCGACGACCACCGCACGGGCGAGCGCGCACGCGAGAGGCAGCAACCGCCGTCGGACACCGGGGCGCTCGGCGAGTATCTGGCGATGCTCAGGTCCGGGATCGGCGAAGCCGTCCGAGTTCCGCGGGTCCGCCGGGTCGCGGTGGTCGCCGCCGCGATGCTGGGTCTGACCGCCTACGACGAGTACTTCCCGCTGGTGCTCGCCGAACACGGCTTCACCGCGGAACGGATCCCCGTGCTGCTCGCGGTCATCGTGGCCGGGCAGGCGCTCGGCACCGCGCTCGCCGGCCGGACCACCGGGTGGAGCCAGCGCCGGATCGCGTGGCTGTACGGCACCGGAGCGGTCCTCATCGGCGCTGGGGCGCTGGCCGGCTCGCCGGCGGGGTTCGTGGCGATCGCGCTCGGGTACGGGGCGGTCAACAACGCGTTCCTCATCGGTGAGGCACGGCTTCAGGAGAGCATCTCCGGAGCGGCACGGGCGACCGTGACCTCGGTGAGCGGCCTCGGGGCCGAGGTCTTCTCACTGGCGGTCTTCGCGTTCGTGGCCCTCGGGTCGACCTGGTGGTCGATCGTCACGGTCCTCGCCCTGCTGACGGTGCCGAGCCTGGCGACGGCGGTGCTCGCCAGTCGCTGGTTGCCGCGGCATCGACCGGCTTCCGTCCCGTCCGCCGACTGAGCGGCGTCCGCGCGGGGAGGTTCGGGGCTGCGTAGGATGTCAGTGGATCAGGAACAGCTCGACGTCCCCGGTGGCGACCTCCAGCACCCAGGCCCAGCCGTCCGGCCGCCACTGCGGCCCGGGTGGTGGGCCGTACGCACGCAGCGTGCCGCGGCCGTGAGGAGCGGGTACGAACTCGTACTCGGCGTCGAGGTGACGTGCGTACAGGCCCGGCCGTCGGGCCTGCGGCGCTGCCCAGGCAACCGCCGGCGCGGCCTCGACCGGTGGCTGCTCGGGCTCGGCCACCGGGCCCGCAGCCCTCGGCGGCGTGGGTGGCACGATGGCCGCGGAGCCCAACGATGCGACACTTCCGAGGGTGTATCCGTCGCCCTCGGTGCCGTCGAGGATGCCGAACGCCGCGGCCGTGACGGGCACGAAGTGATACGTGTCCGAGTCGGTGTCGATCATGAGCAGCCGCAGCCCGGCCGCCCGCAACTGGGCGTCGATGTCGCTCAGGAGCGCGGGCACATACACCCCTGCCTTGATGCCCGCCGCGAGTTCGCTGATCACGCGGTCCTCGGTGCCGGAGTCCCAGACCGGGGGTGTCAGCCCGAGGTGGCGGCACGCCGTGTCGACGAAGTAGCGGACCTGCCCCGGATCGTCCTCACCCGACCAGTCGCACCAGCCGATCGTCACCGGGTACGGCGCCTGCCCCACGCCCAGCAACAGCATGATGGGGGACGGCGCGTCGTCGGAGAAGTCGTCGGCGAGGTCCGGGTACTGCCCGCCGAACTGCTCCGGTCCCACCCGCGCCAGGTGCGCGCTCGCCTCGGCGAGTATCCGCCGACCCTGCTCGTTCAGCGCGACGGCCGCCAACGTGTCGACGTCTGCCACAGGCACGATCTTGGCAGGTCAGTCGAGTTCGGTGAGCCGCCCGGCGTCCAACTGCCAGCGCCGGGTGGCTCGCACCTCGGCAAGCATCCGACGGTCGTGGGTGACCAGCAGCACCGTTCCCGCGAACGACTCCACGGCCTGTTCGAGCTGCTCGATGGCGGGCAGGTCCAGGTGGTTCGTCGGTTCGTCTAGGACCAGGAGGTTCACGCCGCGGGCCTGCAGGAGGGCGAGGGCAGCTCGGGTGCGCTCGCCGGGGGACAGGGATGCTGCCGGGCGGCGCACGTGCTCCCCGCCGAGTCCGAACTTCGCCAGCAGGGTGCGCACGTCCGCCTCGGCCCAGTCCGGGACCAGGCGCCCGAACAGCACCGGCACCGAGTCGGGCTCGTCGAACAGGGCCCGGGCCTGGTCCACCTCACCGATCTCGACCCCGGACCCAAGGGCCGCGCGCCCGGAGTCGGGCGCGATCCGCCCGAGCAACAGGCCGAGCAGCGTGGTCTTGCCGGAACCGTTCGCCCCGGTGATCACGATCCGGTCGCCCGCGTCGACCTGCGCGGTCACGGGCCCGAGGGTGAAGCCGCCGCGGCGGACCACGGCGGCGTCCAGGGTGGCGACCACGGACCCCGATCGCGATGCCGCGGCGATGGACATCTGCAGCTGCCATTCCTTGCGCGGTTCCTCGACCACGTCCAGTCGCTCGATCGCGCGCTCGGTCTGGCTCACCTTCGCGGCCTGCTTCTCCGACCGGGAGACCGCCGCGTGGATGATGTGCTTGTCGTTGTCCTTGGCCTTCTTCCGGGCGTTCCGCACCCCCTTGTCCACCCAGGTCTTCTGGGTCTGCGCGCGCGAGCGGAGTGTGCCGAGGGTGTCCGCGTACTCCTCGTACGCCTCACGCGCTCGCGCCCGGGCCACCTCCCGCTCGGCAAGGTAGGCGTCGTAGCCGCCGTCGAAGACGTTCACCTGACGCTGGGCCAGGTCCAGTTCGACGATCCCGGTCACGGTCCGGGCGAGGAACTCGCGGTCGTGGGAGACGATCACCATCGGTGCCCGCGAGCCACGCACGAACTGCTCCAGGCGCTCGAGCCCGGCCAGGTCCAGGTCGTTCGTCGGCTCGTCGAGCAGCAGCACGTCGTAACGCTGCAGCAGCAACGCGGCGAGGCCCACCCGGGCCGCCTCACCGCCCGAGAGCGAGATCATCGGCGCGTCGAGCGCGACCGTCAGCCCGATGTCGGCCGCGATGCCCGGCACCCGCTCGTCCAGGTCGGCCCCGCCCAGGCCGAGCCACCGCTCCAGGGCGAGGCTGTACGCCTCGGCCGCTGCGCCGTCGTCGGGGCGCTCCGCCATGGCATGAGCCACCGCGTCCATCGCCGACCCGGCCCGGTCCACACCGGTGCGCCGGCGCAGGAACGCCAGGATGTCCTCACCCGGCAGCCGCTCGGGCTCCTGGGCGAGGTAGCCGACGGTCGCCTGCGGGGGAGCGAGCACGGTACGCCCGGTCAGCTCCGCCCCGCCGCCGCTCGCGGGGTCCTCCGAGCGCGCCGCGAGCGCGGCCAGCAGCGTCGACTTCCCGGCCCCGTTCGCGCCGACCAGACCCCAGACATCCCCTGGTGCGATCGTGAACGTGAGGTCGGTGAACAGTTCGCGGGCGCCGTGGGCAGCGCCGAACCCGATCACCTGGAGCGTGGCAGACATGATGGTCAGGGTATGCGGACGTGACGGTTGCGGCCGAACGGATATCCGCCGGTGGCCACCCGACTCGTCGTTCCCGCCGTCTGTGCTCGCTGCGTTCCTATACTGACGAGCGACCGACTCGCGCAGTCGCCGACCCGATGGAGGCACGATGCTCGACTGTGTGCTGCTCGTGGTCTCCTACCGAAGCGCACAGGACGTCACGGCCCTGCTTGCCACGGTGCCACCCGCCGTCGGCGAGCTCTCCTGGCGCGCCGTCGTCGTGAACAACGACCCTGCCGACGACCTGAGTGCCGTGGCCGCGCTGCCCGGGGTGGAGGTCGTCGAGTCCGAAGCCAACCTCGGATATGCCGGTGGAATCAACGTCGGGCTGGCGGCAGCGCCGCCGTCGCGGTTCACGATATTCCTGAATCCCGACCTGCGCCTGATGCCCGACTCGATCGTCACGATGGCCAGGGCCGCGGAGGAGCGGCACGCCGTTGCCCCGCGGATCGTCGACGACGCCGGCGAGACTGCGCCCTCGCTCCGGAGGGAGCCCGCGGTCCTCGGCTCGCTCGGTGACGCGCTCTTCGGTGATCGGTGGCCGAACCGACCAGGGTGGCTCAGCGAGATGATCCGGGAGCCTGCCGCCTACGAGCGTCGAATGAAGGTTGACTGGGCGACCGGTGCGGCCCTGCTCGTCCCGACGAGCGTGGCGCGCGAGGTGGGACCCTGGGACGCGGACCGGTTCTTCCTCTACTCCGAGGAGACCGATTACTGCCGCCGGCTACGCGCCGCCGGGTCGCAGGTGCGGTTCACCCCGGACGCCACCGTGAGTCACCGAGGCGGCGGGTCCGGGACCTCGGACGCACTGTACGCATTGCTGGAGGTGAACCGGGTGCGCTACTTCCGGAAGTGGCATCGTGCCCCCGCGGGTGCGGCGTTCGCGGCGGTCACGGCGCTGCACAGCCTGCTCCGCGCCTCCCGGAGTCGGAACCGGCTAGCGCTTCGTGCGTTGCTCTCGGCCTCGGTGCGCGGGGAGTTGCCGGGAGGCACCCGGCAGGGCCTGTAGGGATCGTCGGGCGCGCGTCGGCCAGGTTGCCCGCAAGCGAGGAGCAGGCCGACGAGCCACCCATCGGCTCGTGCTCGTGGTGCGGACGTGCTTCGGTGTCTGGGCGGCGTCACTGACGGCCGGGGTTGATCCAGTGGAGGCCTTTGAAGCGGGCGAAGTCGCTGTCGAAGGAGCAGATGCCGGTTCCGTGCTCGATGGCGAGCGCCGCGAGGTGGGCGTCGGTGACGAGGTTCCCGCGCAGGTCGCCGTCGATGAGAAGCGAGCCGAGGATGTCTCGGTGGCGGGCGCCCGGTGTCGGTACCCAGGTCTGGTCGGCGTCCAGCCAGTCGGTGATGTAGCTCCAGGCCTCAGCCGTGGCGAGGGGGCTCGCCGAGACACGGGGGTGGGTGATGATGCGCTGGAATGCCGTCAGCGACACCCACGGCAGCCCGACGCGTTCGACGCCGTTCATCGCCTCGTCCAGCCAGGTCCGTGCTGTGGTGTGGAAGTGCGACTGGTCGTCGACGGCGTAGAGCAGGACGTTGGCGTCGACGATCAACTGGCGTCCTCGGCGTCGTACTGATCGAGCAGTTCGAGTGCGGCGGCGACATCGGTGACGTCGACCTTCAGCCCGACGCTCGCCGTCCGCTGTCGGAAGCGGGTCACTTTCTCCCCACGCGTGAGACCCGCGCGGGCAAGCTCGTTCACGGCCTCCCCGAGCCCGATGTGACGTTCCTTGCGGAGCCGCTCGGCCGCCGCTGCGACCTCTGGGTCGAGCTTCACCGTCGTCCTCATGCCCCTAGGCTAGCACCACGGATGCAGGGGCTGCGCATCAGTGATGCTTGCTCGATCGGCGGCCGCCCGGCAGGGCCGTCGCGTCCGCCGGGACCTTCTCACCAGGCCGCGGGTGAGGCGGCGGGGTGCCGTCCCCGAACGGCCGGCCACCGAGCTGCTCGCGATGGTGTGGGGTGAGCCAGTTCGCCAGGTCCGGACCCTTGGGCACGATCCGGCTCGGGTTCACGTCCGAGTGCACCACGTAGTAGTGCTCCTTGATCTGGGCGAAGTCGATGGTGTCGCCGAACCCTGGGGTCTGGAACAGGTCCCGGGCGTAGGCCCACAGCACCGGCATCTCGCTGAGCTTGGACCGGTTCGTCTTGAAGTGACCGTGGTAGACGGGGTCGAACCGTGCCAGCGTGGTGAACAGCCGCACGTCCGCCTCGGTGATCGTGTCACCGACCAGGTAGCGCTGGCCGGCGAGCCGCTCGCTGAGCCAGTCCAGCCGCGCGAACAGGCGGTCGAAGGCGAACTCGTAGGCGCGCTGCGACCCGGCGAACCCGCACCGGTAGACGCCGTTGTTCACGTCCTTGTAGACGAGCCCGGCGACCTCGTCGATCTCCCCGCGCAGCCGCTCCGGGTAGAGCTCGGGCGCACCGTCACGGTGGAACGCGGTCCACTCGGTGGACAGATCAAGGGTCATCTGCGCGAAGTCGTTCGTGACCACCGCGCCGGTGGGGACGTCCACGATCGCCGGGACCGTGATCCCACGGGGGTAGTCGGGGGTGCGCTTGAAGTACGCCTCCTGCAGTCGCTCGATGCCGAGCACCGGGTCCACCCCGCCGGGGTCCAGGTCGAACGTCCACGACCGGGCGTCGTGGGTGGGCCCGCACATCCCCATCGACAGGGCGTCCTCGAGGCCGAGCAGGCGGCGCACGATGATCGCCCGGTTCGCCCACGGGCAGGCCCGGGCCACCACGAGCCGGTACCGCCCGGCCTCGACCGGATAGCCGTCGCGGCCGTCGGCGGTGATGCGGGTCTCGATGTAGGTGGTGTCGCGCGTGTACTCCTGGCCGGGCAGCACGTAGGAGCCCTGCTGGTCCTCACTCATGCCCCTCACTTTAGGTGCCGCAGCGACGGTCCTGCCGTGCGGCGGTGAGCAGGGTTCTGGCCGCCGGTGCCCCCTCAGTCGCGGGTGGTGGACCGGATCCGCAGGTCGGGAGAGAGCTCGATCCTGGACCAGGCGCCGGGAGTGCTCGCGCGGAGCCGCGACATCACGCGGTCCAGGCACAGCCGTGCGCCCGAGTACCCGACCTCGCGGCGCGGTGGGGCGACCGCCGTCAACGGTGTCGCGCAGAGGGCGGCGACCTCGTCGTCGTAGGCGACCACGGCGAGGTCGCCCGGGACCCGCAGCCGCGCGTCCTCGGCGGCGTCCACCAGCCCGATGGCGACCTCGTCGGGGATCACCACCACGCCGTCGACGGTGCCGGCACGGCACCGGTCGACCACGCCCTGCAGGGCTTCCTGCAACGCAGCCGCGGGGGCCTGTGCCGGCGGCAGCACGAGCACCTCCGGCTGCAGCCCGGCTGCTGCCAGCGCCCGGGTGACACCGGCGCCGACCAGTGGTGCGGTCGTGCTGGATCGGGCCGCCACGAGAACCCGCGTGCACCCGGTCGCGAGCAGGTGCTCGGCCGCGAGCACGCCGCCGACCTCGTGGTCGCACCGGACCGTGTCCAGCGTCCCGTGCCAGCGCGAGTGGTCCAGGCTCCGTTCCAGCACCACGACCGCCGGTGCTGCGGTTGCGAGGAGCTCGTAGGTGGCAGGGTCGTCGGCCGCGTGGACCGTGGGCGTGACCAGGAGGCCGTCCACGCGCCGTGAGAGCAGACGCGTGATCTGCTCACGCTCACGGACCGCCGAGTAGTCCGAGACGGCCAGGATCAGGCGCGCGCCCGCGGCACCGAGGGCGGCGCGTGCACCTCGGATCACGTCCGGGAAGTAGTAGGTCGCCGACGGGACGACCATCCCGATCGTGGCGACCGGGGCACTGGACCGTGACATCTCGTCGGCCGCACCCGCCGCGACCGCGCCGCCGTGCACCCGGTGCAGGAGCCCGGCGCGCTCAAGATCGACGAGATCGCGCCGGATCGTCATCCCCGAGGCGCCGACATCCATCGCGAACCCCTCGGTGTGCACGGTGCCGTGGATGCGCAACTCGCGCAGGAGGCGAGCGCGACGATCGGCTGGGAGCATGCGCACATTCTGCGCCTGCGGTGCCAGGCGGCGCTTCCGCGTGATCTGCGAGTTCGACCTCAGTGGACTCTCACGGTGAGCGGCGCCGATTCGGTTGAGCCGGCATGGTTGATCCACTCGACGCGGTAGGTGTAGGTGCCGGGCGTTAGCGAGTCCGCACGGTAGGTCATGCGCTGGTGCGCCGGTGTCGCCGCGACCAACTCACCCTCCGCCACCACCTCGGAGCCCTGGTAGAGCCGATAGTCGGTGGCGTTCGTGCCCCTCCAGAGGTCGGCCGTCACCGTGAAGGACCCGTTCTGATCCCAGTTGTCGTGGCTGAGCACGGGTGTGCCGGGCGCCGCATGCGTGACGGTCACAGTCAGCGGTGCCGTGGTCGTCCGCCCGGCGCTGTTGACGAGCTCCGCGGTGTAGCTGTAACTGCCGTCGGTGCGTCCGGCGATCGGGAACGCGACCCGCTGGGCGGCGGGGGTGCCGGGCTGTACACGCTGGGACGCGATGAGTGTGCCGTTCTCGTACAGGTGCACCCGGCTGGCGTTGCTGCCCCACCACAGGTTCATCGTGATCGTGTAATCGCCGTCATGCAGACCGGTGTCCCAGCCGTTGTCACTGCTCAGGACGCCGGCGGCGGGGGGTTGGGTCGCGCCGTCGTCCGCCGCGGCGGGGAAGCCGTTCTCGACCGCACCGAGGTCGGCGAGGTCGACGACGCGGCCGTCGAGCAGGAGGTCGCCGTCGATGATCTCGGACGTCAGCGGTCCGGCGCTCGAGGTGGCTAGCACGATCCCGAAGTCGGCAGCGGTGCCGGTGCGGGTCAGCCGGAGCGTGTGGTCGATCACCTGCACCGTCAGTCCGTCGCGGTCAGGGACGAAGCCGGACAGCGTGGCTCCGTCGGTGCTGGTGAACGTGAACAGCGGTTCGTGCGGTGCGCCCTCGGGGAAGGTGGCGATCGTGACCGAGTCCTCCGGCCGCAACTGCCAGTCCCAGTCGTGGGACGTCGCGTCGCCGAACGTGTCATGGATCGCGACGATCGCATCCGCCGCACCGCCCGGGGCGAGGTCGACGACCTGCTCCCGCTCCGCCGTCGTGACCTCGAAGTTGGCCGCCCCGTCGAGGTGGACGTACCCGCCGCCCTGGCCGTCGAAGGACCGGGACTCGAGGCTGACGCCCTCGCCGCGCACGGTCTCGTACTGGTTCGCGTAGGGCTCCAGCTCGCCGTCCACGAGCGGCTTGCTCCACAGCAGCGGGTCCTGGACCTTGCCGCCCTGCAGCGCCCACGTGCTGTCGTCGCCGATCCACGACAGCGCGAACGTCTCGGCCGCCGACCAGCCCTTGTGCTGCACGTTGCGGTTCGACGTCGAGATCAGGGTGTCGCCGGCATCGGCGTAGTCGGAGCGGAAGGCGTAGAAGCCGGCTTCGTCGTCGAGCAGCGCCGTGCGCGCTGCCTCGGCTGTCAGGTCCGCCGGGTCGTCGCTGACGCCCTCCGGGTAGTACAGCACTGCGAACATGCTGTGCACGTCGTCGAAACGCGGGTCGGCGGCATCGACACCCTGCAGCTCGTCGTACAGGTGCACCAGCCCCGGCAGCGCCTCGGCCGGAGCGGTGGGGAACAGCAGCGGGAAGGTGCCGCTGACCTGGTTGTTCGGGCCGGACACCCCGAACTGGACGACGTCGCCGGCGGTCCGTGAGGAGACCGCGTGCAGCGCGAGGTTCCAGAAATCCACCGCCGCCAACGGGGCCTCGAGCGCGAGCACGCCGGCGTCGCGGGTCATGAACAGCGACGGGAACAGGTACAGCTGGGCGTAGTGGAAGTAGTCCCAGCCCTCCTGTGTCCAGCCGGTCGCGGTGTAGCCGTCCTGCAGGTGCCGCGCCAGCTGGTTGATCAGGTAGGTGATCCGTTCGTCGTGGGTCCCGAAGTCGCCGTCGCCACGGGCGGCCAGCAGCAGCGCCAGCTCGGTGCCGCTCGTGACGGCGACCCAGTTGGACGCGCGGTCGGCGCCGTCGAGGGTGTCGTGGTGGTAGGTCGAGAGCAGGTCGGTGGTCCTGGTCATGAGGTCGCGGACGTCGGCGCGCTGCTCCTCGGTCCAGCCGGCGTAGGCGAGATCGTAGGCGGGGGCCAGATTGAGGGCGCCGCGCCCGAGCTCGAGCCCCATGTTCGTCTCCCGCGCGACGATCCAGTCCGCCCCCGCCATGACGGCGTCGTAGGCCAGTTGCGCGTAGTCCTGGTCGCCGGTGACGGCGTAGGCGAACGCCGCGTCCCGGGCCCGGTAGAGCTCGGTGGCCGAGCCCGGGTAGGCCGCACCGGTGCCGTCGAGGCGGGCGGTCAAGGCGTCCCAAGCGCCGCTGACGGTCGGCGCATCGGCGGCGAGATCGGACCGGATGCGCGTGAGCGTGTCGGGATCGACCAGCGTCCGCGGGTGCTGCTCGGAGCCGACCACGGCGCGAGCGAGTTCGACCCCACCCGAGCGCAGCACGACGTCCTCGCCGGGCTCGCCGGCGGGCGCCTCGGTGCTGCCCTGGTATCCCGTGACCGGCACCGGCGCGGCGTCGCCGACCTGGACGGTCAGGTCGGCGGTGGCCTCGCCGTCGCCGACCGCCCAGCTCACGTGCGTCCCCTCGCCCTGCTGCAGAGCCGTGACGAGGCTGAGGACGGTGCGGTCGGCGAACGTGGCCGGCGTCGTGGTCGTCGCCGGCGGGCCGGTCTCCAGCACCGAGCCGTCGGCGCCGAGTGCCTGCACGAGATAGCCGTAGGTGGTGTCCGGCGCGGCGGTGGCGTCTGCGGTCGTCGGTGCGAGCGCGCTCTTGAGGAAGGTGTCCGCGGACGCGACCGGGGGCGCGGACCCCTCGGTGCGGTAGATCGCGTAACGGTCGGCCTCGACGTCGTGGTCGAAGCTCCACGTCAGCTCGACGGGCCCGCGTGCGGTCGGCGATGCCGTCAGGGCGCCGCCGCCGACGGTCTCGGAGATGCTGAGGTCGGCGAACCACACGGTGCCGCCGGCGCGGTCGAGCATCGGCTCGATGGAGATCCGGGCGGCGTCCTCGGGAAGCACGATGTCGGTCGAGTAGGTGCGCCAGTCGAAGGTGCCCGTCACGTAGGGTCCCGCCCTGACTGGGACCACAGCTTGCCCGGCAGCGTTGTAGGCCTGGATCCGGAGCATGCTGAAGCCGCCGGTCAGCCCGTCGCCGCGCACCCAGCCGGTGAGCGTCAGCTCGCGACCGGTCGTGGCATCAATGTCGATCCGCTGGGTCAGCGCGAGCCGGGCGTTGGCGCCGGAGACCGAGGTGAGCGCCACCGCCGGGCCACCGGACGGGCCGGCGGACTCCTCGACCGTCACGGTCGCGGTACCCGCGGGAGCCCAGGTGCCCCACCCGGTGGGGATCCCGTTGGCGCCGACCTCGGCGAAGGTCGGGTTGGTGATGACAGGCACCGCGGCAGCGTGGGCGGGGGACGCTGCGACCGCCGTCGCTGTGGTGCTGATCAGAGTGGCGGCGAGCACGCCGCCCAGGACGGAGCGCACACGCGAACGCAGGGACCTCGACCTCACCACGGACCTCCTTGCCGGTGACAGGCTGGCCCCCCACGGTGACAGGTCGCCCACACGCAGCGCACGGATCTGCACAGAACTGAACATCACTGACGGTGCAACGCGTGCTAGTAGCGTGGTACCGATCCCCCACACGTTCCGCCAAGGAGTTCCGCGTGAGCCTGCTGCTCGTCCCGGCCCCCACCCACCTCGAGACCCGCCCCGGTGACGGGTTCGTCTTCACCGAGAACACGGCGCTGGTCGCGCCGCCGGGGGTGGCCCGGTACGCCGCGCGGCTGCTCGGCCTCGGCCTGGACGCCGACGGCGATGCCTCCGACACCGTCGAGCTCACCCTGGGTGCGCAGCCCGGTGAGGCGTACACGCTCACGGTCGACGCCGACCGGATCCACATCGACGGCAGCACCGCCGGGCTGGTCCGCGGGCTGGCCACGCTGGTCCAGCTGCGCGCGCTCGCCGCCGACGGCGCCGTCCCGGCGCTGCGGATCGAGGACGCCCCCCGGTTCGCCCGCCGCGGGCTCATGATCGACGTGGTCCGGCACTTCTTCGGGGTGCCGGCGCTGCGCCGGGTCATCGATCTGATGGCCGCCTACAAGCTGAACGTCCTGCACCTGCACCTCACCGACGACCAGGGCTGGCGCTTCGAGTCCGCGAGCCGCCCCGAGCTGACCGAGCAGTCCAGCGCCACCGCCGTCGGCGGCGCGCCCGGTGGGCACCTGAGCGCCGCCGACCTGGCCGGCCTCACCGAGTACGCGGCCCAGCGTGGCATCGAGGTGGTCGGTGAGATCGACCTGCCCGGCCACACGAACGCCGCCCTGCACGCCGTCCCCGAGCTCAACGCCGGCGGCGCGGCGACCGAGGTCTACACGGGCACCGACGTCGGCTTCTCCCAGCTCACCCTCGCCCTGCCGGCCACCACCGGCTTCCTGACCGACGTGATCGGCGACCTCGCGGCGCTCACCCCGGGCCCGTACCTGCACATCGGCGGCGACGAGGTGCACACCATGGAGGCCGCCGAGTACGTCGAGTTCATCGAGGCCGCGGCGGCGCTGACCGCCGCCGCCGGCAAGACCCCGATCGTCTGGGGCGAGGGCGCCGCGGCGGACCTGCCCGAGGGCACGCTGGTGCAGCTGTGGGACACGAACTCCGACCCGGCGCCGATCGCGGCCGCGGCACAGCGTGGCGTCGGCGTCATCCTGAGCCCGGCCAAGCACGTGTACCTGGACATGAAGTACCACGACGACTACCCGCTCGGCCTGGACTGGGCCGGCACCGTGGGCGTGCGGGACAGTTACGACTGGGACCCGGAGCAGTACCTGCCCGGCGTGGACCCGGCCGCGATCGTGGGCGTCGAGGCCGCTCTGTGGACCGAGACGATCGTCACCGAGGCGGACCTGTTCACCATGCTGCTGCCGCGGCTGGCCGCCGTTGCCGAGGTGGCCTGGTCCGCCCAGTCCGACCGGGACTGGGAGACGTTCGCGCCGCGCCTGGCCGCCCACGAGCCGTTCTGGGGTGCCGCCGGGTACCCGCACGAGGCGAACGTGCTCGCGCCGGTCGGCTGATGCGCCGTCCCCGGTGGGGGGTGACCCACCGGGGGAGCGCAGCCGGCCCGCGCGAGCGAGCGGACGCCGTCGGGCCTCAGTCGGCCCGGCCCACGCCGGAGGCGAGCTGTGCGAAGAACGCCGTGACGTCATCGACGATCACCTGCGGCGCCTCGTGCGCCGTGTAGTGCCCCGGCACGTCGAACACGTGCCAGCGCACGATCGCGGCGTGGTCGCGGTCGGCGAACCGGCGGATCGAGAGGAAGTCCTTCGCGCCGGCCGCCAGCGCCGTCGGCGTGGTGGTGGGTCCGGCCGGCCTGGGATCGGCGGCCATCTCCCGGTACATCCGGATCGAGGACCCGCTGGTGCCGGTGAGCCAGTAGACCGCCGCGTTCGCGACCACGAACTCGGTGTCCAGCCCCACCAGGAGCTGCCCGTTCCAGCCGAGCAGGCCGACCGGGGAGTCGGCGAGGGCGTGTGCCAGCGTCTGCGGCGCCTGGGTCTGGAGCACGTTGAAGGCGCCCATGTTCTCCCAGAACCAGCTCAGCCGTTCCATGCCGGCCTGCTCCTCGGGCGTCAGATCCGCCAGCTCGGCCGGGTCGCCGGACGGGAACGAGAACAACTGGGTGACGTGCACGCCGATGACGGACTCGGGTGCGAGCCGGCCCACCTCGGGCGAGATCATCGATCCCGCGTCGTTGCCCACCGCCCCGTAGCGGTCGTAGCCGAGCCGGTTCATGAGCTCGACCCACGCGGCCGCGATGCGCGGCACGCCCCAGCCCCGCTCGGTGGTGGGTCCGGAGAAGCCGAAGCCGGGTAGCGACGGGATGACCAGGTCGAACCCTGCCGCGACGAGCGGGTCGATCACGTCCAGGTACTCCAGGACCGAGCCCGGCCAGCCGTGCGTGAGGATCAGCGCGGTGGCGTCCGGACGGGGTGAGCGCACGTGCAGGAAGTGGATGCGCTGCCCGTCGATCTCGGTGGTGAACTGCGGGTAGGCGTTCAGCCGGGCCTCGAGCGCGCGCCAGTCGAACGAGGTGCGCCAGTACTCGGCCCACTCGCGCACCTGGGCCAGGCTGGTGCCGTACTCGGAGCCGGATCCCTCGATCTCGTCCGCCCAGCGGGTCCGGGCCAGCCGGTCGGAGAGGTCGTCGAGGTCTGCTTGGGGGATGTCGATCGTGGTGGGGGTGATCTCGGACATGGGTCAGGCCTTCCATTCGGGGTTGCGGCCGAGGAACCGGAGCAGTTCGTCGGCAGGGTCCGCGGTGGCGCCGGGCACGACCGGGGCGTAGACGCCCCAGGCACGCAGCGGCTCCACGAGCGTGTGTGCGGTGGGCAGCAGCGCCGCTGCCAGGTCCGCCGTGAGCGGGCTGGGCGCGCCGATCGCCATCGCGACGTCCCAGGCGTGCACCGCGGCGTCCAGCGCCGCCGCGCCGACCGCGAGCTCTGCGCTCATCGGCCCCTGGGGGAGTGGGTTCGGGACCGCCTCGGCGCCCGGGGCCACGCCGGCGAAGGCCGCTGCGGCGGCCTCGGTGGCCGCTGTCACCTCGGCGACCGGGTCCGCCGTGCGCGTGGCCGACGGCGAGAACGGGTCCTCCGTCGGGCCGCCGGTTCCGGTGAGGGCCGCGGCGTAGGCCCGCTGGTCGCCCGTCGCGTGGGTGAGGACCTGGGTCACGGTCCAGTCCTGGCATGGGGTGGGGGCGTCCCACCGCTCGGCCGGGGCTTCGCTCACCGCGGTGGCGACGCTCCGCAGGGCGGCGTGGGCCTGTGTGAGAACGGTCCAGGTGGTGCTGGCCGATGCGGTCATCCGACTCTCCTCAGACTTGGAACGGAACGATTTGTTCCGCATGATGTGAGTGTAACGGAATGCTCCGTTCCGCACAAGGGATAGCATGTCGTCATGGATCAGACCTCCACCCCCGCCCTCAGCGGCCGGCGTGCCCAGGCCGCCCGCAACGACGGGCTCATCCTGCTCGCCGCGCGCACCGTGTTCCTGCGGGACGCGGCGGCACCGATGTCCGCGGTCGCGAAGGAGGCGGGCGTCGGCATCAGTGCCCTCTACCACCGGTACGAGGGCAAGGAGGACCTGCTCCGCCGGCTCTGCGCGGACGGCCTCGAGCGGTTCGCCGAGATCGCGCAGACGTGCCTGGACACGGGCGCGGACCCGTGGACCACGTTCACCGAGTTCGTCTCCGGCATCATCGACGCCGACGTGCACGCGCTGACCGTGAACCTGGCCGGCACGTTCACGCCGTCGGAGGAACTGGGGCGGCTCGCGCAGGATGCCTCCGCGCTCGGGGTGCGGATCTTCGAGGCGGCCCGCGACGCCGGGGTGCTGCGCCCCGGGCTCGTGGCCGAGGACCTGACCCTGCTCTTCGACCAGGTCACCGCGGTCGTCGGGGCGGACCCCGAGCGCACCCAGGCCCTGCGCCGGAGGTACCTGACCATCTGGTTCGACGGCATCGCCGGGGACGGCGCCCCGGTGGGTGCGACCGGCCGCGGCGCCGCCGACCTGCCGGGGCCGGGGCCCACGCCCGAGGAGGTCGGGCGTCGCTGGATCCCGCGGACCTGAACGCCCCGGCGTGACCTCGCACCTGGTGTGCATGACATCGCGTGCGCGCGCGGGCGGGGGCTAGGCTGGTCGATCGTGACCAGCTACCCCGCACACGTCCCCGCACACTCCCTCTCCGACGGATCGACGATCCCGCAGCTCGGGTTCGGCGTCTGGCAGGTTCCCGACGACGAGGCGCACACCGCCGTCGCCGAGGCCCTGCGCGTCGGCTACCGCCTCATCGACACGGCCGCCGCCTACGGGAACGAGGCCGGCGTCGGCCGCGCGATCGCCGAGTCCGGACTCGCCCGCGACGAGGTGTACGTGACCACCAAGCTGAACAACCCGGACCAGGGCTACGACTCCACCCTGCGCGCCTACGACGACAGCCTCGCCAAGCTCGGCCTGGAGACCGTCGACCTGTACCTGATCCACTGGGCCGCGCCGGCGTGGGACCTGTACTCGGACACCTGGAAGGCGTTCGTGACCCTGCTGAACGAGGGCCGGGTGCGCTCGATCGGCGTCTCGAACTTCCAGATCCCCCACCTCGAGCGGATCATCGGCGAGACCGGGGTGACCCCGGTGCTGAACCAGGTCGAGTCGCACCCGTACCTGCAGCAGAACGAGCTCAAGGCGTTCCACGCCGAGCACAACATCGCGACCGAGGCGTGGTCCCCGCTCGGCTCCGGACGCGGCCTGCTCGAGGACCCGGTGTTCACCGAGATCGCCGCCGCGCACCAGGTCACCCCGGCCCAGGTGGTCCTCGCGTGGCACCTGGCCGTCGGCAACGTGGTGATCCCGAAGTCCGTGACGCCGTCCCGGATCGCGGAGAACCTCGCCGCCGTCGACGTGCGCCTCACCGACGGCGACGTCGCCCGGATCGCCGGCCTCGACCGCAACCACCGCTACGGCGGCAACCCGGACAACGTGTCCTGGGGCAAGCCCGCGCACCTCGCCTGAGCAGCCCCGCCGTCGCCTCCTCGTAGGCAGACCCACCGACCGCCGTCGGCCGGCCCTTCATGCCGGGCCGACGGCGGTCGCTGCGTCCCGCGGGGCATGTCGCCCCGGTCTGCTCGTGCCGATCGAGCGTGCACCTAGCATGGTCGTCCGTGGCGACCATCTACGCCTACGGGCCCCTCGGAGCAGGACACGTCAACCCCACCCTCGGGGTGGTGACCGAGCTCGTCCGACGGGGCCATGACGTGACGTACTGGGCACCCCGCATGTTCGAGGACCGGATCGCCGAGACCGGGGCTCGGTTCGAACCGGTCACCTCCACCTGGGAACGGCTCGACGGCGGCCCGCCCCAGATGCACGGCA
Organism: Occultella kanbiaonis; assembly: GCF_009708215.1. Taxonomy (NCBI): domain Bacteria; kingdom Bacillati; phylum Actinomycetota; class Actinomycetes; order Micrococcales; family Ruaniaceae; genus Occultella; species Occultella kanbiaonis. Next base: position 4,362,679 of record NZ_CP046175.1, on the reverse strand, counting down.
AGGAACTGATCCGGGCGATGGGGCTGCTGCTGGACGAGACCGCCGCCCTGGTCCCCGAACTCGCCGACGCGCCCGCCCCGGACCTCGTGCTGCACGACGGGACCCTGGCCTGGTGGGGCCGGGTACTGGCGCACCGGTGGCAGGTGCCGGCGGTGGAGACGTGGCCCAACTTCGTCGGCAACGAGCACTGGTCGATGAACGCCTACACCCGGATCAACCCGGCCGACCCGCGGTTCCTGTGGCAGATGGTCCGGATCGCCCGGTACCTGCGCCGCCAGGGCATCGGTGACGTGGGCGGCTTCATGCAGGGCGGCTCGGCGGCGGCGAGACTGGTCACGATCCCCCGCGCGTTCCAGTTCGCGGGGGAGACCTTCGAGGGTTGGGACTTCATCGGGCCGGGCCTGACCGAGCGGGAGTTCCAGTCGGACTGGACGCCTCCTGCCGGCGGCGCCCCGATCGTGCTGGCCTCCCTCGGCACCGCCTACAACGCCCGGCCCGAGTTCTTCCGGATGATGGTCGACTCGGCCGCCGGCCGGCCCTGGCACCTGGTGCTCGCGATCGGTGACCAGGTCGACCCCGGCCTCTTCGAGGACGCCCCGGAGAACGTGGAGATCCACGTGCGGGTGCCGCAACTGGCGGTGCTGCGGCATGCGGACGCGTTCGTGACCCACGCCGGCATGGGCAGCACGATGGAGGCGATCCAGTACCGGGTCCCGATGGTGTCGCTGCCACAGATGGCGGAGCAGCGGGCCAACGCCGACCGGATCGCCGAGCTCGGGCTCGGCCGGACGCTCAGCCCGGAGCACCTCGACGCAGACGCCGTCTGGGCGGCCATCGACGCGGTGGCCGGAGACGACGCCGTGCACGACGCCCTCGCCCGGATGCACCACGAGAGCGTCGCCGCCGGTGGCGCGGCCCGCGGGGCCGACGTGATCGAGCGGGTGCTGACCGGGACCTGATCGGGTCCGCGCCCCCTCGTCCACGACCTCCTGCGGGTCCGCCTCTAGTGGCCGCGCCCGGCGCTCAGCTCGGCGAAGGCCTCGGCCAGCCGGTCCGTGGCGTCCGGGCCGGCCGCATGATCGAGCCGCTCGCGCAGGGTCCGCCCGGGCACCCAGGTGGTGTGCGCGCGGACCTCCTCGGCGGCGTCGGCGCTGTGCTCGCCGAGCACCCGGAGCAGGGTCGCGTACGCCTGCTCGTCGTCGATCACGGCCGCGAGGCTGGTGTCCAGGTCCACCGGGCCGGGGGTCGCGGCGGCGACCGGCATCGGCACGGACCACTCGTGGTCGCCGGAGGAGACCGTCAGTTCCTCGCCGGTGCCGGGCAGGACGACCCGGGCCTGGGTGTTCGGTGGCACCGTGGCCGTGACGGTCACCGTGTCGCCGTCGCGACGCCAGCCGACGGCGGCCGTTCCGTACGGCGTGCGGTGCTCGGCCCGGGCGTGGGTGAAGCCGGGCAGTGGCCGGGGTTGGATGAGCAGGGTGCGGTAGCCCGGCTCGGACGGGGCGAGGCCGGCGACGGTGCGGTGCAGCCAGTCGGCGATGGCGCCCAGGGCGTAGTGGTTGAACGACGTCATCTGGCCGGGGTTGATGGACCCGTCGGGGAGGGTGCTGTCCCAGCGCTCCCAGATCGTCGTGGCGCCCATCGTGACCGGGTACAGCCAGGACGGGCACTCGGTCTGGGTGAGCAGCCGGGTGGCCACGTCCAGGTGGCCGGTCCGGGTCAGCGCGTCCTGAATGATCGGCGTGCCGACGAACCCGGTGCCGATCCGGTAGCCGCTCTCGCGGACCAGTTCGGCCAGGCGCCGCCCCAGCGCGTCGTGCTGGGTGGCCGGGGCGATGTCGAACACGATGGCCAGCGCGTACGCGGTCTGCGCGTCGGACATCATCCGCCCGGCCGGCGTCACGTACTCGGCCAGGAACGCGGCCCGGACCTGCTCGGCCCGGTCGCGGTAGCGCTGTGCGTCCGCGTCGCGCCCGAGGACGGCGGCCGCGCGCGCCACGAGATCGGCGGAGCGGAACACGTAGGCGCTGGCCACGATGTCCGGATGGGCCTTCGCGTCGGCCGGGCTCTCGGGCGGCGCCGTCGGGTCCAGCCAGTCCCCGAACTGGAACCGGCCCTCCCACAGGTGCCGCTCGCCGGCGAGGTCGAGGAGGTGGTCGGTCCACGCCGTCATCGACTCGTACTGCGCCTCGAGGGTGCCGCGGTCGGAGAACCGCTCCAGCAGCACCGAGGGCACCACCGTGGCGGCATCGCCCCAGGCCGCGGCCGGCCGGACCGGCCCGAGCACGTTCGGCACGATGAACGGCACCACGCCGTCGGCGGCGCGCTGTTCGAGGGCGAGGTCGGCGAGCCACGAGGACAGGAACGTCCGGGAGTCGAACAGGAAGCTCGCCGTCGGCGCGAACACCTGGATGTCACCGGTCCAGCCGAGCCGCTCGTCCCGCTGGGGGCAGTCGGTGGGCAGGTAGAGGAAGTTGCCGCGCTGGCCCCAGACGACGTTCTCGTGCAGCCGGTTCACCAGGTCGTGCGAGCTCGTGAACCAGCCGGTGCGCTCCATGTCGCTGTGGATCACCACGGCCACCACGGACGCCGGATCGAGGTCACCGGGCCAGCCGGCCACCTCGGCGTACCGGAACCCGTGGAAACTGAACTCCGGCTCCCAGGTCTGCTCGCCGGTTCCGGCGAGCGTGTAGGTGTCCGTGGCCGCGGCGGCGCGCAGCGGCCGCACCCCGAGCTCACCGTGCTCGAGTACCTCCGCGTGCCGCAGCGTGATGATGCGCCCCTCCGGGCCGTCGACGGTGATCCGCAGCCGCCCGACCAGGTTCTGCCCGAAGTCCAGGAGGGTGCGCCCGGACGGGGTGGTGATCACCTCGGCGACGGCCACCTCCTCGATCCGCCGGACCGGCGGGGACGTGCGCGGCTCGGGGACGATCGTCGGTTCGTCCGTGCGCGCCGGCGACCACCCGCCGTCGTCGAAGCCTGCGGCGGACCAGCCGGGCTGGGCGAGCCGGGCGTCGTGGGACTCGCCCGCGTAGATCCCGCTCGCGGTGATCGGCCCGTGGCCGGCCCGCCAGGTGCCGTCGGTGACGAGTTCGGTGGTGGTGCCGTCGGTGTGCTCGACGATCAACTGGAGCGCGACGGACGGCTGCTCGGCGTAGACGCGGTGGGCGCGGTCGCGGAAGCCGTACCGTTCGGTGGCCCAGGCGCCGGCGAAGCGGATCCCGACGGCGTTGGCGCCCTCGGCGAGCAGCGTGGTCACGTCGGTGGTCTCGTGGATGAGCCGGTACTGGTACGGCGTCCAACCGGGCTTGAGCACCTGGTCGTCGACGTCGCTGCCGTTGATGGCGACCTGGTAGGCGCCGGTCGCGGTCGCGAACAGGGTGGCGCGGCGGACCGGGGCGGGCAGCTCGAACTCGGTCCGGACCAGGCCGGGCTCGGCCGGTTTGGTGGGCTCGGTGAGCCCGATCGGCTGGGCGCGCCACGTGCCCGGCGCCAGGAAGCCGGCCCGCACGGTGAGGGGTTCGCTCCAGTCGGAGGTGGCGCCGTCGGCGCCGGTGACGCGCACCCGGACCTCGCCGTCCTGGCCGGGCGTGAGCGCCTCGAAGGGCCATGGCACCAGGACGGAGTCGCCCGAGTCGACGGTGGCGGTGCTGGACCCGCGGGCCGAGGTGAACTCGAGCTCGGCCGACCGCTGCGTCCAGGCGCTCGCGTCGGTCTCGGTCCGCCAGCTCAGCCGGGGCGTCGGCGTGGCGACGAAGGACGTGCCGCGGGGGGCCTCGGCGTCGAGCGCCACCGGGCGTGCTGCGGTCATGGGGTCACTGCTCCTTTGCGGTGTCGGCCAACGATGGCCGGTGAATCTTGGGTGCGGACGCTGCCCCTTGGCTTGCGAAGCCTCGGCAGCCATCCTGAATCGTTACAAGGGTCTTGTCAATGCCTCGGGTCTGGCCCGGCAGGCGAATGCCGGGGGCCGTGGGCCCGTTGTCGAATTGTTGCTCGGAGTCGTTGACGGCAAGCCGAATCGCACGTAGAGTAGCGATACGTTTGAACCGATTCAATCGGGTCCGTGCTGTGTCGTCATTGCCGACGGCGTCTTTACGAGGAGGTAAAGGATGAGCATGCGTCAAGGTGCCCGCAAGGGCTCGGTCGTCCTCGGGGCGGCTGCACTGGTGGCGGCGATGGCCGCCTGCAGTTCCGGGGGTGGTTCCGGCGGTGACCAGGTCGAGATCACGTTCCTCACCCAGAACGGCGAACCCGGCGCCACCGCGGCGCAGGAACTGGTCGATGCCTTCATGGCCGCGAACGAGGATGTGGTCGTGACGCTCGAGACCCAGCCCGGCGGAGCCGAGGGTGACAACCTGATGAAGACCAAGCTCGCGACCGGTGAGATGGCGGACGTCTTCCACTACAACTCCGGTTCCCTGCTCCAGGCGCTGAACCCGGACCAGAACCTCGTGGACCTCTCCGACCAGGAGTGGGCCGGCTCCCTTGTAGAGGACATGCGCACCGTCGTCTCCACCGACACCGGCATGTACGGAGCACCCTGGGGCACCACCCAGGCGGGCGCGGTGATGTACAACCGGGTCATCTACGAGGAGTTGGGCCTCGAGGTGCCCACCGACTGGGCCGGATTCGTGGCGAACAACGAGGCGATCCTCGCGGCGGGCACGGCGGCCCCGATCATCCAGACCTACGGTGACACCTGGACCAGCCAGTTGTTCGTGCTCGGCGACTTCGCGAACGTCACGGCGCAGGACGCGGACTGGGCGGCGGAGTACACCGCGCACAACCGGTTCTACACCGAACAGCCGGCGTTGCAGGCCTTCGTGAACCAGCAGGAGTCCTTCGAGGCGGGCTTCTTCAACGAGGACTATGCGTCCGCGCTCTTCGACGACGGCGTCCGGATGCTCGCGACCGGCGAGGGTGCGCACTACCCGATCCTGACGTCGGCCATCGGAGCCGTGCGGCAGAACTACCCGGACAACGTCGAGGACGTCGGTGTCTTCGCTCTGCCGGCGCAGGATGCCGCCGACACCCGGCTGACGGTGTGGCTGCCCAACGCCATGTACATCCCGAACACCACCGAGGGCGATGAGCTCGAGGCGGCGCAGCGCTTCATCGCGTTCGCACTGTCCGAGGAGGGCTGCCGGATCCAGACCGACACGCTCGGGCCGAGCGGCCCGTTCGCCACGGATGCGTGCACCCTGCCCGACGATGCGCCGCCCACCCTGACCGACGTGCAGACCTACTTCGACGCGGACCAGACCGGGCCGGCGCTGGAGTTCCTCTCCCCGATCAAGGGGCCGAGCCTGGAGCAGATCACGGTCGAGGTGGGCTCGGGCATCCGTCCCGCCGCGGACGGCGCCGCGCTCTATGACGTGGATGTCGAGAAGCAGGCGCAGCAGCTCGGGCTCGAGGGATGGTGAGGTCCGCCCTGATCTGAGAGTCAACAGTCGCGTGCGGCCGCCTCACGCATCCCGCGTGAGGCGGCCGACATGATCAATGGAGATCGCATGACGACCCTGGTCGCGAGCCGTCCCAGCGCCGATGACGCCCTGAAGCCACCCAAACGTCGCCAGATTAAGAGTTCCTACCCCACCTGGTTCTACATCCCGGCGGGGGTGTTCTACCTCGTCCTGTTCGCGGTCCCCACCTTCGCCTCGTTCTACTTCAGCCTGACCCGCTGGACACTGTTCGACACCGAGTTCATCGGTCTGGACAACTTCATCCAGTTCTTCAGTGAGCCGATGCTGGTGCGGGGGTTCACGAACACCTTCATCTTCGGGTTCCTGACCTCGGGGGCGAAGGTGGTGCTCGGGCTGCTGCTCGGGGTGTTCCTCACCTCTCAGATCGCGGCCCGTGGGTATCTGCGCTCGGTGGTCTTCTTCCCGGTGCTGGTCTCGACGATCGGGGTCGGGATCACCTTCAAGGTGCTGATGGACCCGTTCGACGGGCTGATCAACTCCGCGCTCGCCCTGTTCGGAATCACAGGGCCGGGCTGGCTCACCGACCCCTCCCTGGCGCTGCTGTCCATTGCCCTGGTGGACATCTGGAGGGGAGTGGGCATCGCGACCCTGATCTACATCGCCGGTATCGCGGCCATCCCACCGGAGTACTACGAGGCCGCGCGGGTCGATGGTGCGAACGGCTGGCAGCGGTTCTGGCGGATCACGGTGCCGCTGGTCCGGCCCGCGACCACCACCGTGGTGCTGCTCTCCCTGATCGGCGGGTTGCGCGCGTTCGACCTGATCTGGGCGATGACCCGCGGCGGTCCGGGCTTCACCAGCGACGTGATCGGCTCGGTCATCTACAAGCAGTACCAGGCAGGCTTCTACGGGCTCTCGACCGCCGGCAACGTGGTCCTGTTCCTCGTGGTGACGGCGATCATCGTGCCGATCTCGCTGTGGTTCAACAAGAGGGAGGTGGAGCGATGAAGACCAAGGCGCTCCGCCGCAATCTGACCGGGGCCATCGCGGTGCTCGTCTCGATCGTGGTGTTCCTGGTCCCGTTCGCGTTCATCATCCTGACCGCCGCGAAGTCCGCACCGCAGGCGTCCCTGCTGGACCTCTCACTGCCCACGGAGTGGCTGCTCTGGCAGAACCTCGTCGACGTGATGCAGACCCGCGACTACATGCTGGTGCGGGCGTTCGTGAACAGCACCGTGCTCACCGTGACCTCGGTGGTCCTCATGGTGGTCATGGCTGCGATGGTGGGCTACGTGCTGCAGCGGCGCTCCTCGCGATGGAACCCGCTGGTCAACTTCCTCGTGCTGGCCGGTCTGATCGTGCCGCCCGCCGTGGTGCCGACCATCTGGGTGCTGCAGACCATCGGGCTGTTCAAGACGATGCCCGGGATGATCTTCATCGAGGCCACGTTCGGACTCTCGTTCTGCATCCTGCTGTTCCGCGCGTTCGTCTCGACGATTCCGAAGGAGCTGGACGAGGCCGCGATCATCGACGGCGCCGGGCCGCTGCGCCTGTTCTTCCAGGTGGTGCTGCCGCTGCTCAAGCCCGTGGTGGTCACCGTCGTCGTGGTGCAGGCCGTGGCCGTCTTCAACGACTTCACCGGGCCGCTGTACTTCCTGCCGGGCAGCGACAACGCCACCGTGCAACTCACCCTGTACAACTTCCAGAGCCAGACCCTGAACCAGTGGAACCTGCTGTTCATGAACATCTTCCTGATCACGATCCCGCCGCTGGTGATGTACATCGTCTTCAACCGGCAGATCGTGGCCGGGATGACGTCCGGCGCGGTCAAGGGCTGAGCGGCCGGTGGAGCACCACGAGGCGGCACTTGCGCGGTACGTCAGCGACGCCTGCGCGCAGGAGGCGACCCTCGCCGTCGTCCTCGTCGGTTCCGTCGCCCGCGGCACCGAACGGCCAGACAGCGACCTCGACGTCTACCTCGTGGTCGACGACGCCGCCTGGGACGTCGCCGCGCGGGCGAACCGGCTCGCCTGGAGCGAGCGTCACGACGAGGACTACCCGGGCGGCTACGTGGACGTGAAGCTCGCCAGCCCGCGCTACCTCGACGCCGCGGCGGACCGCGCCGACGATCCCACCCGCGCCTCGTTCGCCGGCGCCCGGGTGCTGTTCAGCGCCGTACCCGGGCTCGAGGAGTCGATCACGGCACTCGCCGCACTGCCGGAACAGGAGTGGGACCGGCGCGTGGACGCCCACCTCGCCCAGGCCCGGCTGCACGGTCGCTACTTCCTCGGGCAGGCACACGCGTCCGGTGACGAGTTCCTGCGCCGGCATGCCGCCCTGCACCTGGCGCTGGCCGCGGCCCGGTGCGCGCTCGCCGCCAACCGCACCCTGCTCCGGGGCCCCAAGTACGTCACCGACACCCTCCGGACCCTGCCGGACCTGCCCAGCGGGTTCATGACGCTCTGGCAGCGGGTCCTCACGCAGGCGGACCCCGCCGACGCCGCGGCGCTGATCGGGCTGCTCGAGGGATGGCTGCCACGGGTCCTGCCCGCGGAGGAGACCCTCTCGACCTTCATCCGGGACAACGAGCTTCCGTGGCTCACGGGCGCGCTGCCGGCCGAGTACTACTGAGGGGTGCCGCTCAGATCCAGGTGGGCAGCAGCATGTGCAGGCGCCAGAACGTGTACGGCACCCACTGGTTGCTCCAGATCGGCCAGTAGAACGCGGACACCACGAGCGCGAGGACCACGATCACCGCCGCCGTCCAGATCCCGGGCCGGCGATCGCGCAGGGGTAGGTCCTTCGCGCCGATCAGCTCGGCGATCACGTAGGTCAGCGCGAGCACCACGAACGGCACGAGCGCGACCGTGTAGAACGTGAAGATGGTGCGCTCGGAGTACGCGAACCACGGCACGTACATCGCGAGATAGCCCGCGAGGATCGCCCAGGCCCGCCAGTCACGACGCCGCAGCGCCGCCCAGATCACCAGGACCAGAGCCAGGGCCGCGCCCCACCAGATGATCGGGTTGCCCACGGCCAGGATGGCTCCCGCGCACCTCTCGGCCCCGCACAGGTCCATCGCGCCGGCGTCCGCCTTGACGTCGCGCCACGCGAACGACGTCGGCCGCCACTGGATCAGCCACCCCCACGGCTGCGACATGTAGGTGTGCTCGGACGTGAGGTTGTTGTGGAACTCCCACATCTTCAGGTGGTACTCCCACCAGGAGTTCAGCCAGTCCGGCATCCACGGGCGCTCGGGCACGTCGGCGAGCGCGTTCACCTCGGTGGCCCACTGGCGGTTGTAGGAGTTCGGGTTCAGCCACCACGGCAGCCACGTGAGCACATAGGTGAGCGCCGCCGTCGGCACCAGTGCGAGGAAGGCGGGCACGCCGTCGCGCAGGGCGCCGGCACCCACCCACAGGCGCGCCCCGACCGACCGTCGGGCGCTGATCGTCCAGGCGACCGCGAACAGCCCGAACACGGCCACCGCGTAGATGCCAGACCACTTCACCCCGCTCGCCAGGCCGAGGCACACGCCGGCCACGAGCAGCCACCACCGCACGCCGACCTTCGGCCCCCACGGGTCCCGCAGGGAGCCATGTCTGGCGATCTCGACAGCCGCCGCCCGGGCGAGCCGGCGCCGATACCTCTCCCGGTCGAGCAGCAGCGCGCCGAACCCGGCGAGCACCCAGAAGGACAGGAAGATGTCGAGGATCGAGATGCGGGACATCACGATGTGGATGCCGTCGATCGCCAGGAACAGGGCCGCGGTGCAGCCGAGCAGGGTCGAGGAGAACAGCCGCCGCCCGATCCGGGCGAGCATGAACACGCTGATGATGCCGACGACCGCCGCGCTGATCCGCCAGCCCCACGGGCTGTCCACGCCGAGCAGCCGGATCCCGGCGGCGATCATCCACTTGCCGACCGACGGATGCACCACGTAGTCGGCGGTGGTCTGCAGGTCGGAGTAGTCGCCAGCCGCGAAGTTCTCGTCGGGTTCCTCGTTCCAGTCGCCCTCGTAGCCGAGCACGAGCAACGAGTAGGCCTGCTTGACGTAGTAGGTCTCGTCGAACACGAGCCGGGCCGGCCGGTCCAGGTACGCCAGCCGGAGCACCGCGGCGAACGCCGCCACCAGGGCCGGGCCGAGCCACGCCCACAGCCGTGAACCGGGGATCGAGGTCACGTGCAGCCGGCCGAGCAGGCTCCGCTCGATCTGCTCCTGGGTGCGGCCCGCGTACTGCAGTTTCGGCGCGCGCAGCGCTTGGCGCACCCGGGTGGACCACCCGACGGCGGGGGCTGCGTGGTGCGGGTGCGGTTCAGTCCGGTCCTCGTGGTCCGGGCCGGTGGCCCCGTCCGCGGCAGGGTGCTCGCTCGTGGCGGGGTCGGTCGCCTCGGTGTGCCGGGTCGCGCCGGCGTCCTGCTCGACGTCGGGCGCCCCCTCTGCTGACCGGCTCACCCGCACGAGTGTAAGTGGGGCAGACTGGCATGCGTGGCAATCGATCGCGAGTCCGAGGGTCCTGATCCCGACGGCGGAGCCGGGGTGATCGTGCTCGCGGCAACCCCCATCGGAGACACCGGAGACGCCCCGCCGCGCCTGGTGGACCTGCTCGGCCGGGCGGACCTGATCGCGGCCGAGGACACCCGCCGGCTGCGGGCGCTCGCGGGCCGGCTCGGGGTCACGCTCACGTCCAAGGTGATCAGCTACCACGAGCACAACGAGTCCGAGCGGGCGCAGGTGCTCGTCGCCGCCGCGCAGGAGGGCGCCACCGTCCTGGTGGTCTCCGACGCCGGCATGCCGGGCGTCTCCGACCCGGGCTTCCGTGTGGTCCGGGCCGCCGCCGACGCCGACGTCCGGGTCACGGCGGTGCCCGGCCCGAGCGCCGTGCTGACCGCGATCGCCCTGTCCGGGCTGGCCAGCGACCGGTTCACGTTCGAGGGGTTCGTGGCCCGCAAGCCGGGGGAGCGGGCCAGGGCCTTGGCCGCCCTCGCCGCGGAGCCGCGCACGATGGTGTTCTTCGAGTCGCCGCACCGGATCGCGGACACGCTCGCCGCGATGGCAGACGCGTTCGGCCCCGACCGGGCGGCCGCCGTCTGCCGGGAACTGACGAAGACCTACGAGCAGGTGCGCCGCGGCCCGCTGACCGAGCTGGCGCAGTGGGCCACCGAGGGCGTGCGCGGCGAGATCACGGTCGTGGTCGCCGGTGCGACGCCGTCGGTCTCCGAACCCGCCGATCACGTGGCCGAGGTGCTGGAGCGGATCGAGGCGGGGGAGCGCCTCAAGGAGGCCGCCACGGCCGTCGCCGCCGAGCACGGGGTGAGCCGGCGGGAGCTGTACGAGGCTGCCCTGCGCGCCCGGTAGGCGCGACGTAGCCTTGGGCCAGTCGGGTGCGCTGGCACCCAGGAGGAAGGGGGCCGCCGATGGCCGTGGACCGCAAGACGATCGTCGAGACGATCAAGTGGATCGGCCCGTTTCTGCCGAAGGCGATCGAGGCGATCAAGCAGAACCCGGAGATCTGGCAGGGCATCCAGGATCAGGCCAACCGGCTGACCCGGCGCAAGGGCACGGCCGTCCAGGACGTGCTGGCCACCATCGAGGTGCTGCGCGACCAGGTCGCCTACCTCGCCGAGTCCGCCGACGACGCCGACGAGTCCCGCCGCGCCGTGGCCTGGTCGAGGCGCCTGTCCCATTGCGAGCACGCGGCCCAGCTCCTCACGGCGCCCGGCACCACGAAGGACGAGCGCAAGGCGCTGGCGGCGCGGGTTGCCACGCTGCGGACCGAGATCTTCACCGCGTTCATCGCCGAGCAGGGCGAGGACGCCCAGGGGGTCGGCCGGGTGCCCGAGCTCGACGCCGCGCCGACCCGGCCGGACGAGGCGTAGCAGCGGGCGAACATCCGACACGGAGGTGACCATGCCCTACACCGTCACGGCCCGGGTGCCCACGCCCGAGGAGCACCGCTTCCTGGCTGAGGCCGTCGGGTGGGGCGACGCGTTCTGGTGGGAGGCGATGCCCGCGTCCCTCGCCGGTTCGACCTGCGGGGTCGTGGTCCACGACGGCGGGCTGATCGGGATGGGGCGAGTCGTCGAGGACGGAGCGTTCTACTTCTACATCGAGGACGTCGCCGTTCACCCCGACCATCGGGCCAGGGGAATCGGCCGGGCCATTGTCGAGAGCCTGGTCCGGCAGGTCCGTGACCTCGCCCCAGGCCACCACTTCGTCGGTCTCTTCGCGACACCGGAAGCCGAGGCGCTCTACCGGTCGCTGGGCTGGGAGGCGAAGGAGATGCTCGGGATGTGGCAGGTCCTGCGCGACTGAGACGGCTCGTCGGCGGGGCCGGGACCGGATCACCGTCCTATGGGTGGAGGGCGAGGGCGGGCCCGGGGAGTTCTACCTCCGGTGCGGCTTCGTGCCGACCGGGAAACGGGTCTTCGGCCAGGTCCTCGGAGTGCGTGCCACCACCGAACCTGTCTAGCCGAGTTCCTCCGAGCGCAGCAGCACCACCCCGGCAGCAGCCAGTTCGGCGCGCGCGGCCTCGCCCTGCTGCGGGCTCACCGGCACCGTCAGATCCGTGAACACGCGCGTGTTCAGGTGCTGGTCGAGCGCGTCGAGAGCGGTCTCCTTGACGCAGTGGGACTCCGCGATGCCGACCACGTCCACGTCCGCGACGGCCGCGGCGGTGAGGATCTCCGCGAGCGAGCGGCCCTCGGCGTCCGTACCCTCGAAGCCGGAGTAGGCCGCCTCGTAGGCGCCCTTCTTCACCGCCACGTCTGCGTTCAGGTCGGCCAGTGCCGGATGGAGCTCCGCCTCGGGGGTGCCGGCCACACCGTGCGGGGGCCAGGAGTCGATGAAGTCCGGGGTGTCCGAGAAGTGTGCACCCGGGTCGATGTGCCAGTCCTGCGTGGTGACCACGAGGTCGTAGTCGCCGCGGTGACCACGAACGAACTCGGCGACGCGCTCGGCAACCGCATTGCCGCCGTCGACGGCCAGGGCACCGCCCTCGCAGAAGGTGGGTTGGACGTCCACGACCAGGAGTGCTCTGCCGGTGCTCATGACTCCCACTGTGCCACTCCCGCGCGGCGCCTCGACAGCACACGGCGGTAACGTTTCGGCATGGACTTCCGCCGCATCGAGGGTCTGCCCCCGTACGTGTTCACGATCATCGACGGGCTCAAGCTGGAGGCCCGGCGCGCCGGCCGGGATGTCATCGACCTCGGCTTCGGCAACCCGGACCTGCCGTCCCCGCAGATCGCCGTCGACAAACTGGCCGAGGCCGCCCAGAACGCCCGTAACCACCGGTACTCATCCTCGCGCGGCATCCCGAACCTGCGCCTGGCCGTGGCGAACCTGTACCAGCGGCGGTTCGGCGTCACGCTCGACCCGGACGCCGAGGTGCTCTCCACGATCGGGGCGAAGGAGGGCTTCAGCCACCTGATGTGGGTGCTGCTCGCCCCCGGTGACGCCGCGATCGTGCCGACACCGAGCTACCCGATCCACATCTGGGGGCCGTACTTCGCGGGCGCCGACACCCGGCAGGTCCCGATCGGCGACGGCACCGACGGCGCCGGGTACATCGACCGGGTCATGGAGGCCTGGGAGCTGGGCTGGCCCAAGCCGCGGGTGGTGGTGCTGTCCTTCCCGCACAACCCGACCACCTCCACGGTGGAACTGGCGGACCTGCAGCGCCTGGTCGACTGGGCCCGGGACCGCGACGTCGCCCTGGTGCACGACCTCGCCTACGCGGACATGTGCTTCGACGGGTGGACGCCGCCGTCGATCATGCAGTGCGAGGGTGCCACCGAGGTGGCCGTCGAGCTGTACTCGATGACGAAGTCGTACTCGATGGCCGGCTGGCGGGTCGCGTTCATGGTCGGCCGCCGGGACGTCATCAAGGCCCTGTCCCAGCTGAAGAGCTACCTCGACTACGGCACCTTCCAACCGATCCAGATCGCCGCCACCGTGACCCTGAACGAGGCCACCGAGTACCCGGCCGAGCTCAGCACCATCTACGAGTCCCGCCGGGACACCCTCTACGACGGCCTCGCCCGCATCGGCTGGGACATCCTCAAACCGAAGGGCACGATGTTCGCCTGGGCGCGGATCCCCGAGCCCTACCGGGACATGGACTCGATCGAGTTCGCCACGCACCTGGTCAACGCCTGCGACGTGGCCGTCTCGCCCGGGGTCGGCTTCGGCCCAGGCGGGGAGGGGTTCGTCCGGTTCGCGCTCATCGAGAACGAGCAGCGGATCGGGCAGGCGGTCCGCGGTATCAAGCGTGGCCTGACCAGGCTCACCACGGGCTGACCGTAAGCACGCTTCCGCGGAAGCTCGGACACCCTCCGCGCTCGAGCTAGTCTGTTCGCTGTCGAGATCGTGCCGGATTTCCGCCTAGTTCGAGGGCCAAGCGGCTATCTCGATGGCCGGCACTCACCGGACAGGCCGGCGACCACGAGCGCTTCCGGTCCGAGACCAGTGGCCCGCCGGGCGCCGAGGGGCCGACGGCGGGTGCCCGGCCTACGCTGACTCCATGCCCACCGCTCTCATCACCGGCGCCTCGTCCGGCATCGGCCTCGCGTTCGCCCGGCACCTCGCGCGGCGGGGCAACGTCCTGGTCCTGGTCGCCCGCAGCACCGACCGCCTCGAGGAGATCGCCGCCGAGTGCCGGGCCATCGGCGCCCCGGCAGTTGAGGTGCTCGGGGCCGACCTGGCGACCTCGGCCGGGATGGATGCCGTGGCCGCCCGACTCGGCCACCCCGACATCCGCACCCTCGTCAACAACGCGGGCCTCGCCGTCGGCACGCCGTTCCTGACCGCCGACGAGGCGGACCTGCGCCGCCAGCTCGCCGTCAACGTCGAGGCGGTGCTGCGGCTGACCCACGCTGCGCTGCCGGGCCTGGTCGAGCGCGGCAACGGCGCGATCATCAACGTCGCCTCGATCGCGTCCATGCTGCCCGGCCGCGGCAGCACGTACTCGGCCTCGAAGGCCTGGGTGCTGCAGTTCTCCGAAGGGCTCGCGACCGACGTCGCCTCGCACGGCGTCCGGGTCCAGGCGCTCTGCCCGGGGTTCGTGCGCACCGAGTTCCACGACCGCGCCGAGATCGACATGTCGACGATGCCCGACTGGATGTACGTGGACGTCGACCACCTCGTCGCCACGTCGCTGCGGGACCTCGAGCGTGGCGTCGTGATGAGTGTCCCCGGCGCGCTCTACCGCACGATCGCGTTCCTGTCCCGGGCGGCGCCGCGGTCGGTGGTGCGCCGACTGGCGTCGTCGATCAACTCCGAGGACCGGGACTGACGTCCGGGCGTTCGGTCAGGGTGGCCCCGGCGCCCTGGTCGGGCCCGGCCTCGGCCCGCACGCAGCAGCGCCCGGCGCCGGGATCGGCGACCACCCGCCGTCCGCACGCGGCGCCCTCGGCCATGCCCCGCACGAGCGAGTAATTGAGCTCGCAGACCAGTTCGGTGTGCGCCTGCGCGAGCTGATGGAAGGGGCAGTTGCCCATCACCAGGTCACCGGCCGGCTCCTCCCGCGGGGTGAAGCCCACGCTCGCCAGCGCCGCCTCGAACGTGCCCGCGCGCTCGCCGCGAGCGCGGCCGTCGGCAGCCGCGCGCTCGCGGAGCACGTCCCGGACGCCGGCACCGGTGCGCGTGGACTCGGCGATCGCCCCGGCGAACAGGTCCGCGGCGAGCTCGTAGTGCCGGGGCGGCACGGACACCGAGATCTCCTCGGCGGCGCGAGTGTACCGCTTCGTCGGGCGGCCGGCCCCGGGACCGCGGCGCCCACCCAGCCGCCGGAACTCGACGGCGAGCAGTCCGGCGGTGGCCAGCGCGTCCAGGTGGAACGCGGCGGTGCTGCGGCTCAGCCCGAGCGCACCCGCGGCGGCCTCCCGACCCACGGGCTCGGCGGCCTCGGCGATCAGGTCGTACAGCGCGCGGCGCGTCGGGTGCTCCAGCGCGGCGAGCCGGTGGGTGGCGTCGGTGACCATGACCGTGACTCTACGCTTCTAAAAACAACTCTGCTGGACGAGAGTTCGGAGCGGATCTACGGTCGATCCATGGACGACCTGACCACCCTCACCGCCGAGCCGCCGAGCCTTCGGTCCGCCCCCGGGCAACCGCGCGACACCGCCGACGGAAGTGACGCCGTCGACCGCCTGCACGGGCCGACCGACGACCCACCGATCGACCGCGCGAAGGCGATCACCGCCGTCGGTGACCTCCTCGCGGGCCTCGGCCGCGACGTGCGCGGACCGCACCTGCGGGACACGCCCCGGCGGGTCGTGGACGCCTACCTGGAGATGCTCACCCCGCGCGCGTTCACCCTCACCACGTTCGGCAACGACGAGAACTACAACGAGCTCGTGCTGGTCCGCGACGTGCCGTTCCACTCGTTGTGCGAGCACCACCTGCTGCCGTTCACCGGCGTCGCGCACGTCGCCTACCTCCCCGGGCAACGGCTCGTGGGGCTGTCCAAGCTGGCCCGGGTGGTGGAGCACTTCGCGCGTGACCTGCAGGTCCAGGAGCGCCTCACCCAGCAGATCGCCGACTTCCTCGCCGAGCGGCTCGACCCCCGCGGGGTGGGCGTGGTCCTCGATGCCGAGCACGAGTGCATGTCCCTGCGCGGCGTCGGGGCGCGGGGCGCGCGGACCGTGACCAGCGCCCTGCACGGCGTGTTGCGCGACGACGCGCGCTCGCGCAGCGAGTTCCTCGCCCTCACCGGGCTGCGCTGAGGTCCGATACCGAGAAGGATGAGTGTCATGGCTGAGCAGACGTTCGTGATCATCGGTGGCGGGCTGGCCGGGGCCACCGCCGCGACCACCCTGCGCGAGCAGGGTTTCACCGGCCGGGTGGTGCTGTTCGCAGGTGAGGACGAGGTGCCCTACATCCGCCCGCCGCTGTCGAAGGAGTTCCTCGCAGGATCGGCGGACCGGGCCGAGCCGCAGGTGCACCCGGAGTCCTGGTACGCCGAGAACTCCGTGGAGCTGCGCCGCGGCACGTCCGTGCGCGAACTGCGCCCGGCCGCGCACGAGGTGCTGCTCGACGGCGGCGAGACGCTCGGTTACGACAAGGTGCTGCTCGCCACGGGTGCGTCCTCGCGGCACCTGCGCGGCGATGCCTACCCGGACCTGCGCGGGGTGTACTACCTGCGCACGTTCGCCGAGTCCGAGGCGCTGCGCGCCGCTCTGGCCGACGGCGGCCGTCGCGTCGTCATCGTCGGTGCCGGTTGGATCGGGCTCGAGGTGGCCGCGGCCGCCCGTGGCTACGGCAACGATGTGACCGTGCTCGGCCGCGAGGACGTCCCGCTCGAGCCCGCGCTCGGCGCGGAGCTCGGGGCGTACTTCGGGGCGCTGCACGCCCGCAACGGCGTGGACGTGCGGATGCAGGTCGAGGTCGATGGGTTCGAGGGGGACTCCGAGATCCGCGGGGTACGCCTGGCCGCCGGTGAGGTGGTCGGCGCCGACGTGGTCGTGGTCGGGGTCGGCGCGGTGCCCAACACCGAACTGGCGCGGGCCGCCGGGCTGCGGGTCGAGGGTGGCGTGGTCGTGGACGCCGCGCTGCGCGCCGAGGGCGACGGCGACGGCCTCGCGGACGTCTACGCCGCCGGCGACGTCGCCAGCGCGTTCCACCCGGTGCTCGGCAAGCACCTGCACGTCGACCACTGGGCCAACGCCGAACGCCAGGGCGCCGCGGCGGCCCGGTCGATGCTCGGCGGGGACGTCACCTTCGACCGGGTGCCGTACTTCTACACCGACCAGTTCGACCTGGGCATGGAGTTCTCCGGCTACGGCGATCTGATGCCCGGCTCCCGGTTGGTCTACCGCGGCGACCGGGGAGGCGGCGAGTTCATCGCGTTCTGGGTCACCGGACCCGATGACGCGGCCCGCGTGGTCGCCGGGATGAACGTCAACGTCTGGGACGTGAACGAGCAGATCGACGCCCTGATCGCGTCCGGCCGCGGGGTGGACGTGGCCCGGCTGGCCGACCCGGAGGTCGCGATCGCGGATCTCTGAGCGTCGAGGCGCAGAAGTGGCAGCCACGTCAGCTCGGTCACCACGGGGTGCGGATCGCGCTCGCCGTCGCGAGTGCCGTGGTGGCAAGCCCCTTCAGCTCGGCCGCAGAGGCGGCGGGATGGCACGATGGGACGCGTACCCGGTGATCCCGGCATGGAGGCCCGCGCCACGATGACGCACGCAACGCTCTGCCCGGACCCGGTCCGCCGCCTGGCACCCCGCACGATCGGGTCGCGCACGTTCGACTTCGCGAACCGGGTGGCCGTGATGGCCATCGTGAACCGCACCCCGGACTCCTTCTACGACGGCGGAGCCACCTTCGCGCTCGACGCGGCGGTGTCCGCGGCGGTGCGCGCGGCCGACGACGGCGCGGACTGGGTGGACGTGGGCGGCATGGCGTTCTCGCCGGACACCCCCGAGCTGAGCGTCGCCGAGGAGCTCGACCGGGTGCTCGGCGTGATCGAGGGGATCCGGGCGGCGTCCGACGTGGTGATCTCCGTGGACACCTACCGCCCGGAGGTGGCCCGGGCCTGCGTGGCCGCCGGCGCCGACGTCATCAACGACACGATGGGGCTGCGGGTGGACGGGATGGCCGAGACCGTCGCCGAGACCGGCGCCACCGCGGTGATCGCCCACTCGATCGCGCAGCCGCACCGCCACCATCCCCGGCCGACGTACGGCGACGTCGTGACCGAGATCGCCCAGTTCCTGCGCGACAAGGTCGAGCTGGCGCTCGCGGCCGGGATCGCGCCGGACCGGATCGTGATCGACCCGGGCCACGACCTGAACAAGAACACGCTGCACTCGCTGGAGATCACCCGCCGTCTGGCCGAGATCACCGAGATCGGCCTGCCCACCCTGGTGGCGCTGTCCAACAAGGACTTCGTGGGGGAGACGCTCGACGCCCCGCGCGGGGACCGGCTGATCGGCACCCTCGCCGCGACCGTGATGTGCATCGAGCGGGGCGCCCGGATCGTGCGTGCCCACAACGTGGCGCCGACCGTGCAGACGATCCGGATGGCCGAGGCCGTGCTCGGGCTGCGCGAGCCCGCCTGGACCCGGCACAACATGTGATGGGACCTCGATGACCACGGCACCCGAGCCCGCCGACGAGCCGGCCTTCGACACCGGAGACCTGCTCGCCGCCTACGCCGTCGCCGACCGCACCGAGGCCCACCTGCGGGTGAACTTCATCTCCAGCATCGACGGCGCCGCCACCCACGACGGCCTGTCCGGTGCCCTGAACAACGCGGCCGACAAGCAGGTCTTCGACACCCTGCGCCGGCTCTGCGACGTGGTGATCGTCGGCGCCGGCACCGTCCGCGCCGAGGGGTACGTGGGGATGCGGCTGCCCGAGCCGGATGCCGCCTGGCGCCGGGAGCACGGGCTGGCCGAGCACCCGGTGTTCGCGATCGTGTCCGCACGGCTGGCCCTTGACCCGGCGTCAGCGGTGTTCACCGACGCGCCCGTGCGGCCGATCGTGTTCACCGGCCCGGCCGCGCCCGAGTCGCAGCGCGCAGCCCTGGCGCAGGTCGCCGACGTCATCGTGTGCGAGGGGCCCGGCAGCGCGCCGGTGACGAGCGGGGCCGGCGTGCCCGGCGGCATCGACGCCCACGCCATGCGCCGCGAACTCGCCGGGCGTGGCCTGACCCAGATGCTCTGCGAGGGCGGCCCGCACCTGTTCGGCACCCTGATCGGCGCGGACGCCGTGGACGAGGTGTGCCTGACCGTGAGCCCCGTCCTCGAGGGCGGCCCGGCCGGACGGATCGCCCGCGGCGGCCCGCAGCGCACCCTGGGCATGCGCCTCGCGCACGTGGAGTCCGCCGGTGACATGCTGTTCCTGCGGTATCAGCGCCGAGACGCCTAGGAGCGACGATGCGACGGACCATCCGGCCCCCTCGGAGCGTCCGACCTGCACGCGCGCTGCTGATCGCCGCCACCCTCGCGCTCGCGGCCGGCTGCACCGCGGATCCCGAGGGCGGCCCCGTCCCCGAGCCGAGCGCGACCACCCCGGCGGGCTCCACCGAGCCCGAGCCCACCACCGCCGAACCGGACGGACCCACCGAGACGACGCCCCCGCCGTCGGGCCCTCCTGCCGAGATCACCGACGTGCGCGTCGGCGCCACGATCGCGACCGGCCTGCAGACGCCCTGGGGCGTCGCGTTCGCGCCGGACGGCTCCGCACTCGTCACCGAGCGGGACTCAGGGCGGGTGCTGCGGGTCACCGACGACGGCGTCACCGCGCTGGACGCCGGCGGGTCGGGCGGCGCGGTGCCGGACGTCGCCCACGGCGGCGAGGGCGGCCTGCTCGGGATCGCCGTCGGGCCGGACGGCGGCGTGTATCTGTACCTGACCACGAGCGCCGACAACCGGGTGATCCGGATGGACCTCGACGGCGACGCCCTGGTGGACCCGCGGGTGGTCCTGGACGGCATCCCCGCAGCCGGGAACCACAACGGTGGCCGGCTCGCGTTCGGCCCGGACGGCTTCCTGTACGTGAGCACCGGCGATGCCGGCCGGACGTCCCGGGCGCAGGATCTGGACAGTCTCGGCGGCAAGATCCTGCGCCTGACCACGACCGGCGAGCCGGCACCCGGCAACCCGTTCGGCACCGAGGTGTACAGCTACGGCCACCGCAACGTCCAGGGCCTCGGCTGGACCAGCGACGGGCGGCTGTACGCCTCCGAGTTCGGGCAGAACAACCTCGACGAGCTCAACATCATCACTCCGGGCGGCAACTACGGCTGGCCGCAGGTCGAGGGCTGGGCCGGGACCGGCGAGTACCTCGATCCCGTGGTGACCTGGCCGACGTCGGAGGCCTCGCCGTCGGGCATCGCGGTGACGGACGCCGGCGTCTGGCTCGCCGCGCTGCGCGGCGAGCGGCTCTGGTACGTGCCGATCACGCCCGACGGCGTGGGCGAGCCGAGCTCCTACCTGGACCTGGGCAGGCTGCGGGCCGTGACGCTCACGCCGGACGGCGAGCTGTGGGTGGCGACGTCGAACACCGACGGCCGCGGCGAGGTCCGCGACGGCGACGACCGGATCGTCGAGCTGGACGTCTCGTAGTCCTCGAGCTCGTCAGCCCGACCGCCCCGTGGACTCCCCAGGCGGCCGCGTCGCCCGACTCCTCCCACTCGTCCCAGGCGTCGGCGTAGGCATCCTCCCCGCACGCGGCGACGGCCGGACACCCAAGGTGCCCGGCCGCCGTCGTGCTGGGAGTCTCGCTACGGAACTACCTCACAGGTCACCCCGCTCGGTGACAGCCAGCGTGTTCAGGATCGGGTACTCGTAGCTGCGCCGGTTGGCGAACTCGACCTCCAGATCGCCGCCCTCGTGCTCGACGATCACGGTGTGCTGGTCGGCCCACAGGCCGCCGGCCTCCTCCGCGACGTCCACGGCGACCAACGCGTACTCGCCGTTGACCAGCACGTCGAACAGGCGGTCACGCTCCGGGTAGTCCGCGTCGAACTCGGCGAACCCGAGGTCGATCGCGTACGTCCCGGCCGGCGCGTCGGTGAACACGTAGCTGAAGATCCCGGTGCGCCGGGTCTGGAACAGCGTGTCCTCCGTGGTGCCGCCGATCGCGAGGTCGGTCGCCTCGGTCTCGGTGCGCTGACCCGTCCAGCCCCAGTCACCCGCGGAGAGCGGCTGATCGGCAGACCAGGCGAACTCCGCGGCGTCGGTGTAGGCGCCGCCTCCGGCGTTCACACCGACCTGGTAGGCGGAGACGATCAGGGTCACCGGGACCGTGATCGTCGGGACCCGCCCGGCGTTCGTCTGCACCAGGATGTTCGCGCCGTACACCCCGGGCGCGAGGCCCGTGGTGTCCACCGTGACGTCCAGCGTGACGGACCGACCGGCCCGCACGGTGCCCTCGGCCGGGGTGACCGTCAGCCACGGCACGTCCGTGACGTTCGGGTCGCCGACGTCCACGAGGTAGACCTCGCCGGTCAGCTGGTTCGCCGTCCAGAGGGCGCCGGTGGCGTCCAGGTCCAGGCCGGAGCCCGGGCCCTCACCGGCCACCGGGTAGGCGACCGTGGTGATCGTCGAGCAGTCCTCGGGCGAGATCTGGAAGAACGACGTGACCAGCGCGCTGTTCACGTACCAGATCGTGTTCGAGGTGGGGTTGTACGCGATGCCCGCGATGGACGGGTCCTCCGGCGTGCACTGGGCGAGGGTCTCACCCGGGGTGGCGTGCGTGGTGCCCGCCACCGTGTAGATGATGCCCTCGTTCCAACCGCCGATGTAGAAGACGTCCTCGGCTGCGTTGTAGGCCAGCCCGCGCTGGGAGATGGACGACCACGGGGAGCCGGTGAGGGTGGTGGTGGCCGCCCCCGTCGCCTCCTCGAAGCAGTGGATCCCGTTGTCCCCGCCGACGTTCACCTGGCACAGGTCCCCGGTCGTGGAGTCCTGGGCGAGGTCACCGGACCAGGTGCCGCCCCAGTTCGCCGGGAACTGGCTGCCCGGTGTACCGGCCGTCGAGTACTGCTGGTTGACGACCTGCTCCGCGTCGGAGATCCACACGTCGCCGGTGTACCCGACGCCCCAGGCGACCCCGGACAGGTTGGAGTCCCACTGGGCCAGGATGTCCCCGACGGCGTCCGGCGTGACCGGTGCGGCCAGCTGGTCGCGCTGGCCGTCCGTGTACAGGCCCAGCGCCGTGCGGGCGTTCGGGTCGGTCTGAGCGGCCGCCTCCTCGAGTTCGGCAAAGGCCGAGTTGACCTGCGCCAGCGAGGTGTTGCCCGCGGGCACCACGGCTGCGTCCAGTGCGGCCGTCGAGAGCGCCGGCACCGCCGCCGCCTCGTTGACCGCCCGGGGGAGCTCACCGATGGTGTAGGCGAGCGGGGCCGAGCCGGAGTTGGAGATGGTCAGGTCCGCCGTGCGGGTCTGGCCCTCGGTGAGGGTCCAGGAGTACGACGGCGGAGCGACCGTTGCGATGCCCGTCTTCAGCTGCGGGGAGAACCGGTTGCGTTCGCCGTCGACGTTGATCACGACGTCCCGCGTGCGGGTGGTGTACCCCGGGGCCTCGATGTCGACGGTGTACGCGCCGAAGAACAGCAACAGGTTGTAGTCGCCGTTCGCGTCGGTGGTGACCGTCCGCGGCTCGCCACCGTCATCCGGGGTGGCCGTGACCGTCGCCCCAGCGACGGCCAGGCCGTCGTTGAAGTCCGTCACGTTCCCGAACACGGTGCCGTTCGGCGGCAGTTCGTACCGCACCGACGACCCCGTGGCCAGGACGGGCTCGTTGAAGGAGTACTGGCTCGCGACCGTGCCGGACTCGTTCTCGATGCCGACCGTTGCCGAGTTACCGAGCAGGCGCGGGTTCTCCGCGTTGGAGGCCGGGCCGTAGCCGATCTCCACGTCGCCGCCGGCGAACAGGGTGATCGAGAAGCTCACGGTGTCCGTGCTCGAGAACGGGCTCACGTCCCGGTACTCGATGACGAACGCGTCCTCACCGTCGATCGTGGTGGTCGCCGTGTAGGCGGTGCCGCCGTTGCCGAAGGTCAAGTCGTCCCAGAACCCGTAGACGGCGGCGTTCGGTGCGGCCGCCGTCGGCAGTGCCGCGTTGGCGTACGCGGTGATCGCGGCGAGGAAGTTCACGTGCCCGTTCGTGGACACGTACGCCGTCGAGTAGGAGCCCCCGTAGAACGGGAACGCGAACGGTAGCTCCACGGCCACCGCGGCGTCGTCACCGGTCAGGGCGAGCAGGGTGTCGCCCTGTCGGTACCCGTCGGTGCCGACGGAGCAGAAGTACCCGTAGTCGTCCTGGAGGCCGACGAGCGCCGCGTCGAGCGTCTCGTCACCGTCGACCACGAGCTCGGTCGAGAACGGAGCGCTGCACCGATCACCGGTGATGGTGACGGTGTACGTGCCGGCCGGCACGTCGGCGACGGCGTAGGTACCGTCCGCACCCGTGGTGACCGGCTCGATCGGGGCACCTGTGAAGGCGACGGTCGCGCCCGCCACGGGTGCGCCGTCGGCCTCGTTCGTGACGGTCCCGGAGACCGCGAACGACGCCGCTGCCTCCAGTACCAGGTCCACGCTGACGGTCTCCTCGGCTACGACGGTGACGTCGGCCGTGGCCGAGGCGTATCCGAACGCGGTCGCGGTCACGGTGTAGGCCCCGGCGACGAACGTGCCAGTGAAGGCGCCGTTCTCGTCGGTGGTCAGGACCCGCTCGTTCTCACCGGTGACGGTGACGGTCGCACCCGCGATCGGGCCGCCGTCGGAGCTGGTGACCGTGCCGGTCAGGGTGCCTGCCTCGGCGGTGGGTGCGGCCTGGACGAGCGCGAGGGCGTCGAGACGACCCTCACCCCAGACGTTGTTGTCCTCGGCCGTGCCACCACAGGTGGTGTCGTCGACGTCCGTGGCGGTTGCGTCCAGGAGGGCCTGGGTGCCGGCGATGTCACCGATCAGCGACGGTGCCGCGCTCCACAGCAGGGCGATCGCCCCGGCCAGGTGCGGGGCCGCCATCGAGGTGCCCGACGCCGTACCGTAGGCGTCGCCCGGGACCGAGGAGCGCACGTTCGCACCGGGGGCCGCGATGTTCGGCTTGATGGTGCCGTCCTGGCCGGGGCCACGGGCGGAGAACGAGGCGATGTTGCCGCCGGAGTCGAAGGCCCCGACCGAGTAGGTGAGGGTCCGGCTGCCCGGGGATCCGGACGTGGAGCAGGACGGTCCGCTGTTGCCGTTGGACCAGGTGCCGAAGATCCCGGCGGCCTCCCATGCGGCGATGACGTCCTCCATGAACGGGTCGTTCGTCGGGGTGCGCGAGCCCCAGGAGTTGTTCACGATGTGCGGGCGCTTCGTCGGGTCGGCGTTCCCACCTGCGGAGTCGGTCGGCGCGATGACCCACTCGCCGGAGGCGATCAGGTCGGCGTCGGCGCAGGTGGAGCAGCCGTTCGCGGCGATCCAGTCGGCGCCGGGGGCGACACCGATCTGGTTGGCGCCACCGTCGCTGCCGATCATCGTGCCCATCGTGTGGGTGCCGTGACCGTCGGTGTCACACGGGGAGCCGTCACAGGCGCCGGCGACGTCGAACCAGTTGTAGTTGTTGTCCACCGTGCCATCGGCCTGGAGGCCGCGGTAGTGCGCGGCGAGCGCCGGGTGGTCACCCTGGACGCCGGAGTCGATGTTCGCGACGGTGATGCCCTCGCCGGTCACGCCGTACTCGGCCCAGACGTCATCGGCGTTGATGGCGCTGATGCCCCATTCGAGGACGTTGCGACCCATCGAGGAGGTCTCGACCGTGGGGCCGGCGACAGGTTCCTCGGCCGGGTAGGTCGTGGTCTGCCGGATCTCGAGGACCTCGCTGCTCGACGCAGCCTGGCGGGCCAGGTCGAGGGAGCCACCCTGGACCAGGATCGCGTTCGAGATCCAGTGGCTCTCGAAGGTGGCGCCGGCCGCGGTGAGCTCGGCGACCACGCCGGCCTGAGCGGCCTCGGCGGTCTGGACGAGGGCGTCGTGGACGGCGACGCCGCGGGCGTCCCAGTCGGCGGTCGCCGCCGCCGCGCTCAGGTCTGCGCGGTCGGCGAAGCGGATCCAGAAGTCCGCGGAGTCGGCTGCCGACAGTGTCGACATCGCCTCGTCCGTGAATTTCTCGTCGGCTGTGGCCGGGACGGCCGGAGTCGTCGGCTCCGCGGCAGCGGGGATGATTGCGACGGCCATCGTCGCGACCATCGCCGCTGCCGCAGAGGCGGCGACCACCAGTCGTCTGGCGAACATCAGGGGTGTACGCACTGTGCCTCCATGTGACGACGCGTGCCCGGGCGGTGCTCGGGTACGCGTATGTGATCCCCCGGATCAGGGGATTCCGCCACGCTTCCGTGAACCGGGTAACCGGACAAGGACGGCATCCGGCCAGAACGCGGTCAGGTTGCGGTCAGGTCACGGTCAGGACCTCGTCACCTGGTCGTCAGCCGGCGATCAGGCAACGTTCAGGTGATGGTCAGGTGGCCGTCGCCCGGTGTTCAACCGGTCGCCGGGCGGTGTGTCGGGCGCGCCACGCCGGGTCCGTGCGGGGCCGGAGTGGCCCGAACCCTTGACCTGACCTGCGCAATTGGAAAGGATCACGGCAGACCGCACTCGGGGGAGGTAGCAGTCAGGTGTCTATTGGGGATCTTGAGACCGAACGCAACTACGTGCTGTGCATCGGGGTGCCGCTCGAGGTGTGCAGCGAGGTCGCGCGGCTGGTCGGGCCGCACGCCGTGGTGGTCGCCGCCGCCGACACGCACGCCGCCAGGGAGTTGCTCGCCCACGACCGCTACGACGCTGCCGATGGCGTGAGCGATCTGGTGCGCGCGAGGTCCAGCCGGGCGGCCTCCGACCACGGGGTCGGCAGCCACACGGTCGGGGACTGGGCGGCCGCAGGCCCGCCGGGCCGGCGGGACGTGGCCGAGCGCTCGGATGCGGCCGGTCGGGCCGATGCGGTCCGCAGGCGTGATGCGGCCGACCGGGCCGATGCTGTCGGTCGGGCCGATCCTGTCGGTCGGGCCGATGCGGCCGGCCGTGCGGCCCGGATCTTCACCCGCGGACCGCTCCAGGTGAACCTGGCCACCCGGGAGGTCACCATCCGCGGCCGGCGCGTGCACCTGTCCATCCGCGAGTTCGACCTCCTTGCCGCGCTCGCCTCCGAGACGGACCGGGTCTGGTCCTTCGCCGAGCTCACCGCGAACGTGTGGCGGACCGGCTACCTGGGGGACTCCGACGTGGTCGTCTCGACGGTCAAGCGGCTGCGCCGGCGCCTCCTCGCGGCCGAGGGCCTCGAGGTCGCCTCCGTGCGCGGCATCGGGTACCGCCTGAAGATCGCGAGCTGACGCGAACGCTCAGGCAGTACCTGCGCCCTGAGCAAGGAGGGTGCAACGGCCTTCCTCAGGCACGAGGTACTGCCTCACCGCCGCCGCCCTCACGCGGGCTCGTCGCGACCACGGCGCGCCCTAAGATCGAACGCATGACCCGCATCCTCTCCGCCGTGGCCTGGCCCTACGCCAACGGCCCACGGCACATCGGCCATGTCGCCGGCTTCGGCGTTCCCTCCGACGTGTTCTCCCGGCACATGCGGATGGCGGGTCACGACGTGCTGATGGTGTCCGGCACCGACGAGCACGGCACTCCGATCCTGGTCCAGGCGGAGCAGGAGGGGGTCAGTCCCCAGGAACTCGCGGACCGGTACAACCGGGTCATCGTCGAGGACCTCACCCAGCTGGGGCTCACCTACGACCTGTTCACCCGCACCACCACCTGCAACCACTACGCCGTGGTGCAGGAGATGTTCCGCACGGTGCACAAGAACGGGTACATGATCGAGCAGACCACCAAGGGTGCGATCTCGCCGTCGACCGGGCGCACGCTGCCGGACCGCTACATCGAGGGCACCTGCCCGATCTGCGGCTACGACGGCGCCCGCGGCGACCAGTGCGACAACTGCGGCAACCAGCTCGACGCCATCGAGCTGATCAACCCGCACAGCCGGATCAACGGGGAGGTGCCGAAGTTCATCGAGACCGAGCACTTCTTCCTCGACCTGCCCGCGTTGTCCACGGCGCTCGGCCAGTGGCTCGGGACCCGCACCGGGTGGCGTCCGAACGTGCTGAAGTTCTCCCAGAACCTGCTCGAGGACGTGCGTCCGCGTGCGATGACCCGGGACATCGACTGGGGGATCCCGGTGCCGCTACCGGGCTGGGAGGAGAACCCCGCGAAGCGTCTGTACGTCTGGTTCGACGCGGTCATCGGGTACCTGTCCGCGAGCGTGGAATGGGCCCGGCGGTTCGGCACCGGGGAGGAGTGGCAGCAGTGGTGGGGCGACCCGGCTGCCATGCAGTACTACTTCATGGGCAAGGACAACATCACCTTCCACTCCCAGATCTGGCCCGCCGAGCTCCTCGCCTACGACGGGCTCGGTGACAAGGGCGGCGCGCCGGGGGAGTTCGGGACCCTGCAACTGCCGACCGAGGTGGTCTCCAGCGAGTACCTCACGATGGAGGGCAAGCAGTTCTCGTCCTCGCGCGGCGTGGTCATCTACGTGCGGGACATGCTCGCCCGGTACCAGCCGGACGCGCTGCGGTACTTCATCGCCGTCGCGGGGCCGGAGTCCGCGGACAGCGACTTCACCTGGGCCGAGTTCAAGCGCCGCACGAACGACGAGCTCGTCGCGGGCTGGGGCAACCTGGTGAACCGCACCGCGAACCTCGTCCACAAGAACTTCGGCGAGATCCCGGCCGCGGGTGAGCTGACCCAGCTCGACCGGGACCTGCTCGCGCAGACGTCCGCCGGCTTCGACACGGTGGGCACGGCGATCGCCGGTCAGCGTCAGCGCGCCGGCATCAACGAGGCGATGCGGCTGGTCGGAGAGGCGAACCGGTACCTGTCCGAGGCCGCCCCCTGGAAGCTCAAGGAGGATCGCGAGCGTCAGGGCACCGTGCTGCACACGGCGGCGCAGGCGATCGGTGACCTGAACACGATGCTGGCCCCCTACCTGCCGCACTCCGCCGAGGCCGTGCACGCCGCGTTCGGCGGAACCTCCGCCGTCGCCCCGCAGCCGCGGATCGACGAGGTGACCGACCTGGACGACCCGAGCCGGCACTACCCGATCATCACCGGCGACTACCGGCTCGGCGAGACGCTGGCCGCGTGGGAGCGCAGCCCGGTCGTGGCCGGCACCCCGGTCGGGCCCGCGACCCCGGTGTTCACCAAGCTGGACGACGGCATCGTCGAGGAGGAGCTGGACCGGCTGCGGAGCCGGGCGTAGGCCGACGGCGATGAGCAAGCGACGCCGGGACTGGCCGGAGGCACCCGAGCCACTGCCGGCCGCGGTGATCGACAACCACACCCACCTCGAGTCCATCGCCGGGGTGCTGGCCGACGGCGTCCCCGACCCCGGCGTGGCCGGTCACCTCGAGCGGGCGGCCGGGGTGGGCGTGCGCGCGATCGTGCAGATCGGGTGCGACCTCGACTCGGCGGGGGTCAGCGTCGAGATGGCCCGGGCGCACCCGCAGGTCGTGGCCGGCGTGGCGATCCACCCGAACGAGGCGGTCCTGCACGCCGGGATCCACGAGGTGGCACCGGACGGGATGGCACCGGCACCGCTGGCCCGCCATGACGTCGGGCTCGATGACGCGATCGCCGAGATCGCCCGCCTCGCCGCCGACTCCCGGGTGCGGGTGATCGGCGAGACCGGACTGGACCACTTCCGGGCCGGCCCGCGCGGGCGGGCCGCGCAACGGGAGGCGTTCCGCGCGCACATCGCCCTGGCGAAGGAGCTGGACCTGCCGATGCAGATCCACGACCGGGACGCCCACGCCGACGTGCTCGAGGTGCTCGAGGCCGATGGCGCCCCCTTGCGCACGGTGTTCCACTGCTTCTCCGGTGACGCGCAGATGGCCCGCCACTGCGCCGACCGTGGCTACTACCTGTCCTTCGCCGGCACCCTCACGTTCGGTAACGCCGAGGGCCTGCGCGAGGCGGCCCGGGTGGTCCCGCAGGAGCTGCTCCTGGTGGAGACCGACGCGCCGTATCTGACCGCGCATCCGTGGCGGGGCCGCCCGAACGCGCCCTACCTGCTGCCGCTCACCGTGCGGGCGCTGGCGCGGGTGCGCGACGTCGATCCGGCCACGCTGTGCGAGGCGCTCACGGCCACCTCGGAGGAGCTCTACGGGCCCTGGTGAGGCGCCGGAGCGGGATCCGCGGGCAGCATTTCGGGCCTGTGGAGGAGGTGTGAACGTCCACACCCTGACCCCTCCGGTGTGGCCAACGAGGTCACGGATCGGTTACGGTCGAGGCTCGGCCAACCCCTCCTAGGCCGAATGCAGTCAGAAGAGGACTCCCTGTGTCAGTTGAGAATACTGGGTCGCGCCACCGCGCCGATTCACCCGCAACAACCGAGATTCCCCGCCCGCTTCGCCGCCTGATCGGTGTCGGTGGCCTGGTCGTCGTCCTCGCCGGCAGCCTCGCCTTCGCCACCATCCAGGCGGATGACCTCGACCCCCAGAGCATCGTCGGCGACGCCGGGGCGGCCCCCGACGTCACCGGTCGCGACAACGTCTGGGCCCAGGTCTCCCGCGGCGAACTGCCGCGCACGGCGCTCGAGGCCGAGAACGAGGTCACCTTCACCGTCACCGTCGACGGGCAGGACCTCGAGATCACCTCGAACGCACTCACGCTCGCCGACGCCCTGATCGACAACGGCATCGTCGTCGGTGTCGACGACCAGGTCAGCTCGGAGATGAATCGCCAGGCCACCGACGGCGACACCGTGACGATCGCCCGGGTCGGCACCCAGTACGGGGCCGAGACCGTGGCGATCCCGTTCGAGACCGTCGAGCGGGAGACGTCCGCACTGCCGGCCGGGACCACCCGCGTGGACACCGAGGGCGTCGAGGGTTCCCAGGTCACCGCGTTCACCGCCACGTACGAGAACGGCGTCGAGGTCTCGCGCACCAACAGCGCCGTGATCCTCGTCTCCGAGCCCGTGGACGAGGTCGTGCTGGTCGGCACCGGCTCCACCACCACTGCCGCCGCGCCCGAGGACTCGGGCTCCTCCTCGTCGTCCACGGCGCCCAGCGGCAGCTACAGCGGCAGCGACCCGCGCGGGATCGCCCAGCAGATGGTCACGGCCCGCGGTTGGGACTCCAGCCAGTGGTCCTGCCTCGATAGGTTGTGGCAGCGGGAGAGCAACTGGAACCCGTACGCGCAGAACCCGTCCTCCGGCGCCTACGGCATCCCGCAGTCCCTGCCCGGGTCGAAGATGGCCAGTGCCGGCTCGGACTGGCAGACGAACCCGGCCACCCAGATCACCTGGGGCCTGAACTACATCGCGGGTCGCTATGGCACCCCCTGCGGCGCCTGGGGCCACTCACAGTCGGTCGGGTGGTACTGACCGGAATCGGGTTCGGCGGACACCCGCCACCGGTCTCCGTATCACGACGTGTGTCGGCTCACAAGCAACCCTTCTGGCGCGTTGCATAACGATTGAGTTACAGTCAACCCGGCCCTACGGGTCGAACCATGCGTGACCACGGGTCGGTCACCACCGCCGGAGCGTTCCTCCCTCGCTCCGAGGAGGCGACCGGACGACCCGCGCGAGCGCACCGAGTGCGGATCCTCCCTCCCCCGATCGGACCCGCCTGACCTAGGACGTCTGTGAGCCTGTTCTCCAAGAAGCAACCCGATCCCACCCCAGAGCCGACCGACGAGACGGCCGAGACCGAGGCGACCTCCGCCGTCGGGCCCGACGGCGCAGCGCCCGTCGGCGAGGCGTCGTCCGCCGATGCGGCCGTGGACGCGGCAGACGACACCGGCGCCGAGGCGCCGGCCGGCTCGTTCGACGACGTCGTCGCCGGCTACGCCGCATCCGCGCAGCCGGACTCCGGCACGACCGCCGAGTTCGGCACCGAGGACGCCGGCTCCGGCTCCGAGGACGATGCCGCGGCTGCCACGGCGACGCCCCGCCGCCGGTCCCGCCGGGCGATCATCGGGATCGCCGCCGCCTTCGCGCTCGTCGTGGGGACCGGTGGCGCCGTGTTCGCCTCGGCCCATAAGACCATCGACGTGGACGTCAACGGTGAGATCCGCACGGTGACCACCTACTCGGGTGACATCGGGGGCCTGCTCGAGCAGGAGGGCATCACCACCGGTGAGCACGACCTGATCGTGCCGTCGCTCGAGGAGGCACTCGTCGACGGTTCCGACGTCGTGGTCCGGACCGCCCAGCAGGTCACCTTCGAGGTCAACGGCGAGACCACCGACCTGTGGACCACCGCGACCACCGCCGGGCAGGCCGTCGCCGACGTCGCCGGCGCGGGTCGTGACATCCAGATCACCGCCTCGCGCTCCGTGGACGGCCGGGCCGAGCTCGAACTCCCGCTCGTCACCGACGGCCCCGTGGTGTTCGAGGTCGACGGCACCAGCACCACGGTCGAGATCGAGGGTGAGGCCACCCTCGACGAGGCGCTCGCGCAGGCCGGGCTCACCCTGTCCCTGCAGGACACCGTCGCCGTGACCGCCCGCGAGGACGGGACCCCGGTGGTCACGATCACGCGTCGGTCCTACGAGCCCTCCGTCACCACCGCGCCGATCGCCTTCGAGAGCGTCGAGCGGGAGACCGACGACCTCTACGTGGGTCAGTCCCGCGTGGTCCAGGAGGGTGTGGACGGCGTCACCACCTCGACCTTCACCAACCAGATCGTGGACGGCATGGTGGTCTCCACCAAACTCCTGCGGACCGAGGTCACCGACGCGGTCGCCGAGGTCACCGAGGTGGGCACGGCCGAGCGACCGGTCGCACCACCGGCGCCCGCCCCGTCCTCGGGGGGCTCGTCCGGTTCCGGCTCGGGCTCCGGGTCCAGCGAGCCCGACCCGCCGGCGAGCACCGTGGGCGGCGACGTCTGGGCTGCCCTGGCCCAGTGCGAGTCCGGCGGCAACCCGTCCATCGTGAGCTCGAACGGGCTCTACCACGGGCTGTACCAGTTCTCGGTGGGCACCTGGCAGTCGGTCGGTGGCTCCGGCCTGCCGTCCCAGGCCTCGGCGGCCGAGCAGACCCAGCGCGCGCAGATCCTGCAGGCGCGCTCCGGTTGGGGCCAGTGGCCGCACTGCTCGAGCGTGCTCGGCCTGCGCTGACCGACCTCCACCGACCCGGGCCGTCCCTGCACAAGCGGGGGCGGCCCGCGTCGCGTTCCGCGGACTTTCCCCTAGGCTCTCAGTCGTGACTGAGCCAGCGGCCCCTGCCGACTCCGGTGTGCGGCTGCTGACGGCCTCCGACGTGCGCGCCCTCGCCGGCGAGCTCGGGCTGCGGCCCACCAAGACCCTCGGGCAGAACTTCGTGATCGACGGCGGCACGGTCCGACGTATCGTGCGGGTCGCGGGCGTGAGCGCCGCGGACACGATCGTCGAGGTCGGTCCCGGGCTCGGCTCCCTCACGCTCGGGCTGCTGGAGACCGGCGCGCGGGTGACCGCCGTCGAGATCGACCCCGCACTCGCGGCCCGGCTGCCCCGGACGATCGCCGAGCACGCGCCGGACGCCGCGGATCGGCTCACGGTGATCGGCGCCGACGCGATGACCGTTCGCGAGCTGCCCACGCCGCCCACCGCGATGGTGGCCAACCTGCCCTACAACGTGGCCGTCCCGGTGCTCCTCACGTTCCTCGAGCACCAGCCCACGCTGCGCGAGGTGCTGGTGATGGTGCAGGCGGAGGTGGCCGACCGGCTCGCCGCCGGGCCGGGCTCGCGGACCTACGGGGTGCCGTCCGCGAAGGCGGCCTGGTACGCCGAGGCCACCCGGGCCGGGTCCATCGGGCGGAGCATCTTCTGGCCGGTGCCGAACGTGGACTCCGCGCTGGTGCGGCTCGTGCGCCGGGACCCGCCGGCGGCGACCGTGGACCGGGCGGCCGTGTTCGCCTGCATCGACGCCGCCTTCTCCCAGCGTCGCAAGATGCTGCGCTCGGCGCTGGCGACCTGGGCGGGCTCCGCAGCAGCCGCCGAGGAGGCGATCCGGGCCGCCGGGGTGGACCCCGAACTACGGGGGGAACGGCTCGACATCACGCAGTTCGCCGCGATCGCCGCGCACCGGCCGCTGGCCCAGGACCTCCCGCGATGACTGACCCGCGCCCGGCGGGCGCCGTGCACGTGCGCGCCCCCGGCAAGATCAACCTGTCCCTCGCCGTCGGGTCGAAGGGGGAGGACGGCTACCACCCGCTCGCCACGGTGTTCCAGGCGGTCACGCTGTACGAGGAGGTGCTCGCGGTCCCGGACGAAGTGATCCGGGTCAGCGTCACCGGCCGGCACACCGACCGGGTCCCCACCGACTCCCGCAACCTTGCGCACCGCGCGGCGACCCTGCTCGCCGAGGCCACCGGCATCGACGCGGGCGTGCACCTACAGATCACGAAGGGTGTGCCCACGGCCGGCGGCATGGGTGGCGGGTCCGCGGACGCCGCCGCGGCGCTGCTCGCCTGCGACCTGCTCTGGGGCACCGGGCTCGCCCGGGAGGAGCTCGGTCACCTCGCGGGCGAGCTCGGCGCGGACGTGCCGTTCGCGCTCACCGGGCAGACCGCCGTCGGGCTCGGGCGCGGTGACGCGCTCACCCCGGCGCTGGCTCGCGGCCGGTTCCACTGGGTGCTCGCGATCATCGAGGACGGGCTGACCACCCCCGAGGTGTTCCGCGCCTGGGACCAGCTGAACTCCGGCGCCCGGTTCGCGCCCCGGATCTCCGACGCCCTGATGCAGGCCCTGGTCGCGGGAGATCCGCGCCGGCTCGCCGGGCACCTGCGCAACGACCTGCAGATCGCCGCGATCGAGCTGCAGCCGCGGCTGCGGGAGGTGTTCGCGGCCTTCGACGAGACCAGCGCCCTGCGCGCCCTCGTCTCCGGATCCGGACCCACCGTGGCCGCGCTGGCCCCGGACCACGCGACCGCGCTCGCCATCGCCGCCGCCGTCGAGCAGGCCGACGTGGCGGACGAGGTGCTCGTGGTGAGCGGCCCGGCGCACGGTGCCCGGCTGGTGGAATCCGTGCGCGACTCCGAGTAGGCGCTCGCGTCGCTCAGGGAATGATGATGGTCTTGCCGAGCAGCTGGCCGGCGACTGCGCGGTCCTGTACGGCGGCCAGCTCGGTCAGGGGATGGCGTTCGGGTGCGTCAGGCCACCTACGCGCGCAGGTAGGCGACGAGGACCGCGCGGAGCTCCGCGGTCAGGGCGTCGCGTTCCGGCTCTCCCGCCTCGGTGATCAGCGGGGTCATGGCGCGCACCAATTGAATGGCGACGGTCGCGGTGCGCGCGACGTCATGCTTGGTGCGATCCGGCATCAGGAGCGCGATGAGGTCTGCCACGCGGTGATGGATCGTCGCCTGGATGGGGGCGACCGCGTCGCGGAGCCCGGCGGGCATGTCCGTCCTGGCGAAGAGCGCCTTGAAGCCGGGGTGGGCCAGGTTGAAGGCCACGAGCGGTCCGAGCACGGCATCGACGGCGCCCTCGACGCTTGCGCCGTCGATGCTCTCGATCGTGAACGTTCCTGCCCGCAGGGCGGTGAGCTGGGTGGCGTAGTGATCGGCCAGGGCGCGGGCGATGTCGTCCTTGTTCTTGAAGAACTGGTACAGCGAGCCCGGTGAGATGCCGGCCCGTTTCGCGATCGCGTTGGTGGTGGTCGCGTCATAGCCCTGCTCGCCGAAGACGGCCGCGGCAGCGTGCAGGATCTCCTCGATCCGCTGTTGACCGCGGGCCTGCCGCCGCGGCTGCGCGGACGTGCCCCCGGTGACCGTGCTCTCGTCCACCATGAACCCCCGCCTCCCGAAGCCTGGACAAACACGAGCAGTTACTCGTATTGTCAAACGCGAGCATCTGCTCGCACAACCTTAGCAGGGGTGGGCCGCGGCATCGCCGTCGGGTGCGCCACCCGGAGACCACTGGAGATGACCCCGTGACCGACGCACCGCCGTCCGACACCGCCCTCGAACGACTCGGCGAGGCCACCTATCGACGCCGCTGGCCGGTGCTCATCGGGGCGCTCCTCGTGCTCGCCGGACTCGTCGCCGTCGCCGCCGGCGCCCTGTCGTCGTTCGTGCTGAACCGCTGGGAGGCGGCCGGGAGCGAGTCCGTCGCCGCGCAGGACGTGCTGCGGGAGGAGTTCGCCACCGGCAACGCCAACCTGATCCTCCTCATCACGGCCGTTGACGGCGACGTCGACGATGCAGCCGTCGTGCAGTCCGCGAACGCCGTCGCCGACGAGCTGGCCGGCGAGGGCGCCGTCGGGGACGTGTGGTCCTACTGGTCGCTGGGCGGCGACGTGACGCTGCGCAGCGACGACGGCGCGTCCGCGCTGGTGCTCGCCCACGTCACCGGCGACGCCACCGAGGCCCGCGCGGCCATCGCCGAGTACATCCCGGACTACACCCGCGAGGACGCAACGGTCACCGTCCAGGTGGCGGGCTCGGAGGCGGCCTCGACGCAGATCAGCGCCCGGGCCACGCAGGACTTCGTACGGGCGGAACTGATCATCATCCCGCTCATGCTCGTCCTGCTCGTGTTCATCTACCGACGCGTGAGCTCGGCACTGCTCACGCTCGGTGTCGGCCTGTTCTCGGTGATCGCGACGCTGGCCGGGCTGCGGGCGCTCACCGCGGCGGTGGAGATCGCGAGTTTCGCCTCCAACATCGTACTCGTCATGGGAATCGGGCTCGGGGTGGACTACAGCCTGTTCGTGATCTCCCGGTTCCGCGAGGCCCTCGGCAGGGGTGCGACCGTCCGCCTGGCCCTACGGGAGACGCTCAACACGGCGGGACGCACGGTCGTCTTCAGCGGACTGACCGTGGCCGCCTCGGTCGCGGTGCTGCTCGCCCTGCCGTTCCCGTTCCTGCGCTCCTTCGCCTACGCCGGGGTGCTCACCGTCATCACGGCCGCCGTCGGTGCGCTCGTCATCCTCCCGGCCGCGCTCGCGGTCCTGGGCGAGCGGATGACGCGTCGGGGCATCACGGTGGCGCCGCCGAAGCCGATGGAGCAGGGCCGCTGGTACCGACTCGGTCAGCGGGTCATGCGCCGACCGGTCAGGTGGGGCGGGGTCGCCCTGCTCGCGCTGGCTGCCCTGGCTGCGCCCGCTCTCGGCGTACAGATCGGCGTCCCCGACGACCGGGTGCTCGCCCAGGGTTCCTCGGTGCGCGCCACCTACGAGCAGCTGCGCACCGACTTCCGCACCGAGGCCAACGACGCGCTCCAGGTGATCGAGACCGGTGACGCCGCACCCGCGGACGCCGAGGTGGCGGCCTATGCCACGGCGATGTCCCGGATCGCCGGGATCGCCCAGGTGAACTCCTCCGTCGGCGTCTTCGTCGACGGAGCCAGGATCGGAGACGGTGACGAACGGCTCGAGTCAGCGTCATGGCAGCGTCTCGAGGTGATTCCCGTGCGCGCGGACCTCGACGACGACGCGGACCGGATCGTCGGTGAGGTGCGCGCGCTGGAGAGCCCGTTCGAGGAGACCCTCGTGGGCGGCTACCCGGCGCAGCTCGTCGACTTCCGGGCGGCCCTGCTGGAGCGGCTTCCGCTCGTCGCTGGCCTCATCCTGCTCGTCACCTTCGTGCTGCTGTTCCTGCTCACCGGGAGCCTGCTGATCCCGCTCAAGGCCACGGTGCTGAACCTGCTCAGCATCGGGGTCATGTTCGGAGTGCTGACCGCAGTGTTCCAGAACGGCCTCCTCGCGGACGTGATCGGCTTCACGCCCGTCGGCACCCTCGATCCGGCCTTCCCGATCCTGATGTTCTGCGTCGTGTACGGGCTCTCGATGGACTACGAGGTGTTCATGGTGTCCCGGATCCGGGAGGAGTACGAACGCACGGGGGACAACGACCGTGCCGTGCTCGCCGGCCTGCAGCGCAGCGCCCCGCTGATCACCGCCGCGGCGCTCACCCTCGCGGTCTCGTTCGGCGTCTACGCGACCGGGTCGGTCATGTACCTGCAGATGATCGGGATCGGTGTCGCCGTTGCTATCGTCATCGACGCGACCGTCATCCGCGGCATTCTCGTCCCGGCCCTGATGCGCCTCGCCGGCGAGGCCAACTGGTGGGCGCCGACGTTCCTCACGCCGGTCTTCCGCCGGTTCGGGCTCCGCGAGGAGGAGCCGGCATCCGCGACACTCTGAGCCCGGCGCGTCTCAGGTCAGTCGACGTCGCAGGTGGATGGTGACGGTGTCACCGATGTCCTTGCCGAGCTGCTTGCGGAGTCTGGCGCTGACCGAGAGCATGTGTCCGCCGGTTCCGGTCACCATCAGGCCGGCGTTCGCCAGTGGGATGTCGTCCACGGTGGCATCGACACGGACGGCCTTCCCGGTCCCGAGGAGTTCGGCTGAGCCGGGCACCTCGACGCAGGACCAGGTGTCGCCCTTGACGTCGACGCCGATCGGCGCGGTGAACGTGTGGTCGAGTGGCCTTGGTTCGGTCGTCATGCTGGCTCCCTCAGAGCGATCGGAGAACGTGCGGGTATCAGATAGGACCGTCGCGAGGGTGGGAGAATCGTCGCTGTGAGCGAAAGTTCCTCGGCACACCTCGCCCCGGTGCCCTCGCTCGGTCGCGCCGAGGCCGACCTGGCCCTGGCCCTGGCCCGCGACGGTGACGACCGGGCGTTCGCTCGCCTGGTCGCCCCGTACCGGCGGGAGCTGCACGCGCACTGCTACCGGATGCTCGGCTCGGTCCACGACGCCGAGGACGCGCTCCAGGAGGCCCTCGTACGCGCCTGGCGGGGCCTGGCCCGCTTCGAGGGTCGAAGTTCGCTGCGATCCTGGCTCTACACCGTCGCCACTCGGGTCTGCCTGGACGCGGCAGCGTCCCGCGCCCGGCGAGCGCTGCCGATGGACCTCGGCCCCGCAAGCACGCAGACGGTGCTCGACTCGACCCCACGCTCCGATGTCGCGTGGTTGACACCGTATCCGGATGCTGGTGCCACCGGCGGCGCCATGGAGCCGCAGGCGCGCTACGACCAGCGAGAGGCGGTCGAGCTGGCCTTCGTCGCTGCCCTGCAGCACCTCCCCGGCAACCAGCGTGCGGCCCTGCTGCTGTTCGACGTCCTCGGGTTCTCCGCCGCCGAGATCGCCGGCATGATGGACACCTCGACCGCCTCGGTGAACTCCGCCCTGGCGCGAGCCCGCCGCGTGATCACCGAGAGGACGTCCGACCGGGGCGACCGGGCCACCCGGCCCACGGCTGACGACGCGAGGGCACGGCGGATCGCCGCCCGCTTCGCCACCGCCCTCGAGCACGGCGACATCGACGCGTTCGTCGCCCTGCTCACCGAGGATGTCACCTGGTCGATGCCGCCCGCGCCGCACTGGTACCAGGGCATCGACGCGGTCACCGAGTTCGCCGTCGAGGTCCCCATGACACGGTGTCCGAGCTGGCGCACCCGGATCATCGGCGCCAACGGGCAGGCAGCCGTCGCGTGCTACGTCGGCCAGGACACGACCAGCCCTCACGAGGCCTGGTCGATCACCGTGCTCACCCTCCGTGGGGACCGGATCGCGGCGATCACCTCGTTCCTCGACAGCGGTCAGTTCGCCCTCTTCCACCTGCCCACCTCGGTGCCCTGACCTCGAGGGCCACGCCCCTCGATGCGCATCCCGAGCAGTCGGTCAGGCTCGGAGCAGGGCGAGGACGAGGCGGTCGATGATCCACGCGTCAGCGCGGCCGCCTGCGCGGGGCAGGCCCCGTCGAGCGGTCCGGAGCCGGTCACGGCACGCTCAGCCGCCGAGCTCGGACAGCTCGAACCACCGTTCCTCCAGCGCCGCGTTCTCCGACTCGGCCTCGCGCAGCTCGTCGTTCAGCCGCCCGATGCCTTCGTAGTCGCCCTGATCGTGCGCGGCCATGCGCTCGTGGATACCAGCGATGCGCGCGCCCAGCCGTTCGAGCTTGCGTTCCGTCGCGGTGAGCTCCTTGCGCGCTGCGCGCTCCTCGGCGCCGGACAGTCGCGTCGCGGCCGCTTCTGGCGTGGGGCTCTGCTTGGCGCCGGACGGCGCGGCAGCCTGAGCCTGGCGCAGCCGCAGGTACTCGTCCACCCCGCCGGGCAGGTGCCGCAGCCCGCCGTCGATGATCGCGTACTGCTGGTCGGTGATCCGCTCCAGCAGGTACCGGTCGTGGGAGACCACGATGAGCGTCCCGGGCCAGGAGTCCAGCACGTCCTCCATGGCCGCGAGCATGTCCGTGTCGACGTCGTTGGTGGGCTCGTCGAGCACCAGCACGTTCGGCTCCGAGAGCAGGATCAGCAGGAACTGCAGGCGCCGCTTCTGGCCACCGGACAGCTCGCCGACGCGGGCGGACAGGTGCTCGCGGGCGAAACCGAGGCGCTCCAGCAGCTGGGCCGGAGTCATCTCCTTGCCGTCCACCACGTAGGTGGTCCGCGTCCGAGCGAGCACGTCGCGGACCCGGTCCCCGCCGATCTCCGCGAGCTCGGTGAACTGCTGGTCGAGCATCGCCAGCTGCACGGTCTTGCCGCGCTTGACCCGGCCCGAGTCGGGCTGCAGGGTGCCGGCGATGACGGCCAGCAGGGTCGACTTGCCGGCGCCGTTCGCGCCGAGGATCGCCGTGCGTTCACCCGGGCCGATCCGCCACTCGATGTCGCGCAGCACCGGCGTGTCGCCGTAGGACACGGACACGTCGAGCAGGTCGACGACGTCCTTGCCGAGGCGGGCGGTCGCCAACCGGGACAGTGCCACCCGGTCGCGGATCGGAGGCACGTCCTCGATCAGCTGGTTGGCGGCATCGATACGGAACTTCGGCTTCGACGTCCGCGCCGGCGGGCCGCGGCGCAGCCAGGCCAGTTCCTTGCGCATCAGGTTCTGCCGCTTGCTCTCGACGGCGGCCGCCTGCCGGTCCCGCTCGACCCGCTGGAGCACGTACGCCGCGTAGCCGCCCTCGAACGGTTCCACGACCCGGTCGTGAACCTCCCACGTGGCGGTCGCCACCTCGTCCAGGAACCAGCGGTCGTGGGTGACCACCAGCAGCCCGCCGGCGTTCGGCGCCCACCGCGTGCGCAGGTGCCCGGCCAGCCAGGTGATGCCCTCGACGTCGAGGTGGTTGGTCGGCTCGTCGAGCGCGACGATGTCCCAGTCGCCGACGAGCAGCGCGGCCAGCGCGACCCGGCGCCGCTGCCCACCGCTCAGCGAGCCCACCGTCGCGTCCCACCCGATGTCCGAGACCAGGCCCGCGATGACGTCCCGCACCCGGGCGTCGCCGGCCCACTCGTGCTCCGGCCGCGTCCCGACGATCGACGCGCCGACGGTCCGCGCGGGGTCGAGCGTGTCGCCCTGGTCGAGCACCGCCATCCGCACGCCGCCGCGCCGGGTGACCCGGCCGCCGTCGGGCTGGATCCTTCCGGCGAGCATGCCGAGCAGGCTCGACTTGCCGTCGCCGTTGCGGCCGACGATCCCGATCCGATCGCCCTCGTCGATCCCGGCGGTCACCGAGTCGAACACGACCCGAGTCGGATATTCGAGGTGGAGGGCCTCGGCCCCCAGAAGATGCGCCATCAGAACCAAGGGTAGACGCGGCCGAGCCCGTCGCCGAACGCGCGGTCTGCCCCGGTCCGACGCGGCCTGGAACGTGGCAACCGCGCGGTCGGCGCCCCGGGGCCGGCGGGGTGGGTCGATGCCCGACGGCGAGGGTGCAGCCGGGGCGCCGGCGGCACCGCTCGTAGGGCGTGCGTCAGCTCTCGAACGGCGTGAGCAGGGTGCGCAGGGTCGCTGCGAGCTCGGCGCTCTCGTCCGGGCGCAGCCGCTCGAGCAGCGCCGCCTCGCGCGCGAGCAGGTCGGTCATGGCCGCGTCGACGATCTCCTGACCGCGCTGCGTCAGCCGGACCAGCACCACGCGGCGGTCCCCGGGCCCGGAGTGCCGCAGCACGAGGCCGTGGTCGACGAGCCGGTCGATCCGGTTCGTCATGGTTCCGGAGGAGACGAGGGTCTGGGTGAGCAGGGTGCCGGGGGTGAGTTCGTAGGGGGCGCCGGCGCGACGCAGCGCCGACAGCACGTCGAACTCCCAGACCTCGAGCCCGTGCTCGGCGAACGCGGCCCGGCGGGCCAGGTCGAGGTGCCGGGACAGCCGGGAGACCCGGGAGAACACCCGCAACGGGTCCACGTCGAGGTCGGGGCGCTCACGCTCCCACGCCTCGACGATCCGATCGACCTCGTCATGTCCGGTCATGCCCAGAGATTACTCGACATCGAGAGACTTCCCGGGCATGCCGAACCGAGGAGCCCCACGCAACCGGGCTCGCCTGAGCGGCAAGCGGCTCAGCGGGCCAACGCGTCCTTGAGCCTCATCCGGCCACCGGTGTTCAGGACGGCCCGGGAGTAGACCCGGCCCGCGAGCCACACCAGCAGCGGAACGAAGGCGATGCAGAGCGCGATCGAGAGCGCGAGCTCCCAGACCTCGACCGAGTCGAACGCCTGCCGTACCGGCATCATGAACGGCGCGAAGAACGGCACCTGCGACAGGATCCGCACCACCGGCGAGTCCGGGAGGCTCGGGACCAGGTAGATGGCGAGGTAGAACGGTGCCATCATCCCGAAGATCATCGGGGTGGTGACCGCACCGATGTCCTCCTGCCGGGACACCAGGGCCGCGAACCCGCCGAACAGCACCGCGTACAGGGCGAAGCCGAGGAAGAACCAGACCAGCATCCAGACGAACGCGGTGCCGAGGTTGAGGTCCACGCCGTCGAGCAGACCGGTGGCCGCGGCCGCGATGGCCGCGGCACCACCGAACACCACCAGTTGCACGAGGCCGACGATCCCGATGCCGAGCACCTTGCCGCCCATCAGCTGGGCCGGCCGGATCGTGGCGAGCAGGATCTCCACGACCCGGCTCACCTTCTCCTCCACCACGCCCATCGCGATCAGCGAACCGCTCTGCAGGAGCGTGAACAGCAGCAGCGAGCAGGTGACGATGGCCACGATGAACGCGTACGGGTCGAACTCCGACTCGTCGGTGGACAGCGACTCGACGGCCGGCGCGGCGGCGGCGACGTCGGCGCCGATCTGGGCCGGATCCCCGCCCAGGTCGCTGATCGCGCTCGACATGACGTACTGCTGCGCCGCGGTCGTCAGCGCGGTCAGCAGTTCCGGGGCGGGGGAGTCCTCGACCAGCAGCACCGGGGTCTGCGGGTCGCCGGACACGAACGCGGAGAGGTCGCCGGCCTCGATCGCGGTGGTGGCGTCGCCTGAGGTGGTCTCGGTGAGTTCGATCGGGTAGCCGGCGGCCTCCGCGGCTGCGACGAGCCCCGGCCCCAGCTCCGCCGTCTCGGCCGCGATGCCCACCTGCTCGGCCTCGGAGCCGGCGTCGTTGTCTCCGATGATCTTGACGGCGACCACCCCGGCGACGATCAGCACCAGCACGACGAGGGTGGAGATGATGGTCGCCTTGGCGAACAGACGGGTACGGACCTCGCGGGCGGCGACCTGCCAGACGACGTTCACGCGGCCTTCTCCTCGGTGGCGGCGGCCTCGTCCGCGGAGACGACGTGCCGGAACAGGTCGGTCAGGGTGGGGCGCACCTGTGTGAACTCCCGCACCGGGGACTGGGCCAGCGCCGCCCGCAGGATCGCCTGCTCGGCCCCCGCCTCGGCGGAGGTCAGCTCGAGGACCGTTGCTGCGCCGTCGACCTCCAGCACCGTGGTGTCGGGTATCGCATCCGCCCATCCGGGCGGGGCGTCCGGGGCCACCACCCGCCAGCGTGAGAAGTCGGTGGTGCGCAGCTCGTCGATGGTGCCCAGCGCGACCATCTCGCCGCCGCGGACGATGCCGACCCGGTCGCAGAGCCGCTCGACGAGGTCGAGCTGGTGCGAGGA
This sequence comes from Occultella kanbiaonis, assembly GCF_009708215.1. NCBI lineage: Bacteria > Bacillati > Actinomycetota > Actinomycetes > Micrococcales > Ruaniaceae > Occultella > Occultella kanbiaonis. The sequence continues at coordinate 4,319,939 of NZ_CP046175.1, read as the reverse complement.
GAACACGGTGGGGACCCCGGCGGCGGCGCGCTCATGGAGCACGCCGCTCATGACGTCCACGGCGACCGGGTCAAGGCCGGAGAACGGCTCGTCGAGGACCAGCACCTGCGGATCGTGCACGAGCGCGGCAGCCAGCTGCACCCGCTGCTGGTTCCCGAGCGAGAGCTTCTGCACCTCGTCGCCACGGCGAGCGGCCACCCCGAGCACCTCGGTCCAATGGTCGACGGCGGTGCGTGCGTCCGCGGCGGACATCCCGTGCAGCCGGGCCAGGTAGGTGAGCTGCTCGGCCACCTTCATCTTCGGGTACAGCCCGCGCTCCTCCGGCATGTAGCCGACCCGGCGGCGCATCTGGAGATCGAGCGGGCGCCCGTCCCAGCGCACCTCGCCGGAGTCCGGGCGAAGTACGCCGAGGGCGATCCGCATCGTCGTGGTCTTCCCGGCACCGTTCGAGCCGACGAAGCCGAAGATCTCACCGGACTCCACCGAGAAGGTCATGTCCTTCAGCGCTCGCAGCGTTCCGTAACTCTTGTTCAGGTGGTCGATCTCAAGGGTTGCCACGGGGCCGGGTCCTCCGGTGGGTGCAGTGGGGTCGGTTCCGACGCTAGCGCACCCGGGAAAGGTGTGCCTAAGTCCTCGGACACCAGGCGTGGTCAGCCGCCCTGGCGTCGCCGGACCGCGGCCGGGGTCAGCTTCGGCTCCACCTCGAGGGCGCGCAGGCCGTTCCAGGCGAGGTTCACCAGGTGCGCGGCCACCACCTGCTTCTCCGGCGATCGGGCCTCCAGCCACCACTGCCCGGTCAGCGCGATCATGCCCACCAGCATCTGCGCGTACATCGGGGCGTTCGCCGGGTCGAAGCCCTGCCGGCGGAACTGGTCCGCCAGGACCGACTCCACCTGGGTCGCAACGTCCCCGATCAGCGAGGAGAACGTCCCGGTGGCCTGCGCCACGGGGGAGTCCCGCACCAGGATCCGGAACCCGTCGGTGTTCGTCTCGATGTAGTCGAGGAGCGCAAGGGCGGTGGCCTCCACGGTGACCCGCGGGTGGCCGCCCCGCTTCAACGGTCCGATCAGCGCCGTGAGCAGGGTCTGCACCTCACGGTCGACGATGACGGCGTACACGCCCTCCTTGCCGCCGAAGTGCTCGTAGACCACCGGCTTCGAGACCTGCGCCCGGGCCGCGATCTCCTCGACGCTGGTGCCCTCGAAGCCGCGCTCGGCGAACAACGACCGGGAAACCACGAGGAGTTGCTCGCGACGCTCGCTGCCCGTCATCCGGGGGCGGCTGGGGCGTCGCGGGGTGTCGGCCATGAGTCCATCATGCCGTGCGGCCCACGGGCGTGATGGAGCACTTCCGGAAGTTTGGCAGACTGGTCCCCGGTCTTCGCCCGCGGTTCCTCGCCGGTGCAGGCCCGTTCCGCCCTGGTGTAATGGCAGCACGCCGGCCTTTGGTGCCGTGCAGTCCGGGTTCGAATCCTGGGGGCGGAGCCGCCACCGGCGTGCGACCGCGGCGTGCCGGACCCCTTGCCGCGGCTACAGTGGGCGGGTGAGTCTGAAGCGTCCCGCCGCCGTCCTGGTACTCGCCGCGGGCCAGGGCACCCGGATGAAATCCGGCGTCCCGAAGGTGCTGCACAGCATCGGTGGACGATCCCTCGTGGGCCACGCTATCGCCAGTTCCCGGGGCCTGGATCCCGAACACCTCGTCGTCGTGGTGCGCCACGAACGTGACCTGGTCGCCGCCCATGTGCAGGAGTTCGACCCCGGGGCGCTGATCGCCGACCAGGACGAGATCCCGGGCACCGGCCGCGCGGCGCAGTGCGCGTTGGAGGTTGCCGACGCGGCAGCGCAGAGCCGCACGGTCGCGGACTCCGTCGGCCCGCCGCCGCTGGGCGGCGCGGGTGAGGGCCTGGTCGGGCCGGTCGTCATCGTCGCCGGTGACGTGCCGCTGCTGGACACCGGGACGCTGGCCGCGCTCCTCGAGGCCCACGTCGAGGACGGCAACGCCGTGACCGTGCTCACCACGGTCGTGCCCGACCCGACCGGCTACGGACGGATCGTTCGCGAGGACGGCACGGGCGACGTCGTCGGGATCGTGGAACAGAAGGACACGACGCCCGAGCAGGCGGAGATCGACGAGATCAACAGTGCCGTCTACGTCATGGACGCCGCCGTGCTCCGCAACGCGCTCGGCCGGCTCGGCCGGGACAACGCCCAGGGTGAGGTGTATCTGACCGACGTGATCGCCGTCGCCCGCGAGGACGGCCAGCACGTGCGGGCCGTGATCGCCGAGGACTCGCTGCTCGTCGAGGGCGTCAACGACCGGGTCCAGCTCGCCACGCTCGGCGCCGAGCTGAACCGCCGGATCCTCACCGAGTGGATGCGCGCCGGGGTCACCGTGGTGGACCCGGCGAGCACCTGGGTGGACGTCGACGTCGAGCTCTCCCCGGACGTCACACTGCTGCCGGGCACCCAGTTGCACGGGTCCACGCAGATCGGCGTCGGCTCCACGATCGGCCCGGACACGACACTGCGGGACGTGCAGGTCGGTGCGAACGCGAGCGTGGTCCGCACGCACGGGTCCGAGTCCCAGATCGGCGACGGTGCCAGCGTGGGCCCGTTCGCCTACCTGCGCCCCGGTGCGATCCTCGGCGCGGAGGGCAAGATCGGCACGTTCGTCGAGGTGAAGAACTCCGAGATCGGGGAGCGCTCGAAGGTGCCGCACCTGTCCTACATCGGGGACGCCACGATCGGCCACGACTCGAACGTCGGCGCCGCGAGCGTCACCGTGAACTACGACGGCGTGCGCAAGCACCGCACGGTGATCGGCTCGCACGCCCGCACCGGCGCGGACAACATGTTCGTGGCGCCCGTCACCGTGGGCGACGGCGCCTACTCCGGCGCCGGCACCGTGGTGCGGCGGGACGTCCCGCCGGGCGCGCTCGCCGTCAGCCAGGGGTCGCAGCGCAACATCGAGGGCTGGGTGACCAGCCGCCGGCCGGGCACACCCGCGGCGGAGGCCGCCACCGCTGCCGCCGACCCGGCGACCGAGGCGCTCTCCGCGCAGGCCCGCGCCGAGCGCGAGCGCGGCGCCACCTCCTGAGAGTCCGTCATTCCCCCCACGAGGCGCGAGGAGCCACGATCGATGACAGGTATCACCAGCCACGGCGAGAACCGACTCGTCCTCGTCTCCGGCCGTGCGCACCCCGAGCTCGCGGCCGCGGTGGCCGACGAGCTGGGCATCGAGGTGGTCCCGACCACGGCCTACGACTTCGCCAACGGTGAGATCTACGTCCGGTTCGCCGAGAGCGTGCGCGGCGCCGACGCGTTCGTGCTGCAGTCCCACACGGCCCCGATCAACGAGTGGATCATGGAGCAGCTGCTCATGGTCGACGCGCTCAAGCGGGCCTCCGTGAAGTCGATCACCGCGGTCGTGCCGTTCTACGGATACGCCCGTCAGGACAAGAAGCACCGCGGCCGCGAGCCGATCTCCGCCCGGCTGATGGCGGACCTGTTCAAGACCGCCGGGGCCGACCGCATCATGAGCGTCGACCTGCACGCCGCGCAGACCCAGGGCTTCTTCGACGGCCCGGTCGACCACCTGTGGGCGATGCCGATCCTCACCGACTACGTCCGGACCCGCGTCGACGTCGCCAACGCCGCCGTGGTCTCGCCGGACGCCGGCCGGATCCGGGTGGCCGAGCAGTGGGCCGCCAAGCTCGGTGGCGTGCCGCTGGCGTTCGTGCACAAGACCCGCGACATCAACCGGCCGAACCAGGCCGTCGCCAACCGGGTGGTCGGCGAGGTCGCGGACCGCGACTGCGTGCTGGTCGACGACCTGATCGACACCGGCGGAACCATCGCCGAGGCCGTGAAGGTACTCACCGCCGCCGGAGCCCGCAGCGTGATCGTCGCCGCGACCCACGGGGTGCTCTCCGACCCGGCCGTGAGCCGGCTGCAGGAGAGCGGTGCGCGCGAGGTCATCATCACCGACACGCTGCCGATCCCGGTCGAGAAGCGGTTCGCGAAGCTGACCGTCCTGTCCATCGCCCCGCTGCTCGGCCGTGCGATCCGCGAGGTGTTCGACGACGGCTCGGTCACCAGCCTGTTCGACGGGGTCTGAGTCCCACTAGGCTGCGGGGATGACGACCGATGGCGGCATCGTCGTCACCGGGACCGGTGGCGTTGACGTACAGCCCGACGTGGTGCACGCCGACCTCGGCGTCACCGTGAGCGGGCCGGATCTGTCCGAGGCCCTGCCCGCGGCGGAGCAGGGCCTGGCTCGGATCCGCGACGGGCTGCTGGAGCGCGGTGTGGACCGGAGCGACCTGCGCACCACCCAGACCTCGATCTGGCATGAGGACCGCACCACGGACGCCGGAGAGCCCGCGCCCAGCCGGGTCCACGTGCGCCTGGGGCTGCGCGCCGTGCTCAGGGACGTGGCCGCCTCGGGCGGGCAGGTCCATGCCGCCCTGGCCGACGGCGGCCCGGTCGCCCGGATCGATTCGCTCACCTTCGGTATCTCCGAGCCCGCGCAGGCGCAGGCCCAGGCCCGCGCGGCGGCGTTCGCCGACGCGCGCCGCCGGGCCGAGCAGTACGCGGATCTGGCCGGTCGTGCCCTGGGTGCCGTGGTGGCCGTCCACGAGGGCGGTTCGGACGTGGTGCCGGGCCTGCCGAAGGCGCGTGCGTTCGCCGCGGCGTCGATGCCGGTCGAGGGTGGCGAGCAGACCGTGGGGGCGAGCGTCACGGTGCACTGGGACTGGGCGGACGGCGCCGGCGCCTGACCCGGGCGCCGGTACGGCGCTCAGCACTGTGACGAAGACCGGATCGACCCGGTTTCCGCCACCTCGCCTGTGCGGGTAGGATGTCCAGGTTGCCTCGGCGAGGGATGCCGGGCGGCCGCACGCGCAGCCGCCGGGTCCGTGATCGACGTGGTGGAGCGCGACCGTGAGCCGCCCGCCCGACGTCCCGCGCTGAGGCCACCCGCCGCCCCACCATCTTTGGAGAAGACACCCATGTCTGAGAGCAACGAGAACGTCCTGAAGGCCACCGTCCGGACCGAGTTCGGCAAGGGCGCCGCTCGCCGCACCCGCCGTGCGGGACGCATCCCCGCCGTCCTGTACGGCCACGGCACCGACCCGGTGCACCTGTCGCTGCCGGACCACGACACGTTCCTGGCGCTGAAGGGCAACGCGAACGCCCTGCTCACGCTGGACTTCGGGGACAACCACGAGCTGGCGCTGGTCAAGGACGTGCAGCGCGACGCGATCCGCCGCACCATCGACCACCTCGACCTGATCCTCGTCCGTCGTGGCGAGAAGGTCGTCGTCGACGTGCCCGTCGTGATCGTCGGTGAGACCGCCCCCGGCACGATCCACACCCTCGACATGCAGACCATCAGCCTGCAGGCCGAGGCCACCAACCTGCCCGAGCACGTCGAGGTCAACATCGAGGGTCTCGAGGAGGGCAGCATCATCCGCGTGGGCGAGCTCACCCTGCCGGCGGGTTCGGTGCTCGAGGTCGACCCCGAGTCCGTGGTCATCAACGTGACCGTGCCGCGCGCCTCCGCTGAGGACCTGGAGGCCGACGCCGAGGCCGAGGCCGCCGGCGAGGCTGCCGGTGCGGCGGGCGAGGCTGCGGCTCCGGCCGGAGCCGACGAGCAGGCCTGAGCCTCTCGGCACCCTCATGAGCGTCTGGTTGGTGGTGGGCCTGGGCAACCCCGGGCCCACCTATGCCGGGAACCGGCACAACGTCGGCCAGATGGTTCTCGATGTGCTCGCCCGGGACGTGCCGGGTTCCTTCACCACGCACAAGGCCGGCGCCACCGTGCTGGACGGGCGCCTTGGCACCCTGCCCGGCGGGGCCCCCGGCCCGCGTGTGGTGCTGGCCAAGCCGTCCAGCTACATGAACGTCTCCGGCAGGCCAGTCGCCGGGCTCTGCCGGTTCTACGACGTGGAACCGGACCACCTCCTGGTCATCCACGACGAGCTCGACCTGCCCGCCAGCACGCTGCGCCTCAAGCGCGGCGGGGGCGAGGGTGGCCACAACGGGCTGAAGTCCGTCTCGCAGGCCCTCGGCGACCGTGACTACCTGCGGTTGCGCGTCGGCATCGGCCGCCCGCCCGGCCGGATGGACCCGGCCGACTACGTGCTGCGGGACTTCTCCGCCGCCGAGCGCGCCGAACTCGGCGTCACTCTCGAGGAGGCGGCCGACGCCGTCCGAGACCTGCTGTCCCTCGGCCTCGAGAAGGCCCAGACGACGCTGCACACCGCGCGCGCCTGACCTCGCCCGGCCGAGGCCGGCAATCGGGGCTTGCTACCCTCCCCTGCATGGGGACGTCAGATCAGGGGCCGTGGACGAGTACGCCGTCGCACCAGCATGCCGGTCAGCAGCAGCCACCGGCTGGGCAGGGCACCTATGCGCCGCCACCGGGCCCGAACGCTCAGGCGCCACACCCGGACCCGGACCCGGACCCGCCAGCACCGCACCCGGGCCCCTACGCGCCGTCGCCGCTCGGCACCTCGGCCGAGCCGCCGGCCCGCACCGGCCTTGGCCTGCTGCTCCTCGCGCCGGCCGCCATCGCACTGCTCCTGGGGCAAGTGATCCCCACCGTCCGCCTGTTCATCGTCAGCCTCCAGGACCGTGCGCTCCTCGGTGGCGGGGGCTTCGTCGGCCTCGACAACTACGCGAAGATCCCACCCGAGTTGCTGACCGGTCTGCTGCTCGGCGCCGCCGCCGGTCTCGCGCCGGCGCTCCTCGGCTTCGGCGTCGGGCTGCTCATCGGCCGGCTCCTCGCCACGGCGACGACGCGCACGGCCGCGATCGGCCTCGGCATCCTCGGCGCCGGTCTCGTCACCATGGCGCCGTTCTCGTACGGCTTCGGCGTCGGCCGGCTCGAGCCGGGCGATGGCGGCGGGGTCGTCCTCGGCTTCCTCGCGGTCGGGCTCGGAGCCGCCCTGCTCGTCGGAGCGCTCGTGGGACGCCTCGCGGACGGACCCGGCCGCGGTCGCGCCACCGCGCTGGCGCTCGTCGGAACCGGGCTCGCCGGGATCGCCGTCGGCTGGCAGGCCTTCACGCCCTACATCGTGGGGGCCGGCCGCGAGCTGCCTGGCGCCCTGATCTATGAGGCCGCCTTCCTCTACGCGGACTCAGGGGTGGCCGGCGCGATCGCGATCGTGGTGCTGATCCCGCTCGTGCTCTTCGGGCTGCTCGGGACCGCTCTGGTGATGGGAACGCGCTACCGCATGGAACCACAGCCGCTCCCGCGCACCGATGGCTCGGCGGGCATCGTGGGAGTGGTCATCGCGGCGGTCGCGCTCGTGGGCTTGATCGTTGTCGCACTGCCCTGGCTCACCAGCCTCGGACTGCCGGACGACGAGCTCGGCGTCTCGGTGGCCGGGGTGGTCGTGACGACATGGGGCAGCGCCCTGATCAACGCGCTGGTGGGTACCGCGATCGCCGCCGCCGGTGGGTACGCCATCGGCTACCTGCGCCCGTTCGGCCGGCGAAGCGAACGGGTGCTCTGGTTCTTCGCGCCGTGGCTCTTCGTGGGACTCGGCGTCCTCGCGCCCGCCTACTTCATGATCCTGCGGGACGTGAACTGGCTGAACCGGCCGACGCTCGAGCCGCCGTTCGTCGCGATCCCGGCGCTCTTCCTGTTCACGTTCGTCTTCGCTGCGGCCCGTCGCAGCCCGGACCGGCGCGGCGCCCTGCGGATCGCCGGCGTGGCCGTGCTGGGGGTGTTCGCCATTGAGACGTGGCTGGGTCCGCAGGGCGCGCTGTGGCCGTACCTGACTTCGTTCAGCCCGGACACCCAGCACGCCGTCCTGGTGCTGTCGCAGCTGTTCTCGCAGCGGTTGTTCGACGGCGGATCCGTGCTCGGTCTGCTCACGCCGGTGCCGCTGGTGGTGCTGTTCGCAGCCGCCTTCGCGTACCTGGCCTCGCAGTTGGCGCGCGTGCGGATCGTCAGTGCGGACGCGGCGAGCCAGGGTGCGCTCGGCCCGTACGCCGCGCAGCCGGGTCCGTACGCCGCGCAGCCCGGTGCGTACGCCGCGCAGCCCGGTGCGTACGCCGCGCAGCCCGGTGCGTACGCCGCGCAGCCCGGTGCGTACCCGGTGCAGCCCGGCCCGTACGCCGCCCAGCCGGGCCCGTACCCAGCGCAGCCAGGTCCGTACCCCGCGCAGCCCGGCCCTAACGGCGCTCCGCCGAACCCGGCCGCCCCGAACTTCGGCCCGCGGCCGCCGGCCGGCCCTGCACCCGAAGGTCCATCCGCACCGACCCATTGATGCAATCGAGGTGTTCGGCACACAATCAGTCCAAGCACCACCACTCCTCGCCCGGCTGGGGGCCGCCCGGGGAGGCTACGAAGGGAGGCGTAGATGTCCGTGAACGACGAGGTTCGCATCCAGGAGGTTCGCCGATACCGCGATCAGCTGCTGATCGGCGTCAACACGAGCCCGGATCCCACCGAGACCCGGATCCTGAGCAGGCGGCTGCACGCCGTCGACACCCTGCTCGGCGACATCGAGGGACGGTGGTTCCCGCCCGTCCTCAGTTCACTGCCGAGCCGAGTATGGTCACGTCGTCCGGGTGCTCGGCCAGGTACTGCGACACCGCATCGGTGGCCACGGCGTTCATGAGGGCGTCGAAACGCGCCTGGTCGAGGACCACGATCGACTGCTGCCCGTCCGGGCTGCGGCCGGTGCCCTCCACCGGGACCGTCAGGTAGTCCATCGAGCCCGGGCGCAGGTCCCGCAGGCTGAGCGCGAGGTCGCGCATGGTCGCGACCGTGAAGCCCTCGTCGAGGGACAGGCTCGAGGAGACGGCGTCGAGCAGGCTCGTCAGCTGCATCGGGTCCGCGAGGACATCGGTGCGGAACGCCTGCGAGACCATCGCCCGCATCCAGTTCTGCTGCCGGGCCACCCGGTCGAAGTCGCCGCCGGGCAGGTCGTAGCGCTGCCTGGCGTAGGCCAGCGCCTGCTCCCCGGTGAGGGTGTGCGTCCCCGGCGCCAGGGTCACGCCGGCGTTGTCGAGACCGTTCGGCAGGTTGATCTCCACGCCGCCGAGCTCGTCGGTGAGGATCGCGAAGGACTCGAAGTCCGCGATGGCGAAGTGGTCGATGTGCACACCGGTGAGGGCCTCGACGGTCTGGATCAGCAGCGCGGGCCCGCCGAAGGAGAATGCGGCGTTGATCTTGTTCTCGCCGTGACCGGGGATCGGCACCCAGGAGTCCCGGGGGATCGACATGACCTGGGCGGACTGGCGGTCGCCGGCGATGTGGACGAGCATGATCGCGTCGGTGCGCTGCGCGCCGTAGGACCACTGACTCGGATCACCGGCGGAGATGCGGCTGTCCGACCCGAGCATGAGGATGTTCACGGCAGCCCCCGCCGGCGCCTCGGTGGCGCCCTCCGTGGCGCCGGCCCCGGCGCTGGGCCGATCGGTCAGGCCTTCGAACGGGTCGTCGATCCAGTCGATGTTCGCCGCCACCCGGTTCTGGATCACCGCGATGGTGGCGATGAGCCCGCCGAACAGCACGACGACCAGGCCGGCGGCCACGATCAGGGCGACCCGCGTGCGGCTGAGCCGCTTCCGCTTCGGACGCGGTCCGCTCTCGGGCTCGGGACGCGCGTCGGTCTCGCCGTCGACCGGTGGATCTGTGGCCATGTCTGCAACCTCGGATTCTGGCCACAACCGGCCCAGCGCTCAGGATACAAGCGACTTCCCGCGGCGGGCGTACGCTTGAGGGCGCACCTGACCCGGCCCGAGATTCGGTTCGGGCTCGACGTGTGCGGCAAACGGGAGCCAGTTCCTCTCCCGCACCGCCCTGGAAGGAAGCCTCGCGTGCCCAAGAACCTCACCGGAATCCTGCCTGCGCTGCGTGCCGACGACGGCGTGCGCGAGCTCCTGGAGTCGCTGTCCGCCCGCGGCGCGATCGACGTCTCCGCGTCCGTCGGGGTCCGTGCCCCCCTGCTCGCCGAGCTCGCCGGTCGCGGTACTCGGCCGCTGGTCGTGGTCGTGGCGACCGGGCGCGAGGGCGACGAGCTCGCCGCCGCACTGGCCGCCTACCTCGATCCCGCGGACGTGGCCGTGTTCCCGTCCTGGGAGACCCTCCCGCACGAGCGGCTCTCGCCGCGCAGCGACACCGTCGCGCGCCGCATCGCCGTGCTGCGCCGGCTCGCCCATGCGGAGCCACTCGCCCGCGGAGGGGCAGCGCCAACGCCCGACGGCGGAGCCTCCGCCGGCACGGTGCGCACCGGGGCGGGTGGCTCGACCCGCCCGATCCGGGTGCTGATCCTGCCCGTGCGTGCGGCGCTCCAGCCGGTCGTCGCCGGGCTCGGTGACCTGGAGCCGGTGGCGCTGCGCGCGGGCGACACCGCGCCGATGGAGGACGTCGTGGAGCGGCTCGTGGCCGCCGCCTACACCCGGGTGGACATGGTGGAGCGCCGCGGCGAGTTCGCTGTCCGCGGTGGCCTGCTGGACGTGTTCGCGCCCACCGAGGACCACCCGCAGCGGATCGAGTTCTGGGGCGACGACGTCGAGGAGATCCGCTGGTTCTCGGCCGCGGACCAGCGCTCGCTCGAGGTGAGCGAGGACGGCATCTGGGCGCCGCCGACCAGGGAGATCCTGCTCACCGACGCCGTGCGTGCCCGGGCCGCGGATCTCGTCGAGCGGCTGCCCGGGGCGGCCGAGATGCTCGAGAAGCTCAGCCAGGGCATCGCCGTCGACGGCATGGAGTCCCTCGCCCCGGTTCTGGTGGACCGGATGGAGCCGGTGCTGGACCTGGTTCCGGACGATTCCCTGCTGATCATCAACGACCCGGAACGGGTCCGCCGCCGCGCCCACGACCTGGTCGCGACCACGGAGGAGTTCCTCGCCGCCGCGTGGACCTCGGCCGCGGCCGGGGCGCACACCCCGCTCGACCTGTCCGAGGCCAGCTTCGCCACCATCGCCCAGGTGCGCGATGTCGCCGCGCGCCGCGGGCTCGGCTGGTGGACGTTCGGCTCGTTCGCCGGCGACGCGGAGCTCGAGGAGCTCCTCGACGAAGATGACGAGCTCGACGCCCGCACCGTCACGGTCGCCTCGCGGGACGTGGAGGGCTACCGCGGCGAGACCGAACGGGCCGTCGCGGACCTGCGCAACCTCACCGGCGCCGCCTGGCGCCTGGTGCTCGTCACCGAAGGTGCCGGGCCGGCCCGCCGCATGGTGGAGCAGCTCCTCGATGGCGACGTGCCCGCCCGGCTCGTCTCCGCCGTCGAACCGGCGCAGGGCGACGCCCGCCCGGGCGAGGCCCCCGAGCTGCCGCCGACCGGTGTCGTGCTCGTGACCACCGCGAGCGTGGGCCGCGGCTTCGTCTCGGAACCGCTCAAGCTGGCCGTGTTCACCGAGGCGGACCTCACCGGCCGGGCCGGCACGTCCACCCGGGACATGCGCCGGATGCCGTCGAAGCGACGCAATGTCGTCGACCCGCTCGCGCTGCGCCCCGGCGACTACGTGGTGCACGAGCAGCACGGTGTCGGGAAGTTCGTGGAACTGGTGCAGCGGACCATCGGGACCGGGCGCACGGCCGCCACCCGCGAGTACCTGGTGATCGAGTACGCGGCCTCCAAGCGCGGTCAGCCGGGGGACCGGCTCTACGTGCCCAGCGACGCCCTCGACCAGGTGACCAAGTACACCGGTGGGGAGTCGCCGTCGGTGAACAAGATGGGCGGCTCGGACTGGGCCAAGACGAAGGGCCGCGCCCGGAAGGCGATCAAGGAGATCGCCGGCGAGCTGATCCGGCTGTACTCGGCCCGGATGGCCACGAAGGGGCACGCGTTCGCGCCGGACACCCCGTGGCAGCGTGAGCTGGAGGACGCGTTCGCGTTCGTTGAGACCCCGGACCAGGTGGTCACCATCGACGAGGTCAAGGCGGACATGGAGAAGGCGGTCCCGATGGACCGGCTGATCAGCGGCGACGTCGGCTACGGCAAGACCGAGATCGCCGTGCGGGCCGCGTTCAAGGCGGTCCAGGACGGCAAGCAGGTGGCGGTGCTGGTCCCCACGACGTTGCTCGTGCAGCAGCACTTCGACACGTTCTCCGAGCGGTACGCCGGGTTCCCCGTGGTGGTCAAGGGCCTGTCCCGGTTCCAGAGCGACGCCGAGGCGAGGGCCATCAAGGAGGGCATCAGCGACGGCACGGTCGACGTGGTCATCGGCACGCACCGGCTGCTCACCGGCGAGGTGCGCTTCAAGGACCTCGGCCTGGTGGTCGTGGACGAGGAGCAGCGCTTCGGGGTGGAGCACAAGGAGACCCTCAAGCAGATGCGCACGAACGTGGACGTGCTCGCGATGAGCGCCACCCCGATCCCGCGGACCCTGGAGATGGCCGTCACCGGGATCCGGGAGATGTCCACCCTGGCCACCCCGCCGGAGGAGCGGCACCCGGTGCTCACGTTCGTGGGCGCCTACGCGGAGAAGCAGATCGCCGCCGCGATCCGGCGCGAGCTGCTGCGCGAGGGGCAGGTCTTCTACGTGCACAACCGGGTCGAGTCGATCGACCGGACCGCCTCGAAACTCGCCGAGCTCGTGCCCGACGCGAGGATCGCCGTCGCCCACGGGAAGATGGGCGAGCACCAGCTCGAGCAGGTCATCATGGACTTCTGGGAGAAGAGGTTCGACGTCCTCGTCTGCACCACGATCGTGGAGACCGGCCTGGACATCTCGAACGCGAACACCCTGATCGTCGAGCGTTCGGACGTGCTCGGGCTGTCCCAGCTGCACCAGCTCCGGGGCCGGGTGGGCCGTGGGCGCGAGCGCGCCTACGCCTACTTCCTGTACCCGCCGGAACGCCCGCTCACCGAGACCGCGCACGACCGGCTGCAGACCATCGCCGCGCACACCGACCTCGGCTCGGGCACCGCCATCGCCATGAAGGACCTGGAGATCCGCGGAGCCGGGAACCTGCTCGGCGGGGAGCAGTCCGGGCACATCGCAGGCGTCGGCTTCGACCTGTACGTGCGGATGGTCTCCGAGGCGGTCGCGAACTTCCGCGGCGAGGTGCCCGAGGAGCTGCCCGAGCTGAAGGTGGAGCTGCCGATCGACGCGCACCTGCCGCATACCTACATCGCGCACGAACGGCTCCGGCTGGAGGCGTACACGAAGATCGCGAAGGCCGGTGACCAGGCGGCGATCGATGCGGTCCGGGAGGAACTCGTGGACCGGTACGGCCCGGTGCCGGAGCCGGTCGAGCGGTTGTTCGCCGTCGCCGGGCTGCGGGTCAAGGCCCGTGCCGCCGGGCTCGCGGACATGACCGCGCAGGGCAAGTACATCCGGTTCGCGCCGGTCGACCTGGCCGAGTCCGCGGGGATGCGGCTGAAGCGGCTCTACCCCGGGACCATCCTCAAGCCGGCCGTGCGCACCGCCCTGGTGCCGGCCCCGACGACGTCGCGCGTCGGCGGGGCCTCACTGCGGGACGAGCAGCTGATCACCTGGGTCGGTGACCTGATCGACGCCGTGCTGGCCCCGGGTGCGACGGTCGCCGCCGCGGCGAAGGTGGCTGCTTCCTCGTCATAGCGCCACCACGAGGACAGGCGCCCCGCCGTGAGGAAGTACCTCCCGCCGTCGAGCAGAACCTGCCGCCTGAGGAAGGAATGTAGATCGTCCTTCCTCAGGCCGCGGGTACTGCGTGAGCGACCCGATCGCCCAGTTCGGCGTGGGTGACGCTGGCCGGGATGATAGGGACCAGTTCGAGGTCGTTGTCGGTCCGTCCGATCGGTGACGGCCACGTCTCGACCGAGATCTCCAGGCAACGCCGGACCTGAGCGGCCACGTCTGCGCGACCCAGGGTGACGGCGTCGGGCCCGATCGGTGCGGTGCCCGGGACCGCCACGTGGTCACCCGACGCGGACCGCTCGCGCGAACCCGATCTCGGGCTCCAGCGGCGAACCGGACGACGCGCTGCGCCGGCCTCGGACTCCCGGCGCGATCACGTCGGACCGGCTGACGCCGGCTCGAGCACCACGACGGGTGTCTCCCGCGAGCGCATCGCCGCGTACTCGTCGAGATCGCCATCGAAGAGTTCGGCGTACCGGGCCCAGAGGCGTTCGCGTTCGTGGCCCTGAGCGACGCGGCCGCGCACGGCGCGCTCCTCGCCGGGCAGGTCGACCGTGGTCTGCGGGCTCGCCTGCAGGTTCAGCCACCATGCCGGCGGCGGATCGCCCCAGCCGTTCATCGCCAGCGTGACCAGGTTCGGGCCGTCCTCGATGTACGCGAGCATGACGGCGTGCGGGTCGCCGCTGCGTCGACCGACGGTCCGCAGTCGCATCAGGCCGGCCTTGCCCGGCTTGGGTCGGGCGAGCCCGAGTCGCCCGCCGGTCCCGCGGAACACGGCTCGGTGGCCCGCCCAGAACACGCGGATGAACCACCGGGGTGGAAGCCGGGGCGGAGTGGACTGGCCAGTTCCGCTCATCGCCGGCCTCCTTCGCTCGGCCCGTCCGGTCCGACCTGAAACGCTACGCGGGCAGCGTCGCGGCGGTCAACGAGCGGTGGTGTCCGGCTTCCAGGGATCGACGAGTTCGATGTCCAGACCTTCGAAGTCGCGCACGTTTCTCGTGGCGAGGGTCGACCCGAGGTCCGTGCAGATGGCGGCGATCTGCGCGTCGACTACCGCGATCGGTCGTCCGATCGACTCGCGGCTGCTCACGATTGCTCCGCAGAACACTGATGCTGACGCCGTGAAGGGCAGGAGGGCATCGGCATACGCCGTCAGCACCTCGCCCAGTGCGGTGGCCAGAGCGAGTTTGCGACGGCCCTCGGGCAACCGCGCCAGGCCGCAGTGGAGTTCAGCCGTCGTCACCGCGGTGATCGCGAGATCGGTGTCGGCGACCCGTTCGAACCAGGTGACCACGCTTGGCTCGGGGTTCGCTCGCACCAGTTCCGAGACGACGTTCGTGTCCAGGACGATCATGCGCCCAGGTCAACAGGTCGCTGCAAACTCCGTCCGGGGCGCGAGCACGAGATCGTCGACGCCTTCGTGAGCGAGCGCCGCCCCGCGCAACGCGTGCATGACCGACTCGCGAGGTGGCGAGACCGCGTCCGTCAGGATCTCGCGAGCCTCGGCCTCCATGGAACGTCCATGCTCAGCGGCGCGGAGCCGCAGGCGTTCCTTGATGCGCTCGTCAGATCTCGAACCAAGAGTTGAGCCACCTCGACCTCCACGGGATTGATATCAGTGGTATCAAACGATGCCCACGGAAGCGACGCTCGCCACCGCCGCGCCCACCGACTCCGCGGCCTCGGCCAGGTCCGTACCGGTGACGTCCCGCCCGAACGTGAACCGGACCGAGGTCTGTGCGACCTCGGGTGGTACGCCGATCGCGATCAGCACGTGCGAGGGTTCGTCCGAACCCGCCGCGCACGCCGAGCCGCTCGAGGAGACCACGCCGAGCCGCTCGAGCTCCAGCAGCACGGCCTCGCCGCTGGTGCCCGGGAAACAGAACGACGCATGGTTCGGCAGGCGATCGGTCCGCGGCCCGGTCAGCACCGCCGTCGGCACGAGGTCCAGCACCCGGGCGATGAACGCCTCCCGCGCCGCGCCGACCCGGGGTGCCAGCTCGTCCCGTTCGGCCTCGGCGAGGGACAGGGCGACCCCGAGGGCGACGGCGCCCGGTACGTTCTCGGTGCCGGAGCGCCGGTCGCGCTCCTGGCCGCCGCCGTGCAGCACCGGCTCCACCGGCAGCCGGCCGCGCAGGTACACCGCGCCGACGCCCTTGCCGGCGCCGACCTTGTGCCCGGAGATCGAGAGCGCATCCACGCCGAGGTCGCGCGCGGAGAGCAGCAGCCAGCCGGCCGCCTGGACCGCGTCGGTGTGGAACATGGCGCCGCGACCGCGGGCCACCGCGGCCAGGGCCGCGATGTCCTGCACGGTGCCGATCTCGTTGTTCGCCAGCGCGATCGAGACCAGCGTGGTGTCCGGGCGCAGGGCCTCGGCGAGCGCCCCCGGCGTCACCACCCCCTGGGCATCCACAGTCACCTGCGTGGCCGAGAACCCGTGCACCCGCACCAGGTAGTCCACCGACGCCAGCACCGCCTCGTGCTCGATCCCGGTGGTGACCAGGTGCCGCCCGCGCGGGTTCGCCAGCGCCAGTCCCTTGACGGCCAGGTTCGCACCCTCGGTCCCGCCGGAGGTGAACACCACCTCGCCGGGCCGGCAGCCGAGCGCGCCCGCGACCCGGGACCGGGCGTCGGCCAGCGCCGCGGCGGCCCGTTCGCCGACGGTGTGGTGGCTGGACGGGTTCCCGAACTCGCCGGTCAGGTAGGGCCACATGGCCTCCAGCGCCTCCCGGCGCACCGGGGTGGTCGCGGCCGCGTCCAGGTACAGCATCAGCGCACGCTCACGTCGAGCCCCAGGTCAAGGGCGGGGGAGGAGTGGGTCAGCGCGCCCACGGAGATCACGTCCACGCCGGTCTCGGCGATGGCGCGCACGGTGTCCAGGCGCACGTTGCCGCTGGCCTCCACGATCGCCCGGCCACCGATCAGGGCGACCCCCGCACGCAGCTCGTCGGGGGTGAAGTTGTCCAGCATGATCGTGTCCACCCCGGCCGCGAGGACTGCCTCGAGCTGGTCGATCCCGTCCACCTCCACCTCGATGTGCGTGGTGTGCGGGAGGCGCTCGCGGGCGGCCAGCAGGGCATCGGTGACGCCGACGCCGGAGTTCACCAGCACCGCCAGGTGGTTGTCCTTGACCATCACCGCGTCCGACAGCGAGAACCGGTGGTTGTGCCCGCCGCCGGCCCGCACCGCGTGCCGCTCGAACGCGCGCAACCCCGGCGTGGTCTTGCGGGTGTCCACGATCCTCGCCCCGGTGCCCGCGACGGCGTCGACGTAGGCACGCGTCGCCGTCGCGATCCCGGACAGCCGCTGGGCGAAGTTCAACCCGATCCGCTCGGCCTGCAGCACGGCGCCCGCCGGGCCGACCACCCAGGCGAGCGTCGCCCCCGCGGCGAACGCGGCGCCGTCGGGCTCTGTCAGCGCGACCTCGACCGAAGGGTCGGTCAGCGTGAACGCGGCCGCGAACACCTCGCCGCCGGCCAGGACGCCGTCGGTGCGTGCCACCAGCTCGGCGCTCGCGGTGGCCGACGGCGGCACGAGCGCCGCGCAGGTCAGGTCGCCCCAGGGCGCGTCCTCGGCCAGCGCGGCGGCCACGGCCGCCTCGATCACGGTTCGGGTCAGCATGCGCCCACCGCCATGGCGGTCCGCTGCGCGGCGGACGGCGTGCTCGACTGCTCGTCGGTGCGGAAGTGCGCTCCGACCGACTCCGTTCGGGCCAGCGCGGCCCGCGCGGTGAGCCGGGCCAGCAGGAGCAGGTTCGCGTCCTCGTGCTCGCCTGGGGACCGCGGCGCAGGTGCGCTCGCGGCCCAGGCGTCGAACGTCTGGGCGGCGCGGGCGAGCCCGGCGCCGTCCCGGCGCAGCCCGACGGCTTCCCACATCAGGTCCTGCACCGCGGCCCGGGAGAACGGCGCGGCCTCCGACGGCCCATCGCCGCCGCGTGGGGCCGGCACCGCACGCAGCGAGCCCGCGGCCGAGGCGGCCACCGGACCGTCCTCGGGCCAGGGCCCGGCCGCCTCCGCAAGCGCCAGCACCGCGCGGTGGGCGAACACCGCGCCCTCGAGGAGCGAGTTCGAGGCGAGCCGGTTCGCGCCGTGCACGCCGGTCCGGGCGACCTCGCCGACCGCGTACAGCCCGGGCAGCGAGGTGCGGCCCGAGAGGTCGGTGACCACGCCGCCCATCCAGTAGTGCGCGGCCGGGGTGATCGGCACCGGCGTGCGCGCCCAGTCCAGCCCGGCGGCGCGCACGGCGGCGTCGATGCTCGGGAACCGGTGGGCGAGCACGTCCGCGCCGAGCGCGGTGGCATCCAGGTACACGGGCGCGCCCGTCGCGGCCATCCGGTCGGCCACGGCCCGGGCCACCACGTCCCTGGGGGCGAGTTCGGCGTCGGGGTGCACGGCGAGCATGAACCGCTCGCCGTCGGCGTCGCGCAGCACGGCACCCTCGCCGCGCACGGCCTCGGAGACCAGGAAGTTCCCGGGCAGGGCGAGCGTGGTCGGGTGGAACTGGTAGAACTCCAGGTCCGCCAGGGCGGCGCCGGCCCGCGCGGCCGCCGCGGCGCCGTCACCGGTGGCCACCGCGGGGTTGGACGTGTACGGGTACAGCTGGCCGGCACCGCCGGTGGCGAGCACCACGGCGTCCGCACGGACCTCGAGGACGCCGGCCTCGCCGTCGAGCAGGCTCGCCCCGACCACGCGACCATCGGCGACCATGAGGTCGGTCAGGAACGTGCGGGAGTGGATTGCGACCGCGCTCGCGCGCACCCGCGCGGTCAGCGCAGCCTCGATCCGGGCGCCGGTGGCGTCGCCGCCGGCGTGCAGCACCCGCGGGAACGAGTGCGCGGCCTCCAGGCCCTGGGCGAAGCGGCCGCCGGCCATGTCGAACTCGACGCCCGCGGCCACCAGGTCCCGGATCCGGGCCGGGCCCTCGGTGCACAGCACCCGGACCGCCTCAGGGTCGCACAGCCCGGCGCCGGCGGTGAGGGTGTCCGCGATGTGCGCCTCGACGTCGTCCTCGGCGAACATCACCGCGGCGATGCCGCCCTGGGCGTAGCGGGTGTTGCTCAGCCCGAGGGCGCCCTTCGTTGCCAGCACCACGTCATGGGTGCGGGCGGCCTCCGCGGCCGCGACCAGCCCGGCGATCCCGGAGCCGATGACCAGCACGCGCGCCATCTCAGGCCACCGCCACGGGCGGCTTGGCGGCGAGCATCCGTTCCAGCGCCAGCCTGGCCGGATCGGCGACGTCCGCCGGGACCGTGATCCGGTTCGGCACCTCGCCGGCCACCAGGGACTCCAGCACCCAGGCCAGGTAGCCCGGGTGGATCCGGTACATCGTGGAGCACGGGCACACCACCGGGTCCAGGCAGAAGATCGTGTGCTGCGGGTACTGCGCGGCCAGGCGCTGGACCAGGTTCACCTCGGTGCCGATCGCAAACGTGGTCGGCTCGGTGGCGGCGTCGATCGCCTTGCGGATGTAGTCCGTGGAGCCCGCCTCGTCGGCGGCGTCCACCACCGGCATCGGGCACTCCGGGTGCACGATCACGCGCACGCCGGGGTGCTCGGCGCGGGCCTGCTCGATCTGCCCGACCGTGAACCGGCGGTGCACCGAGCAGAACCCGTGCCACAGGATCACCTGGGCGTCACCGAGGGCCTGCTCGTCGTTGCCGCCGAGGGGCTTGTTCGGGTTCCACATCGGCATCGCCTCGAGCGGTACCCCCATCGCCTTGGCGGTGTTGCGCCCGAGGTGCTGGTCCGGGAAGAACAGCACGCGCTGCCCGCGCTCGAACGCCCACTCCAGCACCGTGGCGGCGTTCGAGGACGTGCACACGATCCCGCCGTTGCGGCCGCAGAAGCCCTTCAGCGCGGCGGAGGAGTTCATGTAGGTGACCGGGATGACCGGCACCTTGCCGTTCTCGTCGGGCTCGGTGCCGTACAGCTCGGTGAGCTGCTCCCAGCACTCCTCGACCTGGTCGATGTCCGCCATGTCCGCCATCGAGCAGCCGGCGGCCAGGTTCGGCAGGATCACGGCCTGCTCGGGGCCGGAGAGCAGGTCCGCGGTCTCGGCCATGAAGTGCACGCCGCAGAACACGATCGCCTCGGCGTCAGGGCGGGTCAGCGACGCGTTCGCGAGCTGGAAGGAGTCGCCCACGAAGTCCGCATGGGTGACGACCTCCTCGCGCTGGTAGAAGTGGCCGAGGATGACCACCCGGTCGCCGAGCGTCGCCTTCGCGGCGCGCACGCGGGCATCCAGGTCGGCCGGGTCCGCCTCGCGGTACTCCCTGGGCAGTTCGCCCTGACGGGGGGCGACGGCGGGGGGTGGGTCCGCCAGCGACGCGCCGGGCCCGTAGCCGGGACTGGCGTCGAACGCCCACGGGCCGCTTGCGAGGTCCGGGCTGCAGGTCGAGCCCGTGGCCCGGCCGGCGTCGATCAGCTGGATGGTGGTGTCGACCGAAGCGATGGTCGTCATGGGGTCTCCTCGGTGGAGGTGTGGGATATCTGCGGTTCGAGGGCCAACGGGCCGAGATCGACCGGCTCGATGGCGGTGTCGTAGCGGTACAGCTGGGCAGGCCGGTGCCGGCCGCCGGTGCGGACCTGACCGGTGGGGACGACGGCGCCGCTCGCCTCGACCTGACGGCGGAAGTTGGCCGGGTCGACCGGCTTGCCGAGCACCACCTCGTGGACCTCGCGCAGGTCGCGCAGGGTGAACGTCTCGCCGAGGAAGGCGTGGGCGATCCGGGAGTACTCGACCTTCGTGCGCAGCCTCCAGAGTGCGTACTCCACGATCCGGTTGTGGTCGAAGGCCAGGTCCGGCAGCCGGTCAGCGGCGAGCCAGCGCACGTTCTGGCCGGTGGTGGCCAGGTGCGCCTCCTCGGCGCCGATCATCGCCCAGTAGACGACCGAGACCACCCGCCCGACTTCGGCGCCGGGCCGGTCCACGTCGCCGAACGCGTAGAGCTGCTCCAGGTAGTTCGGGCGCAGCCCGGTGGTCTCCAACAGGGTCCGGGAGGCGGCGTCGGCCAGGCCCTCGTCCTCGCGCAGGGGACCGCCCGGCAGCGCCCAGCGTCCGTCGAACGGGTCCCGCAGGCGCACCACGAGCGGCAGCCAGAGCTGGGGCCGGGTGCCGACCGCGGCGGAGCTGCGCTCGTCGGGGCGCAGCGCGAAGATCACCGTGGACACCGCGAGCGTCGGGGCCATGGTCACCTCCCTGGGATGAGTAAGTGTCATTGAGACGTTAACGCTGGATCGATCTTAAGGTCACAAGGACAATAACGTCTAGTCCGGTCCAACGGGCGATACGCTGGGCGCCCTTGACGAGGAGGTCCAGCAGTGCGGCGGCTCATCATCGACACCGACCCGGGCATCGACGACGCGATCGCGCTGCTGTTCCTGTGCGCCGCCGCGGCGGCGCCGGCGACCCGGCTGCAGATCGACGGCGTCACGACCGTCGGCGGCAACGCCGACCTGGACCAGGTGACCGGGAACGCATTGCGTCTCCTGGAGGTCGCCGGCCGGACCGACATCGGCGTGTACCGCGGCAGCGAGGGCAGGGCCGCCCGTGGCCGGGAGTTCAGCCCGGACGTGCACGGTGCCGACGGGCTCGGCGGCGAGGGTGGCCGGACGGTGACCATGCGCGAACGGGAGGAGTCCGCCGTCGACTTCCTCCTCTCGCACACCGCCGCCCACCCGGGCGAGGTCACGCTGCTCACGCTCGGCCCGCTGACGAACGTCGCGGCAGCCGTCGCGGCCGACCCGGCGTTCGCCGGCAACGTCCGGTCCCTGGTGCTCATGGGTGGAGCGGAGGGCGGGGGCAACATGACGCAGTGGGCCGAGTTCAACCTCTGGTGCGACCCGGCGGCGTCGGAGGCCGTGTTCTCCGCGGGCTTCCCCGACGTGGTCATGGTCGGCCTGGACGCGACCGCCGAGGCGGACCTGACGCCGGGCATCGGCGAGCTGCTGCTCCGCCTGGACACCCCGGTGTCCCGCTTCATCCACGCGATCACACGCACCTACGCGAACTTCGCGTTCGCTGCCAACGGAAGCCTGTCGTTCGACCTGCACGACCCGCTCGCCGCCGCCTACCTGCTCGACCCCGAGGTGATCGCGACCGCCGAGGCCGACGTCACCATCGCCGTCGACGGCGAGCAGGAGGGCAGGTCTCTGGTGGCCCGCACCGGCGACTTCCCGGGCACCGCGGCCAACGCCCGCGTCGCCATCGGCGCGGACACGGCCCGCTTCTACCGGCTCCTGTTGACCACCCTGTTCCCGGAGTCAGCCGCGGAGGTCGAGCGCGTCGTCGCCGACGAGTACCGCTGACGATCCGACGAGCGAGGATGCCGGCGGCGTCGGGTGACCTGCCGGCGCACGGGTCAGGCGTCGGCGACTACGCCGAGACGTCGGTCGCGTCGGCCTCGGAACGGCCCAGCTCGCTCGCGGCCCACTGGCCGAGCTGGTCGAGGATCGGCTGCAGACTCTCTCCGCGCGCGGTCAGCGCGTAGGCGATCTGGGGCGGGCGACCATCGGTCTCGGATCGCACCACCACCCCGAAGTCCGCGAGATCGACCAGCCGGTCGGCCAGGACCGAGTCCGTGATCGGACCGACGGCTCGGCGCAGTTCGGAGAACTTCATCGGCCCGTTCCGCAGGACCGAGAGGATAGGCCCGCTCCACCGCTTGCCCAGCAGGTCGAACGCCCGGCGCACGCCGGTGTCGCACTCCGCGTGGGTGTGGGCATCGGCAGACATCCGCTGAGTTTACCCTGCTCGGAAGTCTGGTGCTCTTTTTTTGCTAGTGCTATGTTTCTGCGAGCGCTCGCATCCCGCTAGTGCATTGATCTGCACGGAGGTCCCATGCCCACCCTGTTCCGCCTCGACGCCAGCATTCGACTCGAGGGCTCGCACAGCAGCCGGATCGCCGACATCGTCGAGTCCGAGTGGCGCGCCCAGCACCCGGACGGCGAGGTGGCCACCCGCCACCTCGGGCGCGACCCGATTCCGGCCGACGCCTGGCCGCATGCCGCCTACGCGCCGCCGACCGGACGCTCCACGCAGCAGCAAGGGGCCGTCGACCTCGCGGCCGAGCTGGCCGACGAGCTCCTCGCCGCGGACGTGCTGCTGTTGGCGGTGCCGCTGTACAACTTCGGGGTCTCCCAGCACTTCAAGACCTGGACGGACCTGGCGCTCACCGACCCGCGGCTGGCCCCCGGCGACTCGCCGAGCCTGGCCGGCAAGCGCGCGGTGCTCGCCACGGTCCGTGGCGGCGCGTACGGCGCGGGGACCCCGCGAGAGGGATGGGACCACGCGACGCCGTGGATGCGTCGCATCCTCGAGGATGTCTGGAACCTGGACCTCGACGTGGTCGAGACGGAGTTCACGCTCGTCGGCATGAACCCGGCCCTCGACGAGTTCTCCGACGTCGCCGCCCGTATGCACGCGGAGGCCGAGGACCTGGCCCGCGAGTACGGGCGCTCCCTCGCGAAGGGTGCACGCACGGCGGCCTGACCTGCGCGTTCGGCACACCCGCGGGCGGCCATCCGGACCACGGCCGCCCAGGCCGTGGCCGGGGTCGGCCGGGGCGGTCGAGCGCGTCGTCGCCGTCGAGTACCGCTGACGATACGATGGCTCCGGTATCTGTTCGCGCGTGAAGGGTTTCGCCTCGGTGGTCACAACGTCTCGCCTCCTCAAGATCACCGGTTCGTTGGCCGTGGGCGCCCTGGCCCTCACCGCCTGCTCCGCGAACCCGGGCGCCGCGGCCGTCGTGGACGGCAGCCGCATCACCGAGAACACGCTGGCCACCACGGACACCCAGCTCTCCCCGATGCTGACCGCGGACCCCGTGCCCACGCAGGTGCTCCAGCTGCTGATCGCGGCCCCGCAGTTCCTCCAGGTCGCCTCCGAGAACGGGATCGCCTACTCCGATCAGCAGGCGCAGGAGGTGCTCGAGGCCACCGCGGCCGCTCAGGGCGTGCCGGTCGCCGACTACACCGCGGACACCCTGCGGGTGACCCGGATGATCCTCGCCCAGGGCGACCTCAGCCAGAGCCCGGACGGCCAGGCGATCCTCGACGATGCCAACGCGCGGCTGACGGCCTCCGAAGTCGTGATCAGCCCCCGCTACGGTGAGTGGGACGCCGAGACCAACGCCATCGCAGCCGTCACTCCCGACTGGATCCTCGCACCCGAGGCCCCGGTCGCCGGATGAGCATCCCCGGTCCCGGCGAGGCCGACCGCCCAGGTGGCGCTCTCCTCGACGCGGTGGCCGTGATGAACCGGCTGCGCTCCCCGGGCGGCTGCCCGTGGGACGCCGAGCAGACCCACGCCTCGCTCGCCCCGTACGCGATCGAGGAGGCCCACGAGGTCGCGGAGGCCGCCGAGTCCGGTGATGCCGCCGCGCTCCAGGAGGAGCTCGGCGACCTGCTGCTGCAGGTGCTGTTCCACGCTCGGGTCGCCACCGAGGCGTCCGACGGCGTCGCTTTCGACATCGACGACGTCGCCCGCACGCTCGTGGCCAAGCTGGTGCGCCGCCACCCGCACGTGTTCGCCGCCGACGCGGGTGACGCCGCGCTGACGCCGGCCGACGTGAACCGGAACTGGGACGCGATCAAGGCGCAGGAGAAGGCCCGCGAGTCGATCCTCGACGGCGTCCCACCACACCTGCCGGCCCTCGCCCGCGCGCAGAAGGTCCTCGGCCGGGCCCGCAAGGCGGGCCTCGAACCGGCCGGTCTCGAACCGGACCACGGCGGGCCCGCACCGGACCCGGCGACCGAGCCTGCGCCGTCGGAGATCATCGGTGCCGCCCTGCTGGAACTGGTGCGCCGCGCGGACGCCGAGCACGTCGACGCCGAGGCAGCACTGCGGGCGCAGACCCGGGCCCTGGAGGCCAGGATCCGCGCCGCCGAACGGGATCTCCCGCTCTGAACCGACACGTCCCGGGCCACTATCGTGGACCGTGGCTCACCGAACCTGAACACCACAACATTGAAGGAGTCACTGTGGCCACCATTGAGGCCGTAGGAGCGCGCGAGATCCTCGATTCGCGCGGCAACCCGACCGTCGAGGTCGAGATGGCGCTGGAGGACGGCTCGTTCGCACGCGCCGCCGTCCCGTCGGGCGCGTCGACCGGTGCGTTCGAAGCCGTGGAGCGTCGCGACGGCGACAAGGGCCGCTACCTGGGCAAGGGCGTGCAGAACGCCGTCGCCGCGGTCACCGACGTCATCGCCCCCGAGATCCTCGGCCTCGACGCCGCGGACCAGCGACACCTCGACCAGACCCTGATCGACCTGGACGGCACCTCCAACAAGGGCAAGCTCGGTGCGAACGCCATCCTCGGCGTCTCCCTCGCCGCCGCCCGCGCATCCGCCGAGAGCGCCAACCTGTCCCTGTTCCGCTACATCGGCGGGCCGAACGCACACGTGCTGCCGGTGCCGATGATGAACATCCTCAACGGCGGCTCGCACGCCGACTCGAACGTGGACATCCAGGAGTTCATGGTCGCCCCGATCGGTGCGGGCACCTTCAAGGAGGGCCTGCGCTGGGGCACCGAGGTCTACCACGCACTCAAGTCCGTGCTCAAGGACCGCGGCCTGGCCACCGGCCTCGGCGACGAGGGCGGCTTCGCGCCGAACCTCGACTCCAACCGCGCCGCGCTCGACCTGATCCTGGTCGCGATCGAGAAGGCCGGCTTCACCGCGGGCCGGGACGTCGCGCTCGCCCTTGACGTGGCGGCCACGGAGTTCTTCTCCGATGGTGCCTACCAGTTCGAGGGCAAGGCCACCTCGCCGGCCGACCTCGTCGCCTACTACGAGACCCTCGTGGCGGAGTACCCGCTGGTCTCGATCGAGGACCCGCTGTCCGAGGACGAGTGGGACTCCTGGGCCGAGCTCGTCGGCAAGGTCGGCGACAAGGTCCAGCTCGTCGGCGACGACCTGTTCGTCACGAACCCCGAGCGCCTCGCGAAGGGCATCGAGCTCGGCTCCGCCAACTCGCTGCTGGTCAAGCTGAACCAGATCGGCACCCTGACCGAGACGCTGGACGCAGTGACCCTGGCCCAGCGCAACGGGTTCACCGCGATGGTCTCGCACCGCTCCGGCGAGACCGAGGACACCACGATCGCGGACCTGTCCGTGGCCGTGAACGCCGGCCAGATCAAGACCGGTGCGCCCGCCCGCGGCGAGCGCATCAACAAGTACAACCAGCTGCTGCGTATCGAGGACGAGCTGGACAGCTCGGGCCGGTACGCGGGTGGTTCGGCGTTCCCGCGCTGGAACGGCCCGAGCGCCTGAGTCACAGCGCGGCTGAGCCGCAGCGGCGCGTTGCTGCTTCGGTTCGCACCGCCGGCAAGGCGGAACGACGGCGGGTGTCCCCTCTGGAGGGGCCGCCCGCCGTCGGCGTTCACGGCCCGATGCCGGGCCGATGCCGGGCCGACGCCGGGCCGATGTCGGTGGGCATCCCTATCCTGTTGTGGCACGACTCACGCCCTGCTGCTCCGCCGAAAACCCCGCGCCGTGAGAGAACATGAGGGAGTGAGTCCCCGACGTCCAGCCGCCCCGCGCTCGAGCGGGTCCGTGGCGACGACGAATCGGCCCGCCACGTCGAGCCGCGCCGCCACGGGTGCGCGTGCGACCTCCGCGCGCACGCCGCGGTCGGGGTCGGCCGCCGCGAAGTCCGGCGCGAAGCCCGCAACGAGGTCTGCCGCGAAGCCCGCCGCCAAGCCGGCCGCGAAGCCGACGGCCGCCCGCCGGGCGAGCGCGGCGAAGCAGGCCGGCGCCACCACCGAGGTGCACAAGGCGCCGCGGCAGATCACCGTCCGCACCCTCGTGCTGTTCGTGGTGATCCTGATGGCCTTCATCGTGCTCGCCCCCACGCTGCGCGCGTACATCACCCAGCAGGAACGCCACCGTGAGCTGAGCGCCCAGATCGTGGCCGCCGAGCAGCGCAACGCCGAACTGACCGACGCCGTCGAGCAGTGGAACGACGACGCCTACGTGCAGGCAAGAGCGCGCGACCGGCTCGGCTTCGTGATGCCGGGGGAGACCCCCTACCGGGTGGTCGACCCCGAGACGATCACCGGCGAGGAGCCGGCCGCCGACCCTGCCGAGAACGGACCCGTGAGCGTGCCCCCGACCGGCCCGTGGTATCTGACCGTGTGGGACTCCGTCCAGGTGGCCGGGGAGGTCTCCGACTGATGACCGGCCCCGAAAGTGATCGTGTGTCTCCTGACGATGTGACCCCTGCCGCTGTGTCTCCTGCTGTCGCGACACCTGCTGCCGCGACCTCGGACGGCGTGAGCGCCGCCGACCTGGACGTGCTCGCCGAGCAGCTCGGCCGCCCCGCCCGGGGTGTCGTGGCCGTGGCGGCCCGGTGCGTGTGCGGTCGCCCGACGGTGGTCCGGACCGCCCCCCGCCTGGAGGACGGCACGCCGTTCCCCACGTCGTTCTACCTGACCAGCCCGGGTGCCGTCGCCGCCGTGAGCACCCTGGAGGCGAGCGGGGTGATGCGGGAGATGTCCGAGCGGCTCACCCAGGACTCCGACCTCGCTGCCGCGTACGGCCGCGCGCACGAGCACTACCTCGCCCAGCGGGCCGAACTGGGCGAGGTCCCCGAGATCGACGGCATCTCCGCCGGCGGCATGCCCACCCGGGTGAAGTGCCTGCACGTGCTCGTTGCGCACTCGCTCGCAGCCGGGCCCGGCGTGAATCCGCTCGGCGACGAGGCCCTCGCGCTCATCGCGGATGTCTGGAGACCGGATCGCTGCACCTGTTGACGCCCGGAGGTGGGAGGCTGTGGGGGTGACTCGTGTGGCTGCCATCGACTGCGGAACGAACTCCATCCGGCTGCTCATCGCGGACCGATCCCCGGACCGGCGCTCGCTGACGCATGTGGTCCGGCGGCTGGAGATGGTCCGGCTCGGGCAGGGCGTGGACGCGACCGGCCGGTTCGACCCGGTCGCGCTGGCTCGCACCCTCACCGCGACCGAGACCTATGCGCAGCTGTGCCGGGAACACGGCGTCGAGGCGATCCGGTTCGTGGCCACCTCGGCGACCCGTGACGCGAGCAACCGGGACGAGTTCCTCGACGGCATCCGGGACCGTCTCGGCGTTCCGGCGGAGGTGATCTCCGGGTCCGAGGAAGCCTCCCTCTCTTTCGCGGGCGTGATCAGTGGGATCGGGCCGCGGGCCGAGGCCCCCTACCTCGTGGTCGACATCGGCGGTGGGTCCTCCGAGCTGGTCCTCGGGCGGACGAGCCCGACGGCGTCCATCTCGTTGGACATCGGATCGGTGCGGCTGACCGAGCGGCACCTGCGCGACGACCCGCCCACCCCGGGGCAGGTCGAGGCGGCCGCGGCGGTCATCCGCACGCTCCTCGACGATGCCGCGGCACGGGTGCCGCTCGGCCAGGTGGCCACCCTGGTCGGCGTCGCCGGGTCCGTCACCACCGTCACCGCCCACGCCCTCGGCCTGGACACCTACCGCCCGGAGCGGATCGACGGGGCCGTGCTGCCGGTCGACGAGGCGCTGGCGGCCTGCCAGGACCTGGTCGCGATGGACCGTGCCGCACGGGTCGCCCTGCCCTACCTGCACCCCGGCCGGGTGGACGTGATCGCCGCCGGTGCGCTGATCTGGTTCGAGGTGATCTCGCGGGTGGCCGCCGAGGTCGCCGCCGCCGGGGGATCGCTCACCCACGTGCGGGCCAGCGAGCACGACATCCTCGACGGCATCGCGCTCACGGCCGGCCCGCCCGACACCACTGACACCGCCACGCCCGATACGCGATGACGGCGGGCGGGCGTCCGCCCGGCGTCGACTACGCGTCCACACCGCGCTGGGTGCGGATCGCCAGCATCCCGGTCATGGTCATCGCCGGGGCGCTGACGTCGGTGCAGGCCCTCATCAACGGCACGTTCCGCGCCGAGCTCGGCACCGGGATGCGTGCGGCCGGAGTGGCGGCGACCATCTCGATGCTCGGCGGGCTGACGACGATCCTGATCATCGCGGTCTCGATCCCGACGGCCCGGCGGGGCGTGGTCACGCTCGCGCGCGCCATCCGGTCCGGCTCCTACCCGTGGTGGACGTTCGTCGGCGGCTGCGTCGGCGGTGTGTTCGTGCTCAGCCAGGCGCTGTCGGTGAGCGTGATCGGGGTGGCCCTGTTCGCCGTCGCCGCCGTCGCGGGCCAGACCACGGCGGCCCTGTTGGTCGATCGCACCACCCTGGCCCCGGGCGGCCCGCAACCCCTGAGTCCGGGCCGCGTCGTCGCCGCCGGGTCGGCCGTCGCGGCGGTGCTGATCGCCTCCCTCGGCGGGGTCGCGACCGGACCGGACGCTTCCTGGGAGGTGGTGGTCCTGGTGCTGCTGCCGTTCCTCGGTGGAGCGGGCAACGCGTTCCAGCAGGCCGTGAACGGCCGGGTCGCCCGGATCGCCGGGCCGGTCCCGTCGACCGTGCTGAACGTGACCCTCGCGACCACGGTGGTGGTCGTGTTCCTGGCCGTGAGCCTGATCGCACCTGGGGAGGAGCTCGGGGCGTGGCCCACGCAGTGGTGGATGTACCTGGCCGGGCTCATCGGGATCACGTTCATCTTCCTGGCCGCCGCGCTCGTGCACGTGCACGGCGTGCTCACCCTCGCCCTGCTGACCATCGCCGGCCAGGTGATCGCCGCGGAGGTCCTCAACGCGCTCACCCCGGGCGGCTCCATCACGCCGGCGAGCGCGCTCGCCACCCTGCTCGTCGTCGTCGGAGTCACGGTGGCCCTGGTCACCGCCCGACGTCGCTCGAGAGGCAAGTGACACTCTCGCCGACTTCCACGAGTCGCCTTTCGTTCCACTGACTCGAGTTGCGGGTTACGCGCACACCGACCCGCACTTCGGGTCTGTGGAGTCGCGATGGTCTCGCCCACGTTCCACGAGTCGCACTAGTTCCACTGACCCGAGTTGCGGGTCACGTAGGCGCTCACCCACATTTCCGGTCTGTGGAGTCGCGACGGGCTCCCCACGCTCGGAACCCCAAAGTGGCCCTCGTTCCACTGACCCGAGTTGCGGGTCACGTAGGCGCTCACCCACATTTCGGGTCAGTGGAGTCGCGACGGGTTCGCCCACCCTCGTTCCACTGGCGCGAGTTGCGGGTCACGTTGGCGCTGACCCGCACTTCGGGTCAGCGGAGTCGAGCGCGGGCGTGCGGTGGCCGACCGCATGGACACTCCTGCTCGACTGCAATGGATTGCGTCGCTAGTATCTCGATTCCCACTCTGGTACTTTCGGCGCAAGCCAACAAACGATTGCAGGAGACGACGATGTCCCAGGAGACACAAGCGCGGATCGGGTGGATCGGTGCCGGGCGGATGGGCGCCGCCATGGCCAGGCGCCTGCTCGCCGCCGGGCACGACGTGGCCGTGTACAACCGGACCCGGGCGAAGGCCGAGGCGCTGGTCGCGGACGGCGCCACCGTCGTCGACCGGCCCGCGGACCTCGCGGACCGGGACGTCGTCTACACGATGGTCTCCACCGGCGCGGACCTGCACGCGGTGCTCTTCGGTGAGGATGGCCTGTTCGCAGCCGGCGCCGGACCTCGCCTGCTCGTCGACTCCTCGACCGTCGACCCGGACGAGGGCGAGGCGATCCGGGCGGAGGTGACCGCGCGCGGCACCCAGATGCTCGCCGCCCCGGTGTCCGGGAACGCGAAGGTCATCGACGCCGGCCGGCTCACCATCGTGACCTCCGGACCCCGGCCGGTCCACGACGAGGTCGAGGCCCAGCTGCGGACCATCGGCCGCGCCGTCACCTACGTCGGCGAAGGCGAGCGGGCACGACTGGTCAAGATCTGCCACAACCTGTTCCTCGGCGTGGTGACCCAGTCCCTGGCGGAGATCACCGTGCTCGCCCAGAAGGGCGGGATCAGCCGGGCCGATTTCCTGGCGTTCCTGAACGACTCGGTGCTGGGTTCGACCTTCACGAAGTACAAGACGCCGGCGTTCGTGAACCTCGACCTGACGCCGACGTTCACCCCGGTGCTGCTGCGCAAGGACTTCGACCTCGGTCTCGCCGCCGGTCGCCGCCTCGATGCGCCGATGCCGGTGGCCGCCCTGGTGCACCAGCTCGTCTCGGCCGCCGTGGGGGAGGGACACGTCAGCGAGGATTTCGCGGTGCTGCTCGAGCTGCAGGCCCGGGCCGCCGGCCTCACCCTCGAGCCAGAGGACGCCGCCGTCTCCGACGGCCTCACCTGACCCCAGCGGAACCGATCCCTCGCGTACCTGCCAGCAACTGCGAACGGAAGGCCTGACATGGTGACCATGAGCCTGACCCCGTCCCCCGGCCGGATGGCCGTCGACTTCGAGGAGCGGGTCAACTACGACCGGCTGCGCGACTACCGGCTGACCCGTGCCCGCGCCGCCCTGGACGCCTCGGAGCTGGGCGCGCTGCTCGTCTTCGACGTCAACAACATCCGATATCTCACCTCGACGATGATCGGCGAGTGGGCCAGGGACAAGGTCGCCCGGTACGCGCTACTGATGCGCGACCGCGAGCCGATCGTCTGGGACTTCGGCTCGGCCGCCCTGCACCACGAGATCTACGCGCCCTGGCTGCAACCGGGCAACTCCCGGCCGGGCATGCTCGGCCTGCGCGGTTCCGTGGCCCCGGACGCCGGCCTGATCGCGCGCGCGGTCGCCGAGATCCGCAGTGAGCTCGGTGCCGCCGGCGTCGCGGACCTGCCGATCGGGGTGGACATCGCCGAGCTGCCGATGGTGCTGGAGCTGCAGCGCGTCGGGCTCGACGTCCGGGACGGCCAGCAGGTCATGCTGGACGCCCGGCAGATCAAGTCCGCGGACGAGATCGCCCTGCTCAGCACGGCCGCCGCGATGGTGGACGGCGTCTACCAGACGCTGTCCGAGGCCCTCAAGCCCGGCATCCGGGAGAACGAGCTCGTCGCGATCGCGAACAAGCAGCTCTACGACATGGGCTCGGACGATGTCGAGGCGATCAACGCCGTCTCCGGGGAACGGTGCAACCCGCACCCGCACAACTTCTCCGACCGGCTGATCCGGCCCGGCGACCAGGCGTTCTTCGACATCATCCAGTCCTACATGGGCTACCGGACGTGCTACTACCGCACCTTCGTGGTCGGCCGCGCGACCACGCCGCAGCGGGACGCCTACGCCCAGTGCCGGGAGTGGATCGACGCCGCGATCGACCTGGTCCGGCCCGGCGTGAGCACCGACCAGATCGCCCGGGTGTGGCCGAAGGCCGAGGACTTCGGCTTCGCCTCCGAGATGGCCGCCTTCGGGCTGCAGTTCGGGCACGGACTCGGACTGGCCCTGCACGAGCGGCCGATCATCTCCCGACTGAACTCCCTGGAGCACCCGATGGAGCTCCAGGAGGGGATGGTGTTCGCCCTCGAGACGTACTGCCCGGCCTCGGACGGGGTGTCCGCCGCCCGGATCGAGGAGGAGATCGTGGTCACCGCCGACGGCCCCAAGGTGATCACCCTGTTCCCGGCGGACGAACTGTTCGTGACGAACCCATACTGAGGACGAAGACCCACGCACGCCCGTGGACCCGACGGAGGACCGACAGATGCTGACCGACCTGGTGACCGGACTCGAGGTACCCACCGACCTCCTCATCGGCGGGAGGTGGAGTCCCGCCGACGACGCCTCGACGTTCGACGTGATCGACCCCGCCACCGCCGGGGTGATCGCGACGGTCGCGAACGGCACCGTCGCCGACGCCGGCCGGTGCGTGGACGCCGCCGCGGCAGCGGCCGCCGGCTGGGCCGCGACCGCCCCACGGGAACGCTCGAGCATCCTGCGGCGCGCGTTCGACCTGATGACCGAGCGCGAGGAGCAGCTCGCCGAGCTGATCGTGCGCGAGAACGGCAAGGCGTTCGCCGACGCCCTCGGCGAGGTGCGCTACGCGGCCGAGTTCTTCCGCTGGTACGCCGAGGAGGCGGTGCGCCTGCACGGCGAACTGACCACCGCGCCGTCGGGCTCGAACCGGATCCTGGTGGTCCGCCAGCCGATCGGCATCGCACTGCTGATCACCCCATGGAACTTCCCGGCGGCGATGGCGACCCGCAAGATCGGCCCGGCGCTCGCGGCCGGCTGCACGGTGATCCTCAAGCCCGCCTCGGACACCCCGCTCACGGCGCTCGCCATCGGCGCCCTGCTGTCGCAGGCCGGAGTGCCCGACGGCGTGGTGAACGTGTTGCCGTCGCGGCGTTCCGGTCCCGTGGGCGAGGCCATCCTCGGCGATCCGCGGGTGCGCAAGCTCTCCTTCACCGGCTCCACCGAGGTCGGCCGGGCGCTGCTGCGGACCGCCGCCGAGCAGGTCATCTCCAGTTCCATGGAGCTCGGTGGGAACGCGCCGTTCCTGGTGTTCGACGACGCGGACCTGGACGCCGCGCTCGACGGCGCCATGGTGGCCAAGATGCGCAACGGCGGCGAGGCCTGCACCGCCGCGAACCGGTTCTACGCGCAGGCGGGCATCGCCGAGGAGTTCACCGCGCGGCTCGCCCAGCGGATGGGCGCACTCACGGTCGGCCCCGGGACCGACCGGACCAACGCCGTCGGGCCCCTGGTCAACCAGGCCGCCGTGGACAAGGTGAGCGAACTCGTCGGCGACGCCGTCTCACGCGGTGCCACGGTGAGCACCGGCGGCGGGCCGATCACCGGCGGCGGCTACTTCTACGCACCGACCGTGCTGGCCGGCGTGCCGGCCGGATCGCAGCTGCTCGAGGAGGAGATCTTCGGACCGGTCGCACCCGTGGTGACGTTCGAGACCGAAGCGGAGGCCATCACCCTGGCGAACGCCACCGAGTTCGGGCTCGTCTCCTACGTGTACACCGGCGACCTCGCCCGCGGGCTTCGGGTCAGCGAGGCCCTGGAGTCTGGCATGGTTGGCCTGAACCGAGGCCTCGTCTCTGATCCGGCGGCCCCGTTCGGTGGGGTGAAGCAGTCCGGTCTTGGGCGCGAGGGAGGTCACGAGGGCATGGTGGAGTACACCGAGTCGAAGTACATCGCGGTGGCTTGGTGAGGCCACCGGGAGCGCGGGGCGCCACCCTCAAGGACGTCGCGGACCGGGTCGGGGTGCATCCGGGCACGGTCTCGCGCGCGCTCAACCCGGCCACCCAGGGCATGGTCAACCCGGACACGGTGCGCAGGGTCCAGCGGGCCGCCAAGGAGCTCGCCTACCGGCCGAACCCGATGGCCCGTGGCCTGAAGACCTCACGCAGCATGACGGTCGGCATCATCGTCCCGGACATCACGAACCCGCTGTTCCCGCCCATCGTCAAGGGCGCCGAGGCCGTGCTCACCGAGGCCGGGTACACCTGCCTGATCGGCAACACCGACAACGACATCGACCGGGAGCGGGACGTCCTGGAGGCCTTCATCGGCCGCCAGGTGGACGGGCTGATCGTGGCCAGCGCGCAGCTCGAGGACACGGTGCTCGCCCGCGCGGCCGAGGGGGATCGCCCGCTCGTGCTGGTCAACCGGCGGGTCGAGGGTGCCCGGATCCCGCTGGTGGTCGGCGACGACGCCGGCGGCATGGAGATGGCCGTGCGGCACCTCGCCGAGCTCGGGCACACCCGGATCGCGCACCTGGCCGGCCCTCAGTTCCTGTCCACCGGCCGAGCCCGGGCGCGGGCGTTCCGGCAGAGCATGCACGAGTTCGGGCTGACCGTGGACCCGGGGCTCGTGCTGGAGTGCGCGACCTACTCGGTCGAGGCAGGTGCGGCCGCGGCCGCGGCCCTTTTCGACGCCACCGATGCCGCGAGCGCGCCGACCGCGATCGCCTGCGGCAACGACCAGATCGCGATCGGCACCTGCGACGTCCTGCGCGAGCGGGGCCTGCGCTGCCCGGAGGACGTGAGCGTGGTGGGGTACAACGACATGCCCTACGTGGACAAGCTGGCCCCGCCGCTGACGACGATCCGGGTGCCGCACCCCCTGCTCGGCGCCGAGGCGGCGCGGATCATGCTGCGCCTGCTCACCGGCGAGGACACGGCGACGTCCGTCATCAGTCTGCCCGTCGAGCTGGTGGTGCGGGGCTCGACGGCGCCGCCGCGCTGACCAGTGTGGTGCGGTTCAGTGTGGGGTAGTCCAGGTACCCGCGCGGGCCCGGCGTGTACAGGTGGGCGTGGTCGATCGGGTTGAGCGGCGCCCGCACCGCGAACCGGGCCGGCAGGTCCGGGTTGGCCAGGAACGCCCGGCCGTAGGAGACCAGGTCCGCGAGCCCGGACCGCAGCGTCTCCTCGCCGGCGTCGCGGGTCGTCTGGTCCCGGTTCTCCCCGATGTTCGCGATCAGGGTGCCGTGCCAGCGCGGGCGCAGGTCCGCCAGGGCCGGGTAGGCGTCGCCGTCGGTGAGGTGCAGGTAGGCCAGGCCGAGGCGGTCCAGCCGGTCCACGAGCGGCCGGTAGACCGGCCCCGGGTCCGCCTCGACGATCCCGAACTGGGGGTTCCCGGGGGAGAGCCGGATCGCGGTGCGGTCCGCACCGACGGCGTCGGCGACGGCGGCGGTCACCTCGAGCGGGAACCGCGCCCGGCCTTCCGGTCCGCCGCCGTAGTCGTCGGTGCGCAGGTTCGTGTTGTCGGCGAGGAACTGGTGGATGAGGTAGTTGTTCGCCCCGTGCAGCTCGACGCCGTCGAACCCGGCGTCGATGGCGAGCCGGGCCGAGGTGGCGTACGCCGCGACCGTGTCCGCGATGTCCCGCTCGGACATGACCCGGGGGAGCACCGGCGCCGCCTTGGTGCCGTCCGGCAGGTGCACCGCGGCGGCCGCCGGCACGGCGCTGGGCGCGATCGGCAGTGCTCCTGCCAACCCGGCCAGCGGGTGTCCGTTGCGGCCGCCGTGCATGAGCTGCGCCCAGATCCGACCGCCCCGGGCGTGCACCGCGTCGGTGACCCGCCGCCACCCGGCCACGTGGGCGGCGTCGGTCAGTCCCGGCAGCCGCCACCCGCTCTGGCCGCGACGGTCGGGGTAGATGCCCTCGCTGATGATGAGCCCGGCCGAGGCGCGCTGGGCGTAGTGCTCGGCGACGATCGGCAGCGGGGTGCCGTCCTCGGCCGCGCGGTAGCGTGTCATCGGCGCCATGACGAGCCGGTTCGGCAGGTCGAGGCGGCCACGGGAATACGGGCTCAGGAGCAGGTCGTTCGACATGTCGGAACGGTAAGGCCTCACACTGGTGTCAGATTCAAGTGCGAGGTTGGCCGATGTCGGCAGGAGGCGTGATGCGGATCGGGGAGTTGGCGCGACGGACCGCGGTCAGTGAACGGTCGCTGCGGTACTACGAGGAACAGGGGCTGCTCGCGGCCCGCCGCACCGGCGGTGGGCACCGGGAGTTCACCGAGTCCGCCGTCGATCGGGTGATCCATATCCAGGAGCTGTTCGCCGCCGGGCTGTCCAGCCGGACGATCGCGGACGTGCTGCCGTGCATGCGTGACTGTGACGGCGGTCCCGCGGCGGTGGCGACGCCCTCCTTGGTGGAGACCCTGCTCGGCGAGCGGGCCCGGATCGACGCCCGGATCGCGCAGCTGGCGTCCTCCCGGGAGGTCCTCGACGAGGTCATCGAGGCCGCGTCGGGGAGCTGACGTCGCCGTCCGGACGGGCCGGGCCGCAGGTCAACTGGACGTCAGCCGGACGTCGCGTGCTTCAGGGCCCAGTCGAGCGCGAAGTCCGCGAGGTCCTCCCACTCCGGGATCGCAGGCAGGAGGTGGGGTCCGTCGAACTCGACGATCTCGGTCACGGTGTTCGACTCGTAGTGCTTGACGTTCGAGTGGCCCACCTTCGGCGGGAAGAGGGGATCCTGCTTGCCCGAGATGAACAGCAGCGGCGCCCGGGCGTCATTGTGATAGTCGACGTACGTGTCGTCCTTGCCGGGGTGGATGTTCGCGAGGGCGCTTCCCCAGAAGATCCTGCCGGAGGCGGGGATGTGGTACCGCTCGTACAGCTCCAGCGACCGCTCCTCGCCGAACGTGTTCGCGAACACCTCGTACCACTGCTCCGGGGTCAGACCGACCGCGCGATGGCGGTTCGCGGGGTTCTTCAGGACCGGGAACGAGGACTTGATCTGGGAGAGCGGGATCACCTTCACACCCTCGGTGGGCGCCGAGTTGATCACCACCCCTGCCGCGCCGAATCCGTGGTCGAGCAGGATCTGCGTGAACGCACCACCGGCCGAGTGACCCATGATGATCGGCGGCCGGTCGAGTTCACCGATCAGCTTCTCGAACGAGCCGATGATCTCCGACACCTCGAGCTGCACGATCGGCGTCGTGTCTTCGCGGAGCGCCTCGACCTCGACCTCGAAGCCCGGGTAGGCGGGCGTCAGCACGGTGAAGCCCTTGGCCTCGTAATGTCGTTTCCAGTGCTCCCAGCTCCGTGGCGTGACCCAGAATCCGTGGATCAGCACGATCGTGTCCGGGGCGGTCTCCGAAGCCGGTGTCGACATGTCTCGCTCCTATGCTCAGTGCTCGTTTTCTACACCTCTCCGGCGCCGGATGGAAGAGGATCTCCTCGGCGTGCTGGGGGTCAGTCCCGGTACGCCCGCCGGGCAGCCGTGACGGCCACGGCGAACGGGGCCGTCGCGAGGGCGAACCCCCACGCGAACGACTGGTAGTGGCCCCCGGCCACCGCGCCAGAGCCGAGGGCGGTCCCGAGCGCGCTGCCCAGGAACAGCCCGGACGCGAACAGGCTCACCGCGACCGCCCGCGCCGCCGGGACCACCTCGGTGATCCACTTCTGCATGGTGGAGTGCGCGAACGCCCAGGCGGCGGCGAGCAGTGCGCACGCCGCGAACACGCCCGCGGCGCCCTGATCGACGACGAGCGCGGCGAACGCCGCCGTGGCGCTCGCCCCGCCCACGCCGATCAGGAAGGCCGGGCTGCGCCGTCGGGCCTGGCGTTTCACGAGGACCGCGAAGACGACGATGAACGCCCCGTACGCGGCCGTGACGACGCCGGACAGCGCGGTGCTCATCCCGCCGGCCTGCAGCAGTGTCGGCAGGAACGGCAGCGCGCCGAGGAACAGGGCACCCTCGACCGTGACCAGGACGATCACCGCGACCGCCCAGGTGTTCGTGACCACCCGCCGCACCGAGGCACCGATCGGCAGTCGCGGGCCGGTCCGCTCCGGCTCGGGCAGTCGCCGCAGCGCCACGACCAGGCCGAGGACGAACACACCGCCGACGGCGAACGGGAGCCGCCAGGACATCAGGTCGGCGAGCGCTGCGGCCCCGAGCGTCGCGGCGGCCATGCCGAGCGCCGTGGCCGTCATGATGTCCGCCAGCGGGCCATGCCGGTCCCGTGACTCGACCGAGTCCCCGACGTAGGTCAGCGCCGTCGGCACGGCCGCCGAGAACGAGGCCCCGGCCAGCGCCCGCAACACCATCAGGACCTCGATGGTGGGCGCCGCCGCGGAGGCGAGCGTGGCCAGGCCACCAAGGGTCAGCGCCAACCGGAGCGCACTCACGCGACCGATCCGGTCCGCGACGAACGCCCACAGCACCTGCGTGCAGCCGTAACCGACGAAGTAGACGGTCGCCGTGGTCGCGACCGCGGCGACCGTCGTGCCCAGGCCCTCGGCGATCGGCAGCAGCAGCGGCGCGATCAGCATCCGGTCGACGGAGCTCAGGAACGCGGCCGCCAGGAGCAGGCGCAGGGAGCGCCCCGGTGCGGTGATGGCGGCCTCGTTTCTGGGTCATCGCCGACCCCGACGGACTGCAAACGGTTGCTTGAATCTAGGCTGGGGGTGTGCCCTCGTCAAGGCGAACGATACTCAGGCGCGGCGCACCCGGACCTGCCGACGCGAGCGCCACCGCCGGCGTCGGAGACGTCGACAAACGGCGCGATGTCAGGGGTAACACCGCTTCGAAGTCGGGTGGCCGATTCATTGACGGATGTCGCCGGGGTCGGATAGCGTCACTCCAACACATCTGGATCCGCCGCCGCAGCACTGTAGCTAGAACGGCAAACGATTGCAGATGATTCCGCGCTCTCGAGTGCGAAGTACCTCGGTCGATGGCAATGATGCACAGGAGGAACTGATGAGCAGGTGGACCTCACGACGGCGCCGGACCTCGGCGTTGATCGCCGGGATCGGTGCCACGGCGCTGATCCTGAGCGCGTGCAGTGGCGGTGGCGACGAGGGCGACGACGGCGGCGAAGGTGGCGACGACCCCATCCTGATCGGGATCTCGCTACCGCTCACCGGTGACTTCGCCGAACCGGGCCAGGGCGTGCAGCGCGGCTACGAGCTCTGGGCGGATACGGTCAACGCGAACGGCGGCCTCCTCGGGCGCCAGATCGAGCTGAAGATCGTGGACGACCAGTCCAACGCGGACCGGGTCGTCGCCGACTACGAGGCGCTGATCACCCAGGACGAGGTCGACCTGGTGATCGGCCCGTTCTCGAGCCGCCTGGTACTCGCCTCGGCCCGCGTGGTCGACGAGTACGGGATGCTCTTCGTGGAGCCCGCCGGTGCCGCCGCGAACATCTTCGAGGCGGGCTACGGCAACCTCTTCTACGCGGCGCCGGCGATCGCCGACGACCACTACAACTACCTCTTCGACTACATCATGGAGATGCCCGAGGACGAGCGGCCGCAGACGGCCTCCTACGCCACGATGGACGACCCGCTCGCCCAGGGCGCTGCCTACGGACTCAAGGACAAGCTCGAGGAGGCCGGCATCACGACGCTCGTCGACGAGGTGTACCCGCCGAACACCACCGACTTCTCCGGGATCGCCGCGGCGCTGGCCGAGGCCGATGCGGACCTCATGGTCGGCGGCACGCAGTACCAGGACGGCGTGAACATGATCGTCGCGGTGCAGCAGCTGAACTACCAGCCGCGGATGGCCGCGTTCACGACGGCACCCACGCTGCCCGAGTTCGTGGACGCACTCGGTGCCGGCGTCGAGGGTGTGCTCGCCCCCACCGGGTACTCGCCGACCGCGGACTACGAGGGCAACGCCGAGTTCGTCGAGGCGATCGCGGAACTGTACGACCGCGAGCCGAGCGAGGACGAGGCCAACGCCTACACCGCCGGGCAGGTGGTCCAGGCGGCGGTCGAGGCGGTCGGGTGCGCCGAACAGGGCGAGTGCCAGCAGGAACTGATCGACTGGCTGCACTCCAACACGGTGCCGACCGTGGTCGGTGACCTCGCCTGGGACGAGGCCGGCCGCCCGAACGGGGCCCACTTCATCCAGCAGTACGTGGCCGGCCAACCGGAGATCGTGCTCCCGGTCGACCAGTCCACGGCGGAGTTCATCAACGTCAAGCCGGAATGGTGACCTGAGGCCCCATGTCGCTCTTCGTCCAGAGCCTCATTCTCGGGATCCTGCTGGGTGGGCTCTACGCCCTGCTGGCCTCGGGACTGACGCTGTACTTCGGGGTGATGCGGGTGGTGCAGATCGCCCACTCCGCATTCCTGATCCTCGCGGCCTACCTGGCCTGGTTCTTCGCGACCAGCACCGGGTTGGACGCGCTCCTCTCGCTCGTGATCACAGTTCCCCTGTTCTTCGTGGTCGGGGTCGGCCTGCAGCGGCTGCTGATCACCCGGCTGAAGCCCGCCACGCTCACGATGATGTCGGTGCTGCTCACGTTCGCGATCGCGTTGATCATCGAGGGCATGCTCGGGTTCGTGTTCACGGGCGTGCAGCGCCGGATCCACTTCAGCTACGGCTCAGCGAGCGTGCCCCTGTTCGGGGCCGAGGTGCCGGTGGTCAAGCTCGTCGCGTTCGCGCTGGCCGTGCTCGCGCTGGGTGGGTTGTGGCTGATCCTGAAGAGGACCGAGTTCGGACAGGCGCTGCGCGCCACGATCCAGAACAAGGAGGCGGCGCAGCTGATCGGCATCAACACCGACCGGGTCGCCAGCTACGGCTTCGGGCTGGGGCTGGCGACCGCCGCCGTCGGTGGCACCGCGCTGGCGATGGACGCGACGATCTACCCGTCCCTGCACTGGCACTGGATCGGTCCGCTGATGGCGATCATCGTGGTCGGTGGGCTCGGGTCCGTGCCGGGGGCTGCGATCGCGGCGATGGTGCTCGGGGTCGCGCAGTCACTGCTGCAGATCCCGCTCGGGACCACCTGGGCGCAGACCGTGTTCTACGTGGCGTTGTTCGTGACGCTGATGGTCCGCCCGCAAGGATTCTTCGGAGGTCGCCTTGCGCAACGCTTCTGAGACTCTGGAGCTCGAGCGCGCCCTGACGGGGGCCCGCTGGCTGACCGCGGCGAGGGTGATCGCCCTCCTGGCCCTCGCCGCGGTGCTGGTGGTGTTCCCGCAGACCACCAAGGTCGGGTACCTGCTCTCCACCGGGGTGGTCATCCTCAACTACGCGGTGACGGCGACCGGCTGGAACTTCATGGGCGGGTTCACCGGGTACATCTCGCTCGGCCACGCCGCCTACTTCGGGCTCGGCGCGTACGGCACCGGGATCCTCGTGGTGAAGGCGGGCCTCTCGCCGTTCCTGGCCCTCGCCCTGGCGGCGCTGATCGTTGCGGTGATCGCGGTGCCCATCGGGATCGCGGCCCTGCGCGTGCGGGGCGCGTCGTTCGTGATCGTGACGATCGCGTTCGTGCTCATCCTGCTGCTGATGTTCCAGTCGATGGGGTCGATCACGGGCGGCTCCGGCGGGCTCTCGCTGCCACGGCCGTTCCCGGACCTGATCCGCACCGATCACCACCGGACGTTCTACTACATCTACCTCGGCCTGCTCGCCGTGATGCTCCTGGCCTGGTGGGCCATCGACCGGTCCCGGTTCGGGATGGGCCTCAAGGCGGTCCGGGAGGACGAGGACAAGGCGCGCTCGCTCGGGGTGCCGACGACCGGCGCCAAGCTTGTCGCGTTCATCCTGTCCGCGTTCTTCACCGGCCTCGGCGGTGGGCTCTACGCGCTCTGGTTCGGCGACCTGGACCCGGTGTTCCAGTTCTCGATCATGATGGGCGCGTACATGGTGCTGATGTCGCTGCTCGGGGGCGTGCGCTCCCTGTTCGGCCCGCTCCTCGGTGCGCTGGTGGTCGGCATCGCGATCGAGTTCTTCAAGGCCCAGTACGGAGACACCCAGTTCCACCTGGTCGCGACCGGACTGCTGCTCGCCGTGGTGGTGCTGTTCATGCCGGAGGGCGTGATCCCGGCCGTCAAGGGCCTGTTCGCCCGGTTCGGGCCGCAGGCATCCTCGATCCGGGAGATCAGCGCGGCGGACCTGGCCGCCGAGCGGGACGCCGAGGAGGCGAGCAAACCATGACCGTCACCCTCCAGGTCGCGAACCTGAGCAAGTCCTTCGGCGGCGTGCACGCCGTGGTCGACGCGAGCGTGTCCTTCCAACCCGGCAAGGTGAACGCCATCATCGGGCCGAACGGCTCCGGCAAGACCACCTTCTTCAACTGTGTGACCGGGATGATCCGAGCCGATGCCGGCACGGTGACGCTGGCCGGCCACGACGTGACCAGGTCCTCCCCGGACCGGATCGCCCGGCTCGGACTCGGCCGCAGCTTCCAGGTGTGCCGGATCTTCCCGCGGATGACCGTGCTGGAGAACCTGCTCGTCGCGGTGAAGAACCCGTCCCTGACCGGAGCGCTGGGCTCCGCGAAGAACCCGACGGCGGTCGCAGCGGCCCGGGTGTGGCTGCGGCGGGTCGGCATCGATCACCTCGAGCACGCCGAGGCGCGCAACCTCTCCTACGGGCAGCAGAAACTGCTTGAGCTCGCCGGCGTGCTGATGGGTGATCCCGAGATCATCATGCTGGACGAGCCCGCCGGAGGCGTGAACCCCTCCCTGATCGGGCGGATCTCAGCACTGATCCGGGAGCTGAATGCCGAGGGGCGCACCTTCGTGGTCGTCGAACACAACATGGAGCTGGTGATGAGCCTGTCCGATCACGTGGTCGTCTTCGACCGGGGCCGGCCGATCGCCGAGGGCGACCCGGCCCACGTGCAGGCGGACCCGCGAGTGCTGGAGGCCTACCTTGGCGTCTGAACAGTCGATGCCGCCCGTGCCGGCGGCCGAGGTGGCCGCGGCCGGGACTCAGGTCCCGAACCTGCTCGAGCTGAACGGGATCGAGGCCGGTTACGGCCGGGCCGCTCTGGTGCTGCGCGGGCTGACCGTGAAGGTCCCGCCACGCACGATCGTGTGCCTCGTCGGCCCGAACGGCGCGGGCAAGTCCACCGTGCTGCGGGTGGCGAGCGGCATGCTCACCCCGCGCGCCGGGGAGGTCCTGGTCGACGGCGTCGACGTCACCCGGCAAGGGCCGCAGGAGCGGCTGGCCAGTGGCCTGGCCCATGTGCTCCAGGGACACAGCGTGTTCCCCGAGA
The DNA here is from genome assembly GCF_009708215.1 of Occultella kanbiaonis. Lineage (NCBI taxonomy): Bacteria > Bacillati > Actinomycetota > Actinomycetes > Micrococcales > Ruaniaceae > Occultella > Occultella kanbiaonis. The sequence goes on along the minus strand of NZ_CP046175.1, from coordinate 4,277,076 downwards.
TGACTGTCGAGGAGAACATCCGCCTCGGTGCCTACTCGGTCAAGGACCGGGCTCTGACCGCGGAGCGGACCGCGTTCGTGAAGGACCTGTTCCCGGTGGTGGGCGAGCGGTGGACCTCGCTCGCGGGCCTGCTCTCCGGTGGCCAGCAGAAGCAGGTGGAGTTCGCCCGCTCGCTCATGGTGGACCCGAAGGTGGTGTTGCTCGACGAACCGTCGATGGGTCTGGACCCGAAGACCACCGCAGCCGTGTTCGAGCAGATCGTCACCATGCGTGACGCCGGCACCGCGGTACTCCTGGTCGAGCAGAACGCCCGCCGGGCCCTGGAGACGGCGGACATCGGCTGTGTGCTCGACCTCGGCCGGCTGCACATCACCGGCCCGGCCGCGGACCTGCTCGCGGACCCGGAGCTGTCCGCGCTGTACCTGGGCGGGCGCCCGCACGAGCGGACGTAGCCCGCCCGGGCGCGCCACCCCGGGGCCGTGACATCGCACGTGCCGCGCCGAGATCGCACCGAGACCTGGTGCGATCTCAGCGGCTCGGGTGCGATCTCAGCGGCTGGGGTGCGATCTCAGCGGCTGGGGTGCGATGTCAGTGGAGGGTGGCAGCCGCCGCGGGGCAAGGTGGCGACGGCAGGGAGCCTGCCTGGGCTCAACCCCGGCTGAGGACCGCCACGATGAAGTCCGAGTCCGGCGCGAACGGGCGCAGGTCCCACGTGGAGAACTGGGTGTCCACTGCCAGGCCGGCGGTCGCGGCGTCGGCGAGGAACGACTCGAACTCATAGCCTCGCCCGGCGCCGAAGCCGATCACGGCACGGCCGCCGTCGTTCAGGTGCCCGCGGAACCGGCGCAGCACCTCCGCCTCCGTGCCCGAGGCGAGGAACGTCATCACGTTCCCCGCGCAGACGATCACGTCGAAGCCCGCGGCGACCCCCGCCGTCGGGAGATCGAGTTCGGCCAGGTCACCGACCAGCCACGTCGGGCCGGGATGATCGGCCCGGGCCGCCTCGATGAGCACGGGGTCGACGTCCACGCCGACGACCTCGTGGCCGGCCCCGGCCAGGAACGCGCCGACCCGGCCCGGCCCACAGCCGGCATCGAGGACCCGCGACCCGCGCGGCAGCATGGCATCGATCAGCCGCGCCTCACCGGCGAGGTCTGCGCCGTCCGCCGCCATGGTCCGGAACCGCTGCACGTACCAGTGCGAGTGCTCGGGGTTCTGGCTGACCTTCTGCTCCCACTTGCTCGGCGTGCGCACGCCTCATGCTACGTCGAACAGCTCCGGGTGCTCGGCCAGCGCCTTGCGGGTCCGGCGGATGTGCAGGGCCGCCAGCGCTTCGGCGTCCTGGGGGTCGCGGCGGCTGATCGCGTCGACGATCAGGTGGTGCTCGTGATGGGTGAGGTGGCTGTGGGTGACGTCCACGAGGATGGCGAACGCCCGCCGGTAGTGCTGGGTGGTGTTCCAGAGCCGGCGGACCTGGGCAGCGAGCGACTCCGACGCCGCGCCGCTGAAGGACAGCATGTGGAACTGGCGGTCCAGCACCAGGAACGTCTCCAGGTCCGCGAACTCCATGGCGTCGGCGAGCCGGTCCAGCTCGGACACGGCGGGCTCGCTCAGGGACGGGATGGACTCCGCCAGCAGCAGCGGCTCCAGGCGCTCGCGGATCAGGTACGCCTCCGTGCACTCGGTCAGACTCAGCCTGGCGACCCACGCACCGGTGTTCGCAACCAGGCGCACCAGGCCCTCGGCCTCGAGCAGACGCAGGGCCTCGCGGACCGGGAGCCGGCTCGCCCCGAACCGTTCGGCGAGGTCCTCCTGGCGGATCCGGGCGCCCGGTTCGAGGTCGCCGGCCAGGATCTGCGCGCGCAGGCCCGCGACGATGCGCTGGGACGCGAGGGCGTCCGCCCGCGGAATGCTCGCCACGTCGCTCCCTTCTCGGTGCTGTTCGGTCGGCCCGGTCGACCCGGTTCGGTCGGGTCAGTCGCTCGGATGTGCCGGGTGCCAAAGTAGCGTCGTCGCCGACTTCTCGTACTCCTTGCCGCCCGGGTAACTGACGAGTTCGAACTGCATGCCCCAGGGGGACAGGAAGTAGACCCAGCGCTGCCCGGTGTTGTGGCGCGAGCTCGCGGTCGGCTCGCCGAGCACCCGGATGCCCTGCTCGCGCAGGTAGGCGACCGCGGCGTCGAGGTCCTCGACGTAGAACGCGAGGTGGTGCCCGCCGATGTCGCTGTTGCGGGGTTGTGGCGCCGCCGGGGTGGGCGGGTCATAGGCGAAGACTTCGAAGTTCGGCCCGGTGCGGCACCGGAAGAACCGGTTCTCGACCATCACGGTGCGCGGCTCAACGTTCAGGTGCTCGGCCATCCAGGTGCCGTGCTGGTCCTCGAACGGGCCGAGCGAGTACAACCACTCGCAGCCGATCACGTCCACGAAGAACCGGGTCGCCTGCTCCAGGTCGGGGACGGTGAAACCGATGTGCTCGGTGCCGACGAGCCCGGGTAGTGCCATGGGAACCTCCTCTGTCCACCCACCGCGCTGCGAGCGGTAGCTCGCCCAAATGTATCCATATCGGACCAGGCCAGGCTAGATTTGCCGACTGAGCCCGTCGTTCATCTTGTTATTGGATCCAATCGGGTCATATCCTGAGGGCGGTCCACTCGTTCCACGCCACCGTCGAAGGAGAACTGCGATGCCGCAGGTCACAACGCTCACCGCCTCGGTCCCGTGGGTCGAGGTGCGGAGCACGCCGCAGGACTGGGACGAGGCGGACCCGGCGCTGCTCGCGACGATGCTCGGCCAGCTGCACCTGATCCGTGCGTTCGAGGAGACCGTGCTGGAACTCGCCGGCGCGGGCCTCGTGCATGGCCCGGCGCACTCCAGCATCGGGCAGGAGGGCGGTGCGGTCGGATCCATCGTCGGGCTGCGCTCCTCGGACGGCGTCAACGGGTCCCACCGTGGCCACCATCAGTTCCTCGCGAAGGCGATCTCGCACGTCAGCCCGAGCCTCGACCTCGCCGGGCTCGTCAGCGCCGACCTCCGCACCGTGCTGAGCCGCACGCTCGCGGAGATCCTCGGCCTCGCACCCGGCTTCTGCAGCGGCCGCGGGGGGTCGATGCACCTGCAGTGGCACGAGGCCGGTGCGCTCGGCACGAACGCGATCGTCGGCGGGGGAGTGCCGCTCGCCGCGGGCAACGCCTGGGCGCAGCGGCACGCCGGAACCGACGACGTGACGTTCTCCTACTTCGGCGACGGGGCCGTCAACATCGGGTCGGTGCTGGAGTCGATGAACCTCACCGCGGCGTGGGACCTGCCGCTGTGCTTCTTCATCGAGAACAACCTCTACGCGGTCTCGACGAGCGTGGCCGAAGCCACCGGCGAGCCGCGGCTGTCCGGGCGCGGTCCCGGCTTCGGGATCCCCGCCTGGCGGGTGGACGGGATGGACCCGCTCGCCGTGCACCTCGCCACCGCGCAGGCCCTAGCGCACCTGCGCGCGGGCAACGGACCGGCCGTGATCGAGGCCGAGGTCTACCGGTTCTTCCACCAGAACGGGCCCTACCCGGGCAGCGCGTTCGGCTACCGCAGCAAGGACGAGGAGGCCGCTTGGCGCTCGCGGGACCCGCTCGCGCGCGTGGCCTCCGAGATGACCTCGCGCGGCCTGCTCACCGACGACGCGGCGGTGCGCGCACAGGCCACCGGGGTGATGGCCGAGGTCGCCGCCGAACTGCTCGAGGAGGACCCGGACGGCAAGCCCGGCAGCCGCCGGATCCGGCCCGGGCTGTGGCCGGAGCGCACCTTCGTGGACGTCGGGGTCCGCGGCGATGCCCGTGAGCTCGAGGGTGGTCGCACGCTGGAGCCGGCCGAGTACACCGGGGAACTCGCCGAGCGCAGCCTCGTCGAATGCGCGGCCGCCGTCATGGGTCGCCGCATGGAGACCGACGAGCGGTACGTGGTGCTCGGCGAGGACGTGCACAAGCTCGCCGGCGGCACGAACGGGGTCACCAAGGGTCTGCCCGCGCGGTTCCCGGGCCGGATCCTGGGCACCCCGATCTCGGAGAACGCGTTCGCCGGGCTCGGCGGCGGCATCGCCCTTGACGGCCGGTTCCGCCCGGTGGTCGAGTTCATGTACCCGGACTTCATGTGGGTGGCGGCCGATCAGGTCTTCAACCAGATCGGCAAGGCCCGGCACATGTTCGGCGGCACCAGCGCAGTGCCACTGGTGCTACGCACGAAGGTCGCCGCGGGCAGCGGCTACGGCTCCCAGCACTCGATGGACCCGGCCGGGATCTTCGCGACCAGCCCCGGCTGGCGGATCGTGGCGCCGTCCACCCCGTTCGACTACATCGGCCTGATGAACACCGCGCTCGCGCTGGATGACCCGGTGCTCGTCCTGGAGCACGTGGACCTGTACCCGACCACCGGCCCGGTGCCCGTCGACGACCTCGACTACCGCATCGAGCTCGGCCGGGCGTCCGTGCGCAGGCAGGGTGGTGCGCTCACCGTGCTGAGCTATCTGAGCATGGTCAACCACGCGCTCGAGGCGGTCGAGCGGCACGGCATCGACGCCGAGGTGATCGACCTGCGCTGGCTCGACCGGGCCAGCCTGGACTGGGAGACGGTCGGCGAATCGATCCGCAAGACGAACGCGGTGCTGATCGTCGAGCAGGGCGCGGTCGGCACATCCTACGGCGGGTGGCTCTCGGACGAGATCAACCGGCGGTTCTTCGACTGGCTCGACCAGCCCGTGCAGCGCGTGCACGGGTCGGAGGCGTCCCCGAGCATCTCCAAGGTCCTCGAACGTGCCGCGATCGCCCGCACCGACGAGGTGCTCGCCGCCCTCGAGCGCGTCGCGACGATGGAGGTGTGAACGATGCCCACCATCGTGCGGATGCCGGAGGTCCTCGCGAACGCCACCGAGGGGGTACTGGCGACCTGGCTCGTCGCGGAGGGCGCGAGCGTGCGCGTCGGCCAGCCGCTCGCCGAGATCGAGACCGAGAAGGCCGTGGTGGAGTTCCAGGCCGAGTCCGACGGCGTGCTCGGGCGCCGGCTCGTGGCCGCCGGCGCGACAGTCGACGTCGGCGCACCCATCGCGGTGCTGCTCGCCCCCGCCGAGGACGCCGCCGTGCTCGAGGCGTTCCTCGCTCAGGTGGGCCAGGATCACCCGACGCCCGACGGCGGAGCGGGCCCGGGTGGTGGCGTCGCCGCGGGTGGTGGGTCGGACGGTGCCCCGGGGCCCGACGGCGGAACTGACCCGGGTGGTCGGGTCGCCGCGGATGGCGGGTCGGGTGCCGCGCCGGACGCGCGCGGCGATGCCTCGGCTGCGGACGCGCCCGCCGTTCGGGTCGGACGGATCTTCGCGAGCCCGCTCGCCCGCAAGCTGGCTCGGGACCGAGGCCTCGACCTGGCCTCATTGCGCGGCTCCGGGCCGCGCGGGCGCATCGTGCGCCGCGACGTCGAGGCCGCCGCGAGCCCGGCAGGTGCCACGGCCAGCACGGACACCACGGACACGACGGACACGACGGACACGACGGACACGACGGACACGACGGACACCGTCCGGGATCAGCCGGCGACCGCCGTCGGGCAGGACCGGTCGGCGAAAGCCGCCGCCTTCACCGACGTGCCGCACACCCAGTTGCGGCGCGCCATCGCCCGCCGCCTGACGCAGTCCAAGGCGACCGCGCCGCACTACTACCTGACCGCGGAGGTCCGCGTCGACGCCCTGCTGGACCTGCGCCGTCGGATCAACGCCGACGGCGGACGGCGGGTCTCCGTGAACGACCTCGTGGTCCGAGCGGTCGCCGCCGCGCACGAACGAGTGCCGGACCTGAACGCCATCTGGACCGACGACGCCGTGCGCAGGTTCACCGGGGCGGACATCGCCGTCGCCGTCTCCACCGACCACGGGCTGTACACGCCGGTGATCCGGGGCGTGGAGCGGATGCGCCTGCGTGAGCTCAGCGCCGCGATCGCCGACCTCGCCACCCGGGCCCGCGAGCGCCGCCTGCGCCAGGACGAGCTCGAGGGCGGCTCGTTCACCGTCTCCAACCTCGGCAGCTACGGCGTGCGGGAGTTCGCGGCGATCATCAACCCGCCGCACGCGGGGATCCTCGCCGTCGGCGTCGCCGAGCAGCGGCCGGTCGTCACCGACGGTGCCCTCGCGGTGGCCACGGTGATGACCTGCACATTGTCCGCGGACCACCGGATCGCCGACGGCGCACTGGCAGCGCAGTGGCTCGCGGCGTTCACGCGGGTCGTCGAGGAGCCGGTGAGCATGCTCGTCTGAGTCCGTGGCTACAGTGAGCGGATGACCGATCCCCCTCGCACGCCGGCGATCGACGCGCTCGAGGCGTCCGGCATCCCGTTCACGGTGACCACCCACGGACGGGTCGGTTCGCTCGCCGAGGCGGCCGCGGCCCGCGGTGTGGAGCCGGGGGACATCGTCAAGACCATGGTGGTCCGCCGGGCCTCCGATGACTACCTGTTCGTCCTGGTACCGGGGGATCGGACCATCTCATGGCCGAAGTTGCGGACCCTGCTCGGCGTGAACCGGCTCTCCATGCCGGACGCCACCAGGGCCCTCGAGGTCACGGGGTACGAGCGCGGCACGATCACGCCGTTCGGAGCCAGCACCGCATGGCCGGTGATCGCCGATGACCGGGTCGCAGGCCGGCAGATCTCGATCGGCGGTGGCGCCTTCGGAGTGGCCGCGACGGTCGACGGCGACGACGCCATCCGCGTTCTCGGCGCCCGGGTCGCGGACGTCACCGATCCGGAGGCCTGAGCGCCGTGGGACCGGGGGAGGTGCTGCCCCACCCGGTCACGGGCGAGCCCTTCGCCTCCCCGGTCCCGCCGGGCTCCGGGTGGCCCGGTGATCCGGCGTCCTCGCGCACCCCGCGAGCGCGCACTCCCGCTGACGTCGTACGGCTCGCCGAGCGCGCCACGCTGGCCCAGGTCGACGCCCGTTGCAGCGTCTGCTCGGCCTGCCCGCGGCTGGTCTCCTGGCGCGAGGACGTGGCCCGCACGAAACGCCGGGCGTTCGCGGACCAGCCGTACTGGGGGCGTCCCGCCGCGAGTTTCGGGGATCCCGAGGCCACCCTCCTGATCGTGGGCCTGGCGCCCGCCGCTCACGGGGCGAACCGCACCGGGCGCATGTTCACCGGGGACCGGTCCGGCGACTGGATCTTCGCGGCGCTGCACCGGGCCGGCTACGCGACCCAGCCGGCGTCGGTCGCGGCAGGGGACGGGCTCGAGCTGCACGGGGCGCGGATGGTCGCGACGGTGCGCTGCGCCCCGCCGGACAACAAGCCGACACCCGGCGAGAAGCACGCGTGCGCGCCCTGGCTGCACCGCGAGCTCGACCTGCTGTCCGACGGACTCACCGCGATCCTCGCCCTCGGCGGGATCGCCTGGCAGGCCACGTTCGCGGCGCTGTCCGATCTCGGCTGGGGCATCCCGAGGCCGCGGCCCGGCTTCGGGCACGGGGTCACGGTGCCGGTCACCACTCCGGCCACCCGCGAGCTCGCCGTCGTCGGCAGCTATCACGTCTCCCAACAGAACACCTTCACCGGACGGCTCACCGAGGCGATGCTCGACGACGTGCTGGCCCGCTGCCGCGACGGGCTCGGTGGTGCGCAATCACACACCGCCGACGGGCCCCATCCGCTCTAAGGTTGACCTTATGAGCGCCACCATGCCCACGTTCACGTCCGCGGCCGGCCGCACCCGTAAGGTCCCCAGGATCCTCATCCTGGGCGGCGGCTACGTGGGCCTGTACACGGCGATGCAGATCCGCAAGCGACTCGGACGCCGCGAGGCCGCCATCGTCATGGTGGACCCGCGCCCGTACATGACCTACCAGCCGTTCCTGCCGGAGGCCGCCGCCGGCTCGCTGGAGCCGCGCCACGTCGTCGCACCGCACCGGCGCCTGCTGCGCGGCAGCACCCTGCTGTCCGGGTCCGTGGCCGCGCTGGACCACGCGAACCGGCGCGCCACCATCAACCCGACCGAGGGTGAGCCGTACGACATCTCCTACGACCAGGTGGTCGTGGCTCTCGGCGCCGTCGCCCGGGTGCTGCCGATCCCCGGTCTGGCCGAGAACGGGATCGGATTCAAGCAGATCGAGGAAGCGATCGCGCTGCGCAACCGGGTCCTGAACAAGCTCGACGTCGCCGCGTCCACCTGGGACCCCGAGGCCCGCAAGCGGATGCTCACGTTCACGTTCGTGGGTGGTGGCTTCGCGGGGATCGAGGCGATCGCCGAGGTCGAGGACATGGTCCGCCAGGCCGTCAAGGACTTCGACTCGATCCGGATGCAGGACGTGCGGTTCGTGCTGATCGAGGGCGCCCACCGGATCCTGCCCGAGCTCGGCGAGGAGCTCGGCGGCTACGCCCTGGAGCAGCTGCGCCGGCGAGGCATCGAGATCAAGATCAACACGTTCCTGAACTCCGCCGTCGACAACCACATCGTGTGTTCCGACGGGGACGAGTTCGACTCGGACACGCTCGTCTGGACCGCTGGTGTGAAGGCGAACCCGGTCCTGACCAGCTCCGACCTCCCGCTCGACGAGGCCGGCCGGGTGCGTGCGCTGCCCACCCTGCAGGTCGCGGACGTCGACGGCACCGTCGTCGAGGGTGCCTGGACCGCGGGCGACAACGCCGCGGTGCCCGACCTCTCGACCGGTGAACCCGGCAAGTTCTGCGCGCCGACGGCTCAGCACGCCGTCCGCCAGTCCCGCCACCTCGGCGACAACATCGTCCGGTACCTCACCGGCGAGCCGCTCGAGGAGTACTCGCACAAGAACATCGGCACGGTCGCCTCGCTCGGTCTCTACAAGGGCGTCGCGCAGATCTTCGGCATCAAGTTCCGTGGACCGGTCGCCTGGTTCATGCACCGGACCTACCACATGTGGGCGATGCCGACCGTGAACCGCAAGGCCCGCATCGTCCTGGACTGGACGATGGCCCTGGTGTTCAGCCGTGAGACGGTCGCCCTCGGCAGCCTGCAGACCCCGCGCGAGGCGTTCCAGGCCGCGGCGGCCAGCTCGGGCAAGCGGCCCCAGGCCGGCAAGTAGGGCCGCGGGCGGGCCCGGGAACCCCGCGAGTGCGCCGTTAGACTCGCGGGTGTCGCCGGCCCCCATAGCCCAATCGGCAGAGGCAGCCGACTTAAAATCGGCACAGTCAGGGTTCGAGTCCCTGTGGGGGCACGCTCAGGGCTCGACGATCAGGATGAGCACCAGCTGGGCCGAGCTCGAGTTCACCTCGAGCTGCGGGGCCACGTTGACGAAGTACGCCTCAGGCGCTGCGACCAGCAGGATCATGCCCTCGCGCAGGTCCGGCACGTCGTCGCCGACGGCGTCGATGAGGTCGTCGCGCGGCATGGTGACCTCGGCGCCGTAGGAGAGCGTCTCGGTCGGGTTGAGAGTGATCTCGATCTGGTCGTACCAGCCCGAGTAGTCCGTCGAGATCGTCACGTCGTCGCCTGCGCCGACCGGGTCGCCGGCGCCGGGATCGATGACGCGGAACTCGACGTCCTCGGGATCGGCGAGGCCCGAGGGCACCGTCACGACGTACGCGCCGCCATTGTTGGGCGTGACCTCGACATTGTCGATGGCCCGGCCGTCGTAGTTCGCCGGTGGGCGCGACAGCCGCCAGGCGGCGAAGCTGATGGCGGCGATGACCAGGACGATGCCGATGACGATCAGGACGGCCCGGCCGCGCCCGCGGCTCGGGGTGCCGACGAACCCGCCCACGTAGCCGCCCGACGATTGCCCGAACGACTGCCCGGTCGCGCCCTGCCACGGGGCGGAGACGGCGTAGCTGCCGGGGTCGGGCGGTGCGTCCGGCGCGCCGGGCGCCCGGTACTGGCTCGTCGGCCGGCCGGACCCGTTCGGGTACGCGCCGTGTCCTGGCCCGCCCTGGGGTGGGGCGGCCTGCGGTGCGCCGTGGTTCGGGGCGTTGGGGCCGACGGCGGGGGCCGGGTTCGGGCGGGCCGGTGCGGGTTGTTGTCGGTAGGGCTCGCGTTGTGCCGGCGGGGTGGCACCGGGGGCGCCGTAGCCGTAGGGCGCCGTGGGCGGGGCGGCCGATGGCGGTGCCGCGGCGGGTGCCGACGGCGCCGACGCCGCGCCTGCGGTGGGCGCCGGCGGTGTCGCAGGACTCGACGGAAGCGGGCCGACAGCCGCGGCTTGATACGGATCGGGCAGCACCTCACCGGGCGCGAGGGTCTGGTGGCCCTCCGGCACGGGCATCCGCACCACCTCGTGCGCGGCCCGTGGGCGCACCCGGGTCTCGCCCGGATCCGGCGGTTCGGGGGCCGGGGCGGCCCCCTTCGGCACCTCGAGCGGGGTGACCTCGAATCCCAGCTCGCGTTGCACGTCCTGCAGCGCCTGGGCCATCGCGATGGAACTGTCGAACCGGGCGTCCGGGTCGTAGGACAGCCCCCGTCGGAGCAGCGCCCGCAGCGAAGGGGGCACGTCGGAACGTTGCATCTGGGCGACGAAACCGGTGTGGATCCGCCCGGTCAGGTGGGAGGCGCCGTTCGGACCGCCCGGCACCTCGTGCGGGGACCGGCCTTCGAGCAGCGAGTACAGCGTGGCGGCCAGCGAGTACCGGTCTGACCGGGTGTCGGACGTCGGCGGCTCGGCGAGCGTCTCCGGTGCCGCCCACGGCAGGCTCAGCCCGATGGAGTCCGAGGTGTCGATGTCCTTGGCCCCCGCCGCGACCGTCGCGTACACCTGGGCCCGGGCGATCGTGGCGTCCGGGAAGTCCTCGTCGATCGTGGAGATGCCGAAGTCGGACAGCACCGGCACGCCGTACTCCGTGAGCAGGATGTTCGCCGGCTTGACGTCGCGGTGCACGATCCCGGCGCGGTGCGCCGCCTCGAGCGCACTGCTCAGCCGCACGCCGAGCGTGAGCACGTCCTTCACGGACAACGGGAAGTTCCGGTAGTGCTCGCCGAGGCTGCCGCCCGAGCAGTATTCCATCACCAGGTAGGGCTGGCCGTCGCCGTCCACGTCCGAGGAGTAGATCGAGGCGATGTTGGTGTGGTTGGACAACCGGGCCATCAGGTTCGCCTCGGCGCTGAACTGGCGCCTGCTCGCGTCGGTCAGAGCGTCCGTGCGGAGCACCTTGATCGCCACGTCCCGTCGCGGCATCAGCTGCTGGTACAGGTACACGTCCGAGAACCCGCCGTGCCCGATCGGGTACTTGTAGACATAGCCGGAGATCTCGGGCGGCGGCTGGATGCGCTGCTCGGTCATGTACCTCCCCCGGGGACTCATGTCAGTTCGAACCGTGCGGCGGACCGGCTAGATTGGGCTCGCGTGTCCGTCGATGACGCGTCCGATCATATGGGGGAGAACACCGATGGGCCTCAGGCGCTCCTCGATGGCGTGCGTCGCCGCACTCCTGCTGGCGGCGCTGGCCGGCTGTGCCAACTCGCCGACCACCGCGCTCGGCCCGGAGCCGACCCCCGCCGTCGACCCGGATGGGGCCACGGCCGACCTGCAGACCCTGCTCGCGGAGCTGTACGGAGCGTTCCTGGTCTCCGGCGACGACGCCACCACGATCATCTCGGCGGGCGCGACCCCGACGGTCGCCGTCGCGGAGCTGGATCAGGCCCTGGGGCTGGGCGACCAGGTGGAGGCGTTCGCTGCCGCGACCAGCGCCGAGCTCGTGCGCCTGGCGACGCAGTCCCCGACCACGCCGACAGGCGTGAGCGTCGAGATCACCGGCACCACGGTCGTCGGTGAGGAGAACTCCCGACCGGTTGCCGCCGTCGACCTCGTCACCACGATCACCCAGCGCGGCGGTGCCACCCGCGAGGCCGAGGCCGAGTTCCTGATCGGCTGGGGTGACGACGGCCTGACGGCGGTGTGGGCCGTCGCGCGCGACGGCACCGACATCGTGCGCGACTCGGGGATCGGGCTGAACTCACCCACCGGGGCTGTGGACCGGTTCCTGCGCCTCGCGCTGAACGAGGAGTGGGAGGCGCTCGAGCAGCTCAGCGGTGGTGTCAACGCGAGCGACACCGAGCTCGCCGTGTTCGCGTCGGTGGCCCGCGCGACGGGCAGGTACTACGTGCTCGAGCTGCCGCAGGAACGGGCGGGCGGCACACACGTCGTGTACCTCGTCGGGGAGTCCAACCAGGTCCTCGGCCGGTTCGAGGTCGTCCTCGGCCGGGACCTGCGGGTGGTCTACTTCCCGACGACCTGAGTCGAGGAGTCGAGCGTGGCCACCATGGTGGTCGCGTCGCCGTTGCGTCCGACCTCGGTGAAGCCGAGCGAGGAGTACAGCCGCAGCGCGGGGTTGCCGTCCTCGACGCTCAGGCTGATCCTGCGGATGCCCTGGTCGCGGGCCTTGGTCATCAGCGAGCGGACCAGACCGGTGCCGATGCCGCGGCCGCGCTGGTGCGGCACCACCGCCATCGACAGCTCCGGCACGTCCTCGGCGACGAACCCGTAGCCGGGGTTGCGGGCCGGGAACTGGCGCAGCCACGCGGCACCGATCGGGATCTGGAGTCCGCTCGGGCCGGCGAGGTCGACGGCGATCACGCCGATGTCCCCCGCGCGCTGCCAGCCGGCCACATACAGCGAGGTCGACTTGTCCTTCAGGATCTGCTTGCGGGTGAACCGCTCCTCGCCCCGCCAATTGAACGCCTCGAGAAGCATGTCCACCAGGAACTCGGAATCCTCAGGCCCGGCCTCGCGCACGCCCACCGGTCCCCGCCGGGACTCCTCACTCATCGATGTCCTTCCTTCACTGCCACTCGGTTACGGATCAGGCGGGACGAATCAGACCGGTCTCGTAGGCGTAGACCACGGCCTGGACGCGATCGCGTAGCCCCAGTTTCGCCAGCACTTTACCTACATGCGTCTTTACTGTCGCCTCGGACACGAACAGTCGTTCGGCGATTTCGCCGTTCGACAGGCCCTCCGCGATGGCCAGGAGCACCTCGTGCTCGCGGTGGGTCAGGTCGGAGAGCGGCCCGTCCGCGCCTTGCCCGGCCACGCCGGAGGCTTCGCCGGAAGCGCCCTCCGGCATCTGGGTGGCGAACATCTCCAGCATTCGCCGCGTGATCCTGGGGGAGACGACGGCGTCCCCGGAGGCCACGGTGCGGATCGCGCCGACGAGCTCGGCCGGTTCGGTGTCCTTGAGCAGGAACCCGCTGGCTCCGGCCCGCAGGCCCGCGAACGCGTACTCGTCGAGATCGAACGTGGTGAGAATGATCACCTTCGTGTCCGGCTGCTCGGCGACGATGGACGCGGTCGCCTCGATCCCGTTCACGCCGGGCATCCGGACGTCCATCAGCACCACGTCCGGGCGCAGCGAGTGCGTCATGCTGACCCCGGCGGCGCCGTCGGAGGCCTCCCCGACGACGGTGATGTCATCCTCCGCCTCGAGGACGAGGCGGAACCCCATCCGCAGCAGCGACTGGTCGTCGACCAGCAGCACCGAGATCCCCGTCATGAATCCTCCTCCTTCCGTTCGAAGTGCAGCACGGCGCGCAGCCGCCAACCGCCGGCATCGGGGCCGGCCTCGATGGTCCCGTCGTACACGGCGGCCCGCTCCCGCATCCCGACCAGGCCCTTGCCGCTGCCGGCGGGCCCGGTCTGCCCGCTCCCAGCATCATTGCGCACGCTGACGGTGACCGCGTTGTCGCGGCGCGCGATCGTGACCGAGATGTAGGACGCTCCCGGGGCGTGCCGGAGCACGTTCGTCAGCCCCTCCTGGACGATCCGGTAGACCGTCAGCTGCAGCCCGGCGTCATCTGGCAGCGCGGGACCGGTGAAGGTCAGGTGTACCGGCAGCCCGGTGGCCCGGAACCTGGCGACGAGGTCGCTCAGTGCCGGCGCGCCCGGCTGCGGGGCCATCGGCAGGGCAGCGGCGTCGCCACCGGATCCGGCGGCGTCGGCGGTGTTCGACCCTGCCGGCCCTGTCGAGCCGGTCGGTCCGGGCACCGCGCGCTCGGCCGGGTCCTCCCGCAGCACACCGAGGATGCGCCGCATGTCCGCCAGGGCGGCCCGGCCGGTGCCGGACAGTTCCCGAAGGGCTTCCGCGCTGCGATCGGGGGACCGGGTCAGGCTCGCTCCGGCGCCGTCGGCCAGGGCGATCATGACGGACAGGCTGTGTGCGACGACGTCATGCATCTCCCGGGCGATCCGGGCGCGTTCGGTGGCCGCCGCGAGCAGTTCGCGCTGATCCCGCTCGAGGGCCAGCTGGTTCGCGCGATCGATCAGGCGCTGCACGTGGTCGCGGCGGTTGCCGACGCTGGTGCCGATCGCGAGGGCCACCAGGGTGAACCCGGCGGTCACCACGATGCCGGCGAGCGCGTTCGCGAGCGGTGTGAGCTCGGGGTCAATGCTGGTCAGCTGCCCCCAGATCAGCAGCGCCGCGGCGACTGCGGCGTTCGCCGAGATCAGCGCGAGCCAGGCGATCCGTGGTGGGTAGCGGGTGGCGACGGCGTAGATGGCGAACGCGAGTGCGAGCTCGAACCCGCCGCTGGAGCCGGTCGCGCCGATCGCGATCACCGAGAGGGTGGTCAGCGCGGCCAGGACCCGCAGCGGGGCGTGCCGCCGCCAGAACAGGGCGACCCCGGCGAGCACGGCGAGTACGGCCAGGAGGATCCCGTCCGAATCGACGAAGAACGCCGAGACGAGGGCGGGAACCAGGAACCAGGCCACGACCACGCGATCCATGGCCACCGGGTGTCCCGCGAAGTAGCGACGGATCGGTCCGAGCCGGCGGGCATGCAGTTCCGAGAACGGAACCTCGGCCTGGTCCGCGCCGATCCGACGGGAGGCTCGCCCGCCGGTGGGTGCGGGCACAGCCGGAGGCGCCGGCGGGAGATCTCCCGCCGGCGCCTCCTCTGGTTGAGTGCTCAGGCGTCCCTCCGACGCAGGAGCACTGCGGCGGCCGTCAGCGCGGCGACCACCCAGATCATGAGGACCCCGAAGCCGGCCCACGGGGTCAGCACCGCACCGAGCTGCTCACCCTCGATGATGCGTGCGCCGGCCGTGCCCAGCAGATACGGGGCGATGTCCTGGATCAGCTGGATCTGGATCGAGCCGAGGATCGGCAGCAGCAGCAGCATCCCCAGGACGCTCGCGATTCCGGCGGCCGCGTGCCGCAGCAGGGTGCCGACCCCGAACGCGAACAGCGCGATGGCCGTCATGTACAGCGGCACGCCGAGCAGGCTCAGTTGGCTGGCCGAATCGCTCAGGTCCACCTGAAGGTCGTACGTGGAGAGCATCGGTGTGGTGACCAGCACCGAGACCGCAACCCCGACTGCGCCGAGCACGAAGGAGGTGAAGGCGACGATCGCGCCCTTGGCAGCAAGGACCGGCAGCCGGGTCGGTACCGCAGTGAGCGTGGACTTGATCTGCCCGGTCGAGTACTCACCGGTAATGATCAGCACGCCCAGCACCGCGACCACGATCTGGCCGAACGCGTAGCCGGTCGTGGCGACGCTGGTGCCGATCACGGTGCCCGTGCCTCCGAGACTGGCTTCCCCTCCCATGCTCTCGGGATTCTGGACGATCTGAGTCATCCCGAAGCCCATCAGCAGGCTGAAGCCGACCATGACCGCGACGGTTGCGACCGCCACCCAAACGGTGGACCTGAGGCTGATGAACTTGATCCACTCCGAGCGCAGGACGCGCCCGAAGCTCAGGTGGTAGCCGTTCGCGTCGGTTGGGCTCACGGGCGCGGTGGCGGTGGCGGCGGTCATCGGTTCGCCCCTTCGGTCTCGGCGACGACGGCGGGTGCGGTCTCCTCGCCGGCGCCGTGGGAGTGGTACTCCACGTCGTCTGCGGTCAGGGTCATGTAGGCCTCCTCGAGCGAGGCCCGCATCGGTGTGAGCTCGTGCAGCACGAACCCGCCCGCGGCGGCTGCCTCGCCGATCTGCTCGGCCGAGAGTCCGTCCACCTTCAACAGCGACGGCTCAAGGGAGGTGACGGTCACGTCAGCGCCCTGCAACCGGGCCACGAGGTCCTCGGCCTGCGGCGAGCGAACCCGCACGCTCGACTTCGTCACGGCGTCGATGACGTCCTGGACGGCGCCGGTGGTGATGATCCGGCCCCGTCCGATCACGATGAGCTCGTCGGCGGTGATCGCCATCTCGCTCATCAGGTGCGAGGACAGGAACACGGTCCGGCCCTCGTCGGCCAGGTAGCGCACCATGGTGCGCACCCACTTCACGCCCTCGGGGTCGAGACCGTTGACCGGCTCGTCCAGGATCAGGGTGCGCGGGTCGCCGAGCATCGCCGCGGCGATCCCGAGCCGCTGGCCCATCCCGAGGGAGAAGCCACCCACCCGCTTGCCGGCCACGGCGGCCAGGCCGGTCATGTCGATGACCTCGTGCACCCGGGCCTTGGAGATGCCGTGGGTCGCGGCCAGGCCGCGCAGGTGATTGGTCGCGCTGCGGCCGGAGTGCACGGCCTTCGCCTCGAGCAGTGCCCCGACCTCGCGCAGCGGTGCCCGGTGCTGGACGTAGGGCTTGCCGTTGACGGTCACCGAGCCGTGGGTGGGCCGGTCGAGACCGACGATCATCCGCATGGTGGTGGACTTCCCGGCGCCGTTCGGCCCGAGGAACCCGGTCACGCGACCGGGGTTGACGGTGAAGGAGATATCGTTGACGGCGACTTTGTCACCGTATTTCTTGGTCAGGCCGTGGGCCTCGATCATCGGGCCAGCCTCGCTTCCGGGTCGACGGTTTGGGGTGCTGGGCTCAACGCTAGGACCTCGCGCGGGCCACGCCCACCTGCGTCAGACGGATCTTCGCGCGATCTCCTCTCGCCCACTCGGGTGAGAGCCTCATCCGATCGGCGGAGATCGCCGATCGGGGTGTGGCGTTCGGGAACACGCGCGGGCACGCGGGCGTTCTACGGTGTGGAACCATCTCTTGGATCACTAGCCGGTCCGCCGGGTACGTGCCCCTAGGATGGGACATGACGGCCCATGCACGTCGGGCCGGCCGCGAAGGTGGCCGGGGCGGCGCGACCTTCGGAGGCATTGAATGGCAAATCCCTTCTTCACGAACTCCGCGGAGTTCGGCAAGAGCAAGCCGAGCTACCCGCCGGTGAACCCGTACGGGCAGCAGGCTCAGCCCGGCTACGGCCAGCCGAACGCACAGCCCTACGGTGCGACGGCGACCCAGGGCTACGACCCGCAGTTCGCGTCCGTCGAGCAGTCCTACTACGGTCCCGACGCCGGCCCGGCGCAGACCGGTCGGCTCACCTACGACGACGTGATCATGAAGACGGGCGGGGTACTGGCGGTCGTCATCGGCGTCGCGGTCCTGGCCTGGTTCGCCGTTCCGCTCGAGATGCGCATGCCGGTCATGTTCATCGGCCTCATCGGCGGATTCGTGCTCGGCCTCGTGAACGCGTTCAAGCGCGAACCGAGCCCGGCGCTGATCATCGGCTACGCCGCGTTCGAGGGCGCCTTCCTCGGCATGATCTCGGGTGTCTTCGAGACCATGTGGCCCGGCATCGTCATCCAGGCGGTCCTCGCGACGTTCGTGACGTTCGCGGTGACGCTCGCGCTGTTCAAGAGCGGCAAGGTGCGGGTCACCCCGAAGTTCACCCGCTTCCTGCTCATCGCCGGCGCCTCGTACCTCGTGTTCTCCCTGGTCAACCTCGGCCTCATGGTGTTCGGCGGCATGGACGGATTCGGCCTGCGCAGCCAGGAGGTCTTCGGGATCCCGCTCGGCCTGATCATCGGTCTGTTCGCAGTCGGTCTGGCCGCGATGAACCTCATCTGGGACTTCGACTCGATCAGCAAGGGCATCCAGAACGGCGCCCCGGCCAAGATGGCCTGGTCCGCAGCCTTCGGGATCACGATCACCCTGGTCTGGCTGTACCTGGAGTTCCTGCGGATCCTCGCGATCCTGCGCGGCAGCAACTGATCCGGTCCAGCCCGGCGTAGCCCGTCACCGGCGCGTCACCCCTCGTGGGGTGGCGCGCCGTTGTCGTCACCGCCGGTGCCGTGTGCACCGCTACGGTAAGCGCATGCCGCTCTTCGACCTGCCGCACGCGCAGCTCATCGACTACCGTCCCGACGTCGCCGAACCGGCAGACTTCGACGAGTTCTGGTCCGGCACCCTTGCCGAGGCCCGGACCCACACCACCCCCGTCGTGGTCACCGAGGTGGACTCCGGGCTCACCCACGTGGACGTCTTCGACGTCACCTTCCCGGGTTTCGCCGGACACCCGATCAAGGCCTGGTACGCCCGCCCCGCGGGCGTCACCGACGCGCTGCCGATCGTCGTCAACTACATCGGCTACAGCGGTGGGCGTGGGCTGCCCCACGAGCAGTCCCTGCTGCCCTCCGCGGGGTACGCCTACCTGAAGATGGACACCCGTGGCCAGGGCTACTCCGGCAACGGCGGAGACACCCCGGACCCGGTCGGAAGCGACCCGGCGGCGACCGGCTACCTGACCCGCGGCATCGCGGACCCGGCCCAGTACTACTACCGGCGCGTGTTCACCGATGCCGCCCGCGCCGTCGACGCGGCACGCGCGCTGCCCGGGGTCGACCCGGACCGCGTGATCGTCTCCGGCGGCAGCCAGGGTGGCGGCATCGCGACGGCGGCCGCGGCCCTGGTCCCGGACGTCGCCGGCGCGATGGTCGACGTACCGTTCCTGCAGTACTTCCGCCGCGCCGTCGAGATCACGGCGAACCTGCCGTATGCGGAGATCACCAACTACCTCGCCGTCCACCGGCTGTCCGTGGACCGGGTCTGGGAGACGCTCTCCTACTTCGACGGCGTGAACCTCGCCAAGCGCGCGCAGGCACCGGCCCTGTACTCGGTCGCGCTGATGGACCCGGTGTGCCCGCCGTCGACCGTGTACGCGGCCTACAACGCCTACGGCACGGGCACGGGGGTGCCGGCGGCCGTCTCGAAGCAGATCGAGGTGTACGGCTACAACGGCCACGAGGGTGGCGCCGGGTTCCAGGTCGCAGCGCAGCTGCGCTGGCTCGCCGACCTGCTCGGGTGAGGCGATCGCCCGGGGCGAGGTCCGCCGTCGGGCGTTTAGGCTGGCACTGATCACTGACACCGAATCCGAGAAGAGGATCCATGACTTCCCTGCCCACGGCTACTGGTTCGTTCGGCGACAAGCCGGCACTGAGCTTCCCCGAGAACGCGGCGCCCGCCGATCTGGCCGTCCAGGTCATCAGCCAGGGTGACGGCGCTCTCGTCGAGGCCGGTCAGACGATCGACGTCAACTACCTCGGCCAGATCTGGGGCGGCGGCATCTTCGACAACTCCTACGACCGCGGCTCCTCGATCCAGTTCCCGATCGGCGTCGGCGCCGTGATCGCCGGGTGGGACAACTCCCTCGTCGGCCAGCCGATCGGCTCCCGGGTGCTCGTCTCGATCCCCCCGCACGAGGGGTATGGCCCGAACGGCATGCCGCGCGCCGGAATCAAGGGCACCGACACCCTCGTGTTCGTCGTGGACATCATCGGCGCCTCCTGACGGCATCGACGACGCGAACGCCGAACGGGGCCGCCCGGACCAGATGGTCCGGGCGGCCCCGTTCTCGTGTAGCTGGCTACTTGCGCAGACCGAGACGACGCAGCACTCGCCCGACCTGTGAGCGGATGCGGCGGGTCACCGGGACCGCGCCGGGCGTGGAGTGGTTCCTGGCCGGCTCGGCGGCGCCGTCCGCCGCGTCCTCGCCACGGACGAGAATCACCAGGGCCTGCGGGAACAGGACGTTCGCGGGCACCCACTCCACGATCGAGAAGCCGGCCGAACCCCAGACCCGCTTGACGTACTCGACGGGCGCCGCTGCCCAGCCGTAGTAGTCGCCGGTGCGAACCTCGCCGCCGCCGCTGCCGGCGAACTGGATCTCGCCCCGGTCGAAGCCTGCGCGCGCGGCGTCGACATCCTCGAACGTCGTCGCCAGCGACGCCGCGAAGTCGTCGGCCTCGCCCGCCTCCACGGCCGCCCGGGCACCGGCGACCTGACCCATGAACTGGTCGTCCAGGACCGTGATCGCCACGACCCCGCCCGGCCGCACCACGCGCGCGAACTCCTTCGCCCACGCCTCGTGCGCGGGGCCGGACAGGTGCGAGAACACACTGAACGCCACGGCGAGGTCGAACCTTCCCCGCCCGAGGACCGTGGGTGGGAACGGGTCGACCGTCATCGCGTTGATGCCGGGCAGCGTCACGTTCACCAGCGTGGTCATCTCCGGATCCACGTCGAGGGCGTGGATGTGCGTCGGCTCGGTCTTCGCGAGCAGGAACCGGGAGATGCGGCCCCAGCCCGAGCCGAAGTCGATGATGCGCTTCGCGTCGGCGACACCGGATCCGGTGTGCTTCGTGGCCATCTGGTCGACGACCTTCACGAACGTCTCGGCCTCGCTGTAGGCGGCTTCGTAGGAGAGGCCGACGAACTTCTGCTGGATCTCCTGCGGCGGGTTCGGAGGGGTCGCCGCAGCGACGTCGATCGCCTCCGGCAGGGCCTCGAGTGACGGCGCCGATGAGAACTTCAGCACCCGGTCCGAATGGGGGGAGTCTGCCACGTCTGGCCTTTCCTCGTCGAAGAGCGTTCGGCGCCACAGTAGCCGGTCGCTGCGCCCTGGACCGGACATCTGCATGGCGACCCGCCGCGCCGTCCGGGCTATCGCCGGCACGGGCGGCGCTCGCTCGGATCAGGACGCCGACGGCGGCACGATGTCGGTCTGGGCCGGTACCTGGTCCTGGCTCAGGATCCCGATCGGGCAGCTCATCCCGTTCGGGCCGTGGTTGCAGTAGCCACCGGGGTTCTTGTCGAGGTACTGCTGGTGGTAGCCCTCGGCGTAGTAGAAGGTGCCCGCGTCCGCGGCCGGGGCGAGTTCGGTGGTGATGTCGCCGAAGCCGTGCTCGCGGACCACGGTGTTGAACGCCTCCCGGCTGGCGCGCACCAGTGCCGCATCGGCCGGGTCGCTCCAGTAGATCGCCGAGCGGTACTGGGTGCCCACGTCGTTGCCCTGGCGGTTGCCCTGGGTCGGGTCGTGGTTCTCCCAGAACTCGGCCAGGATCCGTTCCAGGGAGATCTGCTTCGGGTCGTAGGCGACGATGACCGCCTCGGTGTGCCCGGTACGGCCGGTGCACACCTCGTCGTAGGTGGGGTTGGGTGAGTAGCCGCCCATGTAGCCGGCCGCGGTGGTCACGACGCCGGGCAGACGCCAGAAGATCCGTTCCGCACCCCAGAAACACCCCATCGCCAGGAAGACGGTCCGAGTGCCCTCGGGCCAGGGGCCCTGCAGCGGAGTGCCGAGCACCGTGTGGGTCGCCGGGACCTGGTAGAGCGGACGCTCGTGGCCCTCCATCGCGTCCTCGCGGCTGACCATCGCCGTTTGCATGCGTGCTCCGAAGATCATCCGTGGTACCTCGTTTCCGTCGCTGCGCCGATCCGGCGCACAGTTGACAACACTGCGCTCACGTCACCTGTTCCGGCCCCGGTGGGCCGTAGTCTGATGGCCGGAACCTTGGAAGGACACCATGTCGAACGATGACCGCGGCAGTGCCGCAGACCCTGAGGTCGGGCACGTTCCTGAATCTAGCCCGGTTGTGCCGGAGGACGTCGATGGGCAGAACCTCCCCACCGATGAGCCCGAGCGGAGGGCGCCGGTGCTCAAGACCTACCAGGGGCCGGTACCGCCGCCGGTGACCGCCGCTGCGGCGTGGTCCTGGCGCCTGGTGGTGATCGTGGCTGCCGTGGCGCTGGTCGGTGTGGCCCTCGTCCAGATCAAGACCGTCGCGATCCCGGTTCTCGTGGCCGCCCTGCTGACCGCCCTGCTGTCCCCGGTCACGAACTGGCTGAGTCACCGGGTCCGGTTGCCGCGGACGCTGGCGGTGGTCGCCACCCTGCTGCTGGTGGTGCTGTTCCTCGGGGGGCTGCTGACGCTCGCGGGCAGGTCGGTGATCAGCGGGTTCGCCGACCTTGCCGACACCGCTTGGGACGGGATCGAGACTGGGATCGCCTGGCTGAGCTCGGGCCCCCTCGCGCTGAGCGAGGAGACCATCAACTCCTACGTCGATGCCCTGCAGCAACAGCTCTCCACGAACATCGACTCGATCCTGTCCGGGGCGTTGTCGGTGACCACGTCCGTCGGGCACGTGCTGGCCGGTGCCCTGATCGCCCTGTTCTGCCTCTTCTTCTTCCTCAAGGAGGGCACCACGATCTGGGGCTGGATCGTCCGGCTGTTCCCCAAGGTCGCGCGGGAGCGGGTCGCCGGCGCCGGGATGCGGGGCTGGACCAGCCTGAGCGTGTACGCGCGGACCCAGATCGTCGTCGCGTTCATCGACGGGGTCGGCATCGGCCTGGGTGCCTGGCTCCTCGGGGTGCCGCTGGCACTGCCCCTCGGCATCCTGGTCTTCCTCGGCTCGTTCATCCCGATCATCGGCGCCGTGCTCACCGGCGCCGTTGCCGTTGCCGTTGCCCTCGTGGACCAGGGACCGTTCCGAGCGCTGATCATGCTGGCGATCGTGCTCGGGGTGCAGCAGCTCGAGAGCCATTTCTTCCAGCCGGTCCTGATGAGCCGGGCGCTCAAACTGCACCCGGTCGCGGTGCTGCTCGCGGTCGCGACCGGCACACTGATCGGCGGGATCGTCGGGGCGCTGTTCGCGGTGCCGATCGTCGCCGTCGTCAACGCGGTGATGAACTACCTGAACCACCCGGGCACCGCCGACCCGGACCTGATAGAAGTGAGGGCGAAGACATGAGGACGGGAGCGTGACCGTCGACCTCGCGAGGATCCGGGCTGCTGCCGCCGAGCTCGAGGGCGTGATCCAGCGGACCCCGATCCAGTACAGCGGGGCACTGAGCGCGATCGCAGGCGCCGAGGTCTGGCTCAAGTGCGAGAACCTGCAGACGGGTGGCTCGTTCAAGATCCGCGGCGCCTACACCCGCATGCTCCGACTGTCCCCGGAGCAGAAGGCCGCCGGGGTGCTCGCCGCGAGTGCCGGCAACCACGCCCAGGGGGTTGCCCTCGCTGCCCGGATGCTCGGCATCCCCGCGACCATCTACATGCCCGTCGGGGCCGCTCTGCCGAAGCTGGCGGCGACGCGCGGTTACGGGGCCGAGGTTCGCCTGCACGGCGCGACCGTGGGGGAGGCTCTCCAGGAGGCCCGCGCGGAGGCCGAACGGACCGGACGTGAGGTCATCCACCCGTTCGACCACGAGGACATCGTGACCGGCCAGGCCACGATCGCCCTCGAGATCGCGGAGCAGGTCCCGACCGTGCGCACCGTGCTGGTGCCCACCGGCGGTGGCGGCCTGCTCGCCGGGGTGGCGACGGCACTGCACGAGATCCTCGGCACCGACATCGAGGTGGTGGGCGTCCAGGCCGAGGGGGCGGCAGCGTACCCGGGCTCGATCAGCGCCGGGCACCCGGTCGCGTTGGCCACGATGAAGACCATGGCCGACGGGATCGCGATCGGCGAGCCCGGGAGGATCCCGCTCGAGATCGTCCGCCGTGAGGTGCGGCAGGTGGATCTGGTCAGCGAGGAGGACCTGAACCGCGCGATGCTCCTGCTCGCCGAACGGGCCAAGCTGGTCGTGGAGCCCTCGGGCGCCGCGGGCGTGGCGGACCTGCTCGCCCGGCCCGGCGTGCACGAGGGGCCGATCGTGGTGATCCTCTCCGGCGGCAACATCGACCCGCTGGTGCTGATGAAGGTGCTCCAGCACGGGATGGTGGCCGCCGGGCGTTACCTGCAGGTGCACGTGCGCGTGCCGGACACCCCCGGGAACCTCGCCGGCCTGCTCCGGGACCTGGCCGGTCTCGGGGCGAACGTGCTGGACGTGGCGCACGTCCGCACGGCGGCGGGACTCGCCGTGGACGAGGTGGACATCGCGGTCGAGTGTGAGACCAAGGGGCCCGAGCACTGCACCGACGTGGTCCGCTCGCTCACCGACCGCGGCTATCGGGTGCGGTAGGCCGCAGACGCCGCTGCCCGCCGGACCGGGTGGTCGAGCGGGCAGCGGGGCGTCGTCGGGCCGGGCCCGACGGGGCGGTCAGCCTGCGAAGGGCTTCGCCTTGGTGATCTTGACCTTGACCGTCGTGCCGTTCGGGGTCTTGTACTCGACGGTCTCGCCCGTCTTGTGACCGAGGATGGCCGTGCCGAGGGGAGAGCTCGCGGAGTAGACGTCGAGGTCGGTGTCGCCGGCGACCTCACGGGATCCGAGGAGGAAGGTCATCTTCTCGCCGCCGACGGTGGCCGTGACCACCATGCCGGGCTCGACGATGCCGTCGTCGGCCGGGGCTTCGCCGACCTGGGCGCCGCGGAGCAGCTCGTCGAGCTGTCGGATGCGGGCCTCCTGCTTCGCCTGCTCCTCGCGAGCGGCGTGGTATCCGCCGTTCTCCTTGAGGTCTCCCTCTTCGCGGGCAGACTCGATCTTGTCGGCGATCTCGGTCCGTCCCTCGCCCACGAGGTGGTCGTACTCGGCCTTGAGACGGTCGTAACTGTCCTGCGTAAGCCACGTGGTTTCGGACACGGTTCCTCCTTCATCTACGTTCGAGCCCCAGCGCGTGACCACGACGGTCAGGTCACAGGCGGGCGAGAGTTCCATTTGCCCGGGCTGGATGCCGTTGCGGACCGCACCGGGGCGGTGGAAAAGGTCAATTATACCTGTCGGGCGCATTCTCGTGGCCAATGGATAGTTCGATCCATGTCCTGAGACCTCGGATCGAGCGGTGCCACCGACCCGTCGCGATAGGCTGGCTGCGGCCGATCAGGGCCTCGATGGAGCCGAAATCGAGAGGGGGCGCGCCATGAGTCACGTGGCACCGCCACCCGGGCCCGATCCGGCTCGTCCGCACGATCCTGATGGTGCGGCGACGCCCGGCACGCCCGAGAAGTCAGCGCCGCCCCAGTGGATCCCGCCGGGCCCGCCGAGCCCGTACGTCCAGGCCCAGCCGGCGCCGCGGCCGGGCGCTCACTTCCCGGAACCCGTTCGGCGTGTCGCAGCGCCGTCGGCGGCACCGGCCCCGTCCGGCGCCGCGACCGGAGGCTGGTCGCCACCGGGCGGAGCCAGGCCGTCGGCACAGCCCCAGGGCCCGACACCGTCCTACGGGTACCGCTACCGCGACATGCCCGCCTACCCGGCGCCGCAGTTCCCCCAGCAGGCACCACCGCCGCCGCGCCGGCGCGGCGGACCGCTGCCCGGCTGGGTGATGGCCCTCGGCGCCGTCCTGGTGGTCGCCCTCGTGGTGCTCGCCTCGCTGGTCTTCATCCAGGACCGCAACGCCGGCCCGACGGCGGATCCCGACCCGGACACGATGCCCACCGACGACGGGTACGGCCGCCCGAACACCGAGCCCGACGGTCGCTTCACCGGCACCCACCTGGGCGAACAGCTGAACGCCGCGCTCGCGACGCGGGACCGGGAACTGTTCTTCAGCTACGTGGGCGGCGACGCCGTCGCACCGCTGTCGCTGTGGTGGGACAACATGGAGGTCCTCGGCTGGAGCCGTGGCGTGTTCTCGATGCAGGGCCTGCAGAACGCCAACTACCGGGACAACACCGCCATCCAGAGCGTCCAGCTCGGCGCGGTGACCGCGGGCTCGCCCACCATCCCGGCCGACTCCGACCATCCGGACGCCGGCCGCGCCTACGCACCGGTGAACGACTACCGCGCCACGATCGCCGTCAGCGACGACGGCGCGAGCGGGCTGATCACGGGCTGGGAGGTCGAGGACGACCCGGCGCCATGGGACCTCGAGCCGCTCTACGCCGTGATCACGGAGCACTCGGTGGTGGCCGGCTACGAGGACGAGTCGGAACTGGTCGACTCCGTCGCCGAGGCGGCCGAGGAGAGTGCGCGCTGGGTCGTCGACCGGTACGAGAGCGAGACCGGGGTCGCGAACGCTCAGCGGTTCCTCTCCTTCTACAGCGATGACATGGACCGCTTCAACAGCTGGTTCATCAACCCGGACGAGATCGACGGCTGGACCGGGGACCGCGCGGGCACCCTGTTCCCACAGTCGCGGCCGTTCCCGAGCGCCGGTGTCCCGGACGACATCGCCTCCGGTGGCTGGGACGCCACGGCCGGCGGCATCGTCACGGTCGGACCCAACGGACTGGCGTACGGGATCGCGGACACCCAGGACACGATCACGCACGAGTTCATCCACGCGATCCATGAGGTCAACGTGCCCCGGGCGGCCTACGCCGGGCCCATCGTCACCGAGGGCTGGGCAACGTACAACGAGTCGCTGTTCCAGGGGCACGGCACGTACGCCACCCGGCTGAGCTACACCGGCCGGGTGCTCCGGGGCTGTGTGGCGGACCTGGACGGCTCGTTCCCGTCGCCGCGGGACTTCGACGACGTCGACGACGTCAGTTGCGCCTACGCCCTCAGTGGCAGCGTCTACGCCTATGCCGACTCGCTCGGCATCGACGTGTTCGAGCTGTCCGACACTGCCCTCGAGACCGGGGACTCCCTGACCGAGACGGCGGACGAGATCGGAGACGTCGAGCTGACCGAGGACGGATGGGCCGGCTGGCTCGGGTCGAACTTCGGCTAGAACCCGCATGCCCGACGAGCAGACCCCACCCGCCCCGGCCGCGCTCCCGCCGCCACGTAGGACGCGGTCGAACACCGTCCGCATCGTCGCGATGCTGTTGGTGCTGGTCATCGGGGTGCCGGTCATCGGGTTCACGCTGATCGACCTCGCGAAGGGTGCCGGAGACGGTCCGACCGTCGGCAGCCCTTCGCCGCCGACCGGCCCGACCGCAGCGGCCGACCAGGACCCGAGCAGCGGGTCGTTCACGGGATCGGACCTGGAGGAGGCGCTCAACATCGCCCTCGCGAGCCGGAACCGGGCGGCGTTCTTCTCCCACGTCGAAGGGGCCGCCGTCGAGCCGCTGAACCTCTGGTGGGACAACATGGACCGGATCGGCTGGTCCGAGGGTGCTCTCTCGATCCTCGGGCCGGAGTCCGTCGGGTACGCGGACCACACCGTCACTGTCACGGTGACCCTGGGTGCGGCCATGACCTTCTCGCCGAGAGTGCCCGCCGGCACCGATCATCCCGACGCCGGGCTGACCTACGTGCAGAGCCTGCGGTACAGCGCCACCATCCGGGTCACCGACGGCGGCACCAGCGGCGTGATCAGCGAGTGGGGCACGTACGAGCAGGTCGCACCGTGGGACGTCGAACCGCTGTACGTGGTACAGACCGAGCACGCCGTGATCGCCGGGTACCAGGACGAGTCGGCGCTGGTCGACCGGGTCGCCACGCTGGCCGAGTCCGCCGCGGCCTACGTCATCGACGCGTACGAACACGAACGCGGCTACGCGCCGGTGCAGCGGATGCCGCTGTTCATCACCGAGGACACCGCGCGCTTCGAGCGCTGGTTCTCGTCCTCGGACCCCGCACCGATCTCCGACTGGTGGCCGGACCGGTCGGGCACGAACTTCACCCTGGCCAGCCCCGCCGCCACGGCAGGGCTCGGTGCCCATGTCGCGACGGGCGGGGATGCCGGCGGTGTGGTCACCATCGGACCGAGCGGGATCCTCCACGGGGACACCTTCCTGCACTCGACGATGGCGCACGAGTTCGCGCACACCATGGCTGCGGCGATGCTGCCGGACCGGACCGGTCGGGACCCCACCGTGAGCGAGGGCTGGGCGACGTTCCTGGAGGGCCGGTTCGAGAGCGACGGCAGGGAGTTCGCCCCGCACGGCGTGTTCGGCAACTGGGACACCCCGATCGGGTCGCGGATCAGGCAATGCTACCTGACCCGGTTCACGGGTCGGTTCCCGGTGGACACCGACTTCGTGGACGAGGAGACCTCCAACTGCGCCTACGCGATCGCGGCGACGGTCTACTCCTACGCGACGACGATCGGGATCAACGCCTACGCGTTGGCGGAGACGGCCGAACGGAACGACCAGACCCTGCCGCAGGCCGCGCGGACGCTCGGCGGGCCAGAACTCGACGAGGCCGGTTGGGTCGCGTTCGTCGCCGAGCACTGGGCCTGAGCCCAAGCCGGCCGGCGGGGCCGTTCAGTCGGTGAGGGTGCAGGCGCGGACCAGGCCGGTGGTGGCCAGTTCGCTGGTCGCCACCTCGGACGTGATGCGCACCGTGTCGGCGGACTGCGGCCCGATCTCAACCTCGAGCAACCCGACCTGGCCGTAGCCGGTGCTGAGCGCCTCCAACGTGCACACCGCGGTGCGCTCGGCCGGCTTCGTGACGTCGAAGGTCACCCGAACCGACTCGGAGTCCACCACGTGGAAGCCGACGTCGCGGCTGTCCACCGAGGGAGCGAACATGTCGATGGCGATCCAGACCAGGACCGCGATCCCGGCGGCGGCCAGCACCCCGATCAGGACACGTGCCCGCAGTCGGCGCGCACCGCCGTCGGACCGACGGCCGTAACGGTCCGCGAGCAGGGCCGACGAAGGTTCGTTCTCGGCCCGGGCCGGTGCCTGCACCACGCGTACCATCCTTAGACTGGGGGTCGCCCGCGCGCGGAGTTCCGCCGCGCGCCTTCGTGCCCATTGTCCCACCGCCGATCCCAGGAGGATCACTTGGCTGCGCAGAACCTGCGGCTCATGGCCGTGCACGCCCACCCCGACGACGAATCGAGCAAGGGCGCGGCGACCATGGCGCGGTACGCCGCCGAGGGCGTGGAGGTCCTCGTCGTCACCTGCACCGGTGGCGAGCGCGGTGACATCCTGAACCCGCGACTCGAGAACGATCCCGAGGTGCTCCGGGACATGCCCGGCTACCGGCGCCGGGAGATGGCTGCCGCGGCGGCCGCGCTCGGCGTCTCGCAGCGGTGGCTCGGTTTCGTGGATTCCGGCCTGCCCGAGGGCGACCCGCTGCCCCCGCTGCCGCCGGGGTGCTTCGGCCTCGAGCCGCTCGAGGTGACCACCGAGGCCCTCGTCCGGGTGGTCCGGGAGTTCCGACCGCACGTGATGACCACCTACAACGAGAACGGTGGCTACCCACATCCGGACCACATCATGACCCACCGGGTCTCGGCCGCGGCCTTCGACGCCGCTGCCGACCCGGACGCGTTCGCCAGTGCCGGTCCGGCCTGGGAGATCGCCAAGTTGTACTACGACCACGGCTTCTCCCGCGCCCGCGTCACCGCGATCCATGAGGCGACCCTGGCCGCAGGCAAGGAGTCGCCGTACGCCGACTGGCTGGAGCGCTGGGGGGACCGCGACGACCGCGCGGACAAGGTGACCACCCGGATCGAGTGCGCCGACTACTTCGACCAGCGCGACCGGGCCCTGCTCGCCCATGCGACCCAAATCGACCCCGACGGCTTCTTCTTCGCCGTGCTGCGGGAGATCGAGCGGGAGGCGTGGCCGTTCGAGGAGTACGAACTGGCCCGGTCCCGGGTCGAGACGGCCGTCCCCGAGACGGACCTCTTCGCCGGTATCAGGGAGACGGCGTGATGGCCTCGGCCGTGTCGGTGCTGCCGCAGGTGCTTGCCGACGAGATCCCGGACCCGAGCGTCGTCACGCCGGGCGTGGGCGGCTTCGCCGTGTTCTTCTTCCTCGCCGTGGTGCTGTTCTTCCTGGCCAGGTCCCTCGGCAAGCACATGCGGCGCGCCCGGACGAACGCGGCCACCCAGGAACGGACCGACGGCGACGCGACCGGCACCGCCGGCACCGCTGACCCCACCGACCCGCCGGACGGCGCGCGGCCATGAGCACGCTCCCGGTGGCCGTGGCGCAATTGAGCGCCGGGGTCGACCCCGAGGAGAACGCCCGCCTGGCCGTCGCGGCGATCGCGGACGCGGCCGCCGACGGGGCGAAGCTGGTGGTGCTGCCCGAGTACACCGCGGGCTGGGCGCCCCGGCTGAGCCTCGACCTGGCCCAGCCGGCCGACGGTCCGTTCGTGCGGGCGGTCGCCGACGCCGCGCGGGCCGCGGGCGTGCACGTCGTGGTCGGCACGATCGAGACCGGTCCGGTCGCAGGCGGCCCGACGGCGGCCCCGGGCCGGGCATCGAACGTCGCCGTCGCGATCGGTCCGGACGGGCGTGTGCTGGGCCGCTACGTGAAGGTGCACCTGTTCGACGCGTTCGGAACTCGTGAGTCGGACGTGCTCGCTCCCGGCGAGCCCGGGCCGCAGAACACGCTCGTCCTCGACGTCGACGGGTTCCAGGTGGGCATCGCCACCTGCTACGACCTGCGCTTCCCGGAGACGTTCCGGGTCCTGGCCGACGCGGGCGTGGACGCGCTCGTGGTGATCGCGGCCTGGGCCGCGGGGGACGGCAAGGTGGCACAACTGCAGACCCTGGCCCGCGCCCGCGCCCTCGAGAACACGAGCTACCTGCTCCTGGCGAGCCAGAGCGGTCCCGGCCGCAGCGGGCACAGCGCGGTCATCGATCCGTTGGGGGTGCCGGTCGCCGAGGCGGACGCCGCGGACACGGTGACGCTGCGCGCGGACCTGGACTCCGCCGTCGTGAGCAGCGTCCGCGACGCGGTGCCAAGCCTGCGGCACCGCCGCTACCGGGTGGTGCCTGCCGACGTGACCGAGGTCGACCGCTAGGAACGGTCGACCACGAGGGCACCTACTTCTTCTTGCCCTTCTTCCCCTTCTTGTCCTTCTTGTCCTTCTTGTCCTTCTTGCCGTGCCCGCCGCTGTCCTCGTTCTCTTGGGCCTGGTAGCCGGGGTCCGCCATGGTGGCGGCCAGGCGCGTCTTCTCCTTCTCGAGGTCGAAGTCCCCTTCGGGCCAGGACAGGTCGAGGCCGACCAGCGCCTGGTACAGCAACTCCGTGACCGCGATCCGTGCGTACCACTTGTGGTCGGCCGGAACGACGTACCAGGGCGCAGCCTCGGTGGAGGTGCGTTCGAACATCTCCTGGTAGGCGTCCTGGAACTCGTTCCACTTGAGCCGCGTGTCCACGTCGCTGGGGTTGTACTTCCAGTGCTTGTCGGGGCGCTCGAGCCGTTCCCGCAGCCGCGCGCCCTGCTCGTCGTGGGAGACCATCAGGGCGACCTTGATCACGGTGGTGCCGGAGTTGATCACCTGCCGGTCGAACCTGTTCAGCTCGGCGTAGCGGCCCTCGTTCTCCTGGGCGGGCTCCAGCCCGTCCACCTTGACCACGAGCACCTGTTCGTAGTGGGACCTGTCGAACACGCCGATGCGCCCGGCCGGCGGGAGGGCCCGGCGGATCCGCCAGAGGTGGTGGTGCTTGCGCTCGGTCTCGGTGGGCACGCCGAACGACGCGAGGGCGACACCCTGCGGGTCGAGCATCCCGAGCACGTGCCGCACGATCCCGCCCTTGCCGGAGGTGTCCAAGCCCTGCAGCACGAGCAGGACCGACCGGTCGCCGCCGGTGCGACCGTGGGCGAACAGGCGCTCCTGGAGGTCGGAGAGTTCCTCACCGCGGGCGGCCATGGCCACCTCAGCCGCAGCCTTGCCCGCCGACCAGCCGGGAGTGGCGTCCCGGTCGAGGTCTGCGAGCGTGAAGTCCCGGCCAGCGCGCAGCGACTCCACGGGTGATTCGTCCCAGTCAGCGTCCTTGGCCATGCGGATCTCCCTCGGCGGCGCGGCGGTGGTGGTGGGCACAGCCTAGTGGCGCGTCGGTCACACCGCCGAGAACGCCGCCAGCCCGATCGCGATAGCGTGAGCGGAGTAGCCGATGACGGTCCCGGTGTGGAAGATCTCGTGGAATCCGAACCAGGTGGGGATCGGGTTCGGACGCTTGAAGCCGTAGGCGGCCGCGCCGAGGGTGTAGCCGAGCCCGCCGGCGATCACCAGGAGGGCGATGGCCGGCCCGCCGTTCGTCCAGAACGCGGGCAGGAAACCGACCGCCACCCACCCGAGCGCCACGTAGACGGGCACGTAGAACCACCGTGGTGCGCCGAGCCAGAAGATCCTGGCGAGCAGTCCGGCGACCGCGCCGCCCCACACGAGCCAGAGCAGCAGCGTGGCCGTGCCGGCTGGCAGGAGCAGGACCGCCAGCGGCGTGTAGGTGCCGGCGATGACCAGGAAGATATTCGCGTGGTCCATCCGCCGGAGCACCGCGAATGCCCTCGGTGACCAGGTGCCGCGGTGGTAGATCGCGCTGGTGCCGAACAGGATCACCGTGGTGAGCGCGAACACGGCGGTGCTGATCTTGGCCGCCGGCGTGGTCGAGCCGACCACCAGGACGATGCCGACGATCAGCGCGATGGGGGCCATGATCGTGTGGATCCAGCCACGTAGCCGCGGCTTGGCCTCGGGTGCCGGGACGGCGGGGGAGGCCACGGGGGCGTCGACGCTCACCGGAGGCCGGCGTCGGTGCGCTCTGGTGCGTGCCATGGAGGCCCCTTCTTCGTCTCGGTGCAGGCTGGGTCGTACCGTTGGAGGCAACAGTCCTTACGCCATCGTAGGTTACGCAAGCGTAGGTCCGCGCACCGGTCGAGAGTTGTAGCGTGTGCCTGCACCCCGACGGTGCGAGGGACGATCGGGTGCAGGCACCCACGCGAGGAGGAGCGGAAACCGAGATGCGGCCACCGAACTTCCTCTACGGCATCTACGAGCGCAAGCTCGCGAACCAGTTGCACGGCCGACCGGTACCGCATCACATCGGTGTGATGCTGGACGGGAACCGTCGCTGGGCGCGCTCGGTGGGCCTGGAGACGGCGCAAGGTCATCAGGCCGGGGCGGACCGGATCACCGACCTGCTCACCTGGTGCGAGGAGGTGGGTGTCGGGGTCGTCACACTGTGGATGCTCTCCACCGACAACCTCCGGCGCGACCCCGCCGAGATCACCGACCTCCTCGAGATCATCGCCGCCACAGTCGCGAAGCTCGCCACCACCCGACGTTGGCGGTTGCGGATGGTCGGGGAGCTGGACCTGCTGCCGGAGGAGATCTCCGACCGGCTGCGCGCGGCCGAGGCCCTCACCGCGGACGTGGACGGGGTGCACGTCAACATCGCCGTCGGCTACGGCGGGCGCCACGAGATCGCGAACGCGGTGCGCTCGCTGATCAAGGAGTACACGGAGCAGGGACGCTCGCTGGAGGACCTCACCGACGCGGTCACCGTTGACAAGATCGCCGAGCACCTCTACACCAAGGGCCAGCCCGACCCCGACCTCGTCATCCGCACCTCCGGGGAGCAGCGGCTCGGTGGCTTCCTGCTCTGGCAGAGCGCGCACAGCGAGTTCTACTTCTGCGAGGCCTACTGGCCGGACTTCCGCCGGGTGGACTTCCTGCGCGCCCTGCGCTCCTTCGGTGAGCGAGAGCGGCGCCTCGGTCGCTGACGAGAGCGCGGGTCACGGCGGGCTGCGGACGTCCCGAATGTGTCCGGGAGGTGAACTCTTCGCGGTTCGCCGCGCCACGCCGCGTCGCTCCCACGCGTAGCTCCGGTGCGGTCGTAGCGTGGTCATCACTGGGTGGCACTCCGGTCACCCACCGGGAGGCCAGCCCATGGAGCACACGCTCAGGTGGGAGAGGGGCCGCCGGCCCCTCGTCGGGCCGACCGCCCTCACCCCGCACCCGCAGCGCGGCAATGCGCAGCGGAGCAGGTCCATCTGGAGGAGCTACCAGTGACCCGTGAGTCCCTCGCGTTCGACGATCCGATCCCCGGCACATCGAAGGGCGGTGAGGGACTCCCCGGCGTGCTGCCGGTCCCCGATCCCCACACCGCCCCTGACGGCACCGACGGCGCACGCGTCACCTATGTCCTCGACACCTCTGTGTTGCTGTCCGACCCGCGCGCGATCTACCGGTTCGCCGAACACGACGTGGTGCTGCCGATCGTCGTCATCACCGAGTTGGAGGCCAAGCGCCACCACCCCGAACTCGGCTACTTCGCACGCAGCGCGCTGCGGATCCTCGACGACCTTCGGGTCAAGCACGGCAAGCTCGACGAGCCCATCGCAGTCGGCGAGGCGGGCGGCACCGTCCGGGTCGAGCTGAACCACTCCGACCCCTCGATCCTGCCCTCGGGCCTGCGCCTGGGTGACAACGACACCCGGATCCTCTCCGTCGCGGCGAACCTTCGCTCCGAGGGGCTCACTGTCCGGGTGGTCTCCAAGGACCTACCGATGCGGGTCAAGGCGTCGGCCGTCGGGATCCGGGCCGAGGAATACCGCGCCCAGCTGGCGGTCGATTCCGGCTGGCGGGGCATGTCAGAGGCGTCCGTCACGGAGTCGGAGATGGCCACGCTGTTCGGTGAGGAGCACCTCTCCATCGCGGACCTGGCGATGGGCGACGGCGTCCGGGACCTGCCGTGTCACACCGGCCTGGTGCTGCACTCGCCCCGCGGCTCGGGGCTCGGGCGGGTCACGCCGGACAAGCAGATCGCGCTGGTCCGGGGCGACCGGGACATCTT
Source organism: Occultella kanbiaonis (assembly GCF_009708215.1). Classification (NCBI taxonomy): domain Bacteria; kingdom Bacillati; phylum Actinomycetota; class Actinomycetes; order Micrococcales; family Ruaniaceae; genus Occultella; species Occultella kanbiaonis. The sequence continues at coordinate 4,242,799 of NZ_CP046175.1, read as the reverse complement.
CGGGATGCACGGGCGCAGCGCCGAGCAGCGGATCGCGATCGACCTGCTGCTCGATCCGGAGATCGGCATCGTCTCCCTCGGGGGCCGGGCGGGGACGGGGAAGTCCGCGCTGGCCCTCTGTGCGGGGCTCGAGGCCGTGCTTGAGCGGCGCGAGCACCGGAAGGTCATGGTGTTCCGACCGCTGTACGCCGTCGGCGGCCAGGAGCTCGGCTACCTGCCGGGCAGCGAGGCCGAGAAGATGAACCCCTGGGCCCAGGCCGTCTTCGACACCCTCGGCGCGGTCGTCTCCTCGGAGGTCGTCGAGGAGGTCATGGACCGGGGCATGCTCGAGGTGCTCCCGCTCACGCACATCCGTGGCCGGTCCCTGCACGACGCCTTCGTGATCGTGGACGAGGCACAGTCGCTCGAGCGCAACGTGCTGCTCACGGTGCTGTCCCGGATCGGGCAGAGCTCGAGGGTGGTCCTCACCCACGACGTCGCCCAGCGGGACAACCTCCGGGTGGGGCGGCACGACGGGGTCGCCGCCGTGATCGAGGCACTGAAGGGGCACCCGCTGTTCGCCCACGTCACCCTGACCCGCTCCGAGCGGTCCCCGGTCGCGGCCCTGGTCACCGAGCTGCTGGAGGGCATCGAAGCCTGATCTCCGGTGCCGACCTCATGCGTGCAGCGCATGAGGTCGGCACCCGATCTGGCGACACGCGCTGTGTTCCATCTCACTGAACCTCGCAATATCTCAGATGTGAGATATCGTGACGCCATGACCGTGATTGAAGAGACCGATACCTCCGTCGCCGAGATCGGCACCCTGATCCGTGGGGCTCGTCAGAACAAGGGCTTGACCCAGAGCCAGCTCGCCGAGCGCCTGAACACCTCCCAGAGCGCCATCGCCCGGATCGAGCAGGGCAGTCAGAACCTCTCCGTCGAGCTTCTCACGCGGATCAACCGCGCCCTCGAGGCCGATCTGCTCTCCATCGGTGCGCCGCGGGCCTCGCACCTGCGGGTGACCGGCGGTCAGCAGCTCTCCGGCACGATCACGGTCAAATCGTCCAAGAACGGTGCGGTCGCCCTGCTCTGCGCCTCGCTCCTGAACCAGGGCCGGACCCGGCTGCGCGGTGTGGCTCGGATCGTCGAGGTCGACCGGATCGTGGACGTGCTCCGGTCCATCGGGGTCAAGGTCACCTGGTCCGCCGACGGCCACGACCTGGATATCGTCCCGCCCGCCCACCTCGACCTGGACGCGATGGACGCCGATGCCGCGAAGCGCACCCGCAGCATCATCATGTTCCTCGGACCGCTTCTGAACCGGAATCCGGACTTCGAGCTGCCGTACGCCGGCGGTTGCGACCTCGGCACCCGGACCGTGGAGCCGCACATGATCGCGCTGCGCCCGTTCGGGCTGGAGGTGGTGGCCACTTCCGGCGCCTACCACGCCACCGTCGCGCCGGACCGCCCGCAGGACATCAAGGTGGTCCTCACCGAGCGCGGTGACACGGTCACCGAGAACGCCATCATGGCAGCGGCCCGGCACCCGGGGGTGACCACCATCCGCAACGCCAGCTCGAACTACATGGTCCAGGACCTGTGCTTCTATCTCGACCTGCTCGGGGTGCGGATCGACGGAGTGGGTACGACCACGCTGACGGTGCACGGCCTCGCCGACATCGACTCGGACGTCGACTACGCCCTGGCCGAGGATCCGATCGAGGCGATGAGCCTGCTCACGGCCGGGATCGTGACGCATTCCGAGATCACCGTGGCCCGGGTGCCGATCGAGTTCATGGAGATCGAGCTCGCCACCCTCGCCGAGATGGGACTGCGGTACGTGCTCTCCGAGGAGTACCCGGCGGCGAACGGACGAACCCGCCTGGTGGACGTGACGGTCAAGCCGAGTGAGCTGAGGGCGCCGATCGACAAGATCCATCCGATGCCCTTCCCCGGGCTGAACATCGACAACCTGCCGTTCTTCGCCGTCATCGCGGCCTGCGCCTCGGGGCACACGCTGATCCACGACTGGGTCTACGACAACCGGGCCATCCACCTGAGCGTCCTGACCCGCCTCGGCGCGGACGTGCGCCTGCTCGACCCGCACCGCCTCGACATCAACGGCCCGACCCACTGGTCCGGCGCCGAGGTGAGCTGCCCGCCCGCGCTGCGTCCCGCCGTCGTCATCCTGCTCGCCATGCTTGCCGCGAAGGGCACCTCCGTGCTCCGCGGGGTGGACATCATCGCCCGCGGCTACGAGCAGCTGCAGGAGCGACTGATCGAGCTCGGCGCCCAGATCGAGACCTTCCGGGACTGACCACCCGCGGGCCTGCGCCGGTGCCCGCGATCTCGTTCACGCCTCGACGGATGTGAGCGTGATCGCGGGCACTCGCCTGCGTGGTGCGTCCCTCCGGTCCGGGTGGTACGGGCCGGCGCTCGACGTGCGCGCTCGCCCGATCGGGTGTTGGCTGTCGCCTGAGATCAGTCGATGACGCGATCTTTGGGGAGGTCTGGTGCGACGAAACCGAATGGTTGCGGCGACCGCCGGAGCAGCACTCGTGGCGACCCTCGCCGCGTGTGCGCCCGACGATGGCCCACCGACGCTGAACTGGTACATCAACTCGGACAACGGTGGCCAGGCGCAGATCGCTGCCGAGTGCACCGAGGCGGCGGACGGTGCGTACACCATCGAGACGGTGCTGCTGCCGCGGGATGCCGCCGCCCAGCGCGAGCAGCTCGCGCGACGTCTGGCCGCGGAGGACCGCTCGATCGACCTGATGAGCCTGGACCCGCCGTTCATCCCCGAGCTCTCCGAGCCCGGCTTCCTGGCGCCGATCCCCGACGATGTTGCCGAAGCCGTCTCCGAGAACGTGGTGCAGGGCTCGCTGGACTCGGCCACCTGGAACGACGAGCTCGTCGCGATCCCGTTCTGGGCCAACACCCAGCTGCTCTGGTACCGCGAGTCCGTGGTCGAGGAGGCCGGGCTGGACATGTCGCAGCCGGTGACCTGGGACCAGCTGATCGAGGTGGCCACCGACCAGGACCTCTACCTCGCGGTCCAGGGCATCAAGGGGGAGTCCCTCACCGTCTGGATCAACGCCCTGATCGCCTCGGCCGGCGGTGAGATCATCACGAATCCCGGCTCGAGCGCCGAGGACACCGAACTCGGTCTGGAGACCGACGCCGGGCGCGAGGCCGCGCGGATCATGGGGCAGATCGGCAGCGAGGGCCTGGGCGGGCCGGGCCTGCCGACCTCCGACGAGTCCGCGTCGCTGCGGCTCTTCCAGGGCGATGACGCCTCCTTCATGGTGAACTGGCCGTTCGTGTGGACCTCCACCCAACAGGCGGTCGACGACGGCCTGCTCGAGGAGTCCGTGCTCGACGACTTCGGCTGGGCGCTCTACCCGGCGGTCACCGAGGGCACGGACTCCGCACCCCCGGTGGGCGGGATCAACCTCGGCGTCGGTGCCTTCAGCGAGCACACCGACCTGGCCTTCGAGGCCGCACAGTGCATCGTCACCCCCGAGCACCAGGCGTTCTACATGGTCAACGACGGGAACCCGGCCTCGAACACCGAGGCCTACGAGGATGCCGAGGTCCAGGAGACCTTCCCGATGTACGAGATGATCCGGGACTCCCTCGAGCAGGCCGCGCCACGGCCGCAGACGCCGCTCTACAACGAGATCAGCACCGGGTTGCAGGAGACCTGGTACCCGGTCTCCGACGTGAACCCGGACACGTCTCCGGAAGCGGCCACCGAGCTCATCACCGCCGTCCTGCGAGGGGAGCGTCTGCTGTGAGTCACAGTGCGAGCGGGCCTGCGACCGGTCCCGACGTCAAGGAACGCGCCGCGCGCCGGAAGCCGCGCGCGAGCGACCGGGCCCGATCCGAGGCCCGGCTCGGTCTGATGCTCGCGGCGCCGGCGTTCGTCGTGATGGTCGCCGTGACGCTCTACCCGATCGTGCAGGCGTTCATCGACTCCCTCTCCAGGATCCGGCTGACCGCCCCCGACGCCAACGAGTTCGTCGGGTTCGGCAACTACGCGGTCGTGCTCACCGACCCGGTGTTCTGGTCCGCGATGGGGGTGACTCTGTTCATCACGGTGGTGACCGTCCTGGTCGAACTGGTCATCGGCTTCGCCCTCGCGCTGGTCATGCACCGAGCCATCCAGAACCTGCGCGGCGCACTTCGCACGGCGATCCTGGTGCCCTACGGCATCATCACGGTGGTCTCGGCGTTCGCGTGGTTCTACGCCTTCGACATCAGCTCCGGGTACGTGAACTCCTGGTTCGACTGGGTCCCGGGGGTCAGCGAGGACCTGAACTGGTTCGCCTCCCAGGGGACGAGCCTGTTCGTGATCATGGCCTCGGAGATCTGGAAGACGACCCCGTTCATCTCGCTGCTGCTCCTCGCCGGCCTCGCGCAGGTCCCGGGGGAGCTGGAGGAAGCGGCGAAGGTGGACGGGGCCACCAGCTGGCAGGTGTTCAAGCGCGTGATCGTGCCCAACATGAAGGCCGCGATCATGGTGGCCGTGCTGTTCCGGGCACTGGACGCGTTCCGCATCTTCGACAACGTGTTCGTCATGACGAACGGCGCTAACGGCACCACCGTGCTCTCCCTGCTTGCCTATCGAACGTCCATCGGGCGCCTCGAGATCGGACTCGGCTCCGCCGTCTCGGTGCTGCTCTTCCTGTCCGTGGTCGCCATCTGCTTCGTGGCGATCAAGCTCTTCAAAGTGGACCTCTCGAGTGCGCGAGGAGGCAACTGATGGCTCTCACTGGACGCCAGAAGATGTGGTGGGCCGTCATCACGGTGCTGGTACTCGTCTACGCGCTGTTCCCGGTGTTCTCGATCCTGGCGACGTCGTTCAAGTTGCCGGGCGACCTCACCTCCGGCAAGTTCCTGCCGACCACCTGGACGTGGGAGAACTACGCGCAGATCCTCAGCCCGGACGGCTCCGCCCGCGACCTGTTCCTGCCGGCCCTGCGCAACTCCATCGGCATCTCGCTGATCGCGACGCTGATCGCGGTGGTGCTGGCCACCGTGGCGGCATACGCGATCGCCCGGCTGGACTTCCCCGGAAAGCGGCTCGTGCTGACCACCGCGCTCGGGGTGTCGATCTTCCCGGTGATCTCGATCGTGACGCCGCTGTTCAACATCTGGCGCTCGATCGGGCTGTACGACACCTGGGCCGGGCTGATCATCCCGTATCTCTCGCTGACGCTGCCGATCTCGATGTGGACGCTGGCGGCCTTCTTCCGGCAGATCCCCTGGGAGCTGGAGCAGGCCGCGCAGGTCGACGGAGCCACCCCGATGCAGGCGTTCCGCAAGGCGATCGTGCCGCTGGCCGCGCCCGGTGTGTTCACCACGGCCCTGATCGCGTTCTTCATCGCGTGGAACGACTTCGTCTACGGGATCTCACTGACCTCCACCAGCGCCGCTCGACCGGTGCCTGCCGCACTGGCGTTCTTCACCGGGGAGTCCTACTTCGAGGATCCCACCGGCGCCATCTCGGCGGCCGCGGTGGTGGTCACCATTCCGGTGATCGTGCTGGTGTTGCTGTTCCAACGACAGATCGTGGCCGGACTGACCCAGGGAGCCGTCAAGGGCTGACCGCCCTGACGCGAACGAGTAGAAGGAGACATCGGAGATGGCTTCGATCACCTTGAACCACATCGTGAAGAAGTACGGCGACGGGTTCCCGGCCGTGAACGACGTGAGCCTGGACATCGCGGACGGCGAGTTCGTGATCCTGGTGGGCCCGTCCGGATGTGGGAAGTCGACCCTGCTGCGCATGATCGTGGGCCTCGAGGACATCACCTCCGGCGACCTGGAGATCGGCGGCAAGCGGGTCAACGACCTCGCTCCACGCAACCGCGACCTGGCCATGGTGTTCCAGAACTACGCGCTCTACCCGCACCTGACCGTCTACGAGAACATCGCGTTCCCGCTACGGCTGACCAAGGGCCAGTACTCGGACTCCGAGATCGACAGCAGGGTCCGCAACGCCTCCGCGCTGCTCGAGCTGGACGAGCACCTCGACCGCAAGCCGGCCAACCTCTCCGGCGGCCAGCGGCAGCGGGTCGCGATGGGACGCGCCATCGTGCGCCAGGCTCAGGCATTCCTCTTCGACGAGCCGCTCTCCAACCTGGACGCCAAGCTGCGCGGGCAGATGCGGACCGAGATCGCCCGGCTGCAGCGCCGGCTGGCCACCACCACCGTGTACGTCACGCACGACCAGACCGAGGCCATGACGCTCGGCGACCGGGTGGCCGTGCTCCGCAGGGGTGTGCTGCAGCAGGTCGCGAGCCCGCGTGCCCTGTACGACCAGCCCGTGAACCTGTTCGTGGCCGGGTTCATCGGCTCACCCCCGATGAACTTCCTGCCCGGCCGAGTCGACGGCACCGATCTGGTGCTGCCGTTCGTGCGGGTGCCGCTTGACGACCGTCTCCGTGCGGCGATCGGGGACCGGGAACTGGTGATCGTCGGGATCCGACCGGACGCGTTCGAGGACGCCGACGTGGTGGCGCAGGACAAGCGCGGCAACGGGGTGACGTTCGATGCCGACGTGGACGTCACCGAGTGGCTCGGATCCGAGTTGTACGCCTACGTGCCGTTCGAGACGG